>CBDATS010000015.1:0-437208 GCA_965200245.1 bacterium | reverse complement strand
TAAAGTATAATTTGAGGATAATTGAAGTTTTCATCCCTGACGGATTTGCACTTATCCCCGCCGTTTCCTGGTTTTTCGGACACGCACGGCGCAGAACTTGAACTCGGGGATTTTTCCGTAAAGGTCGAGGTCGTCTACGGTGAGCAGGTTCGCGGCGGCTTCGACAGTAGTGGAAGGGAATGAACACCTGGCCTGGCTGTACGCGCGTAGAAGCCCGTGCGGGGAGGGTGATTTCCCCGCGTCTCGATTCGACCCGCACATCCGAGCCGTTCTTGATTTTCAGGCGCATCAAATCCTCTTTCGCCATTTCGACGTAGGGGCCTGGTTCCGCAGCATCGAGCGCCTGCGCCCTTCTGGTGATGGCCCCGGTGTGCCAGTGGTAGATGTTGCGCCCCGTGTTGAGCACGAAGGGATAATCCTCATCCGGAAGTTCCCTGGCGGGTGCGTATTCGACGGGTATGAGTTTTCCCCGGCCCGAGGGAAACGATTTGTCGAAGAGGACTGCCTTGCCCTTGTGGGAGGGGCTCATGCATGGCCAGACGAGTCCGTACGTCCCCAGGCGGTCGTAGGATATGCCCGCCATGAGCGGTGTCAGGGACGCGATTTCATCAAAAATCTCGCTTTCTGATTCATATTCCATCGGGTAGCCCAGCCGAGTGGACATCTCGGCCACTATCCTCCAGTCTTCCCGCGCCTCGCCGGGCGGGGCAATGGCGCGCCTGCCGAGCTGGACTCTCCTGTCCGTGTTCGTGTAGGTGCCCGTTTTTTCGGGAAAGGCCGTGGATGGCAGGACGACATCCGCGAAATAGGCGGTTTCCGTGAGGAAAATGTCCTGAACGACAAGAAACTCGAGATTCGCCAGTGCTCCGCGCGAATGGTTCAGGTTCGGGTCGCTCATGGCCGGGTTCTCGCCCATGATGTACATACCCTTGATCTCGCCCTTGAGGGCTGCGTCGGCGATTTCCATCACGGTCAGACCGGGTTCCGGATCGAGTTTGCGACCCCATGCCTTTTCGAATTTCCTGTGGTTGCTGGATGACGCGACTTCCTGATAGCCCGTATACACCGTCGGCATGAGACCCACGTCCGATGCGCCCTGTACGTTGTTCTGACCCCGCAGGGGGTGGAGGCCCGTTCCCTTGCGCCCGATCTGTCCGCATATCAGGCAAAGTGCAATGAGCGCGCGGCAGTTGTCCGTGCCGTGGGTATGCTGTGAGAGGCCCATTCCCCAGAAGATAATGCTGCGCTCGGAAGTCGCATAGAGCCTCGCCAGTTTCTGGATCGTTTCCGCAGGAATTCCAGTGAGTTTCGAGACGTTCTGGGGTGTGTAGGGTTTTACGTTTTCCGCAAGTTCTGCAAAGCCATCGGTGCGTTTGGCGACGAATTCCGCATCGTAGAGTTTTTCCCTGATCACGACGTGCAGCAGCCCGTTGAAGAGTGCCACGTCCGTTCCGGGGCGGAACTGCAGGAACATATCCGCGTGATTGACCAGATCGATTCTCCTGGGGTCGATGACGGCCAGTGTGGCACCCGCGTGGGAGGCCTCCTTGATGAAGGTGGCGGCCACCGGGTGGTTTTCGGTGGCGTTCGCGCCCGCTACCAATATGAAATCCGCGTGAAGCGCATCCGAGAACGGGTTGCTCACGGCACCCGAGCCGATGGTCTGGATGAGGGCGGCGACCGAACTCGCGTGGCAAAGCCTGGTACAGTGGTCCACGTTGTTCGTGCTGAACACGGCGCGGATGAGTTTCTGAAAGAGATAGTTGTCCTCGTTCGAGCATTTGGCAGAACCGAATCCGGCCAGACTCGACGGCCCGTGGGCCTCGTGGATTTTCTTGAGGGAACCGGCCGCGAGATCCATGGCCTCTTCCCAACTCGCTTCCCGGAACAGGGAGAGGGGATTTTCCGGAAGTTCCCTCGTCTTGGGTGCGCCCTCCTTTCGGATGAGGGGAGTCGTCAGTCTCTCCGGGTGATGTGCGTAGTCGAACCCGTAGCGTCCCTTCACGCAAAGCCTGCCCTGGTTTACGGGACTCGCCTCATCCCCGCGCACGCCGAGGAGGGTGTTGCCGGCCACCTGGTAGGTGATGGAACATCCTACGCCGCAGTAGGGGCAGACGGAATCCACCTCTTTCGTATCTCCGGGAACGATTTGCAGCGTGAGGGATTTGTTCGTAAGTGCATCCGTGGGGCAGGCGGCCATGCACTCGCCGCAGGAGACGCAGGTGGATTCTCCCATAGGCATATCGGCATCGAACATGATTCCGGCACTCGCGCCCTTGCCGCCTCGCCCGATGACGTTGTTGCCCTGAATATCCGTGCAGGCACGGATGCAGCGGTCGCACAGGATACATGCGCTGTGATCGACTGCGATGACGGCGGATGAGGAATCCCGCCCGCGCCCGATCCTCTTCGGAGGCAGGACGCTCACGCCGTTTCCAATTCCCATTTGTCCGGCGAGTGCGGTAAGTTCGCAATTGGCGGGCTCGGACTCGAGGCCGTGGTCCGCCATCAACAGGGACACGAGTGTTTTCTGGGCGCGCGAGACGCGCTCCGTATTTGTGCGAATCATCATGCCGGGCTCGACCATGCGGTGGCAGGAGGGAACGAGCGTCCGGGCACCTCCGACTTCCACGGCGCACACGCGGCACACGCCCACGGGTTCCATGCCGGGCTGATGACAGAGTCTCGGAATATCGATCCCCACCGACTGCGCTGCGTCCCAGATACGCGCGCCGGCTTCTGCCTCAATCTCCCGCTCATCGATAGTGATGGCGATCCTTTTATCTTTGGACATTTCTCGGTCTCGCCGTCATCTGAGTCTCGCTTCGATGTCCGCCGCGAAGTATTCGAAGAGTGAGAGATAGGGAATTGGTGCGGCCTGCCCGAGGCCGCAAATGGAAGTGTCCTTCATCGCCTCGCATATATCGCGCATGGCGGGGAGTTCCGATGTCCTCGCTTCTCCGTCAAGGACCCGTTCCAGGAAGGCGGTGAGCTTTTCCGTTCCCAGGCGGCAGGGTACGCACTTGCCGCAGGACTCGTCCCTGAAAAAGCGCATCACGTTGTGGGCCAGCGTTACCATGTCCACCCCGTCCGGTATGACGACGAGCGCTCCGCTGCCCAGCATGCTGCCCGCCTGTTGCAAGGGGGTGAAGTCGTAGGGTATGTCCACGAGGCTGGCAGGCAGGAAACCGCTGCTGGCTCCACCGGGAGAGAAGGCCTTCAGTCGGGCACCCCGTGTCAATCCACCGGCCGGACCCTTGATGATCTCCCGTATGGGCGTTCCGAACTCCACCTCGTAGACCCCTGGTCTTCGCACCGCACCGCTCACGCCCACCACCTTGAAGCCGTTTCCTCCGTTTCGACCGAAAGAAGAAAACCACCCGGCACCTTTCCTGAGCACCGCAGGGATCAGCGCGAATGTTTCGACGTTGTTGATGAGAGTCGGCTTGCCGAAGAGGCCCGCCGTTCCAGGGAAGGGGGGTTTGTCACGGGGTTGGGCGCGCTTGTCCTCCAGCACTTCGAGGAGTGCCGTTTCCTCCCCGCAGATGTAGCCCCCGGGGCTGGTAAAGATTTCAAGGTGCGGGGTGTTCCCTGTTTCGATGAGGCGTGTCTTGCGTGCGCGATCAATGGCACGTTCCAGTTTCCTCGCCTGTGCGCCGTATTCATGGCGTATGTAGATGATCGCGCGCCGGGCACCCACGGCCCGACAGGCGATGAGGATACCCTCCACCACGAGTTCGGGATGCGTGTCCATGATGGCGCGATCCTTGAACGTGCCCGGCTCACTCTCGTCGGCATTGCAGATGACGAATTTCTCCGCCCCGGGCGCGTCGAAGACAAAACTCCACTTGAGACCGACAGGAAAACCGGCCCCGCCCATTCCGCGCAGGCCACTTTCCTTCAGGACGTCGATAACGCTTTCGGGTGCATCACTTCGCATGAGGGCGCGCAGCACACCGAACGCCTCGTTCTTCCGGTAGGGATTGATGCGCGGTGCATCTTTCAGTTTTTGCACCCTTGAGGCGGGCCTTGTTTTTTCGTTTTTCCAGGAGTCGAGGATATCCTGAAGTTTTTCCTCTGTGAGGGCGGAATAGATGCGGCCTTCGATCTCGGCGGCGGGACCCTTGTCGCACTGGCCCAGACAGGCGCATCTCTCGGGCCGGAGGTTCCTCACGCCGACGCGGCGGGCGATCTTTTTCGCGTTATCGAACAGAGTGTCGCCGCCTGAGAGCAGGCAACTCATATCCCGGCAGACCTGTACTTTCGGTCTGGCGGGTTTTTCGAGATGAAAATGCGGGAAGAAACTGGCGATGCCGTATGACTCGTAGATGGGCACGCCCAAGCCTCTGGAAATCTGCGTGATTGCCTCTTTCGTGAGATAGCCCTTTTCGCGTTGGCGTGTCAGCAGGGCCCCGATTTTGGCGGGAGGGCGGTATGTCGTCGAACTGATCTCTGTCATAACGATTTCCTCGCAAGCCGCGCTGTCTCGCCATTCATTCTAAGTGCTGGTGCTGTGCAGTGTCCAGTATTCCTTTTGCGCGCGGTTCCGGCAGGTGGCGTTCTTTCGCCTGTGGCTTGTGAGGTGAAGCGCTTGTCAAGTACATTGCAGGGCCTTGCTCGGGAACGTCTCTATCCAGGATGGGGAGTCCGGTTTGGCCGCAATGATTCGCTCGGCTCATTTCGTTCTGCTGGTTTCATGGCTCGCACTCACTCTGGGGGTCTGGTGGGTGGCGACAAATTCTTTTGATACGTTCGACTCCCGGAAGAATCCTGTGGCGTCGAAGCTGTTCGAACCCGCTCAAACGGCTAAGCTGAAGGGCCGGGTCGCTGCCAGAGAGGTCAACTCTCGCATATTCAGTGCGTGGAACCGTCTGCAACTCACCATTTGCCTCCTGTTGTTTTTCCTGATCTGGGGGGCGGGGCGGATGAGAGGCGTACCGCTCGCACTGGGCGTCTGTCTGTTTCTCATCGTGTGCGTACACGTCTTCTGGTTCTCGCCGAAAATAGAAACGCTCGGCCGCATATTGACGGAAGCCGAGGCTTCGGGGAGTGCGCCTTCCGTGAAAAGCGAATTCGGACGCTACCATGGCGCTTATGTCGTCTCGGACATGTTCAAGGCATGTATCCTTCTCGTTGCGATCTGGGTTTCCCCCGGTCGAGAGGCCCTGGTGAACGGGGTCCCTCGCAGGTGAGGGACTTGCCGCAGGAATGCGGCTTTTCTGCACAGTCGGTACGGGACTATTCACGGGGCAGGGAAATGCGCTAGAATAGTTTATCTTTGCCGCCTTGTAGTCGCTATGATGTCGGGAAATTTTGTGGTGATGTCGTAGCGATGTCGCCATAGGGGACATCATATTGAACCATACCTATGGGAAGCATCGGTTTTTGCTGCGTGGGCAAAAACGAATTCCGGCGAGAAAGTTCATTTCTGCTGCTCTGTTCGTTTTGTCATCTCTTGTCCTGTCACCCACTCTTGCGTGGGCTGCAGAAGGCATCTGCAAGCCGGGAGTGGTTCGTCTGGATGGACGCTTCATCCCCGTCTCGACGAGGAGCGAATGGGCGCGTGCTCCGAGAAGTCGTGAGGTTCGACTCAAATTCCTGGGTCATTCCAGTTTCCTTATCGAAGCCCCGGGCAGCGGGCGGGCGGTCATGGACCCATATGTTATCCCCATTCTGGATCCGCCGCCGGATGCCGTCACCGTCAGCAATTTCCACGAAACCCACTCCATGACGGCTCCCTACGTGGGCAAGTCAGAAATTTTCTTCGGTGTGACGAAAGAAGGAAAGCCCAACGCGATAGACGAAAAATTCGGGAACCTGAGAATCGCGTCTTTCCCCCAGGTGGACGGGGACGAGAATCGTCCCTTTGTATTGAATACCATTCACGTCTTTCAGGCGGGCGGACTTTGCGTCGCGCACTTCGGGAATGCACGTTTCGGTCCCTCGCCCGGGCAGATTCGGGCGTTGGGAAAAATCCACGTGCTCTTGTTGCCGACAGATGGCTCGTTCACGGTGCCTCACGACGTGGCGGCGAAGATCATCAAGCGTATCGGCCCCAACATCGTGATCCCCATGCATTATTTTGGCCCCGAACTGACCGGAGAATTTGAAAAGGCCTTGAGGGCAGAGGGAATCAACAGGGTCATTCGTCCGAAGGAAACCGAACTTGTGCTCACGCGCAAAAGCTTGCCACCGCCCACGACCTACGTGGTATTGCCCGATGTCAATGTTCCATGAATCGCCCTTGAGCCGCCGCGCGTTCATTGGGCGTGCGGCGATTGCTGCGTCCGCGCTGCTGGGTTTCCCTGCGTGGGCAGGTGCGCAATCGCGCACTTTGGAAGAGATACAGGAATGGCAACAGAACCTTTCGTCGCGCACCCCGGAGGGAGAGACATTTCTGCCCGATTTCACGCCTGCGCAACTGCGCTATTCCGGCGGTCGCTGGCGCGAATATCCCACGGCGATGGTTTCTTTCCTCGATGAGGTGAGAACCCGCACGAGTATCGAAACCGCAAATGATGCGAAGGTCGTGGATATTTCTTCGCCGGAAATTTTCGAGCATCCTTTTCTTTATCTGTCGGGACGCTACGAATTCGAAATGCCCGACGCAAGGGCGATAGAGAATCTGAGGCGCCACCTCACTTACGGGGGGTTTCTGCTCATCGACGATGGTCTGGGTCTCGAGGAGGAGGCCTTCGGCGGCGCGGTCAGGAAACTCATGCGTCTGGTCTTTCCCAGAAATTCCTTCGAGGCGCTTCAGCGCGAGCACGCTGTTTTCAAGAGCTATTATCTGATCCGCACCATCGGTGGGCGTCAGGCCGTCAGCCAGTATCTGCTGGGAATCAACATAGGAATGTTCACGCCTGTCATTTTCTGTCGAAACGACTTGGGCGGTGCCTGGGCGAAGGCCCCCGGTGGAGCGTGGCTTGAGGAGTGTGTACCCGGCGGCGAGCCACAGCGTCTCGCGGCTTTCCAACTGGCTGTGAACGTCGCGCTGTATGCAATGACCGGAAACTACAAGCAAGACCTCATCCATCACCCCTTCATTCAGCGCAGACTGAACCAGGGATAGGCGATGGACTGGTCAACGCTTCATTTTCCCGGCGGCGCACCTTGGTGGGTGGTTCTGCTGGTAGCGTTCGTGCTGGGCTGGACGCTGGTCCGCAGGCATCGGGACCTGAGCGAAAAACTCCCGTCGAGGCGGGTCTGGCTCCTTCAACTGCTGAGAGGCCTGCTCTATGCGGTGATCATCTTTTTCCTCTCCGGACCCACGATCATCGACAGGCGTGATCGTTCCCTGCCCCCCAAGCTGCTGGTTCTCGTCGACAGTTCGGCGAGCATGAGCGTTCGGGACGTGAGCATTGAGAAAACACGCATCGATCTGGCGAAGGATTTTCTCCTGACACCCCCCAGGCCCGGGAAATCGGAGACTCCCGGTGAGAACGTGGAGAAAGAGGGACCCGCAAGTCTCATCGCGGAGCTAAAGAAATTCTACGACGTGCAACTCGCCCACTTCGGTGCGCACAGGACGCCCATGGGCACGGTAGAGCTAAAAGACCTGCAGGCCAATGGCATAGCCAGTGACCCGCTGGGCGCCGTGCGGAGCGCCATGCGAAGCGTCAGGGAAAAGCGCACGGCGGCAGCGGGGAAACCGCTGAAACAGGACGGACCCCTCGGCATCCTCATGCTCACGGATGGAGGTGACACCACAGAGACGGATCTTCGGCCTGCAGATGTGAAATCCTTTCCTCCCCTTATCGGGGTGGGTTTCGGGGCGCAGGACTCTTTCCGCGACATCGCCATTCAGGACATACAGGCCCCTCGTATCGCCTTTCAGGGCAAAGATGTGAATCTCGAGGTTTCGCTCTCGGTCAAGGGTTATTCGGGCCGCAAGCTGCCGGTCGCCTTGACGCGCGAGGGCCGAATCATCAGGACGCAATCGATAGACGTGACGCGCAGCCCGTTGCGCAGGTTGGTGAAATTCAGCTTCACACCGAACGAGGTGGGAAGCCAGGTACTCAGCGTGGTCACGCCTGTTCAGCGCGGCGAGATAGTGGAATCGAACAACAGAGTCGAGATTCCCCTGGAAGTGAGACGCGACAAGATTCGGGTATTGACCATTACAGGTTCTCCCACCTGGAACTATCGTTTCTTGCGAATGGCGCTCAAGCGTGACCCCGCCATCGACCTGGTGTCGTTCGTCTTTCTCCGGACCTCGGAAGACGATCCGGGCGTTCCGACCAGAGATTTGAGTCTCGTCCCGTTCCCGGTGGACAAGCTGTTTCTGGAGGAACTCAAGAATTTCGAGATCGTGGTTTTCGATAATTTCTCTGCCCAGGAGTATTTCAGCAACTACTACCTCAAACGTGTGGGAGAATTCGTTCGGAAAGGTGGTGGGCTGCTCATACTCGGCGGCAGGCATTCTTTCAGTGCAGGAGGCTACTACCGAAGCCCGATCGAAGACCTTCTTCCCGTGCGCTTGCAGCAAGGGGGTGACTATCAGGATCAAAGGCGCCTGCTTCTTCGGCTAACGCCCGTCGGCGGCAGGCATCCCATCACACAACTCTCCTCGGATCTCGAGGAGAACAAGAACCTGTGGGCTTCCCTTCCGGTTTTAAGGCGAATCAATACGACGACGCCGTTCGGAAAAGGACAGATCCTCGTTTCAACGAAAGAGGCGAGGGTTCCCCTTCTCGCGACGAAGCGAGTCGGCGAGGGCAGGGTGGTCACGGTCTTCTCGAGCGACATATGGCGATGGAATTTCGGCATGGTGGCGGCAGAGAAGACGAACCGCCTCTACATCCGCCTGATTGCGCAAATGACTCGGTGGCTGTCGGGCGATCCGGGAAGCTCTCAGGTCCAGATTCTCCCGGAGGCGGAACAGGCCAAGGACGGAAACTACATCCTCAGGATGCAGGTGCGGGACGAATCCTACGAACCCGCCCGTGCGGCGCAGGTACGCGTTGAACTTCGCGATCCTTACGGTGTCACCAATCGCTACCCGGCGCGCTATCGCCCTGACTCGCGGGAATTCGAAGTCCGTTTTCGTCCCCGGGGGAACGGGAGTTACCGTGCGAAAATGACGGCCGTCCAGGATGGCAGCGTCATTGGTGAAGCGGTGCGCACGATTGGCATCGGCCGGGAAGCGGGCAGGGCGGAATGGGCCGACGTGAGTCCGCGCTGGGAGAATCTGCAGTTCCTGGCGAAGCACACGGGTGGACTGTTTTTCCGGGCTGACACGGTGGGGAGTGAAAATCTGACTTCCCGTGTCCTTGAAGCCCTGGAGGGCAAGGTGCCGCACAAGGTGATGGAAGTGCGCGATGTGCGGCTTTGGAGTATCCCCTGGATCGGCATGATTCTCATTCTTTTGCCGGGTCTGGAGTGGACCATCCGGAGACTATGGGGGCTTGCCTGAACGCCCGGAATCGGCGTGGTTGTGATAGAAAGGGTGGAATAATTCAAGGGATATAACAATATTTCACACATGCTTCTCGACGCTCAATTCATATGAGGGAAACGAGACTTGGCCGACCACTCATTCAAAAAGATAACCGAGTTTCTCGATTCTGTAATCAGGGCCCGCCTCAAAGTCCGGCGACTCGAGGCGGGGATCGTGCTTCTGATCGGCGTTTTGGTCGTCTTGCTGCTCGCGCCAGCGGCGGTCGTTGCCCAGCCCCGTTTTGGTTATTCCGCCATTATCTACGCCGGTCTGGCGGTTGCGCTTCTTGGCGCATTGCTCATGCACTTCTGGTGGAAGGCGACCCGCCGACCGAGACGCGAAAGGATCGCGCTCGACATTGAAGAGACCCACCCGGATCTGGGCAGCAATCTCATCAGTTCGCTGCAACTTTTCCCGCGCAAAGAAGAACTCGGCGACGACGACCCCACTTCACCCGCACTCATCGACGCCATGGTGAGCGACACCAGGCGGGAGGTGGAAACGCTTGATCCGGGGACATACGTATCCTGGGCCGGTTTCCAAACTCTTTGGCGACTCGCAGGCTGTCTTGGGATCGCAGTGTTACTCATTGCGTTTGTCTGGCCGGGACTCTATCCGCGCGCGGGCTACCTTCTGGCGAACGCAGCGGACCTTATGCCCTCGCGAATCACTCATCTGGAGATTTGGGTGGAACGCACGACGCTTCTGCCCGGAATGCCCGTGTCACTCGAAGTCAGGACGAGGGGACGGGAAGTGGGTTCTGTGGAGTTGGAAGTGCGCCAGGGTCCGGATTCCGTGGCAACCATCGGTATGGAGAAAGCGGCCCCGCACGAATTCCGGGCCAACTGGCTGGCGGCAGGAGACAATGCCCAGATTACGGCGCGTACGGGTAGGTTCCGTTCCCGGACTCTCGATTTTCGTGTGATCGCTCCGCCGAGGGTGGAATCTATCGAGGTAGTCCAGTTTCCGCCCGAATATACGAAACTCAAGCCGGCAAAGGGGAAAAACGGCGGCCATATCAGAGCCTACATGGGTTCTGAAGTTCATTTGGCCGTCAAGACGAACAAGCCGGTTCAGGAAGCACTCATCTCCCTCGCCGACGGTTGGCGATTACCGCTCAATTCTGCCGAGAACGACAATTTGCTGAGCGGGAAGATGATCCTGGGCGGTGCGGGTTCCTACCAGGTGCGCCTCAAGGACGCGCACGGATTTTCGAATCTCGCGCCCCAGCGTTACCAGATCGACATCATTCCCGACACTTATCCTGATGTCATGGTGACGGATCCGGACAAGGACCTCACACTGGAATCCGACGAGCGTGTGACAGTGAAATACCGGGCGTCCGATGATTTCGGACTCAAGGCTGTACATCTCGAAGTCAGGCTCGGGAGTGGCAAACCGAGGAAAATCAAGGTGTGGAGCGGCGAAACTCCCAAACTGGATGTGCTAGGCCGCTATGAATTTGATCTCGGGACCATGGGCATACGGCCGGGAGGCGTTCTTTCCTATCGCTTCATTGCGTCGGACACGGACACGGTGGGCGGACCCAAATTCGGGACGAGCAAGATCTATCGCATAAAAATACGCGACAGAGAAGCCGTAATGGCTGGGTTGGACAGGAACCTGGGCGAAATTTCAAACGAACTGCTCGACCTGCTGGGCGACTATCTGGAGAAGGACCTCCCGCCGGATGATAGGGCGAAGGGAACAAAAGAAACGGACAGGAACGATCGAGGGAGCGAGTCGATCATGGCGAAGGCCACCCGGGTTCTCGACCGCATCAAGCGCACCCGGTCCATGTTGAAACCAAAGAATCCGCGCGAGTCACTCTCGAATATGGATTTATCCACCCTCGAACGACAGCTGCGCGAAGCGATTTCGCAATATCTCGAACCCCTGTCGAAATTATCGAAGTTGGGCAAGAACGACAAAGCGCAAAGGGAGAGGCTGGAACGAGAGATAGCCGCGCATCAGGAAGAGGCGACTGAAACGCTCGAACGCCTCGCCACGATGGGTGAGGAGATGCAGCGCAACGTCCGCGTCGACAGGGCGGGCCGCACCACGGAATCGATGATCCAGAGACAGAGAGCCATCGAGCAGGCGCTTGAGAAAATGCGCAGTATGGGCGCAGACGAAGAGGCGGTCCAGCGGGTGGAAAAGGAACTGGCGAAACTCAGGGAACAGTTGGGAAATCTGATGCAACAGATGGCTTCGCTGGCCCAGCGCATGCCGAGGGAGTTCATGAACCAGCGCAGCATGCGCGAGATGCCCATGCAGGACATGATGCGCGCCTTTGATCGTGTTCGGGAGATGATGCGCCGTAATAATTTCCAGGGCGCGCTGGAGGAACTCCGGCGTCTGATGAGCCAGTTGCAGAGAATGCGCATGGCGCTGCGCGGCATGCAGCGCCGTCAGATGATGAGCCAGCGCGGAGGCCGGCCCATCCAGCGCCAGCAGAGTGAATTGGCCAAAATCGTGGAACAGCAGCAGGCCATCCTGGGCGAGACGGTCGGAGTGCTCGAGAACGTGGTGGATCGCATCAAGAAAAAATGGACGCAGGAGGCCGCAGCCATATCGAAAAACGCGCGGGCGTATTGGAAGACTGAAAACGAGACAGCCGCCAAACCGCTTCCATCCGATTGTTTCGTGAAACACGAAACGGAGAAGAAGGACGAGCCGGCGGATCCCGGCATTTCGATGCAGGGCCGGCCCGAACGCGAGAAAAATCTCTCTCCAGAGGAACGCGCCGAAAAAATCCAGCGCGAGAAGATACAGGTACTCTCTGAATTTGACTCGATGCTCAAGAGGGAAGAGTGGGGGATTGTTTTCCAGAGGTTGCCGGAGTGGGCGGCTAAGCTTGATGAATCTCCCTGCGTCCGGCCACAGGTGATGGCTGAGAAGGGGAAAGGTGCGCCGAAATCGGCCGAAGACCGCGAAGACAACGGCCATGCGTCACTGGCGGGAGGAGTGTTGAAAGCGGAGGAAAATTCTCGGGACAGGACTGGATCTGCCGATGATTTGACAGGGCCTGAGCCTCAAGCATTTGTGCCGGGTACAGCGCCGCATGTGGCCCTGGATGCGAATGATTCCCCCATTTTTGCACCTCCCCGGCGTTCTCGTGCGGTATCCTGGAAGGATGTGACGAAAAGCCTGGAAATGCTCCTGGGGAAATCCGAAAAAGACGCCGCGGGCACGGAAATTGCCAAACTCGACGGCCTGCATGGCCGGCAGGAGGACTTGCGACGGCGTCTGGGAGTTTTCGAGCGGCGCTTGCGTCAGATGATGCAGGTATACCCTTTCATCAACCCGAGCATTCTGCGCAGGATCTCCGAGGCAGGAAAGGCGATGGAGCAAGCCACGGCTTCTTTGGCGAAGCGCAGTTCCTTCCGCGCTGTCCCCCCAGAGGAAGAAGCCATACGCAAGCTCACCGAGGGCCAGAATTCCATGCAGCAGGCCATGCAGCAGATGGCCCAGAGGGGCAGCATGGGTATGGGCACGCCCAGGGGATTCGGCGCTTTGGGGCCGGGCATGGGAGGGCAAAGGCCTTGGTGGTCCAGGAACCCGAATTTTCCCCAGCCGCGTGCCTCGAACGACCGGGGCAGGGAGGAGGAGGGTAATCTCGGCACCCAGTTCAGCGAGGTGCTGATTCCCGACAGGGAACGGTACAAGGTGCCCGCCAAATACAGGGAAGAGATTATGGAGGCGATGAAGGAGGGCCTGCCGGGCGGGATGCGCGGCGAAATCGAAGACTATTTCGACAGGTTGACAAAATGATACCGAAAAGAATTTTCACACGATTTATTTGCGCAATTCTCCTGACGGCGGCGTCCATTTCTCCTGCCCGGGCGCATACCGTTAATCGTCCGGTACCGCTTTCACAACTTACGGCGCGGCCCTTGGGCTATGACGCAGTGGTCGATGAACTCAGGGCATGGAACCTGGAGGCTGCGCGAAAGAAAATTGCGGAACTTGAGGCCAGATTTCCCGGCCTGGCGTCATGGCGAGCGCTTTCAGGAGCCGCGGATTACCTGGAAGGACGATTTTCAGAATCGATCACGAATCTCAACGCGGCGCTCAAAAAACGGCCGGGTGACAGCGAATGGCTCGAGTTGCGACTGCATGTGCGCCAGACACAATCGGCGCTCAAGGGATTCAAGGTCTACGAAACGCAGCATTTCGACATTTGGTACGATCCCGGGGAAGACGGTGCGTTGCTCCCGTATCTGGGTGATGCACTGGAGAAGGCTTACGATCGATACGGTGAGGAATTGGGTGTCCGGCCCAGGGCCCGGATTCGCGTAGAGCTTTTTTCGGATACTGTCCGCTTCCATCGCTCATCCACTCTTTCGAGGCGTGACATCGAGGACAAGGGCGCGGTCGGGGTCTGCAAGTTCAACAAGGTGATGTTTCTCTCCCCCGGTGCGCTCCTGCGTGGCTACCGCTGGCTCGATACCGCGGCGCACGAGTACATCCACTATCTTGTCGTGCTGGCCACGAAGAACCGTGCTCCCATCTGGTTGCACGAGGGAATCGCCAAGTATATGGAGAAAAAATGGCGGGGCCAGGAATCCGGTTTCCTTCACCCGGGTGAGGAAGCTTTGCTGTACAACGCGAGGAAGACGAACGACTACGTTCCGTTCAGGAAAATGGAACCGAGCCTCATCTATCTGGACACACCTCAACAGATACATCTTGCCTACGCGGAAGCGGCTTCGGCCGTTGATTTCATCCGGCGCACAATGGGCGATGACGCGATCGTCCGCTTGCTGGCGGGCATAAGGGACGCCGCGCCTGCACCAAAAACGCAGGGACCGCCAATGCACGGGGAGGCGAACCCCGGGATGATCCACCAAAGTCGGGCGAGCCTCGTGGAACTCGAGGCCACCGGTCCGCCCCAGAGTGCAGAGCCTGGTCTTCGGCTGCTCGCCGGTGTGGATTTGGGAGGGTTTGAAAAACTCTGGATTGAAGACCTCAAGACACTTCCCCTCCGGGAACAGGGAGGTTCGGAGGTCACCATGCCGAAGCTCAAGCCCAAGGGCCCGATGGGTGAGCGCTCGATCGATCTGGCCGCACTCAAGAGCGCCACGGCCAGAAGGCGCATGAGACTGGGTGACAGGCTTTCATTTCGGGGAAGAATGAGGGCGGCTCTCATAGAATATCGCCGCGCCCTGCGCGATGAGCCGCATTCGCAACCCCTGCTCAACCGCGCGGCCCAGATAGAGATACAACTGGGAATGATTCCCGAGGCTGAGCGGCACATTCAGAAAGCTCTGGAGATAGATCCGGATTACGCGATGACACATGTGCACAGCGCGCTGGCGAGCGAAATGGGCGGGAAAACGGAGCGCGCCATCAGGGCATGGGAAGAGGTTTTGCAGATCAATCCCTTTATTCGGTTAGCGCATGAGCGCCTGTTGGCGTATTACGAAAGAACCGGCAAGACGGAACAGGCGAAGCGGGCGCGTGATGCGCTGCGTGCCCTGGCGTCGCGCTGAATCCACAGAGAGGCGATGAGAATGAACGATGTGACAGGCAATGTGGAAAACGAAGCTTCGAACATGAGCGAGGCGGATGTGGAAGTGGCGCGCGAGATAGGCGTGAAGCGCGACGCCATTCTCGAGCAGGTGCACAAGATCATCGTCGGTCAGGCAGAGGTCATCGATCTGGTTTTGATAGCTCTGCTCTCAAAGGGTCACAGCCTTCTGGTCGGCGTTCCGGGACTGGCGAAAACATTGCTGATACGTACTCTGGCGCGAGTACTGCAACTCGATTTCAATCGGATACAGTTCACGCCCGATCTTATGCCGTCGGACATTACGGGCACGGACATTCTGGACGACACCATGGAGGGGAGGCGCTCATTCCGCTTCATTCGTGGGCCCATTTTCACGCAGATACTACTGGCGGACGAGATCAACCGCACATCGCCCAAAACGCAGGCAGCTCTCCTGCAGGCCATGCAGGAACTGCATATAACGGCTGGCGGGCAGGCGCATTACCTGACGCCGCCGTTTTTTGTCCTGGCGACCCAGAATCCAGTAGAACAGGAAGGTACCTATCCGCTTCCCGAGGCGCAACTGGACAGGTTCATGTTCGAGATCGGGGTGTCGTATCCCAGCCTCGCAGAAGAAAAGGAAATCGTCGCGCAAACAACTTCGAACTACGACCCGAAACTCGAAGAGATTATGGACAGCGAGGAGATTCTGGCGTTTCAGGAACTGGTGCGCCGTGTGCCTGCGGCTCCCTACCTGGTGGAGTACGCCGTGTCGCTCGCTCGTGCATCGCGTCCCGACGATGAAACGGCGCCCGACTTCGTTCGCCGTTTCGTGGAGTGGGGTGCGGGTCCGAGAGCGAGCCAGTATCTGATTTTGGGCGCGCGTGCACGGGCCCTCCTGCGGGGGCGTTACGCCGCCACCATAGAGGATGTAAGGGCACTGGCCGAACCCGTGCTGAGGCACAGGATTCTGGTGAACTTCCGGGGCCAGGCAGAGGGCCATGACGCCGTCTCTTTGATACGGCAACTGCTCGAGACCATTGCACCCCCGGCGGAGAGCACGGAAGCCGCGTAGGCATCTGCTCAAAGGGAATTGCCTTGAATTCGGCTCAGTATTTCGACCCTGTCGTTATTTCACGACTCTCCAACCTTCAGTTACGGGCCCGTCACGTGGTCGAGGGTTTGATGAGTGGCGTGCACAGGAGCCGTTCGCGGGGATTCAGCGTCGATTTCGAAGAACACAGGGCTTATTCGCCCGGCGACGAACTGCGGCACATCGACTGGAAAGCCTACGGAAAATTCGACCGCTACCTGGTAAAGCAATTCGAGGATGAGACGAATCTCCATGCGTATCTCGTCGTCGATGCAAGTGCCTCGATGGATTTCGGCGACGGCGCCCTGAGCAAGTGGGAATATGCAGCCACGCTGTCCTCGGCGGTGGCCCATTTGCTGTTGGGCCAGTCCGATTCGGTGGGCCTTGTGGTTTCCAGTGAGACGGAAGACGCACAGATTCCAACGAAGTCCATAAGGAAACATCTTCTGACGTTGCTGGCAGGTCTTCAGGCGGCCAGGCCGGAAGGCGGAACGGGAATCGCCCGTTCCATGCTTGCGCTGGCAGAACGCCTGAAGCGCAGGGGACTTGTCGTCATCATTTCCGATCTGCTTGATGATCCCGAAATCGTGGAACAGGCGCTCAAGCTGCTGTGCCTCAAGGGAAACGACGTCATCGTTTTCCAGATTCTCGACAGTATGGAGCTTGAATTTCCCTTTGAGGGTCTCGCCAGGATGGATGACGTCGAGACGGACAGGAACATCACGGTGGAATGCGAGGTGGTAAAAAGACCCTACCTCGGTCTTCTGGAGGAATTTCTCGAACAGACGCGTGAACGTTGCGCGGATCTGGGGGTGGACTATCACCTCGTCTCCACTGCCGAGCCGCTCGACAGAGGACTCGTCCGGTTTCTGGCATGGCGCAGCCGGTCGAGAGTGTAACGAGGCGTTCGGGGAGAAGGGAACTTGGGTTTTCAATTCTTGCACGGCGCGCTGCTTTGGGGGATGGGACTTGTATTGTTGCCCATTCTGATCCACCTGCTCAGGAGGCGCCTCGTCCGAAGGTACAGGCTTCCCACCTTCGAGTTTCTGCTCAGAACGCAGCGCCGCATCACGAATCGAAGCAGGCTCAGAAACTGGATACTCCTGCTCCTTCGCATATGCGCCGTGGGAATAATCATCTTCCTGGCGTCGCGCCCCCTTCTTGAAACCGAAGGCGGTGTGGCCGGCATCGGATGGTTCCCGGTCCACACCGTCGCAGTGATCGACAACTCTGCGAGCATGGCGTTCGAAACGGAAAAAGGCAGCCGCTTTGAAGCGTCCAGGCGTGCCGTCAGGCGGATGATCGAGGATATGTACAGTTCCGATCGCATGAGTATCCTTGTGACGGCCGGTGAATCGACTGACTTTCCGCTGAAGGAGTTGAACCGCAAGGAGGCATTCGCTGCGCTGGAGAGAGTGCGCCTGACGGACGGCAAGGGGGATCCTGCCCGTGTCGTTCAGCAGGCGCTGGAGGGCGCATCGAACAGGGCGGGGAGGAGAGACATCGTCGTTTTCAGTGATTTCGCCCGGGGCGATTGGGAATCTTTCCAGATTCGAAATCTCAAGGAATGGAACCCGCACGTTCATCTGCAGTTCGTGCGCGTGGCTCCCGAAGCCGGTGTGGAGGATATGAGTTTTCAGGACGTGAAGATGAAACCCTGGCCGCCAAAGGCGGGTTTTTCCTTCACGATCGGGGCGCGCGTCTTCAACCGGGGAGAAGTTCCGAAGTCCAAAGTGCCCGTTCAGTTGTACGTGGGAGAAGAACTGCAGGAAACGGTTGAACTGGATGTTGAGCCGAACGCATCGACCCCGGTAAGTTTCCGGGTGAACGCACCGAAAACGGGCGTGCTCTTCGGACGCCTCGAATTACCGAAAGACAATCTTTCGGCGACAAACCGCTTCTATTTTGCTGCCGGCATCGGAAAGCGTCTGCGTGCCCTGATCATTGACGGAGATCCGAAACGTGGGCTCCAGGACAGCGAAACCTTTTTCATAGTGAACTCCTTGAGTGCGGCCCCTCCGGGCGGAGAATCCCCGGTCCTGACGCGAGTGGTGGCGTCTTATGAACTGAACAATGTCGCGTGGGATGAGTACGACTACGTCATCGCCTGCAACGTGGGGAACTGGCCCGAGCCGGGGAGGCAGAGGCTGAGAAGTTTCGTCGAGAAAGGCGGCGGCCTTCTCTGGGCTGCAGGCGAACTGTCGAGTGGGAAGAGGCCAGCGCTTGACTGGCTTCCTGCCACGAGAAGAGGACCCGTGACGTTACGACCCTCCCGGAGTCTCAAGATCACCTCGGGGGAAGAAACACACCCGGTCTTCTCTTTGCTGGGGGCGAACGGTGGACGGTTTTTCTCCGCCTTGCGTCTCGCTCGTATTACGCCTCTTGAGTCATCGAGGGGCGGGCGCGCCTTGCTGGAGCTTCCCGACGGAACCCCCATCTTGGTGGCCGGATCGATGGGTGCGGGGCAGGTGATTGTTTGGGGTTCTACTTGTGATCGGGACTGGACCGACCTTGCCGTGCGGCCCGTTTTTGTTCCTTTTATTAGAGGGGTTTCCGATTTTTTGGGAGGTGCCCGAAAAGGAGTGTCATCATCCACAGACGCAGGTGACATGTTCGAGATCAGGGCGTCTACAAGACGGGTCGGGGAGGCCGTACAGGTACAAGGCCCCGACCGAGAGGAGCGCGCGATTCAGTTTGAGGAGAATAGAGTGACTTCTGAAACCGAATCCGCAAACAGGCTGAGGTTAGGGAAATCTGGAAGCGGAGGTGCGGTGGCCTATTACCGCGATGCTTGGCGCGCCGGTTTTTATCGTGTGCTTACACCTGATGAAAAACATTTTGTGGCCGTCAACACGCCCGCATCGGAAGCGAATATCTCTCCTATGGAGATGGGCACATTCAGGCAAAAGCTGGATAAACTCGACGTGCGCGACTTGCCTGCGGACGACTCGGATCCGCTGCGTTCCATCCTGAGGCTCATCGATCTGGGCGCTCTTCTTTTTCTTGTACTTGGAGGAATGCTCGTGGGCGAAGCCTTCTTGGCGGACAGGACTTGAACCAGATTGGAGATTTTCTATCGGACCGTTCCACGGAACTATATGGCCCCGTGCCGCTCCACCCAGTTCGGGGCGGAGCGGCCCGGGCGAACGGGACCACTCGAACTTTCCCCTAGAACACTATGATTTTGAAGGCAATATATCGCCTACCCTTTCGATGGCCTATTGTCACACAAAGACGGCAATGGTAGCAAGTGAAAAATTTTTGGGCTCACCACATGCTAATTTCCGATAAATACTTATATGCTGGCATGTTGTGTAATTTCTCGAAAATTATATGTAAGTGGTTGATATTCAGGAGGTAATATATTTATGAGCCTGTCCAGGAATGACATCGTGGATCGTCTGTGGGCCGAGAGGGACGCCGGACGCGCCGTCTACGACGCGCTTTGCGGAAGTGGGATCACGGCAAAATTCGCCGCACGTGGCGGAGCAGACCTCGTCACCACCTTCAATCTCGCCTATTACCGGATGCAGGGTTTAAGTTCAATGGCGGGCTATCTGCCCATCGGAGACGCGAACGCCATTACTCTCGAATTGGGCGAGCGATCCATACTGAACGTGGTGAAGGAATGTCCTGTCATCGCGGGCCTTCTGGGGACCGACCCGACGAGGAACATGTTCTCCTTCGTGGACAGAATCGGGACGGCCGGCTTTCAGGGGGTGATGAACTGTCCCACCGTCGCCCTTATCGACGGAAACTTCAGAAAAGACCTGGAAGAAACCGGCATGGGTTTTTCAAAAGAGGTGGATTTACTGGAATACGCCGGGAACAAGGGCCTGTTCACAAAAGCCTTTACCACAACACCGGATGAGGCCCTCGCCATGGCCGAGGCTGGCGTAGACAATATTATCATTCACTTCGGGAACAGTTCTGGCGGTTCCATTGGCTCCAAAACCGTAATGCCGCTTGAAGAAGCCGCGCAACGGGCGGCGGCTGTCTTCGACGCCCTGTTGCCGAAATATGAAAAGAGAATATTCACTTGTCACGGGGGCGCAATAGAAACACCCGCCGACTTCGAGAAGCTTCTCGACTTGGAGACCCGCTTCGACGGCTATGTGGGCGGTTCATCCGCCGAACGCTTTCCGGTGGAGGATGCGGTGCCGAAAGCGGCGCAGGGCTTCAAGTCGGTGCGGCTGCGCAAATAATATCGCGTCCTTTCAGCATAACTTTTCTGATGTGTATTGTGGGATAAGGGGAAAATGTCGATTCCGGCTGTGGCGGTTTTGGTGACGATGGACAGCAAGGGGGCAGAGGCGCGTTTTCTGGCGGATGCGCTCGCGGAATCGGGCGTGAAACCCCTCCTGGTGGATATCTCCTGCAAACCGCACGGAGCAGGGGGCGCTGACGTGAGTGGAGCCGAGGTGGCCAGTGCCGCGGGGAAGGGTTGGGACGATCTGGCCGGTATGGAGAGAAACGCGGCTTCCGAGATAATGATGGCAGGCGGCAAGCGGATTGTGTCCGAAAAGTTTCAAAAGGGCGAGATACACGGGGCAGCCGGCCTCGGCGGTGCGAACGGCACCTCGATGGCCTGCTCCATCATGCGCGCGCTGCCGCCCCTCACCCCCAAGGTGATGGTGAGCGTTGTCGCCGCTACGGCGGCCGTGCAATGGTACGTGGCCGAAAGCGACATCATCATGTTTCCCTCCATTGGCGACATATCCCTTAACCGCATCACGCGTGGGGTGCTCACGAATGCGGCCCTGGCTCTCACAGGGATGGTGAAGGGAAGGAACACAGCGGAAGAGATCGAACACCCCGCGCCGCCCTTGATCGGTGTGTCTTCTTTTGGCGGGACGGCGGCGTGTGTCGAACGTGTGGAGAAGAGGCTCACCGAGGCGGGTTATGAGGTCATGTTCTTTCACGCCTCAGGACCCGGCGGGCGCGCTCTCGAATCCCTGGCCGGGTTGGGTGAGTTAGCGGGCGTGGTAGACGTTACCACGCACGAACTCACCGACCTGCTCGTGGACGGCGTATACAGCGCGGGCGAGGGCAGGCTTGAGGCGGCGGGGGCCGCGGGCATTCCCCAGGTCGTTGTTCCGGGCGCGCTCGATCACGCGAATTTCTGGACGGGTCAGGTGCCCGAGAAATACCGGAGCAGGGCATTTTTCCAGTACAACGCCCAGAATCTCCTCATGCGCACCAACAGGGAGGAATTCGAGGCGCTCGGCGTCCTGATGGCGGAAAAGCTGAACCGGGCCATGGGGCCCTTCTCGGTGCTGATTCCTGACAGGGGCTACAGCGAACACACCAAGCGGAAGGCACACGATCTGGAAGGGCGCGATGCGGGCTATTGGCGTCAACCGGAGGTAGACGCCGCTTTTGTTGCATCGCTTCGGGAGCACCTGAAGGCGGGTGAGATCGTATCGCTCGATATGCACATCAACGATTCGACCTTCGCAGATGCGTGTGCCGACAAGATGATCGAAATGCTTGCGCGGGGCGGATAAATCAGCATGCCATCTATCGCAGGGAGTCTTTTTTCCTGAAATGTTTTAAGA
Organism: bacterium; assembly: GCA_965200245.1. GTDB lineage: Bacteria > UBA8248 > UBA8248 > UBA8248 > UBA8248 > Bin107. The sequence goes on along the minus strand of CBDATS010000015.1, from coordinate 415,624 downwards.
TGCCCTCCGGTTTTTCATATTCACAAATCATCGGTACGAGAGGACGATTCGGATGGCAGGGAACATCGCGACAGAACGCCACGAGACCGACGTGTTGATCGTGGGCGGAGGCGCGGCGGGCACGATGGCCGCTTTCGAGTGTGCGCAGGCGGGTGTACGCGTGATACAGGCAACCAAGGGCCGCGCCACGAGCGGCACGACGACCGTGGCGAGAGGTGGTTTCGCAGCGGCGATGGCGCCGGGCGACAGCCCCGAACTTCACCTGCAGGAAATTCTCAGATACGGCGGCGAACTCATCGATCCCGAGCTGGCGAAAACCTGGGTCCACGACATCATCGACGTGGTACACGACCTGCGCGAATGGGGAGCGGAATTCATCACGGACGATAATGGGGACCTCGACCTCAAGATGTTCCCGAGCCACACCTATCCCCGCGCCCTGCATCACCACGACACCACGGGCAACATGGCCACCAAGGTGCTCTCGAAGAGGTTGAGGAGCGACGCCCGTATCGGCCAGCACCCGCATACGGCCATCGTGGACCTCATTACGGAAAATGGCCACGTCATCGGCGCGTGGGGAGTCGACTACTCGCGCGGCTGCCTCATGGCCTACGCCGCGCGCGAGGTAATTCTGGCCACCGGCGGAGGAAGCGGTCTTTTCTACGTGAACGACAATCCGCCCCAAGTGACGGGCGACGGCTACGTGCTGGGATTCCGGGCAGGTGCTTCTCTTCTCGGTATCGAGATGATCGATTTTCAGGCCATGTGCTGCGCACCCGAGGAACTTTTCGGTTTCGCTCCGCATCCGACGGGTTTCATCAACGCGGGCGCCATTTTCCTGAATCAGGAGGGAGAGGCGTTCCTGAAGCGATATTTTCCCGATACAGCGGAAAAAAGCACGCGCAGCGAGGTAATACTCGCCATGGCGAAAGAGATTCACGCAGGCCGCGCGGGCCTGACGGGCGGCATCTACATGGATGCGACGAAGGTTCCCATGGAGACGATCCAGAAACAGATCCCCCACGTGTACAAGACCTGCCTCTCACGCGGCATCGATATTGCGAAAACGCCTCTGGAGGTGGCCCCGGGAAGCCATACATGGCTTGGCGGGCTTGAGATAGATGTCGACGGCAGAACGAGCGTGCCGGGCCTTTGGGCTGCAGGTGAGACAGGGGGCGGCATTCATGGTGGTAACCGTATCGGCGGCTCCGCTCTTTCGGCTTCTCTGGTGTACGGGAGACGGACTGGCCGGGCGGTCTCCGGAAAAGTGAAAGAAAGCGAACAGGACGCACCTCCGGTTTTCGGCGATATTCCCGAGGCCGATCGTGCCTGGCTGGAAGCACTCATCGGGCGTGAAGACGGACCACTCCAGAAAGATGTCCGCATGCGTTGCCGGATGCTCGCGCACGAGAAACTGGGGCCCATACGGGATGCCGATGGCTGCCGGCACGCACTGGAAGAATATGCACGCATCGAGAACGAGGAGATTCCGAATATGAGGCTGGATGACGGCGCGCGCACCTCCGAGAAAACGAAAGGGCAGGAACTCGAAAGCGCGCTCTCGGTACGGAACCTTGCGCTGTTGGGGAAACTCCTTGCTACCGCCGCCCTCAACAGAAATGAGAGCCGGGGGGCACATTTCCGGTTGGATTACCCCGAGACGAACGAGGCGGATTGCAGTTTCGTAACGCGCCTTACACTCGGAGAAGACGGCGAGATTCTGTTCGATACAGATCCGCTCAAGACATATTCGTCCGCTACGGCCCGGGACTAGTCGTCGGGCAGGCACAGGAGATAGAGAAACCGGAAATGGCACAAGCGAAAATAGGTGTAGTCGGTTTGGGGAACATGGGGCGCGGTGTCGCCGCCAATCTCCACAAAGCCAAGATTCCTCTGATGGTCTGGGACGTAGTGCCTGAGGCGAGAAAGCCTTGGGAGAAAAAACGGGGCGTTGAGGTCATTGAGCCTGGCGAAATGGCGGGGCAGGCGCGCATTATTATCTTCGTGGTTCCGGGTTCTCCTGAAATTCAAGAGGCTCTCAAGGGGCGGGCGGGCGTTCTGGCAAATGCGAGGAAGAATCTCGTGATCTACGACTTCACGAGTTCAGATCCTGCCGTAAGCCGCAGGATCGCCCGTCGCGCAAAGTCAAAGGGCGTGGCCTACCTCGACGCCGGCATGAGCGGCGGTGCTACAGGTGCCGCCGCGGGCACGCTGACGCTCATGATCGGCGGGGACGAGAAGGCTTATCGCCGGACGAAACGGTTCCTTGTTCCCATTGCCGACAACCTCTTCTATCTCGGTGAAAGCGGTGCGGGTCATGCCATGAAGCTCATCCACAACATGGTCTGCCACTCCATTTTCATGGCGACGTGTGAGGGAGGGAAACTGGCAGAACGAGTGGGCCTCAAGGTCGAGGACATGATCGAGGTGTTCAATGTGTCGAATGCGCGGAGCTATGCGAGCCAGTTCCGTTTTCCGAACCACATATTGTCCGAGAAATGGGACGGCAAATCGCGTATCTACAACATGATCAAGGATGTCGGCATGGCTGTGAAGATGGGAAAGAAACACCGGGCGCATACCGAACATGGCGAAGCCACGCTTGAATTTCTGGAAAAGGCCGTCAAGCGCGGAATGATCGAAAATGACTTCACGTTGTTGTATCGTGATTACGACAAGATAGCGAAAGCGCGTTTGTAGGCTCTGACCCAACGGGAGTTTTCCGATGAAAGTGGTGGTGGGCGTGACGGGCGCTTCCGGATCGATTTACGGCGTTCGCCTGATGAAGGTGTTGCACGATGCGTATCCCGAAGTGGAGACGCATCTCGTCCTTTCCAGGGCGGGCATCCGCGTGTTGACTTATGAGACGGCAGTGGATCTTGCCACACTGCAGTCATGGGCGAGCGTCGTCCATCCCGAAAGTGACATCGGTGCGCGACCTGCAAGCGGGAGTGCGGGTTTCGATGCGATGGTAGTGGCGCCTTGTTCCATGAAGACGTTGGGCCAGATAGCGACGGGTACAGGGGAGAACCTCATATGTCGCGCGGCGGACGTGATGCTCAAGGAACAGAAAAGACTCATCCTCCTGCCGCGCGAGATGCCTCTTTCGGCGATTCACCTGGAAAACATGCATAAACTTGCCTTGATGGGTGTCTTTATACTGCCAGCGTCGCCTGGATTCTATTTCAATCCTCAGACGATGGAGGATCTGATTGATCACGTGGTGGGCAAGACGCTCACATGCCTTGGACTCGAACAGAAACTCTTCGAGCGCTGGCGTGGCCAGCACCCCGAGCGCAGGAGCCTCGCTTTACGCCAAAACCAGGACGGGGAGAGGAACTGATGAACGAGAAATCCGGGATCGCCGTACAACTCGCTGACATGGGGCGGGAGGTCTTCGGCCTCGAAGATGAGGAGCGTGTTGCGGCGTATGCCGAAGAAGTGGCGGAGATGATACACACGCTCTCGGCTGCTTCCATCGAAAAAATGCAAGAGCCTTTCGTCGCACCCGCACAAGCAGAATAAGAAATTGCCGGTCGCAAGGATTGTCCTGCATTCTTCCTATCAGGATTCCGTGAAACTCATGTGCCTCGCGCGCGAGATCGGCAAAAAGCCGGGTGTCAGCGAGGTAGCAGCGCTCATGGGCACGCCTGCGAATCTGGAGATTCTGCTGCAGGCGGGATTGACCGCAGATGACGAGATCGATGCCGGGCCGAACGATTTGATTCTCGCCGTGGAGGCGGATTCGCAAGCACTCGCGCATATGGCAATTGAGGAGGCCAGGGCATTTCTCACGCAAGCGGGTGAAATACGCAATGGTGGAAGCGATTTTTTGCCATCAAGTCTGGAGGGAGCAATCGCCGCAGTGCCTGGTGCCAATCTGGCGATGATCTCCATACCCGGTGACTATGCTGCGAAAGAAACGATGCGTGCCATTCGAAACGGGCTTCATGTGTTCCTGTTCAGCGATAACGTGCCTGTGGATGACGAGGTGACGCTCAAGCAAGAAGCGATAGAGCGCGGTTTGCTCCTGATGGGTCCCGACTGCGGAACGGCGTATATCGGTGGCGTGGGCCTGGGCTTCGCCAACGTGGTGAAGCCGGGACGCGTGGGCTGCATCGCCGCCTCGGGTACGGGGTTGCAGGCCGTGGCTTCGCAACTCGATGCTCTGGGCGAGGGGATATCCCACGGAATCGGAGTGGGCGGACGTGATTTGTCCGCCAAAGTGGGGGGGCTGATGACACTCCACGCGCTTGATTTCCTGTCGAAAGATGCCTGTACGGAAATAGTCGTACTCATATCCAAGCCGCCCGGTGCGGAAGTTCTGCCCAGGATCGAAGAGGCGCTCGAAACCTTTGGCAAGCCGCATGTCGTCTGTTTTCTCGGTACGGAGAATCCCGGGTGGGCCGAAACGTTGGAAGATGCCGGCAACGCCGTGGCGGCAATGTTGAGAGGCGAAACCTGCAGGCCGGAGAATTTTTTCACTCAGGCAGAAGTGAAAGAGAAAATCAATGCCCTGAATCCGAAAGGGGAACCTGCGAGGGGGGGTATTCTTGGACTTTTCTCGGGAGGTACGCTTGCCCACGAGAGCCATCTGATTCTGAAGAGGTTGCTCGGGGAAGTGTCCTGGAACGGGGATGCGGGTCGCCACAGAATTCTCGACCTGGGTGACGATCGCTATACGGTGGGGAAACCACATCCCATGATCGACCCCGAACCCCGATCGGAGATGATTGCGCAATGCGCGGGAGACGATGGTGTCAGTATCGTCTTGTTCGATCTGATATTGGGCAGGGCGAGCGCACAGGAACCGGCGGGTCCTCTGGCAGAGGTGATACGTAAGGCCAATGGGCAGGAGAGAGGTCCGCTCTTCGTCGCTTCAGTGGTGGGCACGGCGGAGGATCCGCAAGGGTTCGAAGAGCAGGTCAAAATTTTGCAGGGTGCAGGCGTAACGGTTCTTCCGTCAAACGCACAGGCGACGCGTTTCGCCGCTGCACTGGCAAAGCCGGAATTGCTCGGGGTTGAGTAAGTCATGAAGGATTTGGGCAATACGACGCTTCGGGCCGTGAATCTGGGCCTGGAGACATTTGCGGATGAGTTGAAGGACCAGAATGTGCCCGTCACGCATGTGCGTTGGCGGCCACCGGCAGGGGGAAAATCTCATCTGGTGAGGATACTGGAGAAACTGGAAGAACTCGACAGGCGACCATGACGAGCAATACAAAAGCAGGGGAGTGACAAATGAGTGAATATTGGCGTTTGAGCCTTTCTGATGGGCTCATGAGCATCAACGATGGCGGTTTGTCCGCTACTGCATGGACGCGTTCCTTGCTGGATCGGATCGATATGCTGGAGGAAAAGATTCTGGCGTGGGCACACGTGGACAGGGGAGGCGCACTCGCGGGCGCAAAGGCGATTGATGAGCGTCTTGCCGCAGGTCAGGAGAGCGGCTCACTCGGGGGTGCCGCCATTGGCTATAAGGATATCGTGGATGTCGTCGGCCTGCCGCGCGAGGCGAACTCTCCGCTGCTCAAGGGTGATATTCCGGATGAAGACGCCACCGTCACGACACGTCTCAAGGATGCGGGTGCGATTTGTCTCGGCAAGACGGTCACAACGCAGTTTGCCACCTCTGATCCCTCGCAAACACGAAATCCATGGAATCTGAAGCGAAGCCCGGGCGGATCGAGCAGTGGTTCTGCGGCCGCTGTCGCCGCAGGAATGGTCCCGGCGGCGCTTGGCAGCCAGACTGGCGGATCGACCCTGCGGCCTTCTGCGTTTTGCGGCGTGGTGGGCTTGAAACCCACGTATGGCCGGATACCGAGGAGCGGGCTGATTTCAGTATCGTGGAACCTGGACCATGTCGGCATCATCACGAGATGCGCTGTGGATGCGGCGCGGGTACTTACAGCCATTTCGGGAGCGGACGGGCGAGACACCCAGTCGCCGGAAGTCGACGTGCCCGATTACGCCGAAGCGTCTGCACCCATGAGGCCGGAACGGGTTTGTTTCTGGAAAGAGGGCCTTCTCCCGCACGCGAGCGAGGAGGTGGCTGGTCGCATCAAGGAATGCGTGGCGAGCATGAAGGCCAAAGGCGTCGACGTGGAAGAAGGGAGGCTGCCCGTGGACGTGGAGGAGATGCACGCGGCGCACCGCATCATAATGCGCGTTGAGGCGGCCGCCTATCACGACAGGATGTTCCTGGAGAATCAGGACGCTTATTCTCCCCATATTCGAAAAAACATTTCCACGGGTCTGATGACGCCTGCAGTTCATTACGTGAACGCCCTGCGCTTTCGCGCGCGCTTTATTGAGCGGATGGAGAATTTCATCCAGGACTACGATCTCGTCGTTTTGCCCTCCCATGTGGAACGTCCCCCCATCGCTGAGGAATCCACCGGAAACGCCCTGTTCAACGAACCTTTCACGCAAATCGGATTTCCGGCCATCACGCTTCCCGTCGGCCGGGGAGATGAGAACCTGCCGATCGGGATTCAACTTGGCGGACGCCGCTTCAGTGAAGCCGCTCTTCTCTCCTCTGCCCGCTGGTGCGAGGCGGAACTGGGCTGGGTCTCTGAATTTCCGGAAATCAATGAGGGGAGTTGAACGTACTTGCCCGAACATTCCCGCATCCGGGCCGGCTTTTCATCGCATGACTATGGGCTTTCTTGCTTTTGTGCTCCTGTGTGGTTTAAGGTTCTCCCTCATCGGTATTTTTATTCAGAGGGTGTTTGCGGGGCCGAGAAGGCGGGTCTATTCCATATGTTTTCCGTCCGGCGTCTCTGCCATCGTGAACCGGCTTTATATGTTCAAGATCACGAAAATCGGGCACGTCGGCTTCTGGACGAAAGATCTGGCCAGGATGGAAGATTTCTATACTCGCGTGCTGGGTTTCAAGGTAACGAGCAGGAGCGGTCCTGGTGCAAAGGTGCCGGGAGGCGCTTCCGTATTTTTGAGATGCGATGTCACCCATCATGAAGTCGTCTTCTTCTAGGCCCCGGAGGAGGCCGCGGGGCTGTATCCCGAATCAGGCAATTCCATGTCGGAGACCAGGGCGGGTTTTCAGCACGTGGCTTTCGAACTTCCGAACAGGGGAGAGTGGCTCAAGGCACTTCTCCACGTGAAGGAGTGCGGGGTCAGGATCGAATACGGCCCTTTGGTCCACGGTCCCGAAGGAGACGGGTTCGCACAGGGCAGCGGGAACCGCGCCTTTTATTTCTGCGATCCGGATGGAAACTACATCGAACTCTATTGCGATATTGATATGTTTCGCGAGGAAGGGGAGGGTTCCTGATTCTCGCATTGTTGCAGGCGTTCCGGGAATCGTTTTATTTCGTGGCATTACACTATTCACCAAGGAGGAGAAACAGATGAAGTATCTCAGAAACGCTGCAATTGCAGCAGTCGCGTTCACGTTGGCGGTCGGCCTGTCGTTCTCGGGCGCCGAGGCCGCCCGCATCAAGACCTCGGTCGCAGGCGCTGCGCCCGGTGCTGCCGCCTACGTTATCTGGGGAGGTCTCGCGGCTTTGGTATCCAAGGAATCAAAGACCGTCGAGATGAACAACCTCACCACGCGCGGCGCGGTGGAAGATATTCGTCTGGTTGAAAACGGCAAGGCCGAGTTCGCCCTGGGTGTGGCCACGCTCGTGGACTTGGCGCTGAAGGGCAAGAAGATGTTCAAAAAGCCCTACAAGAATGTGTGTGGCTTTGGACCCGGCACGGTCTCGCAGTTTCACATCGCCGTGAGAAAGGATTCGGGCATCAAGACGGTCGCCGACCTGAACGGCAAGCGCGTGAGCTTCGCGCGCCGGGGCAGCAGCACACACTTCATGACGCGAACCGTCGTGGCGCTCGCCGGAATCAAGGTGCGCGAGGAGAACCTGAACTGGAACGTGGCGGCGGACGCCATCAAGGACGGACGTCTGGACGCCTTCACCATCCCGAACCCCGTGCCCTCGCCGGCTGTCCTGAAGCTGGCGACCTCGCTGCCCATCACCCTCGTTCCCGTTGACGGAAAAGTAGGTGACGGACTTCTCAAGTCGAACGCGGCTTATTTCAAGACTACCATCGTCAAGAATGCCTACAACGGGGTCGACAAGCCGGTGCCCACAATCGGCTATGCCGCGTGGACCATCGTGGGCTGCAACGTGCCCAACGATGTCGTTTATGAGGTGGCGCGCATCAATTTCTCGAAAAAGGGTCGCGAGTTCCTGCTGAAAGTCCACAAGGGCTGGGCTTCGGGTTTCGTAACGGCTCCGGATCTGAAAGGAATGGCCGCTATTAACCTGAAGGTGCATCCGGGTGCCGAGCGTTATTGGAAGGAAGTCGGCTACAAATTGCCGAACAAGTAAGAAGTCCTGATCATCCACTGGCCGAGGGATTTTCTCTCTCCGGCCAGTGGATGTGACGAGCAGCTCGTTTTTGCCGAAAGCACCTTGGTGGGGGCACAGTATTGTCCCTGGAGGATCGTGCATTGAGTTTTCGCAGCGTCTTGGAAAAAATCGGTAGTTTCCTCGGGGCTGGCCTCGCCACGACGAGGACATTGAGCGGGAATTCGCTCTGGGCGCTTCGCGTGGTGGGCTTCATATTCGCGGCGTATTTTCTTTTCGGCGCGGTTAACGGAAGCTTCACGGTCTTCGGCCCCAGAAGCCTGAAACTGGTGCAACTTGAATTTCCCTACATCCCGTATTACGGGGAGCAGTTCTCCCTGCCTATATTCATATGCCTTACTTCCGTTCTCACTTTCATGCTCTATCCCTGCAGGGACAGTTCGCCGAAAGACAGGCCGTCGGGGTTCGACGTGCTCTGGTGCGTTCTGAGTTTCGTCATCATGTGCGAGTTCATGTATTTCTATGACGACAGGGGTGCCCGGGCGGGCATCGTGGAGTGGAACGACGTGGTGTTCGGCTTCATGGCCGCATGCCTCGTATGGGAGACGTGCCGTCGCGTGCTCGGCCTGGTGCTGCCGATTGTCGCCGTCGTATTTCTGTTCTACGACTGGGCGGGGCCGATATTCCCCGGATTGCTCTCGCACAAGGGTGCCGAGTTCGGCTACGTGATGGGCTATCTCTACAGCCAGTCGGGCATTTATGGTGTCATCACCCGCGTTTATGCGCAGGTGGTGTTCATCTTCCTGATTTTCGGTGCGCTCCTTCAGGCCACGAGGGTGGGGGACGTGTTCGTCGATCTCGCCTTCGCGCTCGTGGGACGATTCAAGGGCGGAGCGGCGAAGGCGGCTGTGGTGTCGAGCGGTCTCGTCGGGTCCATCGTGGGCAGCGGGGCGGCGAACATCGTCATCACCGGAACTTTCACGATCCCCCTCATGAAGCGAGCGGGTTTCCGGGCCACCTACGCCGCAGCGACCGAGGCGGTGGCCAGCATCGGCGGCCACCTGATGCCTCCCATCATGGCGTCGGCCGCTTTCATCCTCGCTGCGATGACCGAAACGCCCTACTACAAGGTCGCGCTCGTGAGCCTCGTGCCCGCCATGCTCTATTATCTTTCGGTCTTCATGTCGGTTCACTACTACGCTAGCAAGAACAACTTGCAAGGCCTCACCAAGGACGAGTTGCCTGATTTCTGGGGTGTGCTGAGAAAAGACGGGATATTGCTTCTCCCCATCGCCTTGCTCATCATGCTCCTGATTTTGCAGTTCTCGCCTTTTTTCGCGGGCTTCTGGGCCATCGTCGCTTCCATCGTAGTGAGTACCATCAAACAGAAGTGCTGGTATCTGGTAGGGTTGCAGGCGGCCGTTTTCGTTGCCAGCATCCTCTATGGCGGCGACGCGGTGTATCTCTATGTTTTGATCGGTTGCTTCCTGGCCTGGCGGCACCAGGAGGCACGTCGCATCGTTTCCGAAATCGGCGAAGCCTTCGTTACGGGTTCGGTCAATTCGCTCGTCATCGGTGCGACGGCAGGCGTCATGGGACTCGTGCTGACCGGCGTCACGCATCCCGATCTGGCGCAAAAGATGACGGCCATCATTCTTTCCTATTCGAACAACATGCTCTGGCTGGCGGTGGCTCTGGTGGCACTGGCCAGTTACATCCTGGGTATGGGGATGACGATTACGGCGAGCTACATTCTCATCGCCATCCTGGCCGGTCCCGCACTCATGGACTTTGGTCTCTCGATGTTCACCGCGCACATGATCATCCTGTGGCTGAGTCAGGATGCCGCTCTTACGCCTCCCTTCGCTCTCGGTGCGTTTGTGGCCGCGGGCGTCGCGCAGTGTGATCCCATGCGCACGGGCTTCATATCTCTCAAGCTGGCGAAGCCGCTCTACGTCGTGCCGCTCCTGATGGCTTACACGCCGATTCTGATCAACGGACCTTGGGACCAGGTCATCCTTGTATGGGTGAGTGCGGCCCTGGGCTTTATCTGCACCTCGGCGGCTCTGGAAGGTTATTTCCTGCGCATCCTGACGACATTCGACCGCATTCTCATGGGGGCGGCAGGCGCCGCCCTGTTCTGGAACGGAATGTGGTACAAGACGACAGGGCTGGCCTTGATGATCGTCTCGATTGCCATGCAGTTGATGCGCCCTAAGGATTTTGCTGCGCCGGTGCCCGTGGAGGCGGAATCTCCCGAGGGCTAGGATTTCAGTTCGCCGGAGAAATCTCTTTCCTGACTAAGCGAGAAAATATCCCCCGTTCACGTCGATGGTGACGCCGGTGACGTGGCGCGCATCCTCGGATGCAAGAAACGCGACGACGCCCGCGATGTCTTCAGGGCTGCCGATGCGCCCCAGAGGCGTGGCGGTTTCTGCTCTTTGCCTTTGCGCGTCGTTCATTTGGGCGAGAATGCGCTCAGTGCCGATGACGCCTGGCGCTATCGCGTTCACGTTGATGTTATGGGGACCGAACTCACGCGCAAGGTGACGCGTCAGACCGATGACAGCGGCCTTCGCACTTGAGTAGTGCGGTCCCTGGAGCACACTGGCCGAGCGCCCCGCGACCGAGGAGAAGTTGACGATTTTGCCGCTGCTTCGTTCCTGCATATGGGGGAGTATCGCCCAGCAGGCGCGATAAGTGGTCTTCACGTTCATGTCGAACATCTTCTCGAATGCCTCTTCGTCGATTTCCAGCGCCGAGCGGGGAAGTCCCGCGCCAACGCAGTTGACGAGGCCGTCGATGGGGCCGTACACGGAAATGGTTTCCTGGAAGACTTTTTTCACATCTTCCGGATTCAGTGCGTCATAGGCCATGGCGGTTGCATCGCCGGTGCCGCTTTCCTTGATGAGCCGGGTGGTTTCCTCGCGCGCTTCGGCGATGTCCATGCAGACGACGTATGCGCCCTCGCGCGCGAGTCTGATCGCGCTCGCCCGTCCGATACCCCCGCCTGCGCCCGTGATGATGATGGTCTTGTTCTCGAAACGCATGTGTTCCCTCCTTTGGATGATGTCGCATACTAGCCCAGGTCGGAAAAAAATGTCGTCCGGTTCGGGAGCGCTTCTCAGGCAGGGAATTAGATGGTAGCTTAAGGTCTCCAGTCAATAACAATATTGCCGGAGAAGGGGAGTGAGTGATGGCGCGTTCTTCTTTGCGGATAGAAGACAAAGGTTGATGCGAGGTGAAATTCTCGATTTTTTACGTGATTTGTCCCGAAGGGGATGAAACCGAAGCCGACGCCTATCAGAAGGTGATGGAACAATGCCAGGCGGCGGACGAACTTGGCTATCATTGCGCTTGGTTTGCAGAGCACCATTTCTCCAAAGTCGGCATGTGTCCGGACCCCTTGCTCTGGTGCGCGGCACTCTCGCAAAAGACGAGGAACATCCGTCTGGGCACGGCTATTTCCATCATGCCCTTTCACAACCCGGTGCGCCTCGCCGAGCAGGCGGCGGTGGTGGATCTCCTGAGCGGAGGAAGGCTGGAACTCGGCGTTGGGCGGGGTTCCCAGCCCAGGGAGTTCAAGACGTTTGGCGCAAAGCCGTCAGAGAGCAGAAGGCGGCTCATCGAGGGTATGGAGATCGTATCGAGGCTCCTGGAAGGTGAGCAGGTGACCTTCGAGGGAGAATACTATCAGTGCAAGGATGTTGAAATCTTTCCCAAGCCCCTTCAGAAGCCGAGACCTCCGATCTGGCTGGCCGGCACGAGTCCCGAAACCTACACCTACGCAGGCGCGCACGGTTTCAGGATCATGGCCTCGGCCGGCTTCAAAGGCCCCCGTGTATACCGTGAGAAGATGAAGCTCTATGAGGAAGCCGTTGCGGCGGCGGGGGGCGACACTTCCGACATCGACTATACCATGACGCATCGCTTCTACGTCTGTGAGGACAACGAGCAGGCCGATTACCTCAGCACCTTTGAACGGGGCCTTTCCTCCTACCTCGAATACCGCGCAAGGGTGAACGAGGTGGAGTTCACCGAGGAGGAGGGTATGCACCTCCAGCGCAACTGGAGTTACAAGCTTGATGTGCGCGAGTTCTTGAGGGGCGGCGGCGTCATCGGCTCCGTGGAAGAAAACATTCAGGAGCTTTACCGCCTGAGAGACGATTTTGGGCTGAATCACGTGATTCTCGGCGTGTACGGAGACGGTATGAAACACGAGGAATCTCTCAAGTTTCTTGAGAGATTCGCCAACGAGGTCGCGCCCGCGGTGGCCTGACGCGCCTTTCCCGAGGCGCACTCCACGCCACGCGCGCGCAAGGCGGGGAGGGGTATTGGCATGTCATACGTGTTCGATTGGGACGAAGGCGAAAAGATCGAGATGGTGGATATAGAACTGCCCCGGGGCTGGCGTATCCTCATCGATCCCCGGAATACGAACTCCCGGATGCTCAGCATGGGAAACCAGGACATTCCCGTCGGAGGCGGAATTCCCGTCCATCTGCATGAAAAAGAAGAAGAAATTCTCTTCTTCCATGAAGGTGAAGCCGAGGTGGAGGTGGACGGTGAACTCTACCAGGTCAAGGCTGGGATGACCGCCTTTTTGCCCGTGGGTGTAAAGCACGGTTTGAGAAATACCGGTGACGTTCCCCTGAAACTCCTGTGGATATTCTCACCGCCGGGGTATGAAGAAATTTTCCGCCACATGTCGGCCATCGACACCGACCACGGCAAATACGAAGAGCTTCATCCGAGGGAATTGTAGGCCGACCAGGCATGGCATGGTTTTCATGCGTGTGAAGAGTGCGTCTTAGCTATCGTCACCTCTTCAGGTCAATTTTCTCGATCCAGTAATACTGCGAGAGTGTGCTCAGGCCCGAGGGTGTTACGGAGACGAGTTCGGCCGTGGAACCCTTGACACCGCGCATGCTGCCGAGTTGCTGATAAATGCGGATGTGAAATTCCTCGGGGGGAAACTTTGCCGTGACGAGCAGGGCGAGTTTCTGGGGATTCGTCGCCAGGTGTTCCTTGAGCGCGGGTGTGAGACGCGAAGGAGCGGTCGCGTAGCCGTATCCGTAATACAGACCAAACAGTAGCGCCGCGACGGCTAGGAAACGCACGGTGGGGTGCTGTGTCCAGCGTCGTTCGGGGGCGGTACCTTTGGACGTTTTTTGGGAATCGTCCATTATTACGATGGCCTCCAGACCATGCCCCACCTCTGGATGGTCCATTTCTCCAGGGGGATCAAAAGCAGCCTGTCCGTAATCATCCATATGATGGCGATGACGAGCACGCCCAGGAACACTTCCTCAATCTTGTATTCGGCGGCGGAGACAAAGATCATGAATCCGAGGCCGCTGTCGCCGCCTATCATCTCCGCAGCGATGAGTGCGCGCCAGCCGAAGCCCATGCTCATGCGCACGCCCGTGACGATGCTGGGCAGTGCGCCTGGGATGTAGACCTGGGTGATGATGGCCCATCGCCCGCCGCCCATTGTCATGACGGAGTTTTCATATACCCTCGGGACTCCCCGCACGCCCAGGAGCGTGTTGAAGAAAATGAGCCAGAACACGGTGTTCAGCAGAATGAAGAGCGTCGTGAGCCAGCCGGTTCCGAACCACACGATGGCGAGAGGCACCCAGGCGATGCCTGATATGGCGTTGGCGAACACGCCAATGGGCTCGAGCGCGTGGGCGAAGCGACGGCTCATGCCCGCCAGCACGCCCAGGGCGATGCCCGAAGGGATACCGATGACGAGGCTAAGGCCCACGCGGCCTAGGCTCGACAGTATATGGTTCGTGAACAGGCACTCGTACTGCATCGAGAGCACAGCGCCCGCACCCGCACAGCCTTCTGAAAGCGTGTAGATCGCCTCCCAGATGGAAGCGATGGGCGGAATGTACACCGGCGGGAGCCATTTCATTTCGGTGTTCATCTGCCACAAGGCGAGCAGAACGACGAATGGGATGCTCCCCAGCAGAATCTTCCGCAGCCTTTGGCGGCCGAATCGTTTCTGGAGGCTGATGGACGCCGCCTGGAGTACGCTCATCTTTGCACGAGCCCCCACCTTTGGATGGTGTCCGCCTCGATGGGACGAAGGGCGAAGCGGTCGATCATGATCCAGATAACGCCGATCATCACCATCCCAAGGATAACCTGCGCGGTGAGGTCCGCGTCCTGGGAAGTGAAGATCATCCACCCGAGACCGCGTCTGCCGGCGAGCATCTCCCCGGCGATGACGGCCCGCCAGGCGTAGCCGATGCCAAGCCGTGCCCCGGTAGCAATATGGGGCATGGCACTCGGAATCAGTACGTCCTTCACGATTCGAATGCGCGATGCGCCCAACGTTCGCAGGGCGTTCACCAGTATCATGGGAGTGCTGCGCACTCCCGTTAACACATTAAAGGCGATGGGGAAAAAACATGTGTAAAGGATGACGGCGAACACTGTCTTCTCGCTGTTGCCCCACCAGACGACAATGATGGGAAGAATCGCGATACCCGATATGGATTGAAAGAAGTTCATGATGGGGTAGAACATGTCGGATACGGTGCGGTTCAGCCCCAAGGCGATGCCGAAGGGGATACCGAGCAACAGGCCGATGGCGCTGCCGATGACGAGCCGCCACAGTGTCTGCCCGATGAAGTTGGGCAACAAACCCTTCCAGATGACGTCGTAGGAGGAGAGAACGACCGAGACGGGTGAGGGCAGGTAGCGGCTCGGGTTGGGGATGCTCTGCGAGATAAAGCTCCACAACAGCAGAACGAACAGGATGAGGAGCACGAGTTCGACCCCGCCCCCTCTGACGAACCTTCTCCACTGTCTCGACTGCGGTTTCGCTCTCGATGCCGTCCCGTTACTCCTCGTCATCGAACACCTCCTCGCGCACGAGGCGGAGAATTTCATCGCGCGGGTCGGTGTAGGCCCTCTCGGAGAGCAGGTCCTTCCAGATGCGTTTTTCTCGCGGAACGTCGATTTTGACGGTGGCCTTGAGCTTCCCCGGACGACGCGAGAATATGAAGCACCTGTCGCCCAGGAACGCTGCCTCATCCACGTTGTGCGTAATGAAGAGAATCGTCTTTTTCGTTGCGATGGCGATACGGTTCAACTCTTCCTGCAGGGTGATTCTCGTCTGCGCGTCCACGGCGGCGAAGGGTTCGTCCATCAGCATCACCACCGGATTTGCGCACAGTGTCCGTGCGAGAGCGCAGCGCTGTTTCATGCCGCCGGAGAGTTCGTGCGGGTAGCGGTCCTCAAAACCCGAGAGGCCGACCAGATCGACAAACTCCTGTACCCTTTGTTCCCGTTCGTTTTTGGCGACGCCCTGGATCTCCAGGCCGTGGCCGATGTTTCTCGCTACGGTGCGCCAGGGAAGAATCGCGTGCTCCTGAAACACGACTCCACGGTCCGGCCCCGGTCCCTGCACCTCCTTGCCGTCCACCTTTACGCTGCCCTCGCCATGAGGGAGAAGCCCGGCGAGGATGTTGAGCAACGTGGTCTTTCCGCAGCCGCTGGGACCTACGACGGCGGAAAACTCGCCGTCCTCCACCGAGAGGCTCACCTGATCGAGTGCGTGGACATCCTCCCCCGTATATTCGTCCGGATAGTGATGCGATAGTCTCTCGACTACGAGTTTCGCCGGCATGTTTCATCGTTTCCTTTCAGGCGCAATCCGCGCCCCGGCAAGTGGCACGGGGCGCGGACGGGAGGCAGCTTCGATTGCGGCTAGTTGAGGTCCTTGAACCACTCGGGATGTTCCTTCATGGTCCGGTTGATGAACTGGAAGTCGAAGTATTTCTTGGGGTCGTAGGGACGCTTCATCTTCTTTTGCGCAATGAGCTGTTTCACCGAGAAATTGAAGGCCTTGAGCGTGTTCTCGCCCAGACGCGGGTCATAGGTCCACCACTTGAAGGTGCGCTTGATGAGGGCGGCGTCCATGCCGCGGACGTAGCGAGCACCGATTTTCGAGATTTCATCCAGATTCTTCGGGTCACGCACGTAGGCGGCCGCCTCGGACATGCCGTTCACGAACGCCTGGGTCGCCTTCTTGTCCTTGTAGACGCGTTCGGGAACGCCGTGCATACCCGCGCAGAAGCACACGTAGTCGCCGCCGCGCGACACGATGGCAGAACCCTTCACCTTGTCGGTCATGCGGGTGAGGTAGGGTTCCCAGGCGACCATGGCGTCCACGCCGCCAGAGTCGAACAACGAGACAAGGCTCGGCGGACGCACGTTGATGCGGCGCACGCCTCCCACACCGATGCCGTTTCTCTCGAGGAGGGTACGGAGGTATAGGTCGCCGGTGGAGCCGAAGGTCGCGCCGATTTTCTTGTCCTTCAGGTCCTTGATGCCCTTGATGCCGGTGCCGGGGCGTGCGGCGATGCCCACCATCTCATCCGTTGTGGATTTCTTGTAGGAACCGCCAACGTAACCCACGACGCCGCGCACCTTGATGCCGCGCTCAAGTGCCGCGGGAAGGTTGGTAAACGCCGCGGGAGCGAAGTCGATCTGACCGGCTTTCAGGGACTTGGTAAGCTGCGCGCCCGTGTTGCGCACGACGACCTTCGCGTCCAGCCCGTTTTTTGCAAAAAAGCCCTTGTCGACGCCGACGAAGACGACCATGCCGCCGTTGTTGCTGGCAGCCCCCAGTTTGAGTGTGGGTGCCGCCGAGGCGATGCTGGCCGCCGAGAGCGCCAGGGCGAACGTGACGGCCAGGGTAATACGGGTGAAATGACTCTTCATTGTAAACCTCCAGGAATGCGAGAATGAATGAAAGTGCCCCCATCCAGAAGATGTAGTGGCCGTGAATGTTGATTACAAAGTTCCATATCAATTCGGCGTATTGTTTGGGAAGAGCATCCCTAAGGCAAGTGCGCTCCGCCTCCCCGAGCCGCATGGCATGTGCGTTATTGCGCTTGCACGATGGGCGTATCTTCGCGGTTGCCCCATTCCTTCCAGGAACTCATGTAGTTCCTTACTTTCGGGTAATCGAGAAGCCGCAGGGCGAAGTAACCGTGCGCCGCACGGTAGCCCGTCTGTCAGTAGGCGGTCACCTCTTTTTCTGGCGTAATCCCGATGGCCTCGAACTGTGCGCGAAGCTCGTCGGCAGGCTTCATTTCGCCCTCGGGCGTCAGATGCTGGAGCCATTCCTGCCATACCGCACCGGGGATGATGCCGCTCCGCTTCGCGCGCATGCTCCGCCCCTCCCATTCCTCTGCTGAGCGGGTATCGAGCAGCATGTGGTTGTCGTCCTCGATAGCCGCCAGCACGTCCTCTCGCGTGGCGAGTCGATCCGGCTCGAACGCCATCTGGAAAGAAGCGGCGCGGGGTACCTCGGCGTCGCGCGTCGTCCCGTACCCCGCACGTTCCCACCCTCGATACCCGCCGTCGAGCACATGCACGTCCTTATGGCCGAAAAGCTCGAGCACCCAGAAACCACGCACGCTCGTGTTGCCGACGAAATCATCGTAGAAAACGATGGTGTTCCCGAACGACACACCCCGGTTACCCAGCAGGAACGCCCACATGGAGAAGAAATTTCTCAAGGGTGCCTCGTCCGAATCGTCGCTGTTCACGCCGTAGACGTCGAAGTGCCGCGCGCCGGGGATGTGACCCATCGTGTAGCGCTCGCCCGGGCGCGTGTCGATAATCCTCAGGTTCGAGTCGCCCATGCGCTCCTTGAGCTGTGCAGGCGACCAGAGCAAGTCGGGATTCGCATAACCTTTCGGGTTGCCGTTCGTCATGGTGATTTCCTCGCGCTAGTCCGTCCAGAAGCCGCCGTTCACGTCCACGGCCTCTCCGTTGATGTGCGCGGTCTCCTCGCTCGTGAGGAACAAGACGGTGTGCCACACATCCTCTGGCGTAGTGAGTTGGCCCATGGGATGTGCCTTCTCTGCGTTCACGAGCATATCGGGTGGGGACTGGAAATGAAGGCCCGTATCGGCCGGGCCGGGCTGGATGGTGTTGATCGTCACGCCCGTCTTGGCGAGTTCTCGCGCCAGGTTGAACGTCATAGCGAGCAGGCCCGCTTTGGCGGCGGAGTATGTGAGGTTCGGTCCGATGCCACCCATTTTGCCCGCGATGGACGCGAAACTGATGATGCGCCCCGTGCCCGAAGCCTTGAGCGCCTCGATGGTCTCCTGAATGCAGAAATAGGGCGCGAGCAGGTTCACGTTCAGAACGACGTTCCAGTCTTTCTCTTCGAGTTCGAGCGGCGGGCGAATCGGCATGTAGCCGGCCACGTTCGCGAGCACATCGCACCCGCCAAGCCACTCGAGTGCCGCACGCATGGTAGTGCGGATGGCTTCCACGTCAGCCAGATCGCAGGGCAGCTTGAAGAGTTGATCGGAGGGGCCCTCTATCGCGTCGAAGGCGGGGCCTCCCCTGTCCGTTGCGAATACCTTGGCGCCAGCCTCGATATAGCCCTGCAAAATGCGTTTTCCCATCGCTCCCGCCGCGCCCGTGAGGATGACCTTTCGACCCTGAAAATCAAAACGAATGGGCATTGCTTCACTCCAATTCTCGCAGTTTCAGCACGAATGAAAAACAGGCAATTCGCTTCATATTTTCGCGGATAATACACTACAAACCGCAGGGGAAAAAGCTGGCGCGAGAATTTCTTCATCATGCCGGGAGCCACCTTGTATGCTGATTTTGGGGTTTTGCCTCAGGAATTGTATTTTCAGGTTGACCTGTTTCGGGGCGGTTGCGGTCAGCCCGAAAGACGTTTCCCGGTCTGTGGTCCGCCTTAGGTCCGGCCGGCTCCATCTCACCTAGGTGAGCCCGGCAGGTGGTCCTTGAACTGTATCGAGAAACCCGCCTTCACGGAGTGCCTGTCCTCTCGGCCGGTCCATTCGCCCCGGTAGTCGAGGCGCAGGTGTCGGGTATCCGAGGGGCCCTTCAGCGTGACGCCCAGACCGGGGCAGAACGACTCCCCGAGCACGTCGATCACCTGCGCTTTTGGGTGGAATCCCGTGTTATTTCCGATGATGCCTGCGGCTTGCTCCCGTATTGTATTCGACGGAATGTCAGCGCAAAGACGCAGGACTCGAGATTGCCTCCTTCCGGGATGCCGTAGAAAAAGCACCGGGTCATGATCGGTGTTTTTGGCTTTTGCCCATGTTTCACCGATGCTCAGGTCGCCTGTAGTCCCTGATATATAATTCCCTTTTGTTTTGCCCGTCTAGTTGCTATAATTTGCGTATCGAACCGAAATGAAACGCCATCGCGCTCTGCCGGGTCCCGGGCTAGTGCGATGGATATTATGGTGGGTAAGAAAGAACGTATACATCCGAAAATCAAATTCTATCAAGAGAATAAGAACTAAAAAAACGGCATGCGGTTTGGTGCCGCAAACGAGTGGAGGTTGTGATGGCTGAACTCTCATACATCGGGAAAAGCGTACCTCGCGTCGACGGACCGGAAAAGGTGACAGGCAGGGCCATGTTCACCTTGGATCTGCAGTTGCCCAAAATGCTTCACGGGAGGCTGCTCGGAAGTCCCCTGCCACATGCACGGATCAAGAACATCGACACCAGCCGCGCCGAGAAGCTCCCCGGCGTCAAGCTTGTCTTGACGGCTAGGGACATTCCCGAGGGAGTGGAGTGGGGTGTCGTGCCAGTTTGCTACGACCAGCGTCCTCTTGCCTCTGACAAGGTTCGCCACGTGGGGGATTCGGTGGCGGCCGTCGTGGCGATTTCAGAAGACATCGCGGTAGAAGCACTCGGTTTGATCGATGTCGACTACGAGGAACTTCCCGCCGTTTTCGATCCGAGAGAGGCGATGGAAGAGGGTGCCCCCGTTATTCATGACAGGTACCCGAACAACATCGCATTCACAAAGCACATGGAATTCGGCGATGTGGACCGCATGTTCGACGAAGCCCATCATGTGAGCGAACTGGCTACTTCCTCCTCCCGCCAGATGCACGGTTCCCTGGAGGCGCACGTATCTATCGCCGAGTGGTCGCAGAAGGGCGACGTAACGGTCTACAATTCCTCGCAATGCCCGAGTCTGTCGAGCCAGTATTTCTCGAAACTTCTCAAGATTCCCGAAGCCCAGATTCGCGTGATCACGAATTACGTGGGTGGCGGTTTCGGCGGAAAGGCGACGAGCAAGTTCAACATCGATTTCCTCTCCATCATCGCGGCGAAAAAGCTGGACCTTCCCGTGAAGTTCTATTACACGCGCGAAGAGGAATTCCTTCTCGGCACGCACCGGACGAAGCAGTGCCATGTCTGGCGCATCGCCACTGACAGGGACGGCATGCTGCTTGCGCGAGACACGCAGATGGTGGTGGAAAACGGCGGCTATTCCGATTACAGCCCGGCAGTCGGCTCCATTACGGCGCACATGGGGGGGAGCATCTATAACTACAAGGCCTATCGCCATCACGCCGATGTTGTCTGCACGAACGTGCCACCCGGCGGCGCGATGCGCGGAATCGGCAATGCAGGCTATGCGTTCGGGTCGGAACTCGCCATGGACAAGCACGCCGAGGAAATCGGCATGGATCCGGCGGAGTTTCGCATCAAGAACTTCGTCAAAAGGGGCGATACCACCATCATCGGGGCCAAAATTACAAGCTGCGGCGTTTCCGAGTGTGTGGAAGAAGCGGTCAAACGCGTGCCCTGGCGTGAGAAACAACCCGGCAGCAACGGGAAAAGGCGTGGCTACGGAGTTGCCGCGGCGGTTCATTTTACCGGCGCACGAGCGATGGGTCCGGAAACGGCGGGCGCGTTCATCAAGATGAACAAGGACGGCACCGTGCAGTTGCTTTCGGGCACCATCGAGATGGGCAACGGCTCGGACACCACGCTCGCACAGATTTGCGCCGAAGCGATAGGCATACGTGTAGAGGATGTGCGGATCATCAACGGCGATACCGCAGTGAACCCCTACGGATGGGGCGTGCGCGGAAGCCGCACGACGACCATCGACGGCGAGGCCACTCGCCTGGCTTCGGTACAGGCGAGGAACATGCTGTTCAAGGGCGCGTCGGAACTGCTTGAATGTGACCCGAAGGATCTCGACGCGCGTGAGGGCAAGATTTTCGTCACCAGTTCTCCCGAACGGCAGGTGACCCACAGCGATGCTTACATGAAGTTATATGAAAAAGAGGGTAGCGAGGCCGTCTACACGGCGTCTTCGTACGACTCCCCGAGCGAAACCCCGGACCCCGTAACGGGCTATGGAAACTGGTCCGCCGCATATGCTTACGGCGCCAAGGTGGCGGAAGTGGAAGTGGATACTGAAACCGGCGCGTTCGAGGTCTTGCGGGTCATCAGCACGAATGACTGCGGAACAATCGTGAACCCCGCCGGCGCGCAGGGGCAGTTGGACGGCGGCGCACTGATGGGCGTGGGCTACGCCATGATGGAAGATTTCGAGTGCGAAGACGGCCAGCCGGTGAACGCGAACTGGCTCGACTACAAACTGCCCACGACCCAGGATTTGCCCGAACTCGAAGCCGTGTTGATCGAGACGGAAAACCCCTCGGGGCCTTATGGAGCGAAAGGGTTGGGCGAGATGGCGCAACTGGGCACCTCGGCGGCAATCGGCAACGCGATCTATGACGCCGTGGGTGTGCGTATTACGTCACTGCCGATAACGCCGGAAAAGGTTCTGGCCGCGTTGAACGAGAAAAACGGCGAATAACGAGGAAAGGGGAGAGAAAATGGTTTTTCGACACCTACCCGCGAACAGCGCGGAGGAAACGCTCGCCGCCCTGAAGGAGCATGGCGATGACGGGAAAGTTTTTGCTGGCGGCGTGGCTCTCTCGATTCTCATGAAATCGGGGGTGTACGAACCCGAGGTATTGATTGACATCGCAGGTGCAGGCGATCTGGACTTCATTGAAGGAACCGAAACCGGCGGCATCCGCATCGGGGCGAGGACGGTGCACCGCAAGATCGAACTATCCCCGATCGTCCAGGAACGCTTCCCGCTCCTCGCGGAAATTTTTCACAACGTGGCCACGATTCGAATTCGAAGCCAGGGGACTGTAGGCGGCAACCTGTGTTTTGCGGAACCGGCGTCCGATCCTCCCGGTGCGTTTCTTGTCCTGGAAGCGCGTATGAATACCAAAAAGGCAGATGGATCCGCGCGCGTGATTCCGGCGACGGAGTTCTGGACGGGGTATTACGAGTGCGCCCTGGATGAGGATGAATTGCTCTGTTCCATAGAGGTTGATCCGCTGCCCGATGGTTTCCGTACGGCGTGCACGCGCTTCACCACGCGTTCGAAGGAAGACAAGCCCTGCGTATCCGTTTCCACCGCGGTGCTCACCGAAGAGGATGGCAAGACTGCCAAGGAGGTGAGAATCGGCTTGGGCGGTGTGGAGGCTGTTTTCAGACGCCTCAAGGCGGCGGAAGAAGGTCTTGAGGGCAAAGAGATCAACCAGGAGAACATCGACACCGTGTTGGCGGATACGCTCGGAGATATCGAACCCTTGACCGATATCCGCGCTAGCGACAATTACAGACGGCAAGTGACGCCCATTCTGGTTCGGCGAACCATCCTGAAAGTGCTGGACGGATACTGAGCCACCTGCAGGTTTTGTCGAACCGGGTTGCTGTCAGACTGAATCCAGAGTGGAA
This sequence comes from bacterium, assembly GCA_965200245.1. Classification (GTDB taxonomy): domain Bacteria; phylum UBA8248; class UBA8248; order UBA8248; family UBA8248; genus Bin107. The sequence goes on along the minus strand of CBDATS010000015.1, from coordinate 392,694 downwards.
TCGAGAAAATATGCGTCGGGAACGGTGCAGGAATCATATTGTCCCATTCGTGACTATGTTTCCTGCATCCTCATTGGAAATAGTGTCCATCCAGGCTAACGCGAGGAGAGGGATGATGAAGATCAGCTGGAGAAATCGGTTTGGAATAGGAATAATCGGGTTCGTTATGACTTTGGCGATGTTCGTCGTGCCAGTCGCAGGAGGAGAGATAGACGATCTCAAGGCGCAGATAAAGGCGCTCATGAAGCGGCTCGAAGCTCTCGAGGCCCGCGAGAAGAAAATGAAGGCCGATATGAAGGCCGCGACGGAAGCCACCCGGAAAAAGGCAGTGGCTACCGGTGATTTTCCGGGTTCCTGGAAGATGCCGGGGAGCAAAACGTCGCTCTCTTTCAGTGGCTACGTGAAGCTTGATGCGATCTACGATATCGACCAGGATCTGGGTGATGCCTTCTCCATCTATGACTGGGGAGGCGAGCCCAGCGCGATTGCTCTCGATGGTGGAACCCGACAGCAGAAAACTTCCCTGCATGCAAGGCAGACGCGCCTTCGTTTCGACAGCCTGACGCCTACGGGTGTCGGCCAACTCAAGACCAGAATCGAAACCGATTTCTATGGCAGTCGTAACGCCTTGCGACTGCGCCATGCGTACGCGTCTCTGGGTCCGGTACTTGCGGGACAGAACTGGACCACATTCATGGATGAGAACACCTATGCCGATACTGTGGATTTCGAAGGGCCGGTAGGCATAGTTGCCGTGCGTCGGCCACAGGTTCGCTACTCCCAGGCGATGGGAAAGAACCTCACGATGCAGGTCGCACTCGAAGATCCCGATTCTCCGACTATTCTGAAGGCTGGCGGGACAGCATCCTCACAGGAGCGAATGCCGAATCTGACGGCGGCCCTGCGCCTGACGACGGCTTGGGGTGCCATTAATGCGTCGGGCCTCATCGGACAGGTTATCTACGAAGATGGCGCAGTTGAAGAGAGTCTGACCATCTCCGCATTTCACCTCGGCGCGAACGTCGGTTTGGGCAAGGACACCCGACTGTGGGGGACGCTCAATGTCGGTCAGGGCGGGTTGGATAAATCCATGCTCGGGGCTTCAGCAGCCGCTATCCTGGGAGCGGGGGGTGCATTGGAAGCACTGGATTCGATGGGCGGTTTCATCGGTCTCACGCAAAACTGGAACAGTTCCGTGAGTTCGGGTTTCTATTATGGCTGGGTGGAGAACGACTTCGAAGACCCGGCAAAGGCAGTGTTCCCGGAACTCAGCCAGTCGCTCGAATCGGTGCACGCCAACGTCTGGTGGTCGCTTGCACCCAAGATGCGGGCAGGCTTTGAATACATGCATGGCTGGCGCGAAACGAACGACGGCAGAGAGGGTGACGCGTCGCGCCTGCAAATCGGACTGCAATACAGCTTCTAGAGGTTTGAGAAAGAGACCTTGGGGGGATTTGTCGAAATCAAGAGAGAATGGCGGAAAAGCTATTTGTATGCGATGCCATGAAGCCTTTTGAGTGAGATTTTCGGGACACCGGGCGTAGCCTTCGCATTGCGCCCGGTGTCTCATTTCTGTCGTCTCGCTGCAAGAAAATCCGCTTCGAGTTTCAGGATCGCGTCGACAATGCTTTGGGCGAATTTCCGCCGGTACTTCCGACCGGTTCCTTCCCTCGCTGGCGGGATGGGTTCTCCCACCCGGATGACGAGCCAGGGGTCCAGAATACCCCTCGGACTGATGAGCGTGTTCGACCCCGCGATATAGACCGGAAGAACCGGTGCACGGCTTTTGGTGGCGAGGGTGGCGACGCCCTCTTTCACGCCCATCTCGGCCACTTTGGCCACGATGCCTCCTTCAGGGAAAATTACCACCGCACCGTTCAGGTCGAGGAGATTGAGGGCCATCCTGAACGTGCTGGCGCGCGCGACTCCCGCCCTGTCCACCGGGAAGGCACCAAAGTAAGTGATGAGCCTGGCGAACAGGAAATTGCGGAACAACTCCCGCTTGGCCATGTGATACAGCCGTCTCGGCACGAAGGAGGCGAGGATCATGGGGTCGAGATAACTGCGGTGATTCGAGGCGACGATGAGCGGACCGTCGGGTGGTACATTGTGCATACCCTTGACGTCAACTCCGCCAAAAGCTAGCCGGAGCCCCGCCTGGAAAATCTTTTTCAGCCACAGGGGCTGCCCGCTCGAGGGCAGGGTGGTGAGACGTTTGGCGGTCATTTTCGTAGTTCCGGCGTACAGGTTCCAATCCTCCCCTGGACGTGATTCGATTATACGGGACGCAAATTTCACGTTCCAATCTGGCCCATGATGATAATAGAAAATTTCCGCACTATGTACAAAACAATTGGGAATTACATACTTGAATCCACAGGTCTTCATACCTTGATTCGGGAAAGACGGATACTTCGGCCGCCGGTTTCCCGGGAGAGGAGGGGACATATGGACGGGTTTCCGGGAAAAAGCTTGCTCCAAATAAAAAACGAGAAAAACGTCAACAAATTTCTTGCCTTTTCATCGGAATATCCCATATCCTGCTCATGACAGCGATGCAAAAAAAAACGAAAGCATCGCGGGTATCAACCCATACTCATTTCCTGAGGACAGGAGACCGACATGAAATCCATTACCGAGATGCGCAATCACCTGCTCGAGAAGGCGGAGGTCAGCGAGGAGTTCCGCGCCCGCCTGATCTCTGACCCGAAGGCCGTGATATCCGAGGAGACCGGAATCACTCTTCCGGATGACTGCAACCTCCATGTCGTGTCGGATGACGCGGAAAACGGCTATCTGGTGCTTCCGCCTTCGCCCCGGCTCACCGAGGAACAGCTGGCGTCCGTCCAGGGCGGATATTACAATAGGATATTTGACTAGAATGATACACCCGGCAACGCAAAAACCGGGGAATCAGGATATCAGGTCTTGCGGGATTTCAGTATGTGATTCCCCAAAATTCGGCAGGGGACTCAGTCGAAATCGTGTTGATGGTGTTGCTGTTCGTGCCACACTTTGCCGAGGGCGTGAATAACGTCCTCGGCAGTGATGATCCCCAGAAGTTCCGTTGGGTCCTCCCTGCTCACGACGGGCCGTCGTGATATGCTCCTGTCGCCCAGCTTCGCCATTACCGAATCAAGCGACTGATCCAGATGGGCGTGCATGATGTATTTCTTCTTCGCAATCTCGCTCAAGGGCCTGTGCAGAATGCCTGCAGCCTGCAGCCTGCGCCTGGCTGAAGTCGTAGTTGCTGGCCATTCCGGAAAGTCTCCCGTTCGCGTTCAGGACGGGATAGCCGGAAATGGTGCTTCCCCTCGTTCTTTCTATCGCCTCTTGTATCGTGATGTCCTCGGACAGGGTGACGACATCGGACACCATGGCGTCAGATACATGGATTTCGTGCAGAAGGTGCTCGGTCTCATGATCGGGCAGCGCGACGCCGTCCTGTGAGGAGAGTGCGCTGTAGATCGGCTCAGGATGCCAATGCCGTGCCAGGGTAAGCGAGATGGCGTTGGCGACCATGAGCGCGAGAATGATGTTGTAGTCTTGCGTGAGTTCGAAGATGATGAGCACTGAAGTCATGGGCGCACGAATGATGGCCGCGAAGGCCGCGCCCATACCGACGAGCGCGTATCCGCCCGGATGAGCCACGAAGCCGGGGAGGACTATCTCGGCGAGAGTTGCCACAGCCCCTCCCGTCATCGCTCCCATGAAGAGCGTCGGTGCGAAGATGCCGCCCAAAGAGCCGGTTCCGTAGGAAACCACAGTCGTGATGAGCTTCAGAACAACGAGGCACAGGAGAAAAGGCAGCGTGTAGCTGTGCGTGAGAGCCTTGCTCACGGCGGGATAGCCGACGGCGAAAACTTCGGGAAACCAGATACCGATGACGCCCACGAACAGGCCGCCGATACCGGTGGCGGCAACCCCCCGGAATCCCCGGAGACGCTTCCACTGCGAGCGAGCGAAGAGCAAGCCCTTGGTGAATGCGACGCCGACGATGGCGCAGATGACACCCACGAAGGCATACAAAAGGAGTTCCAGGGAACTGTCCAGCGAGTATGCCGGCACGGAGAAGACAGGCTCGTTCCCAAGCATGGCGCGCGAGACAACCGATGCGGCGACCGCCGCGAAAACGATGGATCCGAGCACCCTCGCATTCAGATCACCCACCAACTCTTCGAGCGTGAAAGTGACGGCGGCGATAGGTGTGTTGAACGCGGCGGCCAGAGCGGCGGCGCATCCCACCGGAACGAGCGCCTGCACGCGGTGTCTTCTCAGCGAAAAGGTCTCGCCGATCCAACTCGCCATGCCCGAGCAAATCTGAACTGTGGGGCCTTCACGACCCAGACTGGAACCCGATCCGATGTTGAGAACTCCGATGAGAAACTTGGATATCCACACGCGCTTGTCGATGTGGCCGTTGTGGGCGACGTATGCGATTTTCGTCTGGGGGATACCGCTGCCCCGGGCCTCGGGCACGAAGTAATGGAGGAAGAGTGCGGAGAGAAACGCGCCCCCGGCAGGTATAATGGCCACCCAGTACCAGGCACGTTCGATAAGGGAAAGATCGTGGGAACCGAAAAAAAACATAATGCGCCCAACCCAGCGCGACGTGAAAGCACACGGCAACAAATCCGGTCAACGCTCCCACGATGATGGTAGTGAGGAAGAAAATGCCATCGTCTGAGAACTCGTAGTGACGCAGCCAGCCAAGAAGCCGTATCCGAAAATTTTTCCAACCCACAACCATTACCTATTGAAAACGTTTCTTCTGGGCGGCTCAGTGTGTGAAGGCTCCCGTTGGGTGCGGGCCAACAGGGGGATGCGGGGCGGGATCGATTCCATCCCGGCGGAGCCTATCTTCGTACCATTCCTTCTTGATGCCATTCGCCTTGTCCATCGGGGCCAGATCGCAGAAGATCTCGATACGGTGGCCATCGGGGTCACAGAAATACATGGCCCTGTTCTCCCCCCACGAGCCGTCACCTTCGGGATGGGTGGGACTGTGTACCAGTGGTCCGCGTACGATCTCGATCCCGCATTCTTCAAGCCAGTCTCTCCAGGCGAAGAACTCCGCCCGGTCTTTTACCCGAAACGCAAAATGATGCAAGCCCAGATCTTTTATTGGCCCTTGGTCGTTGGTTCTCATTTCTTTGAGATCGGGTTGCTCGCCGGTGTGGTATACTAGGTTCAAATCGTGATGAAATGCGCCACAGCGAAGGAAGCAGAGGCCAACGTCCAGACCCGGAAGTTCTCCGGGGTCATGGCATTCCGACAGGTTGAAACCGAGAATCTCTGTGTAGAATTTCAGTGATTCCTCGATATCGGATACCTTGATGGCGACATGTTGAAGTTCTACGAAAGAGGTGCCGGGTCGGGGCATCGTCTGTTCTCCTTGATTTTCCTTTGTCCTGGTTCGCGCTATGTCCGCCGGAGATGAATATAGCGCAACTTTCACACAGGAGAAACGCAGTTGAACTGTCTGGATGGGAAAAGGGTGCTCGTAACGGGCGCATCGCGCGGTATCGGTGAATGTGTGGCACTTCGTTTCGCGGCGAAGGGGGCGCGCCTCTTTCTGGCGGCAGACGGAACGCAGGGTGAACTCAAAAGCGTTGCACAGGAGTGCGAGGCCGCCGGTGGATCTGCCGCTTTCGGTGTTTTCGATCTGGCGGAAGTGGGCACTGCCGAGCGTATGGTGGAAGCTGCGGCTCAAGCCCTTGACGGCGTAGACATTCTGGTGAACAACGCAGGCATTCGCGCAAGCCATCCGTTCGGGACTTTCTCGTATCAGGATTTTGACCGCGTGGTCGCCGTGAACTTGCGCGCTCCTTTTTTTGCGAGCCAGGCAGTATTGCCACTGATGCGCGAGGCGGGTGGCGGAAGAATTGTGCATGTTGCGAGCCAGTTGGGGTCGGTAGCAGCACGCGAGACTGCTCTTTACAGCGCGACCAAGGCGGCACTGATTCAGCTCACACGCTCGATGGCGCTCGAACTCGCAGGCGAGAACATTTTGGTGAACGCAGTGAGCCCGGGGCCTACGGCGACCGAATATCTCAAGAAACACGCCTACAAAACGCCCGAAGAACGCGCCAAGCGTCTGGCGACTGTACCGATGGGGCGTTTCGGCGAACCGCAAGAGATCGCGAGCGTGGTGCTGTTTCTCGCTTCTGAGGATGCTTCATTTGTGCATGGGCATAACCTCGTGGTGGACGGCGGATATATTATTCATTGAAAATGTGAAATCCTGGTCGTTATTACAGTTCCTGCCGGTGGTCAGAAATCATTCCTCTCGCCGCCGCATTCAATAGGAGATGAGAAACCGTGAGCATGGAAGTGGGAGTCGTGGGTTTGGGCGTCATGGGAGGCGCGTTTTCTGGCCATCTGCTGGACTCCGGCATGGAAGTGGCGGGCTACGACCCGCTCGATGCGATGTACGAAAAATTCGAGGGCAAGAACCTGCGCCGCGCCAGTTCACCTGCGGACGCAGCCAGCGGAGCCGACTTGGTGATGAGTTCACTGCCCAACTATAAGGTCGTGGAAGAGGCTATAACTGGCGAGGGAGGCGTTCTGGAGGGGATTCCTGAAGGCGGTATCATCGCGGACATGAGCACGGTTCCACCGAAGTTTTCAAGGGCGATGGCGGAGAAAGTAGCTGAGCGGGGCGTACGCTGGCTCGATTGCCCGGTCAGCGGTGTGGGCAAGCAGGCCGCGGTGAAGGACCTGGTGGTGATGGCAGCGGGCCCCAGGGACGCATACGAGAAGGCGAAGCCCGCCTTCGACGCCATTGGCAAGAAGACGATTTTCGTGAGCGAGCAAAACGGGCTCGCCGCCCAGCTCAAGCTGGTCGTAAATCTCGTGTTGTTTATCAATATGGCAGGGGCGTGCGAGGGTCTTACGCTTGGCCTCAAGGCAGGAATTCCCGAAGACGTCATGCTCGATACGCTTTGCTCCGGTGCCGCGGGCTCGAACGTGCTTGAGGTTCGCGGCAAGGACATGCTGGCTGGCAATTTCCCCGAATCGGGTCCGATTTGGATCGTTCTCAAGGATTTGGAGTGTGCTATCGACTCTGCCAAGGATCTGGACGTGCCCGTGCCGCTTGGCGGACTGCTGGAACACTTCTATATGGCCCAGCGCAGCAAGGGCAGGCAGAATGAAGACGGAAGTTCGATCTTCCGGATTTACCAGGAGTTGGCCGACATCGCCTAGCCTCTGACGGATGAGCGTATGACCTGACGCAACTCGTCGTCGTTTAACGCGGCGATCTGCTCGAAGGTGATGAGAGCGGTGGTGTCCGGGTCGCCCCGGTCTCCCCACCAGAGCCGGAAACTCTTGTCTTGGTAGCTATAGCGGATGTCCGCTTCGACGCCTTCGATCTCTCCGGCCAGAATCCGGCTGATTCGTTCCGCCATGATACGGCTGTGTTTTCTCTGCGCTTCGATGTCTTCCACGAAAGCGTCTCCTCATCCTTGTCGGTGTTTTTTTCGTGGGCGATTCGGCCGATGATCCTTTTTCTTCCGCCGGGCCGCCGTTTGCTCTTCTTTCAAAAGCTCTCCTGCCATTCGCAGGAGGTGATACCCTGTGGTGATGAATGGCTAAAGGGTATACGTCTTTCCCTCTTCGAGCACCTCGATTCTCGGATCCTCCAGCGCCTTGATTTCCGTCCTGATCTCATCGCTGAACTGAGCCTTGATGTGAAAGATGTATACGGGAATGTCGGGCGGCATTTTTCGCATCTCCGTATGGAGCATGGCGGGGGTCAGGTGCCTGGAAATGCGCGCCAGTTCCTCCATCCTGTTCGGGAACGACACCTCGGTGATGATGGCACGCAGATTGTCCACTTCGGCGGAGCCTCGCCAGATGGCTTCGGTTGGCCCCGTATCGCTGGTATAGAGCAGAGCACATTCTGCATCCTGAATGATGAAACCAAAAGTCGTGCCCTTGTGGTCGACCGCATAGGGGGTTATTCGGATTCCGTTGCAGGAACGGGTTTCCATCTCCTTGATGGCAGAGAAATCGAGTACAGGCGTTTCCTCGTGACATATCTCGCAAAAATCCGGCCAGACGGCGTTGTTGAAGATGGATTTCTGTATCTGTTCCAGAACGTCGCGCGCTCCGATGATTTGGAGTGAATCCTCCCGGAGACCGAAGATGTTGTCGGCGAGGTAGGGGAGTTCCGCGATATGATCCAGATGTGCATGCGATACCACGACGCCGGTGAGTCGAGCCTGTTCCCTGATGGTGAGGCCCGAAGCGGCCGATCCGCTCTCCAGCAACAACTCATCGTTGATGAGAAAAGACGTCAAATGGTATCCGGGCGCTTTGCCGCCCGCGCAGCCCAACACACGGAATTGGATGGCCTGTCCTCCGCTTGGAGCCTCGTGATGGTGAAGGTTCTTCCGCTCCTCGCCCAATTATAGGCACAGGCGAATCGCCTTTGGAAGATATGCCGACTAAACCGCTTCCCACCTTCCGCTCTTCGAGCGTTTTCGCTTCCCGAAATCCTCCATCTGCGCGACAGTGGAGGCGGGGAATATGGGGCCGTCCGTACATACGCGCCAGCCCGAGCAGGTGCATTGTCCGCACAGACCAACGGCACATTTCATGTATCGTTCGATGGCGAAATACGTCCGATCGGCAGGGAGTTTCGGCAGACACGCGGCCATCATGCGCTCTGGCCCGCAAACGGCGTAACTCTCCGCCTCAATCGGCAGGAGTTCCGTCACCAGCCCTCTGTGTCCCAAGGCGCCGTCCTCTGTGGCGACGTGAACGGGACCGAGTTCCCTGAATTCCTCATAGAAGAGAATCTCGTTCGCCGTGCGTCCGCCCAGAACGAATGAGGGTGCCTCGGAGGCGAGGGCGAGAAGTCTCAATTCCGCAATCCCCACGCCGCCACCGATGAGAGCGGGTCTTTTCAAGGGAGGGTAGCCCTTCCCGAGCGGGCCGCGTAGCCCGATTTCATCTCCCGGCTCGACAGCGGCCAGCTTTTCGGTGAACGCGCCCGCCTTTTTCACGGTAATAGCGTTGGAGTAAGAGAGTGTAAAGGGTTTTTCGCCCAGACGGGGCAGCCAGACCATCATGAATTGTCCTGGCTGTGACTCGATTTCCTGATCGAAGAAAATCGTGTGCGTCCATTCACTTTCGCAGCGGTTTTCCACGACTCTGAAGACGCTACGCATGGGAACTGTTCCCATTCACCACGCGATGCGCAGCGCCAGTGAGAGCCGACAGGGGCTCACCTCCCAGGTAGTTCTGGATCCCTTCCCAGATATCCCGGGTGAGGGCGGCGGCCTCGTACGTGTTCTTCCGCATGAAAGCGGTGCCGATTCCCAGGACGCTTGCACCTGCGAGAATATATTCCACAGCGTCCTCCCAGGTTTCGATACCTCCATATGCGACGATGGGGCAATGAAAGCGCGCATAGGCCTCATACGTCATGCGCAGGTTGATGGGCTTGAGTGCCGATCCACTGATACCGCCCGTGGTGCCCGCGAGGATCGCCGCCCGGCTTCGAATATCCATCGCCAGACCTGGCCCCAGGGTGTTTCCGCAGCCTAATGCGTCCGCACCAGCGCTCAGGCAGGAATCCGCCACGGCTAGGTAGTCGCTATTGGGTGAGAGTTTGGCGATGACGGGTTTGTCTGTCTCACCGCGGACACATTCGATGACTTCGGCGGAGAAGGCGGGGTTCTGGCCGATGCTCTCCATGATGGTCCGCTCGCCCGGTTCCTTGTTCGGACAGCCGAGATTCACCTCGATGGCGTCGCCGAATCTCGACATCCGCCGGGTAACGCCTGCGAACTCACGGGAATCCCCGCCATAGACCGAAATGATGAGCTTCGCGTTTTTGAGCTTTATTTCTTCGAGGTCGCGCTCCCAGTCCTCGGAGCTTTGCGTCGGCAGGGCGAGGGAATTGAGCACCGCGCCTTCGGGGGGGTATACGACCACGGGGTTGTCGTTGCCGGTCTTCTCCTGGGGGCCGACCGATTTCGTGACATAACCGCCAAGACACGCGCCAGCGTTCTCGAAGGCGGCGAAAACTTCCGGGTAGCTCAGGATGCCGCTAGCGTTGATGAGTGGCGGGTCGATCTTTGGGAGCGGTATCACAGTGTGCAGCCCCTCCCGGACTGGTATATATGGGCGGATGAATCTGCGGCCAAGTATAGTGGCAACGGGCCGCGCTCGCCAACTTGAAAGGGGGAAATCTGCACACAAGTACCAAGCGGCGCGCCGGATTATTGCAAAATGCCCGAAATGGTGGTCTAAATAGCCTTCTTCGTCCTTTCCCGGGGCGGAGAAGGGAGAAGGCCGTTTCAGACACGCGCAAACCATGGTCTTGCGCTGAGAGGAATATACCGTGGTCGCCATCTTGATCGGCTGCTATCTCATTGCGACGATCACGCACCTCTACCTGCTCTTTACGGGGAGGTCGTCAGGCGTCGTCTACGGCATCGGTTCGTTGCTCGTAGGGTTCGCGCTTCACACCCTCATGCTGGGGGTGAGCTTCGCCTCCGACACACCTGAGGGCTGGGGGCAGTGGCTGAGCGGCATGGCGTGGATCATCATCCTGATGTATCTCATCGTTTATGTGCGCTACCGCGATATTGCCCTGGGTGGTTTCGCCGTGCCCGCGGCATTCATTCTTGAGGGATACGCATCCGCCTTTCCCGGCGTCTGGGGAGCGGGTTCGAGCGCCGTGCAGGGTTATCTGCTCAAAGGCCATGCAGTGCTCGCACTACTGAGCTGGGCCGCGTTCTTTCTGCTCTTCGCCTCGGCACTCATGTATCTCGTGCAATCCCAGCAGTTGAAATCCAGAAGGCCGAGTGCCTGGCTGCATCGATTGCCCTCGCTCGACATTCTCGACGATTTGAATCACAAGATTCTCTATTTCGGCTTCGCGTTCCTGACGGCGAGCCTCCTGCTCGGATCGATGCGGGCGAAATCGCGCCACGGCGCCTACTGGAGCCTAGATCCGGTACGCACTTGGCCTCTCATATTCATTTGGGGAGGCTACGGCCTCCTGCTCGTTTGCCGGCTCACCAGAAGCTGGAAGGGAAAACGTTCTGCCGTTTTCTCAATGGTGGCCTTCTTCGCCGCGCTGCTCGCGCTGGTGGTTCATTTTTAGGGAGCGGGGAAGAAGATGTCCATCATTCTTGCTGGCGTGAGTCATCACAACACGCCGCTCAGTATTCGCGAACGCCTCTATTTTCCGGAAGACCACATGACGGAGTGGCTTGACTGGCTCGGAGGCTACAGCGGCCTGGAGGAGCGTCTCATCCTCTCCACATGCAACCGTGTGGAAGTCTACAGCGCGGCGGAGGATTTCGATGTGGGGCTCGACGCGATTCACCGCTTTTTCCTGGAATCGCGCGACATCGGTGCGGAAGAGTTGAGCACCCACCTCTACGTTCACCGGGAAGACGATGCCACACGTCACCTTTTCACCGTGGCGTCGAGCCTTGATTCCATGGTGGTGGGTGAGCCGCAGATTCTGGGGCAGGTAAAAGAAGCCTACCGGGTTGCCCATACCACGGGTCATGCAGGGAAGGTACTTACGAACCTGTTTTCCCGCGCGTTTCGCGTGGCGAAAAAGATTCGCGAGCAAACGCAGATAGGAGAATCACCCGTATCGGTGAGTTCCGTAGCTGTGGATCTGGCGAAAAGGATATTTGGCTCCCTCGAGGGAAAGAATGTGCTTCTGCTCGGTGCGGGAGAAATGGGCGAGGCGGCGGCGCGGCACCTCAAGGCAAGCGGGGCCGACACCCTCCGCTTGGCGAACAGGACATTCGCGCGCGCCCAGGAGTTGGCTTCCAAGCTCGGGGGGCAGGCCGTAAGTTTTGATAATCTGGAAGAAGCTCTCATCAATGCCGATGTCGTCATCGCTTCGACGGCATCGCAAGGCTTTATTCTCGATAAGCCAACCGTGGCCGCCGCTCTGGAGCGCCGCCGCGACGCGCCAGTTTTTCTCATCGACATCGCGGTACCGAGAAACGTGGCCCTCGATGTGAACGATCTTGAAGATGTCTATCTCTACGATGTGGACGACCTCCAGTCCGTTGCGGCGGACAACCTGCGCAACCGGGAAGTGGTGGCCCGTGATGCGCGCGCGATACTTGAAAGCGAGGTGCAGGCCTATCTCGCTCTTCAGAAGGCGGAGGAACTCAGGCACACCTTCGCGGCGATACGCTTTTACGCGGAATCGATGCGCGAGGCGGAAGTCGAAAAAACTTTTTCCCGCCTGCCCGAACTGGGTGCGGATGGCCGCGAAGCACTCGACGCCATGACGAAGGCGCTTGTCAACAAGTTGCTTCATCATCCTTTCGCTGTCCTGCGCGAAATGGCGGAAGAGGACGTAGAGGGCATTTCGGTTGAATCCGTTCAGAAACTCTTCGGTGTGAAGCCCGCGGGTGATGAAGGCTCGCCCGACGTGCTGACGAATGAGCCGGACTGAATGGTGAATTACACGCTGCGCCTTGGCACACGGGGCAGCGCGCTGGCGCGCGCGCAGACGGCGGGAATAGCTACGCGGCTCAAGGCGTTGAATTCGGACCTCGTCGTGGAGGAGGTGATCCTCCGCACGAGGGGAGATACCATGCTCGGGTCCCCGATTCACGAATTGGGCGGCAAAGGTCTTTTCGTCAAAGAAATTGAAGATGCCTTGTTGCAAGGCGAAATCGACGCTGCCGTCCACAGTCTGAAGGACCTGCCCAGCGAATTGCCCGAAGGCCTCATCTTGGCCTCGATACCCGAAAGGGAAGAACCATGGGACGCCCTGGTTTCGCGAAACGGGGAATCGGTGCGCGGCCTTGCGCCGGGTAGCAGAATCGGGACGAGCAGTTTGAGGCGAATCACGCAGATAAAGCGCTATCGGGGCGACCTTGATATCGTGGAACTTCGCGGAAACGTGGACACGCGCCTCGCAAAAGTGGCGTCGGGAGAGGTGGAAGCCGCTGTTCTCGCGCTGGCGGGTCTCAAGCGATTGGGATTTGAGGAACGGGCGAGCGAATCGCTCGCACCAGAACTCATGCTCCCCGCCGCTGGGCAGGGCGCGCTCGCCATCGAGACGAGAGCCAATGATGCAGCGACACGCCGCCTCGTCGGGGAGCTTGAGCATCCTGAAACGAAACGGGCTGTCATGGCCGAGCGGGTTGTGATGGCGCGCCTTGAGGGAGGTTGTCAGTTGCCTCTGGCCGTGTTCGCCGAGATTCGAAAAAGCGGTTTTCGCATTAAAGCCCGCCTGTCGAGCACCTGCGGCGGGCGGATGGTGGAAAAAGAGCGGGTGGGCACACCCGAGGACGCGGTGCGCCTGGCGGAAGATCTGGCTGAAGACGTTTTCTCAAGCGGCGGGGCGGAGATACTGAGAGATATACGATGAATGACCCTCAAGGCCAGAGAATGGAAACACGCCCCCTCGCCGACAAGACAATTCTCGTCACGCGCCCCGAGGAGGGGGCGTCGCGCATGAGCAAGATGCTAATGGACCTGGGTGCCTGCGTGCGAGTCGCGCCCATGATACGAGTTGCGGAGCCTCAAGATTGGTCGCCCGTGGATGCGGCGATTCGTGTGCTTGATGAATATCACAGGATTATTTTCACGAGCGCGAACGGACCGAAATTTCTCGCGATGAGACTTGCCGTTCTCGACGTCGGTCCCGAAGCGGTCCCGTCGGATACTTCGATTCTGGCCATCGGGCCTGCCACGGCTTCCTCGGTAGAGAAGCATCTGGGCAGAATGCCTGATATGGCAGCCGGAAAATACGCGGCAGAAGGCGTGGTTGCACTTTTTCAAGATCAGAACTTGGCAGAGGAGCGCGTTTTGTTGGCCCGGGCGAAAGAGGGGAGAGACATTATCCCGAAAACACTAACGGAAATGGGTGCCTTCGTTGACGATGTGGCCGTCTACCGGACAATGCCTTTGGGCCGAGATGCGCTGCGTGGGGTATGGGGGGAGCTTGAGGCAGGAAAAATTGATATGTTGACTTTCACGAGTTCATCCGCCCTCAATGGTTTCATCTGGGCGGCGGGTGTGGAAAACGCGAAGCGATGGATGCAGCGTGCGCGTATGGCCTCCATTGGCCCTGCTACCTCGGATACAGCGCGTAAATGGGGCGTCGAGCCGGACGTGGAGGCGGTAGAGTCGACGATTTCAGGCATGGCGCAGGCCATCGGTTCCTATTACGAAAAACCGAATCGGGGTGGACACGCCTTGCGAACGGGAGCATGACCCGATGACAAGCAACGATGCTGTCACTCTCTCAGCACTCAGGAGCGACGTGAAAAACCGCACGAGGCGCACGCGGGAGACAGCTGCCATGCGGCGGATGGTGCGCGAGACGCATCTTTCGGTCGATAACCTGATCTATCCGATGTTCGTGGTGGAAGGAGAGAACATCAAGAGTGAAATTCCTTCCATGCCCGGACAATACCAGCTTTCTGTTGACAGATTGGTGGCTGATTGCGCGGAAGTCGCCGATTTGGACATCCCTGGCGTCATCCTGTTCGGGATTCCCAATCACAAGGACGACCTTGCAAGCCAGGCCTATGCGAAGGATGGTGTGGTACAGGACGCAGTGCGCGCTCTCAAGGAAGCCTATCCCGAATTATGCGTCATCACGGACGTATGCCTTTGCGAATACATGGATCACGGCCATTGCGGAATCATTGAGGGCGAGAAAGTCCTGAACGACCCCACGCTTGACCTGCTCGACAAGACGGCGGTCAGCCACGCGGAAGCGGGCGCAGACATCATCGCTCCGTCGGATATGATGGATGGCCGCATCGGCTCGATTCGAACGGCCCTGGACGCAGGCGGCTTCCCCCAGACGCCCATCATGGCCTACTCGTCGAAATTCGCGAGTGCCTTCTACGGGCCTTTCCGTGAGGCGGCGGAAAGCACGCCCGCCTTCGGCGACAGGAGTTCCTACCAGATGGACCCGGCCAACGCACGCGAGGCCATGCGCGAAATAAAACTCGATATCGAGGAGGGGGCGGACATCGTGATGGTCAAGCCCGCACTGCCTTATCTCGACATCATCGCCAGAGCACGCGAAATCACGGACCTGCCCGTCGCCGCATACAACGTCTCGGGTGAATTCGCCATGCTGGTGGCGGCTTGCCGGAACGGTTGGCTTGACCCCGAACGTGCGTTCATGGAGGTGCTCACGTCCCTCCGACGCGCAGGGGCGAACATCATCCTCACTTACTTCGCCAAAGACGCCGCCAGAAGACTCCGGGGGGACTTTGCCTCGCCGCTCTCGTGGATGTAGGGAATTTGGGAATATGAGAGATTGAGATCATGAATGTCGACTGGCTAATCACGAAGATCAGGCAAAGTGAGCAACACAAATGCCTCTATCATTTCACTGACGCAGCAAACATCCCGTCAATCGATGAAAAGGGCCTGCTTTGCAAGAAGCGTATGAAGCAGGAAGGACGGTGGCCACCACGTGTCACAGGCGGGAACGAACTCAGCGATCAGTTGGATAGCCACCGGGGCCTCGATCCCTACGTGAGCCTTTGCATGACGGATAACCATCCCATGCAATTTCGGGCAATGGAAGGTGGGAGGTTGTCGAATCCAATCTATCTGAAGATTGACCCGGAATTCCAGCGGCGCTTGCAAGCGGCCGAAAAGATTGAGGTGCTGGTGCCCGGCGCGGTGCCGCGAAAACTCATCACAGGTGCTTGCTGATGGCGATGCGTCCGGTGTTCGTCGTTCCCGATTCCGGTGAAACCCGACTTATAGAGGAACGCTTTTTCGAATTCCGTTGGGCTTCAGGTTTTTCTGAAATTCAGAAGAAGAAAAACATTCGAGCACTTCATGCCGCCGCGCGCGAAGGCGGCCTCAAGAACATCCTGGAAATATCGACAAAATCCTTCGATGAAATCGGAAGGCGTTTGAGCGCTTTCAGCCTTAAAATCGATCTTGGTGGTGAAAAATTTCCCCTGGAAAGCGTTTACCAGGGTTCCAAGGTATTTGAGGGAGGGGGGCCCTTCAACGATGTATTCGAGCTGCCCCCGCGAGAAGCCAAACGGTTGATCCGGGAGCGCGAACGGGACTGCGGGCTTCTTGTTGGATTTGAACTGGAGGGCAAAAGATACCCGCGATCTCCCACGAATGCCTTTTACGATTGGATATATATTCGAACCCTGAAAGATAAGGCGGAATGGATAAACGAAAATGTGAACTGCCGGGCTTTCACGGATATCGAATTCAATCCGGCGAAACAGTTCAACTGCCAGGCAAGAGCTTTCGCCGAATATATGAGCTTGCTCAGGCGGTCTGCCCTTGAGCTGGCTGCCGACGACTTCGACGCATTTGTGAAAATGCTCTCACAGTCCGATTTGGAGGAGGAGCATTTCCCCATGAATCCGACGCAGGCCATGCTCCCCGGGTTGTCGGCGACAATAAAGTCATAATCACGCGTATATCGTCGATTCACGAGTAGAACAGTCGGGTATTATGGATGGACACTGGATTCAAACTTTCCGACTTTGTGTTGTCGCTTCGTTCGAATCAAATTACGCGAATGGGCAGCGAAGCGATGGGGATATTCGCCGATTCTGCAGGGTTCGGTGCAGAAGAAATTAATGTATAGAACGAGATGTTCTCCTTCTAGGGGTAGGGGAGTTGTGTGTTCTAATGTCACCAGGTCGGTACTGGTGTTCAGAGCACTTTCATGAGCCCGGAATCTTCAGTGCACATCACCCGGCGGAGAGACATTCTCTCGCAGTCATTCTGTTTGTTGACCTCTGCACTCTTGGTAATGTGCAACTGAGGTGCTATCGGCAAAACGGCTCGTCATGGTGGGTTGCTCAAGCATGTCCTGCCAATGTTGGTTGGCATCTATGATGTCTTTTATCTAGGTCGCTGCTCCCGATATTTCCAGGGCTCGACTGATTTCCGGTTGGTGATGTCGGAAGGGTTTCATAGCACGATGCATCTGCTCGAACACGTTTAGGGGCAACTATTGGGTAGCATGGTTGATGGCGTCAATGTCCTGATGGAATCTGGCGAGAATGGTCTTGGCTGTTTTGAAATCGCCCAACGTTCTCAGAGTTAACCTCCCTTTGTAGCCAGTTATATTGCGCCCAACCTGCTGCATCCTGGACCGGATATCTGGCTCCTGCCTCCGGTTTGAGGCGTTACCTGTATCTGGGTGCCAATACGCTCCTTCAGGGCTGGTACGTGCGAAATTACGCCGATTAGCTTGCCAGCCTGCTGCAAACCCCCGAGAGTTTCCAGTGCTGTATCGAGGGCTTCCTCGTCCAGCGTACCAAAGCCTTCATCTAGGAACAGCGAGTCCACCCGGACATTCCTGCTGGCCATTTGGGCCAGACCCAACGCAAGCGACAGGCTGACGATAAAGCTTTCGCCACCGGAAAGGTTATTCGTTGATCGTATCTCGCCCGCTTGGTAGTTGTCCAATACGTTGAGTTTCAGCGGTTGAGCATCATCACGGATCAGCAAGTAGCGGTCAGTCATTTTCTCCAGTTGCCGGTTGACATGACCAATCATCGTTTTGAAGGTCAGTCCCTGGGCAAAATTGCGGTACTTCTTGCCGTCTGAAGAGCCGATCAACTCGTGCAGGTTTTCCCATCTGCGGCATTCACTTTTCTGGGTCTCGATAACCGATTGCTTTGCCTTTATTTGCTCTTTGGCAGCCGTATTTTCACTGAGCCTGTGCTTGAAACCGGCAATGATGTCCCGCAGTTTTTTCAGTGCATCCTTGTACTCCTTGAATTGCGGCTCTAGGTCTTCAAGAGATTTGTCGGTAACCTTCCTGGCAATTTCCTTATGCAAGCGTGTTTCTCGATCCCCTTGTCTGGCCTTAAGGTCTGTTTGGCGGTCATCCAGTTCCTGTGCTTTTGCAGAGAACTCATCTTTCTGCCAATTCGGTAGTCTGGCCTTAAGAAACTGATTTTCATCCGAAAAGCCAACTGACCGAAGCTTTGCAGAAAATTCATTTTCCGGTTTTCTCAGTTCTGGTTCTCTCTGGGTAATGCTCTTTTCCAATAATTCAACATGCGTCTTGGCGGTGTTCCATTCTTGCTGTAATTCATTGTGCAGTTCTCTGGCTTTCTTTTCGGTATCCTCAGCATCAGAAACGGCCTTGTTCAGTCGAGACTCCTCATCGTCGGGACTTCTGTCGCCGTACAATTCTTTCCGCTTGTCACTCCCGATGGTGTGCTCCTTTTTCAGGGACTCCAGACGCTCGCTTTGCTCAGCCAAAGATTTACTTTGGGTTTCAATGACCGCATCTAGACGTTTTATTTCACTATCGAGGTCAGCGATCTGTTTTTTGATTTCATCCTTTTCCTTTAGGCGGCTTTTCCATTCATTCAGCCGTTCTCTGAGTGACTCAAGCAGTAATGAAACATCGGTATCGGGGATTTCAGTGATGCCAAGCGCCAGAAGTTTCACAGATACAGCCTGTTTCTGTTCAATAAAATCGGTCTGGAGTTTTTCCATGCCTTCTTTCGCCTCGGCAAGGGTTTTCTTGGCATTCTTCTTATCATTGGTCGCTGCTGTCTCCTGCTTTTCAGCCTCCGTTAAATTATTGCGGGCCGCTACCTCCGATTCTTTGAGTTTATTAATAGCGTCTTCCTGATTCTCAGCCTTGCTGATCAGTTTGGTGAGCGTTTCAATCTTCTGCTCAGCTTCATCGGGAACGGGAATGTTACCTTCCGCAAATGGGTGCTCTGTCGCACCACAGAGTGGACAGGCTTTGCCATCTTCGAGCCTGAGTCGGTGCTCTTCAAGTTCCGCTATTTCCGCTAGGGAGGTTGTGTCACGAAGCAGGTCTTCCTTGTCGCTGCGGTATTCGCGCAACAGTCGGCCTCCCAGCAACCGGCTTAATTCATCTTTGCCTTGTTGAAGACTGTTGGAGGCATCGTCCAGTTCCCGCTTCCGAGTGCTGCATTGCTTCTGCCAGTCATCGAGTGATTTTTTCGCCCGTTCCAGAGCCGTCACGGCCTTTTTTTGATCGGCTTCTTTTTGAGCGATGTCATTTTGTTTGGAATGTAGGCCATTTAGTTGCTCTTCAACACCGGCCAGACCGCTGATCAGCCATTCATCCTCTGCATGTTTTTTGAGATAGCCGTCAACAAGTTCCAGAGTTTTTTGAGCCTCGGAACGTTTTATCTGCTCTTCAAGTCTGTTCTGTGTATCCGCAAAAATATTTGCCGCATCTTTTTGGCAGCTTTCTTCACTTTCCGAAACAGCCTTTTCTTGGTCGGCAAGCTTCTGATCGAGGGAGCGAACCTTCTGGATGAGCGATGCAGCGGTTTTCAGTTCCTCTTTGACTTCAACGGCCTGCCGCTCAGCCAATTCCAGCGATTCGGCCTGTTTCTTGGCAGAGAACTCCAGTTCAGGTAGGATCTCTGCCTTGGCTTTCCGTTCTTCCTGATCGTCCGTCTGTTGTTTTCGAATTGCTGTTAGCGTCGCGTACAAGCTATCCAGTGTCGCGGCTTTCTTTGCCTGACCGAGTTTGTAACGATCTGGTTTGAAAGCATCGATATCGCTTTGTAGGTTATCCGCTTCATCGGACAGGGCGATGATTTCCTTCTTGAGGCCATCTACGACAGTCAACCAAGAAATGGCCTTCTCTGTGGCATTATGATTGGCGCTGATTTCTATCTCTTCTTTCTGTTTTGACTCAAGTGCCTGTTGAATTTCTTTTTCCTGTTCCGGCTCCAGAATCACGATTCCTGCCGTTTCAGCCTGAAGCAGGTTCAATTTATCCCGCTCTTCACGCTGTCGCTCATGGACTCGGATGGATATCTGACTGTATATCTCTGTGCCCGTTATCTGCTCCAAGATCGGAGCCCGTTCGTCAGGTGCAGCCTGCAGGAACGCGGCAAAGCCGCCTTGAGCCAACAGCATGGACCGGGTGAAGCGTTCAAAATCCATACCAGTGGCCTCCTCGACTTGGTCAGCGACCCCAGTAATCTTGAACTCCAAAATCTCACCTGAGTCAGCATCGGCAATCTCGTGTTTCGGGGACTGCAGGTCGCCGGATGGTTTCTTGCGTGCCCTGTGGTGGCTCCAGTGACACCGGAAACGTCTGGTGTGAGTCTCGAACGTCACTTCGGCAAAGCATTCGCCGGTCTGGCGGGACATGATCTCGTTTCCGCTTTGGTAACCTTGTTCAGACGAGGCGTCCTGCCATAAAGTGCGATGCATATGGCATCAAAAATAGTTGTCTTCCCTGCGCCGGTTGGCCCGGTGATAGCGAAGATGCCGTCTGATGTGAACGCCGGATGCGTGAGATCAATTTCCCATTCACCGGCCAGAGAGTTCAGATTCTTGAAACGTACCTTTAGTATTCTCACCGATAGCCTCTTTATTCTGCCTGCAAGTCGTCTTCATGGAGAGACGAGAGCGTTTCCCGATAGGTACGAAGCAGTTCCTTGCGCTGGTTGTCAGGCACTCCATGAACGGCGAGAAATTGCTCGAAAACGTCGTTCTCGTTCAAATCATCGAGCGTTTTCTCCTCATGAATTTGCCCCAATACACGATCGATGAGACGGGTGTTATTCACCCGAAGGATTTCAATCTGGGTATCTTTGATTGCGGCCTCTAAACGCTCGCGCAAGTCGCCAGTGATTTCGTTACCTTCATACATGACTTCGATCCACACTTTTGGGGCAGTCGCAGATAATTCAAGAATACGGCTTGAGATGCCGTCCCAGTTCCCCTCGACGCGCTCGAGCTTCTGAAAAACCGGCACATCGACCAGTTGAACAGACGCTGACGATTTATGAAATTCAACTTGGCAAACACTCTTTTGTTGTTTTGCCTCTCCAAGCCCCATGGGTATAGGAGAACCACTGTACCGTATGGTTTCTGAACTGTTTACAATTTGTGGGACATGCAGGTGCCCAAGCGCCACATAGTTGAAGGAATCAGGAAATATCTTTGCTGTGACGTGAGCGAGTGAACCCACATACAGCTCTCGCACTCCATCACCTTCAATGGTTTGTCCGCCGGCGGTAAACAGGTGCCCCATGGCGACGATAGGAATATCAACTCCGAACTCCTTGCGCTTCCGTTCAGCCAGAGCGGCGACGTTGCTGTAATGACTGCGTATGCCGTCAATCAGCTTCCGTTCCTTATCCTCGAGACTCTCCCCAGCTTCCGCCACGCGGATATCACTGTCACGGAGGTATGGCACGGCGCAAACAATCAGTTCTGGAGTATCCTGATCATTGCAGAGCACCAGCACTTCGTCTTCCGGGGATTCGGACGCACTACCGATTACGTGGACATCAAGGGCTTTGAGCAGATCCTTTGGTGCATTGAGGAATGAGGGAGAATCGTGGTTGCCAGCCACGACGACAACGTGCCTGCAGGATGATGAAGCCACCCGGCACAGAAAGCGGTAATAGAGTTCCTAGGCGCGGTTGCTCGGAACACTGTTGTCAAAGACGTCACCCGCCACAAGCAGGGCATCGATTTTATTCTGCTGAATCGTCTCGGACAGCCATGCCAGAAACGCCTCGAATTCCTCGTATCGTTTTCTACCGTAAAGGGTACGGCCAATATGCCAGTCAGATGTGTGGAGGAACTTCACTGTGAACTCTCAATTGTTGCACCTATTCCTTCGAGGGGCTCCTCGTTCAAATCAACACTATTAAACAAAGCCGAATACTGAGCCCTCATCTACTTTTAGTCTATTAATGATTTGCTATGCTTCGGTCTGCATCTCTGGCACTTCAACCGGCATTGACCCGCGCCCGAGGACTCCGCTCATCACCCCAAAAGGCACAAAGTCTCTAAGGTTATTCCCCATGTCTCATTGTTGGTAATTATAAATTTAACTCTCCCTGTTTGCACACCATATATCCCCCTTTTTGTTTTCTCTCCACAGGCCATCAGGTGTGAAGATGTTGCTATCGGTTTTATTGCTCGGACAGCAAGGCAGGATTCGATTGGCAATGTGATTCCACCCACCACGAGAACGGAGTGCATTGTGAGCAAGTTTGGGGCAACGCGGTGTCAAATTGCCTGTCACATCCACATACATCGGGGGCCATGTTGTCCGAGTAGGTGTTCATAATCTGCACCCGCGTCCAGCACGGCCCATCTGATTTCTTCACCCGTTCCTTGATGCACAGGAAGGGAGCAGCTTCGTTGTCGGTTCACTCCGGTGGATCTTTTGAAGATATGATTTGATCTCCCGTGAACAGGCGACCCCAGCTGCCGCCATCGGCGACATCAATCCTTTATTTTAAAGTCTTTTGATGACGGCATCATGCGCTTTGCCCCAGATATCTATTCCTGTCCATTGTCGATGGAGTCTTTCTGCGGCTGCACGGGTGCTTGCGCATCCTGCGAATGGGTCACAAACGATGTCGCCTTCATTTGATGACGCGAGAATCATGCGTTCGCAAAATTTCAAAGGTTTTTCTGTAAAAACAAATGCTGGTTGACCCAAAAGCAACCATAATCAGCGTTGGAAGCTTTCAAAACAGGAATTTCGTGGATGGCAGGCCTCTATAAAAGAGGCTGGGTTCCAGGAGAAAACACTTGTCCAGGTTTGCGTCTGTAACACTTTCAACATCAAGGGTGTGTTTCGGGAACCGGAAGAGAAATTGCTCCAGTGGTTGCCCATGTCTTCCCCCTGCACGCCCCTTGCGCATCGCTTCGCCTTGGCGTTATGGTGAGGTCGCAAACAGGCTGGACAGACTGAGAAGTCATGTTTCCTTGCACTTGAATCGGGAGGTAACAGGGAATGTCGGATAAAGACGTCGTTTTTCTGGGCGGTGCACGAACACCGTTTGGGGGTTTTCTGGGCACCTTGAAGGAGATGTCGGCCACGGAACTCGGTGCGCTGGCGGCGAAAGAGGCGATGTCCCGTTCGGGCGTCACGCCAGAGGATGTCGATCATACCGTAGTGGGCAACGTCATCCAGTCGAACTCCGATGGCGTCTACATCGGCAGGCACGTCGCGCTGGCGGCGGGTGTCCCCCTGGACAGGCCCGGCTACTGCGTAAACCGCATGTGCGCCTCGGGCTTTCAGGCAGTGGTGAGCGGGGCGAAAGAAATTATGACCGAAGACGCCGACGTGGTGCTTGCCGTAGGGGCGGAGAACATGAGTCTGACACCGCATGTGATCAGAAACTCGAGAACCGGTATGAGGCTCTTTCAGGCTCCGATGGAGGACGGTCTTTACACGGCACTCACCGACACGATGGCGAACGTGCCGATGGGTATCACGGCCGAGAATCTGGCAGAAAAATACGACTTTCACAGGGAAGCAGTGGATGAGTTCGCCGCACTTTCGCAGGCGCGCGCGCACGACGCCTGGGAGAGCGGGCGCCTGGGGGAGGAGTGTTTCCCGGTTGAGGTGCAGGAGCGCAGGAAGACGATTACCTTCGATCGTGACGAGCATCCTCGCGCAGATTCGAACGAGGAATCGCTCGCCAGGCTCAGGCCCGCGTTCAAGGAAGACGGCGTGGTGACGGCAGGTAATGCGAGTGGCATCAACGACGGGGCGGCGGCGTTGGTCATCTCCTCGCGCGCGGCGGCGGAGCGTCTGGACCGAAAACCCATCGGGCGGCTCGTCTCGTGGGGCGTTTCGGGATGCGACCCCAAGATCATGGGGATAGGCCCTGCAGAAAGCAGTCGAATCGCCCTCAAGAAGGCAGGGCTCCAACTCGACGACATGGACCTGGTCGAGATTAACGAGGCGTTCTCCGCACAATATCTCGCGGTGGAAAAAGAACTCGGTCTCGACCGCGAGAAGACGAACGTGAACGGCGGTGCAATCGCTATCGGTCACCCTGTGGGTGCAAGCGGTGCAAGGCTCACCCTCACCATACTGCACGAACTCAGGCGCCGGGGCGGGAAGTACGGTCTTGCGGGTGCGTGTATCGGTGGCGGCATGGGTTTGTCGGTGATCGTCGAGGCGTATGGGGAATAGGGAAGCCCGATTACGGAGAGTATCACGGGTGTTTGTGCGTAATGAAACGATAGGGTTTCCAGGAACGGAAAGTATGCTTCTGCCGTTTCATTGCATGCGTAACAAATGATGTATAAGAGACGGATTACAACTGAGAAGTTCGATAAATTTGGATAAATTCACGAGGGTTATCCTGAAATTTCATTTGCTCGGAACAGACCTGAGAAATAAGGCGATAAACTGTTGAATTATAACAACTTGACATATCAAATTGATGGTCCGGTCGCGACCTGCACTTTCAATCGTCCCAAGGCACTAAACGCCCTGAATACAGAGACAATGAATGAACTGGCTCATCTGATATCGGAATTTCGATATGATAACAAACTGAAAGTGTTGATATTAACGGGTTCAGGTGACAGGGCTTTCATAGCAGGAGCGGATATCAAGGGCATGGTGAATCGTTCTCCCCTCAGTGCGCGATGGCTCTCCGAGCACGGAACGAAAATTCTGCGGTCGCTTGAAACTATCGGAAAACCCTCAATTGCGGCTGTGAACGGTTTCGCCCTGGGTGGCGGCTGCGAGGTGGCGATGGCGTGCTCGATCAGGCTGGCATCCACGAACGCGCTTTTCGGGCAGCCGGAGATTAATTTGGGCATTATCCCCGGCTATGGTGGCACACAACGACTTCCCCGCCTCGTCGGGGCGGGTCGTGCGCTCGAAATCCTCATGACAGGAGACCCGATAGATGCCGAGGAGGCTCACCGCATCGGACTGGTGAACAAGGTCTGTGAGTCTGACGCTCTCATGGATGAAGCGAAAGTGCTGGCACAGAAGCTGGCATTGAAGAGCAGGCCAGCGATTGAGCTGATTCTGCAGGCCGTTCACGGCGGAATGGAGGGTGGTATCGAGGGGGGCTTGACCCTTGAGACCGAGAAATTCGCTCTCGTGAACAGCACAGAAGATTCACAGGAAGGTCTTGCTGCGTTTATCGAGAAGCGCGCTCCCAATTTTCAGGATCGCTGATGCACGGTTCGAAGACTGATTCCATGAAACGAAGCAAGCTGAAAAAAGACAGCAACAATCGCCGTATCTGGAAGGCGTCCGAGCAGGGACGTCTCAAGCAGGATACTCCACTGGTTATCCCGATGTACAAGACGAAAAGAGAGCGTCGCCTTGATGAAATCCAGAAATGGATGGACGAGAATCTGCCCCCTTCAGGGACACCTGAATGGGAAGCACTTTGCACTGGTTGCGGGAAGTGTTGCTATGACAAGGTGTGGGAGGGGGAAAGGTTGCTCCTCCTGACGAGCGCATGCACATATCTTGATGCCGAGACCAATCATTGCCGCGTATACGCCGATCGTTTTGAAATAGAGTCGATGTGCCTGCCGATAGGCCCTGAAATCATTGAAATGGGGGGACTTCCCGAGGATTGCCCCTATGTCGAGAATTTTCCCGGGTATCAGGGACCCGTCGTCGACAAGAGTCTGGACGAGATGTAGAGAAGATTGTGGGACCAGCCTCACTTATCGATTCCGTGTCGTAACGCACGCTTCCTGACGCCTGCAGCTATCCCCAAAGATGCATTTCATGCCATAATCGACTATTATACTCTGGCTTTTGGGAAATTCCTTGAACCGATTCCTTGTGTTCCATTCTGAGTTCCAGAACCCTTTTTCACCCCTATCGCAAGTGATGTTTTTGCTACTCGCTTCGGCTTCAGCGAATTATCGGTCAAACGTCTGGACGCGGGTTATCAAGGGGACGTGAGAGCAAATGCGTTTTTCAATACAGAAGGCTGAATGTTTTGCTTGACGCAATTCACCCCAACATTCTGGCGCTCTGCTCCGCAACCCTCATCGCATTCGCCCGCGTATCGCAGCGCTATGCGATTCCGCGCATGAAAATGCACACGGCCAATCTTGTAATGGCGTGCGTAACGACCTCTTTCGGGTGGTTTTTCTACTGGGTGGAGGGATCGCTCGACCAGATACCTTTTCAGGGCGTTTTCTGGTTCATGGCGATGGGGTTTTTCGGAAGTTTCCTGGGAAGATACATCAATTTTGTTGCCATCCGTTACACGGGGCTGGCGCGCGCGGCGGTAATGAGCCAGACCGTTCTCGTGTGGTCGTCGATCCTGGCCGTCTTCATATTGGATGAGAGCATGTCGCTTCAGAAAGCGGGCGGAATTCTGGGCGTCATGTGCGGCGCGAGCCTGCTTGTCTACAATCCCAAAGGAGATATTGGCCGCAGGATACCGTTTCACTACTATGCGATTCCCATAGCGTCGGCACTGATGTACGCATTTGCGCATTTGGTGGGAAAATTCGCATTCGAGTGGATATCCTCTTCCGCTTTTGGGATGGCGGTCGCCAACACGACCTCGCTCACTCTTTTGCTGGGTACGCTGCCCTTCGCGCAGGGCCAGGGAGACCCGGGCACGAGTGGAGACAGGAGAGGGCTCTTCGTCCTTCTCATCGGTGCCGCGCTCCAGGGATGCGGTATTTTCTTCTTTTGGTCTTCGGTGAAACTCGGAGAAATCACCCGCGTCATCCCTTTGACCCGCCTTTCCGTCCTGTTGATCATCTTCCTGTCCTGGCTGTTGTTTCGAAGGCAGAAAAACGTGACGTGGCGCGTCGTCCTGGGTGCATTGATAGCGCTTCTGGGCGCTTTCGCCATCGTGGCCGGAAGATAGGCGTTGCTCGATTTTATCCATCCCAACATCCTTGCTCTTGTCGCGGCCTGTTTCATCGCTTCCGCGCGCACGCTATACCGCGCCGGCGTAGCGCGACTCAGTCCCGTTGTCATGAACGTTTTCATGATCGCCGTGCAGATGTGCTTTGGAACCATGTTTTATCTGTTGGAAGGCGGTGTGACCGATTGGCCGATCGGGGGGATCCTGTGGTTCGCTGCCATGGGTGTTTCCGGCTCATTTGTCGGCAGATATCTGAGCCTTGTCGGGATGAAACTGGTGGGACTGGCGCGCTCCTCCATCGTTACCCAGACCAGTCTCGTGTGGGCTTCTTTGTTTGCGGTGGTTTTCGCAGGCGAGCAGATGACTTGGCTCATCGCGCTCGGGACGCTGACAATCATGGCGGGTTCGATTCTGCTGGTCTATGAAAAAGGCGAGGTCCAGAGGCGGATTCCGCTGTATTACTATATGGCCCCCTTGGGCACGGCCGTTTTGTTTGCGATGACGCACATATTCGGCAAGTTCGGACTGCAGATTATCAAATCTGCTTCTTTGGGCATGACGGCCGGCAGCATGACGGCGTTTTGCTTCGCTTTGGCTGTTCTGCCTTTCTCCGTGGAGGGGAGGGCACCCAAATCGTGGGACAGAAAAGGACTCCTGGCCGTACTGGGAGGTGCCTGCCTGAACGCCATAGCTGCCTTTTTCTTCTGGTCGTCCATAAAAACGGGGAAGATCGTCCAGATCATTCCCCTGAATCGCCTCTCCGTGCTTCTCATCATATTCCTGTCCTGGCTGTTTTTCAGAAAACAGGAAGCGGTGAATTTGCGCGTCGTCATCGGTGGTTTACTCTCCGTGCTCGGTGCTGCCGGGGTCGTTTTGGGGAAATAGGTGCCCTGAGCATCAAACGACACAGGCCGGGTTGTTCGCTTCCTCTCGTTTCTCATTCCGAATACTGATAAGGTGCGTATTCGAAAAGGTTCCCACATATTCGCGTGAACAAGAGGAAAATCATGGTGGAAGTCGGCATCATCGTGGCCCTGACGCTCAAGGGTACGTATATCGGTGATTATGAGAAATTAAGGGAAATCGCCCAGGAGTCGGAAAGACTGGGAATCGGTTCCCTGTGGCATTGCGATCATTTCGTGACGCTCGATCCCGCCTCCTATGGGAGCCAGACGGGTTTCGGTGCTCAGGACGAGAAGGAACAATCCTCCGATACCGCAATTCTGGAACCTTGGACGACCCTCGCCGCTCTCGCACGGGATACTGAAACCCTGCGTCTGGGCACGCTTGTGTCATGTGTAGGATACCGCCCGCCGGCCATGCTGGCGAAAACGGCGGCCACGGTCGACGTCATCAGCAAGGGCCGGGTTGATTTCGGGATTGGGGCGGGTTGGATCGAAAACGAATATCATTCTTTCGGATACCCCTATCCAGCCGCCGCCGTGAGAATCAAGCAAGTGGAAGAAGCCATTCAGCTGATTCGCGCAATGTGGACTGAACCCGCTCCTCATTTCGAAGGCGGATATTTTCAGATCCAAAACGGCGTTTGCGATCCGCCTCCTTTCCAGAAACCGCACCCTCCGATCTGGACAGGGGGCGAGGGCCCAAAACTGCTTGGCGTTTCGGCCCGTCAGGCGGATGGCTACAATTGCCGCTGGTGGACGCCTGAGCAGTTTCTGGAAAAAAGACCGGAGATTGAGGCCGAATGCAAAAAAACAGGGAGAGATCCCGAGGCGATTCGGGCATCTCTCATGGTCATGGTGATTCCTGAAAAAGACAGGTCGGTTGCCAGAACGGCTCGCGAGAAGCTGAGTGTCATCCCCGAGTCGGGAAGTGTCTATGGAACGCCGGATGATTGCGTTGCGCGACTCAGGGAATATCCAAAGGCGGGCGTTGACCATATCCTGGTCACCATCCCCGA
Organism: bacterium; assembly: GCA_965200245.1. Lineage (GTDB taxonomy): Bacteria > UBA8248 > UBA8248 > UBA8248 > UBA8248 > Bin107. Next base: position 364,173 of record CBDATS010000015.1, on the reverse strand, counting down.
CCTCGACGTCAATCCTCACAGGTTGACCCTCCTGGGCGAAGAAATCCTGCCGGCTCTCCAGGCAAACGGAGGATAGCGATCTTGTCGATCGCCACATACACGGATTTATCGGAAAGAGAAGCATCCCTCCAGGAGGAAGCTCGTGAATTCGCCCAGCAGAGACTCGCCCCCGGCGCCATAGAGCGTGACAGGGAAGGGGTATTCTGTTTCGAGTTATACAAGGAGGCGGCGGAGGCGGGGTTCATCGGCGTCAAAATACCCGAGCACCTGGGGGGACGTGGTCTCGGCTTGTTTGACGAATGTCTCGTATTGGAGGAACTGGCAGGCGGCGACCCGAGTTTCGCGTTCACGATCAGCGTCTCTGCGGGCCTGTGCGGGGGGTACTTGCTGCAATACGGGTCGGATGAACTGAAAAATCTCTACATCCCTCCCCTGACAAAAGGAGCCATAGGCGCATGGGCGATTACGGAGCGAGTCGCCGGCAGTCATGCAGCCGTTCCCGAATGCGAGGCGAGGCGAACGGAAGATACGTATGTCATCAATGGTGCGAAAATGTTCGTCGCGCAGGGGGTGGAATTTGAGAGTGCGGTTATCCTTGCATGCACGGCGGAGGGGAAAAACGGAATCAGCGCGTTTTTGATAGAAAAGGACGATGAGGGGCGCAAAAGTGTCGCGTGTGAACGGGCGCTCGGTATGCGTTCGGCAGGTATGACCGAAATGATTTTCGAGGACTGTGTGATTCCGGCGGGGCGTCTGCTCGGTAATGAAGGAGAAGGTCTTCAGCAGGCGATGCACGTTATGGGCGATGGCAGGGTGGCGCTCGGCGCGATATGTGTCGGCATAGCGCAGGCTTCTCTCGACGCGGCTGTCACCTATATGAAGAAGCGTGAGGCGCCCGGCGAATCGCCTGCCGATTTCGCCGGTTTACGCGGGTTGATGGCCGATAGTGCCATAGACGTTGCCACGGCGCGTGAGATGATTGCAAATGCAGCGAAAATCCGCGATGCCGGGCGAGACAACAGGGAAGAAGCGACGATGGCGGAACTTTTCGCCTCGGAAGCCTGTCTTCGCGTTTGTGACAGGGGCATCCAGATTCATGGAGGTTATGGCTACATTGCAGAGGCGCCGGCGGGAATGCTCTGGCGTGACGCCCGTATGTTTCCCCTTGGCGAAGGCACAGGCGAGGTGCATCGCAACCTTATCAACCGCTGCCTGTTCGATTCGTGAGGCCAGGCATATGTCAATAAACAACTTGAGATTAACCTAATAAAATATTGATAAATAATATAGAATGAATTCCGACAATCAAATCACAGTCTCCCGGATTCTGGACGGTATGGTTCGTCCGGCCGCAAGGCTCATCACGCTTGTGGAGGACAACGACCCTCGTGCGAAACCCATTTTACAGGAACTGTATCTGAAGGGGGGGAAAAGCCTGGTTATCGGGATTACCGGTCCTCCGGGCGCGGGCAAGAGCACGCTTTCCGACCAGCTGATCACCCATTATCGCGCCCGGGAGAAAAGGGTGTGTGTCATCGCCGTGGACCCGACGAGCCCGTTCACGGGCGGTGCCATTCTGGGCGATCGAATCCGAATGGGCAGGCACAATACGGACCCGAAAGTCTTTATTCGCAGCATGGCCACACGCGGTCACTTGGGCGGGCTCGCCCGCACGACGGGAGATGCGCTATGCGTCATGGACGCCATGGGCTGGGACGTCGTGATTATCGAGACTGTGGGCGTGGGGCAGGGCGAGGTGAACATCATGCAATATGCGGACATGGTCGTGCTGCTCCAGACGCCCGGCGGGGGAGACCATATACAGGCGGCGAAGGCCGGAATCCTGGAGATCGGCGATATTTTCGTGGTGAACAAGGCGAAAAGAGATGGTGCGGACCGGACAGTGAAAGATATAGAGGAAATGCTCGATTTCAGGTTTCATCCCGGTGAGGCGGACACATGGAGACCCCCGGTTCTCAAAACGGAGGCGCTGACGGGCGAGGGCACGGAGGAACTGGCAGTGCAGATCGAGGCGCGCATGGCCTATTTACGGGAACATTCGCACGAGGCCGATCGTCTCGGGCGGGAACGCGCACGCATCATACTTTCGGAGGTGATGAGGGAACTCGCCATAGAGCGGATGGGAGACGGCGTGGAGGGCGGGCAGGAACTCGATGAACTGCTGGGCGCCATCGCCACGCGAACAATGGACCCCTACAGTGCAGCCGAAAAAATACTAGGTGCATGAGGAACAGGCATGAAAGACGGAAAAGAATTTCGGGTCGTTTTGAGCACTGCGGGTTCCGGAGAAGAGGGGGCGCGGATTGCAGAATCACTGGTCGAACACAATCTGTGCGCCTGCGTGAACCTGGTTCCGGGTGTTCGCAGTTTCTACCGCTGGGAAGGAGCGATCCAGGACGATACAGAGGTCCTGCTCATCATCAAGACCACGAAGGAGAAGTTGCCAGCCCTCGCTGATTATTTGGCCGAAAAGCATAGCTACGAAGTACCGGAGGTGATGGCAATAGCGATCGACAAAGGCAATTCGTCCTACCTCGACTGGCTGGCCCGAAGTTGCGCTGATTAGCGGCCTCCTTTCCCGTTTGCCTGGGGAGAGAAGGGCTGCGTTCAGAGAATCGATAGATATTTGTTGAGTTCGAAATCTGAAACATGAGCGCGGTAAGGTTCCCATTCGAGCTTTTTGTTCTCGATAAATTTATCGAACAACTGGTTTCCGAACACGCCTCTCAGGAAATCGCTCTGCTCGGCCAGCACCGTAGCTTCGTGAAGGTTGCCCGGCAGTCTTTTGATGCCTTTCTTCTTGCGGTTCTCCTCGCTCATCTCGAAGACGTTTTCCTCCACGGACGGAACCGGAGGCAGGCCCTCTTCGATTCCCGCCATTCCCGCCGCCAGCATACAGGCAAACGCGAGATAGGGGTTGCATGCAGAATCCGGTGATCGCAACTCGATTCGCGTATCGGATTCCATTCCCTTGCGCGTGCTGGGAATGCGAATGAGGTCGCTGCGGCTCTGGTGCGCCCAGGTGACGTAGGCGGGTGCCTCGAAACCGGGAACGAGTCGCTTGTAGCTGTTCACCCATTGGTTGAAGACGAGCGTCATCTCCGGCACGTATTTGATGAGGCCTGCGATGAACGCCTGACACGTACCCGAAAGGCCGCCGGGTTTCTCGGGATCATGGAACGCGTTGACTGAACCCTGAAACAGGGAGAGATGAGTGTGCATTCCGTTTCCATTTTCTTCGGACAGAGGCTTGGGCATGAAGGTGGCGTAGACGCCGTGCCGCATCGCGACTTCCTTGACAACGAGCCGGTAGGTCATCGCATTGTCCGCCATGGTGAGCGCATCCCCATAGCGCAAGTCTATTTCGTGCTGGCTGGGCCCCACCTCATGGTGGCTGTATTCGACGCCGATCCCCATTTTTTCGAGGTTGAGAACCGTCTCGCGCCTGAGATCGCTTGCGATGTCCAGGGGAGTGAGATCGAAATATCCGCCCCGGTCCAGCGTTTCAATCGGCAGTTCGGGAGATTTGAAGTAGTAGTGCTCATACTCCACGCCCGCGTAGAACGTGAATCCCTTTTGCGCGGCACTCTGCAGGGTTCGCCTGAGTATGTATCGCGGGTCGCTCTCATAGGGGTTGCCGTCTGGATCCTTGATGTCGCAGAACATTCTCGCAACGGCTCCCCCGTCCTGCGGCCTCCAGGGCAGAACGCAGAACGTGGTGGGATCGGGATGGGCGAACATATCGCTCTCTTCAATCCGCGCGAAACCCTGTATGGCGGCCCCATCGAATAGATGCCCATCGTAAAGCGCGTTTTCGAGTTCTTCTATTGTGATGGCGAAACTCTTCAAAAAGCCCAGAATGTCCGTGAACCACATGCGGATGAAACGCACGCCGAGTTCGCGGGCCTGATTGATTACGAATTCACGATCCTTGTCGTCGAATGCGTCAGACATGATGAACTCCAGATGAGACGATGTTTCCCTGCAGATCGACTCAACCTATATCATGCAGGTTTCGAACCGGTTTCAGGAGACAGACTTTCCATAGCCCCGAAAATACGTCAGCCTACAGGCGTCATGAAGATTCTCCAATGAATTTGTATCCGACCCCACGCACTGTGGAAATAAATGAATATCCCTTGATTTCGATTTTCGCGCGAATACGGCGAACGTGAACATCGACCGTCCGCGGACCACCCAAATAGTCGATCCCCCACACGAGGTTCAGAAGCTGCTCCCTGTCGAAGACGCGTTCAGGATTGTTGATCAGGTGCTTCAATAGCTCGAATTCGCGGTAGGTCAAATCGATCAATTCGCCATCGAGCCTGATCTCGTAGCGGTTTTCATCAAGCATCAATCCCTTGCTCTTGTGGGTTCGCCCTCCATCGGGATTCTGTTCCGGGCGATTGCACAGGCTGCGGACGCGGTACAGGAGTTCTTCTTCCCGGACTGGTTTCACGAGAATGTCGTCGGCTTCGGAAGGCATGCGAACGACGGCAAGGCGGTCAGGTTCCAAGAGCAGGAGAATCGGCAGCGTAGTCCAGTTCCGCAAATCGTTGACTGCAGGCAGGGCAGGGGCGTCATCAAGCAGGATGAGGGCCAAACCCCTGGAACGCACTTCCTGTAGAGCGGTGGTTTCATCCTGCACCATCTTGCAGAAATGTCCCTCTCGCCTCAAGGCGCGTCCCAGCGCGTCCGCGAACCCGTTGTCCGCCGTGTATATCAGCAAATTCGCCAATTTCGTTCCCCGTCCGCAAAACAGCACAACAGGAATGCAGTTTATATACAATCAGGCGGCGCACGAAGAAACGGGGGCTAATTATATGCGCGCGATCTTGTTCGTCATGTCGATTAAACTGTCCAGATTGTGTGCGGCCAGAAACTCGTCACAATAGGGAAGGGCCGTTCTCATTCCCCTGTCGATCGGGCGGTAACCGGGACTACCGAGCAAGGGGTTGAGCCAGAAGAGTTTGTAGCAGATTTTCTTGAGCCGGTTCATTTCCTCGGCCAGCGTATCCGTGTCGCCTCGGTCCCAGCCGTCCGAAATGACGATGACGATGGTTCGGCTGTTCAGAATGGTTCTGCCGTATTCATAGTTGAAGGTCTTCAGGCAATTGCCGATCTGCGTACCGCCACTCCAGTCGTGCACTTCCATCGAGAGGCGCTTGAGAGCGGTATTCACGTCCTTGTGGCGCAGGTACGGCGTAGCGTCCGAAAGGCGTGTGCTGAAGACGAAAGTTCGCAGTGATTTGATCTCGTTCTGCAGGCTGTAGAGAAACTGAATCAGAAACTGGCTATAACTGTCCATTGAACCGGATACGTCGCAGATAAGTACGATTTGGGTTTTTTGTATCTTTCTTCTCCGGCGGAAGAGTTTCAGCACCTCGCCACCCGATCGCACGCTTTTCTTGACACTTCGCCTCATATCGATTTCGGGAGAACGCATGTCGGGCCGTTTCCGGCGGCTGATCTTGGTCGCAAGCTTGGGCACGAGTTTCGCGATGAGTCGCCTGAGTTCGGCGACCTGATCCATGTTCAGCGATGAAAAATCCTTGTCGGATATGACTTCAGCGGGACTATAGGAGGGGACCCCCTCGTCATCGTCTCCCTGCTCGCCGGGTTCCGCAGCACTTTCTACGTCGTCCTCCGAAGGGAGCCCGGGGTTTTCCTGACCTTCGCCCTCGACATCCGATTCTCCTTCCTCTGAAGATCCGCCCCCTTCGCTGGCCTGCCCTTCGCCTTCTTCCTCGAATTGCGTGTCGACTTGGACAGACTCATCGCCAGTGTAGGGATTTCCTTCCTCATCGAACCAGTACTGCCGAAACACGGCGTCGAAGATCATGCTTTCATCCTGACTCGAGATGAGGTTCGACTTGCTGGCGATGTAGATATTGTCGAGATTCGTGGCTTCGAGCGAATCGAAGCAGCGAAACACATCGATGATGCGTCCTGAGGTAATCTTGAGGCCCGCGCGCCTGAGGATGCGACAAAAGCCAATCATCTCGCCTTTGAGGCCTCGGCCCTTAAAGCGAATCCTGCGCTTGGGCAGTGTGCCCTGGACGATGGGACGAATGGATGTGGCCATGAAATTCCCGGATCAGGCGTCGGGTGAGAGCTGTGCCGTCGCCACCATGCTGTCGAGGCCGTCACTCTCTACACGTTTGATGTCATCCTGGTATTTCAGGATGCAGCCGATGGTTTCCCGCACGGCATCGGCATCGAGTTCGTTGCGATGCAACGCAAGAAGGGCCTGTGCCCAGTCGAGTGATTCGGCCACGCCCGGACGCTTGTAGAAATCCATCTGTCTCGCTTGGGTCATGAAGCGGGAAATCTGCTCCGCCAGCCGGTCGCTGATGCCGGGAACCTTGGTCGTGATAATCTCCACCTCTTTCTCGAAGGAGGGATAATCGACCCACAGGTACAGGCAGCGGCGTTTGAGGGCGTCGTGAATTTCGCGCGTCCGGTTGCTGGTGAGTACCACAAGTGGCTTGCTGACTGCCCGGACGGTTCCCATTTCCGGGATCGTGATTTGGTAGTCGGACAGGATTTCGAGCAGAAACGCCTCGAATTCCTCGTCGGAACGATCGATTTCGTCAATGAGCAGGACCACTGGCCTGTCCTTCGAGCGTAAGAGCGCACGGAGAAGGGGCCGTTCTATGAGATATTCCTCGCTGAAGATGTCCCTCTCGATTTCCTTCGCGTCCGAATCCCTGCCTTCCTCCATCTTGATGTGGAGGAGTTGTTTCGCGTAGTTCCACTCGTACAGAGCCGAGTTTGCATCCAGGCCCTCGTAGCACTGCAAGCGGATGAGTTCGGTATCCATTGCGCTGGCGAGCACCTTGGCGAGTTCCGTCTTGCCGACGCCTGCTTCCCCTTCGAGGAAAAGGGGTTTTTCGAGTTTCGTAGCCAAAAAGAGGGTGGTGGCCAGCGTTCGATCTGAAATATAGTCAAGCTGTCGGAACGATTCCTGAACGTCTTCTACGTTCCTGAAGCCTTGTTTGGAACCTTTTTCCTTCTTGGTGGAATTCGTTGAGGCAGTCACGGTTATTTACCTTTTCCTTTCTTCGAGCCTTTATTCTTCGAGGAAAGTTCCTTGGCCGCCGCCTCGATAGCGTCGATTATCTTCACGTAACCCGTGCATCGACAAAGATTGCCTGCGATGCCCGCCTTGATTTCATTCCGGCTGGGATTCGGGTTGTTGTCGAGCAATTCCTTCGAGGCGACGATCATGCCGGGTGTGCAGAAACCACACTGGATGGCACCGTGCTCAATGAATTTTTGTTGTATTGGATGGAGGTTGTTCACCGTCCCGATGCCCTTGACGGTGGTAATTTCACGTCCCTCCGCCTGAACACCGAGCGCGCAGCAGGCGTTCATCGCCAGACCATCGAGAAGAATCGTGCAGGCACCGCAATCGCCCGCCTCGCAGCCGTTTTTTACCTCGGTAAAGCCGAAATCGCGCAGCAGATACAGCAGACTGGTGTGTGCGGGAGCTTCTGCGTTGACTTCCTGCCCGTTCACCGAAAAGGAAATGGGTACCTTCTTGGGTGGCACGTATACGGGTGTGTTCGATTTTCTGGTTCGTTTGGATTTGCTCGCTGTAGCCATCTTCAAGTGTTCTCCAATGAAATGCTCAAGAGACGATGAAGTCGTCTATTCGTTGTCCTGCGAAATATCCAGTGCCTGGCAAATGAGACGGCGCGGCAATACCTCACACATTAGTTTGCGGTATTCCGCTGATGCGCGAATGTCGTCAATCGGCGTTGCCACGGCGGCGCAGGCTTCCGCGGCCGCCTGGGCCAGCTCAAGGTCCACTACGTTACCTTCGAGAATTTTCTCGGCCTCATAACAGCGTATCGGAGCCGCCGTAACGGAGCCCAGAGAGATTCCCGCTTCCTCTACCTTCTTGCGTCTGACTTTCAGTACAACCGCAACACCCACTACCGTGATGGCCATCGCGTTGCGGCGGGCAAGTTTGTAATAGCCCCATTTATGGCTCCTGCCCGGGGAGGGGAAGGTCACGGCGGTGATCAACTCATCGGGCCTGATGGCTGTCTGGCGGTATCCGGTGAGGAACTTGTCGAGGTCGACCGTCCGTCTTCCTCTTTCACTGGCGAGTCTTACTTTCGCCTTGAGCGCGAGCAGGGGAGGAACGGCGTCTGCTGCGGGGCCGCCATCGATGATATTTCCGGCCACAGTGGCACGGTTGCGAATGACAGGCCCTGCAAACTTTTCCGACATCGCCGCCAGGATGGGCGCTTCTTTCAAAATGGTCTTGTCAGTCAGCAAGTCCGTCATTGTCGTCAGCGCGCCGAGCTTGATTTGGCCTTTCGAGGAGGATATCCCTTGCAGGGCGGGAACCCTCATCAGGTCGATGACCACTTTGGCTGGCCCGTCGTGCTGGTGCCTGAGATCGGGAAGAAAATTCGTACCTCCGGCGATGAACTTTGTACTTCTGCCTTTTGCCGCTTTTAGAGTGGCCGATATGGTCGTCGGTGCCACGAAGTCAAAACCACGCATAGACGGAAACTCTCCTCAAGTCATCTGAAATAGAATCAATCCATACCTGCGGTGAAACCGAGAACGAAACTGAATCATACCCGACAAAGAGGGACGAAAAAACGCTTTGAGCAACCTGGCTATCTGTTGTCCCCGATCAGCCGGAAAACGAGCAACTCTCACTATCGTACGGGCGGGCCTACCCTACCAACTGCCTCGCTTTCCCGTCAAGCGAAACAGCCCTTGCGGGTTAATTTGCGCAAAGCGTAAGATTCGCTGTAAAAGTAGCTTTTTTCAACATTTGAAGGTAGCTCCCATGAGCGAGACGAACCAGGCTGGGAGGAGTGCAACGGAGAAGCCGATGCGCCTCGCCCTGTCGAATCTGGGCTGCAAGCTCAACCACGCCGAGGGCGAAGCCATGAAGCACCTTTGCGCAGGTGCCGGATTCGAACTCGTCCCATTCAGTGCGGAAGCTGACGTATACGTCGTCAATAGCTGTACGGTCACGGCGGAAGCCGACCGGGAGGGCAGGCGGCTGGCGCGCCGGGCGCGGAAAATCGGTGGACCGAACGCCCGGGTCGTCATTGCGGGATGCTCCGCCCAGGCGAACGCAGAGAGAATGCTGATACCCGAAGCGGACCTCCTGCTCGGGAACAGGGAGAAGCTGAGGCTCCCCGATGAATTGACGAAACCGCTTCTGAAAGATGAAAAGCCCGAAATACGGGTTTCTCCCATCGAGGAGAACCTCGACATCGAGAGCGTCGTCCTGCCTCAGTTTGGCAACCGGACACGAGCGTACCTCAAGGTGCAGGATGGATGCAATTTTTCCTGTTCGTTTTGCGCGACGACCATCGCGAGAGGCAAAAGCCGCTCCCTGGATGTGGATACGTGCGTGAAACATGCCGACGCCCTCCTTGCAGGCGGGCACGAAGAGTTGGTGCTCACCGGGGTTCACCTCGGCGCATACGGCAGGGACACGAAGCCGCGAAGCACACTGAGCCGTCTGGTGAGCCGGTTGCTCGGGATAAGGAGAAATTTCCGCCTCAGACTCTCCTCAGTGGAGCCGGGGGAATTTACACGTGAACTCATTCGCATCGCCGCGAGCGAGACGTACGGTATTGACGAACCGAACGGGCGAAGCTACGTCTGTCGTCATTTTCACATACCTGTCCAAAGCGGAGACGATGGTATGCTCGCGGCCATGAATCGCAATTACACTGCTGTGCGGTGCGCGAGCCGTTTCGCTGAAATCGCCATGAAAATCGACGGAGTGTGTATTGGAGCAGATTTCATCGTCGGCTTTCCCGGCGAGACCAAAGGCGCGTTCGAACGGACCATGGAATGGGTGCGGGAATCGCCTCTGGCGTATCTGCACGTATTCCCGTATTCGCCTCGTGAGGGTACGGCGGCCATTGATATGCCGGGAGAAGTCGGAAAACCCGAACAGAAAACCCGCGCTCGTGCGCTTCAGGAATTGGGGCGGAGGAAGTGGGCTGCGTTCGTCTCCTCTCAAACGGGTAGAGAGACAGACGTATTGTTCGAAAGCCGGCGCACAGAAGATGGTCTTCTTAGCGGTTTGTCGGACAACTACATCCGCGTGTTGGCCTTCGGTCCCGACGAATGGATGGGACGCACGGTGCGAATGCGTCTCGCATCATTGCCGGAGAAGAACGGATTTTCTCGCATCGCCGCAAGGCCGGATGCTTTACTGGGAGAATTTGCACCATGACGGAAGAGAGTACGCGCCCGAACCCTTATCGTGAAGGCGCTCCCGGCTTCGAAGAGGAGAGCAGCGGGCAGCCAATCGTCACGCTTCTCACGGATTTCGGCAGCGACGAACACTATACGGGAGTAATGAAGGGTGTCGTGTTGGCGATAAACCCGATGGTCCGGCTTGTGGACATCATGCACTCCATCCAGCCCTACGACATCAGGGGCGCATCCTTGATTCTCGCTTCTTCGGCGCATTACTTTCCGCGCGGGACGATTCATGTGGCAGTCGTGGACCCCGGAGTGGGAAGCAACCGCAAGGGAATCATCGTCGCCACCGAAAACTATTACCTCGTGGGACCGGACAACGGCCTGTTTTCCTGCGTGTATGACGACCCGCTCTACATGTGGACGAGAGAACTCGAAGAGGATGCGTTTTTCCTGAGCGAGGTGAGTTCGACCTTCCACGGAAGGGACATTTTCGCGCCCGTCGCGGGACATCTTTCCTACGGGGTTTCGCCGGAGGATTTCGGCTCCATTGTCGCCGATCCGGTTCGCTTCGATCTACCCTCTGTGGAATTCGAGGATACCGATACCATCATAGGAGAAGTCATCTACGTCGATCACTACGGGAACCTGGTGACGAACATCGACACTACGACATTCTGGCGTTTCGAGTTCGGGGAAGACGATGCGGCGCACCTGCCAGTCATCGAAATCGGCGGTCACGTTATCAACGGGGTGAGCGAATACTATCAGGCGGTGAAGGCGGGTGACCTCGGGGCGCAGTTCAACAGCTGGACGCGGCTTGAGATATTCGTGCCCGAAGGCAACGCTGCGCGATTCCTGGGCGTAGGCATTGGCGAGAAGGTGAAGGTACATATGGAACACATGAAGATATAGGGTAGCCGGGTATAGCCGGCTTTCAGATTATGACGAAGACAAAGGAGAGAAATGATGGATAACGCCCCTGTGCGGCTCACGGTGTACAGTGATTTCCTGTGACCCTGGTGTTTCAATTCGGCCGTGCGCCTGAAGAAGATTAAAGAAGAATACGGCGATAGGGTGGACATTCAGTACAGGGTCTTCATGCTGAGGCCCGAACCCGACCCCACGGCGGTGTTCAACGATTACCGCAGAAACCACTGGACGAACGCGAATTCACAACCCGATTCGGGCGATTTTACCTTGTGGGAGAGTGAGGAAGAGTTCCCCAACTGCTCGATGCCCTCGGCGGAAGCCGGACTGGCGGCGAGGTTTCAGGGTCCAGAGGAGTGGGAAAAATTCCATGATAATCTCCTGGCTGCGTTTTTCACGGATAATCGCAACATCTCTGATCCGGAAGTAGTGGGCGACGTGGCCGAGAAAAGCGGGCTGGACATGGACAGGTACCGCGATGTTCTCGAAAGCGGGGGCTTGAAGCAAAAGGCGGTCAAGGAATATATGGAGGCCACGAACCTGGGAATAACAGGCATTCCTTCCGTCGTCGTGAACGACCGCGATGTCATGGTGGGCGCGGTGCCTGTGGAACAATACAGATACGTCATCGACAGCATTCTGGAGACCGGTGATATACCCGGCCGCAGGTCCGGTGGACTGCCCGTCGCGGACTGAAGCCGCTCTGGTGATGTGCCAGCAAAATAGGAGCCTCTCTTCTGAATCCTGCTGATCTCAAAGGTTGCATAACCGACGTTCCGGGTTTTTATCTGGGACACGCCCAGGATGAGGCGGCCAGGACGGGCGTCTCCGTGGTGCTATGCCCTCCCGGGACCGTCGGGGCGTGTGAGTTGCGCGGTACGGCGACTGCCACGCGAGGTATGGACGCGCTGCGCGCCGAGCATCTGGTCGGAAGCGTGGACGCGATAGTTCTCACAGGTGGCAGTGCGTTCGGGTTGGTGTCCGCAGACGGTGTCATGGCCTTTCTGGAGGAACAGGGCAGGGGGTTCCCAACCGGGCGCTTCAACGTACCCACGGTCGCCGCCGGCGTTTTGTTCGATCTCCATTTCGGTGACGGGCGCATTCGTCCCGACGCCGCGATGGGGCGCACCGCATGTGAATCCGCCTCGAACGAGGAAGGCCCACAGGGTAGCGTGGGTGCGGGCGCGGGCGCTACGGTGGGGAAATTGTTCGGCCAGGAACGCGCTATGAAGGGCGGCCTCGGAACCGCAAGTGTGAAGTTGCCGGGGGGCGGCATAGTTGGAGCGGTAGCTGCGGTGAACGCCTTTGGCGGCGTATATGAACCGGGGACGGGGAAACCCGTTGCGGGACCCAGGGCGATGTTCCCCGGGCAGGGAATTGTGGATACGGAAGAGCACCTGAGAATTCACGGAAGACCTTTCGAGGGATTTTCCGACGCTTCCGAGAACACGACGCTCGTGGCCGTGGCAACGAATGTTCGCCTCACGAAACCCGAAACACACAAACTCGCACAGTTGGCAGCAAACGGACTCATCCGTACGGTACGGCCCGCCTATTCATCGGTGGATGGAGACATGGTTTTCGCTCTCTCCTGCGGGGAGCGGGAGGTGGCGATCGATGTAGTCGGGGCGGCGGCGATCCTGGTTGCCGGTCATGCGATTTGTCGCGCGGTGGTAGAGGCGGACGGTGGGGGGCTCATTTCCGCTTGGCGCGACATGCCTCACGCATCATGACTTCGCGCGCGCAAAAACCAGCCTGGAGAATCGGCGATTATTTCGACCTGAGCATTATCGGCTTGACGCACGGGTTGAGCGACGGGTTCTCGAACATGCTCGTACCCGTCCTTGCCCTGATCGTCCTGGATATTGGCCTATCTCCCCTCGAAGCAGGCGCACTCCTGAGCGTCTTCAGCTTCGGCTCGATGATTTTCCAATACCCGCTTTCAATACTGGCGGACAATACGGGCAGGAGAAAACAGATTCTGGTGATGGGCATGAGTCTCTCTGCCATGTCTTTCATCCTCCTTTTCTGGTTGTACGATTTTTGGCAAATGTGCGTCCTGTCGTTTCTCGCGGGCGTGGGAAATTCCGTCTATCACCCGTGCGGAACGGCCCTGACGGCACGCCGTTTCGAGAGTGACCGCTCGTTCGCCATTTCATGGCACAGCTTGGGCGGAAATATCGGGACGAGCGTTTTCCCGCTGGCCCAGGGAGCCATAGCGGCGGTGGCCGGCTGGCGCGCAGCTATCGGTGCTTGTGCGGCTCCTGCGGCACTGCTACTGCCCTTGGTGAGCGCCCGATTCCGCGAAGAAAGGCATGAACGGAAAGCGGGTGCCCCCGGAGATTTGAGCTTCTTCGGCATCATCCGACGTGTCGTCGAGAACAGGAACACGGTATGGCTGGCGATCATCTACACCTTCAGGAGTATGTGCACGAAAGGAGCGGTGGGCTTCCTCCCCCTGCTGGCAACCTCCAAGCTGGGATTCAGTACGGAGCAGATCGGTGTGGCCGTATCACTTCATTTCGGTTTCGGCATGTTGGCCAAGCCGCTGATGGGTATCCTTTACGACCGATGGGGCGCGCGGGCGGCCTTGTTCTGGCCTCTTCTGTTGCTCGGGGGCTTCGTTATGGTTCTGCCTTTCATGGAATGGCAGACGGGCTTTTTCATCCTCGCGGCCCTGACCGGCGTCGTGGGATTCGTGAGCCCGATCATCCTGACCGCGGCGGCGGATTTTTCGGAAAAAGACATTTTGACTTCATCGGTCGGTTTCATTTATGCCTGCCACGGCCTCGATTTTCTCGCCCCCTTGATTGGAGGATGGCTCGCCGAGGCGATGAATCTGGATGCAAGCTACATATTTTTCGCAATCATGAGTTGGGTGGGTGTTTCGGCGTCGACCCGTTTGATGGGAAAACAGGAAATCTAGTAACCCGAGGAGGAAAATGAAATGGCGCGCGAGTATTTCAAGGGGACCTGGCAGGAGGAGCGTTCCTTTTCTCCTGCGGTGAAGACGAAAGGCGGCGAGCATGTATGGCTGGCCGGCGTAGGGATGTGGCGTGACGAGGAGGGTAACGTGCTGGCGGGAGACTTCGATGCGCAGGTGCACGCCACGTTTCGGCACATAGAACGCACGCTTGAGCGAGTGGGAGGAAAGTTGCAGGACATCGTGACGATGACGGTGTTCACTCTCGACGTTCGGCACGGAGACAGGTTCGTCGAACTGAGAAAACAGTATTTTCCGGATGGTTTTCCGGGCAGTGCACTGATCACGGTGGCGGGTTTTGCAAAACCCGAGATGATGGTCGAGATACAAGCCATCGCCGTTGTGGGTGAGGAGTAGGGGAGAAAAACTGTATATTTGCCGCCCTATCCAAAGGATGCTAACCTCGTAAAATTATTCGACGTTTCGGGATGGCGAGCGGGCATCGCGTCTATCATAATATTTCCGTCATGTGGCACTCATTCATGCGGTGAATCGTTTCTCTATCCGAGCGTTGCGTATGCACCCACTTTGGTAAAGGAATTTTGCGTTCATGCCCTCATCCGGCAACGGCACGGACCCGACGCTGCGTCTTCAGGGAGTCGGGAAGTGGTTCGGCTCCCTGAAGGTGCTTGACGGTATCGACATCGACGTGAAGACGCAGGAGATTCTAACGATCCTCGGTCCCAGCGGGTGTGGGAAAACGACGCTTCTTCGCATCGTGAACGGACTCATACTTTGCGAGCGGGGAGAGGTTTCCTTCAAGGGAGAGGCGGTAACAGGTCCAAGGCCCGAGATGGCCATGGTGTTCCAGAATTTCGGTCTCTTCCCCTGGAAGCGCCTGGATCAGAACATCGGGTATGCGCTGAGGATACAGGGCAAGGAGAAAAGCGAAATCGACCGCCTCGTGAGCCATTATACGGAACTGGTGGGACTGGGTGGTTTCGAGGCGAATTATCCCTCGCAGTTATCGGGTGGAATGCAGCAAAGGGCGGGCCTGGCGAGGGCGCTCGCCGCACAGCCCGACGTCTTGCTCATGGACGAGCCCTTCGGCGCTCTCGATGCTCTCACCCGCGAAACCCTGCAAGAGGAGTTGCTGCGCATCAACGAGGCGGAACCCAAGGCGATGATTTTTATCACCCACAGCATCGACGAGGCCCTGCTTCTGGGCGACCGCGTTCTGGTAATGACGCCCAGGCCGGGCAGAATACGATTTAAGTTTGAAACAGGCTTCGGACGCGGCAGGGATTTGGAGGAACTCCGGGGGAGCAAACGCTTTCAGGCGTTGCGCCATTATCTCTGGGAGGCGATGCGCAACCCCGAAGAAGAACCCGATCCGATTCCCGAACTCGTCCTGGAATAAAAACAGGAGGTATCAACCTTTGGCTACCGACGCTCCGGCAGCAGTCGGCGTATCGACGGATGAGAGGGCGTTTTGGGAACAAATCAAGGAACCCGCCTTCTACGTGCGCCTCATATCGCTCATTGTGGTCATCGGCGGGTGGGAATTGATGGGCCAGTTCGGACAAATCGATCCCGTTACCTTCAGCTACCCAAGCGCCATATCCATTGCCTTCTGGGACCTGATCGTCAGCGGTAAGATGGTGGCCGCCGGGTATGAAAGTTCCCAAATCTTGGTGGCGGGTCTCTTGATCGCGATCCCGGCCGGGATTGTGCTGGGGATTCTCATGGGGCGTTTCCAGATATTCGAGTATGCAGTGGACACCTACGTGTTCGCTCTCTACGCCACGCCCGTGGTCGCACTGGCGTTTCCGATAGCGATGGTCCTGGGGGTCGATTTCGTCGGCAAGACGACGATCGTCGTTTTCTTCGCCATCATGCCGATTATCGTGAACGTATATCACGGTGTGCGGAACGTGGACCTCTCGCTTCTCGAGGTGACGCGTTCTTTCTGCTCCACGGAGAGCCAGCGCTGGCGGGATCTGATCTTCCCGAGCGTGGTCCCGTATCTTGTCGCGGGACTCGGGCTCGCTTGCGGACGCGCCTTGGTGGGCATGGTCGTCGCGGAGTTTCTGATGAGCATTTCCGGGCTCGGCGCGCTGAGCCAGGACTACATTGCGGACCTCGAACTGGACAAGGGCCTCGCGCCTGTTGTCTTGTTGATGATTGTCGGTATAGCTTTAACGAAAGTGGTAAACATGTGTGAAACGAAGTTTTCATCCTGGAGGGTCCGGCAAGAATCCTGATCGTGCGGATGTCTTGTCGAAACATGAATTTTCTTTTCTTTTTAAGGAGTCTCAAATGAAAAAGAAGTGGACGGTGTTGGTAGCAGCACTCTTTGTTGCCCTCGTCGCTGCGACGTGGACTGCGCCTGTGCAGTCTGCCGCCAATGACAAGATCATACTTGGCATGCCAGTGCGTCCGCCGGTGATGGTGCACCTGCCCGTGTTCTATGCGCTGGACAACGATATCTTCAAGAAGCATGGCTTGGATGTGGAGATTAAATTCTTCCGCGGCGGCGTCGCCACGCACCGGGCGATAACAAGCAAGAAGAGCGGTCTGGACGCCGCCTGGGTGCCGGCCCCGATAGCGATGGTGGGTATCTCCAAGGGCAGCGGGATGAAGTTCTTCCACTCCATGGCCTTTCTGAACGAGGCGCAGATGGCCGCGAACGATAAGGTGGAAAAGCCTGCCGACCTCAAAGGCAAGACCATTGGTATCGAGGGTCGTGGCGGATACAGTCACTTGGGTGCGCTGTCCGTACTGGCGACCGTCGGTCTGGATGACAAGGACGTGAAATATATCAAGACTCCACCGCCGGCGCGTGTTCCGTTCCTGCTCAAGGGAAAGGCCGATGCCGTGGTCATTCACGTTGAGCAGGTTCTCGTCGTCAAGAAGAGAAAGCCCAATTTCAACAAGTTGATGGACCTTTGGAAAGCCATGCCGAATTTCTTCTACGGGGCGTTCATTGCACCGTCGTCGAAGATCAAGGCGAACAAGGACGCCTATGTGCGCTTCGCCATGGCGATGATGCAGTCCACCCGATCGATCTACAAGGACAAGGAAGGGTACCTCAAGTCGGCGACGAAGTGGGTGCGTCCCGTCTATAAGAAAAACCCTGCGATCATGTCAAAAACCTATGATGTTTTCGTGGCAGAGAAAATATGGGGCGTGAACAACGGCATTCCGAAAGCCTCGGTTTCCTTCACCGCGGACTACATGAAGCGCCTCGGCAAAATCAAGGGCAAGGCCCCCTCGTATGAAGATATCGTCGACACCAGCGTGACGAAGGCCGCACTCGCCAAGGCGGGCAAAATCTAGATATTCGCTATTGCATGAATACGGGGCCGCCGCGCTTTAACGGTGCGGCGGCCCTGTTCTTTGCATGACAGAAAAGGAATGGTGAGGTGAAAATTGCTTTGTATTCCGACATCCACGCTCAGCTTGCGCCTCTGGATGCCGTTCAGGAAGCCGTGGCAAAGGAAAACGCAGACCGTGAGATCGTCATCGGCGATCTGGTGATGCTCGGACCCGAACCCGCCGAAGTGGTGGAACGTTTTGTGGGGCGGAAGGATGTGGACGTTCTTGCCGGGAATCTCGACTGGTGGGTATCGAAGCGAAAGGACGAGACCGACCCGCCCAAGAACGAACATCATATATGGCTCTACGAAATGGTGAGGCTGACGCGAGAGCGCCTCTCCGTCGAGCAGATCGACTATCTGGACAATCTCATGTGGTCGATGACGATCACGCCCGAGAAGGGACATGATTTTCACATCTTCCATGCCACGCCGGGCGATATCGAAGACGCAATTCCCCTGAGGTTCACGGATGAAGAAGTGAAGGAGAAGATCAGGGGAACGGATGCGGAGATCATGGCTTTCGGCCACGTGCACTGCCCCTATGTCCGAGAAGTCGATGGCCAGACCCTGGTGTGCACTGCCGCGGTGGGCATGAACTGGGACGGCGACTGCCGGCCCGCCTATTCTGTCGTGGAATACGAAGGAGGGGGCGGGTGGCGCGTCGAGATCAAGCGCGTGGCATATGATTGCGAAACACAGGCGAAGAAAAACGAGAACGGCTGGCTGCCTCACGGGGAGCGAATTGCCAGGATGGTACGAAGCGGGGAATTCTGGAATCCCGCCCACATGCCCCACTAGACGTGCCATGCCTGTAAACATTCACGGCGCGAAACCGCGGGCATGGCAGGATCAGGTCAAGCTTTTCGTCAGAAAGCGTTACGCCCATCTGGCCGAGGCGCATGCGTTTCCCGAAGGAGGTGCAGGCAGGGCACTGGAAGCAGGCTATCCGCCGGAGTTTATCGCGGATCTTGCAGAGCGCGTTTCGGCCTCTTATTGTGGTTGCGGTTATCTGCTTGAAGAAGTCGATCTGAGGGGCGTGCACACGGCCGTTGAACTGGGATGCGGCGCAGGGCTCGACGCGCGCCTGGTGAGTGAGAGACTCGGTATCGGCGCCAGGCTATTCGCGTTGGATTTCGCGCCCCAGATGCTTCACCGTGCGCGTGAGGCGTTCGGAGGAGTTCGTGAAAGTGCGCGCCTGCACCTGCTGGCCGGGGACATGGAGAACCTCCCCTTCACGGACGGCGTCGCCGACGTGGTGCTAGCCAATGCCTCGTTCAACCTCACGGTGGACAAGCGAAAGGCGCTCGCCGAGGCGTGCCGCATATTAAAGCCGGGCGGCCGTCTCATCGCCCGCGAACTGATACGCGAGGGCGAATTGCCCGCCGAGATTGCACAGGACCCCCAAGCGTGGAACGCTTCGCTCGGTGGTGTTTGCGAACAGACCGAATGGGAATACCTCTTGGCAAGCACCGGGTTTTGTGAAATTGATATTTCCGGTCATGCTCCGTTTCGTCCGGTGGTTTCGGTTCGTGTTCATGCGCGAAAGACCGCTTGAGGAGAAGAGAATTGAGTGAATCCTCCGCCGATACCCTTACGCAAGAGGCTCTCTCGCACTGGTACGTCCGCCTGTTGGCGAACGGTATCTCCTATATCGACGCCTCGGAAGTCATCCCCCGGGTGCGCTCCTGGCACGAGTGGTGCCGCCTCTGGATGGAGCGCGCTGAAGTTCGCGAGCGCGAGGCCCACGAGATGGAAAAGGCCGGCAGAAAAAGAAGTGCCGCTGAAGCGTATGTGCGCGCCTCTCTTGCCTATCATTTCGCCCAATTCGTCTATCATGAAGACTCGGAACTTAAGCTCGAGGCACAGAAACGCAAGGTCGAGACCTACCTTCGCGGTGCACCACATCTGAAACCGCCTGCCGAACGGGTGGAAATTCCATGGGGGGACGAAAGATTCCTGCCGGGTATCCTGCGCATTCCCGAGGGAGCAAAGGGCGAGAGTGGCGCACCGTGCGTTGTCTTGGTAGCGGGTCTTGATTCCACCAAAGAGGAGTTCCATACGCTGGAAGAAGTTTTCCACGCCAGGGGGATGGCTACTTTCACCTTCGACGGTCCCGCTCAGGGGGAAAACGCAGACATGCAACTGCGTGCCGATTTCGAACACGTGGTCTCCGCTGTCATGAATCGTCTGGTGGAAGATTCGCGGCTGGACTCATCCCGTATAGGTGTCCTGGGAGTAAGCCTGGGTGGATACTATGCGCCCCGCAGCCTGGCCTTCGAGCCTCGCCTCAAGGCGGGAGTCGGCGTTTGCGGCCCCTACGACCTGGCGGAGATATGGAAGGATCTGCCCACGTTGACCCGCCAGGGGATATGCGTTTCCTTCCAGACAGAAAACGATGAACAAGAAGGAGCTCTCACGTCCCGGAAAATATCCCTGCGTGGGCACCTGAGAGGGCTGGATAGACCCCTGTTGATCATTCATGGTGCCAGGGACAGGCTGTGCCCCCTCACACAGGCCCACAAGATAGTGGCGGAGGCGGGCGATGCATGCGAACTCGTGGTGTACCCGGAAGGAGTCCACGTGTGCAACAACATTCCTTTCCTGTGGCGTCCCCTCGCGGCGGACTGGCTTGCGGACAAACTGGAAGCGAGTGGCCGGCAAAGGTGAGACAGTATCCTCCGCACGCCTCTTGACTCCTGACGCCAGTCGGGTACACTTTTTGATTGTTGTATGCGGGAATAGCTCAGAGGTAGAGCACAACGTTGCCAACGTTGGGGTCGCGGGTTCAAATCCCGTTTCCCGCTCCAATAGCCTTCACTCGACGGGGAACGAAGTTGGCATTCCCCGTTATTTCATGGGCGAATACGCAACCGGATACCAGATTTCGGAATTCTCGCTCCGAAGACAAGACTTGTAACCGCTTTCCCAATTCGGGAGGTTCGTGACTTCTCTCTGCACTTCGGCCCAGTGGTTCATGTCCCGGTAAGGCCAGATGTGCAGGAACTCGTTCAGAATGCCGGACTCGAACTCTCCCGCCGGATTGGCAAACGCCGCCGCCAAGGGCGAAAGACGCTCCCTCTCGGGCAGGTTCTTCTCCCACGCCTCACTGATGGCACGCATCTTGCCCGTAGCCATCACATCGCTCCTGATTTCGTAGACACCGCCCATCTTTCCTGTCCGCGGCTTGCGACAAAACGAAGCAGCCCGCATGAGCCTCGTCTGCTGATAGAGGATTTTCTCCACCTGAAGCGGAGGCCACCACGGCTGGGCGAGTGCTTCTGCGCGTGCAGTTTCCCTATGGGCGGAATTCTCGTATTCCCAGATGTGGAGGATTCGGTTGAGTCCCCCGATGGCGGAGATGAAAAACCCGATGAGTGGAGATATGGCGACTCTTTTTTCGATGATCCTGCCAAAATCCTCCGCGCCTTCGGGGGCAAATCCTGCCGTGAACGTGTAGGCCCGAACTTCGTATAGCATCGTGGATAGGCTCCTTGAAATTGATTCCAACGCCAACAACAGATCGGCAAGTGAAGATAATGCGCCTGACCAAATCTTTATATTACAATGAATGAACAACGGCTATCCTTCATCCATAATTCATTTCTGCGATACGGAGACAGAGCATGGACAGAGCGGTATGGGCGATCATCTACGATCTGCCCGAGGATGGGCAGGAACAATATATGGGGTGGTTCCATGAAATTCATGTCCCCGAGAAACTCTCGCGTCCGGGCTACACCTGGGCGGCCCACTACGAGGTGAAGCACCCTGGAGAGCGTTTCGAGAAAATTGCGGCACGACTGAACCGCGACGATGACCTTGCGCTCGCGTCGGGCACAGGATTCATTGCGCTTTTCGGCGGGGAAACCACCCGGGTTTTCTACGACCCCAGCCCGGCGCAGCTAAAAGAGCGCCAGGACGAAGAGACTCGCAAGATGGTGGGTATGCGGATTCAGGCAAGGGGATTCATGCTCTGCGAGGAATGGCGTGTGGAAGGCCCGGACGCGGGCAGTCGGGAAGCCCCGCACATCATGGCGCCCGCCATCCAGATAGGCCGCTACGAGGCGCAGGGTAATGATGAGAACCTTGAAGCATGGTACGCCCAGGAACGGATGGCGAGAGTCGCATTCACACCCGGCTGCATCGGTGCCAGGAAATACCTTGTGGCGACGGGTTCGCCCAAGCACTCCGTTCTGTATGAATTCACATCACTTGAGGCGCGTGAGGAGAACTACATTGCGCTCGAGGAAACCGAATGGACGAAGCGTGTACACGGATATCTGGTCCATCCTATCGGTTCACCCCTGGCGGCAAGCCGCATCTGGCCGCCTCAAGACGGGCAGGGGATTGATGTCCATCTTTGAAATTCACAGAAAAGGACGAAAAGAACATTTTCTCAAATTCCTCACTGAGAGTTCTTCGAAACAGAGTTTAACGGGAAATAGCAGGAGTTTTCATCACGAAGAATAAGCCAACGAAATCCATGCTCCAGTTCGCCAGGGAATCGGGAATTTGGCAATTGGACAAGCAAGGGGGGGGGGATGTTTGATACAAAACCTTTCCCCAAGATGTAGATATTGATACTTCAGGCAGTCCTGAACGGAAGATTCCCGAACCTTCCGTATGCGGTTGCGGCACAAGAAACGTGAGATTTAAATGCAACCATGGGAAAATCAACTGCAACTTATATAAAGTGCCAGACAATTTTGGAGGCTCGGAAGGAAATGAGGTTTATTCGTTCTGATCCCAGCATGATAAACGAAAGGCGTCAGGTGTGCGCATGCAAGGATGGAAAGTACCGTATTAAGATAAGAGGCAAAAGGGGTTTGGCAAGCCTTAGTTCTTGGGTTCTGGAAGAGCAAACATCCCGTCGTGCCAAGTCATGGAAAAATTACAGAAAAACCAGGTGAAGAAAAATCAAGCAGATGTGAAAGGAATTTAACAATGACAGGAAGTTAAGGATATAAACCCCAATTTAATACATCTTTTTCTGTATTTTTCGTAACTCCTAACCAGCAAGAATGCGCCTTTCTGAAAAACTGTCTTCTCTGAAATTTTTCTCTTCCATAATCCCTTCCTGATATTTTACTGGATACCCCGGCGGGTAGTAATTCGACACATCTCTGGTTTCATGCCCCGGATACGGCCTGACTCTTTCTAGGGTTTCGTCTCAAGGCTTTTTCTCGTGTTCATCACAAAGTGGACTCACTCATCCATTCAATATCTTCAATTTGAACCTCTCTTTGACATACTTGGTTTGATTATCCTTTGCCTGGGGATTCTGCCGCCGCCGGTTTCCGGGAAAACGGGGGACACACGGACGGGATTCCGGGAGGAAGCCTGTTCCTCACGAGAAAAACGTCAGGAAATTTCTCGCCTTCCCACCGGAATGTCCCATACCCTGTTCATGGCAACGATGCAAACAAGGCATCGGAGGTATCCACCCATACTCATTTCCTCAGGAAAGGAGACCAGAATGAAATCCGTCACCGAGATGCGCGAGCACCTGATCGAGAAGGCAGGCGACAGCGAGGAGTTCCGCGCCCGTCTGATTTCTGAACCGAAGGCCGTGATATCGGAGGAGTTCGGGGTAACGATGCCGGAGAATTTCAACCTGCATGTGATGGAAGACGACGCCGAGAACAGCTATCTCGTCCTTCCGCCTCCGTCCCGGCTCACCGATGAACAGTTGAAAGACGCCAGTGGCGGCAGCTATTGGGATGATGTGGATACCATTCATATGGGTTAGAATGGGTGTCACGATTTCCTTCCCCGGACGACTGCTTGGTCGACCGGGGACCCCAGGCCTTTTCACCAAAGCGCGCGGGTGAGGGCGCTTAGCGGGCATTTCTGGCGGCCTGTGGCGTCGAAATTGTCCGGCGCGAGCCAGTGATCGTGTGCTTCGCGGACGGCAGGCCATTCCTCCTGGGTGAGGGAGAACCAGGCGGTGTCGCGACTGCGTCCCTTGACGATCATGTGATTCAGGAAAATGCCTTCATAACGAAAGCCTAGACGCAGGGCTGCGGAGCGCGAGGCCGTGTTCAGGGCGTCGCATTTCCATTCCAGGCGACGGTAGCCCAGGGTTTCCAGGGCGTGGCGCATTTTGAGCGAGATGACTTCCGTGGCCAGCACGCTGCGCTGCCAGGCGCGTCCGAACCAGATATGGCCGATTTCGACGACTCCGGCGGCAGGCCTGATCTCCATGAAACTGCCCATGCCGCCGAGGCGACCCGTGGCGGAGTCGCGGTAGATGACGTACAGCGGGTCGCGGGAAGCCTGACGCTCAAGGAGCAGGGCGTGCACCTCCTCTTCATTTGAGAAGGGACCCACGCTCATGTAATCGAATATCCGCTCGGGTTCTTCACCTTCTGTCGCAGCACGGTAGATGCCAGCCGTGTCGCGCTCCGCATCAAGCGGTTCAGTCGAGGTTCTGGGACCTGATAGATTGACGCCCGAGAACCCTTCCCAGCGGCGCGGGACGACTTTGGCACCGCTGACGGGGCGTCTGTTCGCAGCACTGGCGAGTTCCGGGCCCGTAGCCATGAAGAACCCTCAAAGTCTTTGGGAAAATCAGGCAAATATCGATAGATTCGAGCGGTTCCAGATAAATTTCGTCGGCTAAAATAATATCAAGTTTTGCATTAATTCTGACTCGCAAACATTTGACTAAAAACCCTTATTCAGCGCGAGTCCGAAAAATATGGCAAACAGTGCGAGGACTGCATTGGCGAGATTCACACGCTCGAGCGTCCTCAGCAATTTGGTGCGCTCTTCCGTCATATCGCCTATGGAACGTCCGTTTCCAGCGGGTCCCAGTCCCAACCCCCGCGTTAGCCTGAGACCCACCGCGAAGAACTGAAAGCTGATTCCCATCATCATCAGAAATACCGTCAGCAATTTCAGGCCCAACGGCACAAATATCTTCCCGAATGCGGGGCCCATGGTCATCTTCAAGCCCGTCAGATACCACGCGCCCGTCATGATCAACACGCCCATGCAGATGAGCACGAAGGGGTGATAAAACTGCAGGATGGAAATGATCTCGTCTGCATATTCCTCCGGCGAGAGCCTGCGCCGCAGATGTCGCGTCAGAAAACAGAAGAAGACAAGTGCCCCTTCATACAGGCAGGCCGCCAGGATGTGAACGTAGAGAAGCCAGAAACTGGTGTTTGACATTCGCATCTTCTAGGAGAAAATTTATGGGAAATCGCCCCGGGACCAGCGCCCCGGGGGTGTATGTTCCTTTAGCTGGCAGCGCCTTCTCTGGGGAAAAACTTGTCGTATAGTTCGGGCCGTTGCCACTGCGTCAGCACGCCGGCCTTGGCCGCGTTTTGCCCCGAGGATGTCACTTCGTCGTTTTGCTTGCGAAGCTCGCGGATTCGCTCCAGATCCACATCGACCATGAACATGCCGGCCTTCGTACTCTCGAATATGACTTCTTCAGGCGTCGCCACCATCGCCAGTCCGCGTTGGCTCTTGTCAAAAAGGTTCTGTGTGGTGATGACGATGGCGAGATTCTCAATCGCGCGTGACCAGATGAGGTTTCGCCAGGTGCCCCACAGCTTTTTCTTGTCCACGCCCGCAGGCAGGAAGATGATCTCCGCTCCCCGCAGGGAGAGCGCGCGGGTAACTTCAGGCATATAGACCTCGCTGCACATCGCCATTCCTACCTGGCCGTAGCGGGTCTCGAAAACGGGGTATTCGTTTCCCGCGACGTACTGGAACTCCCAGATACCGCCACCAGTGTATATCCATGGTCCGGGAGGATGAGTCCTGCGATAGCGTCCGGAGGGGCCGCCGGCAGGTCGAGCGAGGTTCAACAGGTTATGGGCCGTTTTTTTCTCGACGTCCAGCGGCTCCAGGGTTCCGTACTGAACGTAAACGCCGCATCGCTTGGCTACTTCTTCCATCGCCTCGGTGGGGTCGAACGTGGCCGGCATGCGCCAGGGGCCGGGATACGATTCTGGAAAGGCGACGAAATCGGCCCCCTGGGCAGCGGCGTCTTCGACGTATCGAACGGCGTCGGCCACGTTTTTTTCATCATCGGGTGGGGGATATCCCATCGGCTGCACGAGTGCGAGCCGGAAATTGTCGACGTTCATTTCGACCCTCCTCACGTGAAAGAATTATCGTCACTACCTGTCCGCGTAGAGCGTTCCGTTCGCGGCCCAGGAATCCCTTTCGATGTCCTGGAATATGACCGTGATGACTTCTTTCGGGGCGCCCGAGTGCTTGTGGACCGTCTCCGTAATCTCATCCGCCATCGCGCCTTTTTGCTCCTTGGTTCTTCCTGACAACAAGCTTACCTGAACAACGGGCATCGGAATACCTCCTTCGCAAGGGGAGTTGGTCTCTATGTAGCAACCATCTGGTTTTTCGGGCCTGCCGCTGCGACGTCCGGTGTCACACGGCCTCTGAACTGGTCGAAATTCTTCTGGAACTCTACTGCGAGCTCGTGTATTTTCTCGTCGTATTTTTTCTTGCTTCTCCAGAGATTTCTGGGAATCATATATTTCTGCGGCACTCCGGGGCAGCTTGTCGGGACGTGCAAATCGAAAATCGGCACGTCCTGGGTGGGAACCTTGGCAAGTTCGCCCGTAAGTGCGGCTGTCAGAAGCGCGCGCGTATGATGCAGCGGCATCCTGTCAACCTCGCCAGCGGCTCCCCCGATCCAGCCGGTGTTGACGAGCCATACCTGCGCGTTGTGTTTCCTGAGCCTGTCCATGAGCATTTCGCCGTATTCGGCGGGATGCAGGGCGAGGAATGGCGCCCCGAAACAACTGCTGAACGTAGCCATCGGATCATCGACACCAGCTTCGGTACCCGCCACTTTCGCCGTATAGCCGGAGAGGAAATGGTAGGCGGCCTGTTCGGGAGTGAGCTTGCTGATAGGGGGCAGTACGCCGAACGCGTCACAGGTGAGAAAGAAAATGTTTTTCGGATGCCCTCCCATGCCCGAGAGCACGCAGTTGTCAATGAAGTGGTTGGGATAGGTGGCGCGTGTGTTTTCGGTTATCGACATGTCGTCATAATCGATTTCCCGCGTAAGCGGATCGACGATAACATTCTCGAGAACGGAACCGAAGCGGATGGCATCCCAAATCTGGGGCTCATCTTCCCGCGTGAGATTGATGGTTTTCGCGTAGCATCCGCCTTCGAAATTGAAGATGCCGGTATCCGACCAGCCGTGTTCGTCGTCGCCGATGAGCTTTCGGTTCGGATCTGCGGACAACGTGGTCTTTCCCGTGCCGGAGAGGCCGAAGAAAAGAGCCGTGTCTCCGCCGTGACCCATGTTCGCCGAACAGTGCATCGGGAAGACGCCCTTTTGGGGAAGGAGGTAGTTCATGATGAAAAAGGCCGATTTCTTCATCTCGCCGGCATACTCCGATCCGCCGATGAGCGCCATGTTTTTCTCGAAATTCACCAGTGTAAAGTTCTCTTGCCGGAGTCCTTCCGTCGGTCCCGCACCCAGAAACCTGCCCATGTCGATTACTGTAAAGGGGTTTTTGTGAGTGTCGAGTTCACCGGGCTCGGGACGCACGAGCAGCGTCTGGCAGAACATCGAATGCCAGGCGAGTTCTGAAATGACGCGCACGGGCAGTTTGTATCTCGCGTCATTGCCCACGAAACCGTCGAAGATAAAGAGGTCGCGCTTTTGGGCATAGCTGGCTATTTTCTGGAAAATGTTGTCCCAGTTTTCAGTCGATATCTTCTGGTTGATGGGACCCCACCATATCTTCTTGTTGGACGGGTTCTGATCGACCGTGAACTTGTCTTTGGGCGAGCGGCCCGAGAATTTGCCGGTATGAACCACGAGCGCCCCGTTGGGAGCGAGGTAACCTTCGCCTCGCGCGACCGCCATTTCGTTGAGTGTGGGGATGGGGAGATTCCGGTATACCTTGCCTACGTTCTTGAGGCCAACTTCATGGAGGCCGAACGTTTTTTCCGTTCCAATTTTTACAGGTGAGGAAGGTGACTTTCCCCCTTCCTTGGTTGACGCCATCTGTTTCTTCCTCCAGGGGAGCGGAATTCCTTGAAAAGAGAGGGTCTGTCGTGCGGAAAAAATTCTCCGGAATGAATCGCGAATTCCACCGAAACCCGCCCAAAGAAGGCCGCAATATGCCTCGCAGGATAAAAGAAGTCAAAAGCGCTTCGGGGTAGTTTTCGATTCGTCCGTCACCCGAATTTCTGGATTGTATCGAACTCTCCCGTCCTAGCTGATGGCTTCGCTTTCCCTGCGATAGAAGGGCAGGTTCCTGACCGTTGCGCGCGCATTTGCTCCCTGGCAATCTACGCTTACCACATATCCCTGCTCCATCTGCGCGCGAGGCAGATACGAAAAAGCGAGTATGGTGTCGAGCGTCGGGCAATACGCGGACCGGGTGATGGAACCGATGTTCTGATCGCCTGCGAAAACGGCGGCTCCCGGCTCGGGGACGGTTTCTCCATCGAGCCTTAGCCCCACGAGGCCCCGGTTCACCTGGCCGAGATACTTGATCTTGGCGATGACCTCCTGACCGATGTAGCAACCTTTCTGGAAATCGATGGCCTTTTCTTCAAGTCCCGCCTGCATGGGGTTGACGGCCGAGGTCATGTCCTTGCCGAAAAGCGGCACGCCTGCTTCCAGCGTGAGCGATTCGAATGCGGCGATGCCCGCAGGCTTCGCGCCTGCCTCCAATAGCGTCCGCCAGAGATGCTCCGCTTCCTCGCGAAGGCCCAGGAACAGATAGCCGTCTTCTCCGGTCCACAGTTCGCGGGCCATTACTACGTTTCCTGACGCCGTGTGGCCGTGTTCTTCGGGAGAGGGATCGCCCATTCCTGCTTGCGCGATTATTTCTCTTGAATAGGGGCCGAAGAGAGCGAGACAGAAACAGGATTCCGTCTCATCTGTCACTTCCACCTGATCCATGATGATGAATCTGTCGATTTCCTCGGCAAGCACCGGCGCTATTCCGGAAGCCACGGAAGCGAGAATGGAATTTTCGCTCTGGTACATGTACATATCGGATATAAACTTGCCCTGACGCGTCAGGAAAGTGTTGTACACGCCCTCTCCGGGTCTGAGTTCCTGTGCGCGGTTGGAAAGCATGCGGTGGAGAAACTCTCCGGTGTCCGGGCCGCTGAAGCGAAGAAGCCCCCTGTGGGAGAGATCGACCAGGATGGCGCTTTCCCTGCATGCAAGATGCTCCGAGACCGCGTCTTCGAACGAGGCGGGGATCATCCAACCGTCTTCTTTCATGAGTCGGGCATTGGCGGCCTGGTGCAAGTCGAGCAGGGGAGTGGCTGGCATGGGTCTCCTCTCCATCGCATTATCAGTTCACAAAGCGAAATATCCGGCTATCTTTGAAAAACCTGTGTATTCTACGCTCTCATCGAGGGTGAAGTGAAACGATCGAACGAAACATGGTTCATTGTCATATCGGGAGGCGAGATGAAGCATGCGTGAGAAATTGGGATTTGTTGGTCTTGGCAAGATGGGAACGCCCCTGACCCGAAACCTGCTTGCGGACGGCCATGAGGTGGCGGGTTTCGACGTCGACCCTGTTCGCATGGAGCAGTTAAAAGAGGCGGGGGGAACCCCTTGCATGAATGCGAAAGAGGTGGCCGAGCGTTCGGACGTGGTTTTCACCATGCTGCTCAGGCCCGAACACATCGAGATGAATACCATCGGGGCGGAAGGGATCGCCACTGCAGGAAAGAAAGGTCTTATCCTGGTCGAAATGAGCACGATGAACCCGACCTGGTCGGCTGATTTGGCAAGAAAGCTCGTAGCCAGGGGCGTGGAGATGGTCGATGCCCCCGTATCGGGAACCGTGCCGCACGTGGAGTCGAGAACACTGGCCTACATGGTGGGCGGGAAAAAAGAAATTTTCGAACGAATAAAGCCCATCATCGGGCCCCTGGCCAAAAGCGTCCTCCATACCGGAGCCAACGGAACCGGCTGTTCCATGAAACTGGTGACAAACCTCATCGTGAACGCGGGCGTTGCCCTGCTGGCGGAAGGTTTACTTCTGGGCGAGCGTTCGGGCTTATCGACCGATACCATTCTGTCCTGCCTGCGCTCGGGAGCGGCGGCGAGCGTTCTTCTGGACCTGAAAGGAGAGAAGATTCTCGAACGCGATTTCACACCCCACGCTTCGGTGGGAATATACGTGAAAGATCTTGGTCTCTGCGTTGACTTGGCAAGAGAAAAAGGATTTGATGCCTGTATGACGGAATCCGCGCTTGATATGTTCCGGCACGCGCATGACGCGGGCTGGACGGAAGATGATTGCGCGCGTGTGGTGGAGGTGTACGAGGGGAAAGACCGCTCGTAATCACCGTTGATTTTCTGGCGACTCACAGGAGGCGGACAATGGCGAGGGGCGCACCGGCGGAAGCGAGGAATTTCAAACTTATCGGGCACGACCCGGACGCGGCGTGGGGAGGGGGCAGCCTGGTAGAGGTGAAGGACGGATATGCCTATGTGGGCGCGGTGGGAACGGCGAGCTACGACGGTCCTGAGGGCTGGACCGTCCATGACGTATCCGACCCTGGTAATCCCAAGCGCATCGCCGAGGTGTTCGCACCACCCGGTCTTCATAACCACAAGGTGCGTATCGTGGGAGACGACCTGCTGTACGTGAATCACGAACGCCTCAAGACGCCGGAAGGCGAGAAGGCGAGGGCGGGCGTGTGTATTTTCGATATCTCCAATCCGGCGGAACCCAGGGAAGTCGGCTTTTTCGATCTGCCCGGCACCGGACCGCATCGATTCGGTGTCGACAACGAGCGTGGGCTCGCTTTCTTGCCGAATCATGCAGAGGGGTGGCGAAACCGTGTCATGTGGACACTCGACATCACGAACCCCCTGAAACCCGAAGTGCTGAATATCGTCGGTCTTCCGCAACAGGATATGAGCCTCGATCATGAATACGAGGAACCCGAAGATTTCGAACGTTCCTGGACTTGCCACGGACCGGCGACTATCCGGGGAGATCGCATGTACTGCGGCTTCTGGGGGGGCGGAATGGGTATTTTCGATTGCAGCGACTTGCGCGACATCAAGTGCGTGGGACACCTCTGCTGGTCGCCACCCTTCGTCGGCTCCACGCATACCGTGTGGCCGCTCGGCGACAGACCCTATGTGGTGGTGACAGACGAGGCGCGCGCTCAGGAAAACTACGAGAGCAGCCAGTTCATGTGGGTGGTGGACATTCGGGACGAGACGAACCCGATCCCCGTTTCGACGTACATACCGGAAAGGGAAGAGAACATGAACCGGGGTGGTCGTTTCGGCGCGCACAACATTCTGGAATACACGCCCGCTGACGGACCCTGGAAGGATATCGTTTTCCTCACGTATTTCAATTCGGGGCTTCGTGCCATTGATCTCTCGGACCCCTTCAAGCCCAGGGAAGCAGGGCATTATATCCCGGAACTCAACTTCGGGAAGGACTACGTCCAGTCGAACGACATCGGCGTGGATGAAAACGGTTTGTTGTACCTGATCGATCGAAACGGGGCGGGAATGCATATATTGGAATACACCGGTTAGACGGAGTGCTCGCTGGAGTTCCGCTACCGGCAGGACGGATTCGCTGAACTTGGAGGGATTTCATGGATCCGGGTGATTTTTTCGTGGCCTGCGCAGTTTCGTTTCTGGCCACCTACGCTCATCTCGTCTTCGCCCTGGTCGCCGATAAAATTGGCATGGTGAAGCTTGATTACGGCAAGGGCGTGTCGATGCTTCTCTTTGGTGAGGCGTATGAGGGGAATCCGCCTTATGTACTCGGCTTTATCGCCGTTCACCTGAACGGCATTATCTTCGTTCTGCTGTACGCCACTTGGGCGGCAGGATGTCTTCCCGGACCGAACGTTGTACGCGGCTTGATTTGGGGTGCAGCACTTTTGATTTTCTCGCAGTGCATCTTCAACCCGCTTATCACGGGTCATGGTTTTTTCAGCCGAAAATACCACCCCAGGGCATGGCAGACTGCCTTGATCGCCCACGCAGTCTACGCCGGCCTGCTGGGCTTTCTCTCCCCGGTACTCTGAAGACTGGCTGCGCCTTATCTTTTCGCCTTGGGAGCTTTCCTTTGTGAGGCCCAGCATTTTGCCACGTCTACAGGTGCGGCGACCCAGGCGTCACCTTTCGCGAGGATGTGCTGAATCAGTTTCTCCAGCATCCGCATGCGGTGATGCTGGCCGATAATCTGGGGATGGCACATGATGTTGATGTATCCACCTTCCTCGTACGTACCTTCGAATTCCTCCACCCATATCGAGTAGACCGATTCGGGGTCGCGGATACCGTGGCCCAGCGGCGGATTCGTGCTGTGGGCGAAGAAGATGAAATCGTCGAGACTCCACTTGGTGGGCAATTCGACAAGGCCGCAACCGTGATAGTAAGGCCAGTCGTCGTCCATCATGTTCGAGTGGTACAGAAGTCCGTGTTTTTTGAGGAGTCCCATGGTGTGGACGCTCGGGTCCGCCGAGGGAGTGCGCGAACCCAGGATTTCCTGACCCGTATTCCGTTTCAGTATCTCCAGGGCACGTACGAGCAATTCCTCTTCGCGTTCGACATCGCACATCTGATAGGGTTTTTCGTGAATGTGGCCATGGTGGCCGATTTCATGCCCCGCCTTCACGATGGAATCAGTCATTTTCGGCCATTTCTCGACCGTCCAGCTCGGGATGTAGAAAGCGCCGGGAAGATCGTATTTCTTCAAGAGCTTGAGTATCCGGGGAATCCCGACCTTCGGGCCGTAGGCGCCCATGGAGTTGTGGATGGGGCGTCCACCCAGTGAGGGATCCCGGCCCATCCAGACCGTCTCGCCGTCCACGTCGAAAGTCAGACATACGGCACAGCGCGCTCCGTTTTTCCATTTCACTCTAGGCATTCGTTTTTCCTCATCCTAGTAAAGTTGGAAGTTTTGTGCTCAGGAATCCGCCATTTTCAGCAATGTGCGAGCCAGAACGTCGCAACCCCTGTAGGCGTCCTCCCAGTCCATGTCTTCTTCTTCAGAGTGGCTTTTCCCGGCGATGCATGGCACGAAGATCATGGCCGTGGGGCCCAGATCGGCCGCATAGCGGGCGTCGTGCCCGGCGGCACTCCACATGCGCCGACGGCTGTAGTCCGATTCTCCGCAAGCGGCTTCAATGGCCTCCGCTACCCCGTCGTCGAAACGGGTGGGGGTAGAACCGCCGACCTCCTGTATCTCGATTTGGAGACTTTCCTGTTCCGCCTCGCGGCGTGCGGCCTCCTCAATGAGTTTTCGCGCCTCACGAAGCAGTTCGGCTTCGCTGTGGCGAAAATCTACAGAGAAGGTCACCCGTTCGGGAATGACGTTGATGGCGTTTGGCGAGAGGGAGAGTTCTCCGACAGTGGCGACGAATTCAGGATGCAGTTTTGCGGGAATTTCACGTATGGCCGCAATCGTTCGCGAAGCACCTGCCAGAGCGTCCCGTCGCATGTGCATCGGCGTTGGGCCAGCGTGGTCGCGTTCGCCTCTCATCGTGATCCGAAGCCATGTGAGGCCGAAGATTCCTTCTACGACACCGACCTGCACACCCTCGCTTACGAGGGCGGGACCTTGTTCGATATGGAGTTCGAGATAAGACCCCAGGGGCCGGGGTGCACAGGGCACATCGCCCCGGTAGCCGATGCGCTCAAGTTCGTCCACGAATCTGGCACCTTGCGAGTCTTGCGTCTCATAGGCGGACTCGAGCGCAATTG
Source organism: bacterium (assembly GCA_965200245.1). Taxonomy (GTDB): domain Bacteria; phylum UBA8248; class UBA8248; order UBA8248; family UBA8248; genus Bin107. Next base: position 331,004 of record CBDATS010000015.1, on the reverse strand, counting down.
CGCCTGCAAAAACGCCGCTTCCGAGCATGGAAGGCGGGAAGCGAGGCCCTTCCTCGTTCGTCCAGTTCACGATTTCCAACGGACGTCTCGTCGAGATTTTCCCGTCGTTCAGCGTTCGGACGGCTTCCAGTGCTGCCAACACACCCAGCGACCCATCGAAGCGACCTCCGTTGGGAACGCTGTCGAGGTGACTGCCAGCCATGGTAGGAGGGGCGTCGTCTTCCCGGCCCGCGCGCCTCGCAAACATGTTCCCCACCTCGTCGATTTGCAATTCGAGGCTGGCGTCTCTCGCCCAGGCAGCGAACAAATCCCTGGCTTCCTTGTCTGCATCGGTGAGTGTAAGACGGTTTACACCACCTCCTGCGGTCGCTCCAATCCGGGCCATTTCCTCCATGGAACGGCGAAAACGTTCGGGATTGATTATCAACTCGAATCCTCTGGTATATATATCGAGCCAAAAGAATTCACGAAGATGCTCGTCAGGCGGTTCCCGCCCGGCCAATCACTCGTTCGTGGCTACAATTTTCTCGTACACTGCTCTGACACGGTCCGTATTTCTCTCGTACTGGGCCAGAAACTTGGCCTGGGCACTGCCGTCCATGTCATCCACGAAATTCATCCGTCGTGCCAGCATGTCCATGGCCTGTTTCGTTTTGAGGAATATGTTGATCGACTGCGCATTGCCGATGCGAAGGCGGTTTTCGACGAGGCGCAAGAAGCGGTACCCGTCGAGCAGCGCGCCGATATCCTCATACGAAAGCAGACCCGCCTCATGCAGCGACTTCAAGGCAAAGTAGGTGTTCGGAACCCGGAGTTCAGGGCACCCGCCCCCGTTTTGAATCAATAGGTACTGTGTCAAAAACTCGATGTCGATGATTCCTCCGCGACCGAGCTTGACGTCGGCGATTGCCTCATCCTCGCGGGAGAGTTCGTTTTCGATGCGTCCCCGCATGTGGCGAACCTGTTCGACGAGATCTGTGGGCACTTCGCGCTCATATACGAACTCATGCACGACCGCCATGAATTCCGCACCGAATTCCTGCGATCCCGCAACGGATCTTGATCTTGTAAGCGATTGTTTTTCCCATATTTTAGCCCGGTTCTTGAAGTATTCCTTGAATATATCGATCGGGGCCGTCAAGGCACCTTTTTCTCCTTCGGGCCGAAGCCGCAGGTCCATTTCATAAGTCCGGTCCCGCGTGGCGGAGGCGGCGAGGCCATCACGCAAACAGGTGACGAGCTTGATGTAGAACTCATGATTCGAGATGGCCCTGTATTCGGCGGGCTTTCCGTTAAATTGACCGTTCGTGCTCCCGGCGGCGCTGTATACGAAAATCAGATCGAGGTCCGATCCGTAGTTCATCTCCCCGCTACCCATCTTGCCGAGACCGATGATGGCGAACCGGGCCTCGGTCTCCCTATTGGCCTCCATCGATACGCCGTAAAGTTTGAGCATTCTCTGATGGGCGATCTCGTAGCCGGTCCTGAGTACGGTTTCTGCAAGAGCAGACAGGGCGGAGAGGGTTTCGAGAATGTCCGCCTCTCCGAGTATGCTTCGGATGCCAATGGCGAGTTCCTCGCTTTTTTTGAGCAGGTGCAAACGATTGAATTTTTCTTCCGTCGAGATTTGCGAATCTGTTATTTTTTTCAGATTTTCGGCAAGTGCCTTTCCCGAGCGTAATCCCGAGAGGGTTTCCCTCTGAAAGAGGGTCTCGAAGAGCCCGGGCTGTTCAATCAAGACCTCGGCCAGGTAATTGCTCGAAGCGAAGAGCTTGAGAATGATTTCAAGGGATTCTTCCTCCTCGGCCATGAAACCCAGAATGGACTCGCGGCCACCTCCTTTTTCCACAAATCTGTTCAGGTGTGCGATGGCCCGGTCCGGCTCGGGAAGGTCGAGCGTTTGATAGAGCATACGGGGAAGGAGTTCGTCGAAAATGCGTTTTGCCTTGGCGCTGACGTGTTCGAGCGACGCGCCGTTTCTCAGAAGCTTGAGATGGGTGCTCACTCCTTCGGGGTCCACGAAATTGTAGGAGGCCAGATCCTCGGCGGAGAGCGAATCTTCCAGCGTAAGCGCCGGTGTTGGCGGACCGCTCGCCGATTTCGTTTCCTCGTCCCCGTTTTCATTTCGGAACATGTTCTCGAAAATCCTGGAAACATTGTTCTGGTGGTACGCCAGCCGGGTCTTCAATTCATTGCTGTCAGCGCAGTCCATCTTGCGTGCCAGCACGTTCAGGCTTTTCTCGTCCGTCGGAACCTCATGTGTCTGGAGCCCGTGGGTGACCTGTACGCGATGTTCCACGTCTCTCAGAAAGACGTAGGCGTTCGAAAGCTGGTCGCACTCGTGAGCGGGCAGAAGGCCGAGCGCCTCGATGATGGACAGGCCTTCCAGAGTGCCCGGATTCTGGAGAAGTGTCTCGCGGCCGCCGTAGATGATTTGCAGCGCCTGGGTGATGAACTCGATCTCACGGATGCCCCCTTCGCCGAGTTTCACGTTTCTCGTCGCGGCGTCCTCGCCCTTGAGGTTTTCGTTGATGCGGCCCTTGATGCGGCCGATCTCCTCGATTACGCTGATGTCCATCGTCCGCCGGTACACGAAAGGACGAATCATCGTCATGAAGTCATCGCTCAAGGCGGCGGAACCTCCGCAATGCCTGGCCTTGATGAATGCCTGCCGCTCCCACGTCTCACCCCAGGATTCATAGTAGACCTCACAGCTTCTGATCGAGTACGCCAGAGCGCCTTGTGAACCCTCGGGCCGCAGCCGCGTATCGATGCGGAAGACATGGCCCTCTTCGGTGTTCGTCGCCATCAGGGAGATGAGGCGTCTGGACAGATGTGCGAAAAACTCGTGGTTGGAGATGCTCCTTTTCGTCCGGCCCGTAATCGCGTCAGTGACCCCGGTCGTTTGTCCCTCGTCCGATGTATATACGAACAACAAGTCGATATCCGAACTGAAGTTGAGTTCGAGCCCACCGAGCTTGCCCATACCTATCACACTGAATTCGGTGTTTCGCCACCTCCCGTCCGCGCCTTTATGTTGGGGCCTGCCGTATTTTTGCTCCATTTCCTCCCTGGCGATCCGGATCGCCACTTCCAGGCAGGCATCTGCCAGGTATGAGAGGTTCGTCGTGATCTCCATGAGGGACGCTCGCCGTGTTAAATCCAGCACGGCGATTCTCAGATATTCGCGCTGACGGAACCGGCGCATCGCGTTTTCCGGCCCTTTGGGCGCACCCTGATTCTCACGCACCCACTTCCAAAGTTCGGAAACCATTTTTTCTTTGGTACGGACGGATCTCAGCGTGGCGGGCCGCAAAAGCCAGTCGAGAAAACGGGGATGCCGCAAGATCGTTTCGATCAGGAACTGGCTTCCGCCTGCAAGTGCGAAGAATTCCGTCCGGCGATCGTCTGAGCGGGTGAGGGTTCTCAGGAGCGCATCCGGATTCTCGCGAGTGCCCAAAATGCGCTCGAAGTTGCTCAGGGCGCGCTCGGGGTCGAACGTGTCGCGCAGGGAAGACAGTAACTGGAGGAGAAACCCTGAATTGTTTCGCGGGAACGCCGGGTGAAGGGCCAGCGACTGCAGATTTCTGATTACGCCGACTGAGTCGGTCACCCCTATCAGTGACAAGAGGTCTGTCGCCACGGGAGTAGGGGCACCACCGGGCAAGAGTTTTTCGATATGGGAAAATCCCGGATGCTCTTCAATCCGGACACTCATAGCAAATCCCCCCGCACAAACGATGAAAAACTACCGCATCGGATATCCCGGGATTCGCTGTCGCCTAGTGAGGAGCCGGATTCCCCACCGTTCTGGGCAACCAGGAGAAGGCGACGAGACTTCCCAGACATGCGATGCCGATTGCTCCGAAAACGAACTCCAGGTTATATTCATCAGCCAGTATACCCAGAAAGAACAATCCCAGGCTAACAAAAATCTGATTTGCCGTGAAAATAACGCCGACAACACTGCCTGCCAGTTCGGGTGGACTGACCTCGAAGCCGTATGCGAAAACGGCCGAGCGCATGGAGATGAGAAAAATGCCGACCGATGCGATGCAAAGGTAGAGTAAAATTCCCGTGCCCGTGTAGGGAATCAGGAAGAGCGCAACTCCGCCCGCAGCGATTCCGACGAAAAGGATCAGTTTGCGCGAAATCCTGTCGGAGAGATAACCGACGATCGTTTCGGGAAATATGGATGCCGCCGAGTATACGCCAAGCGCGAGACCCAGGGTGCTCGGCCCCACGCCGTATTTTCTCACCAGAAGAATGGGCAGGAAAATAGAGATGACGTTGTGCGCCAGCGTCCGCACGCCCGAGAAAACGCAGGCTCCCATCATCCCTGGGTTCCTGATGAGAGCATCCGCAAATTTGCGCGGAGTGAGGGCAGCACCGGGTTTTTGTTTGCCGCTGATCTGGAAAGGCTCCAGAAAGATCAACAACAGTATCGCCGTGACGAAAAGCGGAATCGTGTTCACCAGCAGTACGCCCCGCCAGTTCATGATGAGAAGCAGATAGCCTGCGATGATGGGAGCCAACGTCTGCCCCACGTTCGCGCCCGTGCCATGTACGCCCAGCGCAAAACCCTTGCGGTTCTCGAAGCGCATGCCCAGCAAGCCCATTGATGGTGGGTGCCAGATGTGCGTCGCCAGGCCGCTTAGCCAAATGATGGGCGCCAGTGCAAGAAACCCCGTCGCCAGACCCGCTCCGCCGTAGAAAAGTCCCACGGAAACCATGCACCCGACGAGCAGCCATTTCCCGCCACCGTACGCGTCGGTAAGGTAGCCCGTTCCCGCGCTGCTCAAGCCGCTCATTACGGCTCTGCCCGTGAAGAGAAGCCCCACCTGTGTGAGCGTGAGGCCCAGGTCTTCCGTCAGGTAGGGGATGACGGGTCCCAGGACGCCCTGAAACCAGTGTTCACAAGCGTGGCCGGTGGTGAGCAGGGCGAGAAGTTGCCATTTCTTCAAGGTTTTGTTTCTTTCATCGGAACGGGTGGCACGGAACAGAAGATACAAAATCCTAGCATTTTGACAGGAACAGGCATAGGCGAGGAGTGGGGGTCTCGCAGCGGTTTCATCGGGGTTGGCAACCTCGTTTCTGATGCCGGACATTTCATCAGGGTCAGATGATACATATTAAGGGAAAATAATCTTGTTGGTTTCCACATTTTCGGTCCACAGTCTTTCATTTGGCGCATTTGTGGTTGACACCTCATGGAAAAAGATGCAAGTTTACTGGTAGGACAATCCCATAAGATGATGGGCCTCCCTGTGAGGCGCATATGCGGGAGCTTGATAGGTGGTTGGCAGCGTCAAATTACAGGCGGTGAAGAAAACGCGTGTCTATGAGGCCATAGTCGCTCAATTCACGTCTCTCATCCTGGAGGGCGAAATCCAGCCGGGTGAGAGGCTGCCCTCGGAGCGCGAGCTTTGTGAACAATTCGGCGTCGGTCGAAATTCGGTTCGAGAGGCCGCGCGCGCACTGGAGTCCGCCAGGCTGGTGGAGACGAGACAGGGGGAGGGCACGTTCGTCACGGCGAACCCGGTATCCATGGTTCATGTGATCTCCGAAAAAGTCTCCTCCGATGCGGAAAATGGAATCCACCACCTCTTTGAGGCGCGCATGGTTCTGGAGCCTCAAATCGCCGCCTTGGCTGCCGAGCGCGCGACGGAGACAGAACTGGAAAAACTGAATGATACACTCCGCCGACAGTATGATGAGATAGAAGGCGGCGGTTTGGGTCTCGAAGAAGATACCCAGTTTCACCTTGGGCTTGCAGAGGCCGCCAGAAATCAGTTCTTGCACCATCTGCTCAGCACGCTGCTCAACTCTCTGCGCGAAATGCGTGAACGCACACTGAGCCGTGACGAAAGGGGGCGCTTCCGCTCCTGGGAGGCCCACCGGGAAATACTGGATGCCGTCAGGAACAGGGAGCAGAACAAGGCCGTGGCGGAAATGATCAGCCATATAAAAAACGTCGAGGTGGAAACCGGATGAATCAGGAGCATTTTGGAAAACAATAATCGTGTAAACCGAATTTGAGGAAATCCCGTCTTTCGGTTACAACGCCAACTTCTTCAACTCCAAAGTGGGGGGTATCGAATGTGAGTGTGATATCGTTTGAAGTCATTTACAGAGGAATTTTTCAGAAAAGCCTTGCGGTCAAGATTTCGCGGACATTGATTCTTGCGGCCGTGAAGGAAGGAAAGCCTGGCATCTCCTTCGGTCGCTACAGCGATTCTCCCGAGCGCAACGGGATTCCCGCCAAGCAGTTCGGATATATCGCGGACAACGAGGAAGAACTCGAGACCGTGGCGGCGCAGTACGAACCCAAGCAGGTGGACATCTCCATCTGCGTGGACGACACGCTTTGCAAGGGCGTGGAATCCTGGGCGTGGTACGGTCTTCAGCCCATCAACGCCGTCACAAAGCCCGGTGGCACGCTGATCGTCACCTCCAACCAGAAAGAAGACGAACTCGTCAAACACATCCACCGAAGGGAGACGCCCTACAAACTTGCGGTCATTCCGGGCGAGGCGAGCTTCGCAGGTCTTTGGGTGTACAAGGACGACGGCACTGATGCACGCTGTCTGGCAGCGGCGCTCAAGGCCGAACCGAGCATGTGCTCCATCGCTTCCCTCGAGTCGGCCATCCGCGAGAATATCGGCTCGGAAACACACGTGGAAGCCGCACGGGAGGTGTACGAAGACCTGAGCCCGGTTGAAATCGAGCCGGGTCAGGGGAACGACGAAGTGCCTTTCACGTTCGAGCTGCTCAAGTGGCACGAGATGCGTCAGGGCGTTGTCATCGACGGCGTGGGTGGTCACGAGGGCTTCAGAGGCGGGGAGGGCGGCTACGAGCCGGGGCGGAATCCCTACTTCAAGAAGTGGTCGACGCGCACCATGCGCCCGGTCGTCTCGTTCGATAAATGCACGAAGTGCACGCTGTGCTGGATCGCGTGCCCGGATACATGCTTCGACGTCACGCCGGATGGCTACTTCGACGCCAACATGGAAGCGTGTTGCGGATGCGGTGTATGCGAGGCCATCTGTCCGGTCAAGGACTGCATTACCATGGTGAACGAAGTAGTCTTTGAGGAACGCGACAGCCAGTGGCAGATGTGGAACGAGAACAAGGAAGATTATGACAAATACATGGACGAGAAGATCGACAGCGGCAAAATAGAGGGTCGCCACCCGATCACAGGTTTGGGCCAGGCATTCTCCGGCATCGGTCTCGAGACGGGTCACAACCCCGATACGGCTAGGATCAAAACTCTCAAAGAGCTTTAATAGGAGCGAACTGATGACGACAGCTACCGAACAACAGCAAGGTGCGGGAGTTCATCTCCTCACCGGAAGCGAGGTGATGGCCCACGTGTGCCGCCTCGCCGACGTGGATGTTATCACGGCGTACCCGATCCGGCCGTATGACACCGTGATGCAGTACGTCTCGAAATTCATCGCCGAAGGTGAATTCGACGCCGACTACATTCCGGCGGAGAGTGAGCACGGGCAGTTCGAGATCGTCAAGCACGCTTCGGCCTGCGGCGCGCGCGTGTTCACCGGATCAAGCGGTGTGGGCTGGCTCTATGCGATGGAGCCACTGGCCGTTACGGCGGGCCTGCGCCTACCCATGGTGGCACTGGTCGGCTGCCGCGCGCTTGATGACCCCGGCGCGTTCGGCACCGAGCATAACGACGCAATGCTCGTACGGGATCTGGGCTGGATGATCAACTTTCCCGACACGGCGCAGGAAGTCGTCGAGCTCGGCCTCATGGCGTACCGCGTGGCGGAGGATCCGAGGGTGTACTTGCCTTGCGCCATCGCCATGGACGGCGCGTTCCTCACGCACAGCCAGGCGACGGTTCGGCTGGCGGGCCAGGAGCAGGTCGACGCGTTCCTCCCGCCCTACGACAGGGGTGACCTGCTGCTTCACCCGGACAACCCGATCACCATCGCCCCTCAGGCAAACGAAGACTGGCTCATGGAAGTGCGGCGCCAGAGCAGTGAGGCGGCGAAAAATTCATACGACGTACTCAAGGAGGCCCATGCCGATTTCTGCAGGATATTTGACGTTGACACGGACCCCTTCCTTGATGAGTACATGACCGAGGACGCTGATGTCGTGCTCTGCGGCATGGGGACACTCAGCCTGCCGGTGAAGGTCGCCATCCGCGAAATGCGCAAGGAAGGGAAGAAGGTGGGCCTCGTTCGCCTCAAGTGGTTCCGCCCCTTCCCGACGGAAGAGTTGCGCACGTCACTCTCGCGTTTCAAGGCAGTGGGCGTCATCGACCGCGACTACTCGTTTGGTTCACCCTATCATGGTGGTATAGTGTTCAATGAAGTGAAAGCCGCCATGTACGGAGCGGACAAAGTGCCTCATATGAAAGGGTTCGTCTGCGGCCTCGGTGGCCGAGAGGTACTGCTCGAAGATGTCAAACTGATGACTGACAAGGTCATTTCCATGGGCCAGAACGATACTGCCGACAACAATGTCGACTGGATCGGAGTGAGGGACTAAATCATGGCTGAAACCTCTGAATACAACATCGGAACCCAGGAACTTCCCTTGATGGGGAAGGTGAACGCCATTCCCCAGAAAGCGGTGGAAGAATATTTCACCAGCGGGCACAGGACATGCCAGGGTTGTGAGAGTGCGCTCATCATGCGTCTCATGGCCAAGGCGGCAGGCCCTCGTTCCATCATTCTGGGCAGCACGGGATGCATGTACGTGGCGAACACCACCTATTACAGCACCCCGTGGGTCGTGCCATGGATGCACACGCAGCTGGGCTCTTCGGGTTCTGCGGCGACGGGAACGGCGGCGGCCCTGCGCGCGCTGATGCGCAAGGGTAAGATGAAAGAAGAACCCATCAACGTCATCGCCTTCTGCGGCGACGGCGGCGGCATCGACATGGGCGTTTCCTCCATATCGGCGGCACTCATGCACGCGAAGTACAATCTGGCGATCATTTGCTACGACAACGAATCGTATGCGAACACGGACATCCAGATTTCCGGCGCGTCTCCCTGGGGTGCCAACACGACGTTCACGCCTCCGGGCAAGAAGTTCCGCATCATGCACGATTGCTGGAAAAAGAATATTGCCGCCATGTACGCGGTCGGTCACACGCGCTGTAATTACGTAGCAACGGCCGACGCTTCCTATCCCGCCGACTTGATCGACAAGGTACGCAAGGCGCTGGCCGTGAAGGGCCCCGCCTTCGTGCACACACTCGACCCGTGCCCGAAGGGCTGGGACTATGATCCGTTCTACTCCCACAAGCTCGGCGAACTGGCCGTGGAAACGGGCCTCTTCCCGCTTTGGGAGATGACGGACGGAGCACTCACCTACACGGGCATTTCCGCACGTCAGGTATACGGCAAGCGTTCTCGCAAGCCCGTGCGCGAGTACCTGGAGACACAGGGGCGTTTCCACCACTTTGAAGAGGAAGACTACGAATACTTCCAGAGCGAAGTGGACAAGATGTGGGACGACTGGATGGTTCCTGGCGTGATTCCTTTCAAGGTGAACGATCCGAGCAAGAAGTAACGGTTCCAGGAAACAAGTGTCGATGGTTTTACGGCGGGGCCTTTCGGGGCCCCGCTCTTTTTTGCTTATCCCGGAAAACCGTAAAGCGAAAGAGTAGAAGATGAACAAAGTTCAGGAAATGAGAAAAGGAAAAGACGAAGCCGCAATGGTGTACGTACCGGAGGGGAAGTTTCTGATGGGTTCGGACATCGGGAACGCGGATGAGCGTCCGCAGCGCGAGGTTACCCTCGACGCTTTCTGGATCGACAAATACTGCGTGACGAATGCGCAGTACCGCGCCTTCCTCGAGGAAACCGAAGCGTTTCCTGCTCCGCCCTCGTTCGCGAGAGACGATTTCGTGGGACCGGATCAGCCCATTGTCAGCATAAGCTGGGATGAGGCGAACGCCTATGCCCGCTGGGTAGGCAAGCGCCTGCCGAGCGAGGCGGAATGGGAAAAGGCGGCGCGCGGAACGGACGGCCGCAAGTATCCCTGGGGGGAGGACGAACCCTCTCCCGGGAGGGCCGTCTATGCGAGCACGGAAACCGACGTTCATTGCCCGAGCAACGTGAAGGAGTTCGCTGAAAGTGCCTCTCCCTATCATTGCGTGCAGATGGCGGGCAACGTTTTCGAGTGGGTGGCCGACTGGTTCGACGGGTTCTATTACCAGACGGGCCCGGCGGTGAATCCGCAGGGGCTGGACAAGCCGACCTTCGAGGTGGCGATGGCGCGGGTGCCGGTGTTCGCCGTTCCGGGCGGGGGGAGTCTGAACCTGGGCGAGGTCAGGCGCGGAGAACGCTACGAAATCCTTCACCGCGACGAGGACAGTTACAAGATACGCTTCGGGAACACCGAGGGTTGGCTCCCCCGCAGGGCCGGCTACGCATGGACGGCCAAGGTTGCACGGGGCTGCGGCTGGGATTACATCGAAGACAGTCTGCGGTGCTCGGCGAGAGAGGGCTTTGAGCCTTGGTACAAGAATTTCAATATCGGCTTTCGCTGTGCGATGGACGTATGAAACCGTTCGCCGAAAAATCTACCTGATTCAGACAGTTACGGCTGCGAAATCTCCGCTTATCCGGTCGAAGTGTCCGCCCGCGAGGCCCTGAATTTGAAGATCATAGGCACGAGCGGCAGGACGAACAAGACGACGGAAAGCATCATCAACACCGCCGCGATGGGATGACCTGCGAAGTCGAAAAAGATGCTGGGGCTCCCGTGGTTCATGATCATACTCTGGCGGAAAGTGCGCTCTGTCAACCCTCCCAGAACCAGTGCCAGTACCATCGGGGCGAGGGGATAGTCGAGTTTGCGGAACACGTAGCCGATAACGCCGAATATGAACATGAGATAGACATCGAACATGTCCTGTGTCGGCGAGAATCCGCCCACCGCACAGATGACCAAGATGATCGGGGCCAGAATCGTCATGGGCATCCTTAGCATCCAGATGAAGATGGGTACGGCGAATATAGCGACGATGACCGATAGGGTGTTCGCGATGTAGAGGCTCCCCGTAAGACCCCAGACGAATTCCGCGTTTTCGACGAACAGTCGGGGCCCCGGCACGAGTCCCCACACGAAAAGGGCACCGAGCATTACCGCCGTGGTCGGGGAACCGGGAATTCCCAGCGTCAGCATGGGTAGCATGGAGCCCGTACTCGCCGCATTGTTGGCACACTCGGGTGCGGCGACTCCCTCGATGGTTCCCTTGCCGAATTCTTCCGGTTTTTTCGAAAACCGCTTCGCGATGCTGTAACTCATGAAACTCGCAGGCGTGGCGCCTGCGGCGGGCAGCATGCCGACGAAAAACCCGAGCAGAGAGCCTCTCATGATGGTGGCGGTGCATTTCCTGAGGCTCTTGAGAGTCGAGACAATCTCGTGGACGCCGAGTTTCGCCTGGTATCTCTCTTTCGTCTTCAATCCTTCTTCGAGGGTGTAGAAAATTTCCCCGACGCCGTAGATGCCAATGGCGAGCACGATAAAATTGATGCCGTGGTAGAAGCCCGTGATACCCCCGAATATCAGACGTGGCGAGCCACTCACTATGTCGGTTCCAACGGTGGACATGAGCAGGCCCAGCATGGTGGCGACGAGTGTTTTGAGGGGGCTTTCCCCGCCCAGACCCGCGAAGGTGGCGTAGGCCAGCAGAACGACGGCGAATTCTTCGGGCGGGCCGAAGCGCAAGGCGAATTCGGCCAAGGGCGGGGCGAAGAATGTAAAGAGGACGATGGATAAAGTCCCGCCGATGAAACTGGCCACCGCAGCCGTCACAAGGGCATCCGCGGCTTTCCCCTTTCTCGCCAGCGGATAGCCGTCGAAAGTGGTCGCGACGGCCGTGGAAGCTCCAGGGATGTTCAGCGTGATCGAACTGATGGCACCGCCGTACATCGCGCCGTAGTAGATGGCAGCCAGGAAGATGATGGCGCTGGTCGGCGGAACCGCAAACGTGATGGGCAGGAGGATGGCGACCCCGTTCACCGAACCCAGCCCGGGCATTGCGCCGATGGCGACGCCCAGAACGACGCCAAACAATGCCATCAAGAGATTTTCCGGTGAGAGCGCAATGCCCAGCCCGTAGAACAGATTACCGAGAATTTCCAATTTTTTCGGTCCTTAGGACAAACCTTACCCCGAGATTACAGAGACTTACTGCACAATGGGCAAAGGACAAGATGTAATAATCAGTTCCAGTAAAACAGGAATTCCACATACCCTTTCGGCAAGGGGATAATCAAAAACTTTTCGAAAATGTAATACACCACGACAGGGACACCCACCGATACACTGAGACTTGTCCTCATGTTGTGCCCCCCAATAATGAACAGGCAATAAAAGATGAAAAGAGCGGCAGAAATGTACACCGAAATAACGCCGGTCAAGAGAATCATGATCATCCCGGGCAAGCCGACGCGCATCAGGTCACCCAATCCCTCCCTGCGTACGAACACTCCTGAATCAACCATGGAGGTTTCGTTTCGCCGAGAGCGAAACAGCGACTGCAGCAATACCAGCAAGGATACGACGGCTATCCCCAACGAGAGCCAGAAGGGGAGGAAACCCCCTCCTGGCCCTTCTTTGGGAAGTATGCCAATGGGTAGTTCTGTAGCTTTCCAGGCGACGCCGAGGCTGACGAAAATCAACCCGATGGCGACGATTCTATCCGCCCGTTGCATCTACATCTTCTCCAGACTAATTTTTCAGCAATCCCATACCCATGAGCAGCTTCTTGTGTTTCTTGTCCTCATCGGCGAAGAACTTACCCAGAGGAGCGCCACTCAGGCAAGCGCGGTTCAGCGCTTTCTTCGACGTATAGTCTTTCCATTCTTTGGAATTGCACAATTTATTGAACAAATCGGTGTACCACTTCAAGGCGTCCTTGGAGATGCCGCCAGCTGCGTTGATGCTGCGTTGCATGAAGTACACGAGTTCCGGCTTGCCCAGTTCCTTGAACGTGGGGACATCCTTGAACGCAGGAATGCGTTCGGGCGTCAACGCGGCGATCGGCTTCATCTTGCCGGGATAGTGCGGCAGACCTTCGGATGGGTTGTTCACCGTCGAGTCGACGTGTCCGCCCGCAAGGTTTTTCGCCACGGTGCCGCCACCTCGGAAGGGCACGTAGGTAATCATGCCTTTCAGGCCGTAAGACTGCATGAGCATGTTGGTGACGAGTTGATCCTCCTGCATTTTGCCCGTGCCGCCCATGGTCCATTTCCCTTTCTTGGCTTTCACGGCCTTCACGAAATCATCCATGTTCTTGATTCCCGATTTCGTGTTGACCCACAGCAGGAACGTGTCCATGGCCAGGCGGTATACCGGCGTGAGCTTGGTGTAGTTCACTGGCAGTTTGCGCAGGGCAGGGGTGGTGAAGAAGCTGTTCAGCGTCACCAGAATGACGTGAGGATTGTCTTTTTTCGAGAGCAAATGGAGCATCGCCTCGGCGCCGGATCCGCCTTTTTTGTTGATTGGTACCAAGGGCTGTGGCGACCATTTGTTCTGTGTGACAATTTTCTGCATGAGACGGGCGATACGGTCCGCGCCGCCTCCCTTACCCGCCATGATGACGAACTCGATCGGCCGCGTCGGCTTCCATGCAGCAAGAGCCTGTGTGGTCCCCAGCGCAACGACGACAAACAGACTCAGCGCAAGGGTGAGGAACGGAATAGTGCGTTTCGATGCTTTCAGTGGTTTCATCATATTCCCTCCTTTATCGTGTTGCAGAATGATGTGCCCGTTACAGCGAAAAGCTTCGAACAACAATAGACGAAAAACCCGCAAAATCCACCACGCTCGTTACAGGGTGAAAAGTGTCAAAAAAGCAATCTTTCTGAAATGTTTTTACTAATCTTCATGCTAGCATGAAGATTAGTGCTTCTCAACGGCACGATTTTTTCAAATAGAGTTTAAAATGGCGTTAATTGCATTATTCGCGCCGTATTTGACAAAAAAACGGGTGTTATTTGTCCTCGTTTGGGGGGAACTACATACTTGAATCCACAAGTCTGAATACCTGAATTTTGGAAAGACGGACTCTACGGCCGCCGGTTTCCCGGGAGAGCGGGGACACACGGACGGGGTTCCGGGAGGAAGCCTGTTCCTCACCGGAAAAACCCCAAAAATTCTTGCGTTCCCATCGGAATATCCCATATCCTGTTCATGATGCAAAAAAAACGGAAGCATTGGGGTATCCTCCCCACATTTTCTCGGGAAAGGAGACAGGAACATGAAGACAGCGGCCGAGATGCGGCAGCAGCTGAGTGAGAAGGCAGGCACGGACGAGGCGTTCCGGCAGAAACTGCTCGACGACCCGCGCGGCACGATCGAAAGCGAGTTCGATGTCGCCCTGCCGGCCGGTTTTTCGGTTTCGGTGCTCGAGGACAGTGCGGATCATGCGCATCTGGTGATCCCGCCCTCGTCGCTGATCCCCGACAGCGACCTCGAGAGCGTCAGCGGCGGGGCTCCATGGTACAATGATGGTTGGCCAGAATGACCTGGAGACACAAGTTGAAAGACGCCAGTGACGGCGATTATTGGGACGATGCTCGCAGGTATCAGGGAGATTGGGGTGTCACGATTTCCTGCCCCGGACGGCAACTGATCGTCCAGGGGAAACAGGCCTTTTACCAAAACGCGCGGGTGAGGGTGCCTGGCGGGCGTTTCTGGCGGCCCGTGGCGTCGAAACTGTCCGGCGCGAGCCAGTGGTCGTGTGCCTGGCGGACAGCAGATCATTCCTCCCGGGTGAGGGAAAACCAGGCCGTATCGCGGCTGCGTCCCCTGACGATCACGGTTGATATCAATAAGGGAATTTATATGCGAAACTGCCCACTTTCGGGTTACTGTCAGTTCCGGTGTATGGGCTGAATGGAAGAAGGCGGCGCATATACTGGTTCTGACAGTAATTCCGCCTGTGACGCAAAACAATACACCCGGAAAACGCAAAATCAGGATACTCAGACCTGCGGATTAAGTAGATAATTCCCCTTTTTTTGACTAATTCCCTGATCCCAGCCGTGGTTTCTTCATGCCTGCATTCTGAATCTTTCGCCCGGATCCTGAAATTTCTGTCCGTGATTTGGTTGTCGTGGAAGATTTGAAACGCCTGGATTGCGCTGATGACAAGACCAGGTCCTTCCGTCAATTCAATTGGCTCATCAGAGATGATTCATCATGTTTTTTCAAGGTTTGTCCATCAAGCATAAGTGGTACATTTACAATATGTTATTGACAATATACTGCCAACCGTTTTGTCAGATAAACATATGATTCACCCGAAACAATGGCCCGCTAGAATTCCTCGATATCTTCTCTCGATTCGAACGACCGGGCGGCGCGGCGGATGTAGGAAGGTACGCGGACAGACGTTTTCGAGTCTTTGTCCACGATGACGTAGGCCGCCTGCACCTTGGCGACGAAGCGTTCCGTTTCGGTCTCGTAGATTTCATAGTCCATCTTGATGCTTGAGTTTCCGATTTCGTAAATACGCGCGTATACCTCAAGAACCTCATCGAAATGGGCGGGCGCCAGAAACTGGACAGAGGCGTCGACGATGACGATGTCGTAGCCCCTATCCAGCATGTCAAAGTATGGGACACCGATGTCTCGCAGATAATCCATCTGCGCGGTGTCGACATAGAGGAGATAGTTGGCGTTGAACACCACGCCCTGGAGATCAGTTTCCCCGAAACGCACACGTATTTCACTCTTGTAGCTGTACTGGTCCTTTGGCATAGGATCTCATCTTACGGAAACGTCCGCAATTCGCAAATACGCTCGTACCTGTTTGAGCGGCTCTCGGCTTGTACCCTCACGGGTGTCGGCTATAATATAATGGCGGCGAGGATGAGAAATGTCTGTTTCGGGGTATCAGGAGTTATTGATGATCAGCGTGGAAGAAGCCCAGAACTCAATATTGGAGATGATACGCCCGATGGGGCGTGAGCGGGTGGGCCTGCTCGATTCTCCGGGCAGGGTGCTCGCCGAGGATGTCCAGTCTCCGCGACCGGTTCCGCCATGGAACAATTCGGCAATGGACGGCTACGCCCTGCGCGCAGAAGACGTTCGTGGCGCAAGCCGGGAGACGCCCAGGAAATTGCGGGTAATCGAAGAGATTCAGGCCGGCGTCGTGGCGAGCCGCGCGCTCGGCCCGGGCGAGGCCATCAAGATCATGACCGGCGCACCCATCCCCGAAGGCGCAAATGCTGTCGTGCTGGTGGAAGAAACCGAGAGAATTTCAGACGATGAAGTGCAGATATTCCTCGCTGCGTGCGAGGGAGAGTCCGTCCGGCTCGCCGGGGAGGACGTGAAGCCGGGCGAGACGGTTCTCTCGCGCGGAACACTGCTAGGCGCGGCTTCCGCTGGGATGCTGGCAAACATCGGCCGGGCGTGGGTGAGCGTGTACCAGAAACCCAGGGTGGCCATTCTGGCGACAGGAGAGGAACTGGTCGACCTGGGCGACTCTCCCGGTGTCGGGCAGATATTCAACTCGAATTCCTACGCCCTGGCGGCACAGACGATGGAAGCCGGTGGTGAGCCGATTCTTCTGGGTATCGCCCGCGACGACGCGGAGAGTTTGAGCCGTCACATTCATGACGGGCTGGCCGCTGATCTGCTCATCACGAGTGGAGGCGTCTCCGTCGGCGATTTCGATCTCGTGAAGTCCACGCTCAGCGGCCTGGGAAACGACATGCGTTTCTGGCGCGTTCGCATGAAGCCGGGCAAGCCGATGGCATTCGGCGTGCTGAACGGAAAGCCCGTGTTCGGCCTGCCGGGAAACCCCGTTTCCACGATGGTGAGTTTCGAATTGTTCGTGCGGCCGTCACTGCTCAAGATGCAGGGCCACGGGAATCTCTTCCGCCCGAGTATTGAGGCGCGCCTTTTGCACCCGCTCAGGAAATCGCCCGAGCGCCGCCACTACGTTCGCTCCATCGCCTACCGCGACGGGGAGGGGTGGGCCGTCCGGGCGATTGAGGCCCAGGGATCGAACATCCTGCACTCCATGGTGCGGGCGAACGCCTTGGTTGTATTTCCGGAATACGAAACAGAACTCGCCGCCGGAAGCCGTGCACAGGTCATCCTCCTGGGAGAGATGCCCGCCGAAAAACCCGAACATTCCGAAGCGGCCGCCCTCGAAGGCGTGCACTCCTGAGCAAATCGCCCATAGCATACCGAATTCTGCCGGAGCGTTGCGCATGAGCACTGAACAGGTGCGCAAATTGCCGTATTCCGCTGCCATCCTGGCAGGGGGCAGGAGCCGCCGCATGGGGAGCGACAAATCCATGCTGGAGATGGGCGGGGTTCCCATCATCCGACGCATCGCGGATATTTTTGAGGAGATCTTCGCGCAAGTGTTCGTAGTGGCAAATGAGCGGGAACGATTCGAGCAGATGGGCCTCGCCGTCGTAGGGGATATTCACCCCGGTAACGACTCACTGGGTGGTCTCCACACTGCCGTGGCGAAGGCGGAGTGCTCGCTCGTTTTCGTGGCGGGGTGCGACATGCCGCTGCTTCGGCCCGCGCTCATCTGCGGCCTCGCCTCCCTTGCGGAAGGCTGGGACGTTGCGGTCCCAGTCAAGGACGCTTACCCCGAGCCCCTGTGCGCCTTTTATGGAAAAAATTGCGTGCCCTATATCGAAGAATCCATTTCAAGAGGTAACCTGAAGATGATAGGTTTTCACGACCGCGTGCGCGTGAGGCGAGTCGAGGAGGGGGCCTGGAGAGCGTGGGACCCCGGAGGGACGTCTTTTCTGAACGCAAACACGCCGGAGGAATTCGAAACTATCAAATCTGTCTTCATGAGTGGGGAGCCAAAATGAGTGTCGATGGTCGAATCAGTGAACTGGGAATCGAACTGCCACCTGCGCCCGCCCCTGTCGGGGCGTATGTTCCATACGTCATCTCGGGCTCGTTGATGTTCATCTCGGGCCAGATCCCCATCAAGGACGGGGCGATGATTTATGAAGGGAAAGTGCCGGGCGAAGTCTCCATCGAACAGGGTCGGGAATGTGCAGCGCTTTGTTTTCTGAACGCCGTGGCGCAAGCGAAAGCGGCTCTGGGCGATCTGGAACGCGTGGAGAGAATCGTCCGCATGAGCGGTTATGTGACCTCTTCGGAGGATTTCACCGCACAACCACTCGTCGTGAACGGGGCATCGGACCTGGCCGTCGAGATTTTCGGTGAGGCGGGCAGACACGCCAGAGTGGCGGTGGGCGTGGCGGAACTTCCCATGGGAGCACCTGTGGAACTCGAGGTGATACTCGAAGTGAAGTGAACCACATCCTGTGGTCGCAGGCGTCTCGGGAAAGGAGAGCGCGCGAAACCGACCGGTTGAACGAACCTGCACGCGTCTTGTTGCTTTGACGCACGGGGAGGGGATTTTTTCCGGTATGCGGTTTCAACTGCCTGACTTCGCTGTATAATCGCCCGGCAAAAACGGGCCGTCTTCAAAACGACAATATGAGGATTCCATGATTTACCGCCTCGTCATGCCAATGCTCCTGACGCTGCTGATGACATCCGCCGCGTACGCACAGATAATCCCGGACGTCGGTTTCATGAAAAAAATCGAAAAGACGTTCACCACGATAGCGGAAGGCGTAAAGCCGACGGTGGTTAGCATCCGGGCAGTAAGGAAAGCGGGAAGCCCACAGAAGAATCCCCAGTCGCCCCATCCGAACATACCGCTGTTCTCCTCGGGTTCGGGCGTGATCATTGATCCGGCAGGCTACATTCTTACGAACAATCATGTGGTCAGCAATACGAGAAGGCTGCGCGTGCGTCTCTCGGACGATTCGGCGTACTGGGGAAAAATCGTCGGCGCGGACCCGTATACAGACTTGGCACTCGTCAAAATCAATGCGAAACGCCCGTTGCCCGCGGCGACGCTCGGCGATTCCGACAAGGTGAAGGTGGGACAATGGTCGATAGCGGTAGGCGATCCGTTCGGTATCACGAGGACGTTTACAGTGGGCGTCGTGAGCGGAATCGGGCGCAGTGGTGTAGGCGTCGCTCGCTATGAGTATTTCATCCAGACGGACGCGGCCATCAACCGAGGCAACAGCGGGGGCCCCTTGCTGAACATCGACGGGCAAGTGATTGGCATCAACACAGCGATCCCGGCCCCGGGCAGCGGCATCGGTTTCGCCATTCCCGTCAACATGGCGAAAGATGTCATCAAGTATCTGAAACGAAGCGGAAACTTTCCGCGTGGTTACCTGGGCGTGACCATACAACCGGTGACCCGGGACATGGTTCGCCTGCTGGGACTCCCGGAGGCGAAGGGCGCACTCGTGGGTTCACTTCTCAAGGACGGACCAGCGGAGGGATCGGGCATCCGCACGGGAGACGTCATCGTTCGCGTGAACGGTGCGAACATCGTGGATCCGCCCCACCTGCAGCGTCTCGTGGGCTGGACACCACCCGGAGAAGACGCGGCGGTAGAAGTGATGCGTGACGCCACTTTACGAAAATTCAAGATCAAGCTGGTCCGCCTGCCAGGGCAGGAAGCCGTGGCATTCAAAATGCGCGAAGATAATGCCCGGGAACCCTCCGAGGCGAAGAGCTATGGCGTGTCGCTCGAAACCCTGACGGATGAATTAAGAGAAAAAAGCAACCTGACGACGGATGGCGGCGCGTACATCAGGGACGTGAAGGAAGGAAGCAGGGCATTTTATGACGGCCTGCGGGAAGGCATGGTGATCAGGGAATTGACCTATCGCAAGCCCGGAGGCGAGAAAACGCCCATACGCGTCGCCATCGAAAAAATCGAAGATGTCGAGGCACTGCTGGGGGAAATTCCCTCCGGTACGGACGTTCTGGGCCGAATCGTGCACGGGACGAGCCGCGGAGAGCGAACGGTTTTTGTGGTGTTGCACGGATTCGGGAGTTGACGATTGTATCCGCTTGAAGGAGAGCGCACTCATGCAGCAGATGAGAAATGTTCTTTTTGCGCTGGTTGTTCTCGCCTTGCCGGTTCTTGCAGGCGCGAGCCCTGAAACAGAGATTCGCAGCCTGTTGCCAAAAGACGGCATCCCCGCTATCGACGATCCGGAATTCGCGAGCGCAAGGGATGCGGACGCCTTCATGCAGCCCGATGAGATGGTTATCGGCATCAATATCAACGGAGACAGGCGGGCCTATTCTGTCCCCCTCCTGAGTTCTCACGAAATCGTAAACGATGTGGTGGGAGGGAGCGCCGTCTCCGTTACTTGGTGACCGCTCTGCTATACGGCCATCGTGTATGACCGTAATCTGGACGGCAAGGAATTCAGCTTCGGCGTTTCGGGGAAGCTCTGGAAGAACGTGCTCATCATGTATGATCGCCAGACGGATTCGCTATGGAGCCATCTGACGGGCGAGGCCGTCATCGGTCCCTTGAAAGGCAAGCGCTTGAATACGTACCCCGCTGCCATGATGCGTTATTCCGAATGGAAGCAACTCTATCCCGACACGCTTGTGCTGAAGAAAAATACGGGACGCGCAAGGGGGAGCATGTTCGGCAACCTTTCACGGGACCCGTATGAAGGCTATTACTACAGTTCGCAAACGGGTGTGATTCCCGAAAAATACCGCGACAACCGCATGCACCCGAAAACCCTGGTCGTGGCCCTTACGCTCGATTCACTGAAAGAAAAAGGCAAGCAAATCGCCAAGGTTTACCCCTTCGCCGACTTGAATCACGCGGGCGTCGTGAACGACCGCTTCGCAGGCCGTGACGTTGTAGTCACCTATTGTGAAGGGGCGGGTACGGGCGTCGTTTTCGACCGCGTCCTCAAGGGAGAGACGCTGGAATTTGAACTTCTCATGAACAAAAGCGCCAGGGGCGCCGCCGCCTGCCGGTTCATGAAGGACAGGAAGACGGGGTCGCGCTGGCAGCGTTTGACGGGACTCGCCGTGGAAGGGCCACTTAAAGGAGCCAGGCTGAATCAGCTTGCCACGACGCTCGCGTTCTGGTTCGGCTGGAAGGATTATTTTCCCGATAGCCAGATATACCGTCACGAAAAATAACCGCACTGTCGAGAAGAGGACGACCCCGTTCGCTCCGTTGAGAATCGCTGGCGCGTCGCCGCCCACTGAGGAAACAGAACCTTGAGCCCCGTTATATTCGAAATCGGACCTTTCGCATTGCGCTGGTATGGCCTCATGTACGTCGCCGCCGTGCTGGGTGGTGTATGGCTGATGAGGAGAGAGGTCGAGCGCAAGGGAATGCCCATTACGCCCGATGGAGTGATGAACTTCGGCCTCCTCGTTATGTTTGCCGGCATCCTCGGCGGGAGAATCTATTACGTCCTGTTCAACTGGGAATTCTACCGGGACGCCTTATGGGAAGTTTTCGCCATCTGGCGCGGGGGGCTCGCCATACACGGTGGCCTTGTCGGGGGCGTATTGGCTGGCTACCTGTACCTCAGAAACCATGCCGTCTCCA
Source organism: bacterium (assembly GCA_965200245.1). GTDB lineage: Bacteria > UBA8248 > UBA8248 > UBA8248 > UBA8248 > Bin107. Next base: position 309,553 of record CBDATS010000015.1, on the reverse strand, counting down.
CTTGGGATTTCGCCGATGTGGTTGCACCCTCCATCATGCTCGGCCAGGTATTCGGGCGGTTCGGCAACTTCATGAACGGCGATGCGCACGGCGTGCCGACAACAATGCCTTGGGGCGTCGAGTTTCCGATAACTTCCATCGCGGGCAGGGAGTTTCCCGGCCAGGCGACTCACCCTGTGATGATATATGAGCTTCTCCTGAACCTCGTCTGGTTCTTCATCCTGAGGCGCCTCAGGTTCACGAACCACAAGCCGGGTTTCATCTTCTGTCTCTACTTCGTTCTCTATTCCCTGGGACGCGCCGCGGTGAGCGGCTTCCGCGCCGACAGCCTGTGGTTTGGTCCGGTGCGCGCCGCATATATCGCAAGCGTGGTGCTCATCATCGTTTTCGGGACGATCATCTTGAAGTGGAGAATGTGGGAAGGGGGGGAGAACCCTCAGGAATAATCTTTTTGCTCTTCATTCCGGCATCCACTGGGCTGACGGTGGCTTAACCGGGATTGACGCCGGTATGGCAATCCCGAAAACAGCGGACAGGCACGGAGGCTACGCAACATTTCGATGGCTATCGATGGTTGCCAAGGGTGAATTTCGATTGGATATGTTTTTCTCGAATGCTCTTGGGTAGAATCACGCACGCACCTTTTATCTTGTCACCCGACCCATTAAACGGAGAACAAAGAAATGGAATTTCGCATTGTGGATTTATCGTAGGAGATTTTTGACGGCATGCCCGTATATCCTGGCCACCAGCGGACGGGTATCTTTCCGAACAAGACGCACGCCGAGACAGCCAGGGCCTATGCCAATTCGCCCTCTGGTCATACCTCGACGACAAACTGCCTCGTGATGAGCGACCACGGTCCTTCTCACGTGGACGCCTTTTTCCATATCGACAAGAACGGGGAGACGATCGATCAACTCGGCCTTGAGTGGTTCTACAACGAGGCGATTTGCCTCGATCTCTCTAGATTCTGCAACACCGAAGACTGGATGCAGCCGGCGGATTTGGAAGAAGCGTGCGCAAAGGCGGGCCTTGAGGTGCCTGACAAGGGCAGCGTGCTCATCTGGACAGGCCACTATGAGGCAAACTGTGGAGGGGATTTCCATAATTGGCTGCACACGTATCCGGGATTGAGTGAGGCGGCGATGAATTGGCTCGCGGACAGGGGCTGCATCAACGTCGGCATTGATTCACCCAGCGTTGATTCCTCCCAGGCCTTCCGGGACAAGGGCTATTGGGCGCACAAGGTTTGTCGGGAACGCAAGGTGCTGAACGTAGAGAACCTGGGAAACCTGAAAGAGGTGGTGAACACCAGGTTCATTTTCTCGTGCCTGCCGCTCAAGATACGTGGGGGAACGGGCTCTCCCGTGCGGGCCGTGGCGATTTATCACGAATAGCGGATTGTTCCGTCAGAAGAGGGCGTTTCCAGGGATCAGAACATATGCCTCACACATATGTACGTTCAGAAATTGCCCATTGTTTATAGGAAAATACAAATTCATAATCCTCGCGGGGATGTCTACGGCCTCCAGAATCAATCCGGCCAGCGCACCGAGCGCCACGTCCCGTTCCTGCCAGCCCATCCCGCGCAACTTCGGCGTATTCAGCGTCATGCTCCGTTGACAAGTTCGGTGCGGCGGTGGCGGCAAGGACTTCATCTCCTCCCTTCCATGAACGGCACCGTCATCGGAGAAGCTTCGCCTGAGACCTTGCGCGACAGGAAAATCGTGGAGGGTGGAAAGTGGCGCCACGGACGCCCGGGCGAGGCCGTATCTGGCCTATTTCTTTGCGGCGACGCGTTTGAGTGCCTGACCGACCAGGGCGGCGCGGTCGCCAGTCTCCCAAAGGGCATGCATGGTCATCGAGTTGACAGTCCAACTCGCGTTGGATTTACTGAGTCGATAACTATAGCGACCACCGAGAACCCAGAGAGCGTCACCGATCCGATGTGTCGCCGTAAAATCCGCCTCGGCGGTTGCCGTGTCGGCACTGTCGCTGGTCACAGTGTAGTTCGTGACCATGTGATGGGTGCTGTCAAACCCAGGCAGGAAAGCGACCCAACTCTTGACCAGTTCATCTGCCGGCTGAGTCACAGGCTTGCCTCCGAAAAGGTTCGTATAGTCGGTGGTGATTACGTTGGACATCGCCGATCGGACACGACCCCAGTCATGTCGGTCCGCACCGGCGGCGATGTTGGTGATCGTTTCGACTATCTGGACATGGAGTGTATGTTCGGCGGCAGCCATGGTGGTCATCGTCAGAGAGCCTACGAGTATCAGTGCGAGAAGGTTTTTCATGATATCTGTCCCCTTGCGGGTCGGAGCTGGCGGATGCATCGTCAGATAAGCCGCTGCTGCATCTGCTGTCGGGTCTCAGCGCTTGCTGAAGTGCTCGGCGACGACATCGGCGGCGCGCCGGACATCCTCGGGATTGTCATAGAAGTCGAATTGTGTGACGCCTTGAAGCCATTTCATCGTTGCCTCGCCGGTGAACCCTTTGATGAAGGATTTGACGCCCTCGGGGATTGCAGCCGCCTCGGAGTGGACGACGGCCAGCGGCTTGTCCAGGCGCTGGGGATTGTCGGCTGGATGATAGGTCAGCCAGCCTTCCCAGGACATCAGATTCCACTTGTTGTCGTATTCGGGAATGGCGCCGCGTTTGGGGTCGTAGTAGTAGCCGCCGATTGGCATCAATACATCCTTGGCGCCTGCGGGACCTGCCGCCAGAATAATCTCGCCTCCCTTGGCTTCGGCCGCGCGGCTCAGCGAGATCAGCCCCTCGACACCCTTGACACCGCCATAGACGGCCTTGACCAGCTTGTCATTCTGAAGCCAGGGCGCTATCAAGCCAACCCGGTTGACCAGCGGATTGCCTGAGGCGGCATCGACCATATAGCCCGAGGAGGCGCAGATACCGAGCCCGTTGATCTGCGTGGCATCGACTTCGGGCAGGGTCGAAACGAACCGGATCGCCGAGCGTATGTCCGAGACTTTGGCGGTCGGATCCTCCTTGTAACGGACCTGGTTGGTCAGATCGCCGGACTTGCCCCAGCCGCGGAAGTCGAAGGTGAAGGCGGCAAAGCCCCGCTCAACCATCTCCCGGGCATAGACCCGCGGCATCTGCTCTTGAACGCTGGTCCAGGCACCGGTCACGACCACCACAGGCAAGGGCTTGCCGGGTACCGCCGTCGGTAGATAAAGTGTGCCGGACAGAGTCGCACCCTCGTTTTTGAAGGTCACAGTGCGGGTAATCGTGTCGGCGGGCGCTTGCGAGGCGGCCAGGATTACGGTGATCGCGATTGCTGCGATCCTGATAGCTGTCAGAGCTTTCATTTTGTGTCTCCTTGCGTTCAAGTGGTACGGGCAGGAATATCCACTGTGCTCACCACGTCATTACCATGACTCCGAGAGCGTTCTCTATGGTTTGTCCAGACTCTTCAGTTACGCTCGATTCCGTTTCGCATGAACGGTACAGACGACAATCCGCACCCGCCTGGCCTTGGTCTTTGCATCGGGTCGATGACCAGAACTGCTACCACCCTATCCCCTGTTGGACACTCAATCACTGGCGCATCCCGTTCAAAGAACCTTATTGGGACCTGCTGTTTTTGGCAAATCATTCCCTTGATGCGCCGGTTTGATAATACTCAAGGCATCCGCTCCCCGTGTCCAGGAGCGCTCATCCTGGTGAATCTCAGGCCTTGTTCCAGATTGCGCCAGCAGGTGCAAGGGGATACTATCAGGTACACGTTTATCATGATTCAGCTTTGACCCCGTACATCAGAGCCATCTGCGGTTGTGGTACGGTCTCCAATACAGAGGACGAACATGGACTTCACACTCACTCCCGAGCTGGAGCACCTCCAGAAAACGGCACATACGTTCGCCGCGCAGGAAATACGCCCTGTCGCGGCGGAACTCGACAAAGAACCCGACCCAATAAAGCGATTTCCCTGGGACGTGCTGGAGAAGGGAAGCAGGCTTGGTTTGAGGACTCTCGCGCTTTCCAGGGAATTGGGAGGCGGGGGTTGCGACGTTCTCACGCTTTGCCTCGTGGGAGAGGAACTCGCGTGGGGCGATCTGGGTACAGCCGTCACCTTCGATCAGACATGGAAGATATCTCATCTGTTCGAGAACCTGACGAACGAGGAGCAAAAAGAGCGTTATCTGAAATCTTTTCTGGAAGATCACCATTTCCATCTAGCCGTCGGAATGACGGAAGAAACCGGCGGATCGGACAACATCATTCCCTATGACAGCCCGGACGCCGGGGTAAGAACGACAGCCGTACGCGATGGCGATGGCTGGATTGCGAACGGGAAGAAGCGATATATCAGCAACGGCGGCATCGCCAAGTTGTGCATCGTTGCCATGCGGACGGATCTGACAAAAGGCGTATCCCAGGGAATGACTTACTTTGTCGTCACGCCGGATATGGAAGGATTTCGATACGGAAAGATTCATGACAAATTGGGGCAGCGACTCTCCCTGAACGCGGAACTGATTTTCGAGAATTGCAGAATACCGGATGAAAACCGCGTCTCGGCAGTAAACCGTGCCATGGAGGCGCGCCGTATGTTCGTTCCGGGTTCGAACATAGAAGCCGCTGCCACCGTTCTCGGCACCGCTAGGGCGGCTTATGAAGATGCACTGGCACATGCGAAAAACCGCATCCAGGGAGGCAGACCGATAATTGAGCATCAAGCGATCGGCTTCATGCTGGCGGATTGTTTCGCCGATTACGAAGCGAGCAGGCGGCTATTGCACCATGCCGCTTGGACGGCGGGTCAAGAGGATCTCTATGATCCCAAACTGGGTTTCATGACCAAGTGCTTCGTATCCGAATCTGCATATCGGATCGCCACGCGCGCGTTGGAGGTCTGGGGTGGTACCGGTTATATGACGGATGCGCCGATGGAGAAATACTTGAGAGACGTGACCAGTTTTCTACATTCTGATGGAACGAACCAGGTCATGCGTATTCGTTCCATGGAGTATTTATAGGCGGTTCCAAAATGTCGAAATTAACCATACGTTCCCTCGAAGTGACTCCACTGAAAGTGCCCCTCAAGAAAACATTTCAGAGTTCACTTGGCGTGTACGAGCACCTTGATGTCGTCGCGGTGCATCTTCACACAGAAGATGGGCCGAGCGGCACCGGTTTTACGATGGGCCTGGGGGGCGAGGGCGGTGTTGCCATGCTGCCATATATCAAGAAGGAATTGGCCCCATTGGTGATCGGCCAAGACGCCTTGGCACCTGAGGCCCTTTGGAATCGCATGTGGGCACCGAACAAGGCGAGAATGCGCGGCGGATTGGGCTTATATTCCCTCTCTGCGGTCGATATTGCCTGTTGGGACGTCGTGGCGAAAGTCGCAGGCCTGCCGTTGAATCGTCTGCTGGGCGGGTTTCGCCAAAAAATGCCGGTTTACGGTAGCGGGGGCTGGCATACGCTTCCTGACTCCGAGTTGCTGGAAGAAGCCCAGGAAGCCGCCTCGCTCGGCATGAGCGGTTACAAGCTGAAAATCGGCACAGCACGGGATCGGGAACGCCTCGAATACCTGAGGAAACACATGGGTGAGGGTTTCATCCTGTTTTGCGATGCGAACCAGAATTACAACGTGCGCGAGGCAGTGGAAGTATCATCCATGCTTGCGGAATACGGCGTCGCCTGGTTCGAGGAACCGGTATTGGCCGATTGTGTGGATGATCTTGCGGAAGTGGCCGAGAAAAGCATGGTCCCCGCAGCAGCGGGCGAGAATGCCTACATGCGCTGGGGATTCCGGGAGATATGTGAGCGCCGGGCAGTAGGGTTTCTGCAGCCGGATGTCTGTCGTTGCGGCGGGGTGACGGAGTTCATCAAGATCGCGCACCTGGCTGATGCCTTCAACATTTCCCTGAGCAGTCATTTGGCCCATGAATTGTCGGCAAGTCTGGTAGGAGCAACACCGAGAGGCTATATGGTCGAATACATGGAATTCTTCTCCCCAGATGATTTCACACAGGATTTTCAGGTGCGTGACGGGTGTATCGATGTGCCTGACGTGCCCGGACATGGCGTGGAATTCACCCCGGATGCGATTGCACGTTACAAGGTTTCCTGAATTTTCAAGAGTCATTTCTTGCTAGGAGATGCGAATGAAACTGTTGTCATATAATTACAGAGGTCTTGAAAGAGTTGGTGTGTACGTAGGTGATAGAATCGCTCACCTGGCACGTCTGGCCGGAATTTTCGGTCAAAAAAAACTTGCATTCGGCACAATGATTGAACTTATCAAAGCCTGGGATGAGCATGGTACTTCGCTACACGATTTAATTGTGCAGGCGGAAGAGAATGCAGGTGATTTGGTCCCCATTCTCATGGCACCCAAAGACGTACATCACATGCCCCCAATTCCTCATCCATCCAAACATGTTCTTTGCATGGGGCTCAACTACCAGGATCACGTAAACGAAGGTCTTCAGGCAAAAGACGTGCAAACGACCAAGGTCGAACTCGACCACCCCATCTTCTTTACAAAAGCGCAAAGCACTCTTATCGGCCACAATGAGGGAATTCCGGCGCATCGAGTCACGGAAAAACTCGACTATGAAGCCGAAATTGCCGTTATAATTGGCAGGCGAGGGAAAAACATTCCAAAAGATGAAGTCTATGACCACGTGTTCGGTTACTGTTGCGCAAACGATATCTCTGCGAGAGATATCCAACGGCGACACAAGCAGATATTCAAAGGCAAAACTCTTGATGGGACCTGTCCGCTCGGTCCATATATCGTTCCCAGGGAAGACTATGGTGATCCGATGAACCAACCCATCAAGAGTTGGGTTAATGGCGAAGGTCGCCAGAATTCGAATACGAACATGATGATTCATGATATTCCATCCATGATTTCGGTACTTTCCGAGGGATTTACGCTGGAACCTGGCGATATCTTTTTGACGGGCACTCCCTCGGGCGTAGGCTACGCGCGGGAAACACCCTCTTTCCTTGTCCCCGGTGACGTGGTGGAAGTGGAAGTAGGCGGATTGGGGCGTCTGCGAAACGTAATCGTCGATGCAAATTAGTTAATTTGCGAGCAAACCCAGGAGAAAATGCATGAGCGAGGACTTCTATCCACCGGCCATTCGGCGTGGAGATACGCAATATGGAGAAGGCTACACCGAAAAACTGTTTGGCCGTTTGAACAAGCTTGACCCTGACTTCTCTATGCTGTTCCAGCGATTCGTTCATGGTGGCCTCTACGACCGTGATGTCCTGCCGCACAAGACGAGAGAGCTTTGCGCGCTGGCAGCACTGTGCGTTAGTGGCCGGTTCAACCAAATGCGCTCTCATTTCACTGCAGCCAGAAGTTATGGAGCGACGGACAGGGAAATCATGGAAGTAATTTTTCAGATGTCTCCGTACAGCGGTGTTCCTGCGGTACTGGAAAGCCTTCTGGTGTTTGAGGATTGGCTCGATTCGGGAGGTGCCATGACCGGATATGGGAAATAAGCTATGTCTTCCCCACTGCCTAGGGATCGGGGGCTGAAAGGCAAGGTGGCACTTGTTACAGGTGCTGGAGGCAGAATTGGGTGCGGCATCGCTCATTGCCTGGCCGAAGAAGGTGTCCATCTCGCTCTGGCCGATATTTCATATTGCGGCGCAGAATCTACGGTGAACGATCTGGAAGAGTTCGACGTCACCTCCATCTCATATATTCTCGATGTGACCAACAAAAATCAGTGCGTGAGTGTTGTTGATGCAATTGTAAAGGAATTTGGTGGCTTGGATATCGTGGTCAACAATGCAGGCGTTATTGGCGGGGCTGATTTCAGGCTCGGGATGCCATTATCCGATATCAATGAAGACGATTGGGATGCCACCTACAATGTCAACGTAAAAGGTGTTTTTTTGCTTTGCCAGGCATCGCTCGAAAAGATGAAAGGCAAGGGCTGGGGACGTATCATCAATATTTCCTCGCGAGCCGGACGTGATGGTCGTGAAACCATACCTCATTACAGCGCGAGCAAAGCGGCGGTCATCATTTTCACACAAGCGCTCGCGCGTGAAGTGGCTCGAAAAGGCATCACTGTCAACGCCGTTTGCCCGGGTCTGATTTGGAGCGCAATGTGGGAGCAACTGGCCATTCAGTTCAGAAAAAAATTTGTTGACTTTAGTGACAAGGCGGCAAGAGAAATCTTTGAGCATTTTGTGGAACAAACGCCTATGGGGGTTGAACAATCAGTCGAAGATATTGGGAGGGCAGTTGCGTTTCTGGCGAGCGACGATGCGAAAACCATAACTGGTCAAGCTCTTCTGGTAGACTCAGGAGCTGTAATGCGCTGAAGTTGGATTGGGCTGCTCCCCTCCTTGTTTAAGTGCTTGTTTGATTCGCACCCTGAGCTTTGGTAAGCTGAAAATTATAAAACAATATTCTCAAAAAGATTTGACTTCTTATGAAACACATTTGGGGAAGTTGCTAACTGCTCGGAGGTGTACCTCATGGCCAAGCAGTACACCATTATGGTGATCCCAAGCAACTCTGGCCATACCTGTCGTTTTAGTGTCACGAGGGGCATGCTATGCCTCTTCCTGTGTGGGATTTGTTTTCTTTTTGGTATAACACTTTACCTTGCACAAGAGAGAATCCAATTCGCGAAAAACTTGGACAAACTCTCCCCCTTGGTACAAAAAAATCAAACACAAAAGGAACTTCTTGAAAAATTCACGTCCAAGCTCCAGACCCTCGATACCAATTTGATACAACTCGAACAATTGGAAGACCAGTTGCGAATAATGGCCTCGCTCAAGCCAGGCAAACCCAAAGACGATTTAGGGATAGGAGGTGTTTCTGAAGACGTACTACCCGGCGATTTGGAGAAACTTGCACCGTCCGAGCAGAGATTCATTCGGAGATTGAATCGACAATTCCAGGATATTGAAAAACGCGCCGCGGAACGAGAAAGCGCGTTCAAAGACCTGATAAGAGTATTTCGTGATAGAAGCGTCTTGCTTGCGCATACCCCCTCTATTTGGCCTGTAAAGGGTTGGCTCTCATCCAGCTTCGGCTATCGACGCTCCCCGTTTACGAATCGGAGAGAATTTCATGCGGGCATTGATGTAGTTGCCCGTGAGGGAACCCCTATTTTCGCTCCCGCAGATGGCATCGTTATTAGTACAAAGACAATCGGGGGATTTGGAAAGACTCTTGAAATCCAGCACATGCAGGGAATTGTTACCAGATTTGCACATAACAGTGTGAATTTGGTTAAAGTTGGGCAACGTGTAAAAAGAGGTGATATTATTGCGAAAGTCGGCTCCACAGGGAGATCCACCGGACCGCATCTTCATTATGAAGTCCGATTAAATGGAGTTGCAGTCAACCCTAGACTTTATATCATAGAATAAGCTAATCACCGCCATCCCGCCTGAGGATTCCTCTTTTTCAACCTGAAACACCATGGTAACCTATGGTTGTATTTGCATGTGGGATTCATACGTATTAACCCCATGGAGCGAGGAATAATGGTATCTGTTTTTGAATCAGGCATATCCATGTTCAAGTCTGTATTCGGGACGGCGAATGATCGCATGCTCAAAAAAATGAGCCCGACAATCAAGGAGATTAATTCTCACGAACCCCGCGTTCAGGGGATGACCAACGAGCAAATGCGACAGGAAACGCAACGTTTCAAGGAGCGTCTTGCCGTTGGTGAAACCTTGAATGACATACTGCCGGAAGCCTTTGCCGTGGTACGGGAAGCAGGTTGGCGCTATCTCAATATGCGTCATTTCGACGTCCAACTTATCGGGGGTATGATTCTACACGACGGGAAAATTGCTGAGATGAAAACCGGGGAAGGCAAAACCCTCGTTGCAACTCTTGCCGCATATTTAAATGCTTTGGAAGGCAAAGGTGTCCATATCGTTACTGTGAACGACTATCTCGCAAAACGCGATTCCGAATGGATGGGGCGACTTTTTCGATCCGTTGGTCTCACAGTCGGATGTATACAACATGGCATGGATGACGATGCGCGTCGCCAAGCCTACGCATGCGACATCACGTACGGCACCAATAACGAGTTCGGATTCGATTATTTGAGAGACAACATGAAATTCGAGTCCGGCAGTTGCGTGATGCGAGAATTGAACTACGCTATTGTCGACGAAGTGGACAGCATTCTCATCGATGAAGCCAGAACTCCCCTCATCATTAGTGGGCCGGCGGATGAAGCCACTCGAATGTACGGCGTCATCAATCGTGTAATCCGTCCTCTGCTCAAAGAGCAACAAGGGACAGTTGAAGAAGATGAGGCAGAATTGGCAGAAGACAATGGATACATCGAGGGTGGCAAGGACATCGTCAGCAAGAAAAAATATCAATATCTCATCGTCGATGAAAAAAGCCGGACCGTAAATTTAAAGGAAATAGGTGGACATGAAGCCGAGAATCTTCTTCGGCGCAATGGCATTATCGCCAATAACCAGGGTTTATACGATATGAGCAGTATTACGGTCCTGCATCATGTAGAGCAAGCCCTCAAGGCACATGTCATGTTTACAAAGGATGTCGATTATGTCGTAAAGGACAATGAAGTTGTGCTCGTAGATGAATTTACCGGACGGCTGATGCCGGGCCGTCGTTTCAGTGATGGTCTTCACCAAGCGCTCGAGGCAAAGGAGAGCGTTAAGATACAGGAAGAGAATGTGACCTTGGCGACCATTACCTTTCAAAATTATTTCAGACTTTACAAGAAATTAGCTGGCATGACTGGTACGGCGGATACAGAAGCGGCGGAATTCAACTCTACTTACAATATTGATGTGGCCATCGTACCTACGAATCGCGAGTTGATTCGAACAGAATACCCTGATGTCGTGTATCGTACGGAGCGCGAAAAGCTTGGCGCCGTTGTGGAGGAAATAACGAACAGTCACGAAACTGGGAGACCGGTATTGGTCGGTACGGTGAATATAGAGAAGAGTGAAAGGCTCGCTTCAATTCTCAAGAAACGACGTGTCCCGCATCATGTACTCAACGCGAAAAACCACACTAGGGAAGCAGAAATCATTGCCCAGGCGGGGCGCAAAGGGGCGGTTACCATCTCAACGAATATGGCCGGACGGGGAACGGACATCCTCCTTGGTGGAAATCCCGAGTTTCTTGCCATATCCAAGGCGAAAACCAATGAAGGACCCGAATACGAAGAGGCGTTGAAGGAATTTCAGATTTCATGTCAGTTGGAACACGATGAGGTGGTGGAGTTGGGAGGGCTCCACGTTGTGGGTACAGAGCGACATGAAAGTCGCCGCATCGACAACCAGCTTCGCGGCCGCTCGGGCAGGCAAGGTGACCCCGGAAGTTCACGTTTCTTCCTTTCGCTGGAAGACGACCTGTTGCGCATTTTCGGTTCGGAAAGAATCAAGGGCTTGATGGAGAAGCTGGGGATGGAAGAAGGGGTGCCTATTGAGGCAAAGATGGTGACGCGTTCCATCGAAAACGCTCAAAAACGAGTAGAAGCACATCATTTTGAGATGCGAAAGCACCTTCTTGAATATGATGACGTGATGAATAAACAACGCGAAGTTATCTATTCGATGCGTCGGGAAATTCTGGAAGGTTCAGATGTGCTCGCCCAGATCAAAGAGTTCTCCAGGGTTATTCTTGATTCTTTCATTGATCTGCATTTGTCGGAATCGGAGCATTTTGAAGATTGGGATTTAGAGACTTTTGCCGGTGCACTTGAGAACCAATATGGCATCCAGACGACAGTAGAGGGGACAAGACTCTTTTTTTCTACATCAGTCCCCGTGGTGCTGGATGTCGAAGAGGAAGCAAGAGAAGACCTGATTGAGCGAACTCACAATCTCGTTGAAACTGTATTTGATGAAAAATACAATGGTTTTGATCCCGAAACCGTCCTGGAACTTTCAAAACTCATCTATATCCAGATCCTGGATACACAATGGAAGGACCACCTGACCAATATCGAACAACTCAAAGAGGGAATCGGCCTGAGGGGTTATGCTCAGGTGAACCCCTTGAACGTATACAAAAAAGAAGCTTTCGATATGTTCGGAACAATGACGGAAAGAATCGAAGCCGATACGGTTCTATATATGTATCGGCTTGATATCTCGGACGAAGATGTGGCCTTGGAAGAATCACGCAAAGAGCAAGAGATGGTGTTTTCACATGCGGACACACCCGGGTTCGGAGATGATCCTGCTGGAGAAGCTATACAAACCTCTACACCCGTAAAACGTACCACACCCAAGGTTGGCCGAAATGAACCGTGTCCTTGCGGCAGCGGCAAAAAATACAAGTTTTGCTGCGGCCGAAAATAGTATTCGTCAAATCCGTTTCCGCGAAGGCGTCTCTAAAGTCTCACCTACTTGCCTACTTGTATAGGACAAAATGACTTTTCTGAAATCGAAGGGATAAAAATGCAATTTGGAGTTATGCTAAGGGGGCAATTCACGCTCGAAGACAATATGCAGTTCCGTTTTCAGGAACTGCTTGAGCAGGCCAGAAAGGCGGAAGAGTTGGGTTTCGTTTCAATTACGAAAGGGAATCACTATAGCGCATATCCACTTCAGGATTTCCAGCAACTGCCTTTTTTGGCCCGGATCAATGCAGAGGCTCCCAAATTGCGTCTAAATGCTGGCATCGTACTCTTGTCTCTCCATAAACCTATGGATATGGCCGAGCAGTTGGCGACCATTGACGTAATGTCGAACGGCAAACTCATATTCGGTGCAGGGCTAGGGTATCGAGAGGTAGAATTCAAGGGATTTGGCACAACACAAAAAGAAAGGGTCAAACGACTTGAGGAGAATCTGGAGGCCATCAAGCGACTTTGGTCGGAAGAGAAAATATCGATGAAAGGCTCTCACTTCGAGTTAGTTGAGGCATCCTGTCCTTTGAAGCCGATTCAGAAACCGCATCCTCCCATCTGGATTGGAGCGAACAGCGATGCCGGCATTCGACGTGCAGCCAGGTTGGGGGACTGCTATTACGTAAACCCGCACAATCGCCTCGACACTACAAAGCGTCAAATCGAGCTTTACCGCCGGACGCTGGAAGAGCTCGGCAAACCTTTTCCTGCAGAATTTCCGATGCGCCGCGAGGTATTCGTTGCAAAAGACCGTGCGGAGGCAATCCGACTCAGCAAGCCCTATCTGGAAATAAAATATCGTGAATACCATCGCTGGGGCCAAGACAAGGCCATGCCCGAAGGGGACGACGACTTGGGTCAACAGTTTGAGGATCTGTTGCAGGAAAGGTTTATTCTTGGTTCCCCGGATGAAGTGGCGGAAAAAATGCTGGAACTGGCGGAACTCGGGATCAATCACATCATCATGAGCATTCAATGGCCGGGCATGCCACAATCGCTTGTTCTGGAAACGATGCAAATGTTGGCCGAGCAGGTGTTCCCAATAGTTCGGGAAGGGGTCAAGTAATTGTCGGATTTCCATACGGAATTCCGCAAAATATTGATCGACTTCTGTTTTCAACCACAGTCAGCCCCTTTTCTTGCCAATTTCCATGTCCTGTTCAATGCTTCCTTGCTGGCATCTTGTTTTCTCCATTTCGATCTCCTGTCAACTTTCGCAACCAGAGTGTCCTTCACTGCACCCTGAAATACATCCATTGTGACTGGATATCTCGTCCAGGGAAGCAGCAAAGGGGAAATCGGTGGAAATTGTTTTTGAAGATTTTGAGAACGCAAATGAAATGGATGAATTGCCTGGAAAGACGGTTAACCGTCGAGAGGGTCTTCGATTACGGTCACGAAATCCGGCATGATGCGAAACTTGATTTCCTCACCGACATCTACCCTCAAGTTGGGATGCACACGCATTTTCAACCGGTGGCCCTTGCCAATTTCATCGATTATTTCGACTTCCAGCAAAATTGATTGTCCCATATAGCGGATTGCACAGATTTTCCCCCAAAAGGGACCGGCGGGGTCAACTTCAAAGCTCTCGGGCCTAATGGAGATAAAGGCATCTGTGCCGAATTCGAGTCCACGCATGGAAAGACATGGTACGGGCCCAATATTCGTCATCACCTCATCATAACTGTTCGATAAAATGATGCCCCGCAATATATTTGTCTGTCCGACAAAACGAGCAGCGAATTCCGTAGCGGGGAATTGATATATCTCGCGGGGTGATCCGTTTTGCTCGACTTTGCCGTTTCTCATGACCAAGATGTGGTCGGCCATATACATCGCTTCCTGCGGGTCGTGTGTAACCATTAATGTGGTGACGCCCATTTGGTTGATCAGCCTCAGTGTATCTTCACGGACTTGGACTCGCAGGTTGATGTCAAGTCCGGAAAATGGTTCATCCAAAAGCAGAAGCCTGGGCAGAGGTGCCAATGCCCGAAGCAAGGCAACGCGCTGTTGCTGTCCTCCAGATAGGGTATGAGGATATGCATCTGTCAGTTCTACAATATCCATCTGGATCATGGATCTTTGTATTTCAGCCAATTTTTCCGATGAGGGATTCTTGAGCCCGAAAGTGATGTTCTGCAAAACATCCAGGTGAGGGAACAGGGCATAATCCTGAAACATGAATCCCACGTTTCTTGTTTCTGTCGGCATCTCGATTCGACATTCGGGATCCGCCACAGCAATTTCATCCAGGCAAATTCTTCCAACTTGCAGCGAAGTGAGCCCGGCCACCAAACGCAACAATGTCGTCTTGCCGCACCCGGAAGGTCCCAACAGACATGCAACCTGACCTTCTTCGACAGTCAAGGACAAATCCTCGATGACTTCTTTGGTTCCATATGAATGCGATATGTTTTCAATATCGAGCCTGGCCATTTAGAGCGTGACCCTCACTATCCTGCGCCGGGGCGCGCTCCCCGGATAGTACGGCTTAAATAAATAACGGGCAATAAACCTGCTACAACAATGCTCAAAGAGCCAAGAGCACTTTCTTCCAATAGTTCATCAGTAGCCAATTGGTGAACATGCGTGGCCAGAGTTTCAAAATTAAAAGGACGCAATATGATTGTCATGGGAAGTTCTTTCATCGTATCAACAAACACCAGTATAGCTGCTGCCAACAAACCACCCCGGATCATTGGCAAATGCACTCGCTTGAGCGTCCTGCCGGGCCCCAGGCCAAGCGTTCGTGCGGCACCATCCATGTTGGGCGTAATTCTCATAAGACTTGCTTCCATCGTGCCGTAAGAAAGCGCCAGGAAACGGGTTAAGTATCCATAACTGACAGCTGCGATTGTGCCGCTCAATAGCAGACCTGTGGAGATACCAAAAATATTATTCAGAAAACCTTGGATGGCTACATCTATTTTGCCCATCGGAATCAGGACGCCGACGGCGAGAACTGCACCGGGGACAGCATATCCAACACTCGCGAACCTGGCGGTCAACTTGAGCAACTTGCAGTCCTTCATACGGACGCCATACGCCAGAAAAATACCTGCAGACACTGACAGGAACGCACTGAGTGTCGATAAAACCAGGCTATTGCAAAGAATGGAATAAAAATCACGCGAAATACTTTCCTCATAATAGTTCCAGGCATAAAAGCCCAAAACGGATGACGGCAGAATGAAGCCGAATCCTACGGGGAAAAGACACAGGCTCAAAGCGCCCAACATCTTTACGCCTCGCAGTTGGTAACTTGGGAGAGCTTGATATTTTGTGGAAGTATTGAAATATCTTTGGTTAGTCCGTGATTTTTTTTCCGCCCACAAAAGAAGCAGGACAAAACATAAAGAAACAACGGCAATTTGAGCAGCGCCTGAGAGGTTGTTCATATTAAGCCACACGTCGAAGATTCCGGCTGTGAGAGTTTCCACAGAGAAAAAATCAACCGTTCCAAAGTCATTCAATGCTTCCATCAGAACCAGACTGACACCAATGATAATGGATGGGCGTGCTGAAGGCAGGGCAATGGAAAAGAAGCTTTGCCACACGGTTTTGCCTAGCGTTCTACTCACCTCCAATATGCAAACCGATTGTTGAACAAAAGCGACGCGCGCGAGCAGGTAAACATACGGATAAAGTGTGAGCGTCATGACGAAAATTGCGCCGCCAAGGGTGCGAATTTCCGGAAACCAGTAGTCTCGACGCGATTCCCACCCACAGATGTTGCGCAACAGGGTCTGAACCGGGCCCGAAAATTCAAAAACATCGGTGTACACATAGGCCACGACATATGTTGGCATTGCCATGGGCAAGAGCAGTGCCCACTCAAGAATACGTCTCCCCGGGAATCGGCAAAGAGTCACCAACCATGCGGCGCCAGTTCCTATGAGCAAGGTGCCCATGCCCACTCCCATCATCAAGCCGAGAGTGGTAATCACATATCTTGACAGGACTGTCGTAAGCAGGTGATGCCAGATGTCGTCACTTGGTTGAATGGCGAAAATACTTACTGCCAGAAGAGGAGCCGCTATGAAGAGTGCGAGCAGAAGTGTTCCGCTTGTCCAGAAATCCAGTTGAAACCTTTTGGGATAGCGCCTGGGGAAGGCTTCTGTTTTGGACCCAGCACTCGCACTCATTCCATCCCTGTTAAGAGACTCACCTGAAAGAAATCACGCTTCAGAATCTAACCATATACCAAGACCACAAAAGCCCCTAAATCCGCAATGGGGATAATAAGACTTTTGTGGCCCTGATACTACCTGTTAATTGCTGGGGCTGAAATTATTGTAATCAACTTGGTCTACCAGCTTGGAGGCAACAGATCGCTTACTCGCCACCTCGGCCAGATTGATGGTGTCGGCTTTGAATTTTCCCCATGAACCAACGAGTGGGTGAGTCTTCACGCCTTTTTTCAACGGGTATTCATAATTCTGATCGGCGTAGAGTTTTTGTGCGTATTCGCCACTCAAAAACTCGATGAGACGAACCGCGTTTTTCCGGTTTTTCGCATGCTTGGTTATGGCAGCACCGCTGATGTTGACGTGCGCCCCTCTATCCTTTTGGTTGGGAAATACGATGTAAACTGCTTTCGCCCATTCTCTTTGAGCTTTCTTTTTCTTGTTTGTCGCCATTTTCGCCATATAGTAGGTATTGGCCAGGGCGAGGTCGCATTCTCCTGCATAAATGGCTTTCGCTTGCGCGCGGTCGTTGCCGCTAGGCTTGCGGGCGAGGTTGGATTTGAGGCCCATCAACCATTTCCTGGCTTTCGCTTCGCCCGAATGGACAACGATAGAAGCAAACAGAGATACATTGTAGACATGTTTTCCTGAACGCGTGCAAATTTTGCCCTTCCACTTCGGGTCGGCCAAATCCTCATAGCGGGTAATGGCACCTGGTTTTACGCGCTTTTTGCTGGCATAAATAACACGCCCACGCAGCGTGAGACCAAACCAATGGCCCTTGGGGTGGCGATAGGAAGAGGGGATATTCTGTTCCAATACTTTCGACTGAACAGGCTGTAGCAATCCGGCCTCATCCATATCGTGCAGACGCCCGATATCCACTGTTAATACTGCATCTGCTGCTCCCGGCGTCGCTTTGATCTTCTCCAGCATGCCTTTTTTCGAAAAAACGATATTGGTCACAATGCCTGTTTTTTCAGTGAACGCTTTCAGAATCGGCTTGATGAGAAAAGGCTGCCGGTAAGAGTAGAGGTTCACAACTTCTTCGGCGCTTGCTGTAGTCCTGCCTAAAACCAGAGAAGTCAGCAGGACTAATATGGCAACTCCAACGTACAACCATGCAAACTTTGCTATTTTTCGTACCGCAAACATACGTTCTACCTCCCGTGTATGGATGTCAGCCATATGACCTGTTTGAGTGATGCGACTCATTGGGAACCGCATGGAAAAAACCTTCGAGACTTGGAAATCGATTCAGTCGTTCCAGTTGCTTCATTTTTTCGTCATATCGTCGAAATCAATGACACTGATATCGCAATGGTAAGAACATGTCGGACATGTATCGACACTCTCACACGAACGTCGAAACTGATGGAATTTATCCAATATTTCTTGATTGCCAGCCTCCTCGAAAAACCGCAGCAGATCGAGAAATCTGTCGATGGAATTTCCGCTAACGTAGTGTTCCATGATGCATGCGTCGACAAAGGCTTGCTTTTCCTCCACCCCCAAAATGTCCGTGAGGAAATGCATCAAAATAGAGAACTTGCCAGATACGCCCTTTGCCCGTTTTGCGCCTTCTTCCGTCAAGAGAATGCTTTCGTAGACACGATGTGATACGAGCCCGTTCGAGCGCAGTGTTTTTACAGCAGCCGAAACGGCCGGTTTCGCCACTCCTAACATGGCGGCGATATCCGTCACGCGTGCGTAACCTTTGCTTTCCTGAAAATCGAATATGGCGCGGAGGTAGTGCTCCTGGCTAGGCGAGAGTGAACCACTGGAATGCTGTCGAGCCATGGTGGAGTTCCTTTTTTAGAACAGATCATTTTGTTTGGTTCGTATATATAAGTTAATTCAACTTAACCAAGTTTATAGATGACTATATATCCATGTCAAGGCAGCAGCGAAATTTTTTCAGGGAAATTTAAAAACGAACTTTGTGATAAGAAGAGGGAGTATGCTCGCGGGGAAATCAGTCTTGCGAATTATTCGCTTGGTGAATGGCTTTTGAAATGAAATCGGTATGGAGAGCGCTCATGCAAAACAGTTTTACTCATGTTTTTCTGATCCCGGAACGTATAATTCTTACAGCTTATTTTTACAAAAAAGGTTGAATGGAACCCCGTACCCCCGCCCATACGCCTAATTTCCCCACAAGAACTTTCGATGAATTTTGCGCTTGTTCGAAAGAATTCTTCTCCCAGGACTTTTGGGCAGCCGGCAGGAAATACTCTTTGGCGTTCACCAATCCTCCTGCGAGAACAATACATTCCGGATTCAGCAAATTTATGATATTGGCGATTCCAACTCCGAGCGCACCACCACCGGTTTTCCATATGGATTTTGATGCTTGGTCGTCGGTAGCGGCCAACTCTGCCAAGACACGGGGAGAAATGTGAGAGGTTGACGCGATGGCAGAGTCCGGATATTTTTCCGCATGTGCTCGCGCCTCCCGCTCCAAGGACCAGCCCGAGAAGTAGGCTTCCAGACATCCCCGGGACCCGCACGTACATGACTTGCCGTTTTTCTCAATGATTACATGGCCGATTTCCCCCGCCATTCCAGACGCGCCCCCCCAGACCTCCCCATTTTGAATGAAACTTCCGCCCACGCCCGTACCCAACGTGACAATAAACATGCTCTCATGCCCCTTACCCGCCCCGGCAAAATATTCTCCCAGAGCAGCGGCATTTGCATCGTTCATCATATTGACTACGGCAGGAGAGAAATCATCTTCCAACATTCCCAATAGCGGAATTCCACTAAGAGCGGGCAGATTTGGGGACTCGACAATCACGCCGGCATCCGAATCCAGAACACCCGCAACGGCTATACCGATTCCATGGAGGCGTTTATTTGAAGAAAGGATTGTCGCCGCTTCTTTGAATAAATCGAGATAATCTTGCGTCTTCAAACAGTGTTTTGTATCCAGGGAAAGGCGTTCTAGTAACTGCGTATCCAGACCGAAAGACGACGCCTTAAGAAAAGAGCCCCCGAGATCAAAACCAACATAGATTTCAGAGCCGGGCAAGAGTCAAAACCTCGGTCGAGTGGAATCATTTTCGCCAGAAACTGGACAGGAATTTTAACAAGGAGAAGGCTTGGTGCAAATACAGCCGTCATTAATGCAGGTCGAACTTAAGGACCGACTACTGCAGTGAAGCGGTCAATTCATCAGCATGTGATGGAATGCCGGTGGCATCCCTTTTGAATTCGACCTGTGCAAAAAAACTCTCTGCATCTGAAAACGTATCGTCCGTATCGATCATCAACGCAATGCCGCCGACTTTTGGCGCCTCTGAGCCGAACACGCTTCGATAATCGTCCATAACGTTTCGCCTTTCTGTAATCCACTTGCCGAGATGGTCCATCCCGCTTCTGACGACAATATAATGGACCATTGGATTCTTGCGGCTTTTCAGGATTGTGCCCTCCGGAACGCTTGTTTCCCAAACATAACCGATGAATTGGCTGTTGAGAATACTGGGGAACCGGGGAAATACAACATAAACGCCGGCCGCCTGGTCGTCTGACTCAATCTTCCTGGCATCCGCGCCTTCCGGCAGTTTCGTCACTTTCCATTTCCATGAGAGAAGCGGGAATTTCTTGAGGTCCAGCTTCAATTCACGATGAATCGAAACAGAAGCCTTTTCGCTTCGCATTCGAAGAACTCCCGCACCCGGGTTCTCGTCCTGAATCAATTTTACGTCCGGTGTTCCACTCCATACCTTTAGCACCCAACCTTTCGGGAATTGCTTGGAGTATTTCGCGTCCGGGCCCAAGACAAAGTCCGTCGCGACTACTTTTTCCTGCTGTGCGGACACAGGGAAAGGCTGTTGCATGGCCAACAAGATCGCCAAAATGGCGAAAATAGCCACTTGAATACATCTCATTATCATGTCCTGTGGATTTTACGGCGATTGGGCGACCCGCGGAATCACGGATAACCGCCGTAAGTTGTGCGCTTCCTTTAATTCACCAACATAATCACCAAATCCATTACATTGGTTCCTGTCGGTCCGCTGTTTAAAGACGCGCGCCGCAGACGGAAAAAATTGTAACTGTCATTATTGCGCAAATACGCATTTGGGTCAAGGCCTTGTTTTTCCGACGTTTTCGCAGTTCTACCATCCACGATTGCTCCAGCCGCATCTGTGGGTCCGTCTCTTCCGTCCGTGCCTGCGGCCAATAGACAGACGTTTGGGTGGCCTTGAATTTCAATAGCGAATGAAAGAGCAAGTTCCTGGCACCTCCCTCCCAGGCCATCTCCCAGGACTCTCACAGTTGTTTCGCCGCCATAGAGCAAACACTTGGGCGAATTTTTTGAGTGTGGATCTCCAAAAACCCTCTTGGCATCTTGCGCGAGCGATTTACCCACCTCATTGGCTTTACCACTCAGGGAATCGGTTTGCACATTAACACTGTAACCCATTGATTTTGCTTTATCATATGATGCTTTAAGAGCGATTTTGTTATTCGCTACGATATGGTGGCTCACACGTCTGAAAACCTTGTTACCGGGAAGAGGGGTATCCGGGATATCACCTCTCGAACCGGCTTCAATCCTGTTTCTGACTGTTTCAGGCATTTTTTGAAAAACGCCGTAACGCTGCAAATACGCTTTCGCTTGAACGAACGTGGTTGAATCACCGGTGGCGGGACCCGAAGCGATTACGTCAAGAGGGTCGCCAATCACGTCGGAAACGAGAAGAACGATCATGCGGGCGGGGAAGACTTTTCGTGCCAGGTTCCCGCCTTTCAGATCGGACAGGTGTTTTCGAACACAATTGAGGACATCAATAGGAGCGCCTGCTTTCAGGAGAGAATTCGTGACGCATTGTTTGTCTTCCAGAGAAACTCCAGATGCAGGTGAGGGCATAAGGGCTGAGCCTCCACCGGAAAGAAGGAAAATAACTAAATCCTCTCGACAGGCGCCTGAAGCATATTCTTCGATTTTGCGGGAGGCTTTCAAGCCTGAAATGTCAGGAACGGGATGGGATGCTTCCAGAACTTCGATGTGTCTGCATCTTCCTGCATGACCATATGGGGTAACAATGACTCCACCATCAATCCGGTTTCCAATTCGTCGCTCCACCGCGCGCGCCATCTGAAAACTTGCTTTTCCCGCTCCCAAAACGAGAATTCGCCCTGTTTTATCGAGAGATATTCTTTGCTTATTGAAAACAAAAAATTCCTGTTCTCGCATCTTTTCGATTTTTGTGTAGCGGTAAACCGCTTCACCCGCATGAACTGCGTCCAGCCCGGCCCGGAAGATAGCGCGCGCATCTCTTTTCAGGGATCTATGGTGTTTTGGCTTTCGTGTCACGATTCGTCTTGTCCAGTGGGAAAATAGAACATGAATGGCGCTTCGCCCTTTTTGTCAATTCAATGTAGTCTTGATTTTACATTAAAAGAGTGATTTTTCCTTGTGTAAGAACGAAGGAGAAGAGGTGACGAGTGTCGGAATAATAGCCAATCCGCAATCGGGGAAAGACATCCGAAGGCTGGTGGCGCTGGCGAGTTCGTTCAGCAACAACGAAAAAGTGCTCATACTTCGTCGCGTGATGGCGGGTCTTGTTGCTGCGGGTCTCGATAACATACTGCTGTTCAACGATCTCGGTTCGTTGGGAGCTGTTGCACTGGATGGCTTTCGCCAGGACAACAAATCCTCGAAAGTGAAGCTGTTTGACGTGGACGCAACGGGAGAGACGGCTGATTCCACGAAAGCGGCTCGGAAACTCGTCGAACTGGGAGTTCAATGCATTGTTCTTCTCGGTGGCGATGGTACCTGCCGCGCTGTCGCCAAAGGGTGCGGAAAAATACCCTTAATCCCTCTCTCTACCGGGACGAACAATGCGTTTCCTTTCACGTGGGAAGGCACGGTGGCCGGTATGGCTGCTGCTCTATATGCCCTTCATCCGAGAGCCTATAGAAGTGAGAAGCAAGTTACGAAACAACTCCATGTGAATCTGAACGGAGACTCTGAAAACGCACTGGTTGATATCGCGATTCTCAAAGAATCGTTTTACGGCGCGCGCGCAATTTGGGATGTTGGGCGTGTGGACTCACTGGCACTCACGAGGAGCGAACCCGGGCGTTTGGGGCTTTCTTCATTGGGCGCGAGCTTGTGTCCGGTCGATGCAAGTGAACCACTAGGGCTGTGGTTAAAATTTGGGGTGAAAGGTAAAGCCAAGCACCGCATTCTTTCTCCTATCGGGCCAGGACAGGTAGCCGCTGCGCTCGTAATGGAACACGAAGTCGTCAAATTAGGAGAAACCGTAGAATATCGAGCACCCGATATACGCATGCTGGCTTTCGATGGGGAGCGTGAGCGTCGATTGGGCAAAGGTGAGGACATAGAAATATCATTGCGTCTCGATGGGCCGAATATCCTGAATGTTCCCGCCATCTTGAAGAAAGCGGCCATTAGAGGCGATTTGAAAATGAAGAATTGATTGATATGACGTGTCCGTAAATTCTTGGAGTCCAAAAGAGACTTTCTGATATGGTTGACAAAATAGCGCCTAGAATTTACTCTACTTCCGCATTCAGTAGTGATGTGTGTCAAAGCATTGATGATAAATGCTTTAATTGGGTTTCCGTTTATCTCAGAAGTTTTCGAGATGTCTTAACCATACAACTGAATCGCTCAACTTGATATCTGGGAAGTTCAGATCGGCATTGATGCCAGCGAATAATTTTGTATAGTTCCTTTTGGGAGTTCTTCATTGATACGGGTTGAAAACCTCACAAAATATTATGGCAACCTTCGTGGAGTGACGGATATTTCCTTTCAGGTAGAGGAGGGAGAGGTACTGGGATTCCTTGGTCCCAACGGTGCGGGAAAATCCACGACTATGCGTATTTTGACAGGGTACATGCCGCCAAATTCAGGCACGGTGTGGGTAGCCGGAATCAATGTTTCAGAATCGCCGCTGGAGGCGCAGGAAAATCTGGGTTACCTCCCGGAAAACAACCCTCTTTATAGAGAAATGACCGTCAAGGCCTACTTGAATTTCGTAGCGACGATGAAAGGCATGAGTGGCGCGGAAAAAACAGCCGGTATCCAGAGGGTAATCAGCAATTGTGGGCTCGAGGATGTCGCCCATCGTCTGATTGGCAATCTCTCAAAAGGATATCGCCAACGCGTCGGTTTGGCACAAGCGATGGTGAACGACCCTCCCGTGTTAATTCTCGACGAGCCAACTTCAGGCCTCGATCCAGCGCAGATCGTTGAAATCAGAAATCTGATTTCGGAATTGAAGGGTACCCGGACCTTGATATTGAGCACGCACATCCTGCCGGAAGTGAATATGGTTTGTGACCGCGTGGTGATCATCCACCAGGGAAGGGTAGCAGCTGAAGGCGCTCTCGATGCCTTGGCGTCGAATCTGCAAGCGGATACGACTATACGTGTCTCCGCAATTGGAGCCACAAATTCTCTATCCGAAAAAATGAAAAAGGTACGGGGAGTTGAAAATGTAACGTTGCTCGGCACTTCGCAGAGTCAGGAGGCACATTTTGAAGTGTCTGCAAAAAGCGGCGACGACATTCGCTCCGACTTGGTGGCCGCCGTATCCGCGGCGGAGGGCAAACTAACTGAAATTCGCCAGGTGAGATTGACGCTGGAAGATCTGTTCGTACGTATCGTCAGCGGGGAGCAAAAGCATAATGAGGAAATTGTAAATGCATAACACTTTTTGGATATGCCGGCGTGAACTCGCATCTTTCTTTTTCTCGCCAATCGCTTACGTGATTCTCGCGGCATGGACAGTGTTGATGGGCATATTCTATTCCGGTGCTTTTCTTAACTACGCCGTCGTTTCCATGCAATTGGCCAGAAACCCCCAAGCTGCTGCGCAATTTAACATCACCCCCACTTCCGCTGTCCTGGAGCCAGTCTTTTCCAGCGTAACTGTCATCCTCTTGTTTGTCGCGCCATTGCTTGCGATGCGTCTTTTCAGCGAAGAAAAAAAGCAGGGCACGATGGAATTGATGCTTACCTTCCCGCTACGCAACGGACAAATGTTCGCCGGGAAATACCTCTCGATTTTGTCCATTTATCTCATTATGTTGGCGATTACTCTCATTTATCCAGTTATTCTGAGCGCTTTCGTCAAGGTTGAGTGGACTATCGTATCATCCGCCTATCTGGGAATGTTATTGACTGGCATGGCATTTCTTTCCGTCGGTCTTTTGGCCAGTTCGTGGACTTCGAATCAAATCGTCGCTGCCATGATCGCCTTCATGGTACTTCTTGCGACCTTCCTCATGGATCTTCTTGCGTCATCGGCTAGTGAGCCATTGGCCTCGGTTCTCCGGCACCTTTCCTTGGGGATGCATTTGCGGAATTTTATACGAGGCATCATTGATACACGCGACATTATTTACCTGGTCAACATAAATATTTTGTGCGGTTTTCTGGTGCTCAGATCTCTTGAATATTACAGGTGGCGAGGATAGGGACTTGGAAAACAGAAACCTTTATTTGTTCATCACCTCCGCCGCCTTGTTGCTGGTCGGCATTACCGGCTGGGCAGGACATGACCAGTTTTCCGAACCGCCCAGATGGGCTTACGCGACCATCGCTCTGGGAATCGTTTGTTTTGTCTATACAGTCTGGATTTCACGCCGTGAACTTCAAGGCGGCATGCGGCTCCGCTCCACGCGAACGGGCATCCAGGTCGCTATCATGGTCCTCATCGTGACAGCTATTCTGGTAGTCGTTGAGCTCGTGAGCGTCAAACACTACAAGCGTTGGGACGTTACTCCAGGAAATTTCTACAGCTTGTCCCCAAAAACCATAAATCTGTTGAACAGACTCGAAAGAGAAAAAAGGCGGATAGAAATCATTGCTTTCACCCGCAAGCTGGAGCAACCGGCAATAACGGAAATCTTGGAACAATACACCCGGGCTTCGAAACAGGTCACGTTCCGGTTTTTGAATTTGGACGCCTCACCAGGCACCGCGAAGAAGTATGACGTAGACGCCTATGGCATATTGGTTGTAGTTCACCATTTCAGCAAAGAAGAGATCGAGAAACAGGACAAATCTCAAGCTGCCAGTCAGGAGAAGAAACCGGCCTTCCGATCAGAAAAGATATTCAACCTTTCGGAAAATGCGATCGCCAACGCTATACTGAAAACGATTCAGTCCGAGCAAAAGCGCGTGTATTACCTTACGGGCCATGGAGAGCGACTCTTTACAGGGCAGGGACGAGAGGCGATGAGAGCATTGGCTATCGGAATGAGAGATGACAATTACCAGGTAGATGAACTCCTGCTCCTCAGGAAAAAGGGTGTGCCTGAAAATACCAGTTTGCTGATAATTGCAGCACCCGAAAAACAGTTGGAAGAAGTAGAAGTCAAGTATATTGACGACTACATCAAATCCGGCGGAAGACTTCTAGTATTTCTGGAACCGCACATGAAACCCGGGCGCCTGACCAGTCTTTTGGAAAACTACGGCTTCAAACTTCCCACGTCATTCGTAATCGATCCTGAGTCGGTGCGCTTCGAATTGGCGGGTGGAAATATAATCACTCCATTCGCCGCAAACTATGGGATACACGAAATCACAAAAGAGTTGAAAGGTTTGGCGACTGTCTTCCCAACTGTCCGGCATGTATCGGCAACAGGAATGCCGAAAGCTGGATTGCATTCCGAGGACTTGGTGAAAACAGGCGATGGAAGTTTTACCGTAGAGAGTGTGTCCATTCAGAATGGACAGCTCAACTTCGATGAGAAAACCAAGAAAGATGGGCCCGTTCCAGTAGGTGCCGCTGTCACCGTTACGCTCGATCTTTACAAGCTCGCCCAGGGACAAGGCACTCAGGATGACTCGAAAATCTCAGAGTCCAAGAAGAATGCAAACGGCAAAAACGATGCACGGATTGTCGTGTTCGGCGATGCAGATTTCGCGAGTGATGCTTTTATTGGTGCACAGGGAAATGCGAATCTCGTTTACAATACCATCAACTGGCTCGGTGGGGAGAAAGACCTGATTACCATTCGTCCCAAAAACCGTACAGGTGAGCCACTTGTGCTGGCTGGTGGGGAGGGCCGGTTCGTTCACCTGTTCACGGTCTGGATCATGCCCTTGTTCATCATTCTTGTCGGTGCTGCCGTCTACGTTCGGAGAAGGCAACTGCGGTGACCCCCCGGAAAAATCTCATATTATTGCTTGTCTTGCTGGTTATCGGTGGGGCGTATTACGTCTATGACGTGAAATGGGCCGCCGAGAAGAAGGCCTTGGAGGAACGCAAGGTCAAACTCCTGAAAGGAATTGACCAAAAGTCCCTGATAAGAATTGATGTCTCAAGAGAAGAAGATTCCTACCAGATTATCCGAACGGAGAAGGGGTGGCGTTTCGTCAAACCCATTGATGCTGCTGTCGATGTGGATGAGGCCGAAAAACTCATGGATGCGGCGACCAAGCTCCGGGAACGAGTACGTATCGGAAACGTAAAAGATAGGGCAGAATTCGGCATGGACAAGCCCAGGATGAAAATTGTGTTCGGCCTGAAAGATAAGAGTGACGTTTCCGTTGAAATTGGCAATAGGACTCCCACACGCGAATTTCGATATGCTGCGTTGACGAAAAGTCCTGGAATATTCACTCTTCAGCTTTCCGACATCGCCAAATTTGATAAATCGATATTTAGCATTCGGGACAGGTCAATTGTTCCTGTTATGCCTGAGAGTGCGAAAAAGGTGGTCATGGAACTCAAGGGGGGCAACGACTTCACCATCGTTCGGAAGGGCAAGAATAACTGGGCACTGACGAAACCCCTGCAGGGCAGGGCCGACGCCATTGATTCCGAAGGAATCGTATCCACCCTCAAATGGGATAAAGCACAGAAATTCGTTGAAGAAAAACCCGGGAATCTATCTCCTTATGGATTGGATAAACCCAAACTCACAGTACGCATATTCACGGAAGACAACCAGAAACCCGAGGATGGCGTCATCTTGGGCAACAGAAAAGTAGAATCTCCCGACCCGAAAAGCGCTACGAAAAAGCCGAAAGTTTACTACTACGCCAGGAGACTCTCGGGCGGTCCTGTCATGCTTATTAATGAGAAGACATTCAAGGATTTGCCAAAATCTGCATTCTCCGTACGACACAAGACTGTCATAGACTATGATGTCGACCATATGAAACGCATCCTCATTGAGTCGAAATCCCGGAAACTCGACATTGTCCGAAAAGCGGAAAAGAAATGGGACATCAAGGTCACGACGCCCGATGGAAAGCAGGAAAAACTCCTTGGTCGGCATAAACATGTGGATGACCTTATGTGGGATATCAAGTGGATCAATTCGATTGAATATGTGGATGCCCCGGGAGGTGATTTGGCGAAATTTGCTCTCGTACGAGAAGATGGCAAGGGCGTACCGCTACGCTACACCTTATGGCTGCAAACGAAAGAAAACACACCACTCGACAAAAAATCCTTCATCATCGGGAAATTCCTGAAGAACAAGCAGAGGGCTTATGGGCAGATAGAGGGTGAAAAACGCCTTTTCGCCATCAAGAAAGAAGATTATGACAAGATCACGAAAACACCCTATTTCCTGAGCGAGCGGCGCTTGCTTCTTTACGCGAAAGACGAGGAAATTACTGAGGTTACGGCCCGTTTTCCCGACAATTCTTCTGTGAATCTGGAGCGTTTCGGCGGTGGGTGGCGTTTCGTCGCTCCCGAAGGCAGGGAGGCTGAACCCGGTAACGTGGAAGACCTTATCGGCGCGCTTCGCGATTTCGAGAGAGAAGGGGAGGCGAAACCCGGCGAAGCACCTGATTTCAAGGAATTTATCGTCGAACTCTCCGGCAGGGACATTCGCCACGGGAAGTGGGGGCCATTTCGTTTCGCAAACAAGGAAGGCTCGGAATTCATATACGTGCGCGAGAGTGGGAAGGTCTATCGCATAACCAAGAAATGGAATGAAGACAAGCTTCCTAAATCATTGAAAGACTGGGAGAAAGAGAAAGAAAAATAAGACGAACCTACCTAGAACTCGGGGTTGTATCTTCTGCTGACACGACTCGTCCTCCTGGAGCGTCTTCTTGTCCCGTAAATGTCCGCATTTCCCGTTATCGCGTAAGGAGCGGATGACGATTGTATTACTCCTGCGCCACGTTGCGGCCAAGTCATTTCCCTTCGTGAATTTGTCGATAATAGATCATTCCACCGGGAATGTTCCGCTCAAATTGCCAGCCTGAATTCCGGCCAGTTTCGAGACCCGAGTCATGCACCATGCATTACAGGACGTCCAAATTCTCAAGGATGTGCATTCAGGATTATCATGAAAACCTGCGGATGCCGACCGTTCTTTGCGCCACCTCACCGGAGCGAGATTCTGCGCGATGGGTGACTCATCAGAAATACCTGCCTTACAACTCGCCCCGCCCCGCCTGAGACCTAACGAAACGATTCGAACGTAGGTGATACCTGCCATCCCCCGTTTTCTTTTTCCACAGCGTAAGCGACCTTGTAGAGCAGGTCTTCGCTGAAATGAGTACCCACGAACTGCACTGCGAGCGGCAGTCCGGCTTCTGAAAAACCCAGGGGAACTGATATTGCGGGTGCACCTAGGGTGTTGACCCAACGCGTGAAGCGCGTGAGTGAAGAAATCAGCCCTGAAGCTTCCGAGCATGCCTCTACGAGAGATGGTGCGGGAATAGGCGTTGTCGGCCCGGCCAGCACGTCCACGGCGGAGAACACCTCGTTCTCGTAATGTTGTATCAGTTTCCCGCGCCTTGCGAGTGCAGCGTGATATTCAGCCCCGCGAATCCCGCGACCGTCTTCGAAGCGCATCAATATTTCCGGCGTCACTTGGTCTGCGTATTTCTCAAGACGTTCGCCGTGAAGCATCAGGGCCTCGTATTTGAAGATCGTATTGGCGATATCTTCGAGTTCCTTTACGTGGGGAGGTGATAGCGAAACGACACGTGCGCCCAGACGCTCAAGCGTCTTGGATACGTCTAGGTAAGCCACCTTCATGCCCTCTGAAACGCCACTGAGTTCCGAACCCTCCAGAACGCCCACACGGATGCCGGCGATTTCTTCTCCCAGGTCTTTCGTGTAATCGGGCACGTGCCGAGTGCTTGCGCTCGTATCTTGGGAGTCCGATCCGGCGATGGCGGATAGCACCAGCGCGTTGTCTCCCACAGTCCGCGTAAGCGGTCCGAAGGTGTCCAGCGTCCAGGAGAGTGTCATCCCTCCGTTCCTGCTCACACGGCCGTTCGTGGGCTTTAGCCCCACAACGCCGCAAAACGCCGCTGGAACACGGATGGAGCCTCCCGTGTCTGTGCCGATGGCAGCCAACGCCAGCCCCCCGGCGACCGCACATCCCGACCCGCTGCTTGAACCTCCGGTAACGTAGCCCTGCTTCCAGGGGTTCTGCGGGTCCCCGAAGTGCATGTTGCGTCCCGTCGGCCCCATGGCGAGTTCCGCCATGTTGAGTTTCCCCATATGGACGGCGCCACTCTCATCCAGACGGCGCCAAACGCTCGAAACGGAGGTCGGCGATGGATCGTCCTCGAACATCATACTTCCGCAGCTTGTAGGAGTTCCCGGAATGTAGCAAAGATCCTTATAGGCCACGGGAACGCCGTCGAGAGGCCCAAGTTCATTTCCAAAGCGGAACCTTCGTTCTGACTCGCGCGCCGCACGACGCATCGCTTTTTCACTGAGGTGCACGTAGGCTTTCAGGTGGAGATTCCATTGCTTGATGAGGTCGAGAGCGGAGTCGGCGATTTCAACCGGTGATATTTTCCCTGCGCGGTAGGCGTCGCGAAGCGTCGTTATCGTCCAGTCGCTCATTGGCGGATTCTGCAGGAGGAGAAATAAGTCATCCGCTTCCCGTATCGCCCTGTGCCTTCAGGACGCGTGTCATCTGATCCTGGTGAAGAAAATCGTGCGTGCCGGAATAGGCGATGCGATCGTAAATGTTAAGGTCCCCGTAGCGAAAATGCTCGTGTGTATAGCGGCTCATATCGATGCCCCGGTATGGCAACATGATACGGTGAACTGCTTCCCTGTTGGGCATGAGTTTGGTGATCATTTCCTGGAAATCGCCTTCGCCCTTCGGTAGCAGAAAATCAGGTGCCGGAACCTGGCCCTGTTCCCTGCGTCTAAGTGCCTCACGGCTTATTTTTTTAGGGTTCTCAGGGGCTGTATCCCACGAGCCGGCCTCGACCGCCTCGGCGAGACGCTTCTCGATGAAACGCTCGTAATAAGCATCTGTCAGGAGAATGTGTTCGAGATTCTCGTGCAAGGACCATTCACCGTCGGGAGGCCGCCAATGGACATAGGTGGTGTCGATGCCTTCCAGGAAAGCGATCAGGTTTCTTCTGTCTTTGAAAGCTGAATCGAATGCTTCATCGAACATCTTTTCTGGCGCCATCGGCGTTATCCTTCACTGTGGGGAGCGGCAAGGCATTTCGCCATCCTGAAGGTTCTGGAGTGGTTCTCAGGATTTTCGCTTTGCGTCGGAGGAGCGTACTTGGATATCCAGCCATTCCTCCCACAGTTTAATGAGCGAAGCGTATTCTTCGGCTCCGTACCCTTTCTGAATCGCCATTTCGTATACGTGATGCGATGCACTGGCGATGAAAGTGGGAACGCGGAGTTCGCGGGCAAGCTCAAGACATAGATCGGAATCTTTCGTCGCGAGGTTGGTCGTCATGCCGGGCGTGAACTCACCCCGGAGGATGTGCTTCCTGAGCCTGTCTTCCACTTGGCGGCTGCGGCCAGAACTGACGGCGATGACGTCACAAAGCAAATCGGGGTCAGCCCCGGCTGCTACGCCGAGAGCCATGGCTTCGGCAAGCACCGCGAGGTTCACGTGCGAGAGCATGTTGTTCACCACCTTGAACAGCATACCCATGCCCGATGTGCCGCAATGGAAGAAGTTCTTTCCAAAATGAGCAAGTAATGGTTTTAGCCGTTCGAATCCCGCTTCGCTTCCTCCGACCATCAGCGTGAGGGTACCGGCTTGGGCCCCTTGTACGCCGCCACTCACGGCGGCGTCCATCAGGTCAACCCCTTGCGCCTTTACTTTGGGAGCGAGTTCCTGAACGAGGGAAGGGGAGACGGTGCTCGTTTCCGCCAGAAGCGCGCCGTCTCGCGCGCCCGCCAGTATTCCTTCTTCGCCCAGAACCACTTCGCGCGAAATGTCTGGATGCGGCAAAGACGTGAAAACGACCTCCGAACGGGAAGCGACATCCGCCGGACTCCGTCCTGCGCGCGCACCTTTGCTCTCAGCCTCAAGTGTAGCTTCTGTTCGGATGTCGTAGGCTGTTACTTCATGACCAGCTCGGATGAGATGGAGACAAATCTCACTCCCCATCCGTCCCAAACCGATGAAACCAAGTTCCACCTCTCGTCACCTCGGAGGATATGCGATACAGGAGTCGTCGATGCGGAAAATGGTCGGGGCGAGAGGATTTGAACCTCCGACCCCCTGAACCCCATTCAGGTGCGCTACCAGGCTGCGCTACGCCCCGACCCCGAAAAGAGATACTCCCACCAAGACCCGGGCTCGCTTGGTTGATGGGCTGCGAACCGTGCCGGTTCTTCACTGAAAGAAATATCACATGCAATGTAGTAAGGCTTAAGCGTAGTGTTCGTCAAGGGCGTGGCAACTTCAAGGTCGGAGAAATAACAGGTTTTTCCGTAACCGGCGTTGTGGAGGAGATGCATGAAGTCCGGGAAGAGGGAAAAAAGGCCGGGGATATCTAGGTCGTCGGTGGATATTGCGGTGACCCGGTGGGCACCCGTCTTCGAAACCGTCGTACGCGTCATCTTGCGCAATGCGAAAGTCTGCCCTCCGACAAATAACCGCAACGATCCTTTTTTGAGCACTACCGTGGTGAATCCCCGATACGCCTGGAGGAGGAATTCCGCACTCTCTCCGTGCAGTTTTGCCGCAGGCGTCATGACGCTCAAGTTCAAACCGCAGGAAGCCTTCTGGCACTTCACCGCGCCCATGTCCAGATTCGCCGAATACACACCTTTCTTCAATGTCATGAATTTGAAGGACGTGTTCGGCTCCAGGATGAGGAGGCAGTCCCGGCGGCGCCAAAAACGAATACTCGCTCTCGAATTCGCAGTCGTAACTATGTGATCTCCCGGCATCATCAGACGGAGGTCCTTTAGGTAGACTTTTCTTCCACGAGGGAAAACGATTTGAGGCAAGTCGACTGAAGTGCTCGCTGAAAGCGCTTTTATCGGAAACGCGCTCATGTGTATAAGGGTTTTTCTTTCTGCAGCGAGAACTGAAACCACGCACAGGGGAAACAACTGAAGTCCCAGAATCAAGATTTTGAGCCTAGTCATGTTGTCCCCGCGCAGAATCGGCTAGACTTCATGCTTCAGCAAAATTTGTAAATGATTTTCGAGGGGTTTGCAAACCCCATAACTAACAGAAAACCAAGTGTATCTCCAATTATGGGGCTAGACCAGCGGATTCCTGCGCGTCGAAATAACGCCCGTCCTCATTCCCGCCGTGTGCAAACCGCCTCTCAGACGGCCATGCTCAATCTTCATGCATTTGTCCATGACGACGAGAAGGCCCGCCGCTCGTGCGTGTTCGGCTTGGCGCTCGTTCACCACGCCGAATTGCAGCCAGAGGGATTTGGCGCCGACCGCCAGTGCCTCCTCGACGACTTCCGAAATTTCATCCGGTTTGCGGAATACGTCCACCACATCGGGCGGGTCTGGTATCGATGTGAGATCGGGGTAGGATTTTCGGCCTAGAATACGTTCGTATCTTGGGTTAACCGGGATTACCTCGAATCCCATTCTTTGCAGGTAATAGCCCACGAAATAACTCGGTCTCGATTCGTTCGCCGAGAGTCCCACCATCGCCACACGGCGGTGATTCGACAGGATATGACGAATCGTGAGCGGGTCCTGGAATTCGGGAAATTCCATCACACGTTCCTTGTCGCCGCATCAAGAGCCTGGTCGAGATCCCACAGGATGTCGTCGATGTGTTCGAGGCCTACCGATATGCGGATGAGGTCGGGCGTGATGTTTCCCGCCTTCATGTCCTCTTCGCTCAACTGGGCGTGCGTCGTAGAAGCCGGATGGATGATAAGGCTCTTTGCGTCGCCCACGTTCGCGAGATGGCTGTGCAGTTGAAGCGCGTTGATGAATCGGACGGCCGCCTCGAAACCGCCCCGGATACCAAAGGAAAAGACGGCGCCTTGTCCGTTCGGCAGATATTTTTTTGCCTTCTCAAACTCGGGACTTGTGGGTAGTCCAGGATAACTCACAAAACTGATACGCGAATCCTGCACGAGATTCTCAGCCACTTTTTGTGCGTTCTCGCAATGACGCCCCATACGCAGGCTCATGGTTTCCAGACCTTGGACGAACAAAAAACCGTTGAACGGGCCTAGGCACGACCCGATGTCGCGCAGGCTCTCCGCACGCGCCTTCATGAGGAAGCCTAACTCGCCAAAAGTCTCGAAGAAACGCAGCCCATGATAGCCTGGCGAAGGATCGATCATGCCGGGAAATTTACCATTCGCCCAGTTGAAGCGACCCGAATCTACAATAACACCTCCAATGCTAGTGCCGTGCCCGTCGATGAATTTCGTGGCCGAATGCAAAAC
Organism: bacterium; assembly: GCA_965200245.1. Taxonomy (GTDB): domain Bacteria; phylum UBA8248; class UBA8248; order UBA8248; family UBA8248; genus Bin107. The sequence goes on along the minus strand of CBDATS010000015.1, from coordinate 275,351 downwards.
GATGTCTGCCCCCCATTCGATGGGGCGGCACAGGTAGGGGGTCGCGAAGGTGTTGTCCACCACGAGGGGAACGCCCGCATTGTTCGCGATTTTTGCCAGCGCCTCTAAATCGGCGATGTTGGTGGCCGGATTCCCGATCGTTTCGCAATATATGACCCGCGTTTTCTCCGTCACCGCGGCCTGAAAGTCCTCCGGCTTCGTCGGATCGACGAATGTCGTATGGATGCCGAGTTTTCTGAGTGTGATGTCAAACTGCGTGTAGGTACCTCCGTAGAGGGCCGCGGAGGAAACGATTTCATCCCCCGGATTCGTCAAAGTGAACAGCGCGATGAACTGGGCGGCCTGGCCAGAGGCCGTCGCCAGTGCGCCAACGCCTCCCTCCAAGGCGGCGATGCGTTCCTCGAAGGTGCTGATGGTGGGATTTCCGATGCGCGAGTAGATGTATCCGTAATCCTGCAGGGCAAAAAGACCCGCGGCATGTTTGTCGTCGTCGAAAACGAAGCCGGTGGATTGGTAGATCGGCACTGCTCTGGCGCCGGTCGCGGGGTCGGGCCGTGCACCCGCATGGAGGGCGGTGGTGTCGAAGTGAAACGACCTCAGGGCCGGTTTCTCGGGCCCGGAATCTTTGCTCATGTGTGCTCCCTCAAAAAAGGCATGATTCCGATTTTGTAATCTGTAAAATTCATTAAAGCAAGCAGCAACCCCAATGAAAGGCCTCACAAGGAGGTGAATTCTTGTTAGGAGCATTGATTTTGCCTCCCCGGCTGGAACATAATCCCATTTGTGATGCTCGTGCCCGCCCCGCACCCTGTTTGAAAGGCCATGGTTCGACCACTTCGCTGCAACGATGGCGGCATCGACTCAGAAAACCTATGTCGGTCTCGCTCTATTGGGAGAGTTGATCGTCGTAGCCCCATGCAGGAGACAGAGCCCGGGGCATTCCCGAAGCCTGCACCACACCCTGCGTGTCAACGAATTCGCGCACGGCTGGCTCGAATTGGATGGCGTGCCCACCGATTGTGTGACCCCCTCCCTGAACGGCTTGCTCAAAGAGAAGAGCCCCGACAAGTTCCTCTCCGGTATCACTTGTGGGAGGAATCCGGGCGTCGACATCACTTGCCCGGGAACCGTGGCCACGGCAATGGAGGCCACCCGCCTTGGGTTGTCGCTTTGGCGACCTCCCTTGTCCACGAGGACGGGAAGAGGTTCCTGTATGACCTGGCGAAAAAAGTTGCGCGTGCGAGCAGAAGGGAAGTAATATCCGGGAGACTGGTACCGGGCATATTCCTGATTGTCAACGCCCGGAACATCTCTCCTCAAGAATGTTTGGCAGAGTGGACCACCTGCGGGGGCAAGCATGTCTACCGGGAAGCTATCGTCGAGGAAATCAATCCGCGCAGCCGGGAGTATTACCGGGCAGGGGATTCAATCCCCGCTAGGAGAACGAACCGGACACGGATTTCCAGGCGATCTCGAACAAACGGGGATCCATTACGCTCCTCAAGATCAAATCTCACAGACCATGACGCGATAAAAGGGCTGGGGTCTTGGCAATTTCATTAAACGGCAAAGGTGAGGATCGCTGGCGGCGCGCGCGCGAGCAGATGGTGGAGAACCAGATCATCGCCAGGGGCATTACCGACACCCGCGTCATTCAGGCCCTGTACGAGGTGCCGAGGCATCATTTTACGCCCGAGATATTCCTTGAAGCCGCTTACGCCGACAAGGCACTGCCCATCGGACAAGGGCAGACAATCTCGCAACCCTACATGGTGGCGGCCACGCTCGAGGCGCTGGAACTCCAAGGCTCCGAAAAGGTGCTCGAGATCGGAGCGGGTTCTGGTTACCTTACTGCGCTTCTCGGGAGACTCGCCGGCTCCGTCCGCGCCATAGAACGGGTGCCGGAACTTGCGATGAGAGCCCGAAAGCGGCTTGATTCTTTCGGCCTGACAAATTATATGCTCTGGACGGCGGACGGCACGTACGGCTGGCCAGAAGAGGCGCCTTTCGACGTCATCGTGAGCGCGGCATCTGCACCTAGTGTGCCTGCGCCTTGGAAGCAGCAAATCGCCCCCGGGGGGCGTATCGTCATGCCTCTGGGAGAAGGGGAAAAGCAAACCCTTATGCGATACTGCTTTTCGAAATCCGGCGAGGTGCGCCCGCCCGAGAAATTGGTGAACTGTGTTTTTGTGAAACTTGTGGGAAAATACGGATGGGAGAAGCCATAGCAAGAATTGAAACGGTCGTCTCTCAGGTTGTGTCGGGGCGTAGCGCAGCTTGGTAGCGCGCCTGCTTCGGGAGCAGGAGGTCGGAGGTTCAAATCCTCTCGCCCCGACCATTTTCTCAACCCTTAGATTCATTGCCCTGAAGCACAGTGCGAATCTCTCTGGGAAACCGTCGGGCTCTCAATGCTTAAAGTAAAACTTGATATTTTCATCTTGCATGGACAGGATTCAACAAGAAATATCAATCGAATACGGTATATTCTATAGTAAAATACTTTAGATCATTTTCCGAAAGTACCGAGTCGAGAAATTATCGATTCCACACTGACAAAAATCTCATCGACACTGTTTCTCACTCGAAGCCGGCAACTTGCTGCTCACTCTCAAAAAAGAGGCGCCCCATTGCGGGACGCCCCTTTTAGTTTCTTTCAATTTTGACTGGGATACGTTACGCGGCGTCCAGGGCTTGTTCCAGATCGGCGATGATGTCATCGATATGCTCGATACCGATGGAAAGCCGCACGTAGCCCGGCGTCACGCCCGTTTGCTCCTGCACTTCGGGGCTGAGTTGGGAGTGCGTGGTGCTCGCCGGATGGATGGCAAGGCTCCTCGAATCGCCAATGTTCGCCACGTGGTAGAACATCTTGAGCGAGTTGATGAAGTTCTGGCCAGCTTCGTAGCCACCGGTGAGGTCGATTCCGCACAGGCCGCCGTAGCCGCCATTGAGATACGTATCTGCACGGCGGCGGAATTCCCCGTCCATGAGACCCGGATAAATCGTGGTATTGACCTTGGGGTGGTCATTCAGGTAATCCGCCACGGCGGCGGCGTTTTGGCAATGACGCTCCATACGCAGTGGCAGGGTTTCGAGGCCTTGCAGGAACAGAAAAGTGTTGAACGGGCTCATCGCCTGGCCGGAATCGCGCAGCAGCGTAACGCGCGCCTTGATGATGTAGGCGATGGGGCCGAGCGGAGCGACGGCTTCTGTCCACACGGCGCCGTGGTAGCTCGGGTCCGGTTGATTGAGGTAGGGCTGCCTTTCAGGATGCGCCGCCCAGTCGAAGGTACCGCTATCGATGATGATGCCACCTATGGAATTGCCGTGCCCGCCGATGTATTTCGTGCAGGAGGAGGCAATGACGGCTGCGCCGTGCTCGAAGGGCTTGCAGAGGCCATGAGCCGCCGTGTTGTCCATGATGAGTGGAATCCCCAGGTCGCGTCCGAGGTCCGAGACTTCCTGGATCGGGAATACGTGCAGTTTCGGGTTTGGCAGCGTTTCCGCATAGTAAGCGCGTGTCTTGTCATCCGTCGCTTTGACGAAATTCTCCGGGTCTTCTGGATCCACGAAACGGCACTCGATGCCGATGTCCTCCAACTGGTTTGCGAAGAGGTTCCATGTGCCGCCGTAGAGGTCCGTCGAACTCACGATGTTGTCCCCTGCGCGGGCCACGTTCATCACGGCCATCATCGAGGCCGACTGGCCCGAGGAAACGGCGAGGCCACCGACGCCGCCCTCAAGTGCGGAAAGGCGTTTTTCCAGCACGTCGTTCGTGGGATTCATTATTCGCGTGTAGATGTTGCCGAGTTCTTTTAGCGCGAAAAGATTGGCCGCGTGGTCCGTACTGTCGAACTGGTAGGAGGACGTTTGGTAAATTGGTACGGCCACGGCATTCGTGGTGGGGTCCTTGCGAAATCCGGCATGAAGGACGATTGATTCATCATTGCTGAGTTCCAGTATCTCCACTGTTTCTTCTGTCATTTCAAAGTCCCTCTTTCATCAAAAAAGAATAAATGTCGGCAGGGGCTCAAGAGGTCTTCCAAGAAGACTCACGATCCCTGTCGTTTTGAAAACACGAGGTTGCAAATCTACAAAAAAAAAGTGGATTCGGCAAATATAATGACACATCTCAGGTGTTGCGCTCGAACAGTTGACCCGCGATGGCTCCTGCATGAATATAGCGCGTTGAATCCGGTGTTATCTCTGTTTGAAAGTGGTGAGGGGAAGGCTCGTCTCATCACACACAGGAAAGGAGAAGTGGCGGTATGAGAAGACAGGCATCACGTGCGAATCAGAACTGGATTTTCGATAATTTCCTCAAGCTCTCAGACAACGAAGACGTTCTCCACCCAGGTATTATGGGCACGCGTTATGAGAGGGGTTTCCGGCACCAAGACCTGGAAGCCGTCTATTCGAAAGTCTCGGGCAGACGTTCCATACCCCTGCTGTGGGGCAAACAGGCTGCTCTGCAGGAGAAAAAAGCGAAAGCGGCAGTAGGGGAGGGGAACTTCGTGACTGCCGCCATGCACTACAACCGGGCGGGCCTTTGCTACGGACGCGGCCAGCACCTCATCCCCGTGGATGGCCATCCGCGCAAGAAGGAATACTACGCGGGTGTTTCGCGCTGTTTCGACAAGATGCGCGAACTCCGGGGCGGCGACATCGAAAAGCACCAGGTAGAATTCGCCCCCGGCAAGAACGCGTACTTTTATTTCTGGCCCGCCGAGGCGGATGGCCCCAGACCCACCGTTCTGCTCATACCCGGAATGGACATGATCAAGGAAGACGGCCTTTTGCCCTACAACAACTGGTTCCATATGCGCGGCATGAACTTCGCCATCATGGACGGCCCGGGGCAGGGCGAGTGCAACATCAACCAGGTATGGGTGGATCACCATAACTACGCGCGCGCGGGCAGCAAGGTCATCGACTGGCTTACGGAGCGCGAAGAGGTGGATTCCTCCAGAATCGGCATCATGGGCATGAGCATGGGCAGCCGCTGGACGGTGGAAATCGCTGCCCAGGACGAACGCGTGAACACCGTGGTCGGCCAGATGGCGAACGTGGGGCCTTCGGACATTATTTTCAACCAGGCTCAACCTAACTTCAAACGAATCTACATGTACATGACGAACATTCTCGATGAGGACGAATTCGATGAGTTCGTCGAGGAACGTGACAGCATCTGGCTGCCGCTGGTGGGCAAGATGAAATCGAACTATCTGCTTGTGGCTGGTGACATGGACGAACTCTGCACGCCCGACGACATCGACGTGTTCTTTGAGCACCTCACCTGCCCGCGCGAGCTATGGCTGTATGAAGGCGTTTTTCATCCCATGGGCGAGGTCGCTGCGGACATGTATCCCGCCATTGCGGACTGGATGCTGCACACACTGAATACCGGACTGCCCGCGGATCACAACAAGAGAGTGATCATTCCAGAAGGAGGATAGGCGTATCCCCGCATATTGGGTTAGGTACAGGCGGAGCCGAATACGTTCAACTGGATCACGAGATGAACACTCTCAAATTGCGCTACAGCCAGGGGAGAGTTTCACCGCCACTTGACGTATGCCGCACGCCCGATACAATCAAAAAGAATGACGTCCGCCCCGGGATTATTTTATGCGAACCATCATCGGCGTCATCGGCGATTCGGATCCGGTTCCTGGAACGGTAATTCTGGCAGAGGAGGCGGGTGCTGAAATTGCGAATGCAGGCGCTGTCTTGGTGTGCGGCGGTCTGGGAGGCGTCATGCAGGCCGCGGCGCGCGGGGCGAAAGGAGCGGGCGGCCTCACAGTGGGTGTCCTGCCATCTTATGACGCGCAATCCGCCAACCCTTTTGTTGACATTCCCATCGTCACCGGCATGGGCCACGCCCGAAACGTCATCATTGCGGCGACGGCCCATTCACTTATCGCTGTGGCAGGCGCGTACGGCACTCTTTCCGAAATCGCTATAGGACTAAAACTCGGCAAGCGGGTCGTTTCCCTGGGACACGAGAACAGCCCTGAGGGAGTCATCCTGGCGACGAGCGCCCGTGAAGCTGTACGAATGGCCTTGGGCGATACATAAGGGAAGTTGTGAACTGGAAGATATTACACATTTCGCCTGCTTTGATTTTGCAAGGATGGCGCGCAATGCGACGTAACGCATTAGTCTTCTTTCTCTGCTTGCTCACCGGTTGCGCTTTCGTTGCCCCCCCTTTGCCGCCGCCCACGAAAAGCAGCCGCGACGTCGGCGGCATTTACCACACTGTAAAACGAGGCGAGAACCTCTGGCTCATCGGGCGCGCCTATGGCGTGGAAATTGAACAAATCGCCGTGCTTAACGGCATCGATAACCCATCTCGCGTGGAGACGGGCGTGCGACTCTTCATCCCGGGTGCGAAAAGCGTAAGACTTGTCCGGAAAAACGTCAGTTCCACGCCGCCCAAACGCCGACCGAGTTGGGCGGCTCCCCATCCCCGTAAGTCGTCGCCGCGTCATAAGGTGCATTCAAAACCGACTAGGAAACCATCCAGAAAATCAAAAAGCACAGTGCAAAAACATCGCGTGGGCAAGCGAAGAACGCCGTACTACAGGCCGCGCGGCAAAGGCCCAAAATTTTCCTGGCCGTTGCGCGGGCGCGTCATCCGCCGCTTTGGAACGCGAGGTGGTAAAAAGGCGGATGGTATCCTTATCGCCACCCGTGAACGCACCCAGGTTCGCGCAGCAGCACCCGGCCGTGTCATCTATTCTGATTTCGGTCCCGGAAACTTGGGGCGACTCATCATCCTGCGCCACCACGGGGGAGAGTACCACTCCATCTACGCCAACGTCGCCAAAAATCTCGTGCGCAAAGGGCAGAAGGTTTCACGGGGCACGCCCATCGCCCTGACAGGCCGCACCCCGCGTTTCCAAACCGCACGACTTCATTTCGAAATTCGCCATCGCACGCGACCGAAGAACCCGCTGTCCTACTTGCCGTAGAATTCCAGCGATTTTCGTGATGACAGGCTGTGAAGAGAGTGCTATGTAAGGTTCTCTTTTCCGCTGGAACGGAACCCGGGGAAAGAACTTTGTAAAGCACCCGCCATTGAGAACACCACGAGGCGACAAAAAACAAATTCATCCACAAGGAGTGAGATTCATGTCCGACATCAGTCATCTTCTGGCGCATATTCGAGAGGTGCCCGATTTTCCACAGGCAGGCATTTTGTTCAAGGATATCACGCCCATGCTCCAGAACGCGCAGACTTTTCAGCAGGCTGTGGATATGGCAGCGGAACCTTTGGTTGATGAGGCAATCGATGTCGTCTTGGGTGTCGAGGCTCGTGGCTTCATCATCGGAGCGGCTCTGGCCTACAAACTCGGCGCGGGCTTCATTTTGGTGAGAAAACCCGGGAAACTGCCCTGGGAGAAGACCCAGGCCACGTATCAACTCGAATACGGCACGGACACGCTCGAAATCCACAAAGACGCTATCGCCCCCGGCATGAAGGTGTTGATCGCCGACGATGTACTCGCCACGGGCGGTACCGCCGCCGCCTGCATGTCGCTCGTCGAATCACTCGGCGGGAACATTCACAGTTTTCTTTTCCTCATCGAACTCGCGTTTCTAAACGGACGAGAAAAACTTGTTCCACACCATGTGCGCTCTTTGATACGATGTGATTGATCCGCACCTCAAAGGGCGGTTCCGGGCCCCCGTAGCTCAGCAGGACAGAGCGCCGGATTCCTAATCCGTAGGCCGCAGGTTCGAATCCTGCCGGGGGTACCAGACTCAAATGCGTACTCTCAAGTCCACCAATCGAGCGCGTAAGAACCGGCGAACAGGAGGCTGCCTAGACCCAGGAGGCCGACGGCGGGCTTCGTCGCGCCGATGGATAGTGCTCCCAGACCGCCGCACAGCATCAAAGCGCCCGTGCCCCACGTGACCTTTACGACGATCTCCTTGGCGTCGATGACGTTCAATGGTCTTTCGCCGGTATCCTTTGCTTCTACAGGTTCTCCGCAGGCCGGACAGTCTTGGACTTCGGAAATTTCGGTTCCGCAATGAGGGCACGTGACTTCGGCCATGGCATCGTTCCTTCCTTGAAACAGGTAAGTGGACAAGTAGTTCTTGTCCCGGATGTCTATTCAGGCGATTAGCTTGCTCAAGGAACGGGTACGAACGGAGTTCACTAAAGAGATTTCTCGAGAAACCCTTTTTGGGAAATTGCTATGCGTGCGTCTTGAATCGATCGAACATCCGCCCAAAACGACAAGCATAGAATTCCACGATCTCATATAGGCCAGCCCTGTTATACGGCTCCTCCGCCCAGAACGCCCGTGCCTCATCGATATGGGGAAAATCGAGTAGCAGTACGCTTCTGTTTCTGCTCTCGCCGTCATCGGTGAGCAGGGGCCCACGCCCCATCACCGAATCGCCGTGTTCGGTCAGGTAGTCTACGTGCTTCTGGTGCAGACTTTTGCGGACCGCGCCCCCATCCGCTTTATCCAATGCATGGACGTAGAACTGGAGATTCTCTTTTTTTCTCGGGCAATCGCGCCAGGAGTAGGGCACGGTAGCACGCCAACGCCTAATAGAGGGCCGTTCCTGGACCCCCTTGATGATGAACGGATCGTTCGCCAAGTGAGCCTCTGCTGCTGCTCGGTCAGGCAGGTCAAGAATGCGGAAACTGCCCGATTCGAGCTTCCCTTCGTCGGGCAGGAACCGACCCGCAAAGCGGGTGGTGTCATCGAAGCTCTTGAGATAATCAAGATACGCCTTTCGGTGGACATCTCTCAAGGCGGCCGCTTCCGGCCTGTCGTAAGTCTTGATGACAAATTCCACGGTAATTTCCTTTTTGTGAGAAATAAGATGATTCTCTGGTCAGCTATCTGTCAGCGGTTCAGATACACGAATTCTATGCACGAATGCGCAGGGGCACAATGGAATCAGCTGGACGCATCGCAAGGAAAACCCGCTCACCCAGACTGGTGTATCGTCTTTACCCATCACAGCGAAAAGTTTTCATCGGGAAAGTGTGAAGAGATCGGAACCCGTCTTTAGTGACCACCCCCATATCGCCCATCTGCACACCGCGCCCTTCTGAGTCCATCGGGTTTGGCTGAATCACCATCACCATGTTCTCGCGGTATTTGAACTCGGCAGGAGGAGCGAGATAGTTCGAACCCCTGATTCCGATTGAAGGCTGTAGCAAGTCTGTGCCGAAGCCGTGTGCGAGCGAATCGTATATTTGAAAGCCTTTCTCTGGCAAAGGGTCCGTGGCAGCGAAGACGGCTTGGGCGGAGTTGCCCGCCTTCATCGTTTTGCCGACACCCTCATACACTTCGATGGCGGCGTCGAGCAACCCTTGGTACGGTGGCGTGGGGTCTGCTCCGATAGTGAAGGTGCGAAGGCTTTGGCCCGCATATCCATAATACGCAGCACTGATCTCTATGATAAGTACGTCGCCCGCTTCAAGTTTTCTCCTCGTCGGGTTCTGCCAGGGGACGGGCGTGCGGGGATTCGCCATCGGCGTGGCTGTCACGAACTGTACCATCTGCTCACCGCCTTGCTCTCTGAAAGCGGCGGCCATCCGGCCCGATAGCTCGATCTCGGGGATACCCGGTTTTGCGTGGATGATGGCCGCTTCCATGGCGAGGTCCGTGAGACGCGCCGCCTCGATCAGCCATTCGATTTCCTCTTCGCTCTTGACCAACCTCAAATCCCTGAATCTAGCACTCACGTCTACCCATTGCGCTTCGGGAAAGCGCTCCGTCAGATAGTCCATGTGCTCGAAGGGCAGCAGAATCTTGAAACGGGGGTTGACACCTACCAGACCGATTCGTGCATTGCCTAGTCCAAGGGCGTCGAGTTGGTCCGCCATCCGTTCGGGGTTCCCATATGCTCCGTGGCGCACGTCCTCGAAGATGCACTGCATCTGCGCATTGTGCAGATGGTTATACAGACCCGTGAACAGGGAAGGGGGGCCATCTTTGGGAAAAATCAGATAACAGTGGTTGAAATCCCTATAGCATGAAAGCCAGTAGATGTTTGCCTGGGCGTTGCGGTTCGTGCCGCCCATGCCAAAGAACAAAAGAGTATCGATCCCCACTTCTTGCATCAGGCTTTTTGCTGCCGCATGGCGCCTGTTCATTTCCGCTTCCGAGAAATGTGGATACCATTCTTCCGACATATCGCCTCCTTGCACGATGACTCTTCGTGGTAGAGAATAAAATCGTCAATGAATATTTTCAGTTTGTGCGGCATATTATAGCGGACGTACCCACAATATACGACCGGGGAGGAAGTGTATGAGCATCATCGGCCATGGCGTGATATCAAGAAAAGCGAATGAACGAACGGAAGTGGAGGAAATCGAACTCGACTCCCCGGGCCCGGGTGAAGTTCTGGTGAAAATTCTGGCCAGCGGTGTCTGCCACACGGATTTGCATTACAAACTCGGAAAAATAGGAGATGAATTTCCCTACCTCCTCGGTCATGAAGGTTCCGGTATCGTTCAGGAAGTGGGGGAGGGAGTGTCCGATCTCGCTGTCGGCGACTACGTCGTTCTTGCCTGGCGCGCCCCCTGCGGCCTTTGCCGATTCTGCGCGATCGGCCAGCCGAATCTTTGCGCCGCCAGCCTGAACGCGGCCTCCAGGATACGGGCAAAAAGTGATGGTCAAATTTTAAGTCCCTCCATCGGTATCGGCACGTTCTGTACGCATACCGTCGTCGCCGCGAAACAGGCGGTGAAAGTACCCACCGCCTGCACGCCGGAGCAGGCCTGCCTCATCGGCTGTGGCGTCATGACGGGTGTAGGCGCTTCGCTCTATACGGCGCAGGTTCGTCGCGGAAGTAGCGTGGCGGTATATGGATGCGGCGGTGTGGGCTGCAGCGTCATAATGGGCGCGAAAATGTCGCGCGCATCGAAGATCATCGGAGTCGACATAGCCGATAACAAACTCGCTTGGGCCAAGGAGTTCGGCGCTACCGACGTCGTCAACGCCTCGGAGACAGACCCGGTGGAGGCCATCAAGGACCTGACCGGAGGGAACGGCGTCAACTATTCCTTTGAAGCCGTGGGAACGCCGTCGACGCTCCTGCAAGCGATGTGGTCGCGTGATCTGGCAGGAACCTGCACGCTCATCGGCGTGCCAGCGCCCGACATGATGATGGAATTACCCATGCTTCAATTTTTCGGCCTCGGTGGCGCGCTGCGTGTGTCCTGGTACGGAGACTGTCTGCCTTCGAGGGATTTTCCGCTGCTCGCTGACTGGTATGAACAGGGAGAACTTGACCTCGACCGCATGGTCACGAAAGTCATCGGTTTGGAAGATGTGGAACCCGCATTCGAGGCCATGGAACGTGGCGAAACACTACGTTCCGTCATCCGAAATCCAGATTGAGAAACTTAAACAAATAACGTAAAAATATACACATGTTATTGTTTATTAACAATTTAAAAATCAGTATCTATACGTCTAACGCGTCGGCGAGTACCTCGGCAATGTGGAGTGCCTTCTTGCCGACGCCGGATGAGATTTGCTGCCGGCAGGAGACGCCGTTGGCTATGATAGTCGCATCTTCATCACTGGCTCGAATTGCAGGGAAGAGTTTCGTCTCGCCGATGGCAAGCGAGATGTCAAAGTGTTCTTTCTCGTAGCCGAACGAACCGGCCATTCCGCAGCAACCCGAAGGAATCTGGGCCACCTCCAGGCCGGGAATCATGTCTAGGCTATTCAGTGAAGGGCCCGTGCCAACCAGCGCCTTCTGGTGGCAATGTCCGTGGAACAGGGCTTTTCTCGGTTTCAAGGATTTGAAATTGAGTTCCAGTTCGGCCCTGTCACGCAAACTCTGAAGAAATTCTTCCAACATGTAGGAATTCTCGGCCAGACGCTTGGGTGCATCACCCGCCACGAGGTCCGGATATTCATCTCGAAACGTGAGAAGACAACTCGGCTCTACACCGATGATCGGCAAACCGGCCGTGATAGCGGGGGCCAGACGCGCTATATTCTCCTCCGCCAGTTTCTGACCCTCTCGCAAAAGGCCGTGTGAAATCATGGGTCGTCCGCAGCAACCGGTCCCTGCCAACTCGACCTCGAAGCCTGCCGCTTCCAGCACCTTGACAGCGGCCTTGCCGATTTCCGGGTAGTGGAAGTTCGTGAACGTATCGTTCAGGAACAGGACCTTTCCTCGCACAGGAGAGTCATTTCGCGATACCGGGCGGCCCTTGAACCATTCCTCGAAGGTGGGTGTCACGAGGGAGGGAAGCCTTCTTCGCTTGTCAATACCCAATAATCTGTCCAGAAGCGATCGTACGAGGCTGTTCCCGAGCGTCCAGTTCACGATGGGCGCAAACGGCATGCTCAGACGGTTGATCTGCGCAATGCGGCCCATCATCTTCACACGAAACGGAACACTATTCTTGTCGTAGTAGGCCTGCAGCACTTCGGCTTTTATCTTTGCCATGTCCACACTTGATGGACACTCCGCCTTGCAGCCCTTGCAAGAAATGCAAAGGTCCAATACTTCATAGAGACGCTTGCTGCCCAGGTCTTCTCCGGGGATTCCGTTCGTGATGACCTCTCTCAGCGCGTTCGCTCGTCCGCGCGTGGAATGCTCTTCTTCCATCGTTGCCTGGTAGGAAGGGCACATTGTGCCATCCCGCTTGCGGCATGCGCCTACACCGTTGCAAAGCTCGATCGCGCGCGCGAAGCCACCATCACTTGAGAAATTCATGACAGTCGGTATCTCGGGAGTCTTATAGGCGCCGTCAAAACGCAGGTTTTGGGTGAAGGGGAGGGCGTTCACGATTTTTCCCGGGTTCATTCGGTTCTCCGGGTCGAAGAGGCACTTGACTTCCACGAACGCCCTGTGAAGTTTCTCTCCGAAGAACTTCGGTACCCACTGGCTTCTCGCCAAGCCATCGCCGTGCTCTCCACTCATCGCTCCGCCGTACTCGATAACGAGGTCTGAGACCTCTTCGGCGATAGCGGCCATTTTTTCGATTTCCTCATTATCCTTGAGGTTGATGAGCGGGCGTAGATGCAACAAACCCACACTCGTGTGGCCGTAGTAGGAAGTGGAAGTGCCGTATTTCTTCATGATGGCTTCGAAATGCCTGTAGTAATCGAGGAGGTGCTCGGGGGGCACTGCACAGTCCTCTACGAATGCACAGGGCTTCCAGTCGCCCCGTCGTCCGAGCAGAAAGCCCAGGCCCGCCTTGCGCATGTTCAGGCAATCCTGTTTGTGAGCCGGAGCATCCAGTGGAACACGTGCGTAGCCGATGTTCTTCGATTCGAGTTCATCCTGCAGGCGAAGAACTTTCTCCTTGGCCTCATCGTCGTTTTCGGCAAAAAATTCAATCGTAAGAAACGAATCCGGCTCGCCTACCACAAAGCTGTCCATCAGGCGCTGGGCTTCGAGGTTTTGCTTCGCGAGTTCGATAATCACCCTATCGATAATCTCTATCGCCGCCACGTCGTGTGCTAGAATCGTCGTGCTCGCCGCGAGGGCCTCCTCAATGCTATGGAAATGCACCACCAGGACGCCGAGTGCTTTTGGCTTGGGACACACGCGCACCTTTGCTTCGGTGATCACTGCCAGCGTACCCTCAGCACCCACAATAAGTTTAGCGAGGTTGAAGGGCTCCGTCTCACGGGCAAGTTCATCGAGGTTATACCCGCTCACACGGCGCATGATCTTGGGATAGCGGTCCTCGATCTCCACACGCTGATCGTCCACGATATCCTTGATCGCCTTGTGAAGCCTGCCTGTTCGGGAATTCTCTCGCATGAGGTTTTGCAGGGGCACTGTATCTTGAGGCCCGAAGGAGAAAGGTTCTCCATCTGCGAAATAGCCGGAAACTTCGATGACGTGATCCACCGTCTTCCCGTAGACAATGGAGCGCGATCCCGAAGAGTTATTACCCAGCATGCCGCCGATAGTGGCACGACTGCTTGTAGAGGTGTTGGGGCCGAAGACGAAGCCGTGGGGGCTCAGGAAATCGTTGAAGTGATCCTGCACCAACCCCGGCTGGACTCGCGCCCATTCCTCATCTTCGTTCAATTCGAGAAAATGGTTCATGTATTTCGAAAAATCGAGTACCAAGGCATCGCCTACGGTCTGGCCGGCGAGACTTGTACCACCACCCCGGGGCAGAATGGCAAGCTTGTATCGTTTGGCGATCTGAAGCGTTTTTCGCACGTCTTCGTTCGTTTTCGGCAATACGACGCCCACGGGTTCTATCTCATACATGCTCGCATCGGTGCTGTATATTTTTCGCGTAAAAACATCGAAGCGCACTTCGCCCTCTATGGCGGAACACAATTCCTCTTGAAGCGTTACAGTAACTTCCATTAGTTACTCCATTGATTTTAATATATTAATTCGAATTATTTAATATCAATTTATGTTGAAAACCTGAATTCATCATAGGCCAGACCTGCAAGGGAGACAAGAGAAACTGGTTCCTTTCCAGCGTCTTTTCTCCACGCATTTGCCAAAGTGCAGGGCGGCGCGTAAAGTTTTGGCTGGATGCCCGTTAGAAGGATAGTTAACTTGAACTACTATGAACTGGCACGTCGCGCCCTCGAAGATGAAAGACCTAGGCCAGACGAGGCTCTGGCCATTATCAGTGCGCCCGCCGACGAGATTCTCAAGCTTCTGGATGCTGCCTTCTCCGTGCGGCGCGTCTATTTCGGCAAAAAGGTACAGATCCATTACCTCATCAACGCCAAAAGTGGCATCTGCCCGGAAGATTGTGGATATTGCTCGCAATCTGCCGTCTCAAGCACCCAAATCGATAGATACGAACTAGTGGATGAAGAACAACTGTTAGAAGGAGCCTTGAGAGCCAAAGAAGCCGGTGCGAGGCGCTACTGCATCGTCATCAGCGCTCGGGGGCCGTCAGACACAGAAATCGATAGACTCTGCCGGGCCGTCTCTACTATCAAGTCACGCTACAGGATCTCCGTTTGCTGCTCTCTAGGTTTGCTGGAAACTTCCCAAGCCGCCAGGCTTAATGAAGCCGGAGTGGACCGCTTCAATCACAATCTGAACACGAGCGAGCGATACTACCCACAAATTTGTTCCACACACACCTATGACGACCGCGTGGACACCCTGAATGCTGCACGCGGAGTCGGTCTCGAGTTGTGCTCTGGCGTTATTTTCGGGCAAGGAGAGAATGCAGAGGACATCGTCTCTGTTTGTGAGGCGCTGAGCGCACTTGCTCCCGAATCCATACCGGTAAATTTTTTGAATCCAATTGGCGGCACTCCGCTAGAAGGAAGGCCACTCCTCGGACCGCTTTCCTGCCTCAAGCTGCTCTGCCTGATGCGTTTCTACAATCCCCGCTCTGAAATTCGTGTCGCCGGGGGAAGGGAAGTCCAGTTGAGAGAACTTCAGCCCTTGGCTCTCTACCCGGCCAATTCGATGTTTGTGGATGGCTACCTTACAACACCCGGCCAGGAGTCGACAGCTGCGCACCGAATGATTCGAGATGCAGGATTCGAACTCGACATCGAAGGTCATGCCGACCCGCTTTTATTCGAGCGATAATCAAGCCGGAATCGAGTCTACGCCATCAAGGGAGAAGACAGAGACACCTACTATAGACATATGGCTTCCGTCTTGGACAGCAAGCCTCACATCACGATGGATGACGGTGCGGACCTTGTTACCCAGATATTGACGGATCGCAGAGAATTGATGCCTTGCAATTAAGACTGACCATATATATAGATATTATCTGTGGGAACCTGTAAACAGATCGCCGCTTGAATCGACATCACTGATTGAATAGGCGTGAAAGCCGCACGCTAATCCCTGAAATCATCCCGTACATTCGATCCCGCCATCGCAACCCCGATGGGTTTGAGCACATGCAAAACGCGAAGCGCATCCTCGTGTAATCCCAGAACGTCTGTAAGCCGTTTATAGACCTGCGGCGCCTCGTCTACAGCTCCCCCCCGAAGTACGACGTTCATGTCCGAAAGCCACTCATTCATTTGATTGCGCGTAATCGCGCCGCCTTTGCGAATCATCCGGCCCTTGCGCCATCTTTTCTTACCTGCAGCCTTGGTTCTGCTCATCACCCGGCCCGCTCCATGAACAGTGGAGTAGAGAAGCGATTTCGAACCCGGCGTATCCACACCTTCGGCGATAACGGATATATCACCCATACTCCCGCCGATAAAGCATTTCTGTCCCGGCCAGGCAGGTGTGGCGCCCTTGCGTACCACGATATAAAGATCGCCGTTGTGCTCCTCTTCCCATGCGAAATTATGGTGGTTATGCACCTCCCATTCAGAAGTGGCCCCCAAGATTTCGAGCACTCGGCCCCCCACGTAATCCCTTCCAGCGTAGGCATAACGTCCAGCTAGCTTCATTGCGGCGAAATAGTCTCCTCCCAGGGAGGAGGTGAGTGAAAGAACAGTAGCCCGGGCGTGCATATCCTCGCGGACCGGAGATCCGTCAAACTTCCGGTTTTTCGCCAGATTCAAAAACCCCGTACACGTTTTATGGCCAAACCCCCTGGAGCCGAAATGAATTCCGATCCACAGCGCATCGTCAGACTCGTCGGCGAATAAATCAACATAGTGATTGCCTGCGCCGATGGTACCCAATTGAGATCGCGCCACCGACTTCAAATCCTCGAGTTCAGGGAGAATCTTCCAAGTCGGGTCATCAAATAGCGCATCATCAATGGGTTCGGGATTTTTCCGGCCCATGCCAAATTCTAGGCTTTGAAATATCTGGTTCATGATGGCGGTAATTTCGGGGCAGACATCCGAGGCCTTCAGATTCGTCCTGATGGCCTTGTTTCCACAAGCGATGTCATAGCCTACGCCACTCGGTGATACGGCATTCCTGTAGGCGATGATACCGCCTATGGGCATGGAATAACCTAAATGATGATCGGCGCACAGTGCGCCAGCACTCGCTTCCTCATCTTCGAGGCAACACTCAATCTGTTGAAGAGCACCTTCGTCCACTGGATGCCCACGAACGGTGAGGGGTTTTCGCTTGAGGGAAGTCATGATCACTGAACCTCGAACGCAGGGCAGAACACGCGGATTGGGACAGAAAACCTCAGGGATATTATTTTACATAACATATATTATCAATCTTTTTTGTGTGGAAAAATTTCCGAGGCTGTTTCTATTTTGCGGCTTTTGTTTTGCTTAATTTTGCACGGATTTGAGGGGTCAAAAACGGGCTTTCAGGGTGTCTTTTGGTTAGTTCCTCATAGGTTTTCTCTGCATCCAGCGCCCTGCCAAGTTTCTCTTGGCAATCGGCGATGGATATGTACAGATCTTCAGACGTGAAAAGGCTCCCTTGCTCGAGGATCGACTGCCAAGTCGAGATAGCTTCCCCACAGGCTCCTTCCAGCATCAGGATCGAAGCGATTCCTCGCTTGGACAGTTCCTTGTCTGTTTCAGAAGAAATACTGCTCTTCGCCACGAGTTCATACTGCGCCCGTGCGCCTTGGTATTGTTTTCTCTCGCGCAGCAAGGCAGCGAGTTGCAGGCGCGCCAGAAGACCCTGGCGCGAGCGTGGATAATTATCGGCTACCTTTTGAAATGCAGCTTCTGCCGCTTCGCCGCCTGGGGCGGCGATTTTGGCCATCCCATAGGCCAAAGATGCTTTTTGTTTCGCCCGCTCATCCCACATAAGGTAACCCACAAAAATTCCCGCCACCAGAACAACGGCGCCTAGCCCAATGTAGAAAGCCTTCTGGTTCTCGACGAACCAGAGAATCACCTTTCTTCCGTGGGTTTGCAATGCATCAGGCTGCCGTATTTCCTTTCTGAAAGTCCTAGCCACTTTGGTATAACCCCTTGATTTGAAACATCACTACAGCCGTTAACGGCTTTTGCAAAAGCGTATCAATCATTTTCTCGTCGCCCGCCCAAAACGGTTCGCACAATAAGTGGAACGAACCAAGGAGTCAATCTGCTACTGAAAAAATGGACATGTAGAGTCAAATTCAAACAGGCAAAGAGTCAATATCCCTTATCGAGAATGCCGAGTATTTCCCTGAGTTCATTGCGAACCCATATCAGATCGACTTTGTCAACGCTCGAGCTTTCAAGCGGCAGCAAGGGAGTTGCCTCCGGCTTGGACTGTTCAGGTTTTTTCCTTGCTGTTCTTTGTTTTTGAAGCTGTTTCTTGGCTCCGGCAATTGTGAAGTTCTCTTCATACAACAATTGTCTAATCGACATAACGAGTTCCACGTCTTTGCGACGATATGCTCGTTGGCCGGAATCGCCCTTCGCTGGCCGGAGCATCCGGAATTCACTCTCCCAATAGCGCAACACATGGGGCTTCGTACCCGTCAATTCCGCCACTTCACCAATCTTAAAGAACAATTTGTCGGGTATCTGAGCCATGTCGAACTCCCTATTTTCGCAACCTTTGGCGAACTACGATGGCGTCTGAAAATCCGCCTTGTCGTATTTTCTCCCTGAACGCCAATGCCTCACGAAGGCTCTGGAACTTCCCGGTCCGTACCCTGTAAAACCGCCTATTCCCTCCACTTCCACGCTGGAGACGAGACGCAAGCTCGCCGCGAAAACCGGAATCCTCCACGTGATCCAAAAGAAGAGCGGCATCTTCCAGGTTCCTGAAACTTCCCGCCGCGACCCTCCAACGATTGTCGGAGCGATACACCCGGGCCCTGATCTTTTTCTTTTTCGCTCTACTGGCCAAGGCCCGTGCCTCAACCAAACTCGAAAACGCTCCCAGGCGCACTTCCGTCATACGAGCGCCGGATTTTTTCACACGGCCGGAACCGACCACTCTGAACGCGGAAAATCCCTTGCCCTTCAAGCGCTTTAAAAATGAGTCCGCGCAACGCTTAGTGCTGCAGGAAGCCACCTGTACACTATAGAAAAAATCCTGAGGTGGTTTGCGAGCCCCTGCTCTGCTTTGGACATTTTCCGCCACCTTTTCCTTTTTTTTCCCGGCAAGCTGTTTTCCGGGGTTAGCCTCCTTTGGGGTGGCTTTTTTCTCGATTATTTTCGCTTGTGGTGTCGTAACAACTTCACGCGGTGCAGGAGCAGCTTCACGCTTTGGTTTCATTATTGTCCCGGCTGAAGTGACAGGCTCTTGCATCATCGTGGAAGCGGCCAACTGCTTCTTTTCAATCCGGGCCGAGGATACGGACTGTTCCATCCTCGCTACTCCAGCGGGCGCCGCTTTTTCAGTTGGGCTCGGTAAAGCAGAATTTCCTCTCATCGTCGGCGCGACGGGTGTTACCGGTGCTTCGGTCGGGTTCGGTGGCGCGGGTTGACTGGACTGCATGTTTCGATCCGGCGCGCTCATGGTTCTCTTTCGGGCTTGCGACCCTGTGGGCTGATACAACCGTTCAGTAGCCTCGGCAGACGACAGTTCGCGTTGTGTTGCGCCTCCCGTTTTCGTTAAGCGCATTTTTCTTTGTTGTTCTTGCTTCATGTGGATCCTATTCAACTGGGCCTCTTTTTTCACTTTGGGAAGCCACCAAAACTGATATCCCGCCCAAGCCACTCCGCCCAGCATGACGCACACAAAAAGGATGACCATCAAGGCATCGACGAAACCGCCTCTGCGGCGCTCGTAATCCCCTCCTCCGTCTCCAGAATCCATTTCTGGGTCGCCTTCCCTTTCCTCGTCATCATCGCCTTCCAGAAGATTCACTCCTTTTCTCGCCATTTCAAGAACCCTCTTATATGCGGAATTCAGTCGTTCTCACGGGCTGACACCGCCTCAGATACGATTTTCTCGGAAATCTGCCCTGGTACTTCTTCGTAATGGGAAAACTCCATGGAGAAATCACCCCGGTCTGCGGTAAGCGACCGCAACGCAGGCGCATAGTTCAACACCTCCGCCATCGGAACCCGGGATTTGATTACCTGCTTGCCGCCTATGCTCGGGTCCATGCCGAGCACTCTGCCTCTGCGCGAATTCATGTCGCCGATGATGTCGCCCATATACTCTTCTGGAATAACGATTTGCATGTTCATGATGGGTTCCAGAAGAGTAGGCCTGCATTCCTGGATGCCTTTCTTGAAACCTAAAGAGCCAGCAATCTTGAACGCCATTTCGGAACTGTCGACATTGTGAAAACTACCGTCATACAGCGTGATTTTCAGATCCGTCACCGGATAGCCGGCCAGAGTGCCCGAGTCCATCGCTTCGATAATCCCCTTCTCCACAGCCGGAATAAATGTTTTTGGAATAGCACCACCCACAATTTTGTCCACGAACTCGAACCCGCCGCCACGCTGGAGCGGTTCGATTTCGAGCCAAGTGTCCCCAAATTGCCCTCGGCCGCCAGTTTGTTTCTTGTAGCGACCCTGCACCTTGGTCCTCCCCTTAATCGTTTCCTTGTAGGGCACCCGCGGAGTCTTCATCTCCACTTCTGCGCCATATTTGCGCTTGATGCGCTCGACTATGACTTCAATGTGCAAAACACCGAGACCCGATAGAAGCATTTCTTTCGTCTGGGAATCGCGGCTTACGGTGAGCGCGGGGTCCTCATCACGCAAGCGCGCGAGGGCCATACTGAGTTTTTCCTCATCACCCTTGCTCTTAGGTGCCACAGCGTAGGAAATGACGGGAGAGGGGAAATTGATGGGTTCGAACACGACGGCGCCTGCCTCGTCGCAAAGCGTATCTCCGGTTTGCGTTGTTTTCAGTTTGGCGAGCGCGGCGATGTCTCCTGGAACGAGTCTGTCGGAGACAGGAGACTGTCCCTTCCCTTGGATAAATAGCAAGGAACCGATTCTCTCTTTCTCGGATTGCGTGGTATTGAGAACACCGGTATCGGAAGAAACTTCGCCCGAAACTACTCGGAAATAATTCAACTTGCCTGCGAATGTGTCTACAACCGTCTTGAAAACCAAGGCGCGGAAGGGTTCTTCGGCATCCGCCAAAATGCTTACCTCCTCACCACCAGGGTTTATCGCCTTGAACACGTGCGACGATGGTGACGCACCGAACTGCTCAATCGCGTTCAGCAAAAGATCAGTACCAATGTTTTTGACACCACAACCGCATAAAACCGGTAAAAAGGAACCTTCTTGGATTCCTTGGCGCAACCCTGCGACGATCTCATCCGGCGAGAGTTCTTCCCCTTCCAGGTATTTTTCGAGTACCTCTTCGTTAGCTTCCGCCGCGAATTCAATGAGCTGTCCACGATACTCCTCAAAAGTATCGGAAATCTCCGCCGGAACATCACCTTCCACACCTTTTCCATTGCCTTCCAAATTATAGGTATAAACTTTGCCCGAGATGAGGTCGACGACTCCGTTGAAACCTGCGCCGGGGTTCACGGGCAATTGCAAAACTGCGAGACGTTTGTCGACCATCTTTTCCGCGTATTCCATCGCGCGGCTCAAATCGGCTTGTTCATGATCCATTTGGTTCAGAAATAAGAACGAACATAAGCCTTCCTCTGCGGCCCAGTCCAGCACTTTTTCAGTGATCACCTTCGGTTCCGAGTGCGCATTCAGAACGACGACGGCGCTGTCGCATGCGCGAATGGCTGCAGCGGTGTCGGATATGAAATTCGAGTACCCCGGTGTATCAAGGAGGTTGAAGCGATGCCTATTCCAATTGGCGTAGGCCACGGCACCCAAGATAGAAGAACTTCTCTTCACCTCTTCGGGTTCGGAGTCGAGGATTGAGTTCCCTCCATCGACCTTGCCTTGCCTGTCAGTGCTTCCAGCAGTGAAGAGGCAGGCTTCAACGAGAGAAGTTTTTCCGTTTCCTCCCTCACCCACATAAGCAACATTCCGGATTTTATCTATTTCGTGCGCCGCCATCTACTTCAACTCCTCTAATATTAGTCTATTGGCAACGTGACGTTCAGCTAGAGCCTCTTGCCGACTCGGTGACGATTGCGAAAATAAGCATTTCTCAAATCCTGCCATTGCAGGTTCGCTTTGTCAATCAGAATGAATTACTTGTGGGCCATCATTAAAGCTGGGTGTGAACACTATAAGAGGCGTTTTCGCCCGAAACTCTCAAAATTCTTGAAGTTATCTGCTCGCCTTTCCAGTCCGTCTGCGCGGAGTGCTAGTCCCTCTTTGGCGGAAACTCACCCGAAGAGGCGTACCCTCGAAATCAAAACGCTCCCTAAGCCTGTTCTCCACGTATCTCCCATATTGCTCCACTGGAATTTGGCTAGCGAGACTCGCAAAGAGTATGACATGGGGCGGCGAAACACCGCTTTGCGTGGCGTAATACAACTTGGGGCGCCGCCCTCCTGAAACGGTCGGAGGTGGATGCGCATGAACGATTTCGGCTATCGCCCGGTTCAGTTGCCCTGTGGGAACGCGCCGGTCGTGAGATTCATTTATTTTATCCACCACTTCAAAAACGCGCTCACACCGCTGCCCCGTGAGCGCGGAAACTGATAGGACCGGCGCGAAATGAACGTGGATCAATTTATCCTTGATTTCACGCACTTTTTCATCGAAAGTCTTGCTATCCTTGACCAGAAGATCCCATTTGTTCAACAAAATCGCACAAGCGCGGCCGGAATCCTTTATATAGCGGGCTATCTGCGCATCCATCGCTTTCGGGCCCTCGGTCGCATCAATGAGGAGCAAAGCAATCTGTGCACGTTCGATGCTGCGGTAGGCCATTATCATGCTCACCGCTTCCACTTGACGATTGCCTATCTTTCCTCTTCTCCTGATGCCTGCCGTATCCACGAAACGGTATGATTTCCCCTCTCTCGCACACAGGGAATCCACAGGGTCTCGCGTCGTGCCTGGAACAGGGCTAACCAAGGTACGCTCGCTTCCGAGAATTTGATTCACGAAAGAAGATTTTCCCACATTTGGGCGGCCAACGACGGCGATACGGCACTCATCAGCATCTTCAGCCTCTTCAGTTCCGCTTTCGCGCGAAGCGATGCGGAACGCCTCGTCCATCACCTCGGATACACCTGTTCCGTGTTCCGCCGATACAGCCCAAACTTCGCCAAGGCCCAGCTTGTAAAAATCCCACCCCGTCTCCCGCGAGCGCTTGGAATCCGATTTGTTCATGATGAGCAACGCCGGTTTCTGCGAGACACGAACCATCTGCGCGACTTCATGATCACCAGGTAATAATCCTACGATTCCATCGACGAGAAACAAAACAACATCGCTCTCCTCAATGGCGGCAGCAGTCTGGTCCTGAATTTTCGGTAAGAATGGATCAGTTTTCGATGCGGCTATTCCTCCTGTATCGACGGCAAAAAATCTGGCACCTTCCCACTCCCCTTCGCCGTAGCGTCTGTCCCGCGTCACTCCCGGTTCTGCCTGTACAATGGCGTCCCGCCTGCCGGTAAGCCGATTGAAGAACGTGGATTTACCCACGTTCGGGCGACCGACGATTACGAAGACTGGACAAGACATGGAGGAGTTTCCAGATAAGAAACGGGTATCGCGCCTATGGGCGTTTCCCCGAGATTTTCCTGAATCGGCCATCACCCACAAACCGCATGATACCCCTTGCAATTCCTTCCGCAAGGGCTTGGCGGTATTTCGGACTGCTCATCCGACGCGCTTCTCGCCGATTCGAGATGAAAGCAACCTCAACCAAGATGCTCGGCATCTGAGCTCCGAGTAACACGTAAAACGGGCCGCGCTTCACTCCCGAATTGCGGGCCCCACCGTAGCTTGGCTTGAGGCGAGAGAGCATGGCTTGCTGAACCTGCAAAGCTAACTGCTGAGATTCCGTGACCTTCGACCTCAATCCCAAATCATTCAGAATTTTTTGTAAATCGCTCATGCGCGCAAGTGTCGTCCCATTCTCTCTCGCTGCCAGTCTAAGCGCTCTGCCTGATGAGGCTTCGCTCAAAAAATAAGTCTCGATTCCGTGGATGTGTCGTGAATGTGCACTGTTCGCATGAATCGAAACGAATATATCCGCATCGTACTCGTTGGCGAACGCCGTCCTGGTGGGAAGAGAAATGTATCTATCAGTAGTTCGAGTGAGATAGACCCGATTGCCAGGCAAGATGCGCCTTAACACCCGCCTGGTTCTTAGTGCAAGGTCCAAGGTAACCCGTTTTTCTCTTAAACCGGACAAACCGACAGCGCCCGGATCCTTGCCCCCATGTCCGGGATCCAGGACGATTCTGCCCAGACGATGGTGAAATCTTTGCGCTAGATTCATTTCGCGGCGAGTCAGCGTTTTCCGGCGAGTATCCACCCTGCGTGCGCGATCAGATTTTGTGGGTTTCAGTCGCTTGCGCGTTTCCTCTTGTGAAGATTTCGAGATGCTCTTGCTTTTGGCCCATACGTCCACCACGATGCGCTCCGGGCCTGGAAGGGTAAAAATTCGGTGTCTGACGTCATCGGTTTTCTTGATATCAATCACAAGACGCAGATTGTTCTTGCGTGGCTTACCGAATCTGAGCCGAGATACGATGCTTGTTCCAGAAGAGAAATTCGGGATTTGGGTATCCCTTCCTAGGTGCCCTTGAGGGATATCAAGAAATATTCGAGTGGGCTTCTTCAGGGCGCCCGATTTGAAATTGAGCGATTTGCGGTTCAGTATGAAAACTATCCGCGAGTAACTTGGGGTAGAAAACTCTCGAATCCCGACAATAGTTGTTCTTGACCCGCGCGCGCCGAGAGCACTCCCCTCGCCTTGCGTCCAAAAAACAAGAAAAACAAGTACAAGAAACAAATTCTTCGTTAACCGTTTTATCCTGTTTTGTCTAAGTGGCATAGGGGACAGATATCCGAGCACAGAAACTCCCCATATTGGGCGGCATATCGGGTGCGAAGAAGTCTAGGTGCCCTGCTGCCAACTCTTCAAGTATTGCTCTTGCTCGTCCGTGAGCGTATCAATCTCCACACCCATGCTCTGTAATTTCAGGCGAGCAATGTCATCATCCAATTCCTGGGGCACAGGATATACTTCGTTACCTAGACTCTTGCCTTCTTTCACGATGTATTCAGCAGCCAGAGCCTGATTCGCGAAGCTCATATCCATCACGCTGCTCGGGTGCCCTTCGGCGGTGGCGAGATTGACCAGACGCCCGCCTCCGATAACGAAAATCTTTTTCCCGTCTTTGAGCGTATATTCATCAACCAGAGATCGAACTTCCCGTTTCGTTCGGGCGATTTCCTCAAGGCCCGCTACGTCAATCTCCACATCAAAATGTCCCGAGTTGGATATGATGGCGCCGTCTTTCATTTTCTTGATGTGTTCGAGCCGAATAACACTTGTATCGCCGGTAACAGTACAGAAAAAATCTCCAATTTCAGCCGCCTCGGCGATGGGCATGACACGATACCCATCCATCAGGGCTTCCAGCGCATTTAAAGGCGTCACCTCGGTTACGACAACATTTGCTCCCATGCCTTGCGCTCGGCTCGCAAGACCCTTTCCGCACCAGCCGTAGCCGGAAACGACAAAGACCGAACCCGCCAGCAATCTATTCGTCGCACGAACTATTCCATCTATCGTGCTCTGACCCGTTCCATAGCGGTTGTCGAAAAAATGTTTGGTGTTCGCATCGTTCACAGCGATAACGGGAAATTCCAAGACACCATCTGCCGCCATGGCACGCAGCCGAATCACTCCGGTCGTCGTCTCTTCGGTGCTCCCGAGTATGTCGGAAATCAATTCTCTGCGATCCGTCAATATCTGGGTAACAAGGTCCGCACCGTCATCCATCGTGATGTGAGGCTTGCTGTCCAAGACGGAAGCCATATGTCTATAGTAGGTGTCTCTGTCTTCTCCCTTGATGGCGTAGACGGGGATTCCCTCGTTCTCCACTAGACACGCGGCAAGATCGTCCTGAGTCGACAGTGGATTCGATGCGCAAAGACTCACCTCTGCGCCGCCAGCCGCCAAGGTCTTCATTAAATATCCAGTTTCCGCTGTCACATGCAGGCAGGCGGCGATACGTACACCCTTAAGCGGTTTTTCATTCTTGAATCGTTCCAGGATCATATTCAAAACCGGCATGCTCATCGACGCCCATTCCATACGCAATGCACCCTGCTGCGCAAGGCTTCTGTCCTTGATGGCGAAATTCATTTCTTCTCCAAAATTTTCACAGACAAAATATAGATATTGCAGCCTTGCCGGAATCACGCCCCAACAGCAGTCTTCAAATCGGCCACTTTGTCCGTTTTTTCCCAAGTAAACTCCGGCTCACTCCGGCCAAAGTGCCCATAAGCAGCCGTGTTCTTGAATATGGGGCGGCGCAATTCGAGATGTTCGATAATTTCCCTTGGCTTGAGACCAAAAACTTCACGAATGGCATGCGAAAGCACATCTGGATCCACTTGACCCGTTCCGAAATCCTCGACCAGCACAGAAACCGGGTCCGCTACCCCGATAGCGTATGCGAGTTGAACTTCCACTTTATCGGCAAGTCCTGCGGCAACGATGTTCTTGGCAATATAACGCCCCATATAAGCGGCCGAACGGTCTACTTTCGAGGGATCCTTGCCGGAAAATGCGCCGCCGCCGTGCCTGCTGTATCCTCCATAAGTATCCACGATTATTTTACGGCCCGTGAGACCCGTATCGCACATGGGGCCCCCGATGACGAAAAGCCCAGTCGGATTCACATAAAATTCAGTGTTCCTTGTCGTCATATTTTCTGGGAGGACAGGTCGTATTACTTCGCGAATAATGTCTTCACGGATCTGGTCGAGCCCCACATCCTCAGAATGTTGTGCGGATATGACGACATTGTCGATCGCCACAGGTCTTTCGTCTTCATAACGAACGGAAACCTGGCTTTTGCTGTCGGGGCGCAGGTAGTCCAAAGCACCACTACGCCTCACTTCCGTGGTTCTGCGAACCAGCTTATGGGCCAACATAATTGGCAGTGGCATCAACTCATCGGATTCACGACAAGCGAAACCGAACATCATCCCCTGGTCGCCTGCCCCTTGCTCTGGAAACAAGCCCTCCCCCTCGTTCACTCCTTGAGAAATGTTGGGCGATTGTCTGTCTATCGCTGTAACGACTGAACATGTATTGCAATCAAAGCCGTATGCCGCGTTGTCGTAGCCGATTTGCCGTATTGTCTCGCGAGCAATCTCACGTGCATCGTAATTCACCAAGGTCGTAATCTCACCTGCCACGAATACGATGCCCGTCGTAATCAGAGTTTCACAAGCAACGCGACTGTTGGGATCTTCGCGAAAAATAGCGTCTAAAACGGAATCACTGATCTGATCGGCAATTTTGTCGGGATGCCCTTCCGATACGGACTCAGAAGTAAAAATGAAATTTCTCCCAGCGTTAAAACCCATCTACAATCTCCCAGGAAATGGTGGTCATCATCAAATCAAAAAAGACGCATCACTAGACGACATGCCTTTTCTGGCGTCTTGTATCATTTCTTGAATTTGGACGGAAGCGCTGTGGGGAAATATTGTTTTTTCGCAGATATATCGACAAAAACATTGTCTGCGCAGGAAAAATTTGCAATATAAAATATATGTTATCTATTAAATATTAAGGATTTACAAATCACTGCAGAGATTCTACTTCAATATTGTTGGCGTTCGATATCCTGATAATCTTGAGCAGCCCTATGCCATATCCTCAAAGCCGGATTGAACCAAATCCGCCAATTCCGCAACAGCAGCGTTTTCATCAGAACCAAAAGCCTTAATTAGAAGTTCCGAACCAGGAGGAACCGCAAGCATCATGACACCCATGATACTTTTCCCGTCCACTTCCATGTCACGATATCGAACGAAAATATCGCTTTCGAATTTGCTCGACAGCCTCACGAACCTGGCAGTCGCTCTGGCGTGAAGCCCCATTCGATTGCTGACGCTGATTTTTTGCTCTGCCATGACGGCGCTCATTCCTCCTTGGCAGGTCGTTGTTTTATGGAATTTATCATTTCACTCGGTTGAGCCAGATTCCGCCTTCCATACTCCACCAGAAATCTCGCCGCTTCGGAAACAGTCTTTCCCTTTATGAACGATAGTTTCAAGAGCATCGGTAAGTTCACTCCCGTCACCACCTCTACTCTGGGATGATTCAGCATAGCGAGAGCGGCATTGGTTGGCGCTCCTCCCATCATGTCTGTCATGATTATAATCCCCTCCCCCGTATCCACCTCCTTCACCGCTTTTTCTATTTTTTCTGTAAATCCAGCTGGGTCCATGTCTGCACGCAGGGAAAGAGCTTTCATTTGAGAAGCGCTGGACAAAACGGATTCCGCTGCATTCAACAGTGCATCCGGATAGTCTCCGTGGCCGACGATCACCAAACCTATCATGCAAAGCCTCTTTTTTCTGTCTGGCTAACCGGTCGACCCGAGTGCTATCTGAGCGGAGAGCGTTCGAGTAAATTCTTCAGCGGAAAAATAACCCATTCTTTGCAGCAACAGATTCCGAGCTGCCACCTCGATGAGCGTAGGGATATTCCTCCCGGGCGCAACGGGAATTTTCACGTGTGGCAGGGATTTGCCTAGAATTTCTTCCGTTTCAATGTCAATACCAAGACGTTCGAAAGGCAAATCCGGGGTCAAGGGGCTCAACTCCACGATCATCTCGACGTTCTTTTCGTATCGGATCGCTACGACACCAAAGAGATCTTTCAGGTTCAGAATTCCAAGGCCCCGCACCTCAATGTGGTGCTTAAGCAAATCCGTGCTTCTTCCGACCAATTCGTTCCCGCGCAACTGGATATCTACTACGTCGTCGGCGACAAGTCGATGCCCCCTCGTGACGAGATGGAGGGCACACTCGCTTTTTCCAATGCCGCTTTTCCCCTGGATGAGCACCCCGACACCGTATAAATCAACGAGGACCCCATGGAGTCGGGCATGCAGGGAGAGATGCTGCTCGAGATACGCCGACAATTTCGGCATCAAGTCCTTGCCGGGCAAACCCGAGACGATGATTGGTACGCCGGACTTGTCGGACGCTTCCCGGATGCTCGGGGAAATATCTTTTCCTCCAGTGATCAAGACCGCGCATAAGGGCAAGCCAAAGTATTTGCGCACAGCCTCTAAGCGTGCACCCTCCTCAAGATATTCAAGAAACCGAATCTCTGTACTGCCCCATACCTGAATCCTGTCGGGGTGTACGGCTTTCAGGAATCCAGCGAGAGGCAAGCCATTTTTCTGAAAGTGCGTATGATTGACCCAACGGCCCATGCCAGATTCACCCGAGAGAATAAATAACTTCAACTCTTCGCGTAAATCTTCGTACAATTGAATTACGGAGAGTTTACCCATCATATTCCTTGATGCTCAATACATCCCTGAAGTTTCGATATGTGTCCCCGGGAATGCGAAAGAACGCCCGGAGTAATGCCTCTCATCCACCATACTAAATTGTGAAAATACCATAAGACCTGTAAGCACATAGCTCCCCTTGATTCCTTGCAAATCACCGTGTGTCAGGTATCCAACCAAGGATAATTGGCATGATAGCAGATTTTCCTGATTTTATTATTGACAACAATCCTGGCCCTCCGCGCGTCATAGCCGAATCTTCCGTCTTTTGCCAGCGGGAGAAATTCGCAGTTCTTTTCGGTATTTTGTAATCGTTCGCCTCGCAATCGCCACGTTTTCCTTCTTGAGCCCATCTGCAATTTTTTGGTCTGTGAGCGGCTCATCGGGACTTTCCTGTGCCACCATTTTCTTGATGATTTCTTTTATCGCTACCGAAGAAGTGCTCTCCCCCGCACTCGATTCCAACCCGCTATGGAAGAAATACTTCAAATTCAAAACGCCTTGCGGCGTATCCATGTACTTGTCCGTTGTAACACGGCTCACAGTCGATTCGTGCATTCCGATATCCTGCGCTACTTCCCTCAAAATCAGCGGTTTCAAGCAACTCACTCCATTGTCCAGAAAATCCTTTTGAAAGCGAACAATACTTCGGCAAACTCTCAGTATCGTCTGCCTTCTTTGCTCAATACTTTTGAGGAACCACTGAGCCGCCCTAAGCCTTTCTTCCAGATAATCCCGCGTTTCGGAAGAAGTATTCATTTTGTCGGCCAGCATGGTCGCATATAGAGAATTCACGCGCAGAAGCGGCAGGCCATCGTCATTGAGCACTACCTCATAATCATCACCTCTCTTGGTGACGCTCACATCAGGAGCCACTACCTCCACTCTTTGCTGCGAAAATTGTAAACCCGGGCGAGGATCGAGACTTTGAATGATTTGAACCGCCTGAAAGACATCTTCCACCCCGACGCTGTTGGCCTTGGCGAGTTTCGCATATTGCCGTTCACCGATTTTTTCAATATCTTCGAGCACCAAAACCCGCGCCAAATCTAAAATCGACAAACAGTAAATTGAATGCAAATCATTATTATTCAATTGCATAAGAATGCATTCTTGAAGCGTTCTTGCAGCAACTCCGGTTGGATTGAACCCTTGCACCAAAGCTAATGCCTTTTCCGCCTCGAAAAGCCCTAGGCCCAAATTGTCCGCCAACTCTTGCACATCGGCTTCAAGGTATCCCTCATCATTGATATTCCAGATAATCTGCTCGGCAACCCTTGCAACCGGTTCGGGAACTATGGAAAGACTCAATTGCCATTCCAGATGTTCATGCAAGGTGACAGTCCGCTCCAAAGTCTGCTCACGAGAAGGAAACTCATCATCTGAGGCAGGATAAGCAAATTCACCATAATTGCCCTGCACAATATTTTCCCAATCGATTTCAACGTCGCCTCGTTCATCATTTTGGTTCTCGGGAACATCGTTTCTCATTTCCGGCATCTCTCCATCAGCCACTTCACTGATTTCATTCTGAATCTCTTCTAGCAAAGGATTGTTTAAAATTTCCTGCTGAACGGCCTGCTGCATTTCTAAGCGATTTAGAGGCAAGAGGCCAATCGCTTGGCGCATCATGGCGGTCATAACGAGACGTTGCTCCGATCTTATAGCCAGTTTATGCTGCAATACCATGTCTGTTCCCTTACCATCAAAGACGAAATTTCTCACCCAGATAAATATCCCGGGCCTTTTCGCTGGCGGCGATTTCCTCCGGCATACCGGACTCCAGAATCCGCCCCTCGTTGATAATGTACACCCTGTCGGATATATGAAGCGCCTCGCGCACGTTGTGATCAGTGATAATGATGCCAATACCACGAGCTTTTAAGTCCGTCACGATACCCTGGATATCGTTCACTAGAATGGGGTCGATTCCAGCAAAAGGCTCATCCAGGAGCATGAACATAGGATTGGTGGCCAGTGCACGGGCAATTTCTACACGTCTCCGCTCTCCGCCGGATAGGGCATATCCCCTTGCCGATTGAATATGCTGGATGTCGAGGTCCTCTAAAATCTCGTCCAAACGCCTCTCTCGCTCATTTCGATCTTGTAAAACCAATTCAAGCACCGCCATAACATTTTGCCTCACTGTAAGGCGACGAAATACGGATGCTTCCTGTGGCAAATAGTTGATTCCTTGCTTGGCGCGCCTATACATAGGTTGGCTGGTGATTTCTTCGCCGTTCAAGAAAATCTTTCCCGCATCCGGAACGAGCAACCCGACAATCATATAAAATATTGTCGTCTTGCCAGCCCCGTTCGGTCCAAGCAACCCGACGATTTCGCTAGGATGCACTTCTATCTCGACGCCGGAAACCACCTCTCTTCCAGCATAGCTTTTCGTCAAGCCTATAGCTTGGATGGAAAAGACATCTGGCCGCCACGTCGCGTTGCTATTGGTCTGCGTAGCCATTGCATGGGTTTAGTTGGATTTTGAGGGACGGGGCGTCTCGCTGGAAGGGAATACGGTAACGCTGACTCTTCGGCGAGGCGTGCCATGGACTATCGTTTTGTTTTCTCTCAAGTTTAACTCTATTTTTGCGCCGACCAACTGATTTTTCCTTTCCCATACGCGGGGATTGCCCGTCAGAATTGCGATACCAGTGGATTCTCGATATTCAAGCCTTGCGGCAGTGGCGAACCTCCTTTTCGCTTGGCCCATCTTCACGTTCCCAATCGCCACAATTCTATCGATTTCCCCTGCCCTGTCGTTGGGAATCGGCTTACGTTTCGAACTCGCCCCTGTGGTCGGCTGTGTATAAACTTCCAAGCGATTCGCTTTCAGATTCACATCTCCATGATTAGCCTGTACGTTACCGATGAACACGATGAGATTCTCGCGACTCTTGACTTCCATCTTATCAGAGGTGATGTGAATTTGATCCTTGGTGTGTAGCTGGCCTCTTTTGTTTTTCCCTTGCGCAAACGAATAAGGGGAACCCCACAAAATGCAGACCACACATAATCCTATACCAATGAGGCCGAGATGCTTCGGGCAGCAGTTGACTGGTTTCAAAACAGCCTCCATTTGGGACAGACAGTCTGTTCCACTAATTCGCGCGAGTAAGCCTGTTTCGTCTTTCCTGCTTGAGAGGGTTTCTGTTCGCACCGAAAATCGTCGCCCTCACTTTTTTCTTCAGAGCATAATGCCCGATATCAGTTTGCCCCTCCAAGCCCGTTCCGACCAAGCGAAAGCCAGCACCCTCCATCAAAACCCTTGAATCTGATTCAATGCGCTTTTCTTTTGCGCGAAAATACAAAGACCCCGTTTTCATTGAAACGCCGTTTGATGTAATTATAGTGATATTGCCGCTGATTTTGATATTATGGCTTTCATTCTGCATAGTTCCTTGCTGGGCAGTCACTAACGTAGGGTTGCCTTTTTCCGGATAAAAACGAAGCTTCAGGTTCTTCAGAATCGTCAACTCTTTTTGACGATACACATTAGCCGAATCCGCCCACAACTCCCATTCCTTTCTGCCTTTCGTGTTTTGAATAACATGCACTTTATTGATATTTATATCCGCATCCGAGCCCTTGAATGAAACTTCTCCTATTTTCAAATGATGACCCGAAGAACCCAAAAGAAAATAAGTAATCGTGCCGCCTATAGCGAGTAAAAAACCCAGTAACACCACTCGCAGTATCTTACTGAAAAGCATCGCTAACCTTCCGATATCCAGGCGGTATTCAATATCTTCCAGTATTACATCTGTAATAAGAAATGCATCCCTCCATATCCACCAAGTTCATCTTCCTGCTCGGTTTGCATTTTTTTCTCGCAACGAGCACACGCAAAAATAATACCTGAACAAATTGCCACCCATTTCATTCTTTGTAAAGAAGAGAAATCTCCCTCAAGGTCTGGAAATGTGCAACTTCCGACTTTGTTCTCCCACTATCTCAAACTTGACGTGCGTCGATATGGAGAAATGCCACTTGTCAACATGATTGGGCCATTCAATCAAGACAATATCGTGCTCACCAATATGATCCCACAAACCCATGTCTCGGAGGTCAGATTTCTCAGGGAGGCGATACAAGTCGATGTGATGTACGGGTGGCTTGGTAGGATAGTGGTGAATATAAACGAACGTGGGACTTCTGATGATTTGCCCTTTTCCCCCTGGCGTGGATTCGACAAATCCTCTGGCAAACGCAGTTTTTCCAGCTCCTAAGTCACCCTCAAGAAATATGACTTCGCCTGGTCTCGATACTTTCGCCAAACGAACACCCAACTCGACCGTTTGCTCCACAGAATCGCTTTGCGTTTCAAAGGGGAATTCAAGCAGTTTTAGAACCTCCTGCTTCCGACAGTACTTTTTTTCTCGCTTTTGGAAGAGCTTGCAAGATATCGGTTGCCGTGAGGCCGAGTCCACCTACTTCCAAAGATGCCAACTCTCCGGACAAGCCATGCAAATATATTCCACATATCAAAGCCCATTTGTTTGCAAGGCCCTGAGCAAGCAAAGCACCGATAACACCTGCCAATACATCTCCGCTACCTGCAGTGGCCATATTCGAGTTTCCGGTGGGGTTATACCAAATTTCCCCGTCCGACGTGACGGCAATCGTTCCCCAACCCTTCAAGGCGACATCAAGATGATGGTGCGCTGCGAACAAACTTGCATGCGTGATGCGACCTTCCTGCACTTCTCTCGTCGAGATTCCTAACAATCTTGCCATCTCGCCCGGATGCGGAGTCAGGATCAATTGAGCGAACCTGCCATCCAAAATAGTCAAATCTTCCGCAAGCGCATTGAGAGCATCGGCATCAAGGACAATGGGCGTATCAATATGTTGTATGAGAAGACGGATCAATTCGGCTGTTCTCGGGTCCGTAGTGAGTCCAGGACCTACGACCAATGCGCTCATATCTTCAGATCGCTCGGCGATAAAATCGAATGCTGATGCGTCGACAGATCCCGTCTCCGTGGCCGGCAACGATAACGTCATGACTTCGGGGTACTTGCTTTCCATGAGTGGATAAATGCTCTCCGGCGTCGCAAGCGTCACCCGGCCGGCACCTGCGCGAAGAGCCGACATGGCCGCCATCAAGGCGGCTCCCGACATTCCGGGCGAGCCCGCTATCAACAACAGGTGACCAGCATCGCCCTTGTGAGCATCGAGGTGCCTTTCCGGTAAATTTTCAGCTACATCGGAAGGTTCCGTCACTTGAAGTAAAACACCTTCTTCCTTGAAACACTCATGTGGAATCCCGATGTCAAGAGATATGACTTCACCTACATGCTCGGCGGCCGGCATCAGCAGGTGTCCCCGTTTGAGAGCACCTAGAGCCAAGGTGATTTCTGCATCGATATATGGAAATTCGGCAGTAGCTGCCGTGCCGTCGAGCCCGGAAGGTATATCAATGGAAACGGTCTTAGTTTCAAATTCGGAAAGAATGCGTATGGCTTCTCCCGGCAGACCCCGAACAGGTGGACGAAATCCAGTTCCAAAAATGGCGTCAATGATGATATCTGCATTTTCGGCCATCTTGCCTAATTGTGGTATATTCTCCTCTCCCACTTCAAGGATGGGAATCCTCATCTTTTCCAGCGGTCTTAAAAAAACGGCCGGGTCGCCCGTAGCCTCTTGCAAGGGGAACAAAACCGCGATATCGACACCAGCCCCGGCATTGAACAAGTGTCTGGCAATAACGAAACCATCTCCACCGTTGTTTCCTTTCCCACAAACAATCAACACACGGAGGTCAGTTCTACCAAATTTCTCCCAGATCATTCGAGCGGATTTGACGCCAGCCGCTTCCATTAAACATATAGAGGGAATACCGTATTCTTGAATCGCCCGATTATCGATATTCGACATTTCTTGAGCAGTAACGACGGGAATCGGCATGCTCAGATGGCGCTCACTCGTTCAATAATATCCAACATTTCTCGTACGGCTCTTTCAAAGCCGACAAAAACAGAATGTGAGACTATACTGTGGCCTATGTTCAATTCTTGCAGATGAGGGAGAGATGCAACGGCTTCCACATTAAAATAGGTTAAGCCGTGGC
The DNA here is from genome assembly GCA_965200245.1 of bacterium. GTDB lineage: Bacteria > UBA8248 > UBA8248 > UBA8248 > UBA8248 > Bin107. The sequence goes on along the minus strand of CBDATS010000015.1, from coordinate 240,081 downwards.
CCGCGTGAACGCCGAGTCCCAGATCGTGAGCATACAAGGAAGCATTCTTGAGTTCGCTCAGTTCCTTTTGCCGTGATGCATGATTTTTGGCCTCAGCATAAGCCGCCGTGTTCAGTTCGACAAAATCAGCCTCTAACTCCTTAACAGCTTCAATCTGTTCAGTGTAAGGGTCTATAAACAGACTCAAGAGAAGCCCAGCATCTCGCAGCGGTTTCATCAAGTTGGCTATCTGTTCGAAGTGGCCCGCCACATCTAAGCCACCCTCGGTCGTTATTTCCTCACGTCGTTCCGGAACCAAGGTAACCTGCTCAGGTTCCATATCAAGCGCGATGTCCTGCATCTCGGTTATAGGAGCCATCTCCAGGTTGAGCTTGCCACGAACCACTTGGCGCATCAATCTCAAATCCCTGTCCTGGATATGCCTTCTATCTTCACGCAGGTGAATGGTGATGCCTATCGCGCCCGCACGTTCAGCGATAAGCGCAGCTGCTACAGGATCCGGTTCATTCGTCTTTCGCGCTTCCCGGATGGTGGCGACATGGTCCACATTCACACAGAGCTTGGCCATCATTTTCTCAAAGTTATATATTGGTCACCAGGTCGCTTGAGCCTTCTCGACCCAGAAACAACTGACCCGAAGAGCGATTCTGCATGACATGATATATCGAAAAAAGAAACTAGGCTTGGCCGGGCTTGGCCGGGCGCTAAGTCAGGCGGAGATCCCTGCGGGTCCTCGCAAGGTTTTCCCGCCGGTTGCGGAGATGCTGGAGTGTTTCCCTCGCCAACTTCTTCTTTCCGCTTACGATTCCTGGAAATCTCTCCGGTCCCCATCAGGGATTCGATATCTTCGAGATCGATGGTTTCAAATTCGAGCAGCGCATTGGCGAGCAAATCGAGCTTGTCCCGATTTTCCTCAAGCAATTTATATGCTCTCTCATACCCCGAGGAAACCATGTTCTTTACTTCGTTATCGATTTCCAGCGCCACTTGGTCGCTATAATCCCTGTGCTGGGAGATTTCGCGACCCAAGAAGATTTGCTCGTGTTTTTTACCATACGCCAAAGGACCGAGTTTTTCACTCATCCCCCACTCACAAACCATGCTTCTCGCCAAGTCGGTCGCCGTCTGGATGTCTGCCTTCGCCCCCGTTGTTAATTCCTCAAAAACCAACATTTCCGCCGCGCGCCCACCCATCAGACAAACAAGCTGATTCGTCAAAAATGTTTTGTCGTTGCTATAGCGATCCTCGAGTGGTGAGGACCATGTGCTTCCCAAAGAAAAACCTCTCGGTATAATCGTCACCTTCTCGACCGGATCCGTGCCAGGAATCAAGAACGCAGCAAGTGCGTGCCCCGCTTCGTGGTAGGCCGTATTTTTCTTCTCTTTTTCGCTGAGAACCATGCTGCGCCGCTCTTTGCCCATCAAGACCTTGTCTTTCGCTTCCATCAAGTCTTCATTTTCAACTGCGCGTTTTCCCCTACGCGCCGCGAGGAGTGCGGATTCGTTCAAAAGGTTCGCTAGATCGGCGCCTGCGAACCGCGGTGTTCCGCGCGCGATGAGATTCAAATCGACCGATTCATCAAGGGGCACGCTCTCGGCGTGCACCTTCAATATGGCTAGACGTCCTTTGATATCTGGCAAGGAAACGACAATCTGACGATCAAAGCGACCGGGCCTGAGGAGTGCAGGGTCCAGCACATCCGGCCGATTTGTCGCCGCCATCAGGATGACCCCATCGTTTGATTCAAAACCATCCATTTCAACAAGAAGCTGATTGAGCGTCTGTTCACGCTCGTCGTGGCCCCCTCCCAACCCGGCGCCTCGGTGTCGTCCAACGGCGTCAATCTCATCAATGAAAATAATGCAAGGCGCATTCGATTTGCCCTGCTCAAACAAATCCCGAACTCTTGACGCTCCAACTCCTACAAACATTTCCACAAAACTGGAACCGCTGATAGAGAAAAACGGTACATCCGCTTCCCCAGCGATGGCGCGCGCCAGCAAGGTCTTGCCAGTACCCGGGGGGCCAACCATGAGAACACCCTTCGGGATACGTGCGCCCAAGCGAGTAAACTTCTGCGGATCTCGGAGAAAATCGACGAGTTCCTCAAGTTCTTCTTTTGCTTCCTCTATACCGGCCACATTTGCGAATGTAATCTTTTTCTTTGCTGATTCGGGCATCATTCGAGCTTTGCTTTTTCCGAATGACAAGGCTTTCGAACCACCCATCTGCATCTGACGCATAAAGAAAATCCAGACACCCAGCATTACCAGCATCGGCAGCCAACTCAACAGCATATTAATATACCAAGAGTTTTGTTCAACAGGCTGCGCTGTGATGCGAACGCCTTGTGCACGCAAGGTGTCGATCAATTTCGGATCTTTGGGAGCATGTGTGAAGAAAGAACTGCCTCCAAGATAGCGACCCCGAATATTGTCTCCCTGAACAATTACCTCGCTCACCTGACCTTCGGACACCGCCTGCAGGAAATCGCTGTAAACAACCGTTTTGTCGGCGGAGCGTGGGCTATTGAAGGCCTGAAACAACCCCACCATTATCAACCCGATAATCAACCAAAGGGCCAAATTCTTGTAAAATTGATTCAAAATCCATTCCTTCTATTTTCAAGTTAGTTACTTCGCAACTTCTCGCTACAAGTTATCAGGATTTTCCCCATCCGTCCACGAGTTAAACTCCATATTATTGAGCAAGCGAACTTAATTGTTTAGCATCTCCACTCTCTGGCAACACTTTAAGTGTAACTCCTCTATTCTCACCCCCATCAAGCACGAATTCTGCTGAGACCTGATGACCGATAATCCAAGCTATCTTGTTACCATGGGCTAAAAGGGGAACTTGATCCCTTCGAGGTTTCGGTATTTTCTTCTCAATAAAATAATCCTTGAGTTTCCTTGATTTTTCCCGGCCTAAGGGATGAAAACGATCCCCGTTACGCCGTGTCCGTACAACGGCACCCTCGCCCAGTTTTGCTGCATCCAGCCGCGCCTCCCACACTTCGCAGGGATAATGTGACAAGTCATATGAAGCTTCTATTACAAGACGAAGCGAACGATGAACCGTCTTTCCTGGAATTTTCAGCCTCGCCACCTCAAGCAACTCCGAATGAAGACTGGCATATCCAAAGATCAACCGGTCGTATTCTCTCCTGGCTTCCAAGATGCCCACCAAATTCAACACACCCGATGGCTTGTCACTCATCACCATAGCGTCTAAACCTTCAATCCACCTCCAGAGAGCACGCCTACCAATGTGAACAGACGATACGTCAGCAAGCATTGCAAGCACCGAGCGCCAAAATTCCGCTCTAAGCGCAGGATCGAGGGTTTTCACCTCCTCTAGGGGAGTTACTACAAGTTTCCCATTATCTTCATGGATGTAATTCGCATTCAAGTCCCTAGACATCTCATCCATGAAAGTGATAATAGGGGCTGTTACCCTCGCACTCTTGGCAATTCCTGCAATGGCCGCATCACCAATATATTCTCGAATCGCAGGAATAATTTTCTTGCGTATGCGATTTCTGAGGCGGCTTTCATCTTCGTTTGTTTCATCCTCAACCCAAGAGACTCCTTGTGCCCTCAGGTATTCCATTATTTCCTCGCGAGACACACCTAAAAAAGGCCGAATAATGTAGAGATCATCCATTCCGTTTGATGGAATGAGTGTCCGCCATTTCATGCCGGAAATTCCTCTCACGCCTGCTCCTTCAAATAAGCGCATGAGCACGGTTTCGGCCTGATCATTCATGCTATGGGCCAACGCGAATGTATCGGCTCCCATTTCCCGAGCGACAGCAAGAAATGCAGAGCGTCTGGATTCGCGAGCAGCCCCTTCGAGACCCAAATGCGAAATGCCAGACACATGAACACGCCTGTAACAAAAATCTATGCCATACTGACGACACACATTCTCGGTATGTTCAGCATCTCTTTTCGACAGATTGCCACGAAGTCCATGATCTACATGAACAGCGCACAGGGGTTGTGAATCCGAAAGAACAGACTTGATAGACAGCAAAAGAGCAGTGGAATCAGCTCCACCCGAAAAACCGACGAGCAAAGGGGCGGTTCCGGACTGATAAGCCGAATTTTTTAGACCCTTTCTCACCTTGGCTTCGAACGTTTTTTTTATTTTCAAAGAGACCGGTCGTGAGGAGTCTGAAATCACCAGAAACATCCTCCCCTGAGCGGCGAGGAAATGGTGGCGGCGGAGGGACTTGAACCCCCAACACTACGGATATGAGCCGTATGCTCTAACCAGTTGAGCTACGCCGCCGGGATGCACCCTGTTAGGGAGACTGTTTGGGTCGGAATATGGCGAAAAAAAACATGGCCGAGAGAATATAGAAGAAAACCTGCATTCCGATATCTTCCATGCGAAAGCCTAGCATCAAGCACAAATATCCCAACAAGAGCAAAACAAGAATCTCAATTTCACGTCTCATTTGTCATTTGCTCCCTGTTCCTGCGTTCGGATGAAGATGATATGTTCTTCGATTCGGTTTGTTGTAATCTTAAGTCTGGAGAAAATTCCGGGCAGAAGATCGCTCCGTCCGGTTCATTTCGATATCTCAGGCGACAACCCTCTCGCCAAGCGCAAACAGCACACTCCCGAACTCCACTATAAGCCACGCTTGCATATCTCCCTGCGAAACTTCAACCTACTACCGATGCAGAATATAAATGCAGGTGCCCAAAATCGTCAAGTTTTCTATTTTGTCTCCCCAAAACCTGGACTCACCAACACATGAGAATGAAGAGTCAAGAGTCGCTTCGGCAGAGAGTCAGAGAACCCCGAATCATTCGACAGATTTCATCTCTCCTGCGATGAGATTTGCAAGAAAAGATACCGCTTCGTTAATCGCTACAAATTGTGTTTCACTGGTTCTTCTTGATTTTATCTCTAATTTGCCCTCTTTGAGTCCCCTCGGCCCAATGACTGCTTTATAGGGGAAACCGATGAGGTCAGCATCCTTAAATTTCACACCTGGGCGCTCATCCCTGTCATCGAACGCGACATCCACACCCGCGCTCTCAAGCGAGTCGTATATTTGGCCGCAAACCTCCATGATTTCATTATCCAGCTTCACCGGAATGATATCCACATGATACGGCGCGATGGGAGCAGGCCAAACGATACCGTCGATATCATGATTCTGTTCTATGGCCGCAGCTACTGTCCGGCCCACGCCAATCCCATAACAACCCATGACGATGGCGTGCGTCTCACCGTTCTCATCCTGATAGATTGCATCCAGGGATTCGGAATACTTGCAACCCAGCTTGAAGACATGCCCCACTTCGATGCCACGTCTGATGTCCAGCCTAAACCCACACTTGGGGCAGGAATCTCCTTCCTGCGCAACCGTGATGTCCGCGTATTCGCCTACAGAAAAGTCACGACCCTCGCATGCACCTGTATAGTGATGGTCCGTTTCATTCGCTCCGACAACCAAGCCGCCGCTGTTCTCGATAGAGGAATCGGCCACAAGTCGAACTTTCGACAAACCTATGGGACCCGCAAAACCCACTTCAGAGTTGGTAAGTTTCTGGACCGTCTCGGCGTCAGCAAGCTCGATATCCACCGCATCGAGCGCATTCTTCAGCTTGACTTCGTTCAATTCCCTGTGGCCTGGAACCATTGCGGCGACTGGGGCACCATCAGCAATATACAAAAGAGTTTTGAGCATCCGATTTGGCGACAAAGAAAGGAATTCCGCCACTTCTTCTATCGTATGAACTCCGGGAGTATGGACTTTTTGGAGTTCGCCCCCCTCATTCTCTGGCAATTCCAAGCTAACCAAGGATTTTTCCACATTCGCCGCGTAACCGCAAGAGTCGCAAACGGTGATTGCCTCCTCACCTGTATCGGCCATCACCATAAACTCGTGTGAAAAACTCCCGCCAATAGCCCCTGAATCCGCTTCCACAGCGCTGAACTTCAGTCCACAGCGCCGAAAGATACGCGTATAGGCTTGCACCATTTCTTCATAGCTTTTCTCTGCATCCGCTTCATTCCGATCGAAGCTGTAGCCGTCTTTCATCGTAAACTCCCGTCCGCGCATCACGCCGAAACGGGGTCGTATCTCGTCTCTGAATTTCGTTTGAATCTGATACAGGTTAAGAGGAAGATCCCGGTAGCTTCTCACTTCACGCGCTACCAGATCGGTAATTACTTCTTCATGCGTGGGTCCCAGACAAAAATCACGCTCATGGCGATCCTTCAATCGAATCAGTTCTTTGCCATATACTTCCCATCGTCCGGTTTTTCGCCAAAGCTCGGCGGGATTCAGCGTGGGCAGAAAAACTTCCTGCGCACCTGAGCGATTTAATTCTTCACGTAAAATCTGCTCTACTTTACGTTGTACGCGCACGCCGAGGGGTAATAACGTATATACGCCAGCCGCCAACCGGCGAATCATACCTGCCCTCACCATGAGCTTATGGCTGACGACCTCCGCTTCTGCAGGCGCTTCTTTTAATGTGGAAAAAAAACCCCTTGAAAATCGCATGAATCAGATTTTTCTCAGGAATGAACTACTTCAGAATTGCCATTTTCGTATTGAGCCGCGAGTTCTTCTACACGCTCGACCAGGTTTTTCTTGATTTCATCGTAGGACACTAAGCCCGATTTTTCACCTTTCATGAATATCAGGGCTCGCTTATGACCGCCAGCCACGCCGATGTCTGCGTCTCTCGCTTCGCCCGGGCCGTTTACTTCACAACCCATGACAGCCACCGTGATTGGGGCATTAATATGCGCAAGTTCCTGCTCAACTTCCATCGTAAGCTTGTCCACGTCAATCTGGACGCGGCCGCATGAAGGACACGCGACAACATTTACTCCCTTTTGGCGTAATTTCAGGCTTTTGAGAATTTCGTATCCCACACGCACCTCTTCCACCGGATCCGCCGCCAAGGATACGCGGATGGTGTCGCCAATACCTTCCGCCAGAAGGATACCCAGACCAACAGCACTCTTTATGCTGCCCGTCTGGAGGCTCCCACTCTCCGTTATGCCTAGGTGAAGAGGATACTCGACTCGTTTTGCCATCAAACGATAGGCTTTCACCGCCCGAGCGACATCGGAAGCCTTCAGGGAGATTTTCGCGTCATAAAAATTTCGTTTCTCTAGCATCGCGACGTGACGCAAACCACTTTCCACCATCGCCTCGGGCGTAGCACCGCCAAATCGGTCGAGCAGGTGCTTTTCCAAAGAACCCGCATTGACACCCACACGAATGGGCAAGCCATGGTCTTTTGCGGAGGCAACCACTTCGCTCACCCTTTTTTCTCCATTGATGTTGCCGGGATTGATGCGCAAGCAATCGATGCCCGCATCCGCCGCCACCAAGGCGTAGCGATAGTCGAAATGGATATCCGCCACCAAGGGCATTTCGGTGCGCTTTCTGATTTCATAGAGCGCATTCGCCGATTTCTCATCAGGAACAGCCAAACGCACGATTTCACATCCTGCGGTTTCCAGGCGCTCTATTTGAGCTACGGTTGCCTCGACATCGTGCGTGTAGGTATTGCACATTGATTGCACGACGATAGGAGCGCCACCGCCGATTTTGACTCCTCGTACTTCTACTTGAGTGCTTTTTCGACGATTCAGCGGAAATAAAGAAGGGTCCGCGCAAGGCAATGCTTCACCCGTATCATCCATTTCAAGCATTGGCAAGGAAGTACTACCCTGCTCTTTGGGAGGGAGGCCAACTCCCGGTATGGGTTTCGTATAAAAAACGTCGTCAGTAAAGGGATCAAACATCGCCACACTCCCTATTCATTTTTTGAGGGCGCAGGAGTTGGTTTTGAGGTGTCCTTCACCTTTTCTTCTTGATTTTCTTTTTTCATAACAGTCTCCGGTTCGCTCCTGAAGAGATAATACACGCTGTCCTTGTAGGTAGCAAAGATCATCAATCCAATGAGAAGCACGGTGCCAACCTGCATAGCCATCTCCCGAACCCTGAGGCTTATAGGTTTGCCACGCAAGCCTTCGATAAGCAAGAAAAAAATATGCCCTCCATCGAGAACCGGTATTGGCAACAAGTTCAGAATCGCCAGATTAACGCTCAGTAAAATTGTGAACATGACGAGATAACGGAATCCGCGCTGCGCTTGCTCCGCGGCCACCACGGAAATGCGAATCGGACCGCCGATATCCGCCGGAATGGTCTTCGTGAGCATCGAGTACAGTGTCAAGACAGTCAAGCTAGCAATGCGGTAGTTTTGCACGAACCCCTTGCCCAAGGATTCGAGGAGGCCAAAGCGTTCAGTGTAGGTGCCTTGACCGATATTGATGCCGATTCGGCCATAACCTAAATCTTTGCCCGCCTCGTTCTTCGATGTCGGGATAATGGACGTTTCAAAAATTCTACGATCGCGGTCCACTGTAAATACGAGTTTGTTGTCGGCATTTTTCCGCACAATTTCAACGAGTTCGGACCATTTTTGAATCTGCTTTCCATCAATAGCTAAGATATGATCGCCGGTTTGGAGATTCGCCTGTTGCGCAGGCATATTGAGCAATACACCACCAACCCACGTCCCCGGCACAGGAATACCCCAGATGTGCAAACCCCAACTAAGGAGAATCGCGAGGACGACATTAAATAGCGGTCCCGCCGAAATGACCGCGAATCGGTGGCTCACAGGACGCAAATAGAATGATTTTTCCGGCTCATCTGGCTCTCTGGGTGCAGAAGGATTATCAGGCTGCACTTCAGGGTCCTCTCCTACGAGTTTCACATAACCTCCCAAGGGAATCAGAGAGACACGATATTCCGTCTCACCTCGCTGAAAACCCCAGATACGACGACCAAAACCCAAGGAAAACGTAGATACGCCGATTTTGAGCCATTTCGCGACGAGGTGGTGTCCCAACTCATGGATAAAAATGAGTAGCCCCAAAACCAGCACAGCCCAGAAAATCGTCTGCCCAAAACCCATCACCCAGTTGATGATTTGCATTGCCATTCTCGAATGATTCCTTATTTTCGCTGATTGTTCTGAGACGGCATCTGGAGAACTTCGGCATTTGGCGGCACTATGAACCTAAATTCCTCTTGTGTGATTCTGACGTTTTCTTTGACATTTGAAAACCGAAGGTGACTTTTGTTACCGAAATTATCAATATATGCCAAAGTAAGGATTCGGAAATTTTCAGCCTCCGTCTCTATCCACATGCGACGAAACGAAGCACCCGTAGATCTTGGTTCCAGGCGAATGCGATGAGGCTGCCCAGCTTTCCAGATTCCTCCGCTTCGTCTGGCAATTCCAACTTCTTCCACTGCCACAAAAAAATTCCTCTTCAGATTTCCCTTACCCGACAAGAACAACAAAGGGGTGGTACCAAAACCGAAGCCCCCGTTCCTGGAAACCATCACCTGCTTCAGGCGAGCCGTGTAAAGCCAAAACGAGCGACCATCAGAGACCAGAACCTGTCTTTCCGGCTCGACATATTCCATGCGCAATTTTCCGGGCTTTTTCCAGGAAAGGTGACCTTTTGACCTCGTTGTTCGTCCAAGGGATTTCAATTCATTTTTCTGTTCAAATGCGGCTTGCAAAGATTCCAGGGCTTCATATTTTTTCTGGAGTGCAGCGATTATTTTCTCCGCTTCCTCATGCGATTCTCCCCCCTGCGATACCGCGGGAACGAAGAAATGCAAAGAAAGGAAAAATGAAAATCCAACTATCGATATACAGCAACTTAGCTTAAGCAAATCCTTGAAATCCTATATGAAGACTATTCGGAGACGGGCGAAATGAAGCCTCTGATATCAATGCCAGCGTCCACTGCAAATTGCACGACCCCATCGACGCTGTGAACATGCCCCTCGGCGATGAGCCGCACTGCCAAAGGATATAAGCGATGTTCATAAGCGAGAATTCTTTCTGAAAGTTTTTTTTCATTGTCAGCAGGCAACACAGGCACGGCGGCTTGTAAAATAATCGGCCCCGTATCCACCCCCTCGTCTACGAAGTGGACCGTGCAGCCAGTCACCCTTACCCCGGCGTCCAAGGCTTTTTTTTGTGCGTGCAGCCCAGGGAAACTCGGTAGAAGCGAAGGGTGAATGTTGATGATTTTCCCTGCAAAACGGCTCACGAATCTCGGCGGCAATACGCGCATAAAACCGGCGCAACAGACTAGTCCAATTCCACACCTCTCGATTGCATCTCCCATTTTATCAAAAAAACCATCGTCCCCGGGAGACAGATACTGATTCTGTATTCCAGCTTTTGAGGCGCGTTCGAGCGCGTACGCCTTTTTCCTGTCGCTTAAAACCAAGACGACTTCCGCCGGAAAATTCAGGTTCCGCCCAGAATCGATCAGGGCCTGCAAGTTCGATCCACGACCCGAAGCCAAAACGCCCACACGCAACCGTGTATTTGAATACACTAAAATTTGCCCTCTATTACAACAGAACGGCCGGATTTCGGCATCTTGACTACCTCACCGACAACCATAGTTTCCTCACCTGCGTTCTGGAAATCTTCGAGTAAAGAGTCCACACGCTCCGCCCTCACGAAGAAGACAAAGCCTAACCCCATGTTAAAAGTGCGATACATCTCTGCGTAATCAATCGGGCCAAACTCCCGGATCAATTGAAATATCTCCGGCGTCGCCCATTTTTCTGGATGAAAGATCGCTTGCAAATCATCCGGCATCACACGACTCACGTTTCCCGGAATGCCGCCTCCCGTAATGTGCGCGATATCGCTTACACTCTCATCACCTCGGATGCAATTCGCTCCTTTAGTGAAAATACGAGTCGGCTCCAACAAAACATCCTCGATAGGTATGCCCAGTCTTCGCGTTGCCTCACTCCGTGTTTCTTTCGAGTCGAATATCTTCCGCACCATGGAATATCCGTTACTATGTATTCCTGAGGAAGGCAGCGCCAGTATGGCGTCACCTGCTTTCACGCGCGTATAATTGTCCAACGCCTTGCGTTCCACAACGCCTACAGCGAATCCGGCGAGGTCGTACACATTTGGTTTATACATACCAGGCATTTCGGCCGTCTCGCCTCCGAGGAGAGCACAGCCCGCCTCACGACATCCTTGAGCGATACCGGACACGACCGTCTTCAAAACACTTTCGTCAATCTTGCCTGTCGCTATGTAGTCAAGAAAAAAAAGCGGTTCTGCTCCTGTGGTTAAGATGTCATTAACGCACATGGCCACCAAATCAATTCCGACAGTATCATGTCGCCCGAATTCCTGAGCCAGAAGCAATTTTGTGCCAACGCCGTCTGTGCCTGAAACGATTACAGGATCTTCATATTTCCCGAGCCGAAACCAGCCTGCAAAATCCGATGGTCCGCGCAAGATACGGCCCTTTTGGCTGTCATGAGTGGATTTTGCTATCTGAGAGATAGCTTGAGCGAACCCCTCCCCCAAACCCACGTCGACGCCCGCGTCGCGGTATGTCAGGCGATATTCGTTCAACAGTAATGTTCCATGGTTTCAGGAAGCGGAACGGTTCGGACGAAATTCGAAATCAGCCATGGGCTTCTATTAGTTTCTTGACTAAAGCGACATTGTGCCGATGACCACTCCTTTCGGCGGTTACTTTGCCTCGAATCGGCCTACCGATTAAATACAGATCTCCAATGATATCCAAAATTTTATGACGAACGAACTCATCAGGAAATCGCAATTGGGTATTCACGACACGGGTCTTATCCACGAGGATCACGTTGTCCCATCGACCTCCCTCGGCCAACCCCATTTTTTCGAGCGCTTCCAATTCCGATACAAAACCGAACGTACGAGCCGGTGCGATTTCTTCCTGAAAACTTAATGCATTTTTGTGTTCATACAAGTAAGATTGTTTCCCAATCGGATCAGGGTAATCCAAGAGATATGAAATCGAGAAAGAATCCGACGGTTCAATGCGAATACAGCCCTTCTCATCATCCGGATCACCAACTTCGTAAACCTTATCAACCCATAAATCTTCGCGGTTTTCTTTCTGAGTCTCAATGCCTGCCTCTTCAAGCAAGCGACAAAATTCCACTGCCGACCCATCCATGACGGGAACTTCCTCGTTCAACTTTATGAGAATGTTGCTGATCTTGTATGCATGCAGCGCACTCATGAGATGCTCAATCGTTCGAGCCGTCACCGCTCCGTTTCGTAAGTTGGTCGCATGGTTGGTTCCATCCACGAAATCGATATTCGCTTTCACGATGTCAGGGCTTGTCAGGTTGCCGAACTGAATCCCGCTTCCCAGAGGCATGGGCTCAATGATTAAACCAGTTTTCAATCCTGAATGAAGCCCCCGACCATACAGCACGACACTCTTCGAAATACTCCGCTGGCTCGCCGCTCTCAGCTTAGTTGGCACAGATGATAGCGGCTTGATTTTATATAATCTGATTTTCCGCTTTAAGACAGACCTCGCCATGCCAACCACTTCTGCGGTTTTGTTGATGTTCCAGCCGTTCTCCTCCAAATGAAAGGTGAGATACTGTCTTTCCCATTGGGTTCTGGCCATATCAAAATTCGAAGGCGTTGTGTCCTCCGATGCATCCGTACCAAAAGCGGAAGTCTCTCGTACGAAATGCGGCATGTGCCCAATGCGAATCTCCGTTCCTTTCGATGCATACGCCGCATTGGTCACCACCCCTTTCAGTTCCGCGATATTGCCCGGCCAATCATATTCTTTCAGAAGCACAACAACATCTTCGGAGAATTCCTTTTCGTTCCCACCCACTTCGACGCATTCAGCCAAAAACCTATTGGCCAATGGCAAGATGTCTGCTCTGCGTTCGCGTAAGGAGGGCAAATGTATTACATCAGCACCAATGTTTGCAGACAAAGTTCGTACATAGGTTTTGTCCCTCGAAGCACCGACATGAGCAAAGGATATGATTAACCGCATCGAATCGTTCAGAGACTTGATCAGTTGCAATAGCAGAGTCTCTCTCTCCGCCACCGGCACATGTTCCAGCCCATCAAGATATACCACGCCCTGAAATGTATCGGGCACAAGCCTCGCGATTGTTTCTTTCCATTGTTTTTTCTCTGTTTTGGGAAATAGCGATCGGCAATGAACAGGTCTGAAGTCCCGCTCTGGCCCAAGGCTGTTCTTTTGAATTACCCTTGCAATAAATCGCTTGCCGGTTCCTCTTTCACCTGCTACCAACAAGGGACCAGTTTCTCCAGCAACTCTCCGGATAGTTTTTCGGACTGTCTGAATACTTTTACTGGTGCCATCCAACATCATACCGGCTACCGCACTTGTCTTGAACTCCTTAGACTTTCGAGATCGAACAGCAGAATCGACTATGCGCAAAACTGTATCGATGGAAAGAGGTTTTTCAATAAAATTGAAGGCTCCCAATTTTGTGGCGGTAACGGCAGTTTCTATGCTTCCGTGTCCTGACATCACAACGACTTCAACATACGCATCCAAACTTTTGACCGCTTGCAAGGTCTTAATCCCATCGATTCCCGGCATCCATATGTCAACTAAAACCACATCCGGGGTTTCGGTTCGGATCAGATGAAGAGCGTATTCACCAGAATCCGCCTGCTCTACGCGATAGCCTTCATCTTGCAAAACACCTTCCAGACTCGCGAGAATTTCAGGCTCATCATCGACGATGAGGACATGTCCCTTATCCAATCGAAGCCATCCTTTGTTTTTGGGGCGGGACACCCGAAGCAGGTGCCAACGGCAATGTGACACGAAAAATGGAACCCACAGGATGATTGTCTCGGACGCTTATCGTTCCATGGTGATCCGCTAAAATTCGCTGGCAAATGGCCAAACCCAACCCAGAGCCTCTATTTTTCGTGGAGAAATATGGCGAAAATATATGCCCCTTCATGTTTTCCGATATGCCCTGCCCCTGATCAGCGACCTCAACGACTATCATATGCCTGTCTTGATCGCTCCATGCTTGCAAATCGACCACGCCCCCAAACTTGTGGGACTCGAAAGCGTTTTCCAGCAAATTCATGAACACACGCTGTAATTGCTCGGGATCCGCCATGACCGCTGTATTCACCGCGTTGATTTGAATGGAAAATTCCACCGACCCCTTCCTGCCACGATATAAATTCGCCACGTCTTCGACTAGTGGTACAAACGCGCAAAACCTCAATCTCGGCTCCGGCATCCGAGCAAATCGACTGAACTCATCCACCATTTCAATCAGGCTCGTCACCTGGCTAATAATGGTATCCGTACAAGAATCAAATACTTCCTCGAAATCATACGCTTCACTTTCAAATTTTCTTCTCATCCTCTGAGCGGACAGTTGGATCGGCGTAAGTGGATTCTTGATCTCATGCGCGATACCTTGAGCCACTTCCTGCCATGCAGCCACTTTCTGGGCACGTATCAAGGCGGTCATATCATCAAACACAATAACAGCTCCAAGACGGCCCCCATCCGCACTATTGAGCAGAGTCAAACTCGCGCGCAGCGTGAGCACGCGCCCGTCAATCATGATTTCCACTTGCTTTGATGCGCTTTGGTGGTTTTTTCCCCTCATCGAACGCATCAACTGGCGAACCGGTTCGAGGTGCGTGTTTTCAAAAACCTCGCTGAACATTCGCCCTACTGCACGATGAGGCTCAATGCCCAGCAATTCTCCAGCTGCTTTGTTGAGGATGGTAATGCGACCACGTCGATTGATTGATACCACACCGGCTCCGATATTTTCGAGCATCGCTTCCATATACCTTCGCCTCCTGTCTATCTCCAGATTGGAGCGGCGAAGGGTCTCCGAAGATTCTTCGATTTTCTCCTTGTTGGCCAATAACTCCTCTGTCATATTGTTGAATGCGCGAACCAAAATTCCCACCTCGTCACCCGCATGTGTATCAACACGATGTTCCAGGTTGCCCTCTGATACCGCCCTCGTAGCTTCCGCTAATTTTTCGATCGGAACCGTGATGCCGCGAGCCAGATAGAATCCAAACCAAATGGCGGCAAACAGAATCAGCAAGGTGACAACCAAAAAAGTGATGATGTAGTTCGCTTTGATTGGATTCTTGGAGAGTTCCAATTCTTTGTAATTCACAAAAGAGTCCGATATGCTTTTTACCTTTGCAACTAAATTTTCAGGCACAAATTTAGAAACAACAACAAACCCCACCACTTTTTTTTGAACCTTCAGTGGCGACACGCCATAGATGACATCGCCTTTTTCCCAGCTTTCTATACTTGAATGTGATTCCCCACCGATTACTTGTTCCACGTATCCCACCAGTGGCGAGAACCTGGAGGATGACTCCACTCCCGGCCGCCTGACCGATACAATCTCCTTCCTATCCCTATCGTAGAACTGGATGAAATCCACCCCCAAGTCCTTTCTTTCAGACTCCAGTATTTTTTCGATTGCCTTGGGATTTTCCAATTTGTCAGGACGTGTCTTCTCCAACTTAAGTACAAGTCGACTCGCACTGAATAGTGCGTTTCGCTCCACCTCTCGATAATAGGTTTGAGCCACCTCGAATGACCCTTTAAGCACACGCTCTACATTCATGTTGAACAAAGCATTAAAACTCTGGTTAATCAAGCCACTAGCCACGACAAAAAGAGCCACTGCAGGAATGAGCGTAAATCCGACAAATGCCAACACAAGCTTTAATTGCAAGCGTGAACGCCCGACGGTTGTTCCTTCGTAATAAAGACGCACCAGGTTCTTCGCCACCAGGAGAATAACTACCATGAGCAGAATGATGCTCAAGTTTATAAGCGCAAATATGACGACATTGTTGAGGAGGGGAACTTCCGGTTCAAGTTCTTCGAAATATATCCAAGTCGTGAAAGAAAGAGTCGCTATAACGATTAAAGCGAACAACGATCGCAAAAGGATTCTTCGTCGGCACAATGAAATGTCTAGACTTTTCTGACTATTTGAATCCACAACTCACATTCCTTGAGAACTAAATGTCCGGGAATAGCTCCAGTCAGACTTCTTGCCCCAAAAAGCAAGCAAGTAGTTAAACGGAAAAACAAAATCCACATGATTCAAGCGCGCTCTGATTTTGACATAATATAGACCATTTGGGGACAATAGCTCACGAGAGGCAATGGGCACACCATTCAACTCGCGCATCCAATCCATCATTTCACCTTGGCTCTCTGTTACCCTGCGCCTGATATCTTTCGCATCCTCTTTCAAGTGGAAAGTGTAAGTTTTTTTCAACGCGCTATACTTCACCTGGTGATCCAGTTGCCGGGAGGATACTTCCAAATCATAGATCAACTTTCTGGAACGGATCAGACTAAGTTCGAAACTGAATTTGGTAGTCACTCCACTATGGATGGCCTCCAGTAGTTTTGGTGAAAACGCACCCAAGAGCAATCCAAAAACCAATAATTCCTCGTTTTTTTCAACCACAACTATATCTTTCATCCGAATTTCATCCTGGCCATCGGTTGCGGAAAATACAGGTCCCACCAAGGCGAAGAACAGATAGATAAATATGGTCGATTTTTTCAAAACAAATGATTTCTGATCTTTAGATAACATATTTTCTACTGCCACTTTAAGAATTCAGTACTATCCTATAAGAAAACCTGCAATGGGATGAGTTTTCAAGGCTTTTTCAAACGAAACCACACTGTTTGTTATGTTGCCTATAGGTTCCTTCACTGTTCGCTGGTTTCCATAAGCTTTCTTAGCTCATACAGGGCATCCAGGGCCTGGCGAGGTGTCAGGGAATCCGGGTCAATATCTTTCAACAACTTCTCGACACTGGAATCCACGCGATCAAACAAGGGCAATTGCCCGTTTTCCTGGCTATTATTCAAATTGAACCCCTTCCTGTCAGGGCGGGACATGGTCTCTGCATTTTCGAACTTTGAGAGCAAACCCTTCGCCCTGGCGATGACTTCTTCCGGGAGTCCCGCCAACCTGCCTACCTGGAGGCCATAGCTTCTGTCGCAACTTCCATCGGTCACGTTTCGCAGAAAAACGATTTCATCACCCCACTCCCGAACCTCGACTGTCAAATTTTGTACACATTCGAGTTCTTTCGAGAGTTCAGCCAATTCATGATAGTGGGTAGCGAACAAGGTTCTCGACCTGTGCCGGATTTCATTATGCAGATATTCTACAATTGACCAAGCGATGCTCACCCCATCATAAGTACTCGTACCTCGGCCCACTTCGTCCAATACTATAAAACTTCTCTCCGTCGACTCTCTCAGTATAGTGGCCGTTTCCACCATTTCGACCATGAAGGTGCTTTGTCCCTCCAAAAGCCGGTCATGCGCGCCAACACGCGTGAACACCCTATCGACCAGACCGATTCTCGCGCTCTTCGCGGGAACGAGACTGCCGATTTGCGCCATCAAAATGATGAGCGCAGATTGGCGCAGGTAGGTGGATTTCCCGGCCATATTCGGCCCTGTAATAATGAGGATCCGGCGGTCGTCGCTAACCGACAAATCATTCGGCACGAAAGAAGTTCCGGGATTCTCCGATTCCATGACGGGATGCCTCCCCTCAATGATCTCAATGTCTATAGAATCCAGGATTTGCGGTTTGATGTATCCATATTTTCGAGCAACAAGTGCCAAGGACAAAACAACATCCAGAAGTGCTATCCGATCTGCAACAGCGAGTATGCGCCTGGCATGTTTCGATATTTTAACCCTCAACCGTCCAAAAAGCATAAACTCAAGATGATGGGATTTCCCTTCTGCTCCCAGGATGTCTTCTTCCATCTTTTTTAATTCAGAAGTTATGTACCGTTCTGCGGAAACGAGGGTTTGCTTGCGCGCATATTCCATCGGTACCTGCTCACTAAACCGTTTGGGTATTTCGAGATAGTATCCAAAAATACGATTGAACCCGATTTTCAGAGGCAACCCCGTTCTTTCTTTTTCCTTGTGTTCGTAATCCTTCAGCCACGTATTGCCCTCCTGCTGAGCCTTCCTCAGTCGAGCTAGTTCCTGATCATATTCAGTGCGAAAAATTCCACCTTCTCTAATCGAAACAGGCGGATCATCCACAATTGCATTCTTCAGTTCCGATGCTACATCTTCCAAGGAATCCCACCCCGATAGAACGGATCGGAACAACTCGGAGTCACTGTCTTGTATAGACCCAAGCACATCCGGCAAAACAGATAACGATACACCAAGTCCCGCCAGGTCCCGGGCGTTTGCAGTTTGAGATCCCACGCGACCCAGAAGACGTTCGATATCCTGTATGGGCTCGAGTGCATTTTTGAGGGTATTCAGGAAATCGGAATCATCCACGAGTTCTTGTACGGCTTCGGCGCGATACTCAATGTCTTTTTTTTGAATCAAGGGGGAGAGAATCCATTTTTTGAGCAGACGCCCTCCCATACCCGTCAGTGTCTCATCCAACAAACCGAACAAAGTTCCCTTTTTCCCACGGTCAAAGGCCGAGTAGATGAGTTCCAGATTTCTTAATGTAGCTGCATCAAGAACCATGGTATCCGAAAGTCGCGAAAAATATACAGGTTTGAGGTGGGAAAAATCTCTAGGCTGATTTTCCTTGAGATACGTCAAAACGCCTACGGCAGCATCCACGGCCGCCGGATTCGTCGAAACCTTTGCTTCATCCGGGAATATGTCTTCCTTGGTTTTGAAATCCAGTGGCTCATGGAATGTGGTGGCTGGTCTTTTTTCAACATAAATGCTCAGTTCATCGATTTTCCTTTTCATTGCATCAGGCAGGGAAAATACATCCGGCAAGATGAGTTCGCGGGGAGAAAGTCTCTCTAACTGGCTGCAAATGAGCCCCTCGGCGTCAGCACCTTTCGCTTCGGTCGCGCAAAATTCTCCGGTCGAACTATCAAGCCACGCCATTCCCCAAAGTAATTCTTCATTTACCAGCGACAGGACGACCCCCACAAGATATTGAGATTCCTTGCTGTCCAGCAAATCAAGGTCGGCAATCGAAGTACCCGGCGTGAGAACACGAGTCACCTCGCGTTTGACAATTCCCCTGCTTTCTCCCACATCTTCCACTTGCTCGCATATGGCAACTTTATAGCCCGCTTCCAGCAAGCGCCCACAATAAGCAGATGCCGAATGACAAGGCACGCCACACATCGGGATAGGCCCCTGATTATCGCTTTGACGTGACGTCAACGCGAGTTCCAGAATTTTGGCCCCAAGCTTCGCGTCTTCATAAAACATCTCGAAGAAATCACCCAACTGGAAAAACAGCATCGCGTCGGGATAGCGTCTTTTCATTTCCAGGTATTGGCGCATTGCGGGAGATGGCCCACGCTTCTTCTTGGCAGATCCGTTCTTTTCCTTTTCACTTTGGAGAGTGCCTTTGAAGGGAGACATAACTACTCCGCCCTTGATTCGCGGGGTGAGAGACTCATTTCGGATTTGGGATTGATTTCTGACGCGCGCCCATGGCCCGTATTTGCCGAATCATCTGTATCTGGATTGCCCATGGGAAGGAATTTGCCACTTTTCTTGCGTGCTTTACCCAAATTGCTTTCCAACGTCTTTACTTCGCGCTTTAATTTTACGATTTGGTTTCTGAACTTCAATCTATCCAAGGTGCCACCAAGCCAAGCCACCATGAACCCGCATGCAAATACCACCAGAAGAACATAGAAAAGAGGCAAATTGATGGAACCCTGATAATAGGCGACAGTCACCGGGTTCATGTTGATGACGCCAAAGCTTGAAATCGCCAACGCCAGAATCAAGCCGACGATGAGTCGAAGACTACCCATTTCACCACCACTAATTGCGAGTATTCGGTAATCAAATCAGGGCGGAATCGATTACAGGTCTTCTCTAAACTCCCGGTGCTCATCCACACACCCGCAAGGACGGCACGAACTCACGATCTCCCACCCGATGGGGAAGAACTTCCTGGCTCCCGTTTGAGTAACCATTCCCCGTCAAGCAGGCGGGCAATTTTTTTTTCTTCCTCTCTCATCCTCGCGCATTCCGACTTCGTGTAATGATCATATCCCTTGAGATGCAAAAGGCCATGCACAAGCAGACGGTCTGCCAACATTCCGTAATCAAGTGCCTGATTATCCGCCTGTCGAATCACCTCATCCACGCAGATGACCAATTCGCCCAAGAATGTTTTCCCATCTTGTTGCTCACTCGCGGCCGGGAAAAATTCCGCTGGCGGAAAAGCCAATACATCAGTCGTTTCCTTTTCCCCGCGATATCGGAAATTCAACGCTCGCATTTTATCGTCTCGAAGGAATACGATACTCAACCAGTCATCCTCTGAGCCGATAGCCTGCCGTATGACCTCCAAGCGCTGCCCCAGTGCCTTGTGATCCAACGCGAAAAGCTTCTGATCGTTTTTGACGAGAATTTCCATTCGCAGCCCCTCTTCTGGAGACATCTTCTTGCCCCGGGTAATGAATCCGGTGATGATGGATGCCTACCAAAACCCGCATAAAAGCTTCCTGAATGTTACTCAAATCCCTCAGCGTGAGGCTGCAATTATCCAATTGCCCCTCCACAAAGGCGCTCTCGATAATTCTTTTCACCAACGCGCTAAGGCGCCCGAGAGAATGGTCCGGAAGTGAGCGTGACGATGCCTCTACCATATCGGCCAGCATCAGGATGCCCGCTTCTTTCGTCTGGGGTCTCGGCCCCGGGTAGCGGAAAAATTCTTCTGTCACACCATCCCCGTTTAGCTTCTTCGCTTTCTCGTAGAAAAATCGAATCAGGGATGTCCCGTGATGTTGTTGAATCAGATCGATAATTTCTCTGGGCAGTTGATGGTTTCTGGCGAGTTCGATACCTTCTTTTACATGGCTGATCAGGACAAGAGCACTCATGTTGGGCTTGAGTCTGTCGTGACGGTTTTCGCGTCCCTGGTTCTCGATGAAATACTCCGGCTTCGATATCTTGCCGATATCGTGAAAATACGCACCCACCCGTGCAAGAAGCGGGTTCGCACCGATCGACTCGGATGCCTCCTCGGCCAAATTACCCACGAGAAGGCTGTGGTGATAGGTACCCGGCGCATTGACGACCATTTTTCTCAGCAGCGGGTGATTCTGATCGGCCAACTCAAGTAGACGCATATCTGTCGTGAGTTTGAAAATCGACTCTAACAATGGCATGGCACCTGCCACGATGATGACGTTCGCAAGACCACCGAGCAAGGCGATGGGAACATCCGTCCATTGTACAATTACAGCACTGAAACCCTCCTGCATATTAAAGCCCACGGCAAGCGCAGCACCCAACAGACCCAAAATCAGTGCCACAACCAGCACAGAAGTCCTGCGCCTGTATTGTTTCCACCGAACGGCAGCCAGCACGCCACCGGCCAAGGCAACGAGGCTGAAGTTCATATGATTCGGCAAGATCAGTGCGGTCAGAACGGCAGAAAAAACCGCCATCAATACAGCGGGGGAACGTCCCAACAAAACGGCTACGAGAAGGGGTGCGGAGGAAAATGGAATGACGTAATAAAACGAATGCAGTGGAATCCCCCGAAACGTTTCATGCAACACCTCGGAGAAAAAAATCCCCATCTTCAACAAGATTACCTGGGTCAACAGCAGAATCACAAAAAGTGATACGTTTTTATGGGATGATAAAAAATTCACGTCGTATTTCTGCACACAAATCCATGCCAGAACGAGCAAGGTAAAAATCACAACAGCCATTCCGGTTACGTTACCTAAAATATGGCTTTGCCGGTAGATTTTTTCCAGGCTTTTGAGTTTGATGATTTGCCTTTCGCTTAATCGCTCTCCTTCGCGAACAATCATCTCCCCTTGCTTGAGAACCTCGGATACAGACGCAATGGAGGCCGCAGCCTTTTCTCTGCCCTCAAGGGTTACCCTGTTGTTAAACGTCAACGTAGGTTGAACCATTTTCACAACTTGTGAGATCAGCAAACCGCGCATACGCCGGGGAATTCTGAGGGCCAGTTTCTGGCTGGCTTGCTTCAGGAATTTGTCAACCTGTCGGAGTTCCAGAGGATTCATAGATGGACTGAGGGAGACGCTGTTTCCCGTTCTTATGTCGCGCGACGTAATGCCCTTCGCTACATGGGTGGCATATAGCCGCTTATCACTAACGATTTGACGTGAGAACGCGGCCCTCAACAACTTGGTTATGTCATCCCGAATCCAGTTTGCGAATCTCTCATTTCTGAGCCAATTCGACAATTCTTCCGGAACGGTTCTACCCACCAGTTCATGAAACTCCTTCTCGGCCTTGATGAAGGCGGAGGTGGAGTACATTTCCCGATAGGCATCCGACTCGGAAAAAAGCGTCCGGCTTCTCTGCTTGGCCCGGATACTCAACTGCGAGACTTTGATCTTTTCGAGTTCCTGGTCAATTGTCCGCTGAATGGATTCAAAAGCGCCACTCAATTTTGTGAGGACGACTCGGGAAAGTTGGGTATCGATATCGTAATGTGGCAGGACTTTTTCTCTGGCCGCCTGACGCTTCGCATTCGTGGCGATGGGATCGACTACACGCATATCCTGAGGGGCCTTGATATCCCTCGGAACGACATCACCCACATCAAAAGACACGCGAGGAGCCGAAAGATCGGTTGCAAGCAAAAACGAGAGCAGAATGGCCAGCACCCCGCCCAGAATCCACGGATAGACCCTCATGCGCGTAAACGCCAAGGCACAACCTGCTATCGACCGCCCAGCCGACGCAGTTAACTGCAAAAACATGTTTTTCGATTTCCCGGCAGATTTTCCGACGCCGGCTCGATGGATCACGCGATTAACCTCCAGAATCCTTCAGCATCAAAGGGATCGTGGACGTACCGGCTATATGTGAACGCCCCTGGCTATAAAAGTACTTTATCGAGCACTTGCTTATAAGCTGTGGGCTTCGTAAGCAGCAACAATTTTTCTCACCAATTGCGTGCGAACCACATCTCGTTCACTGAAATAGACGAAACTGACTTCTCCCAATCCCCCCAAGACATCTCGGGCATGAATCAGCCCGCACCCCGAAGTTTCTGGCAAATCGATTTGTGTAATATCTCCCGTTACTACCGCCTTGCTCCGGGTGCCGAGACGGGTGAGGAACATTTTCATCTGCTCGGGTGTCGTGTTTTGCGCCTCATCCAGAATAATAAAGGAATCATTCAGAGAACGCCCCCTCATATAGGCAAGCGGAGCTATCTCAACCTCGCCTCTTTGAATGAAACGTTCCACACGTTCGTATTCCACCATATCGTTAAGGGCATCAAACAGCGGCCTGAGATACGGATTCACCTTCTCTTGCAAATCACCAGGCAAGAACCCGAGTTTCTCGCCTGCCTCTACGACTGGCCTGGTCAAAACGATACGAGCGTATGCCTTGTCCAGCAACCCGGAAACCGCCATCGCCATCGCCAGATATGTCTTTCCCGTGCCAGCCGGTCCGACTCCGAAAGTTACCCCCTTTTCACGGATCGCTCGAATGTACTCGCTCTGGACAGGGCCTTTGGGAACGACATATCGTTTCTTGGGAGAAACAGATATCCGATTGGTCACCAGAGAACGAAGCGTAACGTTTTGTTCCAAAGCAACGGTTTGAGCCAGTGTTTTGACGTTATACGAATCGAACCGAAATCCCTCATCCACGCATTCGATCAACTCGTCAAGAAACAGTCGGGCTTTGTCCGCCGTATCGGATGGGCCCTCCACCACGAACCCCTCTGATGCAATTCTGATTTTTACGTCAAACGCCTTCTCCAGGGCCTGTAAAGATTCATCCCGATTCCCGATTATATGAACCAATCTATCCGGCCCGGCTAGCGGGCTTGCAGACATTCTTATCGCCAAAAGATTCAGGCTCCCTGTATTTTATATCTCGATTCTAGAATCGGAATCCCATGCGCCTCTAAATCGTACGCCCCAGAATTTCAGGCGTCAACAAAAGAAATTTATATTGGTTTCGCAATCTTCTCTATCCTCTCGGGTGGCTCTTATCCAAGAGCCCCCGAAGTTTTTGTCTGTCCACATGTGTGTAGACTTCGGTGGTCGAGATATCCGAATGCCCTAGCATGGCTTGTACGGCGCGCAGGTCGGCTCCGTGGTTGAGCAAATGAGTTGCGAAGCTGTGTCGAAATACATGAGGACTCACGCCTTTGCCCACACCTGCTACCTTTGACCATCTCTTGACCCGCGCCCAAAAGGCCTGACGGGTCATGGGCTCTCCCCTGCCAGTCAGAAACACATAATCCGACTTTCGGGCGCGTAAAAGACTCAGCCGAGCTGTATCGAGATAATCTCCCAGCATGTCTTTCGCCGCATCTCCTATCGGAACAAGCCGGGATTTATCTCCCTTGCCATGAACGATGCAAAAACCCGATCCAATCTCAATCTGGTTGAGCTTGAGTTGAATGAGCTCGCTGACTCGCATGCCTGTGGCGTATAAGAGTTCGAACATCGCCCTGTCCCGAACAGCCTGGGGAGTTTTGCCATCGGGTGCCAGCAATATCTGGGACATATCCTCCTGAGAAAGTGTCTTGGGCAACCGCTTCCACCTTGAGGGCTGCACGATGTCCGCCGTAAAATCCTGTTCAATATATCCATCTCGGACCAGCAGTCTGGCGAGTGCGCGAATAGATGCCAAGTGACGACGCAGTGTTGTGTCTGATTTTTCCTGCTCGCGCTTATCCTTGAGATAATCAATTAAGGTGCTCTTTGACCAGTTCGATGGAGAAACTTTATCGTTCTCCTGAAGCCAAAAGAAAAACGATTCCACATCACGCCCGTAACTCTCTACGGTATTCGCCGCGCGACGACGCTCGATCAGGAGAAAGTCCCGAAAAACCCTCGAAATATCAGCCAAACGCGCATCGAGTGAACCGTTTTTCTCTTTTGTCATGGACCGAACCTCATTTATTCAGGATTTCCTCCATGCGGAGCGGGTGAAACGGCGCCATGATTCATAAGAGGAGGAGTCAAATTTTTTCGCCAGAAAAATATAGAAGCCGGCGGCCAAGGATATTTCGAAAATTATCAACAGGAATTTGCGAAGCGATGAACCCTGCGCATCCCACAATTGCAAATGAATAAGTTGAATATGGAGAAAATACACAAGTAACACTGCCCCAAAACCCAGCACGAGAAGCCTGCTTAGGGACCGGAGCAACTCTTTTTTGGGGAAATCGAGCCATTCGCGCTGAACGCCTCTCATCAACAACACCGTGTTCAAAGCACTCGCGCATGATGTAGCGAGCGCGAGCCCGACAAACCCCAAAGGAAACATAAGTGCGATGCTGAGAGCTACGTTCGCTAGCACGGCCACATTGGCGCACCGTACCGGAAAGCTCGTATTCAATCGGGCATGGAATACCCCTGCCAAAAGCCTCGTGAATCCAAAAAAAACCAATCCCGCTGCATACGCCCGCAAGGCGGCCGCGCTCGCAACGGTATGGTCCTCAGTAAAAGCACCACGCTCGAAAATAACCTCGATGATCGGATGTGCTAATGCCATCAGACCGAATGCAGAGGGAATGGTGATGAAAAGCATCAGACGCCCCGCCTCGAGTATTGTGTTGCGCTCAGAATCTCCGGACTCGGAATTTTCTCGATTCTTCGCCGCGTAGTCGGACATGACCGGTAAAACGGCGGAAACCACAGCCAGGCTCAGCATGCCGTGAGGAAGTTGAACCAGGCGGTTTGCATAGTAGAGGAAAGAGATGGACCCTTCGGCCAAGAATGATGCAAGCCACCGATCAACGAGAATATTGATCTGAAAAATAGCGCCTCCAAGAGCCGCCGGCCCCATCAACGCAAGGCACTTACCGAGGCCCTCCACCCTCCAGGAAATGGAGGGCAACGGCAGTATCTTCAATTTCCCCATAAAGGGGAGCAGAAAAATAAACTGCGTCGCTCCGCCAATTACGACGGCCCACGCAAGCCAACGAATGGCTTCCACCCTGCTGACCAGGTAATCGGCCGCCAGCAGGGCAAAGATGATTATCGCGTTTTGAATCGCTGGCGCCAAGGCAGGAACGAAAAAGCGTCGAGCCGCGTTCAGCATACCGGCGGCGACCGCCCACAACCCGATAAAAATGATGAACGGAAACATGATTCTGGTGAGTTGTGCAGCAAGATCCAGTTTCCCCGGATTGTTCGAAAATCCAGGAGCCAGCGCTCTCATTAAAGGCTCAGCGAACCAAATCCCGACCGCACAGCCCGCGCTTCCAGCGAGTATAAGAAACACCAACATGCCGCCTGCAAATTTTCGGGCCTGTCTGGTTCCGGATCGTTCCCGAACGTCTGCGTAGACTGGAAGGAACGAGGAACTCAGGGCTCCTTCCATAAACATGCGCCGGAAAAGATTGGGAATAGAGAAAGCGACAAAAAAGGCGTCAGCCATCATCGCGGCACCAAAAAATTTGGCGATGAGCAAATCCCGAAAAAAACCAGCCACCCGGCTGACAAGAGTTGCCAGACTGACGGGACCTGCAAATCTTGAGATACTCTCCCCCACGGGTGGGTCGCTATTATCTGCCGGCGCAGCGGGAGAAACGTTTTCTTTTCTTCCTGGGTTGGAGGATTCAGGTGGCGTGGTCACAAAATACCTGACACCGGGGCGGTGAGCTTGACAACCCTTCGTTCCGTGATATTTTACCGACGCTGTCGAACAGCCTCAAGAGAGACTTTGCAACTATATTCACGGAGAAAGGAACAAATTGCCACACATCCGGTCAGCCAAAAAGCGCAATCGCCAGAACATCGTTCGTCGTGCCAAAAACCGTGCCATTCGAACGCAGTTTCGAAATACAATCAAGCAGGCCTTGAGTAAGGAGGAAAATACAGAAGAACTACTGAAAAAAGCCCAATCTCAACTGGACCGAGCTGCAACGAAAGGGGTCATTCATAAAAAAACGGCTTCGAGACGTGCAGGGAGATTGGCCAAGAGGGTTCTCGCTGTCTCTTCCAAGTAGCTAGGCAACCTTATGCGTTCCGCTTCTTGAGGAACGCACCTCCACCAGAAACAACTCCAGTGTGCGGCGAGCGGCTCTTACGTCGTTTGTACGCTTGAGTTTGCGATCCACCTGAAGCAGCTTTCCATACAGTTCGCGCAAATAAGCGGAACGAAACCCCCTCACCTGATTCTCAAGCCTTCGTGCGACAAAGGGGGGCAAACCCAGTACCTGGGAAATCCCCTGAGCGCTTCGGTCGCTTCTGATCAAAGCCTTCGAAATCGTCCAGCGCCGAATCAAATTCCGCAACAACCCGACAAACACGACTGGGTGCTCGGTTTCCATCATTCGGCGCAAGAGAGCAAGGGTTTCTCTCAAGCTTCCATGGCTGAGCGAATCGCCCAGTTTATATAGCAATTCCTCTCTGGAATGCCGGACAATGTCACGAATTTCCTCCGCACCAGCAAGCTTTTCCGGCATGAGATAGGTAGCGATTTTCTCGAGTTCCGTATCAAGGCACATCATGGAGGGCTGTACCATCTCGATCAGGATATCAGCAGCCTCCGGCCGCAACTCAATCCCCAGCGCTGCGGCGCGCCCGTGGAGCCATTTCTTTAATTCTTCGCCCTCCAGGATATCCACCTGACAAACTACGCTTGCCTTCGCCAGACGCTGAAAAAATAACGTCCGCATGTCGACGTTTTCAGCGCAAAAAACCAGAACCGTGGACGTGGATGGTTGCTCCAAATAAGAGAGGAAGATGGATTCATCCTTATCGTCTGGCCTTGCGAAATTGAGAATTTCAACGAGGCGCTTTTCGGCCATAAACGGCAGTGTCTGAGCAATGGTGATGATTTCAGACGCATCTATACTGTTCCAGTCGAATCGATCAAGGTTAAAATCATCCCGTCCATCGCCAAAAACCTTTAGACGGATGATACGAAGATACTCATCGCGCAAAAAAGAGTCCTTGCCTTCCAAAAGATAGATGGGTTGTGTCGGTACGTTCTGCACTTTGGAGATCGCCGCCAAGGAACTCTTCGGCTTCTTGCGGCTCGGGGCCAACCTAAAATCCCTCCAATACGAGACTGACGATGTCTTCGGACACAGAGTTGGCCACTCGTTGATTTGCATTTGATCGATTCGCTGCACTCTGCGCTATAGATGGGGCAACCTTGAATTCTGCATAAGAATCTACATCCTGATTGATGAGCATTTTTTTCTGCGTCCTGTTGCGCAGACGTATCCGTGTTCGCACGGAGACCCGATATTCCTGAGCCCTATCTGCGCGAGTGAACCCAATCGGGGTAAGGCGATATTGGCGCAATATGCCTTCGAGGGCTATGTCCGCATCGGAGGAATCCGTAACCTGGAGACGGCCATCCCGCAAGAATCTACCCCTGAGTGTTTTTGTCATCACGCGTCCGAGACCCGGCTCGTTTGTCTGGTTCAAGAAAGATGCTATCGAAATTGTGCGTGCGCCTTTCAGGTTTTCGGGGCGGAGGGTTCCTTCGAGTTCATAACCGCAACCCGCAGCCAGGAAAACACTCATCACGAGAGTGAAACAGAGTCTGTGAACCATCTTGAAAAGCGCTCCGCTCACATGAAAACCTCCAGGGAGAGTTCGCGGTTCTTCACGCTACTGAAAGTGATTTGCTCGCTCAGGGCAATCAGTTCGTCATATTTTCTGTCATCAGGTTCGCAAACGAGAATATCGACATCCCAAGGGCTGCCGATAACACCACGAATCGCGCCGTTCACAATTTCCGTCGCCATGGGAGCGAAACCTCCCGGCAGTTGCGCGAAGCCCGAAACCTGCAGAGACAAATTGTTCGCCGATGCCTTCATCATTCTTCCGAAAATGTCCTTCGCGCGCCTGTAGAGTTTCGTAAGGGTCAAATCGTTCAAAGAGCCGATTCCTGCAAACAAGATATACTCGGGCGCGAGTCTACCCTTAGATGCCAGCATTGCCTGGGAGTCCCATGCACCGCTCAATTTGCCCTGGTGCACCAAGCGGCTCGCCTCATTCTCCAACAAGCGATCAATTTCCCCCAAACGACCTTGAAACGGATAATCCTCCACTGCAAACATGGAAACGGCAGCAAAGCATTTTACTTCGTGCAACTCTTCAGGGAAGAGGCGAAGGCGTATCAACCTAGACCACCATTTTGTCTTGATGAAGACGATCTAGGATGCCGTTAACAAAACCGGGAGTATTTTCCGGCCCATAGCGTTTGGCCAGGCGAATTGCTTCATCCATAGTGACTGCAGGTGGGATTTCCGGAAGAAAATAAATTTCGCAAACACCCAATCGTAGAATGCTTCTCGATACTGCGTCCATGCGTTCCAGTGACCAACTCACACTTGCTTCTGTGATTAAATCGTTTATCTGGTGGTCTTTTTCCAGGATGACCGACATCAACCTGTCGGCGAACATCCTTGAATTCTCTTCCGCCGGATGCAAGCACCAATAACGCTCGACCTCCTCTTGCGAAAGACTTCCGATGCAATCGGTATGATAAAGGATTTGAAACGCAAGCTCTCGACCCGCCTTTCGGTTCTCGGCCATCACTTCACCTCTTCAAGAGCGCCATTCCCATCCTCTTCCATTCTCGCGAATAAAGTCGCCATCTCCACGGCGGCCAAGGCTCCTTCGTATCCCTTGTTGCCCATCTTTGTTCCTGCCCTCTCGATAGCCTGCTCTATCGTATCCGTTGTGACGACAGCAAATATGGTCGGCACCCCTGCCTGAATACCCACCTGTGCGATACCTTTTGTCACCTCGGCGCATACCAGATCGTAGTGAGAGGTTGCTCCCCGTATTACGCAGCCCAAGCATACCATGGCATCGTAATTTCGAGATTTCGCCATCCGCATCGCAGCCGCCGGAAGTTCGAACGAACCTGGCACTTGCACGTGCGCGATATCGGAAGCGGCTACGCCGCATTGGCGCAAAGCCGTCTCCGCACCCCGTACCAAGTGCGCTACGATAAAATCGTTGAACCGGGATGAAACCAAGCCTATCCGCAAGCCCTTCCCGTTCAGATTGCCTTCCACAGGATTAGCCATTCCGTCTCCAAATCTATGTTCATGGACGCTGCAAGTAGGATTCCTTGCCGTCTTTTCTCTTCTTGTGCAAAGACGGCAAAGGAGGCTCCATGTCTACAGCCACTCTGTCTTCAAGCTCAAGACCATAGCCTTCAAGCGCGACAATCCGGCGCTCGTCATTCGTCATGATCCGTATACGGCGCAAGCCCAGGTCCACGAGTATCTGGGCGCCAATACCGTAATCACGCAAACCTTCCAGGGGAGCACTCTTGATGCCGATTTTCTGACCTGCATCCCACCCACCACCGGCCGCTTTCTCCGTTCTTGCGGTCCCCTCTCCCATCGAATCGGGCTGCAAGAAAACCAACACTCCCTTGCCGGCCTCCTGAATTTTCGCCAGCGCATTTCTGATTCGGTCCGGAAAATCGGAGCGCAAAAGCGCCAACAAGTCCCATATGGCGTTCACAGGCTGTACCCGAATGTGGGTGGGTTCCTCGGGATTCAACTCCCCCATCACCAAAGCGGCGTGAATCCTGCCGCTACATTGACTGTGATATGCATACACTTTGAAAGTTCCGAACGCCGTCGGCACCTCGGCCTCTTCCAGTCGCTCAACGAGACGATCATGGCGCATGCGGTAGGCAATCAGATCTTTGATGGTCACCAGGGAGAGATTGTATTTTTGCGCAATTTTCCGCAGGTTGGGTAATCGTGCCATCGATCCGTCCTCGTTCAAGACCTCGCAAAGCACGCCCGCCGGTTGCAGTCCAGCCAGACGTGCCAGGTCCACCGTGCCCTCCGTGTGGCCGGCTCGCCTGAGCACGCCCCCGGGCTGTGCCCGCAGCGGAAAGATATGACCAGGCGTCACCAGGTCAAAGGGTCTGGCATCTTCGTTTATCGCAGTTTGTATGGTATGGGCCCTGTCGAAAGCGCTGATGCCCGTCGTCACACCTTCGCGCGCTTCTATGGAAACCGTAAAAGCCGTGCCGAACACCGAACCGTTCTCACCGCTGGGAACCATCATGGGAAGACCCAGAGATTCCACTTTCTCGGGTGTGAGCGCGAGACAAACCAGACCGCGGGCGTGCTTCGTCATGAAGTTGATCGCCTCGGGCGTCACCCTATTGGCCGCCAAGATAAAATCACCCTCATTCTCGCGGTCCTCGTCATCCACGAGAATGACGATGCGCCCTTCACGGATATCGCGAATCGCCTCTTCAATCGTGGGAAAAGTGCTTTTATCGATATCCTTTTTCTCCATGGGCTCAGGCATAGCCTTGCTCCTTTAGTTTCTCCATGGTGATACCGACCTGAGATATCGATTCCGCGTGGGGAGCGAGCAGTTTCTCCACATATTTTCCAATCAAATCCGCCTCAAGGTTAACGGCGGCACCGACTTTCTTCTCCGTGAGAGTCGTCTGCTCGCTCGTATGCGGGATGACCGACACCGAGAACGTTTCGTTGTCACACGCCGCCACCGTCAAGCTAATCCCATCGACCGCGACAGAACCTTTATAAACGACATAGCGCATCACCTCCACCGGAGCCTCGAACGATATCCAGATGGAATCGCCCTCGTTTTTTCTGCCCTGTATTCTGCCTATACCGTCCACATGGCCGCTCACGAGGTGGCCACCCAAGCGTTCTCCCAGCGATATGGCGCGCTCCAGGTTGCATCGGTCGCCAATGGCCAACTCTCCCAAATTCGTGCGCCGGAGCGTTTCGACGGACAAATCGGCCTCGAATTTGCCCTCTCCAAAGTCCACCACCGTAACACAAACGCCGTTCAGGGCGATGGAATCGCCGAGCCTCACACCATCCAGAACACGCGGTGCTTCGATTGCAATTCGCGCACCCCTGGCGTCTTTTTTCAGAGATCGAATCTTGCCGATAGTCTCAATGATTCCGCTAAACACGTTTCCAGTCCTCTATGTCTCCCCAAACCGGTTTGTTAAAATATCCTTGAATCAACAAATCATCGCCAACAACTTCATGTGTTACATTAAATAGCCTCGGCAGGGATTGCAATTCCTCCTCCTCAAGGCCTGTAATCGCGCACGGAGCCTCATGATCTCCCATCACCACGGGGGCGAGAAAACACAGGAATTGATCCGCCAGACTCTCTCGGATAAAGGAGCCGTGCACACGTCCGCCGCCTTCCACAAGAATATGGCGAATACCACGACTCCCCAATTCCTCAACCAATGAAGCGAGTGAAACCCGGCCCTTCTGGTCCGCTTCGAGACGGATAATTTCAGCACCCGCTACGCGCAATCCTGCTTCTTTTTCCCGGGTAGCGGCATCCGTGGTTGCAACGAGTGTGAAACTCCCTTGCCGAGGCGCTAGGACCCGGGCGAAAGGAGGCGTCCTTAGCCTTGAGTCCAACACAATCCTGATCAAGGGCTTGCCCGTATCTCCATCGGGTCGTGCGGTAAGTAATGGGTCATCTGTCAGAACCGTCTCCACACCCACCAGAATGGCGTCGACCTTGTTTCTCAAATGATGGCCTGCGTTTCGAGCCTCCTCACCCGTTATCCAGCGGCTTTCTCCGTTTCGGGTGGCGATTTTTCCGTCTAGGCTCGTGGCGGTCTTCAAAGTAAGAAAAGGTCGGCCGAAACGCCACCAGTGAAAATAGGCTTCATTCAGACGCACCGCCTCCCTGGCCATAATGCCAATTTCCACTGCGACGCCACGCGCACGCAGGTACTCAAATCCTTGGCCGGACACTTGCGGATTCGGGTCCGAGACCGCAGTGATGACCCGGGAAACGCCTGCACCCGCCACAAAAGGCGCACAAGGGGGTGTTCTCCCCTGGTGTGAACACGGCTCCAAAGTGAGAAACAGCACCCCTCCTCGCGCACGAGCACCCGCATCCTGCAGCGCGAGGACTTCTGCATGCGCTTCACCAGCTTTCTGGTGCCAGCCCCGTCCCGCTATCTCCCCATGGGCATCAAGAACGATGGCACCGACGAGCGGGTTGGGACTCGTCCTTCCCTCTGAGCGTCTGGCGAGAGAGAGTGCTTCAGCCATCAACTCGTTTTTCCGCTCGGTGGAGAGGTAAACCATCAACAGGGACCCCGCTCAATGGATTTCAACCGTCTGATATGAACCGTGGGTGATGGCAGCCTGGGCGGCGGCGAGCCTCGCAATCGGCGCCCGATACGGAGCACAGGAGACGTAGTCCATTTTCACCATGTGACAAAATTCAACCGAAGTCGGTTCTCCTCCATGCTCCCCGCAAATGCCCACCTCAAGGTTTTCCCGATTGGCCCTGCCACGTTCGATACCGATTTTCACCATTTCGCCCACGCCCTCGCGGTCTACGGCCACAAAAGGATCCCTGGGAATCAAATCCTTCTCGATGTATTTCGGCAGGAACCAGCCCGCGTCATCACGGCTCAAGCCATAGGTCAACTGCGTAAGATCGTTCGTGCCGAAACTGAAGAATTCCGCGCTGTCGGCTATCTCTCCCGCCAGGAGGCAAGCTCTGGGGATTTCGATCATCGTGCCCGTGAGATATCGAGGCGTTACACCTTTTTCCTTAATCACCTCTTGCGCAATCCCGTGCACAATGTCGCGGTTGAACTCCCATTCCTCTATCCCCGAGGTGAGGGGAATCATGATTTCGGGCAGCACGTCCACGCCACGCGATTTCATTTCGCAAGCTGCCTCGATGATGGCGCGTACCTGCATTTCAGCGATTTCCGGATAGGTGACCGCCAAACGGCAACCCCGGTGACCCAGCATCGGGTTCTGTTCTTCGGTCGCTTCGGTGGCGTGCCGCACCGTGTCAAGGTCTACGCCCAGCAATCTGGCCACATGCTTCATGTCTTCTTCCGTTTTGGGCAAGAACTCGTGAAGTGGCGGATCCAGCAGCCGGATTGTCACGGGTCTTTCTTCCATCACCTCGAAGATGCCGATAAAATCCTCGCGCTGCATGGGAAGGAGACTGTCGAGCGCTTGCCGTCTCCCCTCCTCTGTAACCGCCAGAATCATCGCCCGTACGTAGTCGATGCGCTCCCCCTCGAAAAACATATGCTCCGTGCGGCACAGGCCGATTCCCTCGCAGCCGAATTTGATGGCGGCCTCGCTATCCGTCACCGTGTCAGCATTGGCGCGGACGCCCAGGGTCCTGATCTCATCCGCCCACTCCATAAGCGTTGCGAAATCACCTGAAAGTTCGGGCTGCTTGAGTTCCGCCTTGCCAAGAATAACCTCACCGGTTGTCCCGTTCAGGGAAATAAAATCACCTTCCAGTACAGTCTCGCCGTTCACCCGAATCATCTTCTTATCCGCTCTCACGTTCAGGGCGCTGCAACCCGTGACGCAGCATTTGCCCATCTGCCTAGCCACAACGGCCGCGTGGGAGGTGAGTCCGCCACGCGCCGTGAGGATACCCTGAGAAACGTTCATTCCGTTGATATCCTCGGGACTGGTCTCCTGACGCACAAGAATCACGGGTTCTCCTGCTTCGGCCCGTTTCACCGCATCCGCCGCTGTGAAGACCACACGACCCACGGCAGCTCCCGGCGAGGCGGCCAGTCCCGTGGCCACTACTTCTAATTCCCCCTCTGCGTCGATCATCGGGTGCAGCAACTGATCCAGGCTATCAGGATCCACCTTTTGCAGGGCGGCCTGCCTATCGATCACGCCTTCCTTCACCAACTGGATGGCGATTCGTACGGCCGCCGCAGCGGTTCGCTTGCCGTTTCTCGTTTGAAGCATGAACAAACGTCCGTTCTGAATGGTGAACTCCATGTCCTGCATGTCTCTGTAATGGGCTTCGAGTTTTTCCGTGATTTCTTCGAATTCGGAGTAACATTCAGGCATTTTCTCTTTGAGACTTTCGATGGGCTCGGGCGTCCTGATGCCCGCCACCACATCTTCGCCCTGGGCGTTGAAGAGTATCTCACCATAGAGGGCATTCTCGCCGGTCGCGGGGTTTCGCGAGAATGCGACTCCCGTACCGCAATCCTCACCCAAGTTGCCGTAGACCATACACTGCACATTCACGGCAGTGCCCCAGTCATGGGGAATCTGGTAGAGCCTGCGGTAGGTGAAGGCGCGGTCGTTGTTCCACGATTTGAATACCGCTTCAATGGCCAGCCGAAGTTGTTCATAAGGATCCTGGGGGAGGTTTGAACCTGTTTTCTCTTTGACAAGGGCTGCGTATTCACCTGTCAGTTCGACCAAGTCGTCCGCCGTCAGTTCCAGATCGGACCCGGCGCCCTTGCGTTGTTTCATCGCCTCAATCTTCGATTCGAACGCATGGTGTTCCATCCCGAGAACTACATTGCCGAACATGTTGATGAACCTGCGATAGCTGTCGTATGCGAAACGTCGATTGCCCGATTTTTTCTCTAACGCAGCAACCGTCCTGTCGTTCATCCCCAGATTCAGAACGGTGTCCATCATGCCAGGCATCGAATCTCGCGCGCCGGAACGCACGCTCACCATAAGCGGGTTTTCATCCCCCCCGAATTGCGCTCCCATCGCCTCTTCGAGGCGCGCCATCTGCTCCTTCACGCTCTCCCACAGACCCTCAGGAAGCTTATGTTCTTTGAGATAATCGACGCAAACCTGCGTGGTGATGGTAAAGCCAGGCGGTACCGGTATGTCCAAACTCGCCATCTCCGCCAAATTCGCGCCCTTACCACCCAGCAAGTTTCGCAAATCGGCGCTGCCGTCGGTCTGCCCGGCTCCAAAGGAATAAATCATCTTCTCCGTCATCACCTGCATCCTCCTGCACCTCATCACGCGTTTCGCGCATCTGCAAAGTAGTTTAATGGGTGGCTGAAAAGGCTACGGTTGTTTCGTCGCCCTTGATTGAATTTTCGTGAAATTCGCGTTCGCCGAAAACAGCGCGCCAACACCTGTCATCAACG
The DNA here is from genome assembly GCA_965200245.1 of bacterium. GTDB lineage: Bacteria > UBA8248 > UBA8248 > UBA8248 > UBA8248 > Bin107. The sequence continues at coordinate 204,275 of CBDATS010000015.1, read as the reverse complement.
CAAGACGATTTTTCCGCAAGGCCTTGTCCTCGGCCATCACCATCACCTCGTCGAAAAAATCATCCACCACCGGGCGGATTGCCGCAATGGAACTGTTCACCGAAACATAGGCCTCTTCCAACGAGTTGGTGTCTCCCGCCCGGACGGTCTTCAATGCCTCTTGCACCGCTTCGGAAACCGCGGTCAGGGATTCGCCCAGTCTCTTTTCGGCCTCATCCACGAGAAGCTGTGGGTCCAGTGAGTATGCCGCATCATGGCCCCCGACCTCGTGTGCCTGACGAATAATGTTGCTCACCCGCTTGAAAGTCGTCGTGAGCGGTTCGAAGGTTTCCTCACTCGACGCCAAACGCTCCAGCGCGCGGAGCCGCGCCCGAGCGTCTATCACGTCGCGCCAGCCTGCATCGTCATCCGCCGAGAGCACCGCTTCCACCAGGTCGCCTCGCGCACCGCCGCGAGAGAGATAAGCAGAGGTCCGGTTGCGCAGGAAACCCAAAATTCTCTCAAGCGTCTCGCCTCGGTCCTTGAACTTGTCCTCCAGCGGTTCACACGCAAATTCCACCCATTCAGGGAGGGAAATCCTGAAAGCCTTGTCCTCCAAAACGAGCAGAATCGCATTGGCTGCACGTCTGAGTGCATAAGGATCCTCCGAGCCGCTTGGAAGGTAGCCGAGCCCGATCATACCGACGATGGTGTCCATGCGGTCGGCAAGTCCAACGATCGCCCCCGCAAGGCCTTCGGGCAAATCGTCCCCCTCTCCCCGGGGGAGATAATGCTCATAAATGGCGCGGGATACCGCCTCTTCCCTGCCCTCACGCTCTGCATAGCGCCGCCCCATGACACCTTGAAGTTCGGGAAACTCATAGACCATCCCACTGGTCAAATCCGCTTTGCACAGAAACGCCGCTTCGTCCACGATGTTCGCCAGCGTAACGTCTTCCGGTGCGATTTTCTCGCACATCCATGCGCCCAAGCGCCTGAAACGCTCCACCTTGTCCCAACTCGTGCCCAGTCTCGGATGATAGACCACACCCTTCAGCCCCTCCGTCATGTCGGCAAGAGGCGTTTCGAGGTCCTGTCGCCAGTAGAATTCTGCGTCCTCCAATCTGGCGCGAACGACGCGCTCGTAGCCCTTGCGCACCACGCTCATATCCCTGGCGCGCGTGTTGCTCACGCCGATAAAGGAGGGAATGAGCCGTTCCCCACCTTTTCCCTTCAGGGCAAAGCACCTTTGGTGTACCTCCAGGGTAGAGATAATGACTTCGCTCGGCAAATCCAGAAACTTCTCATCGAACTTGCACGCTACCGGAAACGGCCACTCCACCAGATGCGCCACCTTCTCCACCAAACACTCCACAGATTCCGCATCCGCTGCGGGTTCACCACCCTGAACTCCGGCTTCTTCGAGGATACTCTCTCGCACCATGGGGATTCGACCGCCGCCACTGCCGTCATCGACGACAGGCTCCACATAACTATCATGTAATACTTGAATATAGCTTTGGTAGTTATTGATTTCCATATTTTTATTCCCGTGAAACCTGTGGCCGTAGGTGATTGATCCGAAGTCCGGAAGAGACGTGCCTTCACTTGATGCGGGACCTTCGACGCACTCCTGGCCATATAGGGCCAAAATCCATTGCACGGGGCGAACAAACGAAAACTTACCGGCTCCCCAGCGCATGGATTTCGGGGACGGCAACTCATGGATGAGCTTTGTCAATACCCCTCCCAGAACAGCCTGAGTTCCCTCCCCTTCGTCTTCTCTGAAATACATCAGACGCGCACCCTTGGGAGTATCCACCTCTCTGAGTTCGGATAATTCCGCCCCGTTCGTCTTGGCGAAACCCAGGGCAGCTTTGGTCGGATTGCCTTCCTCATCGTATGCGTTCTTGACAGGCGGCCCGAGGATTTCTTCTTGAAGCGGCTTTTGACGCTCGGCCATGTCTGCCACGTGCAGGACGAGACGCCTGGGTGTTCCGAAACTCTCCAGGCCTAGGTATTCCAGGCGCGCGGCTACGAATGCGGCCTCGGCCCTTTCTTTGAGAGCGGCTATCATCCCCGGCATGTAGGTGGAGGGGATCTCCTCGGTCCCGATTTCAAAAAGCAACTCCTTGCCCAAAACGAACCTCCCTAGCCCTTGTCCGCTTTCAACTTCGCCTCTTCCGCATCGTATTGAGGGGAATAGAGGGCGAGAAACCCTTCGCGCTGCCCCTTGTCCCTGATGAGAGGGAAACCGGCCTCATAACGGGATTTCAAATAACTCTCGGCACATGCGCGTGCCATTTTTCTGATTCTGCCGATATAGCGCGCCCGCTCGCTCACACTGATCGCGCCTCGCGCATCCAAGAGATTGAAGGTGTGCGAACACTTGAGGGCATGATCGTAGGCAGGGAACGTGAGATCCTTCTTCACGAGGCGCAAACCTTCCGCCTCGTATTTGTCAAAGATGTCGAAAAGAATCTTTACGTCCGCTTCCTCAAAATTGTAATGGCTGAATTCCACTTCGGCCTGATGGTGCACGTCAGCGTAGCGTACGATCCCCCCATCGGTATCGCGTGCCCAAATCAAGTCATACACGCTTTCCACCTCTTGCAAATACATCGCGATGCGCTCGAGCCCGTAGGTCAATTCAGCGGATACCATCTCCAGATCCAGTCCGCCCGCCTGCTGGAAATACGTGAACTGTGTGACCTCCATGCCGTCGAGCCAGACTTCCCAGCCCAGACCCCACGCTCCCAGGTTAGGCGATTCCCAGTCATCCTCGACGAAGCGAATATCGTGCTCCAGCGGATCGATTCCCAGACTTTCGAGGCTTTCGAGGTATTGCTCCTGCACATCGATGGGCGAGGGCTTCAAAATCACCTGATATTGATAGTAGTGCTGCAGCCTGTTCGGGTTCTCCCCGTAGCGGCCGTCCGTAGGCCTCCGGCTGGGCTCGACGTAGGCTACCTTCCAGGGTTCGGGGCCGAGGGCGCGCAGAAAGGTGGCCGGGTTCATGGTGCCTGCACCCACCTCGATGTCGTATGGCTGCTGGATGACGCATCCTTTTTCTGACCAGAACCTTTCCAGCCCCATAATCACTTCCTGAAACGTCAATGCATCACTCAACCGATGAACTCCTTGTGCAGTACGCGCACCGCATACTCGGAATCCGCCTGGCGAACCACGACGGATATCGAAATCTCCGAAGTCGAGATCATCATGATGTTGATACGGTGTCTCGCGAGGGCGGAAAAAACGCGCGCCGCCACACCGGCCTGGCTTTTCATGCCCATTCCCACAACAGAGACTTTCGCGATGTCATCGTCACGGGAGATGGCCATGCCGCCGAATGATTCATTCGATTTCCGCATGATTTGCTCGGCTTGCTGCGCCATGTCGCTGTTCACCGTGACGGAGATGTCAGTCAGGCCGTTTTCGCTCACATTCTGAACGATCATGTCCACCATGATGGACTCCTCGGCCAACTGACCGAAAAGAGCGGCGGCGATTCCGGGCCTGTCGGGTACAGCACTCACAGTGAGTTTCGATTGCTTCGAATCGCAGCTCACGCCGCGAACGGCGGGAGACTCGATTCCCGTCGACTCTGGAACGATCAATGTTCCCTCTCCTTCATCAAATGCGGATCGGACGACAAGCGGCAGATCGTACTTCGCCGCCAAATCCACAGAACGCGCCTGCAACACTTTCGCGCCCAAGGACGCGAGTTCCATCATCTCCTCGAACGATATCTGCTCCATGCGCATCGCGTTGGGGACAAGGCGCGGGTCGGCCGTGTATACTCCGTCCACATCGGTATAAATCTCACAGCGGTCCGCTTCCAGCGACGCCGCCAAAGCAACGGCAGTGAGGTCGGAACCTCCGCGCCCCAGCGTTGTTTCCTCATCGAACTCATCAACTCCCTGAAAGCCAGCGGCCACGACCACCTTGCCTTCGTCGAGTTCCCTGAGAATCCTGGCAGGGCGAATGGAGCGCACACGGGCACGGGTATGGGCTCCTTCCGTCAGGATGCCTGCCTGCCCGCCAGTCAGGGATATGGCGGGGATTCCGGCCGCATCGAGCGCAATGGCCAAAAGCGAACTCGCAATGCGCTCCCCGGAGGTAAGCAGCAAATCCATTTCCCGGCCTACCGGCTCAGGCGAGAGATCGTACGCGAACCGGATGAGCTTGTCGGTTTCTCCCGCCATTGCGCTCACGACAACGATGATGCTGTCCCAGAAATCTCTCGCCACAGACACTCGCTTCACGACGCCGCGAATCCTGTCCAGATCTGCAACCGAGGTGCCGCCGAATTTTTTTACGACCAGACTCATTTCTGCTCCATCACCCAGCGAACAATCTTCTTTTTACCGCATCCAGTGAATAGACACGTCCCGCACGCCCAAGTTTTTCGCAAAAGCCGACGTCCGAATTGTTTTGCTTCCCCTGCCCGCCACGAATCATCTCCCAGATGACTGTCAATCGGCCCGGTTGTTTCGGCGGCGTAAAGTTCTCGCCATCGAAATCCGCCATGGCGAATGGTACGGTCCCCGTGAACCATTCCTGGGATTCCACGCTGAAACCATGGTCCACCGCCACAAAGATACGACAAGTCTCGCTCAATTGTTCGAGCAAGGGCGACATGAACCCGGCGTCGAACCTCTCGATGGCCTCGATCTTCTCCTCGGGTTCGCGCCAAGGGGATATGTCGTCCGCATTCTCTATCCAGAAGGCGAAATCATGTCGTGAAAGCGCATCCATCACCGTGGCGGATGCCTCCTCCCCCGGCTCATATATATCCGCACCCCCCAATTTGGCAAAGCCCTTTACGAGTTGCGAGTCGGTTATGAGCGCAGCATCCCTGCCACCCGTTGTGATCGAAATGCGCTCCACCTCTTCTGCGAGACCACCATCCCAAAGCCACACGGAGTTCGCAGCGAACATGCGGGTGTGCGCTTTTTCTCTCAAGCCTGCGTGTGTGGAAAGCACCATCTGGGAATCATTCACGAAATGAACGAATCGCCGTGCCGCCGCGTTCACAGGCATATGCTCTCCAATGGGCTTTCCGGTGATCGCATGCGGAGGCGCAAAACCCCCGAAAGATTCCGGTGAAAGCGGCGCTCCATCGCGCTGATAGAAGAGCAATGCTTCACATCCGCCCAAAGATTCGAAGCGAAAATATTCACCTGAATCAGGCGGCATGTTCTGCTCCAGATAAGCGATGAGTTCGCGATTCTCCTCGTCAGTGACACCGAAGCCGGTCGGGTCGAGCATGACAACACTCGTGGCACCGGGTTTCAGGCACACGAAGTTAAGCCGGAATACCACTTCTCCAACTTCGGGGAGACTGTCGGCGGCAGCGGCCAGCATCAGCCCGGAAGAAAGGGTATCCCTGGAACCAAAAAACCTTTTGAAAAATCCATCCAGGCAGGGATACGTATCAGCGCAAGCAGGAGACCAGATACCGGAAAACCCGGAACCCGTCAGGCGATCCAGCGCCGGTGTGTGCGCCCTTTCCAGGGGCGTTTCGCCACCAAAGTCCGCCATCGGCCTGTCGGCGAGGCCGCGAGCCAGAACCATCAGGATTTTCTGCATAGGAGATGAGCTCTTTCGTCTGCTCGATCACATGAAAGCCATTCCGTCCGATTCCACGCGAATAAGTGCATAATCAGGCTGCACGGCGTCCAGGCGGGAAATTTCACCGAGTGCGTTCTGCATGTTCTCTTCGGTCGCCTTGTGGGTGAGCAACACCAGACGGGCATAGCCGTCCTCGCCGGCGTGGCCCTTTTGGACGACGGTTTCGAGACTGATGTCGTGTTCGCCGAAAACACCGGAGATACGGCTCAATACCCCTGGCTTGTCCAAAGCCGCGAAGCGAACATAGAAACGAGTCGAAATTTCCCTGGGCGTGAGGATTTCGAGCTGCGCGCGTTGGTCCGGCAAGTAAGCAGCAGCGGGAATCCGCGAGTCGCCTCCGTTCCGGAGCCACCTCGCCACCTCAATGATGTCGCCCACAACGGCCGAGGCAGTGGCCTCCGAACCCGCGCCCTTTCCGATGAAAACCTGTGGCCCGGCATTCACTCCCGAGACGGCCACCGCATTGTAGACTCCCCCAATCTGCGAGAGAGGGTGGCTGTCGGAGAGCATCGTCGGATGCACACGGATATCGAGTTTTCCATCCTTCTCCTGCGCCATGGCGATAAGTTTGATCCGATACCCGAGTTCCCTGGCAATCTCAATGTCGTCGGACGTTATCTGGCGTATCCCTTCGGTGTGGAATTCCTTGACTTCTACAGGCGTTCCGTAGGCCAGGTTCGCCAGAATCGCTATCTTGTGCGAAGCATCTACGCCGTCTATATCGAAAGCCGGATCGGCCTCCGCGTAGCCGAGTTCCTGCGCGCGCTGGAGCGTTTCGTCGAAGTCTGCGCCCATCTCCGTCATGAGGCTCAGGATATAGTTGCACGTTCCGTTGAGAATGCCTGCGAGCCTCTCGATTTTATCCGCCGCAAAGGCTTCCCGTAAGTTTCTGACTATCGGAATCCCGCCTGCGACGGACGCCTCGAAACCCAATGGACAGCCCGCCTTTTCGGCCGCGGCGAATATTTCCTCCCCGTGAATGGCGAGCACTGCCTTGTTTGCGGTCACCACCGGCTTTTTCCTGTCGATTGCCCGCAAAATGTGGCGTCTGGCGTCTTCCGTCCCGCCGATGAGTTCCGCGACCACGTGCACCTCTGGCGCGTCGATAACGGCCTCGAAGTCCGTCCCCATGTTCTCGGCAGTCACCCCGCGAGCTGTTTTCTTTTTGGTGAAAACGCTGCGATCCGCTATTTTCGAGACGCACACTTCCACGCCGAGGCGCCTTTTGATCAATTCCCGCTGCTCGTCAAGCAGATTCACAACACCGCTTCCGACGGTGCCCAAGCCCAGTATACCGACGCAAATTTTCTTCATGCCATGTTGACCCCGTGAACGGCGAACTAACTTACTGCCCGACTGGTCGCTTTCTCCTGAAACAGGGATCGCAGGTTTCTGAGTGCCTGCCGCGTGCGGTGCTCATTCTCTACGAGCGCGAAGCGCACATGCCCATCGCCCAGTTCACCGAAACCAATGCCGGGTGATACGGCGACCTCGGTTTCTTTCAACAAAAATTTGGAAAACTCGAGAGAGCCCATTTCCTTATAGGCTGGAGGAATCTCCGCCCATACGAACATTGTGCCCATTGGCTTTTGAACCGGCCAGCCGATTCTCTCCAGTCCGTTGCAAAGCACATCGCGGCGACTCTGATAAATCTGCCGAATCTCCTCGACGCAATCCTGGGAGCCGTTCAGCGCGATGATCGAGGCAATCTGAATGGGCTGGAAGGCTCCATAGTCCAGGTAGCTCTTGATGCGCCTCAGCGCGCCGATGAGTTCGCGGTTTCCCACGGAAAAACCAATTCGCCATCCGGACATGGAGTAGCTCTTGGAGAGTGAGAAAAACTCCACGCTCACATCCTTCGCACCCTTCACCTGCAAGATGCTGGGTGGCTCGTAGCCGTCGAAACCCAAATCGGCATAAGCGAAATCATGGACCACGATGAGGTTGTATTCTTTCGCGAATGCGACGACCTTTTCAAAAAAATCGAGGTCCACGCAAACCGTAGTGGGGTTGTGGGGAAAACTCAACACAAGGATTTTCGGCCGTGGCCAGATGGGACGGATGATGTCAGTCATGTTTTCGAAGAAATCATACCCCTGCGAGAGCGGTACATGAACCACGTTGCCGTTTGCCAGCACCATGGCGTAGGTGTGGATGGGATAGGTAGGAATCGGCACCATCACCAAATCACCCGGGTTCGTTATGGCCAGGGCCAGGTGGGAAAGTCCCTCCTTCACACCAATGGTAACGATGGCCTCCTCTTCGGGATCAATATTCACGTCATAGCGGCGCCCGTACCAATCGGCGATGGCTGTCCGCAACCTGGTGATGCCGCGCGAAGCACTGTAACGGTGATTCCTGGGATTCGTCGTCGCCTCGACGAGTTTTTCCACGATGTGCGGCGGAGTGGCAAGGTCAGGATTCCCCATTCCGAAATCGATGATGTCGTCGCCTCGACGACGAGCCTCGATCTTCAATTCGTCGACGCTCGCAAAGACATAGGGGGGCAGGCGCGTGATGCGTTGGAACTCATGCATGTTCAAAAATCCTCAACAGACGGGCAAGGACAGGAGGCGATGAGGGGGAGCGGGTACGTTGCTGCCCAAGCCATCGGCCGTCATGAAGGCACGGCCCTCGGGGTCTCCCTGCAGTTTCCCCTCACTCAAACCCTGGGAGGCGTGCAAGGCCTCCTCCGCATTGTAGGAACTTCTGACAAATGGACCCGCGAAAACGTGAGAGAAACCCTTCGCCTCACCTGCCACGCGGTATCGCGCATAGACGTCCGGATGTATGTACTCGCGAACGGGAATCGCCTTTTTCCGGGGCGCGAGATACTGGCCGATCGTCATTATCTGGCAATCGACGTTTTCGTCTCTCAAATCATCCATCAAGGAGAGCACATCCTCTTCGGTTTCGCCCATGCCGACCATGACACCGCTTTTCGTCACCATATCCGGAGCTATCTCCCGCGCCATGCCGATAACGCGCAGCGAGCGTTCGTAATCACCGTTCGGGCGGGTCCCCTTGAACAGCCGCTTCACTGTCTCCATATTGTGATTGAAAACATCGGGCCTCGCGCGAACCACCTGCTCGACCGCGTCGAAGTCGCCCATAAAATCACTCACCAAGACTTCCACCGTAGCCTCGGGCAACAGGGCACGAATTGCCTTGATCGTCGCCACAACGTGACCGGCCGCACCATCGAACAAGTCGTCGCGATTTACCATCGTCACGACGATATGCTTGAGACCCAGATGTTTCGCGGCCTGCGCCACGTGCAGGGGCTCATTCTGGTCCAAAGGTTCGGGCGTGCCCTTTGTGACGGCGCAGTAGCCGCAGGTTCTGGTGCAAACGTCTCCGCCGATCATGAAGGTCGCCGTGTTGCGCGAGAAGCATTCGAACAAGTTCGGGCAACGGGCTTCCTCGCACACGGTGTGCAGGTGCTTGTTGCGCATCAACACCTTGACCTCGTGTGCCCGGCTCGGGCTCGGCAGGCGCTTTACGAGCCAGGGCGGAAAGCGTCGAGAAGCCATTGAATTTCCTCCTCTCCCGGGAATCGGGAGGCTCATATTAGGAACGCCGGGCACGAGTGTCAAGCTTAAAGTCATTTGTAGCAATAAAACTGCAAAATACTGTATTCATGGGCATTTTACATCGCTATAATTATTGCCCTTGGGAGCTTGAGTTTCACCTGCATCTCGGAGAGTTTCTTTTTGGCTTCCACCTTGTCCCGAAAGTGCCCCACCCGCACGCGGTACCACTTCCCCCTTGAACCGAGGTCCGCATTCTTGATGTAGGGCTGAAAACCAGCGTTTCGTAGCTTGCGGACGACTCGGAGTGCCTCGTCAAACTGCTTGAACGATACAACCTGAATGGTAAATCCACCTACCTTCGCCCAGGGTTTCGAAGCGCGCGGCACCGCTTGTACAGGCTTTTCGACTACCTGAGCAGTGTTATCCAAATTCCCTTTCTCCTCGACGATTCCCATCGTGGGTGGCTTCTCCGCAGACGCCGGTTCCGATTGCCGGGGAGCTGGTTTCGGTAGTGTTTCCTTTTTCGCCACGGGAAGTTTGATGGGCTCGATAGGTTGTTCGTTTCCCTGGTTCTCCTTGAGCAGATCCTGGTAGAATTTCGGCTTAATCACGTCCATGCTTTTCCCGGTCGCCTCTGTCTTCGTTTCGGGCGCTTTCTCCTGCGTGACGTCTGCCATCCTTGCAACTTGTTCATCCTTTCCCTTTTGGGCAATTTCAAGCGGAGGCTGCTTGACTTCGGCTTCGGCCAGCTTGCCTGGTGCACTGCGCGAGTCTGCTCCCCACCGGTAGCCGAAACCGAAGGAGACGGCCATCAGCGCGAGCAGGATGACCGAAAATACCCACATCTGCAGTTTGCCAATAACGACGTTATAGCGTTTTGCGGATGTTCTCTGGATAGACTTCATAGACTTCTCGTTTTCGCGGGCAGATGCGGCCTACATCTTCTCGGGGGCGGAGACTCCCAGCAAATTCAAACCGCTTCTCAAGACGATTTGCAAGCACTTGGTGAGGCAAAGGCGGAAACGGGTGAGTTCTTCACCCTGACCCAATATGCGGTTTCGATTATAGTAGGCATGGAATTGTTTGGCGAGGGAAATAAGGGCGTATGTGACGTGATGGGGCTCAAGCCTCTCCGCCGCGGTTCTCACCACATCGGGCCATTCAAGGAGATGCCTCATCAGCCTGCGTTCCTCGTCCAGCACAGGCACACCGGTCGGCGGATCGTCCAGATTTCCGGGCAACTCCCCCTCTTCCGCCGCCTGGCGGAAGATACTGCAGGCACGCGCATGGGCGTATTGCACGTAATACACCGGATTCTCGCTACTTTGCTCCTTCGCCAAATCAAGGTCGAATTCCAGAGTCGTGTCCGCGCTCCTCATGAGAAAGAAGAAACGGGCCGCGTCCACGCCCACCTCGTCGACCACGGCGGAAAGTTCCTCGAACTCGCCCGATCGCGTGCTCATCTGTACTGTCTCCCCGCCCCGGCGCAAGCTGACAAACTGGACGAAGAGAACGTCGAGTTTTTCGGGATCATGACCGAGCATTCCTACCGCTGCACGCACCCTCGGCAAGTACCCGTGATGATCCGCTCCCCAGACATTGATGTAGCGATCGAATCCGCGTTCGAACTTGAGACGGTGATAAGCGATGTCTGAAGCCAGATAAGTGGGGCGGCCGTCATCGCGCACGACAACGCGGTCCTTCTCATCACCGTATGTACTTGAGGCGAGCCACCTAGCATCGTCTTTCTCGTAGAGTTTCCCGTTCTCCTCCAGTACGGCGATCGCTTCTTCCACGCTGTTCCCGTTTTCCGTGAACAAGGAAGACTCGCTGAACCATTCATCGAAATGGACCCGAAACCCGGCAAGGGATTTTTTGATGTCTTCCAGTATCAGATCCTTGGCGATGACACCCGCCTGCGAAAGAAGCGCTTCTTCATCCGCAAGCGCAGCGACACCTTCGCAAAATCTCTTCGATTTTGCGATTTCCCGAATGTATTCCCCCTGGTATGCATTTTCGGAAAAGGGGACATCCTCTCCTTTCACGTCCTGCAGATAACGTGCGAAGGCCGATTTTGCCAAAGTCTCAATCTGGTTGCCCGCGTCGTTGATGTAATACTCCCGGTGTACGCGAAAGCCAGAAGCCTCCAACACGCGCCCAAGAACATCGCCCAGGGCGGCACCCCGACCGTGACCGACGTGAAGCGGTCCCGTGGGATTCGCGCTCACAAACTCGAGATGAACGGACATCCCCTCCCCTGAACTGTTACTTCCGAAATCATCCGGCTCGGACAGAATGTCCCCGAGCCTCGCACACAGGTAGTCACCATCGAGATACAAGTTGATGAAGCCGGGTTTTTCGATCCGGACGTCCTTCAGGAATCCTTCGGGCGCTTCGAAGTGCTTGAGTATCTGCTCCGCAATCACGAGGGGCGACTTTCGCTCGGCTCTCGCCAGCGTCATCGCGATGTTGCAGGAAAAATCCCCGAACGCCTCGTTCGGAGGCGTTTCGATGACGACTGCCGGCTCCCCTTCGGAAGCCAGGTCGCCCGCCTCGTGCGCTCTTTCGAATGCATTTTCGAACAAGGGGACCATCAGTTCTTTCAGCACGAGAGCCTCATCGAATAAACATCAAGCGAAACACGGGAACAAATACCGCCCCGGCGCGATTCCGTCAACGTGAAACAGAAGCGCGCCGCCGGGGCAAAGTTTTTCCGCTGTGATACTGCAAAAACGCCTCCGCGCAGTGGACAATCTCGGATTCCAGGGACGCGGTGAATCGAATGGAGAAACACCTATTGAGCGTCTGCCTGGAAATCTCCCGCATCGCGGCGATTGCGCCCGCGCGCAGGCGCACCGTCCGCTCGATCGGCTCCGGACAGTTCGCGCAGCGAAGCTCGCCAGTCGCAACGCAGAAACGCGCCGCCTCGCTCCCGGGTTTTTTCTCGCACGCCACACAATAGTCGAGCCCCGGGGAGAGTCCCATCGCTCCAAGAAGCATGAGGAGGAAGGCTCCCTCCAAATTTGCCGCGCCAACACCTTTTTCCAGTGCTTCAAGCGAGGAACGCAGTAAAAAAAAGTGGGCTTCCTCGCCCTCGTCCACGCCCAGCACTACATCGAGTACTTTCAGAAGGCGCGACGCCGCCTGCATGGCCTCGTAATCGTTCCAGAGCCTTTGATATATCCGGGTCGTTTCGCATTTTCGCAACGACCCCAAATCCGAGTTGCTGCGCCTGCTCCACTCGACATGGCTCTCGCTCGCGGGCTCGAGTCCCACGCCGACCCTCGATTTCACCGAACGGACGCCCTTCGCCACCAGACGCACCTTGCCCTTCTCTCTAGTGAGAAGCGTCACGATCAAACTCGTATTCGAATAAGGTCTTGCGCCGAGGATGATGGCATCGTCGCTGAAAATGGCCAAGAAAGCATCTCCCGACAGGTCTTCTTGTATTTAGGTCTTGACGAAATCGGGCGGATGCGAGACAGTTCGCGACCTGAGAGTCCTATTTTATTTTCTGTCGCCACATGCCGCAAACGGGAGGAACCAGAACCAATATGCCGGGAGTAAAAGTACACGAGGGTGAATCCATCGACAAGGCTTTGAAGCAATTCAAGAAACAATGCGAAAAATCTGGAATTCTCACTGAAATTAAAAAGCGCGAATATTACGAGAAACCCAGCGTGAAGCGCAAAAGAAAAATACTCGCCGCGCACAAAAAACGCATGCGCGCACAAAATCGCTAAACCTATACAGTCTCATATCCGAGTTCGGAAAGCGCGGCATCCTTTTGCCGCCAGTTCGGCTTGATTCGTACCTTGAGACCGAGAAATGTCTGCTCATCAAGACGCCACTCGATCTCCTTTCTTGAGTACTCTCCGATTTTCTTGATCTGGGCACCGCCCTTACCCACCAGAATCCCGCGCTGGCTCTTGCGTTCCACGTAGATTTCCGCCTCGACGTGCAACAGGCCAGAACGTTGGTCACGCTCCATTTCGCTCACCTTCACCGCTACGGCGTAGGGAATCTCCTTGTGTAGTTGGCGATACACCTGCTCGCGAATGAATTCTTCTACCAAGAGCGCTTCGCTCACGTCCGTCGTCATATCAGGCGAAAAATATCTAGGGCCCTCGGGCAGCGTCTGAATGATGTCCGACACCAGCGGCCCTACGTTATCTCCCTTGAGCGCAGAGATTGGGTACACGCTTTTGAATATCCCGTTTTCGGAGTGTTTCGCCAAAACCGGCAAAAGTCTTGTCTTTTCCTTGATACGGTCCGTCTTGTTGATGACGAGAAACACGGGCAAGTCCGCATCCTCGATCAGCGCGAGCGCATTTTCATCCACCTCCCCTTCGGCGTCGTCCGTCACAAGCAGGATAAGGTCGGCTCCCGAGCAGGCGGCTTTCACCTCTTCGAGCAGAAACCGCCCGAGTTTTGAGGCAGGGCGTTCGAATCCGGGTGTATCGAAAAAAGTCGCCTGCGCGTCTTCGGTATTCAACACGCCGAGAAGTTTCCGCCTCGTTGTTCCGGGTTTTCTGGTGACGATAGCGAGTTTTTCTCCGAGAATACGGTTCAGCAGGGTGGATTTGCCTACATTCGGGCGTCCGATGATGGCGATGAAGCCGGATCGGAAACCTGCGGGCGTTTCAAGTCGCGCTTCGGGGCTTCCAAGAATTTTTTCGGGGTCGATCATGCGCGTGTCGCCCCGGGTACGAGGTTTCCTTTGCCTCGGCGACACGCGGACGCCTACCGGAAAATCCCGTCGATGCCCAACTCGCGGAGTTGGAGACGATCGACCGAGGCGGGTGCGCCGGTCATCAGGCAGGTGGCCTTCTGGGTTTTGGGAAACGCAATGACGTCGCGGATCGAGGGTGCGCCCGTCAGAAGCATCATGATTCGGTCCAGACCAAAGGCGATTCCCCCGTGGGGCGGCGTGCCGTATTCCAGCGCTTCCATGAAGAAGCCAAAGCGGCGCTGCGCCTCGTCTTCATCCATATCCAGTGCGGCGAACATTTTCTGTTGCACTTCACGCTGGTGGATCCGCTGGCTGCCACCGCCGATTTCATTCCCGTTCACGACCATGTCGTAGGCCTGGGAGCGGATGGCACCCGGATCGGAATCGAACAACGCGACATCCTCGGGCACGGGCGAAGTGAAAGGGTGGTGCATCGCGTGAAATCTCTTTTCCGCCTCATCGTATTCGAGAAGCGGAAAATCCACGACCCAGCAAAAATCGAATTTCGCATTGTCGCGGGAAACGAGCCCCAGGCGCGTCCCGAGTTCGTTTCGCAAATGCCCCAGAACCGACGCGCTCACGGCAGGGGTGTCGGCCACCATCATCAACAGATCGCCAACCTCCACTCCTGCTCTCGCGCCAATCTCCTCCAATTGGCCATCCAGAAAAAACTTGGTGATGTTCGACTCATACCCGTTCTCTGTCCGCTTCGCCCAGGCGAGACCACCCGCGCCCAACTCCTGCGCGTGCGCAATGATGTCGTCGATTTCCTTTCGAGAGGCCGACGCCATGCCAGGCCCCGCCATGGCGCGCGCCACGCCGCCCTTTTCCACAGTGCCCTTGAAAACCTTGAATTCGCTCGCCTGCGCCACGTCGGTGATGGTGGCCAGCTTCATGCCGAAGCGCCTGTCCGGCCTGTCGGTTCCATACTGCGCAATCGCATCCGCGTAAGGAATCCTCGCGAAGGGCACCTCGATTTCGATCCCGCCTACCTCTTTCCATATCGCGGCCACGAGACCCTCCATGAGTCCAAAGAAGGTTTCACGGTTCAGGAAAGAGCACTCGATGTCGATCTGCGTGAACTCGGGCTGTCTGTCGGCCCGCAAGTCTTCGTCCCGGAAGCATTTCACAATCTGAAAATAGCGATCGAAACCCGCCACCATAAGTATCTGCTTGAACATCTGGGGGCTCTGGGGAAGCGCAAAGAAACTTCCGCGCGCGAGGCGGCTCGGCACCAGATAATCCCTCGCCCCCTCGGGGGTACTCCTCGTAAGCACCGGGGTCTCGACGTCAACGAAGTTGTTTTCCGTCAGGAAATCCCGGATCACCTGGCTCGCACGGTGGCGCTTGAGGAAATTCTCCCGCAGGGCGGGCCGTCTCAGGTCGAGGTAGCGGTACTGCAGGCGCAGCGCCTCGCCCGCGTCGGAATCGTCTTGAATTTCAAAGGGTGGCGTTCTGGCCTCGCTCAAGACCTCGAGTTTCGTCACACGGACCTCAATTTCACCGGTCGCGAGATTGGGGTTCGCCATCCCCTCCGGACGCTTGATGACAATCCCCTGAACGGCGAGCACCCATTCGCCGCGCACCCGTTCGGCGAGAGTGTGGGCCGCCTCGTCATAGGATGGGTCGGCCACCACCTGGGTGACTCCATAGCGATCGCGCAGGTCGATGAAAATCAATCCACCGTGATCGCGGCTCGACCCCGCCCATCCCATCAAAACGACCTCGTCGCCAACATCGGAGACACGAAGCGTTCCGCAGTCGTGGGTTCTTCCTTTTTCCAGAAGTTCACTCAAGATTCCCTGTCCCTTGTTCATGTCCGCGCCCGAATATGCGAATCTACCTCGCTGGCGCGGGAGCCTATCGGCTTCCCATAAGGAATTCAACCATCCTGCGCCCGCCTTCTCATTATACGGGAAAGCCAGAAGATGCCGCCCAGGCCGATCCATGCCCCCACACCAACCGAAGCCCAGGCGGCCGTCCACTCGACGGGCAAAACCTCGCCGCTGGAGCCTGGGTTCGTAATGTCGAGAATGTAGCCTACCTCGATGGAGGATAATGCTCCAAAGAGAAAACCAAATCCGGCAAGGCAACCCAGCGCCGTGCCCAGATGACGCTTGGGAGCTATTTCGCTCATCACGGTCAGAAAGATGGAGGCATCGACGGCCATCGTCACCGCCCAGACAAGTGCCACGAGCAACAGAACAGGGATAGGCGAATGAAACAGAAGGCCAACCCCATAGGCCATCGCGCCGCTAAAGAACAGACTCCCACCGATGCTCCGGAGCCGCCCATACCTGTCTGCCGACCAGGCGCCGATAAAATTCGAAAAGGCGGAAATCGCGATCATGAACGCCAGCGCCGTCGCGGCATTGTCGACGGCGTTTCCTCTCGGCAGACCGTGCGACACGAACGCCGAAGCCAGAAAAGTGACGCCCCAGCCCCTGAAGGCAAACATTTCCCACCTGTGCATCACGTAGGAACCGATGAGTACCCAGCACCTGAGCGGCAGGCGCGGGAAGGCGAATTTCTCCCCTCCCCCCGATTCGTCCCTGCCGGGATCCGGCACCCAGAGCAGCACCATGAGCACGCCAACGACGGGGCCGAGCGAACCTGCGGCGAACGTGAAACGCCAGCCGAAATCGGGAAGCAGATAACCCGTGAGGAACATCGAGACCGATACGCTGAAGGTGAAGAAAAAGGCGTAGCCCGAGACCATCTTCGCCCTCAAGGCCGGTGAGGCATGTTCCGCCACGATACGAAGTCCCGGCCCGAACACGCCCGCCAGCCCCACGCCGCAGGCGCATCGCAGAAGCGCCGCCGTCCACAAACCCTCAGCGAAAAAGGGAAACATGAGGTTCGTTAGGCCGAGCCAGGCCGCCGAGAACAGATATATCGTTCTCGCGTTAAAATAATCCGTCGCTCCGGTGAGGACAGCGGATGCGACGACGTAGCCCACATAGAACGCGAAATAGATGGAACCGGCATCCGCATTGGTGAGGAACCATTCCGCTTTCAGAATCGGGATGGCCGTCGGATAGTTGGCATATACCAGCATGATGGGAAGTTGAGAAAAACTCAACGCCCACAGGGACGCCTGACTGATGCGCGTTTTTTCCGGGTTTTCCATAATTCGGCGATCGATTCGCCCTGCCCTAGGCGAAATCGTTTTCCCAAATATCCCCAAGGCGCTCCATCTCGTCTTCGGCCAGTGGCCCTGCACCGACGCAGGAAAGCGCTTCTGTGAGTTGCCCTTCACTCGAAAAGCCCACCAGAGTGCAGGAGACTTCCTCGTGCATCAGGACGAACTGAAGGGCCGACTGAGCCAGCGTGCGCCCCTCCCGAACCAGAAACGAGATCTTCTCGGTGCGCGTCACATCCTTGTCATACTCAGAACCTGGCGAGAGAACCGGCGGACATTCATCGAGAAAACCCAGCAGATTTGGTTCGGCGGTGAGCGCGCCAAGTGCCAGGGCGCGAATCGCCAGTACCCCCATACCGAGTTTCGCGGCACGCGCTATGAGCAGACCGTAATCCACCGCGCTGAAATCCTCGGGCACAGGATAGGCCGCACTGGGGTTGAGTAAATTGAAATACGCCTGCACCGCCTGAAACTCGCCGCTGTCGATCATCTCGGCCAACGCGGCGGGGTGCCCGATGCCGGTGAAACCGAAAAAGCGCACGAGGCCCCGATCGCGCAACTCCCTGAAGCCGTCGAGCACGCCACCTGCACCGAAAATATCGGATAGATCGAACACCACCTCCCCCACGGGCCAATCCCTCCCGGGAGCCACATAGTTGTGGATCTGGATCAGATCGACATAAGGCCGGCCCAACCGTTCGAGACTCTTCTCCACCGAGGCAACTACCGCTTTTCGGGGTGCTTCGCGCTCCTCGGCGGTGAGACGGATCTTCGTCGTGAGCACGATGTCCGCCCCCAGTTTCCTGAGCGTGGCACCCAGGTTGACCTCCGATTTCCCGTTCCCGTAGCCCATCGCCGTATCGAAGAAGTTCACCCCGCCGTCCAGCGCACCGCGCACCGCGCGAAGCTGCAACTCGTGGTCGTCGCCCACCATCAGGCGGCTGATTCCGCCCGTACCGAAACCTATTTCGGAAACCGAAATGTCCGTCTTTCCCAAGGTGCGCATGCGCATCGTTGTCCTCTTGAAGAGAATTCAACCATTCATCCGGGGCGAAGCCTACCACGAGCGCGCGCGAAGGCGAAGGAAAGCAAGCGCACCCGGTGCAGCCTGATGCAGGATGGCATATCCCTTTGATGGGAAAAACGTTCGTGCTCTTCATCAACTGGCGATCGGCCAGATGACGGGGTTGCAGGCGTCGTGTCTGTGTCGGGTGTCGCCGCGATACTCAAACCGGGCTCGCGAAGCGCGAGTGTCGTAAGGACCTTATCAGGCGTCGGTTCCAGCCGGGATGCCAGCGTCCGCGGATTGATCGGCCCTTGTCACCCCACAGTCACTCAGGAATCGGGAACTGTCCGGTTCCAGGAAACTCACGAGAAACGGAGTGCACGCTCTTGCAGAATTTTCATCCTTTCCGATTCGACGCTTCGTTTGTCAGGAATCGAGCGTCTGGAATGGCCGTTTCAAGGCTTGAGAATGCGAACCTGCTCGCCGTCGAGACCCACCACGACATCGTCGCCCACGGCGAAAGCGCGTCGGCCCGGGTGGTGGGTATCGTCGACCAGCAACTGATCCTCACCGATGACGACCGTGTAGCGCAGGAGGTTGCCAAGGAACTCGCGATGCTGCACCTGGCCGATAAGCGCGGTTCCGGTGACCGTCTCGCCCGGCGCGGCGATGGCCACGTCCTGGGGCCGGAACATCGCAGTTCGATTCTCGCCCGCCCCATGAGCCCCGCCAGTCAGTGGCAAAACCATGCCGCCGACTCCTACGAAGCGTGCGCCATTGGCCTGAATCTCGATGCGTCCGTCCATGAGATTGGCGGTGCCCAGGAAGTGGGCGACGAAGCGGTTGATCGGCTCGTCGTAGAGTTCCATGGGCAGGCCCACCTGTTGAAGGATGCCGGCGTCAAGAACGGCGATTCGATCCGATATGGTATTGGCCTCTTCCTGGTCATGGGTCACAAAGATGGTGGTCAGTTTCAATTCCCGTTGCAAGTCGAGTATCTCGCGCCGCATCTGCACGCGCAGGTTGGCGTCGAGGTTCGAGAGCGGCTCATCGAGCAGCAGCACCCGGGGCTCGACAACGATGGTGCGTGCCAACGCGACCCTCTGCTGCTGTCCGCCGGACAGCTGTGAGGGGCGTCGTTCTCCCAGGTCCAGAAGCCCGACCATCTCAAGTGCGGCGTCGACACGCCTGGGTATCTCGGAGGCCAGTGTCTTGCGCTCCTCAAGGCCGAAGGCGACGTTCCTGCGCACAGTCATGTGCGGCCATAGCGCGTAGGACTGAAAGACCATGCCGACGTTGCGCCGCCAGGGCGGCAGGTGCGTCACGTCGTCCTCACCAATCAGGATGCGCCCCCGGGGCGTGGGGCCGAAACCGGCGATGGCGCGCAACAGGGTGGATTTGCCGGAACCCGACGGGCCCAAGAAGGTAAACAACTCGCCCGGTTCGATGCATAGACTGACGTCCTTGAGCACATCGGTCGTGTCGTATGCGAGGCTCAGACGCTCGATGACGACACCTGCGGCATTTTGTGACGTCATTCTCAGACTCCCGCAGCAATGGCCATGTCTGGCGTCTGGCGTGTCTCTTTGCGCTGGATGAAACGGTGCGAAACGTAAGTTGCGACCCCGACGATGACCACGGCGATGATGCCCAACGCAGCACCGGGGCCACGGCCCGCTGCCGACTGCATAAACTCGTAAATGCCAAAGGCGAGCGGTGCGTCTGATTCCTGCGACACCAGCATGATGGTCGTCGACAATTCGACCGACGCGGTGGCGAAACTGGTGACGAAACCGGCGACGATGCCGCCGGACATCAGCGGCACGACGACACGATAGATGGTACGACCCTTGGTGGCGCCCAGGTTCTCTGCCGCCTCTTCAAGCATCACGCTGAGTTGTTGCAAGGCCGCGACACAGGCGCGTAGCGCGTAGGGCAGCCGCCGGATGGCGAGGGCGACGACGATGATGATCCACCACGACGCCAGAGGCTTGTCGATGATCGGCACATTGAACGCATAGAAGGTGCGAAGATAGCCGATGCCGAGCACCACACCCGGAATCGCTACCGCCCCCATCGCAATGTAATCGAGCCATTGCCGGGCGGCCAGATTGGTGCGCAAGACGATGTAGGCGATGGCCGTGCCGAACACGACATCAATGGCCGCGGCGAGGCCGGCGTAGAGCAGTGTGTTGGTGATGAATTCGGACGAGCTCGAAAGCACCCGCAGATAATGCGCGAAAGTATAGGCGTCGGGCAGGACACTGAACGACCAGACCGTGCCGAGAGACAGGATGGCGAGACCGAAATGTGGCGAAAGCACCAACAACAGGATGAAGATGACGATACCGTAGCAACCGACTTTTTCCCAGCGTTTCAGGTCGCGCTTCATCAATCCGCCCCCGCCCTTCTGCACAGTGGCGTAATCCTTTCCTCGCAGTGCAAGAAACGAGGTCCAGAGCGCCAGCAGGGAGAATATGACGAGGATGACCGAGATCACGTAACCCATCGGGTCGGAGATGCCGATGGATGAGATGCGCAGATAAGCCTGGGGTGCCAGCATGTTGTTGACGTTGAGCAACAGGGGCGTGCCGATGTCGTCAAAAACCTTCAGGAAGACCAGCGATGCGCCCGCGACATACCCAGGCATGGCCAGCGGAAACACGATGCGCCGGAACAGGCGCATCCCGCTGGCTCCGAGGTTCTGGGCAGATTCTTCCATCGCACGATCGATGTTGCTGAGCGAGACCGAAAGGTTACTGAAGATGAACGGGAAATAATGGATGCTTTCGACCAGGATGACACCGTTGAGCCCTTCCATGAAGGGGATGGTGAAGCCGAACCACTCACCCAACAACAGGTTGACCGAACCGTTCTCGCCGAGCAGTAGCAACATCGCCACGGCCCCGACAAAGGGCGGCATGATCAAGGGGAGCACGCCGAGGGTCTGGATGAGGATAGCGCCGCCGAAGTGAAAGCGGGTCGTGAAAAACGCGAGCGGAAGGGCAAAGCACGACGCCAGCACCACAGACATCAAGGCAACATAGATCGAATTGATGGAAGATTCCTGGAACAGGCTGGTGCGGAAGAAGTCGTAGAAGTTGATGAGCGTCAACGCACCTGTGTTAGGGTCCTGGAACGCGACGTAGATCACATTCGCGACCGGCACGACCAGGAAGGCAAGCAGAAACAGGCCGACGATGAGACCCACTGCTACCGGCCCCCACTGGCCGCGCACCACCTCTTTCAGAGACATTCTTTCCTCTTCCAGACCCCCGCGTGAAGACTAGAGCATAGACGCCGCTTTCTCGGCCAACGCCCTTGCTTTGGCGTAATTGGCCTTGACCTCCGTGTCCCATGCCTGTTCGATCTCGGCCTGGCGGCCGGTTACCTTCGTGGTCGTCTTCTTGCGCTTTTTCTTGAATGTCCGGTTGAAATCCTTTTTACTCGCCTGGGCGGCGGTGATGGGTACCTTGGCGACCAACGCCTTGGCCTCGTCGATCATTTTCCTGGCCGCAGTGTTCGGCTTGCCGCCCATTTTCGCCTCGGCACTCTGGATGGCCCTGGTTGCCGCACGCAGATCGCTGAGGCGGTAGGTGACCATCACGTCAAACAGGGAGTTGATGACGTTGTAACGGTTTTTCGAGAGTTTGAGATCGAACCTGACTGCGGCGCCGATGGACTTGTCCTTGAAGGGGTTGGGAAAGCCGGCGGGCGCTTTGGCGTAGGTCGCCGGATTCACGGGCAGACGCCGGATTTTCGGGTTAAGCAGTACTTCCTGACCCTCTGGCGAGAGAAGGAATTCGATGAACGCTGCCGCGGCCTTGGGATGCGGTGCGTTCTTGACGATAGCGATGTTCGCAGGCACCAGAGTCGTCACTGGCGGATAGATAAACTTGACGGGGAATCCCGACGCCTCAGACGACAGACCAAAGAAATCGATCACGATGCCAAGGCCGAACTGACCCGAATTGACGCCGTCGGGCACACCGAAGCTGCGCTCGGTAACGGTCTTGAAGTTGCCCGCTATGGCCTTCCACTCGGCCCAACCCTTCTCCCAACCTTTCCCTTGCAATAGGGTCTCGACGGTCAGATGCGTGGTACCTGAGCGTGATGGAGCACTCATGCCGACATGGCCGTGATAGACGGGTTTGGCCAAATCGGCCCAGGTCCTGGGTGCGGGCAGTTTCTTGGCCTTGAGATACCGGGTATTCCACATGATGCCGTAGCCAGATGCCGCGAATCCCTTGTAGTACCCTTCGGGGTCGTTGATCGGGAAGGCGCCGACCTTCTTGGGGATTCCCTTGACCTTGACCTTGTATTTCTGCAGCAGACCGTCGCCCTTGAGTACCTCGAAGGCATCGGGCGCAGAGGCCCAGAACATGTCGGACCGGTTGTTGGAGGAGGTCTCCTGAAGATACTTGATACCGGCCGTCGTCTTTTTCTTGAGCATCTCGACCTTGACGCCGGGGTGTTTCTTCTCGAAAGCCGCCTTGACCGTGGTCGTC
This sequence comes from bacterium, assembly GCA_965200245.1. Classification (GTDB taxonomy): domain Bacteria; phylum UBA8248; class UBA8248; order UBA8248; family UBA8248; genus Bin107. Next base: position 181,738 of record CBDATS010000015.1, on the reverse strand, counting down.
GTGTCTGGTGGGTAGGACGTCACGATGACGAGTTTCTTCTCAAGTGCGACCGCGCCGAAAGGTGATGCCAGGATGGTCAGGGCGAGCCCGAAGGCAATGATCCAGAAAGTTGCTCTCTTGGTGGTCATGGATATCTCTCCTCGTTTTCTCTCAGGGGATTGGTGTCATGACTCGTCGGCCGCATAGAATGATACATGTATTAAGTGATCATACCATAAGACAAAAGGGATGAATGGCGTTTTGGTATATAAATTCACTATAGTTAACTATATCAACAACAAGCTAGGGGGGCACAAGATGCGGTTATTGCTGTAACGCTTCTCCTGTAGTCACTGCGCGCGTCGTCATCCTTCGAGAGCACACGTTCTGTCCGCTCTCCCCCCAACCCCCCCCCTGGATCCGCAACCGGTTTCCAACCTCCCGCGCTGACTCTTGCTACAGAAGGATCCCTATGATAGCATGTTGTATTCATCCCTATTGTGCCATTGTAGTATTCATAATGGCTTCTTAATCCATCGTGCGGGGCGTAACGAAGTGCTTGGCGTTTGAATTGCGGCGTGAAAGGTAGTCGGATCGTGATGCCGTCCGTTTGAACACCCGTCGGTGATGGCCCGCAAAGCGTAATGATCCGATCGCACTCATAGGGAGGAACAGATATGTTCAAGAGCACGATCACGAGACGTGAGTTCCTGAAGTATTCGACCGCTGGTCCTTTGGCCGGCCTCGGCTCTCTGGCGGCACCGGGAATCCTGACATCACCCCGCGCCGCGGAGCCTATCAAAATCGGCTGCCCGATGCCACTCACTGGGCGGTATTCCCGTGAGGCACTGTACTGCGTCGAGGGCTACAAGCTTTGGGCCAAGCATATCAACGAGAAAGGATACAGCTACGGCAACGAGAAACTTCCGCACCGTGAGCCCGGGCTCATCGACGGGCGCAAGGTCGAACTGACCATTCTCGACGATACGAGCGATCCTACCCAAGGCGCGCGACTCATGCTTCATCTCATCCACAACCAGAAGGTCGATCTGCTGCTCGGCCCCTACGCCAGTTCCATCAATCTGGCAGTGCGGCCCATCGTCGCCGCGGCGAAGATTCCTACTGTCAGCGCCACCGCCTCGAGCCAGAAGATATGGCTAGGCCAGAAGCTCAACTGGCAGGTGCAACTCATGGTCCCGAGCCGCGACCGCTTCGCCGGCATGGAAGTGATGTGCAAGAACGCCGGGATGAAAAAGGTCGCCTTGTTACACATCGACGACGCTATGCCGATCGCCGCGGCGGAGGGTGTACGCAAGCGGATCAAGGCCGCGGGCCTCGATCTCGTTCTCGACGAGGCCTATCCCATCGGGATTCAGGACATGGTGCCGCTGGTCCGCAAGGCCCGGGACGCCGGCGCCGAGGTGCTCTGCGGCGGCGGATACTCTGCCGACTCCATCCTGATTGCCAAGGCCGCCCTATCGTTGAAATGGGCGCCCAAGGCGATCTGGTACATGTCCGCTCTCGGCCACGTGGATTTCAATCAGGCGCTCGGGAAGAACGCGGCCTGGCATTGCAGCGACACCGAGTGGCTCCCGACTGCCGACTGGCCCGGCAACAAGAAGTTCGTCGACGCCTTTAGCAAAGAATACAAAAAGGCACCCGACTGGCTCGCGGCTGCCGGATACGGCGGCTGTCAGATTCTCGAGGAAGCGGTCAAGCGGGCCGGATCGGTGGAGAATCGCTCGGCTATACGCGACGTCATGTTCTCGCTCGACCGCGCCACCGTGTTCGGACGGTTCAGGGTAAACCCATTGGGCCATCCCGATTCCGGACTCCAAGTCGGAGGCACGCGACTCGCTTTGCAGAACCAGATCAAGAACGGCAAGGTTGTGCCGGAGGTGATCTTCCCGAGCAAGATCGCCTCCGCCAAGTTCGTGCACCCGTTCAAGTGGGAAGCCATGTAAGCGAGAGCGACCTGTCGGAACCGCTGCAGGCTGCCGGGAGTTCGCCTTGATGAGGGCTCCCGGAGGCTGCACCGGGTCACCGGCTTCGGCCAACCACCCTTCGTTTGGGAAATCCGGCATGTTCGAAACCCTCGGTGCCCTCGGTGAGTTGATCGCGTTCGGGATCATCTTGGGGACGATGTACGCACTGGTGGCCATAGGCTTGAGCCTGATCTTCGGCGTCTGCGGGGTCGTCAATGCGGCCCACGGTGAATTCGTGATGCTTGGCGCCTTCACCACCTTCGGCGCCTGGGCTTTCCTCGGTCTGAATCCGCTGTTGACACTGCCCCTCACCATAGCGGTGCTCTTCGCCGTCGGCTTCGGACTGGGGCATTTTCTGATCAACGTCGTCGCCGTCCGCGGGCTGATGCCGCCGATGATGCTGACCTTCGGGCTCTCCATGATCCTGTGGAACACAGCGGAGGTGGTCTTCACGCCGACCTTTCGTTCGGTCGACTACCTGGGCGAGCCGATCACAGTCGGATTTCTCACCACCAGCAAGATATATCTCGTCGCCTTCGTTCTGGCGCTGCTGCTGCTTGCCGCTTTCTTCACCCTCCTCCGTTTCACGGCATACGGCGAGGCCATTCGTGCCACAGCGCAGAACCGGAACCTGGCGCAAGCCTGCGGCATCAACGTCAAGCAGGTCATGACGGTAACCTTCAGCCTTGGCATCGCGCTCGCGGGTGCGTGCGGAACCATGGTGGCGATGGTGTGGACAATTTATCCGCAAATGGGGTTGATCTATGTGGCCAAGGCTTTCGCCATCGTCGTCATCGGCGGCCTCGGAAGTCTGCCCGGTGCATTTCTGGGGGCCTATATCTTCGGCATCGTCGAGAGTGTCGGCACCTATTTCCTGACGACGCGCATGGCGCAGGTGCTACCTTACCTGATCATCGTGCTGATTCTGGCCATCCGGCGGCGAGGCTTGCTCGGCTACGGGGTGGAGGATTGATTCGGCCATGACCTGGAGACGTGCGATTCCCACCGTCGGCGCCGCGGGCCTGATAGCCTACGCGATCCTCGCAGCTACTGCGCCGCTCTACTTGAGCCCGGCGGCGGTCTCCCTGCTGTTCCTGATCCTCTACTACACCTGCCTAGCCGGCGCCTGGAATTTCTTCTCCGGCTTTTCCGGCTATATCAATTTCGGCTTCGTCCTGTTCGTCGGACTCGGCATGTACGCATCGGTGATAGGCTTCGTCGACTTCAAAATGGGATTGATTCCGGGCTACCTGACGGGCGGGCTGTTCTCCGCCCTCGTCGCGGCGGTGATAGGCTATCCGCTGCTACGCATTCGCGGGGCCTATTTCGCGATTTCCATGCTGGCTCTGGCTGAGGGTGCTCGGGTGCTCATATCCACCAAGTACCTGACGCCGCTAACGCGCGGCGGCGCCGGTATGCCCGTCCTTGCGGGAAACCTGAACCAGAAGTACTACGCTATCTTCCTGCTCGCGGTCTGCATCGTGCTGGCGACCATGTTCTTTGCCCGTTCGTACTTCGGCCTGTCGCTGATCGCCGTGCGGGAAGACGAGGCCGCGGCGAGCGGTCTCGCGGTCAATACCACCGCTGTGAAAGTCAGCGTGTTCGTCGCAAGCGCCTTCTTCGCTGGAACGGCGGGCGGCATCCATGCCACTTTTCTGCACTACATCGAACCTTTCGCGGCTTTCGACATCAAGTACACCATGCTGTCCATCGTGATGGCTATGTTCGGTGGGCTTGGAACCGTCCTCGGTGCGGTGCTCGGTGCCGTCACACTCCAACTCATCAGCGATTATGTCTGGCTGCACCTCGGCCAAGCCAACATCACTGTCTTCGGTCTCGTTCTGGTCTGCCTAGTCATATGGATGCCCGACGGCGTCCTGGTTCGGCTCAAGGAGATGGGGATCCTGCCGAAAACGAGGTGGATCTGACGATGAATGCGAAAACCCTCCGCGCCACGGGACACCGCTTGAGCCCACCCGGGGGAGGAATATGACCGCTGATAGGCCGCTCCTAGAAATCCAGGATGTCCGGAAAAGCTTCGGGGGCGTCCATGCGCTCGCGGGATGCGGCTTTTCTGTCGGAGAGGGCGAGATCGTCGGCCTGATCGGCCCCAACGGATCCGGCAAGACGACCTTGTTCAATATCATCGTGGGATATCTGTCGCTGGACGGCGGGCGCATCCTCTATCGAGGAGAGAACGTGACGAGCCTGCCGCCCTACCAAATCGCCCGGAAGGGTATTGGCCGCACCTTCCAAGTTACGCGCATCTTCCCCAAGATGACCCTACTCGAGAACGTCACCTTGCCGACGCGAAACATTGCTGCGGACGACAGGGCCCATGAACTTCTCGAGTTCGTCGGCCTGTACGAGCTGCGGAACGAATACGCGAGCGACCTCTCCTTCGGCCAGCAACGTCTGCTCTCTATCATCCAGGTCCTGATGCTCGACCCGGGATTGATCCTGCTCGACGAGCCGGCCGCCGGCGTCAGTCCCGTGATGCAGAAGAAATTGCTGGAGTTGATCCATCATCTGAACAAGGAAGGAAGGACCTTTCTGATCATCGAACACAACATGGACGTGATCATGAACAACTGCGAACGCGTCGTCGTCCTGAGCATGGGTGAGAAGATCGCCGAAGGTTCGCCGGATGAAGTCCGGCGGGACGAGGCAGTCCTCACTGCCTATTTCGGGGCTTGAGCCATGGCCAAGGATACACTGCTGAAGGTCGAGGGAATCGTCTCCGGCTACGGCAAGAAGCAAATTCTGCACGGCGTCTCCCTCGAGGTCGGCCGCGGCGAGACGATCGCTCTCATCGGGCCCAACGGCGCCGGCAAGTCGACCGTGCTGCTGACCATCCTGGGATACCTCAAGCCAACGGACGGAACGGTCGTCCTCGGGGGAGAGAATATCACAGGGATCGAGCCACACCTGATTATCCAGAACGGAGTCGCGTATTGCCCCCAAGGGCGCAACATCTTCCCCCAGATGACGGTGAGCGAGCACCTCAACCTCGGCGCCTGGACGGTGGGTGACGCCGAGGAGCGCCGCCGCTCGCGCGAAGGGGTATTCGGCCTGTTCCCCATCCTGAAGGAGAAAGAACGCAGCAAGGCCCGAACCCTCAGTGGCGGCCAGAGGCAAATGCTCAGCTTCGGTATGGCCATGGTTACCAAACCGACCCTCATCCTGCTGGACGAACCGACGATCGGGCTTTCACCCACGGTGATGGAAACCATCTTCGAGAGCATCGAGCGAATTCACCGCGACGGTGTATCGATCCTGGTTGTGGAGCAGAACTCGGCCAAGGCCCTGGAGAATTCCGACCGGGGATACGTGCTGGACATGGGTCGGAATCGTCGCGAGGGAGACTCGGCAGAACTGCTGCTTGATCCGAACATACGACAGATGTATCTTGGCATGTAGTTACCGAACATACGATAGATTCATCTTGGCATCTGGCCACCGGGGCCGCTCGCCACGAGAAACCCAGACTAGCGTGGAGTCGCGGATCCCGCACACCTAGGAGGGACGAACGATGAGCATAGTCGAAGACGCCTTGGCATACGTCGACGAGGAAGCTATCGCGCAGTTGACCATGGAGATGGTCGACATCCCGAGTCCCATGGGCGGCGAGAAGGCGCTCGCCGAATATCTCGCCGACCGTTTCCGAGCGGCGGGCCTGCAGACTTGGCTACAGGAAGTCGAACCGGATCGATACAACGTCTACGGCCAGCTTGAGGGCACGGGCGACGGCCCAAACCTGATGTACTGCGGCCATCTGGACACGACCTACGGCGGCGACGAGGAGGGTATCCGCGATCTCGGGCCGGGTTACCAGCCGAAATCCTGGCGCGAGGGCGAGTGGATCTACGGCATGGGCACCTACAACATGAAGAGCGGTCACGCGTCGGCCATCCTCGCGGTGGAGGCCATGGCCCGCTCCAAGGCGAAATTGCGCGGCAACTTGATGATCGCAGGCGTCGTCGGCGAGACTTGCCACGCGCCGGTGGGGCGTTACCAGGGAGCCCGCTACCGGGGCTGCGGAATCGGCGCCCGTTTTATGGTCAACAACGGCATCACCGCCGACATGGTGGTTATACCCGAGCCGACATCCAACCGGATTTCGGTGGCCACGGGCGGATACGTGTTCCTGGAACTCATGACGAGAGGCAACCCGGCCGCCACCTACAGCCGCGGCGGCTCCACGGTGAAAATCAAACCCGGCGAAGACGCCATCGAGAAGATGCTGAACGCCATACCCGCCCTCAAGAGTTGGGGCAAGGACTACCTGAACAGGACCCACTACAAGGGGGAGCCGGCCGGAAACGTCAACATCATTGCCATTGAAGGGGGGCATCCGTTCCGGGCAAGCAAACTACCGTGCTTTTGCCGATTATATCTGGAAGTCGGGATGATGCCGGGCCAGTTGCACGGTGATATCATCGCCGAAGTAGGTCAGGTAATCCGGCAGTTGCGGGAGCAGGACCCCGCAATGGAGATCGAGTTACAGGTTATCCAGACGGCGTACGCGGCCGAAATATCGCCCGAGGAATACGTCGTGCGCAGCATCTCCGCCGCGCACGACCTCGTCTGGGGCGAGCGTCCCGAGATCACCTGGGACGGCTGGTACGCCGACACCGCACCGCTGACCCGCGCCGGCATTCCGGCGATCTGCTATGGTCCCCAAGGCCGCGCCAGCGGCGGCGGCACAGGCTACTACCCGAAGGAAGGAGAGCACGCATCGGTTCATGATCTCACCAAAGGCACCCACGTGTTCGTCAACGCCGCCCATGACATCTGCATGAAAGATCGCCTTGAAATACGCAGGCCGGATGTCGCCGGGACAATCGTGCGTTGACGCGTCCCCGCAAGTAGCAGGTGCCGCCCTTTCATCGAGGAGCAGAACAAGCTGGAGCCCCCTTGGAAACCAGCGAACCGGTGTGGCATTTGGCTTTCCGGACTTCTGCCTCGACCATGGCAACGGGAAGTGAGTCGCCTTTGAGGCGAGTGCCTTGAAGACCCGCGCTCCAATGCATTTACCGATGGGTGTACGTTCGGGTCGCCGACTCCGCCTAGTTCCAAGAATTATGTTGTTATCCTCCTCATGGAAATCCGATGCGCTGTGGCCACCAATCTAGTCCGACCACCTCCACTGCTTCCAAATACATATCTCGCTCCCAACAGGCAATCATGCGCAACGAGTCGTCTCGCACGAAATTAAACTGCAGAAATCCGTCATCGCTGTATTTCTGGTATTTGACAATCAGTGTATTCGCAAACAAACGCATTTGCTCCCTCATTTCGCGTGAAGGATGCAGTGGCCTAGCTGAAAAATTTCAGACTGTTTCCGCATGCTCACTTCTGCTAAACGGGCAGCAAAATGCGAAAACGCAAGGCGCAGACTTCGGGAAAGGCCTAGAGGAATACAGACGAGGGTGATTACAAAACGGTGCTGCAACAATGGCACTCACTGGCTGAGGAAGGAGATACCAAAACCCAGTTCAGGCTGGGACTCATGTACAATTATGACGAGGGCGTGCCCGAAATCTACGTTCAAGTCTACTCACGGATTAACCCCGCGGCCAAAACCTGGTCACGCAACGCCGCCACACACTGGAACAAGTTCCGAAGAAGCCTCGAACCTGAATATTCCACCCGTGAAAAAAGAGTCGATGCGCCATCCGCCATATATGAACCGAGGGCGCGAAGAAGTTTCCGGTTAGTCGTCTGTGTCGGGCGGTGCGGTGGCGGCCCCTCTCCGGAAGGATTTCATCGTCCTCGCCCATCGAGAAGAAAACACATCCCGGTCAATTGGACAGTCGATGACGTGAACGCCGCCTTGCGCCTGAACATCCCGGATGGTGCTCCCCAACTCCTCTGCCGACTCGACGCGATGCCCATGCGCGCCGAACGCGCGGGCCAAGGCCGGGAAGTCGGGGTTGTTCAGCGAGGTGGCGATATAGCGCTCACCGAACACGTGCTTTTGCGAGTGCCTGAGCGCGTTGTATTCCCCATCGTTGAAAATGAGATAGGTGACGGTTAAATCGAGTGCCGTCGCCGTGGCCAGCTCACCGCAAGCCATGGTGAAACTTCCGTCTCCTACGACAGCACATACGGGCCGTTCAGGCGCGCCGAGTTTCGCCCCGATGGCGGCGCCCAATGCGTAGCCCATCGACTGATAGGCTTCCGAGAGAAGGATACTCCGGGGCCGGTGGACTACGAATGCCTGCTCCATGAGCCAACTCTGTGTAGCAGAGGAATCGGAGACAAAAATCGTATCTGGTGAGGTGTGATCGCGGAGCGTCTTCATCACGAACAGACCATGGAAGGGCAGATCGGTCGGTTTCGTCGAAAACGAGCGAAGTCTCTCCTCGTAGCGTCTTTTTCCCTCGCGAACGCGAACGTGCCCTTCAGAAAGCGGGACTTCGGGCACACCTGCAAGTCTCTTGAGAAGACCATCGAGCGCGGGTTTCATGTCGCTCACCAAGCCTTTTGAAACGGGGTAATTTCGCCCGATGCGCGCGGGATCGATGTCTATCTGCACGAGGTTTTGCGGCATCGGCGCCTTGAAGCAGAAGGTGGCGAACTGCCCGAAACCAGTACCCAAGCCAAGACACATATCTGACTCTTCGAGCATCTCCTCGCAGCCCAGGAAATGCACAAGGCCGAAGGAGAGCGGATCGGATTCCGAGAGAACTCCCCTCCCCTTTACGGATGTGACAACCGGCGCGCCAAGCCTTGAGGCAAGAAGCTGCACCTGCCTCTCGCAGCGGGCCGTCACCACGCCGTTTCCCGCATATATCACAGGCCTTTTGGCAGCAAGGAGCGACTCTGCGATTGCATCAAGTGCACGCTCATCCACAGGAAGCGCAGGTGATGGCCTTTCGAACTCGGGCTTAATGATTACCCGCTCCTCATTGGCCCGAAAGAGGTTCGCCTTCATCACCACCTGCGTCGGGCCGGGTCTACCCGCCGTTGCCCAGCGGAACGCAGCCTCAACAGCAGGCTCGATACCCGCGACCGAATCGGGCGTGAATGCCTTTTTGACGCAGCCTGCGAGCGCTTTTTCCATGTCCACGTCGTGGATGGCGCTCCTCTCGCGCATGTTGTCGGCGAGCGTGGCCGTCACCGCGACCAGGGGAACCGCATCCTCAAAAGCCGAGCGAAGCGCGGTGGCGAGGTTTGTGCCGCCGGGTCCCGGCACGGTGAAGACCACACCCGTCTTGCCGGACACCTTGGCGTAGCCGTCCGCCGCGAAGCCCGCCCCCTGCTCGTGGCGCGTCACGACGGGTGTCGCGCCCATATCGTCGATCATCTCGTCGTAGACGGGTAACGTGAGTGTACCCGGAATGCCGAAAATGTATTCCGCACCGTTTTCCCGAAGTGCATCAAGCAGCACCTGCGCTCCGTTTCGCGCCAACTGTGAATCCTCCGATTCCCACGAAAACAAAAAACCTGCCAAAGCTAGGCGGCATCCGGGCGCATGTCAACTTCGCTACCCGTTTGCGCGCGAAGGGGGGATGGTCTACTTTCTCGCCTACTGTTTTCATACCGGCACATATGATGAGCAGCAGTTTGCTTCATTGCCGGGCATCGGACATACCCGGGAGAAAAAAATGCTCAGTCGCCGGGCGATAGACGCCCTCAAGCAGTCCGAATCGGTGGTCGTCCTCACCGGAGCGGGCGTGAGTGCGGAAAGTGGTGTGCCCACATTCCGACGGACGGGCGGCCTCTGGCGCGAGTACAGTGCTACCTCGCTGGCAAAACCCGAGTCATTTCGCGCCGACCCCAAGCTCGTCTGGGAATTCTACAACTACCGCCGCGAGGTGCTCGCTCCCTTAACCCCCAACGCGGGCCAGTACGCCATAGCCTCACTGGAAGATCACTTCAATCGCTTCACCCTCATCACACAGAACATCGACAACCTCCACCGCATTGCCGGGTCAAATGAAATCGTGGAGTTGCACGGCAACATCTGGCGCGTTCGCTGCACGAACCCCGGATGTGAGCGCTTCACGCTCGCGTGGGAGAACCGCGAGGTTCCGATAGACCCCCTTCCCCCGCAGTGCGATGTGTGTGATAGCATTCTGCGCCCCCACGTAGTGTGGTTCGGCGAGATGCTCGACCCCGAACAGTTGCGCCGGGCACTGGTTGCGGTAGATGATTGTGATTACCTGATCGTGGCGGGCACCTCCGCCGTGGTGCAGCCGGCTGCCTCGATGCCCATGACAGCTTCGAGAGGCGGTGCGTTCGTACTTGAGGTGAATCCCGAGCCGACAGAGATCAGCCCCTATATGAACGAAGCGGTACAGGAGCCCTCGGGCGTCGCCCTTCCCCGCCTGCTCGAAGCGGCTTTTGGAGGATAGCGATGGCGCGTCCCAGACTCACGGCGGTGCGCGGCGTGAAAGACATTCTGCCCGAAGAATCGGCAAACTGGCAGGGAGCCGAACGTCTGGCACGAGAGATTTTTGCGCGATACGGATACGGGGAAATTCGGGTGCCCGTGTTCGAGCACACGGAACTTTTCTCGCGCGGCATCGGCGAGGGAACCGACATCGTTTCCAAGGAGATGTACACCTTCGAGGACAAGGGGGGCGACTCCATCACCCTCCGCCCGGAGGCGACCGCCTCGATCTGCCGCGCGTACGTGCAAAACGGCCTTCACAACCGCCCCGGCGTCTCGAAACTCTTCTGCATGGGTCCCATGTTCCGCTACGAGCGTCCCCAAGCGGGCCGTCAGCGGCAGTTTCATCAAATCGACGCCGAGGTCTTTGGCTCAGAGGACCCGGCGGTCGACGCCGAACTCATTGTGATGCTCATGGAATTTCTGGACGCGATGGGGGTCGAAGGACTATCACTCCAGATCAACAATCTGGGCGACAAGAAATGCCGTCCGGCATATACCGCCGCCCTCCAGGAATATCTCAGGAAAGAAACGAAGCATCTGGACGCAGAAATCGCCGAACGGATCGAGCGCAACCCACTGCGTTTTCTGGACAGCAAGGACCCGGGCCACCAAGAGATTATCGCGCGTGCGCCCAGAATAGATGCGTTCTGGAACGATGCCTGCCGGGAACATCTGGAGAGCGTATGCCGGCTCATCCAGAGCGCGGGCGTCGCGTATGAGATAAACCCGAGGCTCGTTCGCGGCCTTGACTATTACTGCCTCACCGTCTTCGAGGTAACGAGCGAGAGCCTTGGTGCGCAAAACGCGGTGTGTGGCGGGGGTCGATACGACGCCCTCGTCGAGGAGTTGGGCGGCCCGCCCACGCCTGCGATTGGCTTCGCCGTCGGTGTGGAACGCCTCCTGCAACTGGCGGGCAAAAAGGCCCCCACCCTCAAAGAGGGAGCACAGGTATATATCGTATCCCTCGGCGAAGCGGCGCAGGCTCAAGTATTCGAACTCGCTACCGAATTGCGCGCACAGGGTATTCGCACAGAACGATCTTTTGGCGGGGGAAGCATGAAAAGCCAGATGAAGCGTGCCGATCGCTCAGGCGCCGGTTTCGTATTCCTGCTCGGTGAGGATGAGGCGGCCAAAGGCGTCATTAGCGTTCGTCATATGAACGAGAGCCGCCAGGCCGAAGTGAAACGTGCGGAAATATCAGGCTATATAAAAAGTTATTTACGATTAAATAACAATTAATTACAACCGTTTATTCAGGTAGATTCAGAATTATTGCAGAGCCATTCATACACGCTGATAACTCCCATTTCACTGAATCTCAGACTTTGATAAAAGGCACGCACCTGCTGGTCAGCGGCGGAAGCGATAAGTTCCAGTGCCTCCGCTCCGCAGTCGATCGCTCTTCGGGCGGACGCCTGAACCAACAAGCGGCCCAGCCCTCTCCTTCGGTGGCCGTGCATGACGCCAATATAGGGAACATAGACGGCTTTATCACCCGAGGCCAATCGGCTTGGGTCGACAGCCAGAATCGCCATACCTACCCCTTCGGGGTTTCCCGATTCGCCATTCAAATATTCGATGATGTAGGTATTTTCCGGTTCCGTGTCCGGCGCATTGTACCAAGCGATGATCGTTTCAGCCGTATGACTTCTAAAATTCCACATGTTCACAAAAGTTGCGTTGAAAAGATCGGCGAGGTATTGCGCATCTTCTGGAAGGGCTGCCGATCGAATCCCATAGCCCGAGGACAGACTGGGCGTCCCCAACTCCTGCAGCGAGTCATGCTTCAGAAAACGGAGGTCGTGCACTTTCCGCCCGCCGCTCAGATACACGAAACGCCCCGGGAGCGAAACGGGCAGGTACGCCCAGATACCGCCTAGGCCATTATCACGCGCCTCGGCGAGGGCGGCCTCCAGCAGAAGCCGCGCAAAGCCCGCTTTCCTGGCCTCGGGTCGCACATAGAGAGCATCGATGCAGGCCCTGTGCTTAGCTCTCGCTTCCCTGTTCACGACCATGCGACAATAACCTGCCGGACGCTCATCGCCTCCTCCCCCCGGCCAGACAAGCCAGACCTTCGTACCCGGCGCACCGAAACCACCGACCACCTCCTCGCGCGAAAGCCCGAAAGCCTCCGCACCCAGGGTAGTCTGCGCATCGAGGTGCTGCGAACTGACACGCTCCACCCTAGCCCCGGTAGACATGCACCTTGCCCTCTTTGATCATTTTTTCGAACTTTCTCGTTAGCCAGCCCCTTAGCACCGCCCGCATGGCGGGAACCATAAGGGCGAAACCGGCGGCATCCGTGAGAAGGCCAGGCGTCAGGAGCAGCACACCACCCACGAGCACCATGGCACCCTCAACCATCTCAGCACCGGGAAGCCTCCCCCCCGCCATTTCTGCCTGAATACGCGAGACCACGTAGAATCCCTGCGTTCTTGCCGCCCATGCGCCCAGCGCGCCAGTGAGAATCACGATTCCCAGCGTCGGCGCCAAGCCGATGGCACCGCCCAGATCGACGAGAATCATCAACTCGACGATGGGGACCAGCGTGAAAAGCAAAAACAGCTTGAATACCAAAATACTTCTCCTTCATGTCGTGTTTCCCGGATTCTAGCACGAGTTCGCGCGGAATAGACATATGGGGACTCGTTCAGTGCAGGAAAAGAAGGCTCATTCGCGGGAATAACCCTTATGCGAATGCGCTCGTGACCGGATTCGTCGCGGCAGATTTTTCTCGCATTCGCAATGTTACAATCGGACGTTTCACGCTGGGTCGGCTGACGAAGATGCGCGCTGCCCATGATGGGGCATCTGCGTTACGATCCAATTCGACTTATACTAAAATGAGTAAGCGACCATCCCGAGCACCATCCTATAGGTCCTATAGGCGACTAACCCGAACGGCCTCTTTTCAGGGCGGGTGCAAAACCCTTATAAAGTTCTATAAAGATTTAGACACGTACACTCGCAGCGGCCAATGAGACGGAAGGAGGCTACGCCATGGCATCCACGATGAAAGCAATGCGGCTTCATGAACTGGGCGGCACGTTTCAGCTTGAGGAGGTCCCGATTCCCCAGCCGGGACCGAACGATGCGCTTGTGCGTCTTCAGGCCACGGGCGTGGGCCTCACGCTGGTGATCATGCGAAGTACACCGGGCCTAGTGGACGAATACCCGAGAATCCTGGGACATGAGATCGCTGGTAAGGTCGTCGAAATCGGTTCCCACGTGACGAATGTGGGCGTGGGCGATCACGTGACATGCCACTTCTATCTCACCTGCCATAACTGCCGCTATTGCCGAAGCGGACGCGAGACGCTCTGCGAGAATTTCCGGGGATACTTCGGCCTCGTCATGGACGGCGGCTACGCCGAGTACACAACCGTTCCCGCCGTGAATCTGTGCAAGATTCCGGAGGGCGTGAGTTCGCTCGACGCTTGTGTTGCAGCGGACGCCATCTGTACGCCTTACCACAACTGCGTGGCAGAGGCGCAGATCAAGCCCGGCGACGTGGTGGCGATAGTGGGCGCGGGCGGCGGCGTGGCGATTCACGCGGTGCAGATGGCTCAGGTGTGCGGTGGCCACGTCATCGGAATCGACGTGTCGGAGAAAAAACTCGAAACCGTCTCGCAACTCGGGGCCTTCGCCACTCTGAACCCCGCACAGACCGATACCGTGGAGGAAATCCTCTCACTCACCGAAGGGCGCGGTGTAGACGCTTATATCGACTACGTGGCCACGCGCGAGACGCTCGAAGCCGGTGTGGCCAGCCTCGGACGCGGTGGAAAGCTTGTGATCGTGGGCTACCGCCCACCTGCGGCCTACAACAATGTATCGCCAAATTTCACCGTTGACCCGCTCCAGTTCCTGACATTCGCACAGGAGATACACGGATCACGCTATTGTTCGATGGAAGAGCTCAATCAGTCGCTTATGCTGATTCAGCAGGGGAGAATTCAGCCCATCGTCACCGAAACCTTCCCGCTTCAGGAAACGGAAACCGCATTCCAGGCACTCATCGATAACCGGGTGACAGGAAGGGCCGCGGTGGTATTCGACTAGATGCATACGCGAAGACGCATTCCTATTCATACGACAAGGAGAATTTCCGATGGTGGAATCTGTAGACAAGGAAGTGATGGCCAAACAGGAACGCCGGGTGAGAGCCAAGCGATCCGAGGACTGCCGCGTGGAGATACAAGCGTGCAAACACGCCTTCATCGCCGACGAACCAACGCAGGGCGGGGGGACGGACACAGGCCCCACGCCGCGAGAACTCGCACTGGGCGCGCTTTCCGCCTGCATCACGGTCATCACGAACAAGGTGGCCGAGGGGCTCGATTTCAACGTCATCGCGCAGGAGGTGGAGGTACGCGGCACTGCAGACCCCAGAGGTGCCAAGGACCCGGACAACGGCATCAGCCCCAACTTCGATTACGTGGAGGCGAAAATCCACTTGACCACGGACGAGTCCGACGAACGGGTGGAGGAACTAAAACGCCAGCATCACGGACGATGCCCCATCTCCGCGCTTTACCGCGAGAGCGGCTGCGAACTGATGGAGGAGTGGATCATCAAGCGCCCCTGAGGTTCCGTAAACCTTGCCGGTACAGTCTGTTCCAGCGCATTCTCGATCCGAGTCTTTCGTCTGTGACCAGGGGAAAATGGATTTCGGCTTTTGCCGGAATGACAAACCAAGCAAACCGGTATGAAACAACCGATAAACCGGAATGAATGACGAACCTGACAAACCGGGATCGAGGTAAATCGGGCAAGATTGCGTCAGGTGTGACGAAAAAAAGTCGAACGGCGGCAAGTGTTGCGTTCCTATTCGGCGCAATGTAACCGGCCTTAAGGGCCGATATATGAACGGCCTGAAGCAGTCGCTGCGATTGAGCGAAACGACCGTGGCTGCCCCAGGATGCGTACTGTGTCCTATTCCCGTCAACAGGGGTAAGCATTACGTGTTGCAAGCGTGATGCGGCACTTATTACACGTGGCGCCCCATATCTGGGAATGTTCCCCCAGCGCACGGATCCTTTCTCACATGTTCCGTTGATCAAACGGGCGCCATCTACATGTTCCCTCTGTGCGCACTCGTTACCTGCTCGCCTGTACCCCATAATGGCAAATAGATGGAGTGGTGTGGAGAAGTCCGGAAAAGTAGACCGACCCCATCCGAGAGACTCGCGACGCGGCCCGGAATTCCTATGCGGCGACTTGCTGGACAAGTATACCGAGTTGCCTGGTCTTGCCGACAAAGTTGTCGGTGATGCCCGAACCAGGAAAGGCGATAACGCCCCTGGAATACAGGGACAGGAATACGTCGTCACGCCAGAAGGGAGCGGCGCGCCCGTGCGCGTTCTGAGCGGCTTGCAGACAATCTGGGGAACGCCGTTTCGCTCAGCCTAGCCGGCAGTCACCTCCTCTAACCTCCAGCATTGCGCTCCGTAAAATCAGGACCGTCAATTATAACGTTTGCATAAGCAATATATAGCAAACCAAAGATGGTGTGTTCACAACTTCTTATGATAGCTATGGGGGCGAGATTATAAGAAAAGCCCAATCTCAGAGAAGATCCCGTGGATATAGGATATAGACGACGAAATGATTGATCCGAGTTCTAGTGAGTGCCGATTGCTTACGAAATCGAAAATTTCAGTTTTCGTCTTAGCAGTCTCGTTGTTTGTGCTTTTTTCCATTACTTGGGGTTACGGTGGCGGTAGAAGTACAAGAGTCGTTGTCATGCCCGCCACTATGCTTGACTACACAAACATAAACCCGCCTACACTGTCACCTCCGCATCCGGCGCCTCCGCCTGTACCTACACCTTTTGACGACGATGATGATGACGGTGATGACGACGACAACGATAACGACAGCGACGACGATGACGACGGAGGCGGTCCGCCTACTCCACCCTTGAGAGGGTCGTTGCTGAAGGAAGTCAGAGAGAACGCGGGTCTGGCGGGAGGCGCTGCGGTACGCATTCTGAGAGCCGGGAGTTCACGGCCTCTGGGGTTCACGCCCACCTCGAAGGAGATGAGCAGCACTACGCAATCCTCTTACGTCCCCGGCGGGAGGGTTTCTGACCCCTCGTATTTCCTCGCCGAGCGCGACGCGAGCGCGGGCCTGCAGTTCACCTTCAAGCGCAGCATCGCCGGCACGGTCTCGACCATGAGCACGACGGATCAGGGCGCGTCGTCGAGAAGGGTGGACGACCTGGCATTGGGCTGGCAGGGAGTTGAAGTCCACAACGACAAGACAAACGGCGTTTTCAATTGGGACGCCTACACGGACAGCCAGGGCAACTCGGACACGGACTATCTCTCGCTGGGTTTGTGCTGTTCATTTACAAGGACCCCGAGGATGGCAGCTATACTGGTTCCTACACCCTGGGCGCTGCGGCGGGCGGCAACGATCCCTTCGAGAACGGCAACCTCGCCGCCCTTACGGGCACGGCGACCTACAGTGGGCCCGCGACCGGCGTGCACATGATGAAGGCGGATGCGAACGCGGACCCCGTGTTCGATTATTTCGATGCGACTGCTGAGCTGACAGCCAACTTCGGGGACGCGACTGCACTGGGAACCGTCTCCGGGACGATCACGGGAGGCAGGACGGATGGGGGCGTGTCCCTGCCCGCGTTGACCTTGGGATCTGCGGACGTCACCGGCAGCGTCCTCGGGGGGAACTTCGACGGCGACACCAGCGGAGAGACGGGTGCTGGCGTCGCGCTCTCGGGCAAGTGGGGCGGGAAGTTCTTCGGCAACCACTCCGACCCCACGGACCATCCCGGTTCGGTGGCGGGCACCTTCAGGGCCAACACCGCGGACAACCTGCAGAGCCTCCTCGGCGTATTCGGAGCCAAACGCACACCATAAATCCGAATGCCAAAGAATGAGAAGCGTTAAATTCAATATGCCTCCTAGACAGTTAACACACATAGAGGCACCCCGTGTTCAATCCATTGGATTTAGCCATTTCATGGCATAACTTACGTAAACCTGATGAAAAACTTTGAGGCTTGTTCGAGGAACGCGGAATGAGCACAAAACAAATGGTCGGGGAGTTGCGTGAACGGCTTGCAGAGCCCCTTGATATCGCCTCGTTGGTGGTTGTCCGGATTTTTTTCGGGCTGATCATGCTGTGGGAAGTCGCACGGTATTTCAAGAAGGGTTGGATCCATAAATATTGGATCGCGCCGGACTTCCATTTTAGCTACTTCGGGTTCGATTGGGTCGCTCCTTGGCCTGGCGACGGAATGTATTGGCATTTCCTGGGATTGGGTGTTCTTGCCTTATTCATTACCTTCGGTTTGTTCTATCGCGTAGCCGCTGCACTTTTCTTCGTCGGTTTCAGCTACATCTTTCTGCTTGAGCAGGCGCGCTACCTGAATCATTTTTATCTCGTTTGCCTAGTGAGCTTCCTAATGGCGATCGTTCCGGCGAATCGGGCCGTTTCACTGGATGCGAAGTTTGGGTTCTGCAAGGGAGCGGATACCATCCCCACATGGAGTCTGTGGATCCTGCGCTTACAGGTGGGCATCGCCTATTTCTACGGCGGAGTCGCCAAGATCAATTCCGACTGGCTAGCCGGGGAACCGTTAAGAAGCTGGTTGCATAAACGCGCGGATTATCCGTTGATCGGCCCCCTGTTCAAACAGGAATTGGTCGTCATGCTCATGAACTACGGGGGTCTGTTCTTCGACCTCCTCATCGTGCCGCTCCTGATGTGGAAGCGAACGAGGGTTATCGCGTTCGTCGGCGTACTGTTTTTTAATCTCACCAACGCCGTCATCTTTCATATCGGAATTTTTCCCTGGTTCGCCATTGCCCTCTCAACGGTGTTCTTCAGTCCCAACTGGCCAAGGCGATATCTCATCCTGAAAAAATATCAGGCGGCAACACCTCCCGGCCCGAGTCGTTGTTCACGAACCGTGCTTGCATTCCTCGTGGTTTATATTTCCTGGCAACTATTGATGCCACTTAGGCACTGGCTCTATCCTGGCAATGTGAGTTGGACCGAAGAGGGGCATCTCTACGCCTGGCACATGAAGCTTCGCAGCAAATCCGGTCGGGCGAGATTTCTCGTCACCGACGAGGCGGGAAACGAGTATAAAATATCCCCCGCCCGCTACATCAAATCTTGGCAGGCGAAGAAAATGGCCGCCAGACCGGACATGATTCATCAATTCGTCTACTATTTGGGCGACCGGTTGCGGGCGGAAGGAATAAAGGTGGTCTCGATTCGCGTCGACTCCAAGGTATCCTTGAACGGCCGGCGGCGACAACGCCTGATCGATCCCGATGTCAACCTCTTGAATGTGCCTCGGTCGATTTGGCCCCAAAAATGGATCAAGCCCCTAAAGGTACCTCTTCATGAGAGGCGCAGGGGCAAGAAAAAAGTGATTTCGCACACGAGACTTATTTTCGGCCAGTGAGAATACTGAATAACTTCGCTCTCATGGAAATGGACAGGCTGATACAATCCTCATCGCCGTCACGGGCTCGACTGATTTCGCCCGATTGCTGAAAAGCAGGCTGTGCGTGCGTGATGCGACATTCTTTGGAAAATAAACATGAGTATGGAACGAGAAGATGCGTTGACGACTTCACATTCACAAGAAACCGACCGAACCGAAACCGTCGACGTATCCCCGCAAGATGACTTTCTGCTTTATGACGACGAATGCCCCTTTTGCAGTCTCTACGTGAGAAAATCGAGGTTCGAGATGCAAACCGGGCGGCCATTGCGGCTCATTGACACCAATCGGGCGACCGAACTGGCCAACAAACTGCGACGGGAAGGATACGACATTGAGGATGGGATGATTCTTGTCCTGGATGGCCAGCGGCATCAGGGAGCGGAAGCAATGATGGTGCTTGAGGCGATGACGAGCGGAGACGACTGGTTCAATATTCTCGTAAGATGGTTTTCTTCGAATCCAAGACTCGTACGCATCCTCTGCCCATGGCTACGCATGCTGCGCCGTGCGGCCCTTTGGGTAAAAGGTAAAGGCAGGGCTTTCCGTATTGGTCAGTAATAACCCCCAACTCAGAATTGCCCTCGTGTTGCCACCTGATATTTTCTAGGATGAGATACCGCCTGGGCCAGTCGGGACGGTGGGGCGGTTCTTGTCGGAAGAAGTATCTTCCAAGACGGGGGCTAGTAAGTGATGGATGATCTTGGCGACAAATTCGGCACGCCCGTTCACGCCAGCCTTTGCGTGGAGAGCGGTAGCTTGCAACCGAGTAGTGTTTTCCTTCACTTGGCGCAGTTCAGCAATTTCGGCAAATCGGTAACCTTTGACTATCATACATGCGATTTTTCTTTCGCTGGGGGTCAACTTCCACTCACTCATCTGTTCTTCGATGACAGCGGCTAGTTCACCGGCGAGCATTTTGTTTCGTCTCTCCTCTTGCTGTAGTTGCGTTCGCAAGTTGGCAATATCCCGTAAACTGATAATGAGGACGGTCAGTACAAAGAAGAATACAACCGATTCGATAATAAAATGCGTAGAGGCGAACTCCTCCCCCAAACTTGCATCGGTGATCAGGTCGTAAATCAGAAACAACGCAGCCGGCAATAAAATGGCTATCTTGAGAATTACTTGGGGCTTGTAATTCTGGAGTAATTTTCTCATGCTAGATTCTTCTACTTTCAAAATGGCAGGCTTCATTGGGTTGATGCCTAGCTAAGTTTTGCCAGCGCAATAAGACAATTCAGAATACGTGCCGGGAAATGTTCCCACGGAGAACTGGCCACGACCCTCTTTTCCCGGCACCTCGTATTATCGCTGAATCCAACCTAAGGAAATAAGACATTATTCTAGCACGGAATCAGGCTTCATCAACAGTCCCTCTGCGGTCGTCTTCGTCCACCAGCATCACAAATGCGTTATACGCAATTGCCGTAGTGAGAAACGAAGCGCCCAAAAGTATCGTGAAGGATTGGCGTGTTTCACTGTTGAGTCATCCCCCAAGACGCGCAGGCCCAAACTTCTACGGTCGAAACAGAATCATCGGCCCGGAACATCACAGGCAATTTCCCGCATTTACGGTGCTGGGAGAATAGGAGAAAGCGGGGATGGCAGTGGAGAGAATCGACTCGTTCGGGGCTGAGGAAGTTTCCTGAAAATCCGCTAAATTTATTTTAATCCACGACCTTTCAGATAAATTCCTGAAAATAATTTCTGACAGATTTAGTTGATAAGCAAGGGTGTTTCACAATATCATCATCAATAATGGGACTCTGGGTAGATTATTCCCCACATACGGCCTTGATGAAAGCATCGGCTCAAAATCCATGAAATTTTCCATCGACTCACCGATGCCGACATGCCTTATCGGTATACCGCTTTCTTAAGTGGCTCTCAGTGCTACGCCGCATTTCGCATAGTCCGGCGTCTCGGATCCCGTACCCTCTGCGGCGTCCTTGAGAACAGCATCGTCGAGATGGGCACAGATGGTGGTCTCTCGCTTCCTGTCTCCTGGCCAAGCGCCCGACGGTTATGAGCCCGACACGCTCATGACGCCCTGTGACGTCCACGTGTGTGGCGCAGGCGGTGGTACGAAGGCCGCGGGCAGCCCGGCTTCGTCCGGGATGCCGACCCATAAGATGCAGGCCTGTTCGATGTGAGATCCTCAAGGAATACTCGCGTCGCACAATCGGCCCGTGGCAGCGCAGCAGGAAGATTCGCCGCTCCCCAACCCGCACGCAAGGCCGCAAAGGCAGGACAGTCCATCTTAACCTATTGTGTTACACAATTAGATACGCTTCCTGAATGCGGCTCGGTCGGGACTCACTTGGTACAGCCCTCTGTATCAGGTGTGATACGGCAGATAGGTATCTGGAGCAGAAGACCGCATGGCGAGAGGCTTTTGAACTTATTCCACCTTCGCTTTCACGTTCCTGGCAAACTCGGCGAATATCTTGTTCGCCTGGTTCTTGATAACGCTGAAACCCAGAGAACCGAGCTTACCGAAGACATCGACACTAGAGTTGATGCAAACCTTCGTTTCGTTCTCGGAGACGGCTTCGAGCATCACCGCGTTTTTCTGCTTGAGGCTCGCCGCGATTTTCGAATCCTTCCCCTCGCCCACCGTACGGATGTACTCGGGAGCACGGACTTCCTCGATGTTGATCTGGATATGAAAGCTCGCTTTCAGGAAACTGACCTTCTGCTCGACTCTCACGCTGTAGGTCGCATCGTCTATTTTTTCCACGTCCTTCACGCCGGGCACGCAGGCCGCAAATTCCTCGACCTGCCAGATGAAGTCCCACACTTTCTTTCGGGAAGCGGCAACCGTAATCTCCTGGTTAAATTCCATGTTGTGTGTCCTTTCTGCTTTGTGTGAGGCGAAATAATTGTCGAACGAGGGTATGATTTTACCAAGACGCGGCGTTTTACTCTATAGACAACTCCTCATCGGGAATGACGATGGCAGCCGAATCACTCATCCTTTTCGCCAAACTGCCCCTGCCGGGCCGGGTGAAGACGCGCCTCGCCCAAAGCCTTGGACGAGAGAACGCCGCACGTCTTTATGCGTGTTTTCTGCGAGATGCCGCCGAGACGGCGCGTGTGCTCAGAGAAACAAGGCTCGGCGTCTCCCTCGTCTGCGAGTGGGCGCTGGAGCGAGGGGAAACGCTCGCTGATTTCCCTCTTGCAGACTGGCTGCCCGGTGCCTTTATCCATCGCGCGCAAACGGGTGCGGACATCGGTGCCCGCATGTCAGCGGCTCTGGGAAGGTGCCTCGCAACCGGGGATCGTGCCGTGCTCATTGGCACGGATTTTCCTGACCTGCCGGTCGAGATTCTCCTCGACGCGTTCATGAAACTCGAATGCGGGGGTGAGTCCCAAGTCGTGCTCGGTCCGGCGTCGGACGGGGGCTACTATCTGATCGGTATGAACAGGTTCGTGCCCAAAATCTTTATCGACGTTCCCTGGAGCGTGAGCGATACACTCTCGCAAACGCTCAAGAAAGCACGCGCGATCAGCATCGAGACTACCCTCCTTCCTGAATGGTGCGACGTGGACGAGGCGAACGATGTGGAAAACCTGAAACGCCGCCTCTTTCAGGATGACACGCGCGCCCGGTATACGCGGGAATATCTGCGCTGATTTGCGACCGCCGTTTGCGCCACACCGCTCAAGATGAAAGGATTGCGCCTTGAAGTCCGCCGAACGATGAGGGCTGTGCATTGCCAAACGAACCCGTTGTAGAAGCCATATACACCTATTGCGTCCACTGAGCATGGTGCCTGATCGCGACCGGGCGGTTGCGAAAACTTTGCCTGATGATGAACGGACGACTTGTTATCCACTATCGTGCCTTTCTTCTCTCTCCCGAGCCGGATCATCGTCCTGCCCGAAAGGAGGCCATCATGGGCCACTGGGCGATGGCGAAAAGCCACCCAAGCGGAGAGGAGATTAACCCTGTACTCATGGCGCAACGCGACTTTCCCTATCCTCATTCCACTCCCGGGACGATCGCCATCAAGGCCTTTGCCGCCCAATTCCCCAATCGCGAAGGCGAATATCTGGAAGCCGTGGAGCGAACGCATCTTATCGAATGCAGGAACATCGACGACGCCGAGGTGCTCGTGGCTGCCGCCGATTGGCTGGGAGCGGAGACTGCTATCATGCGCGAGGTGATGGCCGACCCGCAGATGGAAAAGCGCGTCTGGACGGACCATGTCGAAGCACTCAACGCAGGAATGCAGTCTACGCCCACGGTCGATTTCTCCGGCAAATACAGAATCACGGGCGCGCAACCTATGGAGGTTTTCGTAAAAACCTTTGAGCGTGCCCTGGCTGAGACAGCGGGCACCTAGCTTCGCCATGCGTGAATACAGACGGCAGTTGGTAATCGCTGTCTTGCCATCGGCGTTCTTGCTGCTGACGAGCTGTGTGAACATCCGATCGCTTTTTCCTCCCCTGGAGAAGAAAGAACGCCGACCACCACTCAAATCCATACAGAAAAAAAATACCGAAGAACCGTTTTTTTTTCGCGTCCTGACACTTCCTGACTACGACACGGCGAAAGAGGCGTATGACAAGACAGCTATCCTCGGGATTCCTTTCCGCAAGGTGGTACATGAGTTCAAGGATAAAGCGCTCGCCGCCCGCAAGGCTGAACTTTCGGAACTGAGCGCCGGCGTACGTGCCGAGGTGCAGGACCTAGAACTCGGTGCGACGTCGAGAATCATAAATTCCGATGAGGGATTTTCCATTCTCCAGAAAACGACAAACGCGCTTTATGAACGCACCCGCAAACTCATGGAGAAGAAAAAAGACGGGGACGCTCTCAAACTTATCCGCCGCGACCTTCAGATCAACCCAAGGAACGTAGAGACGTGGCTCGCGCTGGCGAAGATGATGGACGAGGCAGGCGATCTGGACCAAACGCTAGCCGCTTACCAAAAGGCCCGTGAACTCGCTCCCGAGGATCCGGTCATCTCGAACAAATACTCCAAATATCTGGTCTCCCAATACCGCTACGAAGAGGCGGAAGAAATTCTGAAAGACGCGGAAAAAAAATCGCCCGAAGACGTGGGCGTACTCTTGAACCTTGCCTCTTTGCTCGTCTACCTGAACAAGGAACCAGATTTCGCCTCGCGCCTCATCACACGTGGTTCACGCATCGACCCCGGCCGCGCGGCGTGGTACCGCCTCTCGGGTGTGATTCAGAAAAGGCGGGAATTAGGGCTGGCGCCGAAAGCAAAAAAATGAATCAAGCGAGGTCGGGGTGCACCCTGCCCTCTCCCACTACAATATCCCTTTCCTGTTTTTTGAACCCCTTTCTTTCGGTCGCGCCCTACATGGACGTCAGGTTCGACAATATAGACGGGCACCCGACTCCCAAGAGAGAACTTTCAAAGGAAAATTCCAGGATTTTCGGACAATCACAGAGGATCGATCGGCTACGCACAGGAATCCACCATTGTGACGCAAATATACGACCCGACGCGAAAACGTTCATGCCGTATGGCTCACGACAGTTCAGACCTCCTTCAGTCTTCGGTCATGACCGACCCTCTTGGCTCTCCACTCTCGAATACGTCATAATGACGCCATTCTTGAACCACGTGAAGTTTCACATGAGATCGTCAATTCATGAGAGGACATACGCATGAGCGCCGAACTATTGATCAAGAACGCGAAAATCGTGACGCCTACGGACACGTATGAAGGCTGCGTCTACGTGGAGGGGGGACGGATTTCCGCCATCACGGAAAAAGCCGAGACGGGCGCTGCGCGCGAAATCGACGCCGCGGGCCGCCATCTCCTCCCGGGCATGGTAGATGAACATGTGCACATGATGGACCCGGGCTTCACGGACAGGGAAGACTGGACGACGGGCACCGAGGCGGCGGCCAGGGGCGGCATCACTACCGTGATTGACCATCACAGGAGCGATCCGCTCGTTTACACGCGGGAGATTCTGGAAGATAAAACCGCCTACATCGACTCGCGCTCGGTAGTGGATTTTGGACAATTGGGCGGACTCGACGTCGACAACCTCAAGCACCTGCGCCCCATGTGGGAGGGCGGGGCACTGGGCTTTAAAGGCTTCATGTGCGAGCTACACGGCGTGCCCGACCTGTCCGAGGGGATCCTCCTGAACATCATGCGGGAGGCGAAATCCTTCGGCGGCACGGTAATGTTGCACTGCGAGAGCGATTCCATCCTCAAGAAATCAAAAGAGCAAATCGACGCAGACAACCGGACAGACTACATGTGCATCAGCGACTGGCGAAACCCGGAAAGTGAATACGTGGCGACGCTCGACGCGGTGGCACTCGCCGAACTCACCGGTTGCACCGTACTGGTGGCACACGTGAGCCAGCCCGTTCTTCTGGAAGCGATTCAGGCAGCACGTGCGAGGGGAGCACAGATTTTCGCAGAAAGCTGTCCCCAGTATTTCTATCTGGATCATTCACATCTGGAAAAGCTGGGGCCTTTCGTCAAATTCACGCCGGTCATCCGTTCCGCCGAAACGCGTGACGGCATGCGCGAAGCCCTGGGACGTGGCATGGTAGATACCATTGGCACCGACCACTGTCCCTTCCCGCGCCAGCGGAAGGTGGACGGCCTCGAGAACATCCACGAGGCGCCCTTCGGAATACCGGGCGTGGAGACAACGGTACGCCTGATGCTCAATGCCGTGAACGAGGGTGTGCTCACCCTGCACCAGATGGTGCGTGTCTGCTGCGAGCAGCCCGCTCGTATCTTCAACATCTATCCCCGCAAGGGGTGCATCCAAGTCGGCGCGGATGCGGATTTCATCGTCGTAGACATGGACAGGAAAGAGACGCTCCGCGATGAGGACATCGTATCCAAGTGCAAATGGACGCCGTTCGACAGTTGGACGATGAAGGGAGCACCCGTGATGACGCTCGTCCGCGGCGAAATCGTAATGGAAAACGGCGAAGTAACCGGTAAGGCAGGCTACGGAAATACCGTCGAGCGCGTGGGGAACTGAAGTCGGTATCCAGCGAGAAAATCAGGTTCTGCACATGGGGCACAGCTACGTGCCCTTCCCTACAGCCGGCACAGAGCGGGATGCAGCTAATTTCATGGCTCCCTTTTCATATGTAACTTGTTGATATTCTGTTCGTTTTTCTCCAAATCCAGTAGTGTTTTCTTGCGCTCCAGGCCCCAGCGGTAGCCCGCAATACCCCCATCTTTGCGAACCGCTCGATGACAGGGGATCAGCAGTGCTACCGGGTTATCGGCGCATGCCTTTCCCACCGCCCGCGCACCGTTTTTAACCCCTAAGTCATCTGCTATTTCCTTATAAGTCATCGTACTTCCGGGAGGAATGGATTTGAGACACTCCCAAACACGGCACTGAAAGGCACTGGCTCGCACGTCGATCGGCAAGAACTCGGATGGCAATTCTCCTTTGGCCAAGCGAGCGACTATATTCAAGTATCCCTTCAATTCATCATCGTTACGAATCAGATTCGAAAGAGGATATTCGTTTTTCAGATCGGATACGAGTTCATGGACATTCTCTCCGATACTCACGCGGCACACTCCCTTCGTTGTAGCTGCCACCAACAGCCGCCCCAGCCTGCAAGAGGTGATTCCGTAGTGAATCGAAACGCCCTCCCCGCCCTTTTTGTAGGTGGCCGGCGTCATCCCAAAATAGCGCGAGGCACCTTCGTACACCCTGCTGCTCGAGCCATAGCCGGCTTCATAGCCCGCTCCGGAAAGATCGCGTCCTTTTCTTAGCAAACCCTTGTATTTATTTACTTTAAATGACTCGGCATATTGGCGGGGAGTCACACCCAAGGCGCGTTTGAAGCTACGCTGCAAATGGTGGGGACTCAAATCCACGCTGCATCCCAGCACCGCGAGCGTCGGGTTTTTATCGGCATACTCCTCGATGTAGCGAACGGCTTTTCTCACCTTCTCCAGTCGGGGGTCATAGCCAGCTTTCTGTGGAACGCACCTCAGGCAAGGCCTGAACCCGCGCGCTTCAGCCAGTTCGGGAAATTCGAAGATCAATACGTTGTTTTTCCTCGGCTTTCGGCTTGCACAAGAAGGCCGGCAATAGATTTTGGTGGAGCGTACAGCGTAAACGAAACGGCCATCTGCCGTCGCGTCCCGGTTGAGTATCGCCTCCCATTGAGCGTTCTTGTTCACCTTTCTGCCTCCGAATGGATATCGCCATTACACATTTGCTCATAATGTAACTACAATACCCAGAGTTATCTATCCGGTTCTTGCCATCAAATTCAATCTCTTGTTTCAGGAGGCACTAGCAAGTTCTGCAGGAAAAGCCACCTGGCTTGGAAAAACCTAGCAGTTCTTTGATTACTCTTGTTTGTAATTCCCCGAAATTCATATTCCAGATCGGAACACCACCCTTCCCCCGATCATCGTGAGCAAGGGCTTGATGTCCTTGATTTGCTCTTCGGGAACAGTCATATAATCACGATCAAGAACGACCAAATCAGCTAATTTACCCTTTTCAATCGAACCTAGCTCATTCTCCTTGAAAAGCAGGTATGCATTTGACCTCGTATGAGCGATAAGCGCGTTTTTTCTGGAAATAGTTTCTGTCTCTGAGAGTGCTATCTCCCCACCCAGATCCTTGCCTGTCACGGCCCACCAGAGGGTGAGCATTGGTGGATATGGAGCTACTACGCCAGCATCCGTGCCGAGCCCCCATATAACACCGCTATTTTGAACCGTACGCAAAGGCGGGAGCGAGAGAGCGCGTTTTCCGTATCGTCGTCTCAACGCGGAACCTAGAATCGTCATTTTACTGTGCAGGGCAAAAGTCATCCCGAGCCTTTTGGCACGCTTGATGTTTCTGTGAGAAATGAAATCCGCGTGATGAATCGACCAGCGCAGATTCGTAATTTCCCTTTTCCTGTTTATTTTCTCGAAGATGTCCAGATATCTCGTGATCGTGGTATCGCGAAAAGCATGTTCGTGAATCGTCCATCCCACATCCGCGGCCACCTCAGATACTTTTCTGAATTCGTCATAATCCTCATCCGGATAACGGGAGGGTCTGAACAGCGAATCGTGGAGTGGCGCATACATATGCTCACCAAGTGCTATATTGCCCATCATCTTCGCGGATTTATCAGGGCGGGAGTTACGAATTCGCGTTATCACTCGCTTGTTTCTCTCTGGAGTTCGAGCCCGGAAACGAGGTGTGTGAAAAATCCGTATTGTGAGACCGTTGTTTCCAGCCAATCTTTGCTTGATCATCTTGTAAGTCGCATCTCGAACTCCGCCACCACCCAATTCTAATAAACTCGTCACACCAGCACGATTGAAGTCCGTCATAAGTTTCTTTAGACCTGATATTATTTGTCGTCCGTAACTTTTGGCAGTTCACGCCGCCAGAATCGAAAAATAGCCCGACGTCCATAAATAACACCCGCAGGAGCGCCGGATTCGTTTCTGACTATTCGCCATCCTCTCGGATCTTCTGAATTCTCATCAATACCAACCTTCTTCAGGGCCATACTGTTCAGAATCATGAACCGATAAGCTTGCTGGATGAAAACCGGATTATTCGGAGAAGCCCTGTCCAATTCCGCTTTTGTGAACAATTCCGGCTTATCGTGAAACTGGTCGGGACTCCATCCCCCAATGATGAGCACCCACTCTCCGTGTTTCATTGATTTCGCTTTTGTGGAGATGATGGAAAGCGCCTTTTTCCGTGAGGTGACTCCGTCGATTCTTGTTTCATGATCCCAGCGCAACGCATGGCGGATGAAATGAACATGATTATCGATCAAGCCTGGAATCAGCGTTTTGCCTTGCAAATCAATGACTTTTGTATTGGAGCCTATCAGCTTTCTTATCCGGGCCGTATTCCCCACAGATATTATGCGTTCGCCCTGAACGGCCACGGTCAAGTCCTGTAGATGCTGGATAATTTCTTCTGGCGCACACCGGCTGAGGGCTGCCTGATGTCGTTATCCTCCTTGTAGTTCTGGTCCAGTTCCTTTCTCAGGGCGTCCATCTGGCGCCGTTCGAAGCCGGTGACCCTGAGCGCCCGCCATCGCTCGGAAGCCCGGAGCATGGCGGCGCACATGAGCTTGCGTACGGCCTTCTCCCCGAAGGCATTGGGGATTATCTTCATCCGCCGGCGCTCCTCGACGAACAACCGCTCGAGCAGGTTCGTCGTGCACACGCCACGGCGGTGGTTAATCGGCACTCGCAGGTGCGCGATGCAGGCCTCGAAGTCATCGCGGAAGCACGTCTCGATCGCCTTGATGATGCCCGGCGCCCCGTCGCTGACCACCAGCAGCGGGTCGCCCAGGCCGCGGGCGCGCATGTCATGGAAGAACGCGCTCCCCGTTTCGGTGTCCTCCTTCGAACCCGCCATCAGGTGGAGCAGCACCTTCGCGCCGTTCGCCGTGAACCCCCAGGCCGCCAGTACCGGCTCGCGCCTGCTCCCCGGGTGGATACGTTCCGCAATCCCGTCGATGAACAGATAGACGACCTCCTACTCGCCCAGGTCCCGTGACGCGAACTCCTGGCAGTCTTCCCAGAGCCGCTCCCCGAGTTCGGAGACCGCCGTGCGCGAGAGCAGAAGGCGACCGCTCCCGTCGGTAAAGACGTCTTCGATGTCCCGTACCGACAGGCCGCGCGCCAGGAGTTCCACCGCCAATCCCTCTAACGCCTCGGTGCGCCCCTTGAGGCCCGCCCGGATCTCCGGGTGGAACCCTTCCTCGCGCCCGGCGATCTGAGGCGGCGCGTACTCGATGAACCCTTCCGCCGTCTTCAGACGACCCCGACGTTGGCCGTTGCGATAGCCCTGGCCGGGCTTCGCTCCATGCTCGTAGTACGCCCGGCCCAGAGCGTCGCGGCTCTCCGCCTCCAGCGCTTCTTCCACGATGAGTCGTGTGGCCAGCTTCACCAGGTCGGCTCGCGCATCGCGACTCGACAGACGACCTTCGATCAGGGCGTGCAGGGCCTGGCGGGTCTGCATGGATGCCTGTATTCTCTTCTGCATGGGGTGCCTCCTCGGTTAGATACCGGCCTCTCACCGGCATGCCTGTGTGATGCCTCTGCCGAGGATGCACCCCTCCTGTTTATCCAGCAAGTTTAGGACTTCACCAACGGCCACTGCCTGATGTGTAGAAAAGTTCGTATCGACCGTTAATACTTTTCCGTTCACAAACACGATATCGCTAGGCTGGGCAAACGCTGAATACGGGAGAATCGCCCAAACGACGAAGATTATTGCGAATATTCTATTCCCTGGAATCGTGAGATGCTCCCAAAATCCAAAAACCATTTTTCAAAATCCCCCCAATATCAAGAGATAGAAATACATCTATGATAGTGATAGCATAATTATCTCAATCACTAATTTCAGCAAACATGGGGTTCGTGAGATAGTAATGATCACTATCCAAAGGGGAACAAAAAGTGAATATTTCCAATAATTTAACCCATCAAACTCCCAAACCAAAGACAACCGTAGCGCCAGTTACAGTCATTCGCTTCGGAGAATTGATTCCAGATTGGGGGGAATATCACGAATCACATATCGAGGGGAATCATCGTGCGATCTACCGATACATTGGCGGCATTTCCGGTCAAAATCTTCGCTCTCCTCTTCCTGGGTGGGAATTTACTTGTGGGGTCGTAATGACTCCACCTCAAAATGGCGCACCTCTTCACGACCACCCAGATGAAGAGATTTTCATGGTCTGGGAAGGAGAATTCGAGATTTTCTGGGAAGATTTCGAATTCAAAGCGTTGCAAAACGTCGTGCTGGGCAAATATGATCTTGTCCGCGTTCCTTCGGGTGTGATGCGCGGGTTCAAAAATGTCGGAAAGGATGATGGATTCTTGCACTTCATCCATGGACAAGGCGACTACCAATATCCCGTCTACCCCGAATCGCTACAGGCACGTTTGCCCGAAGGGGTTCGCACCGAACCTTACGTCAACCAACCCGCTTACGACCCAGCCACGCAATTGGTGCGTTTCGAGGAATGTCCACGCAATTGGAACGTATATCACGAAGCGAAATTGCCCGAGGGGGTTCGTTCGCTGAGGCGCTATATCGGTGGCGTTTCCGGTGATACGGATGAAGGCCCACCGCCTTCTTTGTCAGAGGGAGAGATCGGATACGCTATGGTGGAATGCGGCAATGGCAGAGGCGCGCCACTACATGACCACCCTTGCGAAGAACTTTTTATCGCGCTAGAAGGCAGATGGGTCGTCTACTGGGCAGATGAACGTGGAAACATTCACCAAGCCGTTCTCGAACCATGGGATGCTTGCTGGGTGCCCACTGGTATTCAGCGAGGTTTCCGGAATGCCGACCGGACGGAAGGCAAAATTCACATTATTCAGGGACAAGGGGCAACCCCGGCTCCAAACTATACGGAGGACTACTCTGCCCTAAAAGAAAATGTATAGATGAAAGAACGCAACGGAGAGTGAACCGACTCCGTTTTCTTGTCTCTCCATTCCTTTTTCATCAATTTTCGTGTGTATTTTTCTTTTTTGAGGAGTCAAAATGCAAATCGTACGAGCTTTACCCATCACCGTTGCCATATTCATTTCATGTCTATTTCTTACAAATTCCTATACATCAGCAGCCCCTACCCATGTATCCGTTGTGGGTTCCGGTCCCGGCACGAGTATCTACGTGATGTATGGAGGTCTGGCCAATCTCGTATCGCAAAACTCAAAATCTGTTAAAATGACAAATAAGACGACTCGTGGCGCCGTAGAGGATCTCCGTCTTATCGAAGGGAAAAAAGCAGAATTCGGGCTTGGAGTCGCGGGTCTCGTACTTCGAGCCTTGAACGGGAAAAAACCCTACAAGAAAAAACACCGCAATATTCGAGGTATGGGCCCCGCCACTGTCTCCATGTTTCAGATGGCTACCTTTCAAAGTTCCGGCATCAAATCCTTAAATGATCTGAACGGAAAAACCATCAGTTCCGGCAGAAAGGGCGGAAACGCCCATTTCATGACCAGCCGACTGATTAAGCATGCCGGCCTCAAGGTACGTCGGGAGTATATGCCCTTTAGCGCATTGGCTGACGCGATGAAGGATAATCGCATTCAAGCATTCTCTATTCCCTTACCCGTACCGGGGCCCGCTTTCTACAAAGCTGCAGCCGCCGCTCCCATCCGTCTATTGCCCATCACAGGTACAACGCTCGAAAAATTCCTGAAAGACAGCCCGGCTTATTTCAACATCAACATTCCGGCTGGCTCATATAACGGCGTCACCAAAGATGTTTCCACAGTTGGCTACACCGCTTGGACCGTTGTGGGAGCGCACGTTTCCCCATCAGTAGGATATGAGGTTGCGCGCATCAACTTTTCAGACCAGGGACGTGAATATTTACCCAAGGTACATCGCGGTTGGGTGTCGGGATTCAAAGTAGCCCCCGCTCTCGATCAGATGGCCGCTATCGGCCTGAAAATCCACCCAGGGGCCGCAAGGTATTGGAAGGAAAAAGGTTACAAAATTCCTGCGAGTATTCAATAGATTTACGCAACCGGGCCCGCCATCAACATCGGTC
Source organism: bacterium (assembly GCA_965200245.1). Classification (GTDB taxonomy): domain Bacteria; phylum UBA8248; class UBA8248; order UBA8248; family UBA8248; genus Bin107. The sequence continues at coordinate 149,332 of CBDATS010000015.1, read as the reverse complement.
GGGCCCGGTTTGCATTCGGGATTCCATTCGGTTCTGGTTTTCTTCCCTTGGTTCTTGAAGGCCCACAATATGGAATTGATACTCTTGGGAGTAGGCTCACCACCACCGTATCCCGGAGCGAGCGGACACGCGAATGGAATTGTATCTGGCGGCAGATTATATCTCATTGATGCCGGCAGGAACGTCCCCCGCCAAATCGTGTCTGCAGGATACAAGATCCACTCAGTCAACCACCGGTTATTCACTCATTTTCATTCAGACCATTTTACCGGTTTTGGGGATTTTTATATCACGCGCTGGTTATTTGGAGCATCGAACACACTCCATGTTTTTGGTCCCACTCCGGTAGAACAACATGTCGAACGTATGCTTCATTACTATGAATACGATATCGAACTTCGCGCAAAAGAGGGCAAACCAAGAGCGGGTCTGGACTTGCAGACAACCATCATTTCAAGGGGAGAATCGTTTGAAATCGGAAACCTGAGGGTTTCCGCCGATAAATGCACAGAGCACGGAAACGTGGATGATATCTTGTCATATCGATTTGAAGCCGAAGGCAGAAGCATTGTCATTGCAAGCGACGGGAGTCCAAACGAAAAACTCGCCTCATTCGCGAGAAACGCGGATGTCTTGATGATGCATCCATGCCTTCCTGAATCTATAGTGGAAATGCTAGACCAAACCGAGCAAATGGCGAAAATAATCGCTGGCCATCATGCGACTACAGAAGAAATTGGACGTACGGCAAAAGAGGCGAATGTAAACACAGTTGTATTGTCTCATCTTACGCCACCCATGGCATCCAGAGAAAAAACCATCGAAGAAGTAACGCGGTTTTTTGATGGGAAGATTATTTTCGGACAAGACTTGATGCGCATCTAGAATAAGAATGTCAAATCAGGCTATATCCCGACAGCCTCGGGCCATTTTCGTTGCAAGTGACAATCTTTCAATGCCCTTCCCCCAATGGCAATCGCACGGCCTCGCCCGTTTGGGATGACAATTCCATCGCTATCGTCACTTCCAGGGTTTGGCGCGCATCTTCAGCCGTGGCGTGCGTAGTTGGCCGCCCGTTGACGACATGATCCAGCCAGCTTCTTGTTTCATCACCCAGCGGACCCCAATAATCACCCGCCGCCCAGTCACCTGGAGTCGTGCTGCTTAAAAATGCCGTGTTGATGTGGTGATCAGGTATATAAGTGTGAGGAATTCCCTTATCGGTGTACAGCATCTCATCCTTGTGGTCTTCATCAAGCATTAAAACGCCATCCGTGCCATAAATCTCCATTCTCACGCTCTGTCCCAAAGCAGGATATTTTGCAGGCAAAGCATAAAAAACACCCAGATTCATCACGGCTCCATTATCAAACGTAACAATGGACCAAGTGACGTCGTTCGCCGAATAACCATGTTCCTTATATATTTTCCCGTTTCCACGGGCGACCACTTCAACCGGTCGATGACCTTCCAAGAACCAGCAGGTCATATCCACCCAATACGTGAGCACATCGAGAACGGGCGTTGCGTGAGGCGAGCGCTTCAGTATCTGTAGTCCTTGGGCGCGGGTGTTGCAGGTTCTGCCTGTGCCGGCAAGAATTTCACCCAGCCTTCCTTGGGCAATCTGTTCTTTCGCCATCTGGTAACGACGTTTGAATCGTTGGGCATACCCTACCCTGAGTTCAGTACCCGTCCTTTCAGCAACTGTGAGTATGCGATCTGCATCCTCCAAAGTCAGAGATATGGGTTTTTCCACCAACACGGGTTTGCCTAATTCCAAGGCATGGATAATGGAATCGGCATGATCATGCTCGGGCGTGGACACGATTACTGTCGTGACTTCAGGGTGTTCAATAACTTCTTCATTACTGCCGGTAGCGAGTTGAGCGTCAACTTGAGACCCCAATTCTTTCGCCCGATGTTGATCGATGTCGGAGACGGCCAAAAACTCCAGAGATGGGTGGCGTGAAACGAGATTCGCCCGCAAAGTTCCTATTCTGCCGGAACCCACAACACCCACACCTAAAGATTTCCTGTTCATTTTCGCCCCCTGGATTTCCGGAAAAAGTAACTACTGACAATTGGCATCAATAGATTTGCCGCTCCACCTGCTCTATAGTCAAAGAAAAACCGGCCTCCCGGGAGACCGGCGCACACATCGAAAATTGACTTTCTCAAGTCACAGGTGCATAGAATTGTTTCCATTCTTCAGGCAACTCTTCTTCTATCACATCTTTCATGGATAGCCGAATCCTCCCATTACCTTCCACTTCCATACATTTTACCAAAACCTTCTGGCCTTCTTTCAGAACGTCACTTGCTGAACCAATTCTCTTCTTCGCGATCATGCTGATATGGCAAAGCCCATCCGTTCCCGGGAATATTTCGATAAATGCTCCAAAATCCATGATTTTTCTGACAGTTCCGTAGTAAATCGTTCCCTTCTCAGCTTCCTGAGTAAGTTCACGAATTATCTCCATCGCCCTGAGTGCAGCCGCCTCTTCCGTAGATGAAATGAATATGGTTCCGTCATCCTCAATATCTACATCCGCACCTGTTTCCTCGACAATTCCACGAATCACCTTCCCGCCCGGCCCTATCACGTCTCTCACGCGGTCCTTGGAAACCTGCATCGTCATTATCCTCGGCGCATAAGGTGAAATCTCCTCGCTTGGCTGGGAAATGACCTTGTCCATTTGATCAAGCACATGCATTCGAGCGTCTTTCGCCTGCGCCAAGGCCTCTCTTACGAGACCTAATTGCAACCCTTTGATCTTGATATCCATCTGAAGGGCGGTAATGCCATGACGAGTACCACCGACCTTAAAATCCATATCTCCCAAATGATCTTCCAATCCGAGGATATCGGTAAGTATTGCAGTTCTTCCAGTTGATTCTTCGCTAATCAAACCCATGGCAATACCGGCCACCGGGGATGTGATCGGTACTCCTGCATTCATCAAGGCCAAACTAGCTCCGCAGATACTCGCCATGGATGAACTGCCGTTGCTTTCCGTGATATCCGAAACCACGCGGATCACGTAAGGAAACTCTTCCTGTTCAGGCAAAATCGCCTGGACGGCCCGAGAAGCCAAAGCGCCGTGGCCTATTTCGCGGCGTCCGGGACCACGGTTCGGTTTCGCTTCGCCAACACTAAATCCGGGGAAATTGTAGTGAAGCAAAAATGTCCTGTCGGCTTTGCCATCCAATGTGTCTATCAACTGCGCTTCTGAAGCAGTGCCTAGCGTTACAGTCACCAATGCCTGGGTCTCACCCCGTGTGAACAATGCACTGCCATGGGGCCTGGCCAGTGGAGACATTCTAATGGTTATCGGCCTGACATCACGAAGCCCCCGCCCGTCTGAACGTTTTCCTTCATCCAGGATCAGACCTCGGAAAACCTCTTTTTCGATCTTGCTGAAATAATCAGAAACGACCCCTTTCGCAGGAGATCCTTCCTCCTCTGCGCAAAGAGAATCGAGTGCAGCAGCTTTCGCCTCATCTATTGCGCCATATTGCCCCTCTTTATCGTGTATTTCAGCTGCTGCCTCTAATCTAGGCACAACAATTTCACGCACTTTGCCCAACAATTCTGCATCTTCTTCTTCAGCCTCGACGACTCGTTTGGGTTTTCCACATTCGACCCTGAGTTCATTTTGCAAGGCGCATAATTCCTTGATTACAGCATGGCCTTTCTCAAACGCTTCCATGTACACATCTTCAGAAACTTCAAAACTGCCTGCTTCCACCATCACTATCGCGTCTGATGTTCCAGCCATCACACAGTTCAGATCGCTGTCAATTTGCTGTTCGATCGTTGGGTTGACGATAATTTCACCTTCAAGGCGTCCGACGCGGACAGCACCGACAGGGCCGGCAAAAGGGATATCTGAAATGTGGAGAGCGGCTGAGGTTCCATTGATTGCCAGAATGTCGGAATCGTTCAATTTGTCATAAGACATGACCATGACCTGGATCATCGTCTCACAACGAAATTCCTTGGGGAAAAGGGGACGGATCGGCCTATCAATTAATCGGCAGGTCAGTGTTTCTCTCTCGCCAGGTTTGGCTTCGCGCCGAAAAAAATTTCCCGGGATGATTCCTGCCGCGTAGAAAAATTCTCGGTAATCGACAGTTAGTGGGAAAAAATCCACTCCCTCACGGGGGGAATGCGAGGCGCAAGCCGTGCACAGAACACTGGTTTCACCATAATGCATCATGACAGCGCCACTGGCTTGCTTGGCTATCTCACCTGTTTCAAAAGCAAGTGTATAACCATTGATAGACATGTCTTTACGATACGGTGGCATTAGATAACTTCCCTCTGGGGCGAAACCCACATCTAGCGACGCAGGCCGAGATCCTGAATAATCGTGCGGTAGCGGTGGATGTCCTTATCTCTCAAATAATCCAGGAGACGACGCCGTTGACCCACGAGTTTCAATAAACCTCTTCGAGAATGATGATCTTTCTTGTGGGTCTTGAAATGGTCGGTGAGGTAGGAAATACGCTCGGTAAGGATAGCTACCTGAACTTCTGGTGAACCAGTATCGGTGTCATGTGTGCGAAATTTTTCGATAACTTCAGATTTTCGCTCCTTCGCTAGGGGCATTTCCGTCACTTCCTCCACTACAAATAGGTTATTCTACCCAACTGAGCACGATTTGCCCATTAATTAGAAAAACGGGCGGATTTTATACGACTTTTTAATCCATGTAAATATAGTGCAAGTGCATATTCTCGCTTCATTCTAGGTGACAAATACCTTTTCAGGCGCCACAAACCCCTGATTTAGTTTGCGCTTATTTTCATCGATCATCTTTCCGACTCCCAATAACTCTCCCGGTTCATTGAGCATTCGCACACGGGTATCCACCGGCAAATCAAGAACTTGGTGGACATCCTCTATTCTAATCATAGCGCCATTCAATACCCGCACTTCCGCTCTCGGACGTACATATATGGCAGGCAAATGTGCGAGCGCCTGCGCCGGACTCATCAGAATCTCTCGAAGGCGTCTTTCTTTCGAGTAATGTGCGACCTCCTCAATAGTAACCGAATCCAAGAGATCGAATGGCCCCAAAGCGGTACGCGTAAGCGCTTGCAAACATCCACCGGACCCTTGATTTGCACCGACGTCATGGCAAATAGATCGAATATATGTGCCTCGGGAGCATGTGACAGCAAAGCTAAGTTGTGGTCCATCTATTCCAATTGCCTTGATCCCATATATCTCAATGAGCCGTTTTTCTCTTTCAACCTGTTGGCCAGAGCGGGCCAGTTCATGCAGCCGCTTGCCATTCGTCTTTAATGCAGAATACATTGGCGGCATCTGCTCTGTCTTTCCCAAAAACGCATTCAGAAGCTCTTGGGCTTGAGAAAGCGAGATGTCTCCCGGCTCAGTTTCGGCCAGCAATTTTCCCGTTATATCCTGGGTATCCGTCACTCGCCCAAACAACATTACAGCTTGGTACGATTTCTTGCAGTCCAAAAAATATGAGAACAATTTCGTCGAATGACCAATACAAATCGGCAACACTCCTTCGGCCAAAGGATCAAGCGTGCCTGCATGGCCCACTTTTTCTTTTCCAGGAAGCAGTGTTCTCACAGCATGAACCATGTCATGTGAGGTGGGACCATGCTTTTTCTTCAGATTCAAAACGCCCGATAGTTCCAAAATTTGATCCTTCCTCGAACTTATTTCCTCACGTCAGATAGCAAGCGTTCGATTTCGGCACTGTATGCCAATCCCCGATCGACGAAGAATTTTATCTTGGGCGTGCTTTTCAATTGCAAACGTTCGGCAAGTTTCCTTTGCAAGAATCCACTTGCTCGCTCAAGGCCCTGAAAACCTTCTTCCATCTCCTCGATATTTCCCTGATTTTCACCGTATCGGCTAAAGTAAACCTTCGCAATGCGCAAGTCCGGGGCCACCTCCACCCGGGTAATCACAACATGTCGCACACGTGGATCCTTCACTTCTTTCATCATCACATTCGCGAGTTCTGAGTGGATTAGTTCTGCTACACGGAACATTCGGGAATGGCTCATATTGACAATTTCACTCCACAGACTTCAAAAAATCTCAATATAAAAATCCAATGTTATGCTTAAGCCCAGTCCCTCAAGAAAATCAAGCACTTTTCTGAGCTGGCTATCCACAAATCGACGATCATTACTCACAAAACTCACACCGATAAGACACCTCTGCCACTTATCCTGGAAATCGACCTCAGCGACAGATACGTTAAACCTTTGACGCAAGCGTGTAGTGATAGACTGAACAATTTTACGTTTTGCCTTCAGTGAGTGGCATTCAGGAATCTGAACATCAATTTTCAAAAGACCAACAAAAGGCATGGAGGAAAGATATCAATGACGTAACAAAACAACCTAAAGCGTCCGGGACACTTCTTCCGTAACATATGGTTCGATTATGTCACCTAGCTTGATGTCATTATAATTCTCAATCCCGATTCCACACTCATAACCAGACTGGACTTCATTCACATCATCCTTGAATCGTCTCAAAGACGAGATTCTGCCTGTGTATATAACTACATTATCCCGGATAAGGCGCGCGCTCGAATTTCTGTGGATGTTTCCATCGGTGACGTAACAACCTGCTATCGCCCCTACATTGGGAACATGGAATAGTTCCCGGATTTCCGCGTGCCCACGCACAATTTCTCGCTGGACGGGTTCGAGGATACCCTCCAGGGCCGATTTGATTTCATCTATCGCGTCATAGATAATCGAATATAACCGAATGTCTACTTTTTCATTTTTCGCGACGTCTCTGGCCCCCGGCGTTGGGCGAACATTAAAACCCACGATAACGGCCGCCGAAGCAGCAGCGAGCATTACGTCAGTTTCAGTAATTCCTCCTACCGCACTATGTAGAACCCTCACCCCCACTTCTTCATTCCCTAGTTTGCCCAAGGATTCCTTTAACGCCTCTATGCTACCTTGCACATCTGCTTTCAAGATCAGGCTCAACTCTTTGACCTGGCCTTCTTCAACACTTTCCATGAAGCTTTCCAAAGAAACACGCGCGGAAGCCATAAGAGCTGCCAAGCGTTCACGTTGTTGTCGTTTGGCGCTTATCTCCCTCGCCGTTTTTTCATCTTCCAAAACAGTGAATGTATCGCCCGCTTCCGGAACACCGGCGAATCCCAAAATTTCTACCGGTGTAGATGGCCCGGCCAATTTCAACTTGCGCCCCTGATCATCCAGAAGTGCGCGAACCTTGCCACTCCATTTACCAGCCACGAAGTTATCACTCACATTCAAAGTGCCGCGTTGTACCAAAACCGTAGCAACCGGCCCGCGCCCCTTATCCAGCTTGGCTTCCACAACGACACCGCTGGCGAGTCGGTTCGGATTCGCTTTCAATTCCATGAGTTCAGCCTGCAGAATGGCAAGGTCCAAGAGGTCATCAATTCCGATATTCTCTTTTGCCGAAACCTCAGAATAAACCGTATCTCCACCCCAATTTTCCGGGATTAAATCCAAAATCGAGAGTTGTTGTTTTACCCTGTCTGGATTTGCGTCTGCCAAGTCTATTTTATTCATCGCCACCATAATCGGAACCCCGGCAGCTTTCGCGTGATCGATTGCCTCTCGAGTCTGGGGCATAACTCCTTCATTCGCAGCTACAACGATGATTACCAAATCCGTCACTTGCGCTCCCCGCGCTCTCATTGCTGTAAAGGCTTCGTGCCCCGGAGTATCCAAAAATACGGCCGTTCCCCTGTCCGTAGTTACTCTGTAGGCGCCAATGTGTTGGGTAATTCCACCTGCTTCGCCTTCCATCACATTTGCTTTGCGAATGGCATCAAGAAGCCTCGTTTTTCCATGATCAACATGACCCATGATTGTTATGACAGGAGCCCGGAGCCGAAGGTCTTCTTCATTATCATCTTCCTGAATCAGCAAACCCTCAATATTGTCCTTCGATATTTCAACCTCATAGCCGAAGGTTTCGGATATATTCGTGGCCGTATTGTGATCGATCATTTGATTGATTGTCGTCATCTGGCCTTTTTTCATCAATTCCTTGATTATTTCTGTCGCCTTCACGTTAATTTTGTCAGCAAGTTCTTTGACTGTTATCGTTTCCGCAATACGTACGCGCCCGCCATGGCGGCGAGAGGGCCTTTCAATACCGGCATCTGGTGCAACTTCTGGAGTCGGCGGTGATATGACCACTTTATCCTTTGATGATAATCCCGTTTCATCTAAAACTTCTCGTTTTTCGACCTTGTCCTTTTCTTCGCTAGCGTCTGGTTTCTCGGCGACGGCAGTATCTTGAGGGGGGACAACAACCTCGGTTGCTGCTTCCTGAACGGCAGGAGTATCCGTTGATTCTTCATGGAATTCTATGTCTTTTAAGTCCGAATCCGTTGTTTTTTCAGGCTTTTCATATTTTGACTTTGTTGAAACCTTCTCTTCAGGCTTTCTTGGTGGAGACTCTTTTTCCTCCTGGAGTGCTTCTTGAGAAAAAAGAGCCATAATTAATTCTGCCGTTTCATCATCCACAGTGCTCATATGGCTTTTAACTACGATTCCTTCCCTGGCCAATTCCTCTACAAACGCTCTGCTGTCATATCCAAGATCTTTAGCCAGTTGGTATACTCGTACGCTTGCCATAAAGCCTCCACCGCAGATTCTTCACATCCGCGTCGCAATCAATAACAAACCCAACATGAAACCTGATACATATCTTGCTTCAGCAATTACTAACTGCCCTTTCCTGGATCAAGCGCAAGCAGATGCTATCTACAAGAAGAGATTCATCAATAAACAGCACGCCAATCGGCTTTCGATTCAAAAATACTCCAAGTTCATTCATAGCAAAAGGCAAAACATAATATTCTTCCGACGCGCGTTTCAACTTCACTAAACTTTTTGGTGATAAGTCCTTGGAAACGAACAGCTTCCCTGTTTTCGAGAGTTTCATCCTTTCGAAAACCGCTTCTCTCCCACAAGAAAGCACACACTTTCGATTAGAAGCTGCCAACATGCCCTTGAGGTTTTGTCTAAGCAGCATCCTCACATTTTGAATCAATTGCTCCAAATCGAAAGTAAAACCCCTGGTTTTCAGTGCAACTTCCAAGCGATTCGAGGAAACCAGCCTTGAAATGCAACTCATGTCGAAACAGCAATGAGCTCCTCTCCCCGGTAATTTTCTTCCCAGTTCGCAAATAATTTTCCCGTTTGGGCAGATTACCATTCGAAAAAAATTATTCGCATTTCCCTTATTCCGACAAACTATGCATGTTCTCTCCGGCAAACACTTATTCCTTCATTATTCCTCATGAGATTCCGTACCAGCAGGTTTTTCATACGACCGAGCAGCATCTATCAACAGTTCGGCACGTTTGGGACCAATCCCGGGGACCTCACACAATTCTTCCGTCGAGGCCGATTTAATCGCCGCAATTGCAGAAAACCCATTATCGGCCAGCAGGCGAGCCATCTTCTCACCAACAAGCTCTAGTTGCACCAGTTCGCTGGAAGAATCCCCAACATTTTCCGTTGGCAGAATACTATCATCTTGTTTTTCCAAGTCAGAGATGTTTTCCTGGGACTCATCACTCGAAAACGCCTGCTCCGCGATAAGTCGTCTATACTCGCCCTCACCTTTCAAATCAATTTTCCAGCCCAGGAGTTTAGCTGCCAAGCGAACATTTTGACCGCCTTTCCCAATCGCCAGAGAAAGCTGATTGTCAGGCACCAATACTTCCATCCGGCCTTCATCTTCAATCAGAATGATATGCTGTATCTTCGCAGGGCTAAGCGCGTTTGCCGCATAAGTGCGTATGTCGTCACTCCAGGAGATGATGTCGATTTTCTCACCCCTAAGTTCTTGCACAATCGATTGCACACGGCTGCCTCGTGTCCCCACGCATGCCCCTACGGGATCTATGTCTCGTTCATGGCTTACAACTGATACTTTTGAACGTCCACTGGGTTCTCGGACACAACCTTTTATGGCAACGATACCGTCGTAAATTTCGGGCACTTCCATCTCAAAAAGACGGATCAACAAACCGGGATGTGTCCTGCTGAGAACAATTTGGGGCCCTTTCGTGATTTCACGCACTTCCATGATATAAGCACGGATGCGATCTCCACGCATATAGACTTCCCTGAAAATCTGCTCCCGTCGAGGGAGGATCGCCTCAGTACGCCCAATATCAACATAGATATTGCCGCGTTCTACCTGCGAGACAGACCCCGTTATCAAATCCCCTTCCCGTTCCTTGAATTCCTGGTAAATGTTCACACGCTCCGCTTCACGAACCCGCTGCCAAATCACTTGTTTTGCAATTTGCGCGGCGATTCTGCCCAGCCCCTCGGTTTCGACGCCCTGTGAAAGAAAGTCTCCGACCTGGATATCAGGATTTTCCTTGCGCGCTTCATGTAACAAAATCTCACTTTGAGGATTCTGGATAATTCTGACCACTTCTTTCGCCACTGTGACTCCGATTTCGCCTGTTTGTTCATCGAATGATACATCCACATTCTTGCCTAAACCGTATTGTTTCTTCGCGGCTGACGCCATCGCGACCTTGAGGGTATCGAGTAAAACGTCTTTGGAGACACCTCGCTCACGTTCCAGTTGCGTTAGAACCGCGATCAATTCCTGACTCACGAACTACTCCTCCATGATGGACAGAGTTGACTCTAATCCGTATTCCCCTGACCCTGTAATTCAGCGTCCCAATCCACATCCAGGTTTGCTTTTGCGATATCGGCAAGCGAGAAGGAAGCTTTATCGCCGCTCTTTGAAAGTACACGGATAATATTCCCATCCACTTCGATAATTTCCCCTACGATTCTTCTGCTCCCTTTCCGCTTGCCTTTCAGGCGTATTCTCGCTTGATGTCCGATATAGCGCTCAAAATCCTGTATTTTTCGCAGTGGCCTGTCGATGCCTGGACTGGAAACTTCAAGGTGATAAGAATTTTCAATGATGTCTTTATCGTCCAGGCTTTTCCCAAGCTCTCGGCTAACTTCTACACAATCAGAAAGAGAAATCCCGCCTGGTTTTTCTATACACACTCGAATCACTTGCCCGTTCCGGTTTCCGGCCAGTTCAATATCAACCAATTCAAAGCCCAGATTAGATACTATTTCCTGGGCGATAACCCATATTTCTTTGTCAACATCAATGAGCGCCATAACTCTATTCCGATGGCAAATAAAAAATGGGCCATGGATTGACCCACTTGCTCGACAGCCAATATCAACAATACTTTAATCACCATTCAAAAAAAAACGCAAGCGGAATAGCGTCTTGTCGGAAATTAAGGTCATTCTTGCCCGAAGAAATACGGCATGCTAAATTCTGCCGAATTCAGCAGGGGAGAATAGCCGAAAGAATAGCGACAGTTATTCAGGATTCCGTGTTCCTCGCAAGAAGCCGGCCCTTGTCAAAGATTTGGTTACCCCTTTGGGGGACGCTATCTTCGATTCAAAGGCGAATCCATGATTCGACTGACAAAAGCCAAGGCCCTCTGGATTTACGAGACGATGGTTCGTATCCGGAGGTTCGAGGAGCGCTCGATCGAGCTGTTCCAAGCGGGGGAACTGCCGGGTTTTCTTCATGCCTATATCGGCGAAGAAGCGGTTGCCGCCGGGGTTTGCGCTCACTTGACTCCCAAAGATCAAATCACCTCTACGCACCGTGGGCACGGCCATATGATCGCCAAAGGGCTACAATACAGAGGCATGTTTGCCGAATTGTATGCCCGAGCGACTGGTTATTGCAAAGGAAAAGGTGGTTCCATGCACATCGCCGACCAGGATTTGGGGGTCCTGGGGGCGAATGGCATCGTTGGTGGTGGCATCCCTATTGCCGCCGGTGCCGCTCTGGGGATTCAATTAAAGGGTGAAAAACACGTCGTCGTAAGCTTTTTCGGCGACGGAGCCAGCAATGAAGGCGCCTTCCATGAGGGTATCAACATTGCTGCTACATGGAAGCTACCTGCTGTATTCGTCTGCGAGAACAACGGATTCGCCGAAAGCACGCCTCGGGCCACTCATCAGGCGGTTCAAGACATCGCCGAAAGGGCCAAAGCTTACGGAATACCCGGAATCCTCGTTGATGGCATGGATCCGCAGGCAATATACGAAGTCGCCGGTGAAGCGATTACACGCGCGCGCAAGGGGCGAGGACCGACATTGATTGAAGCAAAGACAATGCGATTTTTGGGTCATTATGTGGGTGATCCCGGTACCGCATATGGACACGATAAAGAGGTAGGCAAGTGGCTCAAGCGCGATCCGCTCATCACATTCGCCGAAATACTCAAGAAAAAGAATTGGTTAAGCCCGAAAAGTATTGACGCAATCATTGAAAACGTGAACAAAGAGATGGAAGAAGCCATAGAATTCGCCCGGAAAAGCCCGGAACCCGAACTCAAAGATGCCATGACCGACATTTACGTGTCGGTTTAGAGAAAAGGATCATGCGCGAGGTTTTATACCGAGAGGCCATCATCGAAGCCATGGATGAGGAAATGGCGAGGGATGATTCCGTCTTTCTCCTCGGGGAGGACATCGCCGAATTCGGCGGATCATACAAGACAACGGTTGGGCTCCTGGAGAAATACGGTGCCGAGCGGGTACGGAACACGCCTATCTCCGAACAAGGCATAATCGGCGCGGCTCTAGGCTCAGCTCTGGTGGGCATGCGCCCCGTGGCAGAGTTGATGTACATCGATTTTTCTGCCGTCGCCATGGATCAAATCGTCAATCAAGTCGCCAAAGTACGCTACATGTTCGGCGGCAAAGCGAACACCTCGCTCGTCATCAGAACACAGGGTGGCGCGGGCCGCAGTTCCGCCGCCCAACATGCGCAAAGCCTGGAAGCGTGGTTCGTTCACGTACCGGGACTGAAAGTGGTCATGCCCTCCAGTGCGCGCGACGCAAAAGGCCTATTAAAAGCGGCCATTCGGGATGACGACCCGGTATTTTTCATTGAACACAAACTCCTGTACCTGGAAAAAGGTGTCGTACCTGATAATGAGGAAATCATCCCGATCGGCGTCGCCGAAGTGAAGAAGGAGGGGAACGACCTCACTATCGTTGCCACCTCCTCAATGGTTGGCAAGTCGCTAGCCGCAGCAGAAGAGCTTGAAAAAGAGGGAATTGACTGCGAAGTCATCGACCCCAGGACGCTTTTCCCGCTGGATACAGAGATGATTCTCGCTTCGGTCAGCAAGACAGGCAGGCTCCTCATCACCCATGAGGCAGTGCAACGTTGTGGCTGGGGGGCGGAAGTCGCCGCACTGGCAGCCAAGGAAGCCTTTGACTACCTGGATGCGCCCATCGAGCGTGTTTGCGCCAAGGAAACACCAGTGCCATTTTCGCCCAAACTCGAATCCTACGTCATTCCTGACAAAGATGACGTAATCGCCGGTGTCCGTGGTATGTTAGAGACAGTATAAGTCCCGAACACATTCATTCATTAGGAGCAAAGATACATGGCCACTCCCCTCCCGATGCCAAAGCTCGGCCTCACCATGGAAGAAGGAACCATCCTCAAATGGCGAAAGGACGAGGGTGAAGCGGTCGAAAAGGGCGAGATTATTCTCGACATCCAGACAGACAAGGTCGAATACGAGGTAGAATCGCCGGAAGGTGGACTCCTTCTCAAGACGCTTGCAGGAGAAGGCGACGTCGTCCCCTGTGGCATAGACATTGCCGTGATCGGCGAAGCGGGAGAGGATATCAGCAGTTTTGGAGGGGATCGCTCCAAGGAACCTGAGGAGCCTGGGCCAGAGGTTACGCAGGCGGCACTGACACCGGCGCCTCCCCCTGTGGCAGTTCCTGCATCTGTGCAACCTGTGCCCACTGACCGCATTTTTGCAAGCCCCGCTGCAAGGCGCGTCGCCCGTGAACTCGGCATTGATTACCGCACTCTCAAAGGCTCTGGTCCCGGCGGCAGGATTGTGCAAGCCGACGTGCGGGCTGCAGCTGCATCGGGACTTCCCGCTACAGTACCTGCCGCCGTGAGCGGCCCCGCGGCAGTGGCGGCTTCCACCTCCCTGACCGGTATGCGGAAAATAATTGCAGAGCGCATGCTCGCAAGCTGGTCCCAAGTGCCACGTATCACCATGCAGGCGGAAGTCGACCTCACGAACCTCCTTGCCGTGCGCGAAGCCAGTCGCCAAGCGTGGGAGAATGATCTCGGTGTAAAGGTATCCATCAACGATCTCATTCTCTTCTACACCGCACGCGCCGTACGCCGCTGCCCGGCCGTGAACGTTCGCCTGAGCGCAGACGCTCTCGAACAGATGCAAGACGTGAACATCGGGGTGGCCGTCGCTGTAGAGCAGGGTCTCATGGTGCCTGTCATACGGGGAGCTGATCAGAAGTCCATCGACGCCATTTCGCGCGAATCGCGTGAATTGGCGGAAGCCGCCCGCGCCGGTGCGTTGGGGCTTGACACGCTGGAAGGCGGTACCTTCACGGTTTCGAATCTGGGAGCATACGGCGTAGACCACTTCAGCGCCATTATCAACCACCCTGAATCCGCTATTCTCTCTGTGGGGGCGGCGCGCGAGCGCGCTGTCGTGCGAAATGGCGAGGTTGTGGCCCGGACGACGGCCTTCATCGGCATCAACGCCGATCACCGCCTGGTGGACGGCGCGCCGGCGGCTGAGTTCCTCTCCACGCTCAAGGAGATGCTCGAACACCCCAAGGTGATGCCCGCATAACAAATAATTATCAATATATCAGCAATTTACAATGTATTGTTCAACCAGTTTATATCCTATGAATTTCAGTAAAACCTCACGAATCTATCCATATCTGTCCAATCATTGAAAAATCCTTTGAGGGCTCGGACCTGAGCTTGATTGTGATTCGCGGTTTTGGGCAGAGGAAGTCCATCCTGGCTGAAAAGTAGCTATGGTTCTGGCACAAAGTTGAAGCACTCCTTCCATTTTTATTCCCTGCTCTCGTCCACAAGAACACCCACTATCGCGCGAGGGATTCTCGCCCATCCCGACGAAAAATTGCCACTGGCAAATGTGTGTAAAGGCGCATGCAATCGAGACGTATGAACGAGAGGATTCCTTGTCCTCGAACGAATGCGCACAAGGCGTGTGAGACTCGTTTCGATTGATACGCGGTTTCGCAGAATTAGCGGTCCGAAATTTGTGCCTTTACGGAGCGTATCCATCCCTCTTGCCTCAATCGAAATGAAATCGTTTCCCTCCCCTCGCCTCATGTTGTATGATTATTTGCGTTATGGTGTGCGCTTTCGGTGCGACCCATAATACGCAAGTCATCCCGCCCTCCAAGACCACCGGGTCAATCAGGAGACAGGCAATGGCCGAAACAGTTCGTGAAGTTCCCTATTACTACATCACTGCACCCAACAAGCCGGGAGAAGGCGCCAAATTAGCCACCATGTTCAAGGAAGCGGGCGTAAGCCTGTTGGCGATACATGCTTTCCCCGAACGCAGGCGCCTTCAGGTGGACATCGTGCCCGAGGACGCGAAAGCCTTCACCTCCTTCGCGCGCAAGGCGAAGATCAAGCTCAGCGCCCGGAAGAAAGCGTTCCTCGTCGATGGCACGGACCGCACAGGGGCACTCCTGCCGATTCTCACAAAACTCGAGGAGGCGAACATCAACATCACCGCCATCACGGCCATCGCCGCGGGCAAGCAACGCTACGGAGCCATCTTCTGGGTGAATCCCAAGGACCATCGCAAGGCGAAACGGGCGCTGGGCGCATAGAGGGACTCAGTCTGTCATTGTGGTGGTTGCTGTACATTGCAGGGGTGGCTCCCCGCGCCCGCTTCGTTCAATCCCATTACACGATCCATAAGCTCGCAGGGGTACAAGTCGCGACCTATGGGGCGACCCAGATGAGGGGTTTGTCTCTACATCCCAATGGAATTTCGCTGACACACATCAGGAACGCACCCAGTACTTGCCCGAGTACTCCTTCGATGCGATGCAGAGCTCGAAAATAAAGGCGATAGTACCGAGCACCACGACCGGAGAAACACAATATCCATTGTAAAAAGCGGCGCTCACTACAATCACGCCTATCCCCGGCTGTAGCCCGCTACCGTTGGCGAGGAGTCGTTGAGCACAATGTCCGCCGACGGGATACCATCATTTTGATCACCTCTGTCCCGAAGGTGAATCTAGCGAAATTGACGTCCTTCCAGCCCAATGCCCTTCGCATCGGGTTTCTTAATTTTCGCCTTCCAAGACCCACAGAGGAGTTGACAGCCAACCGTGACCCAGCCGCATGGACGCTACCGACAATGGCGAGGAGTGCTTCGGCCAGAACCAGAACAACCTTCGCAGATGCAGTTCCATGGTTTATCGCCAATCCCAGCAGGAAGTGAATTGACGCTTGATAGTACCGGAATCGTATCTGCTTGCTCCGCTGCGCCCGGCGCGGACTTCGAAGATATCCAATCTCCACCCGCCTTTTTCGAAGAAAATCGAGAAACTTGCAGAGGCCATTCCCGTGAACGGCCAACGTTCGTGAAGCGTCCCTGTTGATTGATGCGTTTCTCTCAGCGCCTTGAAAACCTAGATCACGACCAAATAGCCATTGCACAACAACCCCTACACCAACACCAACTCCATAAAAAGGGCACCCTCCACGGGGGTTTCTGTGTAACATTCGATCATGCTGAAACCCATCGAACGGTAAAGAGAGATGGCCTCGCGCATGGATGGCAACGTATTGAGGCGCATCACGGCATAGCCCATCTCGCGCGCCTCCCGGACGATTCGCTCCGCGCACGACCTCCCGAACCCACGCCCTCTGAAAACAGGTCGCACGAACAAGCGCTTCATCTCGCAGACTCCATCTCCAAATCCCGTACCCCGACGCAACCCGCGATGGCTTCCTCTTCCCTAATCAGGATAAACCTCCCGCCCGGTGGACCGTATATCTCCTCAAGGGTTTCGACTTCCTCCTCGAAACCCTGAAAGCAGAGGCCCACCTCGCTCTTAGCCTCATACTCGCGCAGCAAGACCCGTGCCTCACGGTAATCCTCTTCGTTCTGCGCAATGATGAATTCGGGCATTTCGTCGTCGCCTCCTCGCCACGAACACTACAGGAAACGGTAGCAACTCGTGAACCGCCCTGAGGACGGCGTAAAGGCATTTGCCTCAAGAGTGCAGGAAAAAGTCGTGACCTTCCCTTAGGGTCGGTTCGCGAACGGTCCCTACGCTTTGACACATCCATGGTGCATTGCCTGACACCAAGAGGATTACGTCGGTATTGATACATCCTGTGACACCCCGCATCTACCGGGACGGCTCGAAACACGTTGTACTTGTCGAATTCCACCGTCTGTCCTGACACAAACATCACGTCTGAGTCCGGGGCTCTCTGCACATATCCAATCTTGTCCGGATCCTCACCAATCGCCTTGTCGGCGAATGCTCTCCGTAACAACACCGCTGCATCGACCGTCTGCTCATTCCCAGAAAACATCTCGCCGTTCATCTTGAATTTGTATTTCTTCGTGCCAGTCTCCTCGGACCCGTCTACTATCCTATCCAGCAACATACCTCACCTCTGTCTACACTATAAGATATCTGGTATAGTGCCAATCCGTGATTGACATAATCGTTTTAAGGCAAAACATATCAACTTTAAGTTAACAAACCAGGGGAAGAATGCATGTTTTGCCAACGACTTCGACTCGCCCGCAAACGGGCAGGCCTTTCCATGCGGTCGCTGGCTGAGCAAATGACCCCAAAGATCACCGCTCAGGCCATCAGCAAGTACGAGGCGGGCAAGATGTTGCCATCTTCGACCGTTTTGATTGCGCTAGGCAAGGCCCTTAATGTTTCGCTGGATTTTCTGATGAGCGCACAAGTTGAGGCTTTCGACGGCCTTGACTTCCGTAAGCATTCGGGTGCTTCCGCTCGAGACCGGGCCAAGGCCGATGCGCTCCGCGACGACTGGCATCTCGGCATGGGCCCTATTCCCAGCCTCTGCGAACTGAGCAAGGGCAAGGGTATCAAAAGTAATCGAAGACGACCTCCCGGAGCGCATAAACGGTCTCGCATGCCGCGCCCTGCGTGACGGTCAGCCCGTTGCCGAGGCCATCGTCATTTCTAGCCGGATCAATGTCGAGCGCAAGCGCTTCACTCTCGCACATGAGCTTGCCCACAAGATCATACGCTCCACTGACAATCCTACCATCAACCTGGAAACGGCAATGAACCGATTCGCCGGCGCCTTTCTAATCCCAAAACAGCATCTCCTAGAGAAAATCGGCACCCGCCGTCACCGCATTACCTACTACGAGATCATGCGCCTCAAACACACCTATGGCGTTTCGGCCGCGGCCATTCTGATCCGCCTCGGGCAGGTTAATGTTCTCCCTCATACCAAAGTCCGGCATGCCTTCGCGACCTTCGCACGCTCCTGGCGCCAGATCGAGCCTGAGCCTATCCCTGACACCAACCACGAGTTTGCTGCCTTCGAAAAGCCACGTCGCTTCAAGAGCCTCGTTTCGCGTGCGGTCGGCGAAGAACTGATCTCGCCTGCGCGGGCAGCGGCGCTCCTCAATCAGTCCCTTGACTTCGTCGAGCGACAAATCAGCGGTCCGGCTATCCAGTGACAAGCGTCGTCGTCAATGACGCTTCCTGCCTGATCGATCTCCACAAAGGCGGTTTACTTACCGTACTCCCCAAATTGCCGTACCGGTTCGTCGTCCCGCTACCCGTACGCGAGTCCGAAATCCTCGACTTCTCCGACAACCAGTGGCAACAGTTGGACGATTCCTAGATGATCACCCACGACCTCACACCGGACGAAGTTGCCCAAGCACTCGCGCTTAAGGCTCGTTATCCTCCACTGTCCGCTAATGACTGTTTCTGCTATGTCACCGCGCCCGTTCATCCCGGTATTCTGCTGACTGGCGATGCTCTTCTACGTAAAGTCGCTGCAGAAAATGGCCTACGTGTACACGGCGTGCTTTGGGTCGTCGATGAACTCGAAGCCAAAAGAACCTGCGCCAAGTCACTACTAATTCAAGCACTCACAGTCTGGCAAGAAGACAAAACGGCCTTTCTACCTCAACATGAGATATCCGCCCGGCTGGAATATCTCGCAGAAACCGGGCCCCAGCACGGATGAGAAATGTCCTAATGGCTGATCTAAGCCAAGGGGCAGACGTTAACTTACAGGCCACCGGCAACGGAGCCGGGGCCTTGGCAGACATCCTTACGTGGCGGTCGGATTGCCCGGCGGACAATGCATTGCGCCGCTTTTGCACCAAGGATGATCTGAACGACGACCTAGATGAACTGACAACCCTGTGCAAAAGCAAATATGGGGTCCCCTTTGCTGCAGAATATGTCCCCGATCCCGAACTGCCGCGACGACGGCTAATTTCATGTCCGTCCACGGGGTGGGAAACATTATTGCTAAAAGACGCGGCCCACTTGCCGCGCCCCCCGTTTGGTTACCTCTGTTCCCCGAAAAACAATGCGGTACACGCTCGGTGATTGCGGACCGGTCATTTCGCTGAATCGCCGCGACGGTAGCAAGCCGTTGCGAGACTAACGGTTACGCCGGTGACGATGTAAGTCAGAACCTATCCCCTCAGGCGCCAGTCCGTGTTTTTCCGTCACGCCGACGCATGAATCGCTTGGAAAAATTTCTCGTTTTCCCATCACTTCGCCCACACATTCAATTGACAGGAGCCATATTGGATACCATAGGCGGCTGCCTTCTTCTGGCAGCTGGCAAGACTTGGCATCGATGGCCGCCAACGCGGGGGGATACGCCACAAACAAGTTTTTTCACATCATATGCTTCCTTATCCTCGCCTGGATCATTACCGGAGTTGGCTTCCTTTCCTGCGAAGGCCTCATGTCCGCAATCAGCGAAATACACGCGAAAGGACTGATGACGCGAGAATCCATAGCGCACTATCGTAAGGTGCTCAAAGACAATTTTATTCCTTTTATGTACCTGAAGACTGTAATACACGGCGAAAATGCCCCGTAAGAGGCAGGCGGCGCCTGATCTTTTCAGGCCGCTTCCAATTCGATTGGTCAACGAATACTTCTTCTGCCATTACCTCCCCTTCATTAAAGACGTGAGCGAAGCGGAGGGCGGTTGAACAGGTACGCATGAATCACGCTTTATCGTAGGGGCGGACGGTGCGTCCACCCAGAAGTCGCGACTTGTCCCTAACAATAGAATGATTGGCCAAACACCTCATTTCAAACCCTCCCCATTGATCCCCTATCCCCCTTACGCGAGAATACGCTCGTGCAATCTCATCCGTTTACATTTTCATCAGAAAAGGAATTCGCCATGCCGATCAACGAAGCCACAGGCCTCGCCCAAGGGATGGGCGTCACCCAGGAGATGATGGCCTGCCCCCTCCCCCGCGTACCGCTCATCGACCCGGCCGACATCCCTGAACACCTTGCCGAGGAACTCGCGCCCCTCTATGAACACGGAGTAAAGCGCTGGGGCAAAGTGTCGCGTTTCCTGCGCCTACTCGGCTGGGCGCCCGGTTTCGTCGAGGGCTGGCAGATCATGGACGGCAAACTGCGTGTCCAGTACCAGAACACCGACCCCGAATACCTCCACATGGCCCAACTCGTCATCATCAAGACGGCGATTTTGACTGAATGCAATAACTGACTCGGGCACAATGTCGAGCTCGGTCGGGCTCGGGGCATCTCGCAGGAGAAAATCAATCTGCTCGAAGGTGACGGCTGGCGGGATAGCGAACTATTCAGTGAAAAAGAAAAGGCCGCTATCGGGTGGGCGGAAGAAGTCACGAATCTGACCGCTAAGGGAAACGACGCGGCCTTCGAGGCTATGAAGAAGCATTTCTCCACAGAGCAACTCGTCTCGTTGACCCTCATCTGCGGGCTATGGAACCTAACGGGCCGCGTGGCCGAAGCCCTTCACCTCGTCGTGGAGCCCCCCGGCGAGCGCATCGCCTTTCAGGAAGGCGGTGAGTGAAGAGAAGATGCATCGTTTTTTCACGAGCCTCCAAAATTGCTTGGCACTTTATATAAGTGAGAAATTCCTTACATGCATATTGTAGTTTGGTTAATCAAGTGGACAACCACCACTTAAATTATACGGAATTTTACGGCCGACAGGAACGGCTCGATACGTTCAAAAAGGAGAAGAAAATGCGATTTCACCCGGGGAAAATACGCATCGTATGGATCATTCTGGGACTCTGCCTCACCCTCGGCGCGACGGAAACCAGCATGGCCGAGGAACCGAAGCGTTCGGGATAGTACATGGGTGCCGCTGTCGGGATGAACAGGACTTCCGGCCTGAAGCAGGCGGGCCGTAACCGCGACAACATCTGCTACCCTGAGGATGACTGCAGCCATCTGGTCGGCGGCGCGCCCGATGGCTACCGATGGTACTATGATCTCCTGGCGGATGACGGCACTGCGTTCGACGTTTCCATTGGCCACGCTTTCGGCGCGTTCCGCCTGGAACTGGCCTTCACCCAGCGAGCAAATGACGTCAAGCAGGAATTCACCGGTATCACCTACTGGGGCGGCGAACCTATCATTCCCCGTCCGGAGAGCGAGGTCAATGTTCATCAAAGCTTTGTCTATGCCATGTCGATGAATTGACGACCCGCACTCTCTCGCTTAACGCCTATTACGACTTCCCGCTACAGGGTACTCGCTTCACGCCTTACCTGGGTGCAGGAGCGGGCGTTTCCTTCGTCGAACTCTCGGACTTGATTTTCTTGGGTCACTACAGGTGCAGGGACTTTACCGCGCCGGACTGCACAGGCCTGCGTGGTTTGCCAGACATCACAACGTACGACAGTGTCCAGCACGAGGACATCACCGACGCCGTCTTTTCCGCGCACTTCCACGCCGGCCTCGATTACCGCCTGAACAAGCGGGTGCTGCTCGGCCTCAAGCTCACCTACTCCATGGTGGACGACATGGAAGCCAGGGGCAGCTATATCCGTCATCCGGTTCCCAATCTGGCGAATTTCACCAAAATCAGCGGCATGGATCACTGGTCCCTTGTGCTCGGCGTGAAATTCTTCTTCGGTGACTGATGCATTCGCACCTACGCATGTTTCTAGCAAGTTGCGAGTGAGCGACAGAAAATGTTTTAATTTCAACAATTTATCGCCCGACCTTGCCAAGGTTCACACATAACTGAAGCGCGATACCCGATAATAATGGATCGATTTGAAATTGGCGGAGAAGTTATCTTTGCGTTTGATCGGAACAACAACCAGTCGGTTGCTAGTGAGGTAGAGGATGACCGCTCCAATACTAGGCAGCCCACGGGAAATCTTGAGAGATTTATATACAAAAGTCTGCAAAGGCCCTACATTTTCTTCAATTCCCATCCTTGCGCACTACCTTCCAGCTTCCATTTCTGGTTCAGTTCCACGCGGGTAGGCATGCGCTTTTCCAGATTCTCTTTCCGAACTTCGCGTAGCAGTATATCCTTTGCCGCATCTTCAAATTGCTTCCTTGTCACTTCTTCATTCCTTTTGAATTTACCCATTTTTCTTTCATATTAGTCGCTTGCAGGACAAGTAGATTGACGCAGAAAGGCCGCGATTGCCTGGACGAAATGCGTAACGCATAAGCCCATTTTCAATCTGAGGAACTACCGGAAATGTGATTATTAGATATAATTCCCCAATGTTAACACCAACAAGAAGTATCCGTCTTTGTGTGCCTGCCGAATTTCAGGATGCTGTCCACGCGCTTCTTCTAGACGACGGCATAAAGCTGCTCATCAATCCCGTTGGTCTGTACCTGCCGCTTGATCTCCTCGCCTTCGATGACGCGGCCGCAATCGGCAACCGGCGTTCGAGCTAGCGGGTGCTAGCCATTCTTCAAATCCAATCCCGAGGCTCTCCTGAGAGGACACTCTCTGCGTAGACATCAAAATAGCTTCGTCTTGTAGTGAAAAATTGGGCCAAGCGATTGTCCTTGTCTGGAAGCAACTCTTCTCGCGCAGCAGCTTTCATGATCTCGGGATCTTCGATATCAGAGTTCCAGGTTTCGCTAAGCGCGTTCCAGCGGTCTTCCCTTGCCCGCCGGAGACGTTCCACATTCAACCCAAGTATCTTGATAGTCCTTTCAACCCTTCCGGTGTCAACACCCCGTATTTTGCACGAATTCGCGTCAGCTTCCATTCGGCCGTCGAAGTTCACCCGAGTCAGTGAGGGCAAATCGGGCAACGTGCGGGGATCAATAAAATCTGCGCTCACCAGATCGCCTTTGGCTTCACCGCAACTGAGATTGCACCTTACTGGATCAAGGCACTTTACCTTGTCTGAGGTCTGTAACGTTCCTCCCTTGCAGCAGGCAATCATATTGCGGTAATCAAGTAACAGCGCGGTGCCATGCTGTGGGTCGCTTTGAGGAACTACATGTTCGACCTGTCTATCTGTTTCTCGAATGTTAATTTCGCAGTAACCACAAAGCCCATGTTGCCTATCGATCAATCTCTCGATCAATTCCAGATACGATTCTCCCGCCTCCTGGCTTCGGAAACCATCCCAGTTCCTGGTATCCTCAAGGCCCTCAAAGAGATAGGTGTCGAGACCTGGAGGACATCGATCCAAAGATCGGATACGCTTCACTCCTGTTTTCCCATCTTCCTCATGAGCTGTTGCCGCCTGATTTCAATATCGGCTCTGTCAAGTGCTGGGTCACGGGGAGACAGGTCTTCAAGTTTCCGCCGCAACAACAGGGCCTCCTCGCACTCACCACGGCCATCACGCACAAAACTTGTGTAACATTCCAAAGTCTTTACGAATGTGTTGGCACTAGGACGTTCCTGGACGCCCATTACAGTCGACAGGACACCACCGGCCATAGCTCCAAAGGTTGCCTCCGTCACTTGCCGCGTAAATATACGATTATTTTCCCTATACAATTCCACGATCTGGTGCGGCTGAACAGTCGTCAATATCTGAGGGCTATGTGTCGAGACAATAAACTGGGTATTCGGAAAGGTACGCACCAAGTCTCCCAAAATCCGTTGCTGCCAGGATGGATGCAGATGCAACTCAATCTCGTCGATTAAAGCGATCGCCTCGGATTCGAGCGGATTTTCTCGATCCGGGTTGCCTTGCGCCATTCTCCAGGCAAGATCCGCGGCCAGTGCAAGCACGGCCTGATAGCCGCCACTTAGCTGATCGAGAGTCCGCTTCACAGGAGATTCTCCATTCAGCCTTTCGGACACCACAAATCGAAGTGGACGAAGTTCGACATGCGGCTCAGTAACGCCTTGGATCATCGATGAAATCGCTGTACGGACGACAGACAGTTCCTTTATTCGGTAATCATGGTCTCGCCGTTCCCGCTGCTCCCTCAGTTCTTCATTTTCCTTTGAATAGAACCATTCGAACAGTTCTCGGAAGCTGGTCCTTGCGGAGAGTGCACCCGCAAGCGCGGCATAGCGTGACGGCGAGCTCTTCGGGAGACCACGCGGTTTTGTCAGGTTTGAAACAGCCCTTTCCGTGTCATAGAAGGTCAAGATCGGAATATCTACCGGGGTGCCCCAGGCTTTCAGCGCATTGCTTTCCAGCCATTGCTTGAGAACTCTCAAGGGGTGACGGGGTGGTTCCTCGTTCTTGTCCTTCCTCAAAAACCATCCCGTTTTTCGTTTTAATCCGGAAGTTCGTTCCCAACAAATCTCTTCAGTTGTGGTCAGCGAAACTCTGGTACCTTTTCCCTCACGCTGGTCCTTTTTCGAGAAGCCGATTCCCGATACATCGGGTAGCAACATCGGTACCGCACCCAAACCGAGCGCAATCGCGCGTAGAACGCTTGTCTTGCCATGGGCATTGTCGCCGTGAAGAACCGTCAGTTGCGAATCGAGCGACAGCCGCAATTCCTCGATCGCGCGGAAATTTTCGATGTGTACAGATTTCAATTTCACGAGCGAAACTCCTTCGCTCTCGGCTCCGTGAGGAGAACCCGCAATACGGTCAGCACCCAGCGGGGATGCTTACGGTGCGTCGCCATGCCGATCCAGTAAGCGGCCTTCTCGCAAGTCATCACCTCGATTCCTTCCGCTACCACCCTTATATTATCGTGGGCCAGTGTGCGGAACAGAAGTCCCGACACTAGCGCAAGGTCCTCGATCAGTGCATGGCCTCGCTTCGTCCCATCGACGCGCTATACAGGTTTTATCCCGGCTTGCGAGAACCTTCAGAGCACCCTATGCTCCACTAGTTCGTGATTATGGCCCTGCAACCCGGCGACGCGCTGCGCGCAGATCACACGCGGTGAGGCAGCCGCAGGTAGTTCCCAGATTTCGTATGCGGTATCTGCTGACCCATGACGCCTCACTCGTAACTCCTGGCAAGGTACAAAAGTGGGCGTTTCAGTTTGCCACATTCCCTCCAGCCGCGCCACCTAGACTTTCACCTCCGCCGTGGCCGATACTTAGGCGGCGGCACTCGCGAACCTGTTGTGCATCCACCACCGGTCCACGAAACACCAGTTCGAACGACCCGCCGTCACAGGTCTCGCAACCACCGGTGATGGTGACAACCTTGCCCTCCCCGGACCCGCCGCCCCCCAATATAGGGTACCAGTCACTAACTGATTCGAAGCTTTTCGTTTTCCATCCCCCGCACAGCCAATACCTCCATAGCAGGGGATCGATCACCCGTGCAACTGATACGGCGCGGGCCTTCAAGAAAGTGAAGTATGAAGCCGTTTTTCTCATAAAGCGCCACGATTCTCGGCGTCGCCTGGTTCGAGAGCACCACGGGGCCTTTGTGCGCAGCCAGAAATTCCGCGAGTCGCAACTGGTCCGCCCAAGAGAAATCCTCTTTGGCGTATCGGGTGAATTCGACGTCATAGGGAGGGTCCGCGTAGATGAAATCATCAGGCTCGATGGGGAGCGTCTCGAAATCCTGACACAGAAACTCCCAGCCTGCAAAAATCTCCCGGTAGACTGTGAAATCCCGCACGTAGTTGATATGGCTGTAGCGTCCGGAGGGGACATTGAACTCGCCCCTGGAGTTGAAACGGCAAAGCCCGTTGTAGCCCGTGCGGTTCAAGTAATAGAATAACCCCGCCGCCTCCTTGCTGCGTCCTCGTCCACTCATGAGCAGCGCGTTGAACCGCTCCCTGTGGGCGTAGTAGAGATCAGAGTCGTTTCGCATGTCGAGTCGGACTCTTGAGAGGCCCTTCTTGAGCCAAGCGTAAAAATTCATGAGTGGGGCGTTGATATCGTTCAAGAGCGCCCGCACCGGACAAAGACCGAGCGCGACCGCCAGCCCGCCGCAGAAAGGTTCGACGAGGCGGCACTCGCGGTTGTGGTCCCAATAGGCCCGTATGCGCGGGACGAGCCACCGTTTGCCGCCGGCCCATTTGAGCGGCGGTCCGGGTTTCTTGTCAAAGGCATTGTGCTTCGCTTTGAGAGCGTCCGCTTTCATGCTCATGGCCATCCGCTGTCATGAGGAACTGATAACAACAAATGGGCGGATGTTGCGGACACGATACCAAAACCGGTTGCTCAGGCCACCAGAATACTGCTGTTCCCTATCCCTCAATTTCCTCGCGTACGATAGCCGCACCCTCGGCCATGGACTTGAGCTTGCCGAAGGCGACATCGCGGTCCATGTATTTCATCCCGCAATCAGGCGCGAGGATGAGCCGCTCGGGCGATACGTGCTCAAGCGCCGCCCGGATGCGAGAGGCAACCGTTTCGGGGGATTCAATTTCATTGTCACCGTTGTCGATGACACCCAAGATGATAGTCTTGTTCGGTAGCTTCTTCAGCACAGCGAGGTCGATGTCCGGCTGGGCCGCCTCGATGGATATCTGGTCGATGTCGCTCTCGTTCAATTCCGGCAGGAAGGAATAGGCGTCGGGCTTGCCCAATCCCTGCCAGGCGTGGATAGCTGCGTAGCCGAAACACATGTGAAGTGCGGTCGTGCCCTCGACGCCCTTCAGCGCCTCGGAGAGCACTTCCAGGGCGAACTCCCTGGCAATCTCCGCGCGCGCCTGCATATAGGGCTCGTCTATCTGCACCACGTCCGCACCTGCGGTGAACATGTCCTTCACCTCCTCGTTCACCGCTCGGGCGTAGTCGAGCGCCATTGCGCGCTGATCTCCGCCGTAATAATCATCCTGCGCCTGCTGCGTCATGGTAAATGGACCTGGCAGAGTGATCTTGATCTGCCTGTCGGTGTTGGCGCGCAGAAACTCCACGTCGCTCACCTCAATGGGCCTCGGACGATGAATTTTGCCAATCACCCGGGGGACGGGATTATCCCGACCCGAGCGGTCTTTCGCATAGCCATGGTTCTCGGTGTCGATGCCCCCCAAGGCCGTGGCGACGCGATTCGAATAACTCTCACGGCGCACCTCGCCGTCCGAAATGATATCGATTCCCGCTCGCTCCATGTCACGTATGGCAAGGAGGGTGGCGTCATCCTGCGCGGCTTCAAGGAACTCGGACGCGATGCGCCACAACTCCTGCACGCGCACGCGCGGAGGGAGACGTGTGTTGAGGTTCTCCCGGTCGATGAGCCATTCCGGCTGTGTGTAGCTGCCCACGACGGTGGTAGGCAGGAGTTTTCGGGACATCGGAATTTCCCCCTCGCCGAAGCCGGGCTTGGCTCCGAGCGTATCAAGCGCTGCTGCGAATTCCTCAACAATGCTAGGGCATGAGCATCACGCGCATCACGCCGTCCTCTCTCGCCTTGAACATGCGCATCGCCTCATTGAAGTCATCGAGCGCAAACGAGTGCGTGAGCATCTTGTCGGTGGCGATGTGACCGTCGGCGATAATCTGGATCGCTCTCGGATAGCAGTTGGGCGACCCGCGACCACCGAAAATGGCTATCTCATCCAACACGATGCGATCCGTGTTCAAGGACACCTCCTGACCGCCGTTGATACCCTCCAGCACCACGCGCCCGCCTCTCCGGGCCATGTCCACTGCCTGCCGCATCGTCTCGGGCGGTCCTGCGCACTCGATGACGAGATCCACCCCGCGGCCGTCCGTTTCGCTCCGTACGACTTCGACGGGATCTTCTTTCGTAATGTCGATGGTGCGGTCGGCGCCCAAATCCTCCGCAATTGCGAGCCGGTAGCCGCGCCCAGTGATGAATATCCTGGATGCGCCCATCATCTTCACGAGTTGCAGCACGGAGAGGCCCAGCAAGCCGGGTCCTAGGATCGCCACGGTGTCGGCGGGTTCGATGCCCGCGCGCTCGATGGCATGGAGCGCGATGACAACCTGGTTCACTATCACCGCATCCTCCCATTTCAGGGAATCGGGCATCTGGTGGAGGTTGTTCGGAGGTGCAACGCCGTACTCGCTGAACGCGCCATTCGCCGTGTGGCCAAGGAGCTTGTAGCCACCGTCGGGCTTCGCAGCGTTCTCACATATGTGGTAGTCGCCCCGGACGCAGGTGGTGCATGACCCGCAGCCGATGGTCGGCTCCATGATGACGCGATCGCCCACTTCCAGGTCAGTTCGCACTCCGCTCCCGATAGCGGCCACCTCCCCCGCCCATTCATGTCCCTAGACGAAAGGATAATAGGGCGGCCACATGGGACGCATATGTCCCTCGTAGATATGGATATCCGTGCCGCAGATGCCGCAAGCGGCTACCTTCACCAGCACCTGGCCGGGTTCGTAGTCGGGCACGGGAATCTGTTCGATCCGCACTTCGTGCGCGCCGTGGGTCACGGCGGCCTTCATGGTTTCAGGAATATCACTCATCTGATTCCTCTCCTTCGCTTAAGAGGATATAATATCATTCCGGTTCATCCTTTCGGGCTGAACTGTGTCGCCTTCCTATCGGGCCGCTGCATATCGAACACGTCGTGCGAACGGCAGTATCCGTTGCCCGCGAGCCTGCCCACGGGCCGGAGCAGTACGGGGTCGATGTATTTCCCCTCCTCAATCATCACGTCCTCGCGCACGTGCCAGCGCACCACCTCGCCGATGATGACGTTCGTCAGGTGTTCGCGCCCGTTCGTGATGAGGTGGCGGAACTGACACTCCATGGCTACGGGGGCTTCGGCGATACGAGGCGCCTTCACGAGGTCCGAGACTATCGGCGTCAAGCCCGCTTCCTCGAACTCGCTCACCTCAAAGGGGAAGTCGTCCGCGCAGATGTTCATCTGCTCCTCCAGCCCATCCACCACCGTGTGGATGACGTAACCTTGCGTCTCCATGATGTTGCGTGCCGTATCCTTATAGGACTTCTCGCGCACGCCCACCGATATCGAGAGCAGGGGTGGGTCGTGACCCACGCAGGTGAAGAAGCTGAAGGGCGCAAGGTTGGCGTAGCCGTCCGCGCTGATGGTGCTCACCCAAGCGATGGGCCTCGGCACAACGGAGCCGACGAGCAAGCGGTAGTTCTGTCGCCAGTGGTTATCGGCGGGGTCGATGGTTTTGTATTTCATACGTATCCATGCTCCTGTCGAAACAAGCCGAAAACGGCTTCAAAGGGAACAATCTCCAGAACCCATCGGTTCCATCGCCGTGAAACACGCCCCCTGCGGGTCCATGATTCCGCCGAATCTCCCCACGTCGGGAACCTCCATCGGCGGGAACGTGTCCTGCCCGCCCAGGCGCTTCGCCTTATCGAGCGCGGCGTCGAGGCTTTCAACCTGAAAATACACCCCCCAGTGTGGGGGCATTCCGCCCATGTCGGGAGTGAGTTCGAGCATGCCCGCGCGCGGCTCCTCCCCACTCATGA
Source organism: bacterium (assembly GCA_965200245.1). Lineage (GTDB taxonomy): Bacteria > UBA8248 > UBA8248 > UBA8248 > UBA8248 > Bin107. The sequence goes on along the minus strand of CBDATS010000015.1, from coordinate 119,606 downwards.
ACACTGTGTAATCCCCACCCGAGGGACTCGGCGTAACGACACTCTTCCAGCCGAACAGTTCGCCGTAGAAGGCGCCCGTGCGATCTACATCCTTGGTGATGAGTTCGTTCCAGATGAGCGCGCCCGGCTCGCCCATGACGTCGGCCCCCTTGTGCGCTTTCGGCTGCCAGAGACAAAGGAAAGCCTCTCCCGGGTCGCGAATCATCGCCATGCGGCCCGCATCGAACACGTCGCACGGTTCATGGGGGATTTGGCCGCCGAGTTCCACAGTTTTTTTCACGGTCTCATCCACGCTCTCGACCGCCACGTAGCTTTGCCAGAAGGATGGGTGGCCACTCTCGAGCATGCCTGGAAACATCTCGAACATGGCACAGACCTGGTTTCTGTCTTTCGAGAATATGGTGTAGACCGACTCGTCCGTCATGGGTCGATCCTCAAACGTCCAATCGAACAGCGAGGTGTAGAAATCCCTGGCGACGCCCAACTCTTTTGCCACCAAGTCAGCCCAGCAGAAACTCCCCGGGGCATATTGTTTTATTTCGGGCACGTATTTCATACCTCCATTGATTATGGTGAATCACAATCCGGTACGAGGCCTTTCACAAAAGACTCCCTCATGGAAGAACCTCTACAACTTCATGGAATTCACCGAAAAATCATAGCGCGAAGGGGCGGCGGCGAACAAGCGCTCAAACGCTCTCGTCATATTCATAACGCAGTCCGTCTGGCTCATCAGGATCTGCGAGGCGAGAAGCAGGCTCGGGGGCTCTTTCATCCTGCGGCGTCTCTATCGTTTCCTCTTCCAGTAGCCAGCGCTCATAAAGCTCGTCCGGCAATTCCTCCACGTATCTCGAAAGCCGGGAGAACGCCCCCATATTCCATTTCTCGCTCTCGAGCATGGGCTGGCACATGTAGAGTTCATCCTTCGCCCGCGTGAGAGCGACATAGAAAAGCCTCCTTTCCTCTTCCTCGCCCTCGGGGTCCTTCAGGGCCCGCGTCAAGGGGAAATGCGTGTCGGTGAGCCAGATAAGAAAAACCACCTTCCACTCCAGACCCTTCGCCTGGTGAACCGAGGTCAGGATCATTGCCTCATCCGGCTCGTCCTGCTCGCCCGGGGTCACGGGGCCTGCTGCAGCGGCTGTTCCCATAAGCGCCAGCTCCGAGAGAAACGCCGTCGCCCCGTCGTACTGCATCGCGTATTCCGCGAGTTGGCGCACATCCTCGATGCGCGCCGGCGCATCCTCCAGGGTGTTCTCGACATAGTCCTGATAGAACCTATCCAGCACGAGATTTATCATTTCCGTTGGTGGGACGGCGGATTTTTCATCCCCGGCGGCACAGGGCGTACCCGTGAGATCGACAATCAGCTTTCTGAAAGTCTCAAAACCCTTGCGCGCGGTTCCGGGGATGAAATCCACCTCACTGCTCGCGAGAAAAGAGAATGGCTCTTCATACATCCTCACCTGCTCCCACACCCGGCGTGCCGTAACGTCCCCCACGCCGGGCAGAAGCTTCAACGCGCGCTTCCAGGCCAACTCGTCCGCAGGGGAACTCACGAGTCTCAAGAAAGCCGTCACGTCCTTGATGTGGCGCTGCTCGAAAAAGCGCAGTCCGCTCCTGATCTCGAAGGGAATTCCCCGACGGGTGAGTTCCATCTGAAGCTCCATCGAGTGATAATGTGCACGGTAGAGCACTGCAATTTGAGAGAGTGGAACCTCATCCTCATCGCGCAGCGCGAGCGTTCGGTCGACCACGAAGTCCGCCTGCTGCATGGCGTCGCGCGCGGCCACGAGGGCGGGCTTCATCCCCTCACCGCGAGAAGTCCTTAGATTTTTTTCAAACTGGCGCTTGTTGTGGGAGATGGAAGCGTTGGCAAGCGCCAGGATGTTGACCGTGCTCCTGTAGTTCTCTTCCAGACGAAAGAGTCTGGCATCCGGATAGCGTTCGGGAAAAGTTATGATGTTCTCGAAATGCGCCCCCCGGAAGCTGTAGATACTCTGCGCATCGTCGCCTACCACCATGACGTTTTTCCGATCTCCCGCCAGGAAGTCAACAAGGTCGGCCTGCACCTTGTTCGTGTCCTGGTATTCATCCACAAGGACGTAGCGAAACCGCGCCTGGAGTTCCCTGCGCACCTCCTCGTTTTCAGCGAGCAGATTCCGCGTGAGTGAGAGAAGACCCGAGAAATCCACCGCCTGAAGTTCTTTCTTGCGCTTCTCGTACTGGACAGCGATTGCTTCTATTTCTCCCAGGCGATCCGCCAGGTATGAATAGCGGTGCAGCACCGTATCCGCGACACTTCTGTTAATATCGGCAGCGAGGGAGAAAATCGACTCGAGAACGCGGCCCGTCGGGAAATACTTCTCTTTCGGGTCGAGTCCGGCGAGACGGATACACTCGGTCACGAGATCGGCCGAGTCCTCCCTGTCCAGAATAGTGAAGGCAGGATCATATCCGATGAGATTACTGTACCGCCGCAAGATTAAATTCCCCACGTGGTGGAACGTGCCGCCCCAGACGCGCCGCGCGTCTATCTGTATGAGCGAGGCGGCCCGGTGAAGCATCTCGCGCGCGGCCTTGTTCGTGAAAGTTACAAGGAGGATGGATTCGGGTGCGATACCCTCTTCCACCAGGCGCGCAAGGCGATAGGTAATGGTGTGCGTCTTCCCGCTTCCAGCGCCCGCGATCACCAGCAGCGGCCCCCCACCCACCATCACAACCTCCAATTGCCGGGGGTTTAACTTCTCCTCATACGCCTTGCGCCGCGCGGGCGAAGGTAAGGGCCTCTCGAGAGTGTACGTCCTGGGCTTTTTTTCGCTCATGGATAATCCTCACTTCGGATGAGGTTCTTCATCATCGCTGCATTTCCACACCTTAACGCTTCCTGACGAAACGGCCCAACAACTAATTCGGTTGACATGCGAACGCGCGTAACGATATGGTGAAGCATACACGGACATCCCAATCTGGAGCGTTCTGATGGGCGGATACCAGACATTTGTCGACGGAGCGGCACCGGGCTTTTTTCTGGGCTTCATCGCCTTCTATCTACTGCACCGCTATATGGCATCGAAGCAGGAAAAACCAAAAACCGAGGTCGACCACCTCGTTGACGACATTCAGGACTACTACCGCAATGTCTCGGACTCCGAAGGCAAGGATTACGACTGAGCCGATCGTCCCCTGCATGACCTCAATACTAAATATAGGGCTGATACGGATTCCGCTCTGATACGGGCGCGTCCTGCAGATGCGCCAGGGAGTTCATCGTCACGACGCTCCAGCCCCTCTCAGGCGTATGCTCAATTATATTCATGGCGGCGTTATGCTGCCGTATCCGCCGGAAGCCGTCGAGGTCCACGCCCAGAATCCTGCACAGGATCATGATGATCGCCAGATTGTGGCTCACCGCGGCGATGACTTCTTCATCATGGGCCGCAAGGAGACGTTCCATTGCGGCCCATGCCCTATCCTGCAGTTCCGAGAGAGTCTCGCCACCCGGCATGCGCACACGGGCGGGATGGTTCCGCCACAGATACATGAAATCCGGATGCGTCTCGGGAAGGCGGCGAAAGGGTTCTCCCTCCAGTTCGCCCTGGTTCAACTCGGCGATGCCCGCCTCCTCGCGGAGTTGCGCGTCCACGGCTTGCGCGACAAACTCGGCAGTGCGCCTGGCACGCTTCAGTGGACTCGTGTAGACGCAGACGATGGGACGTCCACGCAACGCGCACGCGAGCGCCTCGGCCTGAGCGACACCCACTTCGTTGAGCGCGGTGTCGGATACACCCTGTATGCGCTGCTCGACGTTCCAGTCCGTCTCGCCGTGTCGCAAGAGATAGAGAAGCAAAGCGGTCAAACTCCGGTGGGCCGACGCCCGGGCGAGCGTCTCCTTAGTTGTTATCCTCTTTGAGGAAATCGTCGGGCCTCAAGTCCTTGAGCCATTCCTTGATGTCCTCGGGTTCGTCCTCGAGCGATTTTTCCTGTTCGGGGGGAGCGTCTTCCCCACTACCAACCTCCACGCCGGAGACGCCTTCTTTCATTTCCTCTTCGTTGAACTGAATACTCTTCGCTTCCTCGAGCACCTTCTCCTCGACGTAAATCGGGCTCCTCATGCGCAGGGCCACGGCGATGGCGTCAGATGGCCTCGAGTCAACGACGACTTCCGATGTGTTCAGGGAGAGATGAATTTCGGCGAAAAAAGTGTTATCCCGCAGATCGTTGATGAGAATCTTGTCCACCCGGCCATTGAGATCGTTGATCATGTTCTTGATTAGATCGTGGGTCATCGGGCGCGGTGTCTCGAAGTTCTCAATCTCGCGCGCAATGGCGTGCGCCTCGAAAATACCCACCCAGATAGGCAGCGCCCGATCTCCTTCGGTCTCGCGCAACACCACAATCGGCACGTTGGTGTGCGGGTCAAGCGTGAGACCCTTGACTTTCATCTCGATCATCATGCTCTTTCTTCCTCCATCACCACGGTGCCTGGCGGCGAAACTCCAGCCAGAGAGTGGATGCCGCCCTGCATGATCCTGACCTCAACCACGTCTCCCGCATCGGGCGTGAAACCTTCTGCGTGAAATTGTACCCTGTGATTGCCCCGACTGCGACCCGCGAACCAGTTCGAATCCGATTCATCCGCAAAATCAGGGCATCCCGCGCAGCCTGCGGGCGCACGCCCACGTGTCACCACTCCCTCGACCATCACTTCCTGAACACCGCCCACGAGTTCCGCGTGCAGTTTCTCCGTCATCTCGCGCTGCACCCGGCTGGCCTCCTCGAAGCGCTCGGAAACCACCTCTCCGGGCAGGGTATCTTCCATGTCGAACGCGGGCGTTCTAGGCCGGGGAGAGTATTTGAACATGTAGATGTTGTCGTAGCACGCTTCTCGCAGGACATGCAGCGTACCCTCGAAATCCTCGTCCCGCTCACCGGGAAAACCGATGATGACGTCCGAGGTCAACACGCCGTTCTTCACGCGATCCCTGAACAGGGAAACCTTTTCGAGATATTCATCCGCCGTGTAGCCCCGCTCCATGCGCGCGAGTACCGCGTCCGCTCCCGACTGTACCGGGAGGTGGAGGTGCTCGCATACCCTGGAGGATTCCTCCATGGCGTCGATCATGTCCTCGTCACAATCCTTGGGGTGCGACGTGATGAAGCGGATGCGTTCGAGACCTGCCACCTCGTTCAGGCGCCTGAGCAGCCCGCCGAAGGTGAGTTCACCCGGCGACTTCCGGCCGTAGGAGTTCACGTTCTGACCGAGGAGAGTGACCTCCCGGAAACCCTCTTCCACCGTCCGCTCGACCTCTTCCACGATGAGTTCGCTCGGCTTGCTCCACTCGGGTCCGCGCGTGTAGGGCACGACACAGAATGTGCAGAAATTGTCGCATCCGCGCGCGATGCTCACGAAGGCGTTCAGGCCGCCTCCCCGAGCCATCGGGGCGAGTTCTGTGAAATCGGGCGCTACCGGTGCGGTGTCAACCACCCGACGTTCCTTCATCTGTTCGAGCAGCATCGGCAGCTTGGCAATGTTCTGGGTGCCGAAGACAAGGTCGACCGTTTTGCCGCGCTTCGCAATAGCTTCCCCGTCACGCGTAGCGAAACACCCGCACACGCCTATCTTGAGGGCGGGATTTTTCTTCTTGAGCTTGTCGAGGCGCCCGAGCTGGCTATAGACCTTCTGCTCCGCCTTGTCGCGGATCGAACAGGTGTTCAGAAGAATGAGGTCGGCCTCTTCATTCGCTTCGGTCTCCTCATACCCTTCGGCCTCCAGATACCCGGTGACGGTTTCCGTATCGTACCGGTTCATCTGGCAGCCATAGGTGAATATCCTGAACTTCTTGCTCAAGGCGCGCTCCTGCGTGTTTTCAGATTCCGGCGATTCTCAATTTAGGGGCATGTCTTGACACGCCACTCCTGAAATTCTCCGGGCCATATTGCGAGGGCACGTATTCGATGTCAACTTGACAACCTGAAAGATGGAAAAGAGGCGCCCCATTTGCTAAAGCTGTCGGGGGTTTACGCTGTCATTCTTTCAAAGACCGGGAATACGACATGCGCGCGATTTGTTTTCATGGAAGACGCGAAATCGGCGGAGAGGGCCTTTTTCTGAGCACCGCACGCATCTTCGCAGGCGCGGCGAACCTTGCGGCGTTCTCCGCGCAGGTGCGTACGCCGGGTTTCCCCTCCCCACCTGGCTCACCGGACAGGGCGGTGGTGAAAATTTCAAGAACCCAACTCCCGGATCTCGCCATACCGGCGGACTATGACCTGGAAATTGTCTGCGACCCCCTCCTCGCCGTCGTACCTCCGATGGGAAACGCCCTGAAAGGCCCGGAAAGCATCCTCGTCCTGAACACGCAAAGCGCCACGCAGTGCAGCGATATCCGCATTGCCTCGGTGGACTTGGACACCATCGCCTCGGAGCGCGCCGCATCGCCCCGGGCAGCACATCTCGGTGCGGCGCTGGCTGCCTGGGAAGAACTGGCCGGAGGTATTTCCGATCGAGACATCATCGAGGCACACCTGGAAATTACGGGCGAGTCCATGGGAGAGGCGGGCGAGAAGACCCTGGCCAAGGCCGCCTTGATGGTGAGAAGCGCACTGTGCGCTGATTAACGCGGCAGGAGCGTTCTACCCCATTATCCTGGTGCCTTGCGTTGACCGTCCCACGGCACAACGTGTAGTTTATGCGCATCGACCTCCGCCCGGGGTCAAGCAGCGGCATATCGCCGGCCACACCCGCCCACGGATTCGCTGGATGAAGCGACTTTCGCCCGCAGGTGCGCCTTGGCTCTTGCTCGCCGCGTTCCTGTTTTCGGGGTGTGCTGCCCTTCACAAGGATTTTCTTGAGCGCTTCCTGGCACCCAAATCCTTCGAAATCGGCCTTTGGGTGCAGGCGGAGGGCGCAAACAAAACCCTGGACAGCGCCGGGAAAATCATGGCACTGGTGAAACGCGCGTGCGCAACAGGTGTAACGGACATATACGCTCAGGTTTACCGCTCGGGCCGCGCGTGGTTCCCAACGAAGCTGGCCGATGATTCCCCCTCGAAGCGCACCGGGCAAGACCCGCTTGCGTTCCTGCTCGAACTCGCTTCCCGCAGGGACAAATACAACTGCACTATCCGGATCCATGCATGGATCAACGCATTCTCGCTGGCAAGAAACAGGAATGCGCCCATCATCCGGGAAATGGGGAAAGAAGCAGTACTCCGGGATCAATACAGGCGTTCACTCCTCGAATACCCCCGCTCGGGAAAACCCGCATGGGCGAAAAACTTCGGGATGGGAACACCGGGCATTTTTCTGGATCCGGGCAATCCTCGGGTGCGCCAACGTATCATCGACGTCTCTGCACATCTGGTGCGGCACTACCCGCGCCTTGCGGGGATCCATCTCGATTTCATTCGCTACCCCTATGCACTGCCCATATCGCCTGGTTCGTCTTTTTCTCCGCGTCTTGATTTCGGCTACAACGAGGCGTCTGTCGTCCGTTTCGAGCGAAAGACCCGAAAAACCGCTCCGCGCGCAGGCGCAAAGGTGAAGCGTGTGGATGCGGCGGCGTGGGACGACTGGCGGCGCGCACAAGTTACGTCAGCGGTTCGCGGCGTTTATGAAACGACGAAAGGTTTAAGGCGGAAAATAATTGTTTCTGCTGCAGTTCTGCCCTGGGCCGAGCGGGCTTACCTCTCGGCGTTTCAGGACTGGCGTGGTTGGCTGGAGAGCGGGTTTCTGGATAAGGCCGTGGTAATGAACTATTCCAGGGATGAACGCCTGGCCTCTCAAATCAGTCGAAGCGCACTCGCCGCCAAACGGGTGACGACCCCGAATGCGCGCACACCCGAGATCGTCATCGGCCTGGGGGCATATCTGTTTACCGCGCACCCGGCGGGCATATGGCGCGAATGGCGCGCCGCAAGAGAGGCCGGGGCGGATGGCATTGCGCTCTTCTCATACGATCAGATGGTCGGAAACGACGCGATTTGGGCATTCCCGACTCCTTGACCCTTCTCGCTAGCCATTGGCGGGCAGGCGTTCGGGGCTTGCATGAAACTCCGTCGATAGCTATAATTACTTGTAGCAAAGTGATTTCCCGCCCTTGTATCACCTTCGCCCAACCGTATTTTCAGGTTTTTTCATTGCAAGCGGTCTTACCGCTACCCAAGACATGAGCGCTCACGTATCGCCCGCGCGCCGCTCAGGGCGAAAAAGGAGAGGACCAACATGAACAAAGGCGAACTCGCTGAAGCCATCGCCACTCAGGCGAACATGAGCAAATCGAACGCCCAGGGCGTAGTCGACGCATTCGCTGACGCCGTGACCTCAGCACTCCAGAACGGGGACAAGGTCACGCTCACGGGCTTCGGAACCTTCAGCGTCTCCCAACGCGCAGCCCGCAAGGCTCGCAACCCGAAAACGGGCGAGGAGATTATGGTGGCGGCCACCACCGTGCCGAAGTTCAAGGCGGGAGCCGGCCTGAAAGCCTCCGTAAACTAGAACACGCAATGCCGGCAGCCGGAACATCCGGCCCAACGAGACATAAACCTTGAAACCCAAGGGGTAATCCTGCGCTGAAAAGTGCGGGAATTACCTTCAGGGGTTGGGTGTGTGTAGTAGTGTGTCAGCACTACTGCTCAGTTGGTCTCGCCTTCAATGGCGCTCTCTCCTGCCCATACCTCCCAATCAGAGAGCGCTTCCACAGATTCGTCAATAAAATCCATATAATCGTCCGTCATCCGCGCCCCCTCTTCGATGAGTCGACACGTCTTCTCCGTGTTTTCCTCGCTGAAGGGCAGTCTGAGTTTTCGGAGAACAATTTTCGTCCGTCCGCCCACAAAGAGTTGGTCGACATCGTGCATATCTCCATAAAACCTGCGGGGTGCGCCGCGAGCCCGCGCCACTTTCTCGGGCTCGCAGCCGTATAAAGCACCCAGGCCCTCAGCATATTCACGCTCCTGCGCGACAGTCATCGCGTCCTGGGCGTCCCGGAGTTGTTCCCCCACGGTTTTGTCATCGAGATAGATAGCGTAATCCACCGCGATTTCGACCAGCACGTGCGCAAGGTAGTGAAGCGTCGCATCATCGGTAGGCACACCCATCATTTGCGTAAACTCGAGCATCAGGGGGATCAGCGTGGCTCCCTTGCGGTAGGTGTAGCCCTGTTTTTGAGAAGGAGTCAGCCCTCTTGCCACCTTGGCGATGTTTCCGTAGTGGCAGATGTTGTCGACGACCAGGTGACATTTCACCCACAAGAGCTTCGGGAATTGTTCCATCACGCCTTCCGGAGGAGCAAAGCGGTGGGTATCTCTGGGTTTGAATTCCCCGGAGAGAGGTAGGGAATCGGGTGCTACATTATAGATATAGGCATCATTTCCGGGATGGGGCACCTCTGGGTGCCGCTCCAGCAATTCCCTCAAAACCAAAGTATGGCAATTGGTGAGCAAAAGTCCAAACTCCCTAAAGTGACCCCGATAGAGAATAGCGCCCACCGGCACACGCGACTTCTCCTGATTCCACGAACCTCTCCAAATGCAGCTCTATCACACGAGCACCCAGGTCTCTATGCCGCTTGGACAAATCCTGATAGATGAGGTTCGCTATCCTGACCGGCGTATCATACCCTTTGCCCAAGGCTTCGAGATACTGTGCATCGCGCATTTTTCGGTGTTCGATGAGTTCGTCGATTCTCTTGATCGGATCTTCGACCACCGGCCCATGGCCAGGATAGATCAGACGGGGTGCCAACTTCTTCACCTGTTCGAGTGATTCCAGGTAATCGCCCAGATTCCCCTTGGGAGCCACCACCGCCGTCGTCGAAGGGAGAAGAATGTTGTCGCCTCCCAGCAAAATCCTTTCCTCGGCCCACCAGAAGGAAAGATGCCCGGGCGAATGACCCGGTGTGAGAATGACTTCAAAACGCATCTCTCCCAGTTCGATGAACTCCCCTTCCCTGATTGGCAAGACCGCAAGGTCTGGATGCTCTTCCCCCAAATAACCCATCTCCAAAGGGTGGAGATAGACCGGAACGCCGAATCGCTCGCAGGCCGCCTTCGCACCGCCCGAGTGATCGAAGTGGTGATGGGTCAGGACGATCTTGTCCAGTTCATTCCCGGCGCGCGAGCCCACCCAGGAGAGCATCTCGGGAATGCACTCGCGGTAGCCTGTATCGAAGAGAACATAAGGCCCATCCCCGATCAGAATCACCTCTACGTGATCCATGAACGAACCGTGTGGAGCTTTCAGTCGGTGGCTCTGGATGAGGGGAAAACCGGTCGATTTCACGTTCAAGAAACATCCTCGTCTGGAATTTCATCTGGCGCAAAAAGGAATTCTCAGGGTCGTCAACTCGATGAACTGCAGAAGTCATCATTCGCTTGTCATCTGCGAGAAAGACGCCTCCTGCCCTGCGTCCCTATCGAAGCTTCGCAAAATCCCCGGTCTAGATTGTCACGGCCCCAAAAGCAACATTGACAGATACGAAAAATCTGTTATCTTCACTACCACAAAAATTCGCAGACAGTAAAGAAAACAAGCCTGATGCCCGGTGTTTTCTCGTTCTGTCCGGATTCCATCGTGAAAAATGTATGAGCAACTTATTCAACCGGGGGCATGGCCCCCATTCCATTCAAGCATTTGAGGAGATTCTCGATGAAACCCCGTATCCGTTACTTCGTCGCCGCCGTCGCGGCTCTGGCCATCTTCGCATCGGGTGCAACCGTATCCGAAGCGATGATGAAAAACCAGAAAGAACTCGTTCGCGCGGCGAAAAAAGAGGGCGCAGTCACAATCATCAACCCTCTGTTCAGCGACCGCACGGCCAAGCGAATGGGCCCGGCCTTCGCCAAACACTACGGCCTCGGCGACGGCTTCAAGTTCCGCAACCTGCGTAAAGGCACCGGCGCTACCGTCTCACAGGTTCGCCAGGAGATGCGAGCCAAGAAGTTCACCGTCGATGTTCACGTGGTGAGCGCGCCCGGCTTCTTTGCAGCGGCCCAGAAACGCGGCGCGTACCACAAGCTCGACAGCGCCGAATGGAACAAGCATTTCGCGGCGGTGATCAAGAAAGCCGGTCAGTACGCGAACTACCCCTACGTCGTGACGCCCCTGGCCTACACATTCCAGCCCGTATGGAACAGCGCCTGCCCGGGCATGAAGGACATCAACGTCACGTCGTACGCCGACACCATCGCGAAGAACGTCATGGGCAAAACCATTGCCGGCGACATCACCAAGAGCTTCACCTACACCAATACCGTCATCTCGCTCATCGAGAATGGCATGGACATGAACAAGTACTGGGACGCTCTTAAGGCCACGAAGCCCGTCGTCATGTTCCGCACCGAGCCCAAGATGCAGGCGCTCATCAACTGCGAGCGTGGCCTCGACCCCTGGAACATTTCCGGCCGTGTCTGGCAGAACGTCATCAAGAAACCCGACCTCTCGAAGATCATCAGGATCGGCTACTACAAGGAAGGGCAGGTCATGCTGGGCAACCAGGCCGCCGTTCTGAATGGCGCACCAAATCCCAACGCCGGCAAACTGCTGGTTGAATTCCTTCTCACCAAGGCAGGCACCGACGTGTACGTGGAAGGCGAGGCCGTCTACAGTTTCCGCGCCGGCTACCAGCCTCCCAAGGCCGTGCAACCCTACCTCCTCGACCTGAGCAAGCATAAACTGCTGGGTCTCAAGGACTGGGTCGGCGCACAGAAAAAGTTCAAGGCGACGCGCGGCGAATTCATCAAGCGCTTCAAGTAGGACGCATTTTCGATAGCTGATCGGAAGGGCGGGAGTTCCAAGATGGGCTCCCGCCCTTCCTTTAGAAATAGAAACGGGAAAAACCGCCGGCGAGCCATGCCGCGAAGATTCCGCAAGAGGGCACCATTCTGGCACAGGTGACACGCAACCCAGGCGATGTAGCGAGCGCTGTGTTTTGCATAGACTGAACTATCTCCGCGAATCGGCGTGACGACTTGCGGGGTGTGTTGCTTTTGGTAACGGCGTTCTTTATATTTGATACTTCGTATCCCGAGAAGACTTGCGTTCGCAGGAAAGGCTGCATCAACAATATTATGGCTACGGACACCGCAACACACCAAATCGACGTCGCTCCCCCAAGCGGCTGGCGCACCTGGTTCACACAGGAAAACCTCATCACGACCGTCGTCGGTCTCATCGTGGCGGTGGCGGTGGTCGTGCCGCTTGTCGCGCTGGTCATCAACAGTTTTCTGGTGCTCGACGACCTGGGGTTCGACACCGAGTGGGGACTCCAGAACTACAGGGAAGTTTTCCAGGGCCGGGTGATCCGGAAAGCTCTCGTCAACACCGCCATCATCAGCACGGGCTGCACCATCCTAGCCACATTCCTGGGCGTATCGCTCGCATGGATCAACGCGAGAACCAACTGCCCGTTCAGGGAACAACTCGAACCATTCAACCTCATCCCCTTCTTCCTGAGTCCTTTCGTGGGCGCCATCGCCTGGCACAACCTGGCTTCCCCGAAAGTGGGTCTGCTGAACAACATGGCGAAAAGCATTTTCGGCATCTCCTTTCCGCTGTTCAACGTGAACAACCTGTGGGGCGTCATCTGGGTGACGGGCATCTTCTTCGCCCCGCTCGTGTACCTGTTCGTGGTCGGCTCGCTCAGACGCATGGACCCCTCTCTGGAGGACAGCGCGCGGACGACGGGAGCGGGCCTGTTCCGCACAACCATGACTATCACCCTGCCCCTCGTGACGCCCGCGATCCTCTCTGGCGCCATCATCGTGTTCGTGACGACGGCGGGCGAGTTCGGCGTTCCTTTCAAGCTTTCTGCCCCCTTCGGGTGGGAGACGCTGACCACGCAGATATTCACGAAAGCAGTGGGAGACGACGCGAACCACTACCTCGGCGCCGCCATGAGCATGGTGGTGGGCGTGGTGACGGCGTTCTTTATCTGGATTCAGCACAGAATCATTGCACCGCGCTCTTATACGACGGTGACCGGCAAAGGTTTCCGGCCGAATCTCATCGACCTGGGCGGATGGAAGTGGCTCGCTTTTGCCTACAACATGTTCTACGTGAGCGTGGCCGTGATTTTCCCGACTATCTGCCTTTTCTTCGTGAGCCTGCACAAAATCTGGTCGGGAAGAATCATCTGGTCGGAACTCACGTTCTGGAACTACCAGAAGGTGCTCTTTTTCTGGTGGCCCGAGAGCATCCAGGCAGCCACCAACGGCATCATCAACAGCTTCATCCTCGCGTTCGGCGGCGCTTCCATCGCCATGGTGGTGGCCATCATCGTGAGCTACATGATCCACCGCACCAAGGGCTATGGCGCGCGGGTGCTTGACTTCCTGAGCGTCATTCCCATCGGCTTCCCCGGCATCGTGCTGGCAATGGGCGTTCTCGTCACCTACATCAAAACACCCATCTACGCCACGCTGTGGATTCTCCTGCTCGGCTACATCACGCGCTTTTTCCCGTACGGGCAACGAAACATATCCTCTATTATGATGGCCGTATCGGAAGAACTCGACCAGAGTTCGCGCATGGCGGGCGCTACGTGGCTCACCACGCTCAGGAGAATCACCATCCCGCTGCTCAAGCCGGGCATCTTCGCCGGATGGATTCTCCTGTTTGTCATATTCCTCAGGGAACTTTCCATCTCCATCATACTCTACTCCGCCGGCACGGAGACGCTCTCCGTCGGCGTGTACTATCTTTCGAACTTCGAAAACGAACCCATGACGTCTGCCCTTTCCATCGCACAGACCGTCGCGCTCCTGATCTGCGTCGTCATCTTCAGGAAAGTCGCCGGCAAAGAGGCACTGACCGCGTAAGACAATGAGCGAAAACAACTATCTCCAGGTAGATCACCTCGTCAAATACTTCGGCGACGACCGCGCCGTGGACGGCATTTCCTTTGGCATCGAGGAGGGAAAATTTCTCACCCTGCTGGGCCCCTCGGGCTGCGGGAAGACCACGACGCTCATGTGCATCGCGGGCCTCCACAAACCCGACGCAGGCGAGATACGCATCGGGGCAGACCCTGTCACCTCGATACAAAAACGCGTCAACCTCGCACCCGAGAAGCGCAACATCGGCATGGTGTTCCAGAGTTACGCCATCTGGCCACACATGAACGTAACCCAGAACGTGGCCTATCCGCTCGAAATTCGTGACGTCGCGCAGTCAGAAATCGATGATCGCGTCGCCGAGGTGCTCAGGATCGTCGGTCTCTCCGACATGGCAGACAAAAACGCCACGCAGCTCTCGGGCGGCCAGCAGCAAAGAGCGGCGCTTGCGCGCGCGATGGTCTTCCGGCCACGCCTCCTGCTCTTCGACGAGCCGCTCAGCAACCTGGATCTCAAACTCAGAGAGCAGATGCGTGTGGAACTCAAGCGCATTCAGCACGAAATCGGCATTACTTCCATCTATGTGACGCACGATCAGGCGGAAGCCCTCGTGATGAGCGATGAGATCATCGTGATGAGTAAGGGTCGCATCGAGCAAACCGGCGGCCCCCATTCCATCTACGCGCGGCCCGTAAACAAGTTCGTGAGCGATTTCATCGGGGTGGCGAACCTGACCGAGGGTCGCATCGTTTCCAACGGCGGCGAGGGATCGGGAACCATCGAGATATCCCAGGAAGGCGAGATCGTTCAACTGCCTTGTCTGCTCGCCAGCGGCCTCTCGGAGGGCGACGATGCCTATCTCTCCGTTCGACCCGAGAATGTGGACGCCTCGCGCGAACCGATGGACGGTCCGCGGATCGAGGGTGAAGTGATCCAGTCCGTATTTCTGGGCAACTGTCTCGATTGCCGTGTGAAGTGGGGAACATTCGAGTGGAAGGTTCTGGCCCACTCCAGAGAACGACTGCGCGTGGGTGAAAAGGTATACGTGCGTCCCGACCCGGATCATACACTGGCCGTCAGACCCTAGAGGATACATAGCGTGTCATTCGTCCAAATCACAAAGCTGGTGAAATCATTCGGGCCCGAAGTGGCCGTGGCGGGAATCGATTTGTCCGTCGAACAGGGTGAGTTCGTCACGCTCCTTGGGCCTTCGGGCTGCGGGAAAACGACGACACTCAGGTGCATCGCAGGCCTCGAACACCCCGACAGCGGCGATATTCAAATCGAGGACGACTATGTCACTTCCGTAGCGAACGAGGTTTTTCTCACGCCTGAGGAAAGGAACCTCGGCATGGTGTTCCAGAGCTACGCTGTTTGGCCGCATATGACGGTCTTTGACAACGTGGCCTACGGCCTGAGAATCCGCCGTGAAACCAGGGCCTCAATCAAGGAGAAAACGACAAAGGCTCTCGATCTTGTGGGCCTTGGCCATCTCGCCGAGCGATACGCTACCAAACTCTCCGGCGGGCAACGCCAGCGCGTCGCCCTGGCTCGCGCCATTGTCTACAACCCCAAGGTGGTCCTTTTCGACGAACCGTTGAGCAACCTCGACGCCAAACTCCGCGAACAGATGCGCATCGAACTCACGCGGCTGCAGCACGACGTGGGCATTACCTCAATCTACGTGACACACGACCAGACAGAGGCGCTCGTCATGAGCGACAGGGTCGTGGTAATGGACAAGGGAGTGATTCAGCAAATCGGCGATCCAGAGACCATCTACGCTGAACCCACGAACGCGTTCGTGGCGAATTTCATCGGTGTGGCGAATCTTCTGGAAGGGGAACTCCTCGGCCACGACGGTAACCTGACGGACGTCGCAGTTTCTCTCGGCGAGGGGAATGCTCCTGTCCGCTTGAGGGCTACCGGCGCAGAAGGCGCATCAGCAGGCGCCAGGATTATTCTGAGTATCCGTCCCGAGGACCTTCTGCTTCATCTCGAAAAACCGGCCGATGCGATAAACCTTATTGAAGGCGAGGTTATCGACACCGTATATCTGGGTAACTTTCTCGACTGCCAGGTCCAGGTTGGTCCACACGAGGTGGGCGTGCAAATCGACCACTTCGAGGAACTGAACACCGGCCAGAAGGTATATCTCTCCTTTACGCCCGACCACGGTCTTTGCCTCACCGAATAGATATATGTCCCCCCGCTCTCAAGCAGGTCCCACACTTACTGCGGGAGGAGACATTGCGATAAACCGTGCGGATCCGAAAGGTGCTTTCGGTAATCTGATTCCCCTCCTCCGCAATGCGGACGTCACATTCGCCAACCTGGAACTGCCCCTCTCCCGTGACGGGAAACCAGCGCCAGAGAAAATTCTCCTCCGCGGCGCGCCGGACATGGCCCACGCCCTCACAGAGGCCGGTTTCGACGTCATGGCCTTTGCGAACAATCATGTTCTCGACTATGGAGAAGAAGCCTTTGCGCAAACCATGTCGCTCATGAATTCCCTGGGCGTCGAACTTGTGGGCGGCGGCATGAATCTGGCGCAGGCGAGAAAGCCAGTTATGATTGAGCGCGGGGGCCTCAGGATAAGCTTTCTTGCGTATTCCTCCGTCATCCCGAGAGGTTTCGAGGCCACGGCAGCCGGCCCGGGCGTAAATCCTGTCCGTGCACACACGGCCTACCGTCCGTGGCGCGACCTTTCCGAATATCCGGGCACCCCGCCGCGAATCGACACCTGGGCGGAACCCGCTCACCTGACACGCATGAAGCGCGACATCAGGAATTCAAGGAAAAATACGGACTTGGTGATCGTGAACCACCACTGGGGAACAAGCATGACGCACGAGGTGATGGCCTTCGAGAGAGAAATCGCCCACGCCAGCATCGCCGCAGGCGCGAACCTGGTTCTAGGCGGTCACCCGCACGTTCTCCAGGCTGTTGAATTCTACAAGGGTGTGCCCATCATCTACAGCATGGGAAATCTGATATTCGACTTCGACATCGCCTTCTTCACCGACGAAACGCACGACACCTTACTGTTCGGTTGTACCCTGACGAAAACGGGGGTGAAAGAACCGTATCTGATCCCCGTGACTGCCGGCGTATTCTCCAGGCCCAGGCTTCACTCTCCCAACCGGGGCGCAGGTCGCAGGATCGTAGACGTCATGAACGCGTTGAACGAGCCTTTCGGAACGAAACTGGAAGTCCAGGACGATCGGGTTTTGATTTCCGCTCCCTGAAAACTCGCCCCGGGACATCGACCTTCCCAAGCGGGCGGCACTCTTCTCTTCAGTACCTTCTAACTCAAGACACCATCGGCGTCCCGAACCGGCCCCTTGATAATGATGGCCTGCATCTTTCCGCCGACAGCCGCCGTCTTGTGCTCCATACCTGCGGGGATGAACGCCACTGCCCCCGGATACAGGTCGATTTTCTCACCATGCGTCTCCGTATAGCCCTGCCCACTCAACACCCAGATAACTTCCTCCTGACCCGGGTGCGCATGTGGCTCATGCGGGGTAGCAGGGTCGTACTCCGTCAGCCCAACGCGCACATGTTCGGAACCGTTTACTACAGGGCTGACCAGAATTTTTGTCTGCCCCCAGGCCACGGACTTGAAGTCCGCTTTTGCAACGTCCACAACTGATTTCTCCGGCATGTTCATCTCCTGAATTTATATTTGAACAATTCCACATGGCTATTCTACCTTAATCCATTCGAAGTCGTCCTCATATGCATATTCGATTTCGTAAATGAACCGAGCGATTTGATCGGGATGTTTTGGGGGAATTACACACTTGAATCCGCAAGTCCCAATCCCTTTATATTGCGTACCGGCCCCAATCACCCTTTGAACATCATGCAGACGGACATCACCGTCACTTCCGGAATTTGTGTGCGGAAGTCGTCATGACTCTTTCCTGCAAGACAGGGAACGTCTTTTGCACACAGGAGGAGGGGTCATAACGGCATCATTCTGGAAATATGGCTACTTCGGCCGCCGGTTTCCCGGGAGAAGAGGGGGACTATGGACAGGGTTCCGAGAGTCTGTTTCTCAACAGAAAAACGTCAAAAATTACCTGCTTTCCCATCGGGACATCCCATACGCTGTTCATGATGACGATGCAAAAAGGCGAAAGCGTCGGGGCATCAAACCATACTCGTTACTCCAGGACAGGAGACCCAAGTGAAATCTCTTTCCGGGATGCGCGAGCACCTGATCGGGAAGGCAGGCGACAGTGAGGAGTTCCGTGCCCGTCTTATCTCCGAACCGAGGGCCGTGGTATCCGGGGAGTTCGGAATCGCGGTGCCGGAGACTTTCAACCTGCATGTGATGGAAGACGACGCCGAAAACAGCTATCTCGTCCTTCCGCCTTCGCCCCGGCTCACCGAGGAAGAGCTGGAAGGCGCTCATGGCGCATATCGTCTCGATATTTTTTGATTCTCCGCAGGTCTTACCTGTATGATGAAAAACAGCTAACGTCCGTCCACGGCGGATTTTATGACTGGCCGGGGTATTAACGATGAACAAACCCGCACACATGTCCCTCGCAGGCGTGCGGGTCGTGGAAGAAGCGTTGAAGGCGGAGAGCCGTGACACTCCCGGTCGGAAGTACGACGGGCACAGGGCGAAGCCCAGCCAGGGTGGCCATCGTCAGGGTCGTCTGAACGCCGCGGAAAGGTTCATCGACTCCGCTGTCACGCAGCCTCAATCCGGTATCTTCCATGGCGATGAGATCCGTTGCCAGCACTTGAATCCGGACTATCTCCGGGCCGGATCGGCAGAGGCGGTCCATCCGAACGACATGCAGCTGTTCAGTGCGAGACAACTGGACAATGGGTCGCGCATCAACGCTACCGGCCATTTGCGCAAATCTTGTACCTCCGCGCCTTGATTCCGACGCGGAGATTGACCTAGTCGCTCGTCTTCTCATATATTGCCTACACCAAACGCCTCAATAAATTGGGGATGAGAGTATGGATATACTTACTCTCACAGGTATAGGGATAGCCCTGACAGTCTTTATTCATACCTGAATGAGGGAGATATTCGAGAGGTTCAAAACGAGATAAAGCGAACAGGGGAACGAATGGCAGACACACGTATGAGCCCTGGAAGCCGTATTGCTGCAATTGAAGGTTATTGGGCGCGTTCACCGGTCAGCCTGATGAGAACTCCGTTTATCAGTGGAGAAGCCCTGGAAGGGAAGAAGGGCAGGGTTGGAAAATGAATGAGAATCCCTGATCAAACGCAAGGCAGAACCAGTCTCCCGTTTCATGGAATTCACAGACAAGAACTTTCCCCATAAAGTTGACCGAAATAGATGAGGATATGGAGCAGCTTACAGGTGGATACGGCGGCGGAGAAGGAATCTACTAGACCGAGGGTGGGTATTCCAGTTCAATTCTTCCCCTTACCAAGAGAAAGAATGAATTCATCCATTGTGATTGGATCAAGTTCCGTGTGGTCGCTCACCCAGAAGCAACATCGACATCTGTCGATGTACATACTATATAACCAAATGCTGCCCGCGTCACCGGATCGTTTCCACTTCAGTGCGGACTCAAATGGGTATGCCTCCGGCTAAGTCAGGTATCCCGGTGCCTTGCGAAAGACGGACGATAAGCAGCAAGGAAACAGGGAAGGCATCGGCGCAGGATAGCCATGAGACTCGATCATTTGATGCGGCACTCCGTTGTGCCGCATCGTGCATGCCCGACGAACTGATTGGCTCGCAAGCCCTCGAACGGCTTGCGCTTTGCGGGGCGACGCTACCTGCCTGTGCTGCGCATTCGATGTTCGGTTTCGAGATGCGCCTGGACGACCCGCTACCGCTCTGCGACTTTTTTATGAATGTGCCACCCGATTCGCCGATCGCCGCCTGGCCGGTCAAGCACGGCCAGTCCAACGAGGCCTGCGCGACCGATCGAAGCCTGGGCAGGCTGTTGCATGAGTTGCAGAGGCGCGACAGTTTCCTGTCCCGCTGGTTCGATAGAGTCCTTCTGGAATGGGATATCATCGACAGCAATGACAGTGATCAGTTCCTTCCGGGCCTGTTCCTGACTCCCGCAGTGGACGAAAGGGAAGATTTGCCGGACCACGTGCCACCATACCAGATCGCCAATTCCGGCGTGATTGTTGCGGTTGCGTGCGCCGCTGCGAACTGGCAGGAAGACAAGGAAGAGTTCCGCACGGCGTTCCGCATCGTAGACGAATTGCCCGCCGGAGCTCGAATTACCCATATCGGAGTGCTACCCGCCCGGAAATTCAGGGCAATTCGCTTTTTGTTCCCCATGCCACCCGGTGAGGTCGCAGATTATCTCGGCCGTATTGGATGGGAAGGACCATGTGATACTGTCACCGATGTATTGTTGTTGGCTTCCCTCGGCTTCGAAAGACTGACGGTGGCCCTGGATGTCACCGGCAGTAGCATTTCTCCGCGTATCGGTTTCGAATTGCACTTCGCTCGGCCGTGGCGGACTCTGGTATACGATATCGAGCACGATTTCATCGATCTTTGTGTGGCAGAGGGATGGTGTGTGCCTTCCAAGGCCAAGGGTCTCAAAAAAATGGCGCGCTGGGAATATTTCATCCATGAAGGTGAGTTTGTCCCGTTCCTGTCGGGCCTGAACCACTTCAAACTCGTGGTTCAAGACCAAAAAGTGTTGGTAAAAGCTTATACCGGTGCGCAATTCCTGTTTTGAGAAAAGCCGAGTGTGATGAACCTCCCTTCTCACACACTGCGTTGCATGCGCAGTGCAATCGACAAGGGCCTGACGTTTCTCAACTCATTCGTTGATGATGACGGGTGCTGGCCTTTCTATGTAGTGCAGTTACCTGACGGGCATGTTCTGTTGCACGAGGAGAGCCCTTTTTTCGCAATGGCGGGCGTTCTTTTATTGTCGGAGATTGACGACTCTAGCGCACAAGATATCGTGGAAAGGACGCGCCAGCACCTTTGCAAGACGATACTCTACCCGGGTGTCTGGAAATACTGGGATTCGTTGCCTGCCGATTCCGACGGCTCCGCAATGTGCTCACTGGCTGTCGGGTCGTCGCCTCCTCTGTTGTGGCACAGAATGAGTGTCGACCTGTTTCTCAGCCATCGCAACAACAGTGGATTATTTTGAGCTATCATTTCCTAGTCTATTTCTTATAGCATCGCCACATTCTTTCGTGTTCAGACGACCTCCGATGTCCGCCGTGCGCTCGCCATGCGCTATGGCTTCCTCCACCGCTCGCCGCATGGCGGTTCCGCCCGCTCCGCAGCCTAGATGCTCCAGCAAGAGAGCGCCCGTCAATATAGCCGCCATGGGGTTTGCGATGCCGCGTCCGTAGATATCGGGCGCCGTGCCGTGGACAGGCTCGAACATCGAGACGCCTTCCAGGTTCACGTTCGCGGAAGGTGCCAGTCCCAGCCCGCCCACCAAGCCCGAAGTAATGTCGCTCAGAATGTCCCCGAACATGTTGTTGGTCACGATAACGTCGAATTCCGACGGGTGCTGGATCACCTCCATCGCCACGGCGTCGATGTGCATCGCCTCAGATTCAATATCTTCGAAATCTGCCCGTACTTCATCGAACACGCGCCGCCAAATTCCGCCCGCGTAGCGCAGCCCGCTCGCCTTGTCCGCCATGGTGACTTTTCTGCGCTTATGCCGCCTTGCAAACCCGAACGATGCCCGAATAACGCGCTCCACCCCTTTGTAGGTATGCACCTCTTCCTGCAGGGCTACTTCGTCTTTCGTGCCCTGCTTGAAAAACCCTCCCACGTTCACGAAAAGACCCTCAGTGTTTTCACGTACCACGACGTGATCGATGTCACCTGCCCCCATGTTCTTGAGCGGTGTCAGATCCTCATGGTAGAGCCTGCAAGGACGGATGTTGGCGTAGAGATCCAGCCCGAAACGGACTCCGAGAATCACCTGTTCCTGTACAATGGATCCGGGGACCCTCGGGTCGCCGATGGCACCCTGAAACACGGCGTCGAAGCCCTCCCGCAAGGTATCACAGCCGTCTTCGGGCATCCCCCTCCCCTGCTCCAGATAGCGATCGCTTCCCCAGTCGAAGTATTCGAATTCCACCTGAAACGAGGCTGCATCGGCCGCCGCCTTGAGTGTCTCCTCCGCCTCGGGCATCACCTCGTTCGCTATTCCGTCTCCGCGCACCACCGCAATGCGAGCCACTTCCACCTCTCCCCCGTCTCAGAGTACACATCCCGAAAAGAAACGCATTTTGACAAAAGGCAGGGGCTACTCGCAAGGCGCGGCGATGCCGTGCAAGGCTTCCCGAAAAACGCAAATACAGGCTAAGATGCCGCGGCATTCAAGGCATCATCAATAATCAACTTTTTTCCGAGGAGGTTTTCATGGTCGAGTCCGGTCCCCTGCCCGAAGGTACGGTGCGGTTCCCAGCCGAAGTCATCGAAGAGTTCGTCTACACCATATTCCGCAGCAAGGATGTGCCCGAGGACGACGCCCGCCTGGTGGCGAAAGTATTGGTCAGCGCCGATTTAAGAGGCATCCGCAGCCACGGTGCGGCACGACTGACCTTCTTTATGGTTCGCCTCGAAAACGGTGTACTCAACAGCAGGCCAGACATGAAATTTCACAAGGGTAGCGACACGACCGGCCTTCTCGATGCGGACGACGCCATCGGCATCGTCGCTTCAAACCGTGCGATGGACGAGGCCCTCGCCATGGCGGAAAAGCATGGTTCGGGTTTCGTGACCGTCCGAAACAGCAGCCATTTCGGGTATGCCGGCTATTGGGCGAAAAAAGCGATGGAGGCGGGCTACATCGGCATCAGCATGACGAACGGCGGACGCCGCACCGCCCCCACTTTCGGGGGAGAGGCACTTTTCGGCACCAATCCGATGAGCGTGGCGATACCAAGCGGTCCGGGAGGAACTGATTTTCACCTCGATATGGCCACCGCCGTAACAGCTGTCGGCAAGATTGAGACGGCCCTGCGCGAGGGACGTGAAATCCCCAAGGGCTGGGTTCTCTCCTCGATGGGAACGCCCACGCTCAACGAGAAGAGCATTCTGAACTACGAGGTACCTCTCGCACCCCTGGGCGGCGAGGGTGACGAGAATGGAGGCCACAAGGGGTACGGCCTGCAACTCATGATAGAACTTCTCTGTGGCGTGCTCTCGGGCGCAGGGCTGGAAAGCCGCATGGCGGGCGCATCAGGAACGGCGAAATCTGCCACGGGCCATTTTATGGGTGCGATCAAGATGTCGGGTTTCCGGGAACTCTCCGCCATGTTTGTCGATATGGGAAAACTCTTTGACACCATCCGGGGGGCGAAAAAGGCGCCGGGCCATGATCGCATCTACATTCACGGTGAGCCCGAGGCCATCGCCGAGGAGGAAAACAGGCGCATCGGCATTCCCATCACACCCGCCGTCCTCGAACAGATGCAGAAGCTGAACGAGGAACTGGAACTCGGCTTTGAACTGTAGATTTTGCAGGTTCTTTCAGGACCGCGCCATTCGTTCGAGATAGTCGACGACCGTGGGAGCGTCCCACTTGCGGACGCCGATGATCTCCTGCTGAAGGCGACCCTGACCGTCCACAATGAAGGTCTCCGGCACACCGGTCGTGCGGTAGAGCTTCTTGATGCTCCCCCGCGGGTCGAGAAGAACCGGAAACGTGAGGCCGAAGCGATCAACGAATCTCTCAACCGCGTCCGCTCCCAGGGCATCAATGCTCACCGCCAGTATCTCGAACGGCGCGCCGTTTCTTTTCATCCGTTCATAGAGTCGCTGCAAATCCGGCATCTCGTCCAGACAAGGGACGCACCACGTGGCCCACACGTTGATGAGCACCACTTTTTTCTTTTGGCCTGAAAGAGAGACGCGTCCCCCGCCCAGAACCGGAAATTCGAAATCGGGTGCCCGACCGCCGATTTCCAGATTGGGCGCAGGCGCCTCCTGCACACGTTCGGTCATAAGCCGCTCGCCCACCGCCCACAGCAGCGTCAACAGCAAAGGCGCCAGAATGAACGATATGGCCAAACGCTTCGCGTTTCTCTGATCGGAACCCGGGCTTTTGGAGACTTCCATATGCTCAGATTTTCTCATCAAGCAGATGTCCCACCAAGGCGAAGGCCGCCTCGCTGTCCCATTCGCGGGGTCCCACGCCGTAGCCGGCCACCTGGCCTTTTCTGTCCAGGAGATAGGTCGTCGGCAGGCCCCGCACCTTATAGAGTGCTTTGGCCTTGTGATCGGGATCGAGGATGATGGGGAACGTCAGATTTAGCTTCGAAGCGAATTCGCGCACTTCCTGCTCATTGCCTTGGTCCAGCGATATCGCCACGATCTCGAAACCGTGTGGCTTGTGCCGCGCATACAGCCTCTCCATCGAGGGCATTTCCCGGATACAGGGCTGGCACCAGGTCGCCCAGAAATTCACCAGAACGAGCTTGCCCGCGTGCTGTTTCAGAGAATGATTCTGCCCGTCCAGTGTTTTCAGTATCACGTCCGGGGCCACGGAACGCTTCGCCTGTTTGAGAAAGCTCATGTCGCGGTACAGGGAGGCGTCATCCCCCATGAGATTCGCCTGTCTGGCCTGTTCCTGTTTCTTCACCACCGAACGCGTCGGCGTCTCTCCCTGAGAGCCGAAATACACCATTACCCAGACGACAAGAACGAGGCTGACACACATTCCGATGAGCCGCCACGTGATGCTCCGGCGAGGTGCTGAGAGTCCATCCAGATTTCTGGCGAATTCGGCTTTGGGATTGTATTTCATTTACTGACTCCCATCGTGCGGAGTACGTGGCGGCTCAACCTTCGAAATCCCCCAGTTCGCGCCTGAGGCGACTCTCCAGGAGATCTTCCGTCGTGGCGTGTGGCGCAACTCCGGAGTTCCCCTCGCTTTGTTCGACCTCTTCGGGACGTCTCGTCCAGGTTCTGACAAGCACGAACACCACGCCGAACCCCGCCAACACGCCCCCGAATGGAAGAAGCCAGGCAGTGAGATAGAATCCTTGCGCCGGTGGTTTCGGAAGGACTTCCCGGCCGTATACCTCGACAAAATACCGGACGATTTGCTCTTTCGTTTCCCCGGCGAATATCTTGCGGCGAACGAGTTCGCGGAGTTGGGCGCCCTCGCTGCTCGGGCAATCGTGGAGCAGTTTTCCCGGGCAGACGGGACTCATGAGCTCCCCCGCCACTTCGGAGAAAGTCGTCTTGGCTCCCGGCGTGGCGACCTTCGCCTCCGAAAGCGCGCAGAATGCAAGCACCAGGCACAAGGCGAGACAAAAGCGCATCATGGGGAATCCCTCTGAGACTTTTGTTGTTTCTCCTCCTCGACCAAATTATCCATTCGCGCCTTGAGAGTCCACCAATAAATCGCAAACCCGCCCAAAACGACGATGTACGCTGCCGTAACGTAGCCCATCATGTTCCCTCCTGTATGGCGCGCGCCTCTTCCACCCGCGACTTCAGAAGCTCGATTTGCGCGCGCTTTCTGGCGAAGCAAACGAAAAGGAGCGTAAAGGCGAGCAAGGAACTCCACAAGGCGATGTGCATGGAGTCGGGCAAGTCCCGCAATCCGCCCGAGCGCATCACCACAGGCTTGGGATGTAACGTGCGCCACCATTCAACCGACATGTGGACGATGGGCACGTTCAAAAAACCGACGATTCCCATTACGGCGGCAAAGCGCGCCCTTTGTTCAGGTTCCGTCATGTAGGCACGCAACATGAGATATCCCACGTATATCATCCACAGGATGAGCGTGGTGGTTAGCCTTGCGTCCCATGTCCACCATATGCCCCAAACCGGTCGTGCCCAGATGGGCCCCGTGATCAGCACCAACGTGCAAAAGACGACCCCCGCCTCCGCGCAGGCATGCGCCCGGATGTCATCGTCGTGGTTTCGCGTGACGAGATACTTGATCGAGAAGATGAACACAAGAAAAAAGGCGAAAAACGCTACCCAGGCCGACGGCACATGGATATAGAAAATTCGCTGAGGCGTACCCTGGAGCCTGTCGGTCCCTGCAATAAACAAATCCGCATATATGGCGAAAGCGAGAACAATCAGGGTGAAAACCGGCAGCCAGCCGAACACGCCCCGTTCTTTTCGATCCATCAGACATTCCTTCCAGTGAGGCGGAAACGGCGGCTTTCGGATATAAAGTGATTTAACAGATATATCATCATAAACTACTGACATTATTCTTCTAATATGTATTCATAAACCATAGAGGCGGCCACCAAGAATACCACATCATACACCAACATCAATCGAATCCAATCCCTCGAATCCGCCCATCCCCCTCCGCCGAGATGGGCTTCGGTCCCCTTGACGGCGGCGATTAAAACGGGCACGAGAACGGGAAACATCAAGATGGGCAGCAATACCTCGCGCGTGTGCGCGCTCATAGCGGAGAAAAGGGCGCCGGCGGCAGCGATTCCGAGGGTTGCGCAAGCGGCGATGATCGCAAGCGCGCCTGCCGATTTCCACACGTCCGCTTGGTAGAGAACGGCCAAGACGGCGAAACCGAACAACTCCATGATCCCCATCAAAACGGCCGCCGAAGTCACTTTGCCCAGATACAGTGCGGAAGGATCGGCAGGGCTTGCATACATGGCCGAAAAACCCGCGCTCTCGCGCTCGACGCTCACGGTACGTGACAGCCCGATGACACTGGCGAAAAGGAACGATATCCACAAGATTCCAGCTTGCAAGGCGGGGGCGTCCTCCCCGCTTCCCCCTCCAGGACCGAAGGCAAAGCTGAAAAGCGTGAGTACGAGCAGCGCGAAAACCACCATTATGAGGAGGCTCTCCCTCGTCCGCCATTCCAGGCGCATATCCTTTTCCACCACCGCAAGGAAGACGGAGAAAAATCGCCTCATCATGCATCTCCAGGGGATGCATCGAATGCGGCCATAATTTCCTCTTCCCGTGAATTCGCGGCATTTTCTGCATATGCGATCCTGCCCTCGGCCAAAACAACGATTCTATCACCTATCCCGAAGGCTTTTGAGAGGTCGTGCGTCGTGAACACCACGATGCGCTCCCCTCTTTCACCAAGCGCGCGGACTACATTCCCGAGACGTTCGGCCGCCTCGGGGTCGAGACCGGAGAAAGGTTCATCTAGCAGCACGATTTCGGGTTCGTGCAAAAGCGCTCGCGCAAGAGCCGCGCGTTGCCTGAGGCCCTGGCTCAGGATACGCACGGGCTCATCAAGGCGCTCCGGGATGCCGAGCATTTTCGCCAAAGACTCCACGCGACCCGATATATCTGCATTCTCCACGCCATAAAGTCTGGCGAAGTACCTGAGGTTTTCACGTATCGTCAGCCCCTCATAGAGCATGGGTTCGTGTGAGAGCAGGCCGATTCTCTTTTTCGCCACACGCGAGATCGGCTTGCCGGCCATGCGCACCTCTCCTTTAGTAGGCCTCAGCAAGCCAGCCAGTGTCTTGATGAGAGTGGTCTTACCGGATCCGTTTTTGCCCAAAAGAGCGACCGTCTCTCCCGGGAAGAGAGTGAGGTCCAAATCCCTGAGCGCCCATCTCCATCCGTATCGCCTGGATACGCCCAGAGCCTCCAGCATGGCATCCGACCTCTTATTCCGAGAGTTCTTTCAGGCGTTCAAAACGCGGGGCGCGTTCGCGGGCGTGCTCCTCCGAGGACATTTCTCCCGCCTCGAGCCTGTCGTCCAGCAGGGCGATGACGCGCAATATCTCTTCGCGCTCCACCTGGACCGAATAGGCCGTGTTCCTCTTTTTCCGGATGTACAACCCAAGCCCCAGACTCAGCACGACGACAACGCTACCCACGACGTAAAAAACGCCCAGGCCGCCCATCGAATCGGGCGCCTGCATGTCGATCTGCACCACCGTACCTGCGCTGGCGGTGCCCACGAAACGGTTGTATTCACGGTTCTGAAATTCGACTGCGGGTTGTGCAGCAAGACCGATAGCCTGAGCCTGTACGCGGTCCTTCTCCGGCAGGACGGTCAAACTCGGTGTGTCGTAGAGCATGGGCTTCTCCACCCTGATGCCGCCGAATTCATCTTCCAGGCGATATAGCAGGACAATGAACTTTCGGCCTGGTGGGATAGGCTCGCTCGTCTGAATTTCATCCCCGATTGAAGTGAGAAATTTGGGATCCACTCCTGCAGGCGCCGCTCCCCACCGTGCCCTGGGGTTTCTGACATTGCTGCTTCTCGGCAAGACGAACCGCAGCGTAGGAGCGCCTCCCCTGGATACGATGGTGGCACTTCCCTCGTTTTCGAAATCCATCATCTCCACCATCTCGAAAAACCCCTTCTCAAGTCGGATGGCAAGGATGTTGCGCCTTAGCTTGAGCCGGGAGAGATCCGTCGTCGTGGGACCCGTGACTGCGGTTTTCGTCTTGGGAGGAGCAGCCTGCAGCTTCGCAGGAGCCGCATATGACGGGGCGATCAAAGAACATTTCAGAAACAAGCCCAAGGCGATCAGTCTGCTTACGGCAGGGATGCGCTTCAATTTAGCTTTCGCCCACAGGCAGAGCAGAAATTATCCGCTTTTTCCACGGTGTTTCCGCATGAGGCGCAAAACCGGGGCTTCACATTTTTCACCTGTCCACCCGATGACGAATCGGGGAATTCGTCCTGCGATTCGCCCACGACTTTCCTGTAGCGCAGAACCTCATCCTCCAACCGTTCATCGAGTGATTTCCCGGTTACGACTTTCGAGGATGCGGAACTGGCCGTGTCGATCCGGGCCACTGCCTCGGCCGCCTCTCGCTCGGTCATCTGGACAGGCGCCATACCCTCCTTCACCCCTCTGGCTTCGAGGTGTCTCAGCACCTCCACCGCCCGGGCGCGGGCGGACGCAATCATCTGAGCATAATCTTCATCGGAGAGTTTGCCCATCTCCCTGTCAAACTCAATGTCCAGGATGTTCTTGTAAGCCTGCTCACGCTCCATCAACAAACGCGTCAACTCGCGATTCGAAAGCGGTTGTGCGTTTTCTTCATGGGGCAACACACCTTTCGCAGTCTCCGGTCGCATGAGGGGCAGGATCGTGTAGAAAAAAGCAACACCTACGGCTCCCGATGTGATTAGGGCGCCCAGAATCTCCGTCATTCAAGTTCGCCTCTTCCTGCGCCTGCCCCAGCGTTCAGGCAGGAAGCAAACAATGGATCCGAGCGCAAAGACCACACCTCCTGCCCAAACCCAGTTCACGAGCGGATTTACCATGAACTTGAACGTGGCCGCGCCGTCTGGGTCCGCCTCGGCGAAGACGGCGTAGATGTCCGACCGCGCACCCCGGCGGATGCCGGGTTCCGTCGTCGGTTGCGGCGGTGTGAAATAGAGCCTTTTTTCGGGTTCCACCTCTCCGATGCGATACCCCGCCCGGTAAACGCCCAGTCGCGCGAAAGCGGAGCTGTATTGCGGGGTCGTACTTTCGCGAATCCCCTCAAAGCGCATCCGCACGCCGTCGAGCGCGAAACTCTCACCCAGACGAAGACGCACTTCACCCACTTCCTGGTAGGCGGAAGACGCCGCCACGCCCACAAACAGTATCGCCATCCCGAGATGGACGATGTAACCCCCGAAACGCCTTTTGTTCCGCATGGTGAGTTCCCACGCGGCCAGGGTGAAACGCTCTCCCTGGTGGCGCACGCGCGAGGTGATTCCCCGCCAATACTCAAGAACAATCGTTCCCGCAACAAACGCGCACAGACCGAACGTGAGCACTGCATATACGTGGCGGACGCCGAAGAGCACCAGAACGAGAAGAGCTCCCACCGCCACCACCGAAGGGTAGACGAAGCTTTTGTTCATCTGTTTTCGCGATGTCCTGCGCCATGCGAAAAGCGGACCCGCACCGCAAAGCAATATGAGCAAAAGACCAATCGGCACGTTCACCTGATTGAAGAACGGCGGCCCGACGGTGACCTTGATCCCCTTCACCGCTTCGGAGACGACCGGGAAAATCGTTCCCCAGAAGACAGCGAACGTAATGCCCACGAGCACGACGTTATTGAGGAGAAAACTCGCCTCGCGAGAGAAGAAACTTTCCATCTCGTGTTCACTTTGAAGCCGGGGCAAGCGCCATATCATCAGCCCGAAGGCGATAACGAGTGCCACCAGGAGATAGAC
This sequence comes from bacterium, assembly GCA_965200245.1. Lineage (GTDB taxonomy): Bacteria > UBA8248 > UBA8248 > UBA8248 > UBA8248 > Bin107. The sequence continues at coordinate 89,654 of CBDATS010000015.1, read as the reverse complement.
CAGAAACGCCCAGCCGAACGACGAGTTCGCAAAGGCGTGCACGCTTGAAATAATACCGCTTCTCGTCAGGAAAGTGCCGAATATTGTGAGGGCGTAGGTGATGATGATAAGCGAGACGTTCCAGACCTTGAGCATTCCTCGCTTCTCCTGGATCATCACCGAATGAAGGAAGGCGGTTCCCACGAGCCAGGGCATCAGGCTCGCATTCTCCACCGGGTCCCACGCCCAGTATCCACCCCAACCCAACTCCTTGTAGGCCCACGCGCCGCCGAGCAGAATGCCCACCCCGTTGAAAAACCAGGCGAACAACGTCCAGCGGCGCGTCGAGGTAATCCAGTCGGTATCAAGCTTCCCGCTCGCCAAGGCGCCGATGCAAAACGCGAAGGGCACGGCGAAACCCACGTAGCCCAGATACAGATTGGGCGGATGGATTACCATCCCCCAGTCCTGCAATAGCGGGTTCAGGCCACGTCCGTCCGCGGGAGGGGTAGCAAGCGTATCGAAAGGCGGAGTGACGAAATTGAGAATCACCAGGAAAAAAAGTGCCGTCGCCATGAGAGTGGCCGTCACGTAAGGCATCAGTTCCAGGTTTCTGTCGCGGTTCTGGCGGATGACGACGAACGCATAGACGCAAAGGAGCAGAAGCCAAAGCAGCAGACTACCCTCCTGCCCACCCCAAAACGCGCTGAAGCGATAAAACCCGTTCAGGGTGTTGTTGACGTGTCCGGCCACATATTCCACCCGGTAGTCACGCACCATAAGCAGGTAGACAAGGCACGCGCTCGCACCGCTCACCAGCCAGTACACACCGACGGCGGCGTTACGGCCCGAAGCGATGAGGTCGGCCCTGCGTCTTTGAGCCCCAAATATGGACGCCGCGATCCCGAACACCGCCAGAACGAGCGAAGCCAGCAAGCTGTAGTGTCCGAACTGAATGGCGAGCAACGGAAAACTCCCGGGGGTGGATCGGATTTTCAAACTTGCACGAGAGACTAGGGTCGTGTTGTTGGCAGTCGAGCTATCTGGCTTCTGTCGTCAGCTTTCGCTTCTCGGCTTCTTTCATCAAAGCCTCGTGATTCGTTGGTATGCTTTCCCCCGCCTCTTTCATTTCCTCGAATTTCGAGGGGCACGCGACCATCAGATTCTTCGCCACCAAAACCCCCTTGCCGTCAAGTTTCCCTTCGGCAATAACAGGAAATCCGTTTTCGAGCAAATCAGGGGGAACACCTTTGTAACTCACGGGCAATGTTCCCTTTTCGCCCTGGATATGGAAGGCGAGTTGCATGGCGTCGGGATTTTTCCGAAGCGTCCTGGGCACAATCTTTCCCTGCACCCTTATTCCACGACTACGCAGGGCCGGCGCTTTCTCGGCTACCTCATCCACCGTGAGGAAATACACCAGATTCTCACTTTGAAATCCCGAGACAGCCAAATAGGCGAATGCACTTAGAATCACAATACCCGCGATAAGAAATTTGATTTTCTGAACGTTCATCCACTACCTCTCGGCGGCCCAAAACATCGTTTCAAAGGATACGACGCCCTTTGACTTCTTTCAACCAAATCCGAAAAAAAATTAGGATATACACCAGAAATATGAAAAGATAATGGTGAGCTATGCATGGCGGATTCAAAGTATCAAGAAAGAAAAACAGCAAAGAACAAAGGCAAGGATATCTTTCATTGGGGGCAATTGACATGAAGATTTTACAAGCGATGGGATTGGCACTCGCGTGCCTGACGTTGGCGGCATGCTCTCTTTGAAGCGGGGGCGGCAGGTCCGCGGAACAGACATCGCCAACGCCCGAGGAAACCGCGCGTACCGACTACGCTCGGATTACCGATCAAGCCAATTTCCTGATCAGCGGTGATCTTTTGGGATACGCTGCGGGAGAGACGACACCCCAGCGTCTCCGGGGATATGAGTGTCATGAGAATACTTGCTACTACGACTTTACGAAAGCTTATACTTCGAAGGATTTCAACCTTGAAGATGTGGAATTGGAGGTGCTTTCGGGGCCAAACGGCGTTCGCAAGGTGGTGGAGCGCTTCGGCGGAGACGACACAGATGTCCATGTGCTCGGCGGATGGATGGAACACAGTCTGTTTGTTTCACAAGTCGATCGCTTGACGAGGGAAGCCGATCCGAGACGGGGAGCCGTCAGGGTCCATACCGATATTTTCGGGTTCACCACGGTAGAGAATCCGACCGTGCCAGCGGGCGGCGCTTCGTGGCAAGGCTTCGTCGTGGGTCGGGACGATAGCGTGACGCAAGACATCGAGGCGGTCGTCGAGGGAGAAGCGAACGTCTTCGTCGAGCTTGGTTCGCCGCAAACCCTGCGGGCCAACATCGTCTTCATGAATCTCACCGGTAGCCACACGCAGCGCAGCTATGATGACATAGCGTGGAGCGATCTGCCGGTCATGGAGGGCGGCTTCGCCCGCCGCGTCGCCGAGGACGATACGATCACGGGCCAGTTCTTCGGCCCGGCGCAAGAAGAGGTTGCCGGCATTTTCGAGCGATCTGGTATCTCCGGGGTATTCGGCGGCCTGCGGCAATAGGCGCGATTCCACCGGAACGCCCGTCTTCTCTCGGAGACTCGCTGAGGCGCGGATTCATCGTGTCACCATGGTTTTCGTTCCCCTCGGTGTCGTTTCGTTTCAGAATCGGCCACCAGTGTCACACCAGGGGACGAATTGATAATCGCACCTTATGAAAAGCACAATAATGCTCCGAAACCTTTCAAGTGGGGCAAGGATGACAATCAAATAATCCAGAATGTCAAAAGGTTCTGCCTCAAGAAAAAGAAAGCATCATGATGCGAATTTATGATTCGGGACACTGGCACATGCCGGTGCTGGCGCAACCGACGTTTTCGAAGTCTACGCCCAGCGGCGCAGTGTACAATGTTCAGCACAGGACTCGGACGAAACGCCAATGACAGATGTGGACATCTCTGCGTTGCGTACCGTCGTCGCGCTGCGCGACGACGAGGGGGGGCCGCGTCGCGGCTTCGCCTCGGAATCATTGACTACGGCCTTCTGTATCGAAGCCATGGAACGGTCACTCTGATCGAACGGCCGTGGACGGTGGTCGGGGCGCAGTCAAGAATGCTCACAACTCTCATACGAGTGTCGGTGTTCTCCTGGTACCGACTGTTCCTGTGGAATCAGTAGTTGAGTGATGAGTTTTAATGCTTGTCAAATGTGCTGCCAGCGGTATTGGGGCGATGACGAGCCGATGTTTGCCCTGTAAGGGGCGCGGCAGGAAGCCGAAAACCCGGCTTGTCCGAGCCTGGCATCCCGAACCATAAACATAGCGAAATTCCACGGGAAACGAAAAGGTAACGGGAAAGTATACTCTATGAAATACAGGTAGTTCTCATTCGTTGACGTGGTTCGTCGCATCATTGACGGAAGGACGGATTTATTTCTGTGTCTTTGAATATGTTTCGTGTGACTACAACGCCACGGAGTCAAAGCTGTGGCAAGATGGCATCCAGCGGACGCTCTGATGGCGAGCACGTATAATCATCTTTTCGAAAAATAACGACTTTTCCGGGATTTCCCCACAAACAGGCTCCTATGGGGTGTTCCTGGGTCACAATTGAGCACTCGGCGATTTTCAGAAAAATATTCACCCGCCGCGCGGGTCATCGGCTTACGGACAATCCACCCGGTAGTTCGCGCCCCGGCTCTCGGTCCGCCTTGACCAGTCACGCGAACTCGCCTCTCTCGCACGAGGCAAGAGCACATTTTACCCGGGCAGACCCTCCTCACGCACGATGCCCGCGTTTTCCCAACAGAGGCACTTGAACCCGCGGCCGAGTTCCGCCACGCGACTTCCTTTGCCCGCGCGCGGCGAGCACACTGGCATGCGCCTTCACGAGCACAGGGGACGGCATGTCGGTTTCGGCGTTTCGTGATCGCTGGCCGCCCTTCGCCGTCACGCGCCAGCCCTGCGCACGGGCTTCCGCGAAGCATTGTCTGGAAGACGGTTCGCCCTGTGCACACCCGCGCTCACCTGGCCGACCTCATATGGGCCCCGGCATTACGTGACACCCTCACCGTCTATCGGCACTCTGCCCATGAAGAGATGGGTCTTTATTTCACCTCGCGTTCCTCAATCCAGGGCATCATTGCGCGCAGCCGGCGGCCGACTACCTCAATGTCGTGTTCTTTCTCCTTGCGCACCACCGTATTGAACGTGGGCCGGTTCACCATGTTCTCGTTGATCCATTCACTGGCGAATCTTCCCGTCTGGATGTCTCGCAGGATACCGCGCATACGCTCGCGCGTTGCCTCGTCGATGACGACCTTGCCCCGCGTGATGTCACCATACTCGGCGGTGTCCGAGACCGAATAGCGCATCATGGTGATGCCGCCCTGATAGATGAGATCCGTAATCAGTTTCACCTCGTGGAGGCACTCAAAATACGCCAGCGCAGGTTGATAGCCCGCCTCTACAAGCGTTTCGAACGCGACGCGGATCAACTCGGTGATACCGCCGCACAACACAGCCTGCTCGCCGAAGAGGTCCGTCTCGGTCTCCTCCTCGATGGTCGTTTCGATGATGCCGGCGCGGGCGCAGCCCACCGCCTTACCATAAGCCAGCGCATATTCCTTCGCCTTGCCCGTGGCGTCCTGGAAGACAGCCACCAAACCCGGCACGCCGCGCCCGTCTTCGTACTGAAACCGCATGGTATGGCCCGGGCTTTTCGGCGCGATCATCACAACGTCGATATTGTCCGGAGGAATAATCTGTCCGTAATTGAGGTTGAAGCCGTGGGCGACCACCAGTGCATCGCCGTCTTTCATATTGGGCTCGATATCCGCTTTCCAGATGGCAGGCTGGAGATGGTCCTGGGTGAGAATGACCACAATGTCTCCCGCCTCGGCCGCCTCGGCCGTCTCCATCACCTCGAGACCGTCCTCTTCGGCCTGTTTCCAGCGGGGAGAGGATTTCCTCAAACCTACAACGACGTCCGCACCGCTGTCCTGCGCATTCAGCGCATGGGCGCGCCCCTGACTTCCGTAGCCAATGACGGCGATTTTCCTGTTCTGCAACAGATTCAGGTCCGCGTCGGCGTCATAGTAAATTTTCAGGTCTTTCAACAACTGTTCTTCATTCACTCCGCTCATGGCCATTGGCCCTCCAGGATTCGCGGCCTCTGCCGCGCCGTCAAAAACGATTCACATGGCTCGAAAACACCCGCCACCCGAAAACAAATCGGCTTCTTGGGGGAAACCGCTGAAAAAGAGACCATAATCTAAGAGCCGGGAACTGGAGCGTCAAGGCACTCAGGGCATCGGGATGCATATTCAAAATGCCTTGTGCTTCTCCCGCAATCACCTGGCAAAAAACCTCTTGTGAGTACAGTCGTTGCCTCTGTAACGTGAAACGCTCTATCACGCACAATACCCAAGGAGACACAAAAAAAGCCGAAGCAATACGCTCCGGCTTTTTTTGAGTTCCCTTCTAGACCGTAGAGGTAATAACAGGTCTGTCGATTCCCTTGAAAGCAACCGCAATCTCATCGGCCGCTTTCGAGGCTGCATCAGCTGCTTCCTGCGCGAGCGCCTTCGCTTTCTCCACCGCCTGACGGGCGGATTCTGTCGTCCTGTCCTTCGCATCCGCCAGGTAGGCACTCGCTTGGGCGGAGAACTCGGCGGCTTCCGCCGCAGCGTATTTGGCCTGCTCAACATCCGCCATTGCCATGTCCTTACCCCTTTCCAGCATCTGGCGAACTGACTGGTCCGCTTTATCTTCTTTTTTGTACCGAAGCGCATGAGAGGCGTGCGCAAGCGCCGTATTGACGGATTCCATAGCTTTTCGGGCCGAATTTGTCGCCGCCTCGCTCGCTTCGGCCAGCGAAGGCATTCTGGGGACTTCCAGCGGCGTCGTCGGATCTGTCATCGTGTGGAGCACTTCGGCACGCACTTCCGCCGGCCCGTGCCTTCTTGCCTCCGCAGCGCGCAAACCCTCGTCGTCCACCATGATATCAAGCCTCTTCGCCACGATGCGCTTGCTCGGTTCCCTCACCTCCCAAGCCAGACCCAGGAGTTCCATCATCTTGATGAACCGGTATGTTATGTCCACCTCAAACCACCTTTGACCGTGAGCGGCCGAGCGCTGATCCGAATGGTGGTTGTTGTGCCACCCCTCGCCGAAGGACAAGATGGCGACCAGCCAGTTGTTCGTACTCTCCTCGTCCGTGTTGTAATTGCGATAGCCGAAGGTATGCGTCACTGAATTGACCGCCCAAGTGCAATGCCACAAGACGACCGTGCGCACGAATACCCCCCAGACGAGCCAGGACATTCCAAGGCCGCCGTACCATTCCCCGGCGAAGTAGATCGCCACCGCAGTCATTACATAGATGGGGAAAAAGAACATGTCGAAAAAACGCTGCCACCTGTCGCGGTGCAAATCCTTCGCAAAGCGCGAATATTCCTTGCAGGTATGTGCGTCCGGCAAGCTGACGAACAGCCATCCGGCGTGCGCCCACAGAAAGTTCACGAGCGGGGAATGGGGATCGGGTTCCTCATCCGATTCCTTGTGGTGAATGCGGTGCATCGCCACCCACTCGATGGGCCCGCTCTGAAGCGCCTGGCAGGCGCAAAACGTCAGAAAATACTCCACCGGCTTATACGTACGGAAACTCCTGTGAGTAAGGAGCCTGTGGTAGGCGACTGTCACACCTATCATTCCGGCGACGAAATACATCACGATTCCCACCACGAGGCCGGATACACTGAAATAGTCCAGATCAAAAGCCATCAAGGCGAGCAAATGGATCACCCCAATGATGAAGATCGTCTCCCACTGGAGCTTTCTTTCGGCTTTCCTGTGAATTGCGAGGCTGCGTTTCTCCGGGGCCGTAGACAAGTTCTTTCCCCCAATTTTCAAACCTAAAGGGCTTCCTGGAGTTTTGTTCCATGCATGAATGGGCGATGCGGTGATGCACCAAGTCAAATTACCGTCAAACTCAAACCATGTCGTGATGCGTATTTATCTTGGGCCAAGCAAATATAGAAAGCAAGTCCCCGAATGGAAATCAGCCCCGGGAGTCGAATCTTTCCCGACTCTATATTCACTCCTGCCATTCGGGCACGGTCACGTGAAAACATGCGGGAATTCCCTCTTTCGCGTTGTTATTTTGCCGATTCTCCCGTAAGAAGCGTATTTCATATCCCATCGTCAACTTGCGAGGAGAACACCATGCCCGAAGTGAGAACAAACGGCGTCAGTCTGTACTACGAAGACAGTGGCGAGGGCACGCCCATCGTGTTCGTTCACGAATTCGCGGGCGATTGCCGCAGTTGGGAGGATCAGGTTCGCTATTTCAATCGCAGGTATCGGGTAATCACTTACAACGCGAGAGGGTTCCCCCCCTCCGAAGTGCCCGAAGACACATCCCTATACAGCCAGAACATCGCCGTGAATGACCTGGCAGGCCTGATCCAAGAATTGAATCTCGCGCCCGCCCACGTTGCGGGGCTTTCGATGGGCGGCTATGCGACCCTGCATCTCGGCCTGCGCCACCCTGAACTCACCCGCTCCATCGTCGTGGCCGGATGCGGTTACGGATCCGACATGGATCAGCGCGAACGATTCCAGAAAGATGCCGAAGCTGTAGCCGACAGGTTTCTGAACGATGGGATGGAGAAGTTCGGCCCTGTCTACACCGCCGGTCCGACGCGCATGCAACTGAAACGGAAAGACGCCATCGGCTATCAGAAATTCATCGACCACTTCATGAGCCACTCTCCTCTGGGCTGCGCCAACACGATGCGCGGGGTGCAAAGTGCAAGACCCTCGGTTTATGAACTTGGAGAGCAGATGGAGAAATGCTCTGTGCCGACGCTCGTCCTTACGGGGGATGAGGACTACCCCTGTCTGGAACCCGGGCTGTTCATGAAGCGCAACATCCAGACGGCCGCTCTCGTTACCTTCCCGAATGCCGGCCACCTCATCAATCTCGAAGAACCCGCTATGTTCAATCGCGTCGTTCTCGAATTCATCACCGAGGTGGACGCCGGTCGCTGGCCGACGCGCGACCCGCTCTCGATGGGAGAATCCGCATTACTGCCCGATGAAGAATAGTTTTCACCTTAAGGAGAAGATATGCAGGGCAAGCTGGCAGGGAAAAGAGTCATCGTTACCGGTGCCTCATCGGGTATCGGGGCGGCCATTGCGCGCAAGTTCAGCGAGGAGGGCGCAGCTATCTGGGCTGCGGGCGGCTTCAATCAGGAGCGTCTGGACAAAGTCATCGCCGATTGTGGCGCGGCGAACACGAAGATCGACGGGCGATGTTACGACTTAAGAGACGCGCGAAAGGCAAACGAGATCATGAGCGACGGCGCGCGATTCCTGGGCGGTCTCGACATCATGGTAAACTGCGCCGCCATGCGGGCCCACAGGAGTTTTCTCGAGTTTACGGATGAGGAAATTGACGAGCTCTACGAGGTGAACGCAAAATCCGTTTTCATCGCCACACGCGAGGCGGCCAAGCTCATGGCACCCCAGGGCAAGGGCAAGGTTCTCATGATCGGGTCCATCGACGGCGAGCGCGGCGTGCCCGGCAATGCACTCTACTGCGCGACCAAGACTTCCATGCACAATTTGACACGCGCCCTCGCAGTGGAACTCGGCCCCCTGGGGTTGCGCGTGAATTGCCTCATGCCGGGAACCACTGAAAGCGAGCGCGTAAAGCAGATTCACATCGACAATCCCGAACGCGCACAAGCGAAGCTCCCCCGCATACCCGTGAATCGATTTGCAAGCCCAGAAGAGATGGCTGAGGTATCGCTCTTTATGGTCTCGGACGAGAACGATTTCATGAACGGAGCCTTTATATCGTGCGATGGCGGCACCTTGGCGATGTAGACAAATGCAACCGCCGGGAGATTTCCTCCCTACCCCGCACGAGGCGCCTGGATATGCCAACCCACGGAGGTTGATCGAGCGATGAAGAAAACCCCGATCGTTTGCGAGGATGTCGCCCCTGCTTTCCCACCCTATCCGGTAGCGGTCAGGGCTGGCGAACTTTTATTCGTCTCCGGATTGAGACCAGCCGGCCCTGCGGGTTTCGCGGACCTGCCCGAGGAAGGACGCGGGCAGATGCAGGGCTATCCACTTGCCGACCTCACCGAAGAGAGGGTTGTCGCCGATTCCTGGGCGGTTCACGACAGCCTAGAGAAAATCCTTGTCGCAGCGGGCACGAATCGCGACCAGGTGCTGCGCCAGCATATCTGGCAGCGCGACAAGCGTTATTTCCCCAGCTACGAACACGTCCGGGTGCATTGGCAACCCACGCCTGCTCCAAGCAGTGGACTGGGCATAACGGATGTCGTCGGATGCGGCAGGCACTGGATCGGGGTCGACGCCATCGCTGCATGCACACAAGCCGGCGGTGTGTTCGGCGAACGACAAGTCATGACCGACGTCTACAACCCGGACCTTCCCGCGGCTTCACACTACTGCCAGGCCATACGCTCCGGCCCTTTCGCTTTTTTGCCGGTCACATTCCGATCAAGACAGCAGAACCCGGCAAACCGCTGGTCAACTCTTATGACGACGTGCCAGAGGAGGGTCGTTTCCTCTCGACGGGACGCAGCCATCCCGACAGCCGGCACGGCCCTATCGCATCCCAAACCTGGTATGTATACAACGAATTGCGCCGCACACTCACGGGCCACGGCATGGATATGGAAGACGTCGTGAACGTGAGTATTTTCCTGGGCGACATACGTGATTTCTCGACTTTCCATCGGGTGCACACCCATTTCTTCCCTGACACCCAGCCATCGCTTTGCGTTGTGGGATTCGACGAAGTGGGCCACCGAGGCACGCGCATCGAGATCGAAATAACCGCTATGGACAGACGCAGTGGACTCACTCGCCAATCGTACCCCTGGCCGGGGACAGCGCCCTTTGCGTCTCCCTCCGTCACGCAAGCGGGACCGATCTGTTTCTTCTCGGGTATGGTGGGCGTCGACGAGGCAGGAACACTCGTCCGGGGTGCAGATTCCCTTCCGGAGACAGGGCACCGCACCGTGCTTGCACTTGAAGAAGTGGAACGGCAACCGGGCATCGCCGCGCAATGCTGGATGGCGTGGAAACAGTTGCGCGCCAGCGCGGCAGGGGCAGGAATGGAACTGGCGGACATCGCTATGACCAGGGTGTATCTCTCCAATCCAGCGGACCTTGCAGTCTACGAGGCGGTACGCGAGACCTTCATCAACGAGGACTTGCCTGCATTCGAATGCGTGATCGTGCACGGCCCCGGACCAGTGGCGGAAGCGCTTGTGCAGATCGATGCCGTCGGGGTGAAATAGTCGCGCCGACGATTTACAGGGTCAGAACCAAGCCCACAAATCTTCCTTTGCGCGGAGTTCTTCGCTCGCACCGTCGAACACCACGCGTCCGCCTTTGAGCACGATTGCGCGCTCGACGACATCCAGGGCGGCGAGCACGTTCTGCTCGACGAGGATCAGCCCTGTGCCGAGCTCTGAGTTGATACGCGAGAGCGAGTTCAGCACGTTTTTCACGATTGCTGGAGCAAGACCGGCAGTCGGTTCGTCGAGCAGGAGGACTTGCGGCCTCGTCATCAAGGCCAGTGCAACCGCGAGCATCTGCTGCTCTCCACCGCTCATGTCTCCTGCAAGCTGGTTCTGGCGTTCTTCCAGCAAGGGGAAAAGGGCATAAGCCTCTTTGAGAAACGAGAGGTCGGATTTCGAGCCGGCGATGTGGAGGTTCTGTTCAACCGTGAGGTTTGGAAAGACGTTCTGGACCTGCGGCACGAAGCCGATTCCCAGCATGACGTTGCGGTGAACCTGATCCGGCACGATGGGCGAACCATCGAAAGCCACGGCACCGGAAATATCCCTGACGCCACCCACCAGACACTTGAGAAACGTCGACTTGCCTGAGCCGTTGTGACCGAAAATTCCCATCCGCACACCTGTATCGAAAGACAGCGACACGTCGTTCACGGCGATAAGTGGCCCGTAGCGGGCCGTGAGGTTTTGGACTTCGAACATCTTTCTCTCTTGATCAGTGCGGGTGTTCGCCGCCAAAATACAGGTGCGTAAGTTGCGTATCGCGTGTGAGTTCATCGACGGATCCGCTGGCCAGAACACATCCGTTGAACATGAAAACCGTGCGATCGCTGATGTCGCGGATGAATGAAATGTTGTGCTCCACAACACAGACGGCACGCCCGGCCTGGGCCTCTTCGCGGATAACGCGAATGATCGTTTCGTACGCCTGTCCTTCCACGCCCGCCATGGGTTCATCCAGCAACAGGCACGCCGCGTCGCTCATCAACGCACGGGCGAGTCCAATCCGCTTCTGCTGGCCGTAGGAGAGTTCTATCGCCATCTCGTGCATCTTGTCGGCGAGTCCCACTCGTTCGAGAAGCGCCATGGCTTTTTTCGTTGCTTCCCGGCGGAAGGCGTTGATCGAGCGGCGACGAAAAAGAATGCGCGCCAGTGACTCTCCCGGGTAGCGCCGCGTCGCTATCAGCAGGTTATCGATCACGGACATCGAGTGAAACATGCGGGTGTTCTGCCATGTCCTGGCCAAACCGATCCGTGCGCGGTGGTGCATGGGCAGTTGATCCACGCGATGGCCCTCCAGAATGATCGAACCTGCATCGGGGGGAATCACGCCTGAGATCAGATTGAACAAAGACGTCTTGCCCGCCCCGTTGGGACCAATGAGGCCGATGATCTCACCTGCCTCGAAATCCAGGTTGACATCATCCGCCACCACGATTCCGCCAAAACTCTTGTGCAGTCCTTTCATCTGGACGATCTGACTCATTCCGTATCCCCCCTCCCCCTGAAAGTCGTACTCGCGCTCCAGGCCTCGAGCCCGCCGCCGCCGCGGCTGCCTCCCGTCAGGCCCTGGGGGCGTGCGAAGAGGAAGAATATGACGAGCGTCGTATAGATAACACCTTGAAGCGGCGCCATGATGGAGACGGGCAAGCCGAGAAACGTGATGGCCTGTGGAAGGGTTGTCAGGAGCACCGCACCCACCAGAGGCCCCCAGGTCGTGGCGGCGCCGCCCACGACCACCATTGTCAACAGGGCAGCGGAGGTGAATATGCCAAACTGCTCAGGCGTGACGTAGGCGAAGTAATGTGCATAGAGTGCGCCCGCCAAGCCGGCCATGCCCGAACCGATGGCGAAAAGGACGATCTTGATGTTCATCGCGTTACGGCCCAATGCACTGAAAGCTTCCTCGTCGTTACGCATGGCGGTGATGGCTCGCCCGTAATCGCCTTCGACGATCCAGCCCACCAGCAGAACCGCGCCGGCGGCGACAACCGCAATGAGCAGGACGAACACGAGGCTTCGCGACGGGCCTTCGTTCAGCACCGGAATGTTAGTGAGTCCGCCGGCTGCGCCGGTGAAATCCAGGTTGTTGATAACGTGCAGGATACCCAACTGAAACCCGATGCTGGCGATGACGAGGTAATCACCCGACACACGAAGCGAGGGCAGAGACACACCGAACGAGAGCACCATCGCGACTACTGATCCTATCAGGATCGAGAGAGGAACTGGAATCTGCAGGTGAATCGCCAGCAGGCCGGAGCCATAGGCCCCGATGGCGTAGAAGATCGGATGGGCGACGCTCATCAGCCCACCGTACCCCAGAATGAGGTTGAAACTCGTGGCGAGGATCACGTTGATCCCAATGAGCACCATCACTGTCAGGATGTATTCCATTTCTGGCTCAGTCTCCTGATGAGTCGGCCACCGCCACGGCTGTGGAACGTCCTGAGGCTCGCTCCAACCCGCGCAGCCGGCGTGGCAGGGAGAACCCGCGCGGAAAGAATATGATGGCGACGAATATCAGAATATAAGCGAGCAGTGCCTGCCATTTGGAAGCGATGACGAGAATGCTGAAGGCCTGTATGAGACTCAGCGCAACTGCAGCGATTCCGGCACGAAAGATGTTGCCAATCCCGGCCAGAATCGTCGCGATGACGGCGAATATCAGTAAATGCTGCAGAGGTGTTGAGGGAAACAATGCCGCCTTTGTCCCAAATAGATACATGCCCGCCGTGATGAGCACCGCGGCGATAGAGATTGAAATACCGTAGGCGCGCTTTCGGCTGATTCCGTATATTTCGGCCAGATCCTCGTTATCGGCGACGGCGATCAGATACTGGCCGTAGCGACTCTGGTGGATAAACAAATAGAGGAGCAGCATCAGCACCACCGTCACAGCAATCGCCATGAGGTCCCACTGGCTGATCGCAATGCCTGCGTATAAGTCGACGGGCCACAAAAGGCTCGGGTAGAGCGTCTGGGGTTCAGTCCCGAATATGAGTTCGGTGAGGTAGACCGAGAACTCCGAAAAGACAATCGTGAAGATGAACAGAGTCAGAATCGAGGAGTTGCGATCACGGAACACCATGAAGGCGTAGCGCTCAAGAGCGAGCGAGACACCAAGTGTTATCAGTAACCCGAAGACCAGTGCGGGAACCAGCGCGAGATCCCAATACCGGAACGCCACGAGCAAGGAGTAATAGGCGAACACCATCACTCCGGCCTGGGCGAAGTTCCAAATCTTGTTGACCTTGAGAACAAGCGAGAAAGCGACTGCAAAAAGACAGTAATAGGTCGCGGCGGCGAACCCGGTCCACAGGAGTTGCCCCAAAATCCCCCATGTCAGCATGGCTTGACATCACACACGGTAAAATCCCGGTGGGCGCGCCGACAGGTGCGCCCACCCAGAGAGAATATACGGGCTCAATCCTTCCGGGAACCGATAAGCGTAAATTTACCGCCTTTGACCTGCCAGAAATAGACCGGCTTCTTGACCGTGTGGTCGTCGTTGATAGTGACTGTGTTGGTCAAGGGTTGCTCGAACGTCTTTATTGCCACCAGCGCCTTGCGCATGTTCTCGCCAGTGATCGGTAGCTTCTTGTCCAGTACCCATTTATAGAGCGCTGCCACGATGTAAGGCGCATCGTAGAAGTACTGCGTATAGGGCAGTCCGATGGGTGTACGCTTATACGCCTTTTTCCACCGCTCGAGATAGGCGGGCAAGTTCTTGTTGTCCTCCACGCTGGGAGCCAGTGCAGTCACGATAATGCCTTCTGCACCCTTGCCCAACTGCTGGATCATCTTGGGGTTGAAAGCCGTCTGGTAGCTGGTAATCTGGGCCTTCACACCGAGCTGGCGCATCTGCGCGACAACGGCCGTGAAATCGCGGATCACGCTGTGGATGTGGATGATGTCGGGATTCGCCGCTTTCACCTTGAGCACCAGACCTGTGAAGTCCGAACGCTCCTGTTCGTAGGACTCATAAACGACTATTTTTCCGCCGGCTTTCTTGAAACTGTTGCTGAAGACTTTGGCCCCGTCCCTGCCTGTTTCGTGGTTCACGTGCAAGACAGCAGCGCGGCGCTTGCCCATCTTCTCATAGGCGTATTTGCCCAGGGCGTTCATGTCCACATCCGCCAGCGGAAAAGTCGTATAGACGTAATCACCCAGCCGTGCAATGGCTGGCGCGTTTGCGCCCACGCTCAACATCAGCACCTTCTCACGGTTGGCGATGGGCGCGACTGCCTTGACTACGTTGCTGAACGCGGTGATAAACACGGGCACCTTCTCCACGTGGACGAAGCGGTTGACCACCGCGATGCCAACCTCGGGTTTCGCTTGATGATCCAGTATGATGGCTTCGAGAGGATGGCCGTTCACGCCGCCTTTTGCGTTAATGTCCTCGACCGCCCAGCGGACCGCCTGCATCTGGTCCTTGCCGAAAATCGCGGCAGGCCCGGTCAGGGGATCGGCGACACCGAAGCGAAGCGGCTTTTTCTTCTGCGCTCGCGCGTCACCGACGAGAGGACCGCCTATCAAACCCATCGCTACAACGAGCGCAAACCAGAAAGTGGACCGTCTCAGAAAGCGTGAAAAACATCGGTTCATCGGCTTTTCTCCCTTGTGGATGTGAACTCAATTTATTCAGTTGTTTGGCAGTCCGGAGATTACAACACGGCCCATAAAGCCTTGTCAATATTTTGGCGGGAGAAGCTGCAAGGCCAAAGGGCACAAGAACACCCGAAACCCGGTGATCGGCGGCCCATAGGTCATCTCCCGTGGGCTCGGTGGTACTGGTCGGAGACGTAAGCCTCATCCATCACGCCGAGCGCAGAGGCCGCTTTCTGTGGCCAATAAGGCTCGCGCAGCATTTCGCGTGCCATGAAGACGAGGTCGCTCTCGCCGTTTCGGACTATCTGATCCGCCTGCCAGGCCTGGGTGATCATCCCTACCGTGGCGGTAGGAATTTCGGCTCCTGCTCGCACAGCCCGGGAGAGCGGAACCTGATAGCCCGGCCCTACGGGAATCTTCGCTAGCGGCGTTCCTCCACCCCCGCTACAATCGATGAGGTCTACTCCTTCGGTTTTGAGGATACTGGCGAGTTCTATCGTTTCATCCAACATCCAGCCACCCTCATAGTAGTCGGTACACGAGAGGCGTATGGCGAGCGGCTTGTGTTCCGGCCATTGCTCTCTTGCGATTCGGACAGTCTCCACCGTGAAGCGGATTCGGTTCTCAAAGCTCCCTCCGTAATTGTCTTCCCTTTGATTCGAAACCGGAGAGTGAAAGCTGTGGAAGAGATATCCGTGTGCACCATGGATTTCGAGCCAATCGAAACCCGCCTCGTCGACTCTTCTCACACCCTGGCGGAACGCCTCCTGAATCACGGCTATCTCCTTGACGCTCAACGCCTTGGGAACGCGCGCATTGTCATGAAACGGAATCGCGCTTGGAGCCACGATCTCCCAGCCATCCTCCTCGTCGGAGAGGTGCCCCCCGCCCTCCCATGTGGGCGCGCAACTACCCTTGCGGCCTGCATGTCCTATCTGGATCCCGGCGACAGCCCCCTGACCAGAGACGAAACGAGCGATCCTGGCCAGTGGCTCGACGTGCTCATCCGACCAGATGCCCGAACACCCGCGCGTGATGCGCCCACGGGCCTCCACGTTCGTCATCTCGACCATCACGAGACCCGCGCCACCGACAGCACGAGCCCCCAGGTGCACCAGGTGCCAGTCGGTGAGCTTGCCGTTTTCCGCACTGTATTGACACATCGGAGACACGCAAATCCTGTTTCTGAGCGTGACGCCCCGCAGGGAAAACGAATCGAAAAGTTTCGCCATCTTTCCTCTCATTCTTAGAATACGGAAGAAAAATCCTCCGGGCGATCCGCACCGCCCGGAGGAAAAATCGGGTTCGGCCTCGCCTAGGGCGTTGCCCTGCGGCTGCCGCCATCCATATAAAGGGAACTCCCATTCAGGTAAGAACACGCAGCGGAAGCCAGGAACGTGGCGACGTTCGCCACCTCCTCGGGCTCGGCGATTCTCCCTGCAGGTGTTCTCGCACCGACTTCTTTCAAAAATTCCTCCACATCCTTGCCCGCTTTGTCTGCAGGCCCCTGCATAAGGTCACGCGCGCGCTGTGTGTTCGTCATACCCGGACAGATTGTATTCACCTGAATTCCCTCACCTGCCACGGCGTCGGAGAGAGCTCTCGTGTTGTTGAGAACGGTGATATTCGCCGCACTGGTTGGTATGTTCCCACGTGCGGGACTCGCGCCCGCCCCACCCGCGATGTTCACGATGCGGCCCCAGCCGTTCTCCCTCATGTGAGGAATCACCAACTGGGAGAGACGTAGATATCCATATGTCTTGAGAGCGAGCGCCTCGGTAATCCACTCCGCGTCGAGCGTCAGGATATCTCCGCCCCTCGCCGCACCCGCACTGTTGATGAGGATGTCCACGCCACCGAAGTTCGCGACGCACTCATCGACCACCTTCCTGCATCCATCGAGCGAAGTCAGGTCAGAGGAGACGGACATGCCTTCTCCTCCTGCGGCGTTCACCGCTTCCACCACCTCGGCCAGAAGCGTCTCATCCCGCCCCGCGGCGCACACGCGGGCACCCTCTCTCGCAAGCGCGATCGCGCATTCGCGGCCGATGCCCCGGCTTGCGCCTGTTACGATGGCGATTTTTCCCGTCAATCCAAGGTCCATTTTCATCTCCTTAAAAATATAAAACGAAAGTATGCACAGGCTAAGCCAGAACGAGTTGGCAAGGGTTCGTGGCCCGGTATTCCGCCTTCTTGTTGGTAATCTCCATCACTCGGGGAAGGTTTTCGATTCCGTGCTCCTCGTGTGTGATGAGAGATTGCACGTCGATTCTTCCACTGGCCACCCACTTCCCGCCCAGGGCCACAGTATCTGCGCCGTGTCCTTCGGGGAAAACCCACTGGATGCCCTGTGCACGCATGAAAACCGGGTCGAATTTCAGATCACCGATGAGGCCCGCGATTTGGATGACGCGTCCGCCGATGCGCACCATGCGTGTCGACTGGTGCAGTGTGGTGTGGCCCGAAAGTCCCTGCTCGGCGTTTCCGCCTGCGCATTCGAAAACGAGGTCGACACCCCGGCCCTCCGTTATCTCCATCACCCTTTCAACGGTATCTTCTGCTCTCGCGTCGATTATCTCATCCGCCCCGAACCTGCGGCTCAAGGCGAGAGCTTCCTCTTTCACATCGCTCACGTAGACGGCCCCTGCCCCGCAGGTGCGGGCAGCCTGCAGGGCATAGAGGCCCATCACCCCTTGTCCCGTGATAGCCACTGTCTCGCCTGGCTGAACCTTCGCGTCCCGCATGGCAGCAACCGTAGAGGAAAGCGGCTGGAGACAGGCGATGGATGCGTCGTCCAGCGTCTGGGGCGGCCTCACAAGGCCGTGCGCGGGCAACGCGATGTACTCGGCGAAGGCCCCCGGCGTGTTTATGCCCACGTGAAGCTTGTCGATGCAGTACATCTCTCTACCTTCACGGCAAAAACTGCAATTGAGGCACGGTACGTGACCCGAGGTACAGACCCTGTCACCCACACTCAGATGCTCGACGCCTCCACCCACCTCCACGACTTCAGCGCTCATCTCGTGCCCAAGCAACTGCACGGGCGCGTGTTTTTCGAGCATTTCCCTCAAAAGCGCCGAATTTATGGTTCCGATACCCAAAGATCTCTGCACGTCGGTGATGCTTGGCTGCACCCGCCGCACCTTGCACACGGCCCAACCGGGTTTCACCTCGGGGTCCGGCACCTCATCAAGCCTCATATCGCCAAAGGCATAGAAACGCCATCCTTTCATGCTTGCGGACCCTCCATATGTAAAGGCAAACTCATCGTATTAGCTCTTAACACTCTTTTTCCCGTCCGCCAAGACAAGATCGGGGATTTGTTTGCACGTGGCTTCGCTGACTTCGCGGGGAGAAAACATGCCGGACATCAAGGTTCATGCGAAAGACCTTCACACCTATCTTGTGCGTGTCTATCAGGCTCTCGACATGACGGAGTCTGACGCCAGTGCGTGTGCCGCCCAAATTGTGGACGCCGAACTGAGGGGCGTGAATTCACATGGCTGCGTACGCTTCGGGGTTTTTGTGGAACGTCTCAGAAACGGAACGGCGAACCCGAGACCCCAAGTTGATACCATCACGGATCTGCCCGCTTTTTCCTTGCTTGACGGGGACTACGGCATGAGTGCCGTCGTCGCGCGGCGCGCCATGGATGTCGCCATCGAGAAGGCAAAGACTTGCGGCATCGGAGCGGCTGCAATACGAAAATCCTCCCACACGGGCCACATTGGTTATTTCGCCGCCATGGCACTTGAACACGGCATGATTGGCATGGTCATCAGCGGTGCGGTCGGAAACCTCGCCCCGTGGGGCGGTTTCGAGCGAATGGTTGGAAACAATCCGGTGGCCTTCGCGATTCCCTCCAATCAGGATTATCCCATTATCTTCGACATCGCCACATCCAAGGTGGCGAGAGGCTACGTGCTCCTGGCCGCCAGGACGGGGGACCCGATTCCCGAGGGTTGGGCACTTGACCCCTCAGGCAGGCCGACTACAGACGCCAGCCTCGCCGCAAAGGGCACCATGTTGCCCCTGGGGGATTACAAGGGATATGGCCTGGCACTCATGTTCACTTTCCTGACGGGTGCACTTTCCGGCAACGGCTTTGACGCCGATCAGCCCGACTGGCTGGAAACGGATAAACCCTTCGGCCTGCCGATGTTCGCCATGGCGATAAGCCCGGAGATATGCCTGGGAGGCGACTACAAGGCGGTGGTAGACGAAGCCGTGACACGCATCAAAGCGTCTGGTCTGGCACCCGGCTTCGATGAGATCCGGATCCCGGGCGAAGGGGCACATCGCAGATACCAAACCGCCCTGTCCGAGGGCATCACGATCAAGGAAGCACTTACAAAGGATCTCGACCGGATTGCAGCCGAGGTGGGCGTTGCGCCCTTGCCCAGGGGCTGAGCGTGATGCTCCCTGTCATTGTTGGGGGGATGATATGCCTGCGTTGAACCCGGATATACTGTTCTGCCTAAGCTACGGGTGGGAACCAGATATTCCGGCCTTGTTCCCACCCATAATATACGTTCTATAATGTATTCAATAAATCATTCCTCTCAAGACAGACTAGAAGCCACGGATGGTTGCAAATCGCAACGGCTACTATTACCCAGGCAAATCCTATTGGTTTCAGGGAAGAAAATGGGCATTTTCGTGTATCATTCCCTTTACATCCAGTATGCGCCTTCAGCAGCTTCCAGTTCTTCCTCGGTGAGCCGGGACGAAGGCGGGAGGACGAGATAGCTGTTCTCGGCGTCGTCTTCCATCACATGCAGGTTGAAAGTCTCCGGCACCGCGATTCCGAATTCCCCGGATACCACGGCCCTCGGTTCGGAGATCAGACGGGCACGGAACTCCTCACTGTCGCCTGCCTTCCCGATCAGGTGCTCGCGCATCTCGGAAATAGATTTCATCCTGGTCTCCTTTCCTGGGGAAATGAGTATGGTTTGATATCCTGACGCTTTCGTTTTTTTGCATCGTCATCATGAGCAGGATATGGGACATTCCGACGGGAAAGCAGGAAATTTTTCGACGTTTTTCTGTTGAGAAACAGACTCTCGGAACCTCGTCCGTATGCCCCCTCTTCTCCCGGGAAACCGGCGTCCGAAGGAGCATATTTCCAAAATGAGGCTGTTATCACCCCTCCTCTTGTCTGCAGAAGACGTTCCCTGTCTTGCAGGAAAGAGTCATGACGATTCCCGTACACAACTTCCGGTGATGACGGTGATGTTCGTCTGCATGATATCCAGGGATGCGGTTGGGGCCGGCGCGCAAGATGAAGGGATTGAGACTTGCGGATTTAAGTATGTAACTCCCCATTGTTGAGAATTGTCGCCTGCCATGCGATAGTTTGTGGCTCGTTGGAAGGAAATTCCTCAATCATCCATCACATGACTGGCTACGATGGGTTTTCGGACCTTGAATTTTGGAAGGAGAAAAACATGCCGGTAACTGCAATGATTATCGAAGAAGAAGACAATGTTGCCACCTGTCTTGAAAAGGTGGAAAAGGGAGGTTCCGTTTGCCTCATGCTCAACGGCAAGATGGGCGAAACCCTTACTGCCAATCAGGCGATTCCCTATATCCACAAAATCTGCATCAAACCACTGAAAAAAGGTGAGCACTGCATTAAATACGGCCTGTCCATCGGCGTGGCGAGCAAGAACATCAAAGTGGGCGACTACATTCACATACATAACATAGAGAGCGCCCGCGGCCGCGGCGACCTCGCATAAAGAAGGGAGGTGCACCATGGCCAGAAGAAACGGAAGAGGCGCAGGATCGTCGAAACGCCTGAGAAAAACCTGGTGGGGATACCCCAGGGAAAAGGGGGATGTAGGCGCAAGAAACTACCTGCTTCTGCTTAGCGGCACGCTCTACGCCAACCCAACCTGCGAGCGCGTCGCCAGAACGCTGCGACATAGTGTCGCACTCACTCACCCACTGGGCCGCTGCCAGATCGGTCCCGACATCCAGCGCACGTTCGAGACCCTCGTCGGGCATGGACAAAACGCCAATGCGGGCGCCGTTATCGTCATCGATCACCATCGCGAAGAAGGTTGTACGGCGGATGAAATCGCCCATGAAATAGCCAAAACGGAAAAACGGGTGGAGGCAATCAACATTCGAGAGGACGGGGGCGCAATAGACGCTACCGCAAAGGCCACGCGGATCGGAATGGAGATGCTTCGAGAGCTCACGAACGAACGCCGTCAGGAAGTCCCGGTGAGCAAGCTGCTTCTGGGACTGAACTGCGGAACGTCGGACACCACTTCGGGCCTCTCGCACAACAAGGCCACTGGCTGGGTGACAGACCAAGTCGTTAAACTGGGTGGACGTGCCCTGTTGGCCGAAACTACGGAAATGATGGGCGGCGAGGGTGTGTTGGCCGATAAATGTGTGAGGCCGGCCTTGGGTAAGCGCATCTGGAAGATGGTGGAGGAGATGGAAGAACGTATACTCGCCTGCGGCGTCGACCTCAGGGGCAGCCAGCCCACGGGCGACAACATGGAGGGCGGCCTGACCACCATTGAAGAAAAATCCCTGGGCGCCATCCAGAAGGCAGGTTCCGCGCCCATCGTGGATGTGATCCCATGGGCGAAACGTGCGAGCCGCAGAAGCGGCCTCCACGTGATGGATACACCGGGCCACGGGGGCGAATCCATTACCGGTATCGCGGCGGGCGGCTCTCAGGTACTCATCTTCTCCACGGGCGGCGGCCACACCATCAACCACCCCCTGATGAGCACCATTCGCATTACGGGCAACCCGCTCTCTGCGAAGCTGCAGGCCGACACCACGGATGTGGATGTGACGGACATCTTCGAGGGTGTGCCCATCGAGGTGGCGGGACGGCGCGTCTATGACGAGGTGATCGATGTCGCAAGCGGGAAAATGACGAAGGCCGAGATACTGCATGAAGACAACGCTTTCGCCATCAACAGAAATGGACCAAGCGTCTAGGAAATTCACCAGAGGCACGGGGAGATGCGTTCTGGAGATTTGTTTCACGCGGCGTTGCAAGGGAACTTCCCTTTCGGGCGGTTTATTTCTTTGAGACGGGCGATACGGATACTCCTTACCCGGGTCCCTGGATGAATCCCCTGCCCTACGCCGAAGCCATGGAAATGCTTG
Source organism: bacterium (assembly GCA_965200245.1). Taxonomy (GTDB): domain Bacteria; phylum UBA8248; class UBA8248; order UBA8248; family UBA8248; genus Bin107. The sequence continues at coordinate 67,556 of CBDATS010000015.1, read as the reverse complement.
CAGAAGAAGAGCAGAGAAAAGGCTGGCTCCTGTACTGCGAGGGGAAAAACCTCTACCAGCTTCCCGTAATCGAATGGCTGGACGCGCTCAGGGAGGAAATTGTTGCCCTGGCTCCCCAAAGACCTCTGGAGGTGGGGGCCGGCGCCGCCATCATCGGGAAAGCGTTGCAGTCGCACGGTGTGCATCTGAAACTCACGGACCTGGCCGGACAAGATGGAGTGGAAGCTCTTGACGCGCGTGATGCGCTTACAGTCCATACGCCTGATTTCGTGTTTTCCTGCTGGCTGCCGTTCGATTCAGGCGTGGACAGGCTGGTATTTGGCGAGAAAAACCTCCGCTGGTATCTGACGATCGTGCAGCAAGGGCCCGGCTATGCTGGCAGCGAATCGCTATGGGACGCTCCCGGCTGGCGAGTACGTGAGTTGAGCGAAGTGAACCGCTGGTCCGTCTCTCGGGCCGATTTTCTGAGCGAAATCGACTCCGGCGAACACGTTCGGCACGGTATGGCCTATCTGTTCACGCGTGAGGGTTGAATGAGCGGACACACGACGGGCGAGAAACTCCACGCCTTCCTGAATCGGGTCTTCACCAAGCTGGGCATGCCAGCAGAAGACGCTGCATGGACGGCAGAGACACTCGTGACAGCCGAGCTACGCGGCGTGACCAGTCACGGCGTGATCCGCATGCCACACTACGCAAAGCGACTGGAAATCAGTCTTGCGAACCCGACTCCGAATTTCCACATCGCCAAGGATGCAGGCGCACTCGCGCTCGCAGACGGCGACAACGGCATGGGCCAGGTGGTTTCCAGACTCGCGATGGAAGAGGCCATAGCGCGCGCCAGAGAGCACAATGTGGGCGCCGTTCTACTCAAAGAGAGCAACCATTTCGGCGCCGCCGCAACGTACGCGGCCATGGCACCCGAAGCGGGCATGATCGGCATCGTGACGACGAACACCCTGCGCGTCCTGCCCCCGGCAGGAGGCAAAGAACCCAGAATCGGCAACAATCCCCTTTCCATCGCCCTGCCGAGCGACCCCCCGATGGTGCTGGACATGGCACTTTCCGTCGTGGCACGAGGCTATATCATCGAAGCGGCGCGGGCGGGCGAACTCATCCCCGAGGGATGGGGACTGGATAAAGAGGGCAGGCCGACCACGGACCCCGAAGAAGTCCTAGAAAGCTCCCTGCTCTCCCCGATTGCAGGGTACAAAGGCAGCGGGCTTTCTGTCGCCATCGACGCCATACTCGGCTGCCTTGCGGGCGGAGGACACAGCCACGAGATCGTGGGCATCAACGAATTTCACGGAAAAAGCCGGGTCACGAGCGTTTTCGTAGCCGTCAATATCGAGGCGCTTCTGCCGATATCGCAGTTTCAGGCCGCCGCCAACGCCTTCGTCTCCATCATCAAGGCGACACCCAAGGCGGCGGGTGTGGAAACGATTTTCATACCCGGCGAGATCGAGCACCGGTCCGAGACGAAACGCAGGCGCACGGGGTTCGAACTCTCGCCGGAACGCCTTGCTGAACTCGATGAAATTGCGGACAGGCTCGACCTGCCTCCGCTGGAGCGTGAGGAATGAGCGAACCTACCCCCCGAAACCTTGCCGAAGCCGCTTCCCGATTCGCCCGTGAGGCCGGAGAAATCCTGATGGATTTTTTCGGCAAGCAGGTCGAAGTGGATTACAAAAACAAGGCCGAGACCGACCCGGTGAGCGAAGCCGACCACGCGAGCCAGGAGTTTCTCACGAAAGTGATAAACGAGAACTTTCCGGCGCACGGGGTTCTGGGCGAGGAGAAACCCAAAAACGAAGAAGAAGCCAAAGCGCAGGGAGCGCGTAAAATACCCGAATTTCTCTGGGTTCTGGACCCCCTCGACGGCACAAAAAATTTTCTGAACGGCCTGCACGTCTGGGGCTGCTCGGTGGGTGTATTGAAGCGCGGACGCTCGATTGCGGGCGCGATTTTCACGCCCGAGGAGAAAGGTACCATATACAGCGCATTCGAAGGCGGTGGGGCGTTTCGCAACAAGCACAGAATCGAAGTAGCCACAGAAGACAAACCCACCGGAAAACGCATTGCCGCCCTGCCTGGTTCCTACTGGACGCAATTCCGTCCCACAGGACCGCTCAAGAAAAACCTTGGCGAGGTACGCGCCACCGGCTCGATGTGCTACGAGCAGGCCCTCGTGGCACGTGGAGGCTTGCACTATACGCTCTTTGGCGTTCCCAGCATCTGGGATGTTGCGGCGGGGACCGTTATCGTGAAAGAAGCAGGGGGCACGACTCTCGCAAGGCGTGACCGTACGAACCAATGGCGTGCCCTCGATACGTTTTTCTCTGAAGAGAATACGCCGAAAGACCTCGACGCTGCACGCAAGTGGCGGCAGTCTCTGCTCATTGGCAACCCTGCCCTCGTGCAATACATCGCAAAACATATCAAGAAAGTGAACCGGCGCAGACTCAAGCGCAAGAACCGCCAGTAAACTTCACAAGCGAGAAATTCCTCTATTCTATTTCAATATAACATCATAAAATATTGATATTTATCTTGTTTTAATTCAGATCAGGAACCCGGAAAGGCGCGAAGCGATCACTTTGAGGACCCTTGCCCCTTCCGCCCAGACCTTCGATTTCCATGTTTTGCTCCTCTTGTGGATCACGATAAGCGGAACCGGATATCACCTCGAGTTCATACCTCGGAGCGGGGCTGCCCCTAGGAGGCGATTTTCCGCGAATGTGAAACGAAAACGGACGGGTTTCTCCGGGCCTCAGTCCTCTTATCCAGTGTCTGGTGCGACAAAAATTTCGCCCGCTCCGGATGAGTTCGACCTGCAAGCCTACATCGAAAGAAAAATCGGGATCCAGATTGCGCAGTGTGCCCTGGGCGCGCAAATAGGGCCTGCAGGATTTACATTTGGGTTTCCGGAATACCTCGACCTCGGCGTTTTCTACGCGCACCCACTGATGGGCCTGTTGATTCCTCTCCTGCCCTATCCTGTGAATCGAGGTGAGAATCCGTTCTTTGTGAACCGAACCGGGGTAGCGCACCAGAAACTGCTCAAGCGCCGCGACACGGCCTGAGCGTTCGGCTCCTTCCAGCGCCTTCGTTTCCATATGCTGCTGAACAATTCCTGCTTCTTTCGAGCCTTTGTACCTTCGGATAAAAGCCTTCCATTCCACTTCCTGCCCGGATCCCAAAGCCTGTTTGAATCTCGCTGCGCGCAAAGCGTTCTTCGCCTCGCCAAGATAGGGGCTGGAGGGATTATCAAAAACGAACCTCTCGAGGCGAAGAACGTCACCCGAGGCTTTCACCGCATCAAGCAGGAGCCTTTCAAGGCGCTGGGTCGCCGCTTCGGTCCATTCGCTGCGCGCATTTTTGTATTTTTCAAGGAAAACCCTGTAGGGTGCGATCTCGTCTTTTGCCGTCAGGGCTTCGTATTCCCTCTTCTGGGTGTCCAAATCGGGAGGTGTATCAAACCAGCCTTCCGGGAATCGCTTCAGAAACTTTTCGAGAACGCCGGATTGCTTCGATTGGAGCAATTCCTGATAAGTGAGCTGCTCCCACCAGTAACGCGCCCGACGGAAGTACTTGCCAGTATAATGATATTCTAGGTATTGCTTATATATGCGGGCCGTGTGTCTTCGGGCCGATCTTCTAAAATCGAATTCATCGAGTTCTGCTAAATATTTCCTGGATTTTGGATGATTCGGGTTATTATAAACAAACCAGCGTTTTTCGTTCACCACATCGCGCGGCACAATCCTGCGCACACGCGGACTCTCCTTGCACCCGACCAGAGACAAGCAAATGACGAAACAGAAAAAAAAGAGCAACACCCGATTCCCGGTCAAGCTCGCATGACCGTTCATTGCCTAAACCTCAACGTTCCAGCATTTATCCGGGCGAATTCGTGATTATTCAAAATGCCAGTGTAAACGCCTGTATTCTTCCGGCGTCGGCAGGCACGGGTTCATCCTGAAGCGAACCACCCTGTCAAGGAAAATTTCCACCTCATCGGGTTCCAAAAGCTCGTCCAACTCACGCCGCAGGGGGCTGTCGCCGTCGTGCAGGCTGGTCTCCAGCCTTTTGATATCGTTCACCTGCGTCTCGGGCAGGGAAACTCCTGCATAATCCCAGATGACGGTCCTCAGTTTGGGGTCCGCATGAAACGTGAGTCCGTGATCGATCCCCCACACGCGGCCGTCTTCGGACTTGAAACAATGTCCTCCCTTGCGATCCGTGTTGTTCACCATAATGTCGAACGCCGCAAGCAAAACAAGTTCCGGCCGAGCCTCCTCACGGAGCGTGAAATAGTTCGACTTCCCGTCATAGGGCACACACAACTGCATGGATCCCTCGCCATGCGGCCCTTCGCGAATCACTGTTGGCGGAACGAGGTGCCAACCCAGGTGATGGCTTACCAGAAATGAACATCTTTCCCGAAAATGGAGCGTGCCGTATGGAAAATCCCATAGAGGGCGCTCGCCGCTCGCGGGCTTGTATATCCCCCAGAACTGAAAATCATCTGTGCCCATCCTGACGGCGAACGTATAGTTGGAGCCCTGCGGCACCAACTCGCCTCCCAGGATTTCCGATTTGAGCAAAAGGTTCTCGATTTCCGCCGGTTCGAAGCGATACGCCTGCGATACAGGCGCTTCCGCCGTTTCCTGGCTTTCAGGAGAAGAAAATTTCCGGACCACAAGAGTTCCCTGTCGCGAAAGAAAAATGCGGTCTAATGACGAAAATGCCCGTTCGTATTGGGGTCCACCTTGCCAGTGGCCACCATGGCATGACGAGAGAGCGCATCCGTCCCTCTCCCGGAGGAACATGCATCCAAACTTTGGGTGATGAATTCTTCCAACTGTGCGTGCGCAAGACTTACCTGCAGTGCAGCCGGACCAACTGTGGCTTCCTCGTATTCCTCATCTGCCGAAGACTGTCCCTCCGAGATGACTTCGTCGCGTTCATCATAGAAAAAGACCGTGACGTTGCCTTTGCCCGGACCATACGCAAGTCCCATACGACTCACCTTGAACTCGAGCGTCCCCCGGGATTTCACCGGGCTGGAACCGACTTCGGCAATGTCCGGAAAATCCGGTTCCTCGTCCGAGCGTTCTTCCTGCCCTTTCGCCTCCACCATCTTTTTCATCGCCATCGAAAGGCCGTAGACCTGCTCTTTTTCCAACCAGAGCGTGGCAGCCGCCTTGGTCGGACAATCGATCAGGATGCGGAAAATCCGTTTTCCCGCTACGCCAATGGCTTCGGTTCTGATTTTTTCGACTTCGCCTAAATTGTATTTGGCAGAATCCATGTGAAATATAAAACTCCGTGATGCAATGAAGAGACGGCTCGCGATGGGCTATACCATAAACGGGATGTCCTGCCCTTGTCTATCCGGGCTTTCCTCAGGCACGCTGCGGGTTTCTCATGCAGTGAATAACGTTTATAATTCACTGGCAAATTGACCCCCTATTCCATCCACACCCGAGAATCTTCCGCATGGCGAAAAGAAATCCCCCCAAACCCCCCGCTATTAAACACGGTTTACTCGAATATCTGCTTTTGAGCGTTCTCGTGCTCGTCGTCGTGGTAACGGCGTGGACACTCTATGACAACGGAATCGTCGGCACACTCATCGAATTCATCAAAGGCACCCCCTAGAAGGTTGCCAGCCCGAGAGACGCGTTTTTTCTCTGATGAGTCCGCCAGGCTTCGGCACCCGCTCCAAAGCATCATCCAGGCTGACGCCCAAACCCGGCACCACGCGGTTGATGAGGTTGCAATTGGCCTGCACCTGAACCAGTCCCACACCGGGTCCCCCGTCCAATCTGTTGCATGGTCGTTCCGAATCCAGCGACCCTCGTTCAGGCTTGTTTTTCGTCCACCCCATTGATGCCACCTTGCTCGGCGACCATGTCTGCCTGACAACGGAAGCGTGTAGGCACCCCCGTCGCTTCCCGGCACTTCTGGCAAGTGGATGCACGAGAACCGGCGGCGAAAACCCCGAACCAGCTACACAGCATCGGACGAAAAATGATAGCCTCCACCATATTGTCATGTATCAGAGGATGTTCATTGACCCGGCTCATATCCAAAACACTGCCAACTCCCGAAGGCCCGCTCGCCTATACCGAGGCTGGGGACACAAATGGTGAACCCCTCCTCCTCGTACACGGCGGCTTCGGAGCGGCGAACCACTGGATCAAGAACCAGTCGCTCTTCGCTTTGCATTATCGCACGCTGGCGATCGACCTGCCCGCCTTCGGTGAAAGCTACTTGCCACCCAAGCCGCATACGCCTTCATCCGTCACGCAGGGCATAAGCCGGCTACTCAATGGGCTCGGAATCGAGAAGTGCCTTTGCGTGGCCTTTTCCTTCGGCGCGACGATGAGCGTGACGTTTTGCCAGGACAACGCCTCGCGGTTCAAAAAAATCGTTTTGCTCGGCCCGGGAGGTCTGGGGATCACAGGTGACGTCAAGCTGGGTGATGAACGCCGCGCTGGCAGGAACATGAGCCCTGAGGAGAAGTACGAGGTGTTCGTTCACAACCAAAAGGCGCTGATGTTCAAAAAACGTGGATCCGCAGACGAGGCGTACCTCTCCCAAGCCTGGACGAATCTCAGGAATTCGAGGATGAACATCTACGCCATGAACCGGAAACCCTACCTGCCCGATTTGCTTCCGGCATGCTCCATGCCGTTGCTCATGTTATGGGGAGACGCCGATGTCATCGCCTACCCTACACTCGAAGAACGCCGGAGCGCTTGCCAAAATGCCGCCCCCCATGCAGAAGTGGATGTAATTCCCGACGCTGGCCACATGGCCCAGTGGGAGCAACCCGATATATTCAACGAAAGCGTGTTGAAATTTCTGAAGTCATAAAAGATCCATCATCCCAAAGGAGATCTTACCATGGGCAAGACCAGCTTTGATTTTTCCGGTGATGTCGCCGTCGTCACGGGCGCATCGCGCGGCATCGGAAAGGGATCGGCGGAGCAGTTCGCCGAGGCGGGCGCCAAGACGTATCTCGTAGACATCGACACCGAACTCGGTGAAGCAGCCGGTGCAGACATTCGCGAAAAAGGCGGCGACGCTACCTTCATCGACTGCGACCTCACGGATTCGGTGGCCGTAAAACAGATGATCCAGCGCATCGCGAGCGAGGCGGGCGCCATCGATATTTTCGTGAATTGCGCGGGCGGGTTTCACCAGCAACTCTCTATGGGCGATACCTCGGAAGATGAATGGGATGCTGTGGTGGACAGGAACTTGAAAAGCGTCTTTTTGACTTCGAAATACCTTACGCCCGTTTTCGAGAAACAAAACAGCGGCTGCGTGATCAACCTGGGCTCCATGTCAGGAATCACAACACTGCAGCCCTCATCCCCGCCCTATGCGGCGGCCAAGGCAGGAGTTCACGCCCTGACCCGCGTGCTCGCCTATGACCTTGGAAAATACAACGTCCGCGTGAACGCCATCGCCCCGGGAACCACGGCAACCGAGCGTGTCATTGCTGTGCGCTCCGAAGAACAACGCGAGATGATCGGCAAGGGGACGCTTTTGGGCCGCATCGCCGAAGTGGAAGACATGGTGGGCTGGGTGCTTATGCTGGCGTCGCCCGAATCCGCCTATCTCACGGGCCAGACCATCGCCGTGAACGCGGGACGCTATATGTCATAGATGCGACGCTTCTTTCGTGCTTACAACCTTTTTGAGGACTCAGATGAGCGAATACCTGGAATTCGACCCCGACGAGATTGAGAGGCGCGAGATTTACCGCCTGCTCACGGGCTCTATCGTTCCCCGTCCCATTGGCTGGGCGTCATCCATCAGCAAGGACGGAATACATAACATTGCACCTTTCAGTTTCTTCACCTGTGTCTGCGTGGCACCACCGATGATATCGCTCACCGTGGCAAGAAACCCTGATGGCACAAAGAAACACACCCTTATCAACGCAGAAGAAACCGGGGAATTCTGCTTCAACGTCGTCACCTACCGTCATTGGGAGCAGATGGTAGATACGGCGAACGGCATTCCGGCGGAAGAAAGTGAATTCGATGCCACCGACCTCGAGCCGATACCCGCCAAGAAGGTGAAGGCCCCGCGCATCAAGGACGCGCCCATTCACTTCGAGTGCAAGACCCACAATGTGTTCGAACTCGGTCCGAACAAACATCCCCTTCTGATTGGAGAAGTCGTCTATTTCCACGTCAACCCCGCCGTCATGACCGGAAAATACATCGACATGAACAAACTCGGGCCCATCGGACGTTTGAACGGCTTTTGGCAGTGCACTCTTGGCGAGTTTCTGGAAAGAAGTTTCGAAGACGGACAACCAAGGTAAGGCTCGGAGGCTTTATTCCGAAAGTCTCGAAAATGAAAGTGAAATCGTTATTCCGCATATGACGAATCTGAGAGACGCCATCAACGAGAACGTATTGTTGACGGTGCCGGAAGGTGATCGAGTTACCTGTCTGGAGAAGGTGTAGAACAGACAAGCCGTTGTCACCCGAACGACCGTGGGAACGACGGCTTCTGCTCATTGCGTATCCAGCGGCAAGGCGATGCTGGCGTATCATCCAGAGTTTGCGGAGTGCCCTCTTACGTCCAGGCAGGAAAGATATTCGCCTCACACCATCGTCGATTCCCGAAGAATGCGCAAAGGGTTCGAAACGATCAGAGTGCATGGCTACGCGCTCAACAAGCGGGAGTCCAGAAAGGACGTTTGCGGAGTTGACGCCCTCATATTCAGTGCAAGGGGTCTGGTAGCAGGCGCCACCAGCACAGCTACTCCCGCTTAGAGGATGAATAAGGAACGGTGGGCGGAACATATCGAAGCTGCCTTGGATGCGACGTGCATGATATCAAAACTTCCGGGTGCTTCCGTGAATCAGCCACCTGCAGCTACCTGAGCATTCACAAGCCCATTCACCATCACCTGGGATAATCTTCGGGACGGGTGTCGCAGCCCGATTTCTATCTGATGCAGACGGTCTTCTCGCGCTCGTCGGGGATTTCTCCGTTCAGCATTTTTTCAGCAAATCCACGGGCCAGAGGTTCAGGTTGCCGTGTCCCTGCATTGCCCATAGTGGAACTCGCTTTCACCCTCCTGGAAGCGGAGAAATGTTATAAACGACGATGATATCCTTCTCATCGTATTGATTTTATCGGGAAAAATTCATGATTCCCGGTTTCGTTCGAGATTCGCCTGCTGCAATATGGAATCAAATCGAAAGCGAGTTTATTACAACTCCCATGCATCCCGGTGGGTCAGTGTCGGACTATTGTGGGGTCGTCCTCCAAAGCCCGTCCAGCAACAACTTGCTTGCGATCATACTCCGGCGCCCCGCAACGTCCATTTTCAGGAACCACCGGACGGGTTTCCCGCGACGGTGACCGATTCATGCCTGCGTCGCATCCGCTTGCCGGCGAGTTCACGTGACCATGCGTGGCACAAAGTTACGGGAATCCATGAGACGCGAGCACATCGAACAAACTGCGGCGGGTAATGTGATTCTCGAGATATCTGGAGACATCCAGCGGATGACAGAGGATCATGATCGAGCGGTAGTATCGCGGCTACGTTGTGCGCCTCCACCTCCCTCGGCCCATCTCATGGCGGCGTAGGTCCCTGCTCCGAAGGCCCCGAAAGCGGCAATCAGGGTGAACATGGTTCCATCGAAACCCTGGCCCACGAGCGCTCCGAATGGCACCGAGATAAAGGTGGATAGAGAAGCAACCACGCCCGCACCCACTCCGGCGATGTGACCGAGGGGTTCCATGGCAAGCGCATTGAGATTTCCGAAGAGCAGTCCAATACAGACAAAGACGAGGAGCAGGTAAATCATGAACAGCCACAACGAAGGAAGCCCCTCGAAGGCGAAGGCCAGCACCCACGCAACGGCCGAGACCAGTGTCATGGACACCGTCGCCGCCCTCGAGAGCCGGCGCATCCCGTACTTCACAACGAGCCACCCGTTCACGAGAGAGGCGGCTCCGAAAGCGAGCGCCAGCACGCCGAAATAGGCCGGGAAAAGCGCGCCGGTCCTGTAGGCCTCCTGGAAGATTTGCTGGGCGGAACTAAGGTAGGCCACGAACGGTGCGAACACACATCCGGTGGCCACGGTGTATCCAAGCGCAGCCCGAATGCTCAGCGCCTCCAGGACGGTTCCACCGATGACGCGCGGGGAGAGGGGCCGCCGACAGTCGGGTGGAAGGGTTTCCGGTTGACGAAGTGCAAACCACGCGAGTGTGATCGCAGCGATGATGATGAAGGTGACGAATATCGCGCGCCAGCCGCCCAGCAGCAGTATTCCCAGGCCGAGGGACGGAGCGACAGTGGGGACGAGAATGAACACGGCCATCGCAAACGACATGAGACGAGCCATTTGGCGTCCTTCGTATTGATCGCGCACCAGGGCAACGGTCACGATGCGCGGTCCCGCGATTCCGATGCCCTGTAGTACACGACCCACAATCATCACCTCGAAAGTGAATGCGAAGGTGCTCATGAAACATCCAAGCATGAACAAAACGAGGCCGATATTGATAGAGGGCTTGCGCCCGATTCTGTCGGAGAGAGGGCCAAAAACGATCTGCCCGAAGCCGAGTCCCAGGAGCACAGCCGTGACGATGAACTGAACATCGTTTCTGCGCGGCGTCCCGAGGTCGTGGCCTATCACGGGCAACGCCGGCAGTATCGCGTCGATAGAGAGCGCGACCAAGGCCATCAGAAGGGCGACGAGGGGAACGAATTCGCCAATACGAAGGGCGGGTCCGATGGGCGTCCTGCTCATTTTTCCTCCCAGGCCGTCAATACTGTTTGAACCTGTGTAGACTCGACCATAGTGGCAACAGCTTGAACACGGCTACATGCCAGCGCGTCGCGTTCTCATCTGGATTCAGTGTCTCATCTTTCGTCATATGATGCGCCTCAGAATCTACGATCGCTGCTCTGAACCGATCAACATGCTCGCTGAGACGAAGGAAATGGAAATATCACGTTTCAAGACGGGTACCGTCCAATTTCCCGGTATTGGCATTACTGAGGGGAGAGACACAAGGATAGACGACAGATACTGCCCACAAAAGCTGTGATTTCCATGAATCAGGCAGGGACCCACTTCTGAAGGAGTCTTTTACGGAACACTCTACACTGGGTCTGTCTGGTATCAATGAACGGCTGGGTGAGCGACTCGATTGTGAGTGACAACTCCATACTTCGCCGCCCGGAGGTCAGTCTATTGACCTAAACCAGTTCATTACCTGTAAAGTCGATCTGGCAGGACTGCAATCAGATGTCATATAAATCCTTTATCCGACTGTTCGACATGCCATAAGGATATATGAACAGACAATCGCACAGATAAGACAGAGAGTCCGCATCTGCCGCTGATTCGTCCGATGTTCCGCCCGTTTTCAGACGCCAGGGAATTTCTGACAGGGGTAGAATCTTTATAGTCTGTTGAAAGCATTGCAGGTATTGGCTTTTTCGAACTCATGGGCGGATATGCGAATCGTAGTTTGCTAAACAGTGGAAATTTCACATAAACAGAGAAGAATTTTTCCCTTGTCCAAGAGACGGGGAGAATGTTTCGAAACTCGGATATTTATACGGTAACGGAATTCAGTCGTAAACCGATGGAGCACATCAAACGGTTGTCCGAAAGCAGGCGCCCCGGGGTTCTTGGGGTCGACGGCAAGGCCACGGTGGTTGTCCAGGACGCCGAAACCTGCGAGAAAACAGCTGCACTGGCGGAGAGTTTGCCGAAAGCCTTCAAAACATCAGGCAAGCCATGGAGGAGGGTCGACCACTTCGGGAATTTACCGACGGGTTCGAGTCCAGGCACGGCATTGTCCGTTGAAGAAGAAATACTGCATTGAAATCAAGCCGACAGCGAAAAACGATCTTGAATGGCGATACAGCCGGATAGCCGAAGAGTCTCCATAAAATGCGCTGAACCGGTATCTGCAGATTGTCGGAGCCATCGAAGGGCTCGACCTGCTGGCCGGACTCTGACCGTTGGCACCGGAGGATGCGGATATCCGGCAGGGCATACGCCATCTGATTATCGGTAATTGCTGTGTGTTGCACCTCATCAACGACATCAACGACGATGTGGTCGAGGTGCTTCACGTAGGCCACGGATGCATTGGGCAAGAAACTACAAGCGACTTTCGACGAAGCACCGGAGACAGATAGCTGAAACTTGCCGCCGAAAATCCCCGATGTTACCCGTCTGGCCACATCCGCGAGCATACAGTTTCCATGAAAACCCGTATTTCCAAAAGAGCAACCCGGATATTGCCGTAATGATCTGTCCGATTCAGTGGCAAGGCGAGCCAAGGTATGATGGGGCCATGTCCAGCAACCTCTCCGGGGCCGGAAGAACTTCTCCCGTTTTGGTTTTGATCCGGGCCTTGCCATTAAAGATTTAGGGTTGGCACAGCAACCCCAACGATAGCGCGGGAATGGAAACTCGGGGAGTGTCCTCGCCAGATAATCGCACCAAAAAAGGGCCGGTGCCGAACTGGCGCACCCCCTCGGCAACCGCTTGACCGGATGTGTGAAAACTGCCAATCAGCTTCCTTCCCTTGATAAGGAGGTAGCGGTTTGTATATTCACGCAGAAACCGCTCTTTATTTTTTTCGTAGAAATCTAGTTCTTCACCCAACAATCTTTCTTGAGTGTTACTCATGAGATTTCCTCCTGAGTGCGATATCAAGCAATGAAAGGGCTGTCCGAATGACGAGGTCTTCGTGCCGCCGCATGCAGCGCCTTGGTTCACACGAGCAGTGGAAAGAGTGGTGCGGAAATCGACAGACAACGCTCGTGTGAAACCATCGGCAATTTAGCGGATGTTAGCTGCGTCCGACTCACAAGCCGCCTGATCCTGTGTTTTCCGAACTGTACTCTATCATCCCCGACTGATACACACGTAGAACTGCCCATAAGCTTGCCCCCTGCCGGTTTGCCTGTAGGCTTACGCCCTTGCCCCACCGCGCGCGGCGTCACTCGGGAAACATCCGGATATGATGCGACTCTGGCTCGCCAGGGCTGGCGTCTTTGTCGGGAGTCGTTGGCAGATCGATCTTCATCAAGTTGAGGAGATCCTCGGGCTTGATCCCGATGAGTTCGAAGTTCTGGCTGGCCTTGCCCCAGAACAACGCGCTTTCCTGCGTGCCCTGGCCAATACAGGAACGAACGATCCGCAGGGCGCGAATGAAATCGCCAGGCTCGCTGTGACGACCTATGGAGTGAAATTCCCCGAGAGGAGCTTGCCGAAACCCGTTCTCGACGATCTGGAAAGCGCCGGTCATGTCACCACGAAAAAAACGACTGCCGGGCGCGGAGCAAGGCCCTTTCCCGTTGCTCCAGCACCGAAGCTCATCGCGGATGTCGTAGATCCACTTCTGGAACGGTGGAAGGGCCAGACCGATCCAAGGCTTCTCGCTCTCATGCGGACACCACTCTCTGCTATTCTCAAGGGAAGGACCAAAATCCTCCGCCAAACAACACTCAGTTATCTTTTTCGATAGCTGCGACAGCATCCGCGTCCATTTCCCGCAGATCATCCGCGTTCACTTCCAGTAGATATATCGGCCGCTTTTGGACACCGATTTCGTATTCAATAGGAAGGTCAATCAGCTTATCACCATCCACGAGCGTGATGGGGGCACCATTCTCAGCGAACGCAGCCTCCTGAGTTGGCTTTGAAAAACTGGAAGTCGTAACGATAGTTCCTCGGACGGCTTTGAAGCGAGGCAGCGAACCTCGGAGGGCGTCAAGGTCTTTCCTTTGGATCGGTCGGCTGTGACGTTTGGCTTGGATGACCTCGCGAACCGATGTGATTCCAAGCTCAATGTCGGCGACAACGTCGACCCCACCATCACCTGATTGAGGGGTGACCTCTGCATTTTCATAGCCCATCTTCTCCAGCAGGCGCTTGATCAAGTGCTCGAATGCGAACGGATCCATGTCCTGGAGTAGCTTGCGCAGGCTCTCGCGAACCGTATTCGCGTGCTCTCGAACCAGCTCCCTTACCTCGTTGTTGATGCCGCCAGCCATGGAGTCTTCGTCTTCGGTCTTTTTAAGGTAAGCCAAGCCGTCCGGCGTCGCGGAGTAAAGACTCCTCTTCCGCTCGATCAAGCCACGCGCGACGAGGTTTTTCAGTCGTCGGCGCATCCTTTCTTTGATCGTGGAATCCTTGCGGACGGCAGAACAGCGCGTCAGGTAGTCGCCCCACTCATCGAAGAATCCTGCAGCTTTAGCGGGCCCGCTATCTGCCACGATAGACAACAGCTTGAGCAGTCCTTCAGCTTCGTCAACGTCAGACTCAGCTTCACCGCCCGGTTGCTTGAGGAAGTTTTGGCCTAACTCGGTAAGCTGAAGGAGACCCTCGCCATCGTCTTGCAATAGGTCGTATCCCTGCGCGAACTGCCAGTGGCCGTAAATATGCCTGGGGTTCACCACATGGTTCGACCGATCCCAGATGGCTTGGGCCAGATCACGGTTCTTGCCGTTCAGGTATCCAGGTAGTCGGATCAGTCGAATCGACCGGTTTCTCTGGAGTACCTGTCAGTTCGTTGATCGATGCTATGAGGTCTGTCACCTGCTTGCGCGGTCTGCCTGACCACACAGGTAGTATTTGCCGCAACTCTGAGTATACCGGAAAGTGAGAAATGCGGACCCCCCGCAGGTTCGTATCGTCATTCTCTACCTTGATCACTCGCTACCTCCTTTCGTCGGTGAGGACATGGCTTGGCCAGTCTCCTTGAGAAGATATTGAACATTACATGCTGGAATCGAGACTTTTCCTTGCTCATGTCACATTTCTTTTCTGTGGCCCATGGATTGTCAATCCAGTCCTGATCCGGTAGTCTTGCCATTGTCTCTCCCCTGTTTCGTCGTCCTCGCCGTTTCTTTGCCTGTGATTTCTCACGTCTTAATCGCTCTGCCCTTCCTTTTGGGAATTACATACTTGATTTCCCAAGGCCAGAATGAATTTTTTCGACTTCATCCCAATAACTAAAGCCTGGAGGATCATCAGAACCACGAAGTGGAATCATAGGACCAAGCATGTCTTCTATGTCATCATAATCATAACTCTGTGGGTTTTCCCTAGCATAACGCATGGCATAGTCCAACAGGTCGAGCACCCATTCCTTCTTCCTGCTGCAAGGCTCCTTGTTCAATTCAGGGAAAGACATCCCGGCATATTTCCCGCCTTCATAATTGGGAAAGACTTTTTCAAAAAGAAAATGACAAGAGGTCCATTCTTCGCCCCAGGAAGCGGAAGCATACTCCAAAGCTTCTGCAACAACACAGGTATTGTTTGCAGGATTGTCTGCTATCTCTTGGTATGTTGAGAACTCTTCGGGATCCTGAACCAGTTCCATGGCATCTTCAAAAACCATATGAAGAGGGAATGGAAAATCACAGTTATAACCATCTTCTCTATGTTTCTCACGCAATTGTGCAATTTTTTCTTCTCGCTCTTTCGTGGCCAGATGCCTGTATTCCTCTTCCATTCCTTTTATTCGTTTTTCCAATCGTTGTTGCAGGAATGGTGAGAAATGCAGATCTTTCTCAGGCATCAATTGCGCTATTCTTTCCCTTCGTTCTTCAGCATCCATATGCCTGTATTTTTCTTTCAATTCTTTTGTTCGCTGTTTTATTCGTTGTCTATATGCCTCGTTCATATCTTTTTTCTCATGCCCCTCATGATTCGTTTTTTCTCAGGCCACAACCGCATACGAATCGGCGGAAAGTTCAAACACTCCGTATTATGTCCAAGCTCAATCCTTGCAGACCGAACACTCCTGGCCGAACACGAACAAAAACGCTTTTTTGGTCCTCCCTCTCGATATCCATCGCGATAGTCGCATGGATCGACGCTGCCGGGTTCGCTCCGGCAACAACTACCAATCGTCCTGCACAATGACGTCCGAAAGTTCGTTGTAGAGCAGTGGGTCGCGATCAGAAAAGGGTGCTATAGCCGTTTCTCGATACGTTATCTTTGGTGGTCCTCCCACCGCACAGATCCCATCTGATTCAATTTGAATTACGAATCCATTGACCTGTATTTCCACACAGTGCAAAGGTCCTGAGTTATCCAATCTCCATCAGTGGCCGCCATTAGGTAAAGCAGGATCGTAAATCGGCTTTCCCATAGGCCGTGTGCGGAGATTGCCTGTTTCAAGCAATTTGATCCGTTCCTGCGTGATTTGAACGTAATCCTCAACGATATCCCAGCCGTAGCCGATACGACCATGCTTGAGAGCCGCGATAACCGATGATCCAACCCCCATATATGGATCGAATACGGAATCGCCTTCGTCCGTCATTGAAAGAACCAGTCTCTCCACCAACTCTACCGGAAATTGACATGGATGGATTGTCTTTTCCGGGTGGTTGTTTTTGACATTTGGAAATTCCCAAACGTCGCTTGGATTCTTTCCCTTGGGATTTCCCGACAGTTTTCCGGCGTTCGGTCCCTTGAAATGCTTCTTGCCAGGATATTTGGAAGGAACGCGAATCGGATTAAGATTCCATGTGTAATCATCGCCCTTCGTCCACCAGTTGATCGTCCCGTATCGACCGGAAAGGCGATTCGTGCAATGCAAGCCGTGGCCAAAATGCCAGATTATCCGATTGCGGAGTTTCAGCCCTTTTGTCTGAAAAATCGGATAGAGCAGGGTGTCAAGAGGTATAATCTCTCCATTCTCGACGTAGTTGCCAACTTGCCAGCAAATTGAGCCTTTATCGTCTAAAAGGCGAACACATTCATTAACGACCCGCTCCTGTGTTGCGAGATAAACATCAAGTGCAGATTTGCGTTCATACGATTTTCCAAGATTGTACGGGGGGCAAAGTAACGATTAACTTGAATGCTGCATCAGGCAATCGTTCCATGAACGGAATATTGTCCTCGCAGGAAAGAATCGCATGATTCACGCCACCAAATCCTCATAATGTTAATCGGTATAAATCATGACCTCTTGATTGGCACAATTCCCTCTGAAACCATGTATCGTGCGAGCCTTCGTGTCCTCGACTGCCTGAGCATTCACTGTATCCGTCGCCTTGCCCTTTACACCCATATTCGCGGCCGTCCCTGCAAACGAATATGGGGTATTTCAGAGAGAAATTTAAGGGGTAATGTTATTACCCTGCAAGTTTTTTGTCAATATATTGTGTTTATTTGAATAGAAAATCAAAGTATTGTGGTTTTGCCTCAATCGTCAACCTTTACTCTACATCAAACCCGGATTCCAGAACAGCGGAGCGTAAGGCGTCCAGGTTCGCCTCTCCATCATCGAATACAACCGTCGCCTTGCCGCTTTCCAGATCGACCTCGGCCACGCCTTCCACGCCGCCCAGTGCCTCCTGAACAGCGGATTGGCACATCTCACAACTCATTCCACTTACGATCAATTCCACTCTTTCCATCTATAATCTCCCCCAAAAATCTCGTGACGCCATGAGCACATTACTGCATTTGGAATCTAGGCCACATTCCTCGAACGAGGGAACTTCCAGTTTTTGAGCAGCAAGGTGTTCGAGACGACGGATACGGAACTGAACGCCATGGCCGCACCGGCGACGACAGGGCTCAAGAAACCGAATGCCGCCAGTGGGATTCCGAGTACGTTGTAGAAGAAAGCCCAGAACAGGTTCTGACGAATTTTCCGCATCACGGTTTTCGAGAGATGTACCCCCGCCACGACGCCCATCAGATCGCTCCGCATCAACGTGATGTCCGACGCTTCCATGGCAATGTCCGTACCCGTGCCGATGGCGAATCCTACGTCCGCCGCGGCCAGGGCCGGAGCGTCGTTGATGCCGTCGCCCACCATGCCGACCCGCTTACCCTCTTTTCTGAGCCGCTGCACCATAGCCGCCTTGTCATCCGGCATCACGTCCGCCATTACGTGAGAAATGCCCGCCTGCACTGCCGTGGCCCGGGCCGCCCGCTCGTTGTCGCCCGTCATCATATAGACCTCGATTCCCATGCTTCTGAGCGACTCGACGGCTTCGGCGGAGTTCTCTCTCAGTGTATCGGCCACACCAATGGCACCCAACACTCCATCCTCATCTGCAAGGAACACGACGGTCTTCCCCTGGGATTCGAGTCGACACAAAATCTCGTCGGCGAATCCGGACATTTTCAAGCCACGCTTTACAATGAATCTCTCGTTACCCAGATATATCTTCCGGCTCTCTATTTTCGCTTCCAGACCATAACCCGGGAAGGCTCGGAAATCGCGCAATTCGAGCAATTCCGTGCCGCGCGCTTCAGCTTCATCGATTATCGACTTACCCAGGGGATGTTCCGAACCGCGCTCTGCACTTGCCGCGAGCCGGAGCAACTCCCCTTCTTCTATTCCGTCCAGCGGCAAAACGTCCGTCACCACTGGTGTTCCCCTAGTCAGTGTGCCGGTCTTGTCGAGTATGACGGCGTCGAGCCTGTGCGCCGTCTCCAGGGATTCGCCGCCTTTGATGAGGACCCCCGCTTCGGCTCCTTTTCCCGCCCCCACCATAATGGCCGTAGGTGTCGCGAGGCCCAGGGCGCACGGACATGCAATGACCAAAACGGCGACAGCGTTTATCAAAGCAGGCGCAAACGGCCCTGTGACGTCCCACAGAACGTATGTAATAGCTGCGATTCCCAACACGATGGGCACAAAAATGCCCGAAACCTTGTCCGCTGTGCGCTGGATAGGCGCCTTGGAGTGCTGCACCTGTTCCATCATCCGGACTATCTGGGCCAGAACCGTCTCTTTTCCCACCTTCATGGCCCGGAACTTCACTGCCCCATCAATGTTGAGCGTGGCGCCGGTGACGGCGTCGGCCACGCTTTTCGCCACGGGAACGCTCTCACCTGTGAGCATGGATTCATCTACGGAAGTCGACCCTTCGAGGATAATCCCGTCCACAGGGTATTTCTCGCCGGGCCGCACCATTATGATGTCGCCCACGCAGACCTCATCCACGGGAATCTCGCGTTCTTGCCCGTCACGCAGTACCTGCGCCGTCTTCACCTGGAGACCCACAAGTTTCTTGATGGCTTCGGAAGTTCGACCCATGGCCCGTTCCTCAAGCACTTTCCCGAGCACAATGAGCGTGAGCAGTACCGCAGACGCCTCGAAATACACGTGATGTCCACTCAAGCCCCATAGGGTCACCGCGCTGCTGTGCAGCCACGCCGCGCTCGTGCCGAGTGTGACGAGAACATCCATGTTCGCGCCACCGCCCGAGAGCGAATGATACGCCCCCCGATAAAACCGCCAGCCCACGACGAACTGCACTGGAGTAGCGAGTGCGAACTGCCACCATCTGGGCAACTCCCAGCCCCCTGCGCCCGGAATCATCCCGGCCATTTGAATAAGGAGTGGTGCGGACAAAACCGCGGAAAACACGAGCAGGCGCAGGCTTTTTCTGAACTCTCGCTCTCGCTTGATTTTTTCCGTGTCCTGTTCCTCATCCTGTACGGGCCGGGCCGAATAGCCCGTCTTGGCGACATGCTCGACAATTTCATCGGCCCGAGTGAGAGCCGGCTGGATTTCCACATGGGCGAGGCCCGTCGACAGATCGACGCTGGCAGATACGACACCTTCCAGCCCGCTTAACTGCTCCTCCAGACCTGCGGCGTCAGCCGCGTCTGCCATCCCTTCTATCGTGAAGTATATGTGAGTATGCGGAACGCGAAACCCCGTTTTTTCCACTCTTTTTGCGATGTCCGCTGGCGTGACCTGGGTTGCTACGAACTCGATATGCGCGTTCGCAAGGGTCAGATTCACGTTCACACGCAGCACGCCATCAAGTGAGCCGAGTCGTTTTTCCAGTCTTGCGGAACACGCCGTGCACGACATGCCCTCGACCGGAATATCCAGCGTCTCTGGTATCGAATTCACCGCCATGCCACGCTCCTAACCCAGTGCCTGCAGTTTTATGTTCACGCTCATCCGGTTTCCGTCGCGTAGAAGGTGGAGTTCCACGACGTCGCCCACCTTATGTTCATCAAGAGCGTCCAGCAAATCATTGAGCGATGTGACCGAACGCTCCTCCACGCCCACAATCGCGTCGCCGAGCACGAGGCTCCCTGCCCGATTTCTACCGGTACCACGCAGCCCTGCGCCTTCGGCCGAGCTGCCTTTCTGTACGCGGATGATCAGCACGCCCCGTATGCCAAAGCGCTCTGCCGTTCCCCTGTCGGCCACGTGGATGCCGAGCCCCGGTCTGATGACGCGGCCATGGCGAATCAACTGGGGGATGACCCTGTTCACCGTATCCACGGGAACCGCAAACCCTATCCCTGCGCTGGAGCCTGAGGGACTGAAAATGGCGGTGTTCACGCCTACCAGCCGACCAGCGCTGTCCAGAAGCGGTCCTCCGGAATTGCCGGGATTGATCGCGGCGTCGGTCTGGATAACGCCGCTGATTTTGCGACCCGACACGCCATCTATCTCACGACCCAAGGCGCTGATGATTCCTGTCGTGAGCGTTTGGTCCAGTCCGAAAGGATTGCCGATAGCAAATACCTTCTGGCCCACCTGCAGGTTGGAGGACTGCCCGATGGCAATGGGTTTCAGGCGGTTTTTCGGTGCGTTGATAAAGAGAACCGCCAAATCCTGATCCGGCGCTATGCCCACCACACGGGCATCCCACTCGGAATGATCCGCTAGGGTGATACGCAGGGCACTCGCCCCCTGGATGACGTGAAAGTTCGTTATGACGTGGCCCTGATCATTCCAAACGAAGCCCGAGCCTGTGCCTTGCGGGATTTCGAACAAATTGAGACTGAACCTGTCGCGCCGCATCGCCAATCTCGTGATGTAGACAACCGAAGGCGAGGAGAGACGAAAGAGCTCTATATTGGATTTTTCCTCGGCGGCGAGATCCCCCCGTGGGGTGACGACGCGGGGCACGGCATCAGGATCGTGAAGATTATCGAAATAGCCCTTTGCGAACAGCCACGCGAGGGAGACACCCAACAAAAAAACGCACCAGCCGATCCACCCCCACCCGCTGGAATACACAGTCCCCCTGCGCCTGAATTCCCGACCTTCCCCGTTCATTTCAAACCCCTATCATTCAACTTTCTTCCCGCGTCCAAGACAGATACATGAAACCACGCTCACAATCCTGGTGCAAAGGGCTCTGTTGTTCCAGTTCGTCAACAAACCGGGTTTTGGCCTGATTGGGAATCCAGGGAGAAGTCAGCTACGCAGAAAGCTCTCGTACATGCGCAAGGACGGAACGCTCGAGAGCCTCAAGATTGTATCCACCCTCGAGCAGGCAGATAAGGCACCCACCGCAAAAGCTTGCGGCAACCGACTTCACCCATTCGGTCAGGCGGGAGAAACCGGCTTCGGTGAGCAACAACCCACCAAGCGGATCATCACGATGCGCGTCAAAACCCGCCGATACGACGATAGCTTCGGGATCGTGCGCCTCAATGGCCGGAATGACATTCTCCTGGAATTTTTTGAGATATTCTTCTTCGGATGTTCCCGCAGCGACGGGAATGTTGAGCGTCTTGCCCGCACCTGCCCCTTCCCCGATTTCAATGGCAAGGCCCGTGCCTGGGTAGTGGGGGTGTTGATGCATCGAGACAAAAAGCACTTCCTGATCGCGCCAGAAGATATGCTGCGTTCCGTTTCCGTGGTGGACGTCCCAATCCACCACGGCGATTCTATGAAGACCATGTTGTTCCTGAAGATACCGGACAAGGATGGACGCAGTTGCGAACAGGCAAAAACCCATTGACTGAAATGGCAAGGCGTGGTGGCCCGGCGGTCTCATCGCGCAAAATGCGTTATCGACCACACCACCCACGACGGCATCCGCAGCACTCAGGGCTGCATCCACAGCGGCGAGAGCAGCTTCATAGCTCCCGGGGCCAGCTGGCGTGTCTCCGGCATCCAGAACGCACCTGCCACTCTCGCACGTTTCGCGCACGAAGCGGTGGTGCGTTTCCTCATGTACCCGCAAAACCCACTTCCCGGCGTCGTGGGGCGCGATTTCCATGTGTCTGAGGGAGGGAACCTGCGGGAGAATTCTCTCGGGCGCGAGGCGTCTGGCGCGCTCTACGTTTTCCACGTGCCCCATGTTGTCGTGCCGGAGAGATTCCGGCGTCCAGAAATAGGCGGTTCTGCTCAATGGAGTCTCACCCTTGGATCGAGGACGGAATACATCAAATCAACAATCAGGTTCAAAGACACGAATATCAGGGCGGTGATAGTCACAGAAGCCTGTACGAGGGGAAAATCCTTGGCATAGACGGCCTGAATCAACAATCTCCCCACTCCCGGCCATGCGAAAATCGTCTCGACGATCACTGCTCCTCCAAGCAGATGACCGAATTCGAGGCCGATAATGGTGATCACCGGAATCATGGAGTTTCTGAGCACATGCATGTTGATGACGCACCACTCCGAGAGACCCTTCGCGCGGGCGGTTTTCACATATTCATGTCGCAGAACCTCCAGCATGGAACTTCGCACCACCCGTGTATTTCTGGCAATCGAATAGGTAGACAACGCAATGGCGGGTAGAATGAGATGTTCCCAGCCGCTTCTGCCACTGACGGGCAGCATCCTCAGCGTCACACCGAAAACAAGGATGAGCATCAGACCGAGCCAGAACACGGGGACCGACTGACCCAGGAGCGCGAAAAGCATTCCCCCGTGATCATAGGGAGAACCACGCTGCGTCGCGCTGATGATACCTAACGGAAACGCCAGGATAATCGAAAGAACCAGCGCCACGAGGGCAAGTTCCAGCGTCGCGGGCAATCGCTCCATGATGAGTTCAAACGCGGGCTGGTGGTAGCGCAGGCTTTCGCCGAAATCTCCCTGTACGGCCCGGCTCACGTAAAGTGCGTATTGAACAAACCATGGCTTGTCGAGGCCCAGGTCCTGGCGGAGTTTCTGGACTTCTTCCACCGTCCAGTCCTCACCCACCATGGTATCGGTCGGATCGCCTGACAAGAAGAGAACGGCAAAAGAAATGAAGCTCACACCGATCACGACCACGACGGCCCTGAGAAATCGTCTGAAAAGATAGGCGCCCATTTTATTCTTTCACATCTTTCAGGCGAATCGCGGGCAGGTAGATTCTCTCATCCGATCTGGGAGTCCACTGCGTTCTCGCGCTCAAGCCAAAAAAATCGTACTGGTTCCAAAGAAATACCCATGGGCTTTCCTCATGAACGATGCGCTGCATCCGGTAGCTGATCCGCCTGCGTTCCACGGGGTCGAACGTCTGCCCCAGTTTTCTGTATTTTCGGATAAAATCCCGGTTCTTCCATCCGGTGAGGTTCGCAAAAAGATTGGGGCGCAACACGCCAAGGTCGAGTTCTTCGTTGAAAGCAGAACTGAACCCGTGAAAATACAGGGGTGCCAGCGTCTTCTTTCTTCTTCTGGCGAGAAATACGGACCACTCCAGGGGAATTACTTCTACATGGACGCCGACAGCGCGATAATATGCCGAAATAAATTCTGCTAATTCCTTTCCTTTCAGATACCTGGATGATGGAACATCGAGTTTCAGTTCAAATGTCTTTCCGTTCACATCCAGGACACCGTCTCCATTCGTATCTCTCAGCCCCGCCTCGGCAAAAAGCGCCTTTGCCTTTGCGGGGTCGTAGGCGTACGCCTTGATTGCAGGGTCGGCGTTCGGTGGGTTTACGATGCTCCTCATTCGCGAACCGTGGCCAAGAAATACGTTCTTTGCGATGGCCTCGAAATCTATCGCATGGTTCAGTGCCCGGCGGACGCGAGCGTCGGAGAGCACTCCGTGATCTGTACGAACCCCCAGGTAAATCCTGCGCCCTCCCCGTGCCCCCTTGAACTGAAGGCCTTCTTCGCTCTCGATTATCGCTTTCGACTGATCGGGCGAAATGTTCATAATGACGTCGGCTCCGCCCGTTTCAAGTTCCGCAATGCGGGCCGAAGCCTCGGCTACCGGCCGCCATACAACCTTTTCAATGGCGGGTTTGCCTCGCCACCAATCCTCGTTGGCCTCCATCTCGATGCGATCGTCCTTGATCCACTGCACCAGCTTGTAGGGCCCCGTGCCCACGGGTTTCTTCAAAAGTTCCTTGGGAGGGGTGGAAGAATAGTACCTAGGCGGCAACATGAACGCATTCACCATCCAGACCGGCAGGATGGAGACCGGGCGCTTCGTATGAATCTTCACGGTGTGGGAACCCACTATTTCTATCTTGTCCAAGTGAATCCTGCGATGCACCGTAATACGGGACTTCAGTTTCTCGTCACGCATCCGCTCGAAGGTGTAGCGCACGGATTCCGAGTCGAACGGCTCCCCGTTATGAAACTTCACCCCCTTGCGCAGATGAAACGTCCATATCTTTTTCGTCTTGTCCACCTCCCATCGCTCGGCCAGGGCAGGTCCCGGCGTCATATCCGCGCGTCGTTCAATAAGCGGGTCGTACACGTTCATCAATATGCTCCACTCGATGGTGGAAGTCGCGAACTGGGGATCAAGCGTATTGGCCTCCACCGAGAGCAGAATCGTGAAGGGCCCCTTTCTCGTTTCGCGTCCGCAGGCGGCGAGCGCCACGAGCAGCAGGCAAAACCCGCATAACAGAATCCTTTTCATGTATATCCCCCAAAAACCAGGCATCTACATGTCATCGCCGAGGCGGGGATCCATGTAGTCCCGTAGCCAGTCGCCAATGAGGTTGATGCTCAAAACAGTCGCCATGATTGCGAGACCGGGGAAAGTCGCCATCCACCAGGCACCGCGCAGATACTCGCGTCCTTCGGACAACATCCCTCCCCAAGTGACGACCGAGGGCGGAACGCCGAGCCCCAGAAAGCTCAGCGAGGATTCGGAAATGATGTTCCCCGCCACGGCGAAGGTGGCGATGACGATGAGCGGCGAGAGGGTATTGGGCAAAATCTGCATGAACAATATGCGATACAAGGGATAGCCCAGAGCGCGGGTGGCTTCCACGAATTCACGCTCCCTTATCGAGATTACCTGCCCCCTTACCACTCGGCCATACGCCACCCAGCGACTGATGCCCAGCACCACGATGATGTTGGGCAGTCCCGGTCCGACGACCGCCATGATCGTAATGGCCAGGAGCATGAAGGGAAACGCCAGTTGGATTTCGGAAAATCCGCTGATGATGTCGTCAATCTTTCCACCGAAAAAGCCTGAAACAAGTCCCAGAACGATACCGATCACCCCTGAAATCACCACCGAACTCAAGCCCACCAGAATGGAGACACGTCCCCCGTACATGAGCCTGCTCAGAATATCCCGGCCGAGCGCATCGGTTCCCAGCGGATAGCTGACGCTTCCGCCCTCCACCCAGACGGGAGGCTTCAGGCGCAGGTTCACGTCAACCCGACTCGGATCTTGCGGCGCGATAACAGGAGCAGAAAGAGAGACAAACGTCAGGAGGATGAGAAAAACGCCGCCCAGCAACGCCGGTTTGGCCCGCATCAAGCTGCGGCGGAATTTCTCCCACCGAAGCTGCGATTCAGACATCACCGGGTATTCATCAGTTTCTGAAGCTGAATCGGGCATATTACTCTCTTCGGGCATACATTCACTCTTACGCATGGATGGCGTAATTTTTGGTTGAAACGCTCAATATCCTACCATAGCAAGCGGGGCGTTGCAGAAATTTCAAGAGGGAAATCGTCGCCTTCCAAAACAAGATTCGTGTTGATATCCACGAGGTTATCGAATTAGAATCGCCTGTTTTCGATTTCGCAGCCTACGGATTTTTTGATGATTCCAGATGAGGGAACATTCCCCTTGCCCCCTCCAGAAAAAAACGATTTCAACGGCATACTGACTTCCGCCGTTCCCGAAGGAGCGACATTCGGCTTCCAGGGACTGCGCGCGGTCGATTCGATTACGATGGAGAACATCGTCCCCCTTGATTACCTCATCGCCTGCGACTATGGACTCGACGGACCCGAGTGGGACAGGCGCCTGCGCTATTTTTCCGTGGAACGCGGACAAAGCAGACGAATCGTGTGGACGCATTCATCGCTCGTGGAGGCGTACGAAGGAGCACTGGGGGCGCAGATTCGTGAATATCTCTCGTCAGGGGATGCGCCCCGCTACATCATCCCCTACCGTTCCACGGAATTTCTGGGCAAACTCGCAGAACAAGCCGAGGGCAGGGTCCACATCCTGGCGAATCCGGTGGAAATCAAGACGAGATTCGACGACAAGGTAGCGTTCCGCCACCGGGCGTCCGAAGCGGGGTTCGGTGTTCCTCCGGGCGATGTCGTGACGCTGTGCGAACTCGGACCCAGCCACCTAGAAGAATTCGGCCCCATTATGATCGTTTCAGAGCGCATTGGTTCCTCGGGCAACCAGACGCACCTCATCGATTCTGCCGAGGGACTCGCCGACAAGCGAAAAGAACTCCTCCAGAAGCTGGGTTCCAATGCACAGGTGATTGTGAGCACCTTTCTGAGCGGTCCTGCTGTCGGCGCTGCGGGAGTGATTTACGAAGGCGAGCCCTGGATGTCACACCCATCTGTGATGTTCACGGGAATTCCCGGCTGCTCCATGCACCGCTTCGATTACGCAGGTAGTGACTATGCGGCGTATCGGCTGGTTTCGGGGGAAAGTCGACGCAAAATCAAGGAATTCACCCTGAAAATCGGAGAATGGATCGCCGAGGCAGGCTACCGGGGAATATATGGCGTCGACTTCATCGTTCATGAGAACGAACCCTATGCTCTCGAACTCAACCCGCGCATCCTGGGAACCACACAACTGATGACCGAGCTTGAAGAAATATACGGCGACTCTCCCACCACCACTTACTGGCATCTGGCCGAGTTTCTGAAGCCTGGTGCCGCCCTCGAGGCACATCGGAATTTGCTCACCGTGCTTGATGCGCCGGACTTGTCCGGTTTTCAGCTATTGATTCGGAACACGAGCACTGCCAGGGTGAAAATCGGTCATTCGCTGGCACCCGGAATTTACACCCTCAAAAACGGGAGGTCCGAATTTCTCCGGCAGGGCTACCGGCTGGGAGACGTACAAGACGAGGGTGAGGTTCTGGTCACTTGCTCTCCCCCGGCGAAAGGCACCATAGTGGAACCGAGGGGAACCTTCTGCAGGCTGGAGGGCGTTTCATCCATCTATGAAGGGGGAGAGGCGCAGATATCCCAAAACGCCCGAGAAATGATTGATGCGTTCACGAACCACTTCGCTCTTTCTTCTGCTTAGGACACGGTGAAAATTGAAAATCGATTTTTGCGCATCCATCGTCCGGGGATTGTTCCTCTCCCCTGATAGTCCTTATACATTTCAGACGGATTTCACGCCCGCTCCCGGGCCCGTTCCCGCGAACGGAATCATGCTGGGCGAAGTCGTCGCCGTGCCCGTGAATGCCCCCATCGATCATCTTGAGGCACTTGAGATCCTCCAGGGAGCGGAAGACGCCTGGAAGACAAACGAGGAGAGGTTGCGCGAAAGAATGACTGTGCTCGTTGCGATCGGCGGTCGGTACGCGAATCGCAGCGTTTCGGGCCACAAGCCGGAACCTCCTGCAGAGCCTGGAGTCGTGCTCGACCTTTTGAACGTCGGTGGCGTCTGCGGTATCCGCTCCAATCCGAAAACGCAATGCGTGAAAATTCAGGTGAAAGGGGGCGTTGCGCTGCAAGGCGAACCCGCCCGGCTGTCTCATCTGCCAGTCATTCCTGATACCCGTTGTGCTGTAGACGAGGAAGGAATCCCCTGCACCCCCATCGTCCTGGTCACAGGCTCCGAGATGGATGTAGGCAAGACGACCTGCGCCTCATCGCTGGCCTCCGCCCTCCACTCCTCTGGCATTCATGCCACATACGCAAAACTGACGGGCACAGGGCGCATGCGGGACCTCATGCAAGTGAATTATGGGAGACCGCTCGGTTTTTTCGATTCCGCGAGGATGGGGTGGGATTTCGTCGACGCGGGCCTCGCAACGACCAGCGGGGTACCCGCAAGCCAGGTAAGGCGTTGCGCCCGGAATCTGCTCCGCCACGCCTGCGCGCACGGAGAGATCGTCATCGCGGAGCTGGCAGATTCTCCGTCATGCGACTCCAGTCTCGAAGTGGCCAGCGACCCCTGGTTCAAGAACTGGCTCGCGCGCAGAGGGCTGATAATCTGCGCATGTGATACGCTGGAATCAACGCTTGTCGTTCACTGGATCAGAAGTCATCTGGAGGTAGAGGAAGAGAACATGCTCATTTCAGGAAAGCTCGCAAACCAGGCACACGCGCGCGAGGAGGCGTACCGGATGACAGGGGTACACGCCTTGAGCTGCGTGGCTTCGAACCCCTCCTCAATTGCTGGCGAGAGCACGGTGGGCGGCGCCATCGCGGACTGGGTAGTCAAGCATTTCATGCGCCAGCGCAAGTCGCTGGTCTAGGTATCGGTATCGAGAACAGAACCTTGGCCTCACAGAAAATGCCGAGTCATCCTCCCATCAAGCGGGAACCTTCGCTTTATCATCTCACTCCGGATGCGAGTGGCGGCACCTGGGATTTACTCAGGGTAGCCAGGGAGTTCGACTCGTCTGACGGCGATCTGAACGAATCGCTTATCGAAAACCTGAATCGATGGGCGTCGCGTGAGCCCCGATTCGCAGAATTGCGCATCCTGGACGGCTCGCAACCTGATCGGCTGCCGAAAGAAATCCTCCTGCTGGACGGCTCCCCGAGCCGGCTGCCCCTCACCATGGAGACGGCGCGGGTGGTGCAGGCGCACTTGAACCAAATGGGCCTGTCCATACCCGTCAGGGTTCTGAACCGGCGGGAAGAACTCCTGGCCCGCGCCGCACAGGCGCCCGAAGAACTGCTCGTTATCAGCCAGACCGCCCAAAGAAGCCTCTACGACGCAAACCTCGCCAAGGTACTGGAGGAACGGGGCATTGTCGTGGTGCCGGGCCCTCTCACCGCTCCTGGCGGGCCGCTTTCCAACAAAAGAACCACATATGAACTCCTGAATGGAAACGGCGCAGACGGGAAACACTCCGAAACGGATGCGCGTGTACATCGTCTGACGGCTGATTATCAGGCAGTGGAAATAGACGGCGGAAAACCTGCAGACACAGCGGCAGATATTCTGGATTGCGCTTCCACTCTGTCCAGGAAATGGGGAGCGCGGACTTTCTTCGTTAAACCACAGGAAGGCGGCGGGGGACGCGGTTGCTTCCGTCTGGACATCTACTCCAACGGGTTCGGTCTTCCGGACTTGAGCAGGCTCGGGGTCGCCATGGACAACGCGATTCCCCTGCCCCTGTCCATCGACCCGGAAAAAGACGAGCACATCCAGGCGATGGACTGGCTCGTTCATCGCTTCCTGGCCAGCCCGGCGACTTCCAAGGCCTACATCAAGACTCGCAAGGTGGAAGGGGGCGCTTCCCCGGGTGTTTTGCGTCAGATGATCGAGAACTGCACGCCCAGACTGGAATCCGAACTGCGTGAATCGTCCCGTACACGTGAGGATACGGTTCGACTGCTGGCAAACGCCATTGAAAACTACGAGCAAGTGTTCAACGTCCGCTACCAGCCGCTCGTATGCAACTGGATCGATTTCGGCCTGTTCGGTGTCCGCGTTCATCTGAGACTCGGTCGCGAGGGTCCAGTCGTGGAGACAGTTTACGCCAGGTTGTTCCCGGTGGAATTTTCGGATGATTCCATCGGAGTCGTCGGCGTCGACAGCATCACGAACCGAACGGAGGGGGGGATGGAGTTGAACCGCTACGCACCCTTGACACCATCCCTGGTCGCCTATGCGGGAGGCGAGAAACGATTGCACGAGAAGATTCGCGGCGCTTTCGATGCGTTCGCGCGTTTTCTGTCCCTCCTCTCCACCGAGGAACGCGGCAGAGTGCCGACTCGGGCCGAATTCGACCTGTCGCCGCTAAACGGCCTGATCGCCGAGGGCAACGCAGACCCGGTTCGCGGCCTCTGCGCGAACAGCCGCTGGGACAGGTTCAGCCGGAATTCCGCACAATGGACCGAGGACTCCCTGTCTTTCTACTCATGGAAAACTCAAAAAACCTGGTCTAGAATGAGTCGGTTCACGCCCGCTTCCGCTCCAGGGAAGCCGGGGTGCGAAATGCACACGAAAGGACCACATCCACCACTCCAGAAGTGATCACCATGGCGAAACTCCTCAAAAAAGCCTTCAATATCCAGAAAGAGGAGTTGCTCGTCTTCTCCGTGTTTTTTTCTTTCTACTTACTCATCGGGATTCAGTTCTCGATAGGACTCACCGTATCTGAAGCGCTTTTCCTCTCTGAAGTCGGGCCGGGTTTTCTCCCGTACATGTACATATTCAACGCCTTGATGATCATCTTCATCAGCACGTTCTACTCCTCCCTGACCGAAAAACTTTCGATTCCTGCGATGTTCAAGGCCGTCCTGATCTTTTTCATCGCTCTCATTCTGGGTATCAAGCTACTCATCTTCGCCGACATGCGCGCCTACGCCATGCCTGTCGCATTCCCCCTACTCCACACGCTGTTCGTAATATTCACGAACATGGTGCCGAACAATTTCCGCGCCCTTTACGGCCAGTACCTGGATGTCCTGCAATCCAAGCGACTCGTTCCGATTATTCTGACGGGAGGACGCTACGGAGGCATTCTGGGCGGTTTGGCCATACCACTGCTCATTCCCGTTCTGGGTAGCGTCTCGAACCTGCTCTATGTCTGGATGGGAGCCATCGTCGTCAGTATAGGGGTGGTGCAATATACCGAATGGCGGCTCAGGGACCACCTCATCGACGACGCGGCCCCCAAAAAGCGAAAAACGTCCAGGCCAGCCTCAAAAAGCGGCAACCTTGCCCTGATGCGGACGAACAAATACGTCTGCGCGTTCGCGCTTTTCAGTTTTCTCGTGGTGATCCTCAGAAGCTTTCAAGATTTCCAATACAGCCTCGTCTTTCGGGAAGTCTTCCCTGATCGCGCGCAGCTCGCCTCGTTCCTCGGATACTTCACCGCCATCGGGAGTGCCATCTCGCTGCTCGTCCAGACGTTCATCACCCCGCGCATCATAAAGCGTCTCGGACTGGGCACGGCAAACCTCCTTTATCCGCTCACGACCATCATTGGCCTCGCCGGCATGGCGGTATCTCCTGGCTTCCATTCCGCCGTTTTCCTGCGCTTCAACAACAAGAACCTGCAGGAGTCCATTCGAAACGCCATCAATGCCCTGCTCTACAACGCCGTCTCCCCCTCGATTCGCGGTCGTGTGGGCGCGTTCGTTGCAGGCCAGGTAGTAGCCGTTGCCAGCATCGTGAGCGGCGTCGCACTTCTCATCATCAAACCGACAGGACTCGCACTCTTCCCGCTCAGCAGCGGCTGGGTGGCTCTCATCTCCCTGTTCATCGCGTTCGCCTATCTGGGAACGGGCTTTTTCGTGCGCCACGAATACGGCGCTGCGCTGCGCAGGATGCTCGAGGAGAGGAACCTGGGACTCTTTCGCTACGCCAAGGAGGGCTTCGGCCCGATTGACGGCGACAGCATGGCGATCTTGAGAAAAAACATTCGCGAGGGGGATGACGACCTATGCGTCTTCACAGCGCAGATAATGGCCGACGGTTCCGGGAGCGAGGCTTTTCCGATCATTCTCGAAGAAATCCCCCGGCGGAAAAGCCGGGCGGCAGCCGAATTACTGAAAATCCTCGCCAGGATTCCCGGAGCCGAAGAAGACGCGAGAATGCGGCCCCTCCTTCAGGAATACCTCACATGCGATGACCCACTTCTCCAGTGCGCCGCCATGGATGCGGTGGAAACAGTCGGCCTCACAGAAGAGATAGCGGAACTGGTGCATGAAAACCTGGAAAGCGCCTCACCGGAAGTCAAGACCGCCGCCGTCGGCCTACTCGTACGCTCAGACGATCTGTTCTGGCTCGCCAACGGGTTGCAAACGCTCCACCAGATGCTGAACGAAGAAGACGCGGAGGCCAGGGTCTGCGCCCTCCGCTGCATGGGGGAACTCGAGAACCCGCGCTTCATCAGACGCCTGATCCCCTATCTCTACCAGGAAGAAGAGAAAGTCCGCGAAGCCGCCCTGGAGGCAATAGAAATTCTCGCCATGAACCAGGAAGTGGATGAGGTGCACATGCAGGAAGTCATGCAGGTGACCACCTCGGACGAGAGCGCGGCCATAAGGCGCAGGGGCGTCCGCCAACTGGGCAACAGAGGCGTGCGCGAGAATTTTGAACGCGCCCTGACCGCCCTTTCGGACGTTGATTCCCTCGTGAGAGCGCAAGCCATTGATTCGCTCAAGAACATGAAACGAAAAGGAACCCTCACTCTGGAAGGTTCGGGGCTGGGTTCTTTCATCATCCCGTTTCTGTTCAAAGGCGCCCCAAACGGCTCCCGGGAAATGAGCGAGCAGGAAGTCGTCGATTCCCTCTCCGAGTTCGCCGCGAAGCACGTGAAGGAAGTTTACGAAGTCATCAACCACCTCCACGTCATCGAACAACGGAAGAACGCTCCCGATTTCACGATGCTCAGAAAAGCGCTCGAGGATTTTGTCGAGGAAAGGCAAATCGTCCTGCTGGAATTGTTGGGTGTGATTGGGGATGAGAAAACAGTGGACACCGTGTCGGAGTCCCTCGCCCGGGGAGGTTCATCTTCCAGGGCACTCGCCATCGAGACGCTCTCGAACTTCTCCTCGACGGGGAACACGAGACTCCTGATTCTGGCTCTCGAACCTCTGCTGCTGGGCCGATCGACCGCCGATAAGGTTTCAGAAGGCAGGAAACTCTGGGATATCCCCGAAATATCGATTGAAGAGGTGCTCAGGACATACATGAATTCAGAAAACACCTGGCTCCAGGCCATCGCGGTCGATGCTGTCGGCAAGCATCTCCAAAGCGAAGCGGTTGGAGCAAACGCTGATTGGCGTGGGCAATTCGAGGTGCGGGCAACGGGGAGCAATCCGTTCATACGTGAAGCGGCGGTTGCCGCGCTGAAGATCTTCGGCAAAGATAATGACAGCGTCACGGGATTCCTGAGAACCCTGGAGAATGACGAGAGTCAGCTGGTTCGTCTTCAGGTACGCCGCGAACTGCTCCGATTCGAGGGAGTCGGCGAGAATCCGTCCAGACAGGAGAAAATCATGCTCTCGACCATCGAAAAGGCCCTCTTCCTGAAAGGCGTCAACATGTTCGAGACGATGAGCGCGGAGCAGTTGAAAATACTGAGCAACATTTCCAGAGAAATCCCGATTCAGGCGGGAACCGTTTTGTTTGAGCAAGGAGATCCCTGTGATTATCTCTACGTCATCGTCGAGGGAGAAATCGAGATCATCCTGAACCAGGAAAACGGGGAATCCAGGGTTCTCGCCACACTCGGCCCACCGGCTTCTTTCGGTGAAGTCGCGCTCTTCGGTGATGAGGGCAGAAGCGCGGGCGCACGCGCGAGCGAGGATACTTCCCTGCTGGGCATTGAAAAAGAGCCCCTTTTGCAGTTGATCCACGAACATCCCACCATCTCCATCGCCATCATCGGCCAACTCGCGGGCATCATCCGCAGCCAAAACGAATAGCCTGAGACAGGGTCGTTACGGGAGACTAAGGCTCGCCGGTTCCTGTGATCCGCCTCGTGTTTTCGGCCTTTTCTCTGTGTATTCAGGCCGGATATCCCCTGGCCAAAACTATCCGTTCTGCGGTTGACGCCCGCCCTGCCCCTCCCTATAATCAGCCGGATTTCAGCGTGGAAACCCGCGATTTCCGCTCGGCACGTTGGTGGGGGAGCGTTTTTTCGAGATGCAAGGCAGAGACTTCAAGCCTCCGGAAGAGAAAACAAGTCCGATTCTGTTTTTCATCCTGGGGCTCTTCATGGTGGCGGTGACATTTTGGACCGTATGGGACGAATCGTTCACGCGCAGACCCTGGAAACAATACCAGAAGAAGTTCAACGCATACGAGAAAGCGCAGGTAGAAAAAGAACTTACCAAACTCCAGAAAACCACAGGCCCCACGGTCGCTGAACTCGACAAGAAAATCGCCGAGCAAGAACAAAAACTCTCGGACGACGAAGAACTCAAAAAACTCAGGGAAGAACTCACAAAGAGCGAACTCGACGCCTTCGAGAAGGTACAGGAACTGGGTTTTCGAAAAGCGCTTTTCGATCAGTCCTACTTCTATCTCCAGGAAGCCATCCGGCAAGGGCATAACAAGGAAGCCGAGCAGAAAGAAGTCGACGATGCCAAAGCCCTGCTTGACGAGATAACACCTGTCGCGGCGAAAGCCGAAGCCGCCAGAGACGCCATAAAGGCGAAAATCGAGGCGAAAGAAAAAGCATTAAAGACGCTCCAGACAAATCGCCGGAAAGCGGCGAGCGACATTTCCTTCCAGGAACGTCGGCTCGAGGGCATCGCCGCCCGCCCCTACGAAATCAAGCAGCTCGTCCTTCGCGAATACGAACGCAACAACTTCAACGAGCCTGTGATGAAGGTGGAACGGTGCCAGACTTGTCACCTTGGCATCAACAGGGCGGGCTTCGAGGATGCCCCCCAACCATTCCGCACGCACCCCAACAGGCGTCTTTATCTCTCGAAACACGAGTTCAACAAGGTCGGCTGCACTCTTTGCCATGGCGGTCAGGGAACGGCTGTCACCAGCCTCAATACTGCCCACGGCCACGTGCAATTCTGGGAAGACCCTCTCCTGCACGGCAGCGAAACGCAGACCAAGTGCAGAAGCTGTCACACCGAGATATTCAATATCCCGGAGGCTCCGCAAATCTCGCGTGGCATTTCGCTCACCCGGGAACTGGGCTGCAACGGATGCCACACCCTTCCCGGCACGGAAGGCCTGCGCAAGACGGGGCCGGATCTCTCGAGAATCCAGGAGAAGGTGGAACCCGCCTGGCTCGTCTCGTGGATCAAGAAACCGAAAGATTACAACCCGCGCACCCTCATGCCGTATTTCAGCTTCACCGATCAGGAAGCGATCGACATCGCCACGTATGTCTGGCGGCAAGGCCCGCGCAAGGTGGAATCAGCCGCACTCCCGAATATGGACGACGCTGCCCTGATTCAGAAAGGAAAAACCACTTTCGAGGAAGTGGGGTGTCTGGGTTGTCACATTCGCAATGAAAAGGACCTGGACCTCGGACCACCGCTCGAGGGCGTGGACGGTAGACCCATCGTCTACAGAAACCGGGATTTCGCACCGGCTCTCCAGAATATCGGGGCCAAAATCCAGCCGGACTGGCTGTTCCGCTGGCTCAAGAACCCCAAGGCGTACTGGCACGACACCAAGATGCCGAGCCTGCGTCTCACGGATGAAGAAGCGAGCGCGACCACTGCCTATCTCATCAGTCTCACACCCAAAGCAAATCGGCCCAAACCCCGCAAACTCGGTGATGACGCCTCTTATGAACGGGGCAAGAAACTCGTGGCGACGCGTGGTTGTTTCGGCTGCCATGTTATTCCCGGCACCGAGAAGCTCTCCAAAATCGGACCGGACCTGACGCGCTTCGCCACCAAAAAATCCTTTGAGCTTTCCTTCGGCAACGTCGCGGACATGCCCCATACATGGGAAGCGTGGACGTTCGGCAAGCTCAAGAATCCGCAACTCTACCAAACCGAGCGCGAGACGCTTCTCATGCCGAACTTTGAATTTTCGGATGCAGAGGTCACCTCTATTCGCACCCTGTTGCGCTCCATGACGCCGCACGGTGCGCCGCACAGCGTCCACCAGGTGCTCGACACCCGCGCCCGAAGAATCGAAAACGGACGCCGGATGATCGAGAAATACAACTGCAACGGCTGCCACGTCATCGAGAACTGGGGCGGCGACCTCCTCAGGCGTTATGAGGACAAGACAAACGGCCCACCCTTGCTGAACGGAGAAGGAAGAAAAGTACAGCCCGACTGGTTCTTCGGCTTCCTGCGCAACGTCGTGACGCTGAGGCCGTGGCTCAAGGTGCGGATGCCGAGTTTCCAGATGCCCAGGGAAGACGCCGCTGTCCTCGTGGATTACTTCGCCGCACTGGATTCGAAACTGAACCCCTACATCCACTTCGACGCCACGAGCGTGAGCGCGGAAAACCTGAAGATCGGCAAAGAACTCTTCACCAAGGCCGAATGCCTGGCATGTCACGGAGAATGGCCACCCCCACCCGGGCAGGAACCCCCGACGGCACCGGACCTGCTCTTCTCCAAAAACCGCCTGCGCCCCGACTGGATAGTCGACTGGCTGATATATCCGGGCAGGATCCAGCCAGGAACCAAGATGCCCAACTTCTTTGAGGGTGCGGGTTCGGAGGCAGAAATCGTCAAGGGTGCTCAGGGCGAGAAGGAAGACGACCAGTTCATCTATGAGCTTGAGGCTACCAGGGAAGTCGAGTTACCGGAAGAACAATTCGCCACCCTGCGTATGGACGGCATTACGCAACGCGTAAAGGTGACGGGGATCGACGAGAAGAAGGTCACCATTTCCTCACCCATCGACCTCGGCAAAACCATCGGCAAGGGGACTCTGGAGAGCCATGGGGAGCCCATCGACGAGGAACTCCTCGAGGGTGATGGCTACAGGCAAATCCGCGTGATTCGCGATTACCTGATGATCGAGACAAATTTCCTGAAACCCGGCGGCGAACCCACCGCCAGGGAAGATACGCCTCAAGCCGAGAAACCTGCTGAAGAGCTACTTCCGGGTCAGTCCTGAATTTCCACGCCATAGAAGCATCCCGGCCGGGACCCCTTTTTATGCCTTTGTTCGCCTTGTCCGCTCTTCGTTGACGCGCCTGTGTGCGGCGCGTATCACCTCCGGCAGTCGATACCTCGTGATGGTCGCAAGCACCCAGTGAACCGCGCCCTCAATGTCGATGAAATGGCCGGGAGAGACGCAAACGGGTTTCACGCCCTTTCTCGTCCTGAGGACCGCACCTATCAACCCGCCCACTTGGTGAATGCAGATATCGCCAATCTCCCTTCTCATCTCCGGGCGACCCGGCTGCGTCGCCAAACAGCCAGTTCTTGGCACACCCGATGGAAGGAACGCCCAGGCGCAATCCCAGGTGAGAGGCGATACCGAACCCCCTGGGATGGGCCGTGCCCTGCCCGTCAAAGATGATGAGATCGGGCTTTTCCCTCAAACCCAGGAAGGCTTTTTCGAGCAAGAACCCTTCCCGAAAAGACAGAAGCCCGGGCACATAGGGGAAGTGCAATTCCCCACTATGGAAAGATTCGTCGATGACCCGCATCTCCGGCCAGTAGAAAACAATCATGCCGCCGACCCCGAAGCGGCCGCGCCATTCGGATGAGATGTCCGCACCCGCAATCGTCCGAGGCGTATCCGTGAGCGGCTGGAGGATGAGACGTTCCCTGAGCGCTTTCTGGATTCGGACGGCTTCGGCAGGAGCGATATCCCAGGAATGGTGGAGCAAGTCGGTCATTTTCCGTCTTCGACCCATGAAGAAGCGGGTATCGTTGTTTGCAAACCTCGCCGGCCAGCATTTGGCGTCATCGAAACAGGCTTTCGAGCAAGTTTCGCTGTGCCACCTTTCAGAGCAAACAAGGCTTATCTCACGACCGCCGGCAAGACACTTATCAACATTTATACCTGGCCCACGTATCGGTCAAGAATCGCTGTCCGCCCGCCCGAATTCCTCGGCCACCAATGCCTTCGGCACATAGATGCGATAGACTGGGTGAAGCCTGCCACCCTTTACGAGGGATCCCCGGGTTCCAGAGCCAAAATCGATTCGCGAGGTATCCAGTTTCTTTCGCTATCCCGGTTGGTGTCTATCTGCATAGACGAAGAACAATTTGCGTACCTTCACACTTCGACAAGCTGTCTGCGCCGTTATCAGCTGCGTCGGCCGCAGCGAGATCAAGCCTTCGAATATCTTGCCCAGATTTTCGAAGCTGGCATATTTGGGCAGTTTGTCGATCGCCGCAAGTATGGCGCGTTCCGGAGAAGATGTCCTGATGGGCCAGCGCCACACATCCACCATTGGAGTGTTCTCTCCGGATCCGATATTCGCATCATTGATGCCCGACCGGATTGTAGCCAAAGAGTGTTCGTCGGCGCACGACGATCTGCGTTCGCGTCGGTAACCGTTTCAGCCACGATGGCACTTCGCCATAGAAGTGCACATGTGATTTTTCACCGAGTCCCAGATAGTGGGTATACCCGGCCAGTTCGAGAGCACTCTCGCCACCCAGGTGCACATCGTACAGCATGAGCCAGCGCAGGAAGACGAGGAGTATCTCACAAGACTCTTGGGATGTAGTTTGTGCTCCCTCCGGCAGCGGACGGCGATACACTCCACGGATTACCCGCTCCAGCCAGCTACGCGAAATGCAGTCATGGATGGATATGGGATCGATCCCTTGGGCCCTCAATCATGGCGTGTCCACCATGAATCCCGGCCGGGACCTTGTCCAGAAGATATTTTAGCCTTGGAGTTCTTTGATGGGTCATAACCATGTAAATAGAAACATTTCAAAACTCAAGATGCAGTTCATCAGGGGAACCAACGGGCATGGAGTCTATCTCCACGTGGCTGGATCCACCTTCTCCGCCCCTCGCGGCAACAGGCTCCAATAGGGCTGAGTCACGAGTGCCCCGAATACCTGTTATTTCTGCGTCAGGATTTTCCTTGCTCGCCTGATCTGT
Source organism: bacterium (assembly GCA_965200245.1). Taxonomy (GTDB): domain Bacteria; phylum UBA8248; class UBA8248; order UBA8248; family UBA8248; genus Bin107. Next base: position 28,906 of record CBDATS010000015.1, on the reverse strand, counting down.
GCAACCGCCAATTCCAACTATCAGAGCATTTCGGGCTTGGTGCAACAACTTCCTCCTCTGATACGAAGCCAGAGAAAAAATTTGGGAATTATCACGCTGCTATACGCAGTTTTCACGGCGAACTGTCATTCACGAAAGCGTGGAGATCCCGACGCGGTGCTTCTCGCTTTGGGACGGGAATTTCGCCGCAGTGCCGATCATATCATGGCAAAAAAATGCCGACTCGAAATGGACAACCCTTGATGCCGACGACATGCACCATGAACGCTCTACGATCCAGCTATCGAAAAGACGCCTACTCGAAGATCAAGCCGGACGCCGACGACGGATTGTTTCATTTTCGGGTGAGTGTCCTTCAGGGGTTTTCAGATAACGTGTCGGGGTTTCCGCCCGAACTGAGGATCGCGATCTTCGGTATGGCCAAGACGAAATTTGACGTGCGCGGCGGTGAAGTGGTTGACGTGCTGGCAAGACCGCCGCTGTGGATTCGCCAGATTCTCAAGAAATATGCCGTCTGCCCCGGGCGGCGACCGTAAAGGCGGTGCACTCCTCTCGACAAAATTCGCGCACACGCGGCGCACGTGCGAAAAACGCCTGTTTCCGAATAGTTACGGACAGGGGTCGACTGAGAAAACGCCGTAGGGAGCGCTTAAAACACTTCGCTTTTCCTTCGGATCTATGCCGTCCGTTCGATGAGTGCCTTGAGTGCGAGCATATTTTCTTCATGGCGCTCTCTTGCCTCTTCTCTTGCCTGCTCTCTTGCCTCTCTTGCCTCCTTCATTTCCGCGACGCGGATTCTTGCTTGCTCTTTCATTCCTTCGTCGCGGTTTTTGTTGAATATTTTCATTACAAAGATGCCAACCCAAACTCCTCCTAACATCCCGATATGAAATATGGTCTCTACCATTGCTTCCTCTCCTCTTGGTTATACAACAGCTAGTCGACTCAACGCCGCGCACAATCCTTCTCGTTTACGCGCAGATAGTGCAGCATGAAACGATCCAATTTGTAGCGAAGAAAAACGACTATCTGAAATTCATTGCCTGTATCAATTCGTTCATTTGCGAGTTGCTGGCACTCATCATGCCATCACGTCATCTCTTGGTTGTTCTTCTTGATAATGCAACCCCGAGTCAAGCTGCCGAGCGGGTAGCGATGGCGATCCATGATAAAGCGTGCCATTGATCGATGAAAGAGCGGGGAGATTCCAGAGCGAACTTGCTCAATCGGTGCAAAATCCGCGAGACGGGCTATCGCGCAGAAAGAGCGGGAAACCGCCCTACTCCGTGGGAATCTGCGAAACCTTCCCCTTGAGAGGGGTTACCTCAGGCGCGATGCGGCTGACCGAGACGATATATTTTTCGCCTCGAACCTTCTTGACGACTTCGTTGAGTTGTGCAAGATCGCGCACCTGCACGTCAAGGCGGATCTTCGCCTTGTTTCCGGAGGTCTCGGCTTCGACGCGCGAGATGTTCGCATCGCAAGTCGCAATGTCGGCACTCAGGCTCGCCAGCACGCCAAGTCTGTCACGCGCCTCGATCACGAGCGTAACGAGGTGCATTTCGTCCTTGGCGACCTCGTCCCAAGCAACTTCCACCAAGCGCTCCTGTTCGTCCATCAGTGCCTTGATGTTCGGGCAACTCTCGTTGTGCACCGTCACACCGCGTCCACGCGTGATGAAGCCGACGATCTCATCACCCGGAATCGGCTGACAGCATTTTCCGTAGCGAATCAAGACATCGTCCTGGCCTTTGACGAGGATACCCGATTTGTTCTTGTGACGGCTTACGCGGCTCACCAGTCGCCTGAGACGGGATTTCTCGCGCTTCTCTCTCTCTCGTACGAGTTGTTCGGGCAACAGCTTGTGCACGACCTGCCGGGCGGACACGCGTCCGAAACCGACCGAAACGAGCACGTCTTCATGAGTTTGCACCCCGAAGAATCGCGCTACTTTCGACAATTCTTCCGGCTTCGCATAGGAAGCGATTTCTTCTTTCGCCACACATCGCTCCAACTCGTGTTCGAGCAACTCCTTGCCGAGCGTGAGGGATCGGTCCCTTTGTTCCTGCCTGACCCAGTTCCTGATTTTCTGCTTGGCCCTGGCGGTGACGACGAATTTCAACCAGTCTGCGCTGGGCTTGCGATGCGGGTTCGTGATGATCTCGACGATGTCACCGTTCTCAAGCAGCGAACTGAGCGGCGCAATTTTTCCATTCACCTTGGCGCCCACGCAACGGCTGCCCACTTCCGTGTGAATGGAGAACGCAAAGTCGACCGGTGTCGCCCCGCGCGGGAGGCTCTTCACCTCTCCCCTCGGTGTAAACACAAACACTTCATCCTGAAACAGATTGACCTTGACGGAATCGACGAGATTTCTGGGATCAGATTCCTCGTTCAGGCTTTCCACGATTCTCCTGATCCACTCGAACTTGTCAGACATGCCGTCGTCATCGACGGCGCCCTCCTTATACTTCCAGTGCGCGGCGATGCCTTCTTCCGCCACGCGGTGCATCTCCCTGGTGCGAATCTGGAATTCCACCCTCTGGCCCTCCGGTCCCACGACGGTGGTGTGGAGAGACTGGTACAGATTCGCCTTGGGCAAGGCGATGTAATCCTTGAAACGCCCGGGGATAGGCGTGTACTTCGAATGCAGGAGTCCCATCACTGCGTAACAATCGTTCTTGTGGTTCACGATGATTCGCACGCCGCAGATGTCATATACCTGGTGAAAATCTAGGTTCTGCGTCTGCATCTTCTCGTAGATGCTGGAGTGGAGCTTGAATCTTGCGGACGCGGAGCCATCAATACCGGCTTCTTCCAAGCTCTCTTTTACCTGCTCGATGATGAACTGCATATATGCCTCGCGGTCTTGCAGGCCGTCACGGAGCAACTCGTCGATTTCCAGAAACTCCTTGGGGTGGAGGTACTTGAACGCTACGTCCTCAAGCGCGCCCTTGAGCCAACCGATACCGATGCGATTGGCGAGCGGGGCGTATATCTCCGCTGTCTCCCGCGCGATGCGTTCCCTTCTTTTCTGGGGAAGGTGGTGAAGCGTCAGAGCGTTGTGGAGTCTGTCCGCCAGTTTGATGATGATGACCCGAATATCCTTTGCCATGGCGATCAGCATCTTGCGGTAGCTTTCCGCCTGGCGAACCTGAGTGTTCGAGACATCGATTTTGGCGAGTTTCGTAACGCCGTCTACGAGTTCGGCCACGTCTTTCCCGAAATGCTCGTCGACCTCCTTGAGCGTGGTGGCGGTGTCCTCCACTGTGTCATGGAGCAGTCCCGCACATACGGTTTCGGGATCCTGGCGCAACTCCGCCAGTAGCCTAGCCACTTCCAGTGGATGTGATATGTACGGCTCACCGGATATTCGCGATTGTCCCTTATGGACCTTCGCCGTGAATATGTAGGCTTTGGTAAGAAGATCCGAGCAGTCGGGCGAGTATTCCTCAACCAGATCAATAATGTCCATGATCCGGGCTGGTGGGCGTTGCGTCAAAACTGGAGGCAACGAATTCCTCCCTCTTTCGACTCTCTCGTCCTGATGCCAGAAAAGAGCAAACCCATGATCTTTCAGTATAATATGAACTTTTATCCAGAAAAACGCTACCTGAGCTTCCATACAGCGTCAAGGAGAGCACACAAAAAAACTCCCCCGCTACCGGGGGAGTCCGATTTCCGATAGTCCTTGTTCTAATACGCGCGAAGCGGCGAAGTGACGAACTCGTGCATGAACGGCGTCATGTATTCCGACTCGTCCTCGTGTTTGGGTACGATGATCGCCCCCTTGTTGCAAATTTCCTCGCACAGACGGCAACCGACACACGTGGACTGATCCACCACGGCCACCGCGCTATGGTCGCGCTCTACCGAAGATGGCGCCATGCGGATGCAGTCGAACGGGCAAACGTCCACGCACCAGATGCAACCCGTGCAGTTTTCCTCCATGACGAACGCCTTGGGCATCTCCTTGTGCTTGATGTTCTTGATGATGTCGCCCGTATCGTCCTGAATGGCATAGGCCGGGCAATACTTGCCGCACACGCCGCAATCGATGCAGAGCGTGGGGTCGATTTTGTATATCTCGCGCGGATCGCCCGTGATGGCCTTCGTCGGACAAACGGGTTCGCATACGGAACAACCGATACATGCGTCGAAGATGAAATGGGGCATATTCTCGCCTCTTGAATAATCAGTGTACAAAGAGCGGCTCGCCAGCACATACTCCCGCCAGCCCATTTCCTCATTAGCAGACATATATCCACGCCGCGCGTGCTTTGTCAAGGCGTCCGCCTGCATTTCATCTGCGATGAAGTTCCCGATTCTCTTGCCCTCGGACCGGATTTGCGTCAGAATAAGGACGCTTCTCTTTACAGCCAATTCAAAAAGGATTCAAGATGGAAAATTTCCTGCTCATTCTGACAAAGCCCGACAACATCCCTATCGCGTTCATGATTCCGCTTGTGGCGTTTTTCGTCTGGTTGGCCATTTCTCAGGGTCTTCGGCACGACAGGCTCATCAAAAAAGGGAAAAAAGACGATGTTTACGACGAGATGATCCGATAGTCGTCCTGGAGGCAATCTTTTCTTCTCACGTTCATCACCCCTGCTACGAACCCCTGAACACCGGATGGCCGTTCCCGGCGCGACGCTTTTTCTCTCACCTATATCTTGGACGCAGACATGCTAGAACTCATTTTCGTCGCGCTAATCATGGGGTTCATCACAATATTGTTCGTCAAGAAAACTTCTTCGAACATCGCGCTCGAGGCGGACGCGGAGAAGACGAGAAACGATTCTGAAATCGATTCCCTGCGCCAGCTCTCGCCCCAAGCGTTCGAGCGCATGCTCATCGACCTGCTTGAGAGCATGAACATGCGTATCGTGGAGATCCACTGGGTCAACGAGGAGGAAATCGACATCCTCGCGCACAACCCCGCGCCCATTCTGGGGGGCGACTACATCATCCACGGCATACTCGTTCCCGAGGGCGACTCCGTGAGTTCAATACGGGTCATCGGCCTCTCCGACACCGTACGCGCCGAAAGAGCACTCAAAGGAATCCTGATATCTACGGGATATTTTACCGAAGAAGTGCAAAAATACTCGGAAGGCGCCCCTATGGAACTTATCAACGTCGTGAAACTCCGCGAGATACTCCATGCCCACGACATGGCCTGGCCCGGTTCGGAGTAAGGTTCTCCGCTCGTTCCACAGAGCAGACAGAGGCCCCCCTTTTTCCAGCGGCGTAACTTCGATTGATTCCCAACAAGAAACCGCCTCCCTTTCGGGAAGCGGTCTGGTGACTTTCGAAATATTCACCATTCAGACTTCGTGGCCCTGGAATCTCCTAGACCAACAGGTAAATCACGCCCGAGACGAGAAGCAGAACGACGGCGGCAACCTTTACGCCGCAGGCATCCCACCAAAGATGTTTTCGCTGTCTATCCTGAACCATCTTCTCCGCTCAAGGTAAAAACCTAGATATTGAACCAAGGCGTAACGAGAATGTATTTCACGTTGAACCCGATGCGCAGCACCATTTTCGCCACCAGTCCCATCATCGTCATGTTGAGCGACGCCTTGATGAGGAATCGCACGAGGCCGACGTTCTTCATGCGATCACGCCGCCAGATGTAGTATACCGGTATTGTGGCGTACCAGAGCAACACGAGGATTGCGCCGCACGCCGCCTGGCCCCAATAGCTCCTGAAGCCCAGAATGTAGGGCAGGTCCACGTTCGTCAGGGCCACGACCTTGTGCGGGTCCCAGTATTCCCAGGGCATGAAGAAGTTCCATCCCGGTCCACGCAGAAAGGTGCCCTGTACCACCATCCAAATCCAAAGAACGAGAAAACCGAACAGGAAGGTGAAAATGGCGAACCTGCGCTCGTGGAAGGTGTAGTAGCCGTTCCCTTTGGGGTTCACGTCGATGTAGGGAATGGCCATCAGGCCCACGATAATGAGAGTGGGCAGTACGACGCCCGCCATCCAGGGATCAAAGAACACGAGCATCTCCTGAAGGCCTAGGAAATACCACGGTGCCTTCGAGGGGTTCGGCGTGACGGAAGGGTTCGCAGGTTCCTCGAGCGGCGCGTCGATCACGATGGACCACACCACAAGCAGCAGGGTGATGATAATGGCGCACATGAACTCCAGTCGCGTGAGATAGGGCCACACGTGAACCTTGTCGTTCACCCGCTCCCAACTCGTCTTGGCCATCTCATCGGCAGAGCCGACGACCTTATCTTCCTTCGCCAATGGTCTCGCCCTTCTCTTCTTATATATGGCCCGAGAAACTTATAGCGGCCCGGAGATGCCCCCGTCTTTTCGAATTCTCCAGAAATGCACCATCATCAGAATCGCCGCAATCAGCGGAACAACGATGCAGTGCAGCACGTAGAAACGCAATAGCGTGGGCGGGCCGACGATAGTTCCGCCCAGCAACGCCGAACGCGCATCGAAGCGCGGTGTGACTCCCACCATTTCGGCGAACGGCCCTTCGTGCCCGAGGAGCGGCGTCGCCCGCGCCATGTTGGTTCCCACCGTCACCGCCCAGATGGCAAGCTGATCCCAGGGGAGCAGATAACCGGTAAAGCTGAGCAGCAACGTAAGCGTGAGCAGGAGCACCCCGATGACCCAGTTGAACTCGCGTGGCGGCTTGTAAGAACCCGTCATGAAGACACGCAGCATGTGGAGCCACACGGCAATGACCATGGCGTGCGCCGCCCAACGGTGCATGTTGCGCATGAACATACCGAAAGGAGCATCGAATTCGAGGAACTTGATGTCGGCGTAGGCGTACTCGCCTACGGGCCGGTAGTAGAACATCAAGACCACGCCGGTGACGACGAGGTAGAGGAACAGCAGGAACGTCACCCCACCCATGCACCATGTGAATCGGATGCGGATGGCGTGTCGCCTGATTTTCGTGGGATGCAGGTGCAACCAGAGGTTGTCCACGACCATGAGAACGCGGTTTCTCGGCGTGTCCTCATATCCGTGGCGGAACATCGACCTCCAGACCTGAGAGTCAAGCACACTTCGCTTCACCTGCTCCAGGTTCAATCGTTCTTTCAAACTCGGCATCTAAAAACCCCCACGAACTGACGTCGAACGAACATGAAAACCTTTATGATTCAGATAAAGAGGAACGAACCCGGGGCTTCCCATTCTCCTTTTTCATGGCGGAACAGCTTGCCCTTATCAATAAGCAACTGCCCATCCTCGGCCAAGCCAATCTTGAGCCTCTCAAGCGGCCTCGGAGCCGGACCCTCGAAGTTGATTCCACTTCTCCGGAACCCGCTCCCGTGGCAAGGACACTTGAACTTATCCTCCGAACCCAGGTATGTGGGCGTGCATCCCAAATGGGTGCATATTGCACTCAGGGCGTAGAATCCTCCCTGCTCGCGAATAACCCAGACACGCTCACTGTTCACATAGCGGGTATCCACCACGCCCACGGCGTAATCGGCCGGATTGCCCGCCTTGAACTCTGTGGGCGGCTCGAACAGAACGCGCGGGAACATAAAACGCAGAAAACCCAGCAGAGCGACATGGATGGCACCCAAGACTCCCAGCCACCCCGTGTAGTTCATGAACCTCCTGCGGTCGATGAACGGTTTCTTTTCTTTCGCCTCCGACTCGTACTCGGCCGGCAGCTTCACTGGAGGGGCTTTCAAGCGCGTGTTCATGCGGACTGTGAACTCCTGTTCTGAGACTCGAACCAAATTACAGTCTGGCTCATCCCAACTCATAGTCAAGCGCCGTTCTGGTGCATTATCCCCGATAACAAGGAATAATGAAACCGATTCGCTTGGCTTCGCCACGGGCGGCTCATGGCCTCGCCGGACGCCGAGACCACAGGGATGTAAGCAAACGCAAGGTTCTTATTACGGACGAAATCACCTCGTGTCAAGGGCAGATGCGCGTTTCTCGCCGGATGGCGGAAGTTTTGACGAGCTTGTGAACGATCTTCTTCTTGAACATAATACCGTAATGAAGATGACACGGTATTATGAGGAGTAGAGTCTGCGCCCAGCACCCTTACATCGAGCCCGGAGGGCACATCCCGGAGCATTACCACAAGTGGGAGGACCAGACCTTCCACGTCATCGAGGGCGTGCTGTCGGCCCGGATCGGCGGCGAGACATACCGTCTGGGCAGCGGGGACACGATCCACTGCCCCCGCGGCGTATCCCACTACGTGGAGAACACCGGCACCACGACGGCAAGGATGATCAGCTACATCTTCCCCGGCCACTGGGCCGAGGAGTTCATGGCCGAGACGTCGCGCCAGAACAGGAGTGGCCGTCCCGACCCCGGGTTGATCGAGGAGAAGTTCGGTGTCGTCTACCCCCTACAGGATGAGGCATGACCCGCCCCGGAAGGGGCGTCGACCGCGCTGGGATGCCTGACCGGCGCCGGCGGCATCCTGTGGTTCGCGCTCTCGATGCTCGCGCTGGCGACTCTCGCCACCACTGACCTGTCGGAACCGGCCATGGAGGCCGGCGATGTGCACGCGATTATGACGGCGATGGCCGGCAATCCGGGGGGTTCCGTGACCGCGCTGTATCTTTTCTTGGCATCCATCGTGTGCGCCGCCGGGTTCGGAACGGGCATGGCGCAGCTAATGACCGGGCGGCATCCCTCGCTTCACCTGGCCCGTGCGGCGATGCTGCTCGGGACCGGCGTATTCCTGATCGAGGCGATGGTCAGCATCAGCCTCGCGCAGGCCGCCTCGGCCGCTTACGTGGCCGCCCCGCCCGGTGAACAGAAGATTCTCAGGGTGCCGATCGGCGCCCTGATGCAGTTCCGGAACAACGGAGCCTGGCTGGGGAGCACCCTGCTCGCCGTCGCCGCACTCCTGTTCGGTGCGGCAGCGCTGCGCTGGCCGGGACCGTTCCCCCGCTGGAGCGCATACATCGTCGCCGCCAGCGGGTTTCTCGGTATCGCGGGAAGCCTGACCCCGTTCTTTCCCGCGCTGAGTCCGGTGCGCCAGTTCGGACTGACCGTATTCAGCGCCTAGACGCTGATCGCCGGATTCCTGCTGCTGCGGGGCGCCCGCGGGTCGGTCGGGGGGTCGACCGCCGGATAGCCGGTGGAACCGTGTCTCCCTCTGATTGATGCAATCCATACACACCCTTACACCTGAATTCTCAAAAAGGGACAGTTGCCAAAACAAATTAGTCTTCCTGACTTATCGCAGATAGGTGACCTCAATGCTGCCCGTTCAATTTATTGAACTCATTGATTTACCATGGATTTTCATCAGCTTTTTGCTTAATTATTCCCCAATTGATGACTTGATCTTAGGGAAAAGCTACATCATCTATCGATCCGATTACGGGGCGAACGACGATTCACTGTTCACCCGAGAGGCCGGATGCTGTTGATTCACAAGTAAGGAAGTTCGTCGTAACTGTCGATGAAATATGCGCGTTCCAAGTTCTCTTCGTTGCCCAGAACCTTCAAGCGCGTCTGAGGGTCAGGCACAACCGACAGACCGATACCCGGGTGCGGGAAATCGTGGAAAATGATATTCATGTCTCCCCTGCATCCTACACTCAATCGCGGGTACTGAGACTCTCGCGGCACTGTCCTAGCGGACTTAAAGTACTGGCTGAAATAATGCGGGCGAAGCGTTGGATCTCCACATATAGCAGCAATTCGTCGTCTTGTCCGATCGGGCGGGCATGCATGGTGTCCAGACGGATGGGGTGGAGGCGCTGGAAGCTTTCACGGACACTTTCTCGACGCCCAAAATAGCTGCTGAACACCTGACGCCAATTGTCCCTCTTGCAGATCAGCCTCTCATAGTCGCTAAAGTCCGCGTAGGCAACCAACGGCTTTGACTCTCTACCCGCCTTCACTGCGGCCTCTCGTTTTGTCATCCATTGCTCATAGACACCGTTTGGCAGTTGATGCTTGGGCCAGTGCGGTCCGAAAACGGCGGTCATCCGGGCGTCGATGAAGCGTCGTAGGCTTGTCTCAAAGCGCAGGAGCCAATCATGGGCAGCGTTTGTCCTAATCAGCGCCTCTTCTTCATCATCTTGAGCACGAGGGACCGGTTCGCCATAGGCACTTACCAAGGGCGGCGGATCGCGACGTAAACCAGCAATCTTCGTGCATTCTTGGAAAGCAGGCGCCGGGAAGTCGGTGAGAGACGGGTCAAAACCCAAGTCAACGTAAAAAGCCCCACGGACACTAAGGTCCGTTAGCACTGGCTCCGACCATGTGATCTTGTCGCGCCAGTCACCGAGGGCCTCTCGGAGCGTCGCGCTGACCGTATCTTTGAAACTCGGCATGCGCTCAAGCATGCCACCTATTCCTTGTATCTCCACGAAGCTCTTAACCGACCGCAAGGTTTCTTGTGTGTCTAACCATGGTGTGCGCATGGCTTCCATGGCCAAATGGATTTCCTTGGCCCACCCCGCAAGTCTCATGTTCTTCTCGGCCGCTAAACTCTGACGGTACTTCTCCATGAGCTTTACCGCATAGGGTACTTCTGGTAGGATAAGCCGCGCATTGAACGCGTCCATCATGTCCTGTATCCTAGAGCACTGCTCGTACAATTCGAAAGCTGGGTCAACGACAAATGCGCGACGTAATTCCTCCAGAGGCCCTTGCGTTCCGCGGATGAGCGCCCCATGGCGCTCGACATCCGCCAGTACCCTAAGAAGACCGCTCGTCAATTTCATTGAGCCGCCCTACCGTATTTTCCGGAACTCGTCTTTCCATGGATGATCATGTGACCTTGTCACGGCGATACTACCAGTTTCACAAGGTTAATGAACTTTCTGATTTCAGCTTTTATGGGTGTTCATGAAAGATAAAAGGGCAAGAGATGACTGTTGATATCCAAAACGACTTCAAAGACATCACAGAAATGAGTGTGCCAGTTAAGCACCGCCTACAGTGATCGGACAGCTTGGCTCATGGCGATACTTGCCGAACTTGTTCACACCCCATTTGACGAGGAATCAGAGCAGGCGATCCTGTCCCTTGCTGCGGAACTCGCGAAGCTAACAAAGCAGGACGAGATCGCCGAGCGGCTGACGGCATTTCAGAATATTTTAGCTGAGATCAATCCGGCACCCGGCACTGAGGCAGACAAGAATGAAAAGCTAAAAGCGGCACTTAAAGTCGGTGGCTTCGAACTTGCGGGCAATGTCTTGCATAAACCCGAGACTGATACCCAAGGCTTTGTCGCTTACCGCCGTGACGACAAGGGGACTGGCATGGCGGTCATCTGCTTCCGTGGCATCAAGCAGATCAAGGATTGGATGACCAATCTGGACGTCAGTCCTGTACCGATTAAAGATACTAGAACCGGTACCATCATCGGTAACATGCACAAGGGTTTTCATGACGCCTACATGTCGGTACACGAGGACATTTGCAATCGCCTTAAAAGCCATGAGGATATCCCACTTTACATTACTGGACACTCCTTAGGCGGAGCACTTGCAGTGGTCGCTACATGGTTTCAAAGCTCACAACGGCTCGCAGCCTGTTATACGTTTGGCGCGCCCCGCGTCGGCGACCAAGGTCTGATCGACCGTTTTATCGACGAGAGCGAAGGCGATCTATAGAGACATCCGGGAAAACTCCATGACGAGACTGGTCCTATATCTGATAGCTTGGCTCCCGCTAATCGGTTGGCTTTGGAGCGTTAGTGTAAGGGGATGCTTGCCATCATGGCTTGAGCCGTTTTCCCTCGCTTATCAATGTACACTCATGGGTGCCCTCGGCGGAGTCGTTTATTGCTTGAGAGCAATATATCTCCATCGATCCGTCAAGAAGTCATGGGATCCGAATTGGACAGCGTGGTACATCATCCGTCCTGTCGTCAGTTCAATTGTTGGTTTGGTGGCATTTATATTTCTCAATGCCGGTCTTTTGGTTCTCGACGCCCAACACACTACCTCTTCAAACCAATATGGTTTTCTGGCCTTATCTTTTGTGGTTGGCTTAAACGTAGACAGGTTTTTAGTAAAAATTGAAGACATTGCTCGAACTGCGTGGGGGATTCGCCCCCCACGCACTTCTGAAGAGAGTGAACGAGTGTCACCAAAATCGCCCGAAAAACAAAACCAAAGGGAGTCAGAACAATGAGGGTGACTGTTCACGATGTCGGCCATGGGCTTTGCGTGTCACTTATCCACAACAACGCAATGTCATGCTTTGGGATTGTGGTAGCGACGACCAAAACCGCCTATCAGAATTCCTCTCTCAACAGAGGGTATGGTGCATTGACCGCTTTTTTGTGACAAATTACGATGACGATCATATAAGCGACCTACCTAATCTTCGTGCCAAGAAGGATATTTCAACTCTTTATCGAAATCAGAGTATCTCTGCAGAGCAACTTGAGGGACTGAAGCACCAATCAGGATCGATTTCACCAGCGATGCGATCTATGATCGACATGATTCGAAGTTACACTATGGACTCACGCGTAAACCCAGCCCTGTTTCCTGATGTGCGTCATAGAATTTTTTATAATGCCTATAAAATTGATTTTGCCGACACTAACAACATTAGCCTCGTGACCTTTCTAGAATGCAAAAATTTACGCGAATCATGCTTCTGGAGTTATTTTCAATGGCAAGAAACGACACACTCTATCAACACGCCGCGACGGACCGATTTGTTGGAACATTTAACCCTAACATCCGGGACAGGGCAGAAATCAATCCCGATAATGAATGCCAATACCCCTAGAGGCAAGAAAGCACGTCCGCTATCCGTCGGCGTCGGCATGCATATATGCCCCTATCGTTGACTTTTACCTGACCGAACCAGCAGTACCGTGGAGGGTCGACTCACGATTTATCACCTCCTGAATCTATCTGATTTCGCAGATACTTCTCCGGCCTGCTTGGCTAATCCGGCGCGACTTTGGAGATATTCCTGCTGATTTCGAGGATTTCCTCCCCCCTTCCCTTTCCATATCGTGCGCGATGGCCTGTGCGGCGCACATGGTGGATCGTAGGAGACGAATTCCAGCCTCGATCCGCGGCCACTCATCAGTGTTCCAAGGACTCCATTAAGGAGCCTGTTCGGCGCAATACCCCGCTCACCAGCCTCTTTTTCAAATTTTTCCACCTTTCGGGTGTTACCCCTTATGCTCTTATGGAGCGTCTTCGCTATCTGTTTTGTCATTCCTTCAGTAAAGATTCCTGTTCTTTCCAGCCTAGGAGTGACCGCAAAACTCCCGCTTTTTTCGTCGTTCATGACTGTTAGCAACAGTAGAAATCCTGACTGGTGCCAGGAACCAAGCTACCAGAATGGTAGCCACCATGGTGTGGCGCAATCCTGCGCGCCACCATTCCGGCAACTCTGCTCTCAATGGGGCCAACTAAAACTCGCAGGGAAAGGACGTGACCTGACCTTACAGGGTTCTCTTGTCCACCGTTTTGACTTCGTATAGGTGTGAAAATTATCAGGAATTGCAGGGGCAGCTCATGAACCACCCTCGCAAGAATCTGCACTAATCGAAACGAGACGCTCTCGAAAATCACTCCTACCTACAATCCTGCGCGGTTGTCGTTCCTGACTGCTCTGTTCACTACGTTCACGGGCCACTCGCCCGAGAGTACGCGGCGCACCTCGTTGGGCGCGCCCTGCTGGAGCCCCACCATGGACTCCTCGCTGTACCATGCCGCGTGGGGATTGATGATGACGTTCTCACGACCCCTCAGGGGGTGAGGATCGGGCAGGGGTTCTGGGTCGGTCGTATCCAGTGCGCAGCCTGCGATTTCTCCCGCATCGAGCGCGCGCACGAGGGCGTCGGTGTCAATGATGGGACCGCGCGAACAGTTGATAATAACAGCGGTGCTTTTCATCTGCGCAAACGCCTCGTCGTCCACCATACCGCGCGTCTGGGGGATGAGCGGCGGGTGGATAGAGACAAAATCAGACTGCGCGTACATATCGGCCAATTCCATCTTCTCGCCGGGGACATCGAACTGGCCCTGCTCCACGAAGGGGTCGTTGAACAGCACCCGCATCCCGAACGCAGCGGCACGGGCAGCCACCATGCGGGCGATGTTCCCGAAGCCCACGAGGCCCAGCGTGGCGCCCACCAGGCGAAACATCGGCTTGCCCGGCGGAACGGCCCATTCGCCCGCGCGCACTTGGCGATCATAAAAAGCCACCTTGCGTGCCGATGCCAGCAGGAGTGCCATCGTGTGCTCGGCCACCTCTTCGATACAGTAGGTGGGGTTGTTGGTGACGATGATGCCCGCCTCGGTGGCAGCGTCCAGGTCAATCGTGTCCACACCGATGCCGTAGCGTGCAATGATCTTGCAATTCGGCATCTCCGCCATGTCCTCTTTCGTGATGGGACCGGCGTAGGTGTTCAAAACCGCGTCGCAGTCGGCGGCTTCCGCCAGGAATTCCGCGGGCGTTTTCGTCTGCATGGCAACGATATCGACCAGTTCGCCCAGAATCTCGTTTTCGACGTCCAGGGAATCCCAGACGTAATCGGTCAGGACGACTTTCGCCTTATCCGGCATGTTGTTCCCCTTTTGTTGGTTTCCATGATGGCCTGAAATATTGCGCGATGCTATCCTACGCACATACACGGATCAAGGCATCGGACCGTTCCTTGACCCCCGAAAGACGCTGTAATAGCCTTTTTCCTGGTTGCCCGTTCAACCTCCAAAGTGGAGAGCGCATGCCGGACATCGATTCGTTTCGACTCACGCCCGAAGACTGCCTCCTGCTCATCGTCGACGCGCAGGAACGACTCATGTCCGCGATGAGGGATGACGTGCGAACGCAGGTCATAGACCGCATCCTCACGCTGGCGGAAGCGGCGAAACGCCTCGGTTTCCCGGTGCTCGTCACCGAGCAATACCCCAAAGGACTCGGGCCCACCGTCGCAGCGGTGGCGGAGAAGACGCCGGGTTTCTCACCCATCGAGAAAATCGCTTTCAGTTGCTGCGCCGAGGAGACATTCCCCCCCCGCCTGCACGAAACGGGCATGACGAAGATACTGCTCACAGGGGCAGAAACGCACGTGTGCTGTTACCAGACGGCTCTCGACCTATTGGCCAACGGCTACATCGTCCACGTCGTAGCCGACGCCACCTGTTCACGCTCGAAGCTGAACTGGCGGACAGGCCTTGCAGCTCTGGAACGTGCGGGTGCCATTCCCGCCACGACCGAGCAGGCACTCTTCGATTTGCTCCGCGTGGCAGGTACCGAGGATTTCAAATTCCTCTCGAAACTGATACGCTAGATATTCGCCCACCTGAAAATTTTCGTCCACACGCCCAGAGGAAGGATTCGCCGCAAATGGCGTCTGCATCCGGAAAAACCAGCGTCGGTGTCGTGTTCGGCGGCAGATCAACCGAGCACGAAGTGAGTTGCAACTCCGGCCGGGCTATCATGGCAGAGCTCGAAGCCGATAAATACGAAGTGCACCCCATACTTATCTCGAAGTCGGGCGCATGGATCGCCCTGCCCCATCCTAATGCATCGCCTGATGCTGGCAAGGAGGTGATCTTCTCCGGCACACCGAACGGCGCTCCGCTACGCTACGCCGACAGGAATGAAACTCTCGCGGTCGACGTATTCTTCCCCATCATCCACGGCACGTTCGGGGAAGACGGCACACTGCAGGGACTTTTCGAGTTGGCAGAGGTTCCATTCGTGGGTTCCGGGTGCACGTCTTCGGCCGTAACGATGGACAAGGCCGTGGCCAAGGCGGTACTGCGCGCGGCGGGACTGCCTGTTCTGCCCGCGCTCACGCTATACCCCGAAACATGGAAAACGAATCAAGGGGCGATCTCCAGAGAGGCGGCCTCCAAAATCGGATATCCCCTGTTCGTCAAGCCCTCTTCATCGGGCAGCAGCGTTGGCGTCCACCTGGCAGAGAAGCCAATTGATCTGCAAGACGCCGTAGAGGACGCTTTCCGCTTCGACAGCAAAATACTGCTCGAAGAACATGCACAGGGGCGCGAACTCGAGTGCTCCGTGCTCGAAGGCCCGGCAACGGACGATATACTGGCCAGCCCGCTCATGGAAATTGTTGTGCGTTCGGGGTGGTACGACTACGAGGCAAAATATGAAGAAGGGCGCGCGGAACTGATAATTCCCGCACCCGTGGAGAAATCTCTCGCCGAGCACGCCCGCTCTTGCGCGCGGGGCGCGTTCCGCGCCCTCGGGTGTTCGGGACTCGCCCGTGTGGATTTTTTCTATCGCGAAAGGACGGGCGAAACCTACATCAACGAGGTGAACACCCTACCCGGCTTCACGCAGTTGAGTGGATATCCGCGCATGATTCAGGCGGCGGGAGTCTCCTACTCCGAAATGCTCGATCGGCTGATCCGTTGCGCACTGGCTCGTCACGAAAGGATCAACACCAGAGAATACGACAGATACGCCTGATTTCCGCTTCAGATATTCAGGCGATTTTCCAGAAATGTGAGCGCGCGCTCCTCGGCCCAGTAGTTCGGCGAGCAGGGGTTGCTACCCGTCACGAAACCCACGTGCCCTCCCCTCTCGGACAAAACGCCGCTCAGCCACTTCGATTCTCCCACTTCTCGATGAGGAAATACGTGTGGGGGAACGATGGGGTCGTCCGCTGCGGCGAGCAGGAGCGTTTTTACGCGAATATGGCGCAAATAAGGCGTAGCGTCCGCCTTTTCGTAATAATCCAGTTCGTCCCGGAAACCATACAGCGGCGCGATGACGAGGCGGTCGAAACGGTGAAACTTCCGCGCGCGACGAACTTCGGCGATGTCGATCAGACCGGGGTGAAGCCGTGCAAAACGCTCGGCCTTTTGCTTCACGCTGCCCAACAGATGTCGCCTGTAGATAAAGCCACTAGATGAATCGAGCGCCTTCGCGCACGCGGCGGGTTTCAGGCTCGCGGAGATGCAGACGGCACCGCGTATGCAAGGGAAAATCCCATCGCCGCATTCCCCGAGCCACTTGAGCAGCACATTCCCGCCAAGGGAAAAACCCGCTAGCACGAGCGGCGCATCGAACCTCTCCAGAGTACGTTCGACAACAAAACCCAGATCCCCTGTCTCCCCGCAATGGTAGAACCTGGGATTCCGGTTCGGCTCGCCGCTGCACGAACGGTAGTTCAGTGCCAGCGTCCGCCAGCCGAGGGCGCGTGCGCTGGCCGCCGCGCCCCGTGCGTAATGGGAATTCGAAGAACCCTCCAGCCCGTGAAGGATGAGCAGCGTGGGAGCATTGACGACGGAGGGATCGAGAAAGTCCACATCCAGAAAATCACCGTCGGGCGTGTCCCAGCGTTCGCGCCGCCAGTCGATGTGCGGGCTTTTTCGCAAAAAATATCCCCATACGCTCTGGGTGTGACGCCCCCGGCAGTACCAAGCCGGGCGGAATGGTGGGGTGAGCTTTGAAGCGTTCATGCAGGTCGTGTACAGAGACGCTGCTCAGGCGTCCTGATCGAAGAACGCTTTATAGATATCCTCACGGTACGTCGGCGGGTCAAATCGATATTCTTTTTCGTATTTTCGCGCCAGCACCTGGTAGAGACCCAGCGAATTACAGAAAAACGCGTTTGATGAGCAAACCAGCCAGAGGCGGTAAATCCGGTAGGTGCGCTCACCGACGAGTTCCCGTATCCGCTCGGCGTTTTCCTCGAATCTATCGTACCAGTGCTTGCACGTGCGCGCGTAGTGGAGCCTCAGGTTCTCCACGTCGAGTATCTCCCAGCGCGCGCGCTCCATCACGTCCTGGATGTGGGAGATATTGTCGAGTTCGCCGTTGGGAAAGACATTGCGCAAGAGGAAATCGTACTGGCTCGTGTGCTTCCAGAACTTGTTGGCCGTGATCCCGTGGTTCAGGAACAACCCCCCGGAGCGGAGGCGATTCCGTACAGAAGTGAAATAGCTCATGTAGTTCGCGATACCGACGTGTTCGATGATACCAATGGCGGAGATCTTGTCGAACGTCCTCATTTCGGGAAAATCCCGGTAGTCCATGTGATGAATCTCGCACCTTTCCCCGATGCCCTCACGGCGCGCCCACTCCTGGCCCCATTTCGCCTGCTCGCGCGAGAGGGTAACGGCCGTTGCGTTCACGCCGTAGTGCTTCGCCGCCCATATCGCCAGCGAACCCCAACCGCACCCTATGTCGAGGTAATCTTCACCAGGGGAAAGCCGGAGCTTTCTGCAAACAAGATCCATCTTGTCGCGCTGCGCCTGGGCGAGATCGCCGTCTGGCTCACGGTAATAGGCGCAGGTATAGAGCATGTTCTCGCACAGGAACTGCTCGTAGAATTCGTTGGAAACATCATAGTGGTGCGATATCGCTTCGGCGTCGAATTCCTTTGTTCTCTCTTTGACCATAGCCTCCTCAGTTGGTTGTTCAACCGATTCCGAATGCGCCTTCCAGAACCAGCCGGCGTCTGAGCCAGGCGTTGCCGCAAATGAACTTCGCTACGCCGAAAAGTATCTTATCGGGAAGACGATCGATCAACCTGTCAAGCATCCCTTCCCCGCCGCTTCCGTATTTCGCATAGAGTGCCTCACCGTATTCGGCGATGCCCTCACCCGAATCCAGATACCTGTGCGCCGCCTCCGCCGCCATCCTGGCACTGTGGACAGCGGGACCGATGCCCTCTCCGCTGAAATCTTTCGCCAGACCCGCGGCGTCACCGATAAGTGCGAAGCCATCCCCCACGGGCCGCCGCACATGGGTACGATGCACGGAATAGGCATGGCCTCGGAATTTCGTGAGTTCCGTTCCGGCGGGCAGCCTGCCCGTCTCGCGGAATTTTTCGAGCAATATCTCCAGGCGTTCATGAACGCTCGGTTTCTTGCCGACGCAGCCCACGCCGATGTTCAGAAAATCCCCTTTCGTGAAGTACCACGCATAACCCCTGAAATCAGGCTCCGCGAACAACTCCGGCAAGCCGTAGTTCGGCGCGAGGGCACGCAGTTTTTCCGCGCCAACATTCGTCTCGCTCTCCTGCGTGAGGACAACGGATTCTTTCGACGAGACGTCGCCGAACGCCCTGGCAACCGGACAGGTGTGTCCGCCTGCGCCGATGACGAGTGGAGCTTCAATTTGCGTGTCGCCCAAGTCCACGCGCATCCCATTTGCCGTCTTCTCCACTCCACGCACCCGGACACCCTCGCGCACCTCTACGCCCCCTTCCTGCGCGCGCCTCAGGAGATACGTGTCGAACTGGCTCCTGATGATTCCGTAGCTCGCGGGTTCGTTCCACCTCGTCTCCAGCAGCTTGTCGTCATAGCCCACAAACACGCTCTGAAACGGCTGGATGGTGTGAGGGTATTCGGCCGGATTGAGTTTCAGGTCGGCCATTACCTGTTTGGTGACCCAGCCCGCGCAAAGTTTGACCCGCGGGAAGGTCGCCGCATCGAGCACGAGGACGCGACGGCCGTGTTTCGCGAGTTCCCAGGCGGCCGTGCTGCCTCCCGGGCCTCCTCCGACGACGATGACTTCGGGCGCACTCATTCCTGGAGTTTCCATATGCGCAGGGCCAGCATGAACTTCTGTATCGTGGTCAGTTCTATTTTCTCGAAGCTGTCGGCCACCTTCATGGCCTCGAACAGATCGCCCTCGAAATCGATAGCCGAATCGCAATAGGCCTCCGCGAATGCATCCGCAGTGGGGTTCAGCAATACACGCTTGAATGATTCCAGCGAGGGGAACGCCACCACCAGGGGCAGCACTTCACGGCCCACCGTGAGGGTCGACCCGTCCCACAGGCGGAAACTGAGTCCATGATCGAGGCCGGAAAAAATATCCCCGAGAATCCCGGCGGCGGCCGAGGCGGAAGAACTGTTGTTGGCGGGAGTCGTGTTCATGGCCTCATCACTCCCATAGCAGAAACAGGGGATGACGTATGCGACGGACGGAGCAAATTTCGGCTCGCTCTATGCTTCGCGCAGCGTGCGAAGAGCCGGCAAGCTCTATTGCCTTTCAAATAAACGCCCACGGGCCGTTCTGTCAACCTTTTATTCGGGATGGGGGGATAAAAACCTGCGACAGGGCGTCTATTTCGCGAATCGTCATAATGCATGACAGGGACCGTATGTGAACTGGCCCTGAACCAATGTAAGGGAAATTCGGGGTATTCCGGATGCCTAGCGCAGGGACGTCACCAGTACGACGCCCACCACCGTGACGATTGCGCCAAAGACGATGCGCGGGGTGATTCTCTCCCTCCTGCCGAGAATGAGGGGTGCCAGGGCGAGCGTGAACAGCGGCACTGTCGCCACGAGAGGCGTGACGCGCGATACTTCCCCCAGGCTCAGGGCGGCCATCAGGGTCAACTGGGCAGCAGCCATCGCAAGACCCGCCCAGATGAAGTTGATTAGCGAAGTCCTGTTGAACACGAACGGACTCCACCCGGTGCTCGCCTTCAGGAACAGCGGCCCCAGGGCAATCGCCGAGACGGATTGCAGGAATCCTCCGAAAACGACCGATTCCATCCCCTCAAGCCCCATTTTCCGGAACGTATGAGCGAGTCCGAAAAAAGCGGCCGAGGCGAACGGCAGGAGCAGTGCCCGCCCCCTGGCGAGCGGGCCTCCCCCGCTCGTCATCCAGTAAACGCCGATCACGACCAGGAGAATCCCGATCCAGACGACGGCAGGCGGACGTTCGCCCAGAAACATGAAGGCCCAAAGCGCCCCGAAGATGGCGTGGGTGTTGGAGATGGAACTCGTGGGCGCCACCCCGATTCGCTGAATCGAGCGATAGAGAAACAGCAATGACAGCGCAGGCGAGGAAAGCCCCGCCGCCAGAAAGGCAATCCAGTAGACCGAGAGCGATATTCGTGAAAAATCCACTACCACCAAGGCAGCGGAAAAAAAGACGACCTGCGAGATAAGGACGACCAGGCTGCCCGTATGGGGCGTACTGCCGTCCAGCCCTTTTCTCGTCATGATGCTCGAGAGGGAAAAGAAGATTGCCGGGCTCAGGGCGACCAGTTCGAACGGCATTCATACTCCGACCCGGCTGGCCCCCATCGACCCGTCCGGCAGTAGATGAAACGTATCAGATGACCCCCGGATTCACGATGTTGACGGGTCTTTCGCCTGCCAGGGCCAAACGCATGTTCTCCGCCGTACGCTCCATGGCGGCGACCTGCGTCTCGGGCGTACGGGAAGCATGATGCGGGCTGATGATGACGTTTTTAAGCCCCCAGAGTCCGTGATCCTTCGGCAAGGGTTCGGGGTCGGTGACGTCGAGTCCCGCGCCGGCGAGGTGACCGCCGCGCATCACCTCCAGAAGATCGTCGCTCACCACGGCGGGCCCCCTGGAAACGTTGATGAATATGGCGTCGGGCTTCATTTTCAGAAGGTTCGCCCTGTTCACGATACCCCGCATCTCGGGAGCCAGCGGCATGCACAAAACCAGGAAGTCTGCACGCGGCAGAAGGGCATCGAAAGACACGAACTCAAGCTTCGCCTCCGGCACGTAGGAAGGATCTTCCGTCCGGGTGTTGATAAGCAATTCCATGCCGAAGCCATGGCCGATGCGCGCCGCTCTCCGGCCGATGTCGCCCAGCCCCACGATGCCCAGCGATTTGCCGCCTAACTGTACCGCTGGCATGTGCTCCCAAGTTTCCTGTTCATCCTTCATCCAGGCGTGGCGCGCAACATAGAGAGCCATGAAAAAGGCGTGCTCCGCCACGGATCGTCCCCTGACACCCTCGACGTTGCACACCATGACCCCCCGCTCGTTCGCCGCCTCGACATCAATGTTGTCCACACCCGCGCCCGGCTTGGCCACCACCTTGAGGTTCGGCGCCATGTCCATCATTTGGGGCGAGACGGGCCGGAACACCGTCAATATCCCCTCTGCGTCCGGAAGAAGGGGGTCGATGGCCTCAGGCGTGTATTCGGCGGGAGCAACGACTTCGTGCTCCGCACCCAGCCAGTCGGAAGCCACGTTCCACGCGGGAGTCGAATAAAGCGGATCGACAAGCACTACTTTCGCCATGATATGTCCTCTTATGAAAAATCGTCCGCAAGCCCCGCAGGAGGCAAGCTATTCGCCCCGGACGAAGACGTTTATGGGTTTACAAAATAATTCGCAGAGCAGCGGACCGGAATGGCGCAGCCGAATTTCCTGCAGGGCAAACGTACACCATGTTTCACATTTTACCCGATGATCTTGAGTTCAGGCACTGATATGGGACCAGAAGCATTGGAGATGGCCACCTGCTCGGCCACCTTCCTGGCCGCCTCGCGAAACGCCTTTGCCGTCGGATGCTCGGGTTCCCCCGCAACGACCGGAACGCCAAAGTCCCCGCCCAGCCTCACCTTGACGTCGAGAGGAATGACACCCAGGAACGGGACTTCGTAACGCTGGGAGGCCTTCTCCCCACCACCCGTATCGAAGATGTTCTCGCGATGACCGCATTCGGGGCACAGGTAGTAGCTCATGTTTTCGATGATCCCGAGGATGGGCACGTCGGTTTTCCGGAACATCTGAAGACCCTTGCGTGCATCAAGCAAGGCGATGTCCTGCGGCGTGCTGACGATGACGGCACCCGCAAGTGACACCTGCTGCACGATGGTCAGTTGCGCATCACCCGTACCTGGTGGCAGGTCCAGTACAAGGTAGTCGAGTTCCCCCCAGATCGTCTCGCTCAAAAACTGAACGAGCGCACGCATCACCATGGGGCCACGCCAGATGACAGGGCTGTCCTCATCGACCAGAAAGCCCATCGACATCACCTTGAGTCCGTGCGCCTCCAGAGGCCGGATCCTGTTCCCGTCCTCGGCGATGGGACGCGCCTCAGGGATACCCAGCATCAGGGGCTGGCTCGGCCCGTATATGTCCGCATCCAAGATACCCACCCTGGCACCTTCCCTGGAGAGCGCCAGCGCTATGTTCACCGCCACGGTCGATTTGCCTACGCCGCCTTTTCCGCTGGCCACGGCGATAATGTTCTTCACGCCCTCGACATCCATCTTGCCCGCCATCGAAGGCCGGGCGGTAACGTGGCTCGTCACCCGGACGTTCACGGAATTCACGTTCTCCAGGGAGCCGACCGCCAGCTTGCACTCCTGCTCGAACTCTTCCTTGCGCGGGTGTGCAGGCGTGGTCAACTGGAGCGTGAAGGCGACCGCATCCCCGCAAATCTGCACGTCCTTGATCATGTTGAGGCTAACGAGATCCTTTCCGATCTCGGGATCCCGCACCTTTCTCAGGGCATCGAGAATCTGGGCTTCGGTTGCTTCTGACATTAGGGAAATCCTCTGAACGAATACAGGAAACACGCTGAAAAACCGTCAATGAAATGTTTCGCTCTCATGCCGGAGCACATTCTTCTTATCGCGCGGATTTTTTCGCCTGTCAAACGCACGGGGGCGAACCCCTCATCGGAATCCACGCGGAGGAGGCGCGTAACTTCGGGAAAAACGCCTTTCCAGGTTGACGCATCGGCTCCATCTCATTATTTTTAGGCCGTCTCGTTTATCGATACAGAACACACTCGAACGATTCGTACGAACCCCGATGGTTCGAAATAGTTAAAACAAGGAGAATCAACCCTTTGGATATCATCGTCTGCATCAAGCAAGTACAGGATCCCGATATTCCGCCTCGTGACTTCAAGGTGGACGAGGAGAGGATGGACGTCGTCCCGCCTGCGAACGTATCGCCCGTTATCAACGGCTTCTGCGAAAACGCCGTCGAAGCGGCCATCAACCTCAAGGAAGCACACGGCGGAAAAGTCACCGTCGTGACGATGGGCGACGAGAAAGCCAGGGACAGCCTCAAGAAATGCCTGGCCATGGGTTGCGATGAAGCCGTACTGCTCCAAGACGAGGCCTTCGAGGGCTCCGACGCCTTCGCCACGGCGCGGATTCTGGCAGGCACCGTTCAAAAACTGAGCGGTTTCGATGTCATCTTCTGCGGCAGGCTGAGCAGTGACTGGAGCTACGGAGCCACCGCCCTCGCCCTCGCCGAGGCGCTCGACCTCCCGAGCGTGAGTCAACTCCAGAGTGTGGAGAAAACCGATTCGGGGCTTCGCTGCGAACGGGCCCTCGAGGACGGCGTCGAGGTCGTGGAAGTTTCGACGCCTTGCCTGCTTACCGCCAGTAACGAGATCAACACCCCTCGCCTGCCCTCGGTCAAAGGCATCCTCATGGCCTCACGCAAGCAGATTCCCATATGGGGCGCTTCGGATCTCGGGATAGACCCCGCCTCGGTCGGCAAGGCGGCGGCCACCTTTGAGGTCACCAGATTCTACAAACCCGTTTTCGACGGAAATTGCGAATTCATCGAAGGCGAATCGCTCGAAGATGCGGCGGGTGCCCTGGCCCTGCGCCTTCGTGAAGATAAAATCATCTAGGGGAGAAAGAACAACGCCATGTCGAACAACGTCCTCATCCTCGCCGAGCGCGCCGGAGACAAACTCGCGCTCGTGAGCAGCGAACTTTGCGGTATCGGCCGAAAACTCGCCGACGAAAAAGGCGGCTCCCTGGTGGCTCTCCTGCTCGGCGGTACGGGTACGAATGAGTTGGCGAAAGGACTCATCGCCCTGGGAGCCGACAAGGTGCTGGCGGCCGAATCCGACATTCTGGCGGGCTACACCAATGCGGCGTATCTGAAAGTGATCGACGCCGCCCTGGGCGAGGAGAACCCGAACATCTTCCTCGTCGCGAACACCTCCACCGGCCGGGACGTGGCCCCCCGTCTCGCCTTCCGGCGCGGGGCCAGTTACGCGCACGACTGCACGGACCTGATGCTCGAAGACGGTAGGCTCGCCGCCGTCCGCCCGGTGCACGGAGGCAGCGCCATCAGCCATGTTCGATCGAAAACGGATACCCTCTCCATCGCGTCCACGCGCGCGAAAGCCCTGCCGCTGGCCGATATACAGGAGGGACGCGAGGGCGAGTTCATGGAGATCGGCGTTTCGGTAGACGCCGATGAGATTCGCATGAATTTCGTGGAAGCGAAGAAGGTGGAAGCCGAAGGCGTTCGCCTGGAAGACGCGGAAATCGTCGTGAGTGGCGGGCGCGGCCTGGGGAGACCCGAGAATTTCGAATACCTCCAGGAACTCGCCAAGGTTCTCAAGGCGGCCGTGGGAGCGAGCCGCGCCGCCGTCGACGCAGGCTGGGTGCCGACACCCATGCAGGTGGGCCAGACAGGCAAGATCGTCAGCCCCAACCTCTACATCGCCGTCGGCATCTCGGGCGCCATGCAGCACATGGTCGGCGCAGGACCGAGCAAGAACATCGTGGCCATCAACACGGACGCAGAAGCGCCCATCTTCCAGCGCGCACGCTACGGCATCGTTGGCGACTACAAGAAAGTCATTCCCGCTCTCACGGAAAAATGCAGGGAGTTGATGGACTCCTGATATCTCAGGGGGAGTAATTCCGTTCTCCCGTTTTGTCCGGCCAACCAGGCGGACTCACCGATCCCCGGACATTCCCCCTGCGCCTGTCCGGCTACGCATCCTGCGTATCGAAACGAACCCGCAGGGGCCATGTCAATGCGGCCCTCGTTTCCTGGCCACTGAGCGATCTATATATGGGGTTGTCGAAAAAAGTCCCTGTTCGCCCGGAACTGACCACCACCGTCATTCCGATGTCAGTTCCAACTGAGGAAGGAGAGACTGCGGAGCCCCGTGCAGAATGGAATGACAGTGCTTCAGCTTTGAGCCTTCCCGTCACTGACGAGAATCAACCAGAAAAAACAGGCGGTTGTCCTGCCGGCAGTTTGCTGGATGATGGAAAAGCAATTCCCCAATATAATGCACATAAACATATCGATATCTACCAGCCTGGCATATGATTCCTCATACAGTATATCGTATTGTCCGCTGGTGAACCCACGGTTGATGAAACGATACGTCACTTCACCGGAAATCGAGTTCGCGCCTTCGAAGATAAAAGCGGACCGACGTGAACAGCCTGGTCAACATGAAATGAGCCCAGTACAAGTGGTTTACGATCAACTCCTCGACTTCCGATGATTTTATTCCGAAAATACCCCCGAAATTCTCTTTGTCAGTGGGAATCCGGATAGCCAAGATTGCGTATTTTCCGGGCTTTTTCGCTGAAATCAGTGTCTATGACGATGGGTGCGCCTTCGCTCTCCGGTTCCAGAAGCGGTCGTAACTACCCCGGGAACTGAGTGTCTTCCCCGACAGTCCCGGTTGCCGGAGCATATTACCCACCGCCTGGTTCTCCCTCACCCATGAGGAATGGCCTGCTGTCCGCGAAACACACGACCACTGGCTCGCGCCGGATAATTTCGACGCCACGGGCCGCCAGAAACGCCCGCCAGGCGTCCTCATCCGTGCGCTTTGGTGAAAAGGCCTGTTCCCCCCCCGGTCGCTCAAGTTGTCGTCCGGGAAAGGAAATCGTGACACCCATTCTCCCTACACATGAATAGTATCAACATCATCCCAATAGCTGCCGCCACTGGCGTCTTTCAACTGTTCATCGGTGAGTCGGGACGGAGCGGAAGGATGAGATAGCTGTTCTCGGCGTCGTCTTCCATTACATGCAGGTTGAAATTCTCCGGCATCGTTACCCCGAACTCCTCCGATATCACGGCCTTCGGTTCAGAAATCAGGCGGGCGCGGAACTCCTCACTGTCGCCTGCCTTCCCGATCAGGTACTCGCGTATCTCGGTAGCAGATTTCATTCCGGTCTCCTTACCCTCAGGAAATGTGGATGGGTTGATACCCCCGATGTTTTCGTTTTTTTGCATCGTCATCATGAACAGGATATGGGATATTCCGATGGGAAGGCAGGAAATTTTTGACGTTTTCTCGTGAGGAACAGGCTTCCTCCCGGAAGCCCGTCCGCATGTTCCCTGCTCTCCCGGGAGACCGGCGGCCGGAGGATCCGTTTTTCAAAATCAAGGGAATAAGGCTTGTGGATTCAAGTATGCAATTCCCGAAATGTGGGGCCGATCAGTCCCATTCGACGGGCAGGCGCTTCAGACCGCTAAAAGCCAATGTCCGGAAGGCCTCCGGGACAGCGGTGGCGAGCCGTATGTGAGGCAAGCGCCGGGTCAACTCCTCCAGGATGACCTTCATCTGGAGCCGGGCAAACGGCGCGCCGATGCAGTAATGCGCACCACAGCCGAACGAGAGGTGGTCCTCGGCATTCCCGCGGTCGATGTCGAGCGTCTCACCGTCCGGGAAAACGGTCTCGTCACGATTGCCGGAAGCGAGCAACAACCGTATATGAGACCCGGCGGGGATTCGCTGTCCACCGACCTCGGCTTCACGGGTCGTGAGTCGCGCAGGAAACACCATGAGGGCGGTGGCGAAACGCAGGATTTCCTCGACTGCGTTGGGGATGAGACCGGGGTCGGCACACAGCCGTTCCCAAGGTGTTCGTTCATTGAGCATTGCCCGGATGCCATTGGCGAGCGTGTGGCTTTGGTTGTCCACCCCGGCGCTCAACATACCGAACACGATGTTGTGCAGGTAGTTATCCGTGAACAGAGACGGATCCGCGCGACGCAACCGAACCATGTCGCCGAGGTAGTTGTCGCCGGGATTTTCGAGCGCAGCCTGTATCAACCTATCGGAAAAAGACCACTGGTGGGCCATGACCTCCACGAATGAGACTTGTGCCACCTCTATTGAGGATTCCCCGATTTGGACCCCCTCCATCCCAAACGGCCAGTCGGCCAAGTCGAAATCTTCGTCGGCACCGCCGAGAAAATGGAACAGCAGGCTACTTGCTGTCGGTATCATGAGCCGGTTGAGGAGGTCCGTGCTTCCGTCATCCACGAAGCTGTCGATATAGCGGGAAACGGTAGCGCGGACCTTCGGCTCCAGTTGCTGGATGAGACGGGCAGAAAGACCTGCGCCGAAAATGCGCCGGTGGGGGCGGTGGGTTGGCGGATCCTCGTCCACCAGCGTCGGCCGCAACTCAATGCCAACCGATTCGTAAACCTCCATCGCCTTGGGGCCGAACGGCACTACAGGCTGGCGGACGTTGGCTGAAGAGAACGTTTCAGTGTCCCTGAAAATCGAGACAATATCATTGTAGCAGGCGACCGCCCAACAGTTGATTTCCGGAACATGGAGGACAGGCGCCTCGGCCCTTGCCCATCGAAAGAACCGGTAAGGGTCGGTAAAATAGTCTGCAAGCGGCGATATTCGTACGTACCCTGTATGAGAGCCGGAGATGATCTCCTCGAATCGTGTCCCGCCGTTTCCAGACATCCCATTCTCCGTAAGCAGGGGCACCCGCCAAGCGTCGCCATCATATTAACCCGCCAAAAAATATTTCATATATACATACAAGAACGCAAGAAATTTGTTGACATCATGTTTTGAGAGAGGATAATTCTTGTATTGCGAACGTTAACCTTGATACTTCACCCAGAAGGAGAATCTGATGACCCAGAAAATCGAAACATCGAAGGGAGCAATAACGGTATCTGAACTTCGCGAACGACTCCTTTTACAAGCGGCCGAGAGCGATGATTTTCGCACCCGGCTGTTGAATGACCCGAAAGCGGTCCTGCGCGATGACTACAACCTCAACGTGCCGGAGCACATTAACCTGTTCGTCCACGAGGACGACGCGACGACGGCTCATCTGGTGCTGCCGCGCTCGAAAGAGCTCACGGAAGCCGAGTTGGCTTCCGTTGCCGGAGGCAACCTATACTATTAATTCGCTAGCTAGCCACGTTTGCAAGACGCAACCGACCATGTTTCCGGGTTCAGGGTACATCCTGGCGAGACGATATTGCTGGAACAGATCCATCAACAGGTGGCACCCTCAATGGGGTGCCACCTGTTGATGGGAAACGAATTCCTGTCGGGTCGAGGGGTGCGTATATGGAAAATTTTGCCGATGTCCTTCGCCCGATTCGCTCCCTCTTCCCGGAAACGTTGCTCGACGGCCAAGGGTGGGAACGGCTGATTGCACGGGCCGAAAAACTATCACCGTT
>CBDATS010000014.1:0-10152 GCA_965200245.1 bacterium | reverse complement strand
GGTAGAATTCATCATAACCTATTGTTTTTTATGAATACGGACTGCCCCACAGAGCCGGATCGAGGCGTTTGAGCCGCTAACCGAACGCCATTGCCCCTCGCCGGGGTGTGTGCAGCGGTCGGCTTGTTCGAGGAGCCGCAGCCGGTACTCGGCGATGAGCTGGCGCCGGGTGGGCTTGGCCACGACCTCGGGATCGGGTGGACAGTTCGCCTGTGCGGTTGCGGCCCTGGGGGCCTCGTCGCTACGCTCCTCGGTCCCCAGGGCCGGGGCGTCCGCATCGGTCCACGTCATCGAATCGCTCTGTGCTCTCATCGGTGTTCACCTCCACGCCCTACAGTCATTCCACGGGGAACCGATGTCTCGGTCATGTCGGCAGAGAGGGCTGGGGTCTTGCCGACGTAGATCCCGAATGGGATCCCCGTGCCCGCCAGCACCCCGCGTAGCCGCATGAGCTGATCCTCGGCGAGCGCATTCATCGGACAAGA
This sequence comes from bacterium, assembly GCA_965200245.1. GTDB lineage: Bacteria > UBA8248 > UBA8248 > UBA8248 > UBA8248 > Bin107. The sequence continues at coordinate 9,667 of CBDATS010000014.1, read as the reverse complement.
CGATGATGGCACTGATACCGGGCGACACCCCCTCGTCCCGCAGCGCGAGGCACCGGCTGACGATGGGGTAGAGGAAGCACTCGGTCTTGCCCGACCCGGTGCCGGTGGAGCCGAGGGTCGTCCGGCCCTCGGCAATCGCGCGGATGGCGCGTTCCTGGTGGCTGTAGAGGTGGGTAATCTCCGGCGGGATCCGCTCGCCCGGATGCGGGTGGAGCAGGCCTTCGGCGACCAGCGAGGCCACCGAAGCGCCCGGCCGGAATGGTCACGAAAGGCTGATGTACGGCCCCTCGAGCAGCGGCGAGCGGCGGGTCTCGTCGAGCGAAAGGAGCCCTCGCATCTGCGCGTGCAGGCGTGGGTCGGCGAAGGGATACGCGGTGAGCTGGTAGCGCAGGAAGCTCCGGACGACGTTCTTGGTGTAGGCGACGGGGTTCAGGGCCATGGCGTGATCCTTACCCCGAGCCGCCGATGCAGGCACGAAGCTCGTCCGTGACCCACTGATTGAGGCTCTTGCCATCGGCGGCGGCGGCCGCGGCAATGGCGGCGTGCAGGTCCACCGGGATGCGCATGCTGAACTTCCCGGAGAACTGCTTTCGCGGCTCGACCCCGTCCTCCCTGCACATATCCAGAAACATCTCGAGGGACGCGGCGCCCTCGCGTCTGAGGCCCGCGATATCCCGGGCGTAGAAATCCGCGCCTCCGTTCAGACCGACGAACTCGCCTCGGAACATTTCGATGTCGGGATCGAACTGGATGACGGCACGGTACCCTTCGATCTCCATCGTGTTTCTCATGGCTCCACCCCGTTTCGCTTCAGCCAACTCCGTATACTGGCCACCGCGCCCTTGTCCGTATCGGGTCCGGGGTGCGGACTGTAAGCGACAAACGGTGTTGGTGATCACGGGCGAGCGTCAACGGGCGTCGTTCCCCTCCACAGACGTCCAGAAGGGCCGGAAACGCGAGGATTGCCACCCGACGCCCCTTGTCGGCCCGAAGCTCGCGCAGAATGCCGTTCTCCCGCAGCACCATCAGAATCCGCCGCGCTGTGGGCGCCGGGATACCCGCCATCGCTCCGAAATCGGTGGCGCGGAAGATCGGATGTCGAAAAATCCCCTCCAGAGCCTGCATGGCGTACTGTGAGCCGGTCATGGTCGGAGATCCCGACCCCCGTTGTCACGCAGGGAGCAACCGGCAGGTCTCGACCGGATTCGACGAGTGGCCGGTTTTTCCATACGAGCGGGTGGTCTCCGCAACCTGGACCTTCATGTCGTCGTAGAGGTCGAGGATGCCCTTGGTCCGGGCCAGATCGTCCTCGGCCTGACCGCACCGCGTTCAGGAAGAACAGGCACCAACCGACCCGGAGAGCGGCAGCCGCTCGATCAGTTCCTCTGCTCGGCGGATGGCCGCGGGGTAGTCGAGCCCTTCGAGTATGTCGTCCTGGCGATTCGGGGGACATCGCGGCGTCCGGCCTCGAACTCCATCACTTCGCCCATGGTGGCCCGGGTTCCTTCGATGCGCGAGGAAAGGACTGCTTCCCGGGTAGTCAGGGGTGCGAGCAGGAGGTTGGCGTTGGGCAGGGCGGCGAGCATTCCGTCGTACCGCGCCACCTCCCCGGCCGCTGGGCCGAGCAGCGGGATCAGTCGGCTCCAGTCGAGGTGATCGTCGAGTGGGAATCGGCCCGCATGATAGTGGACCGCGGCAGTCATGCCTGCCCAGTCATTCCGAAGCCAAGCGTTGCGGGATTCGCGACCGCTACGGCAACCCGCCTGCACTTCGTTCGGGTGTCGAGCAAGTCACGATCCAGGTCGGTCCGCGGCGAATTGAGGTGGTCCCACTTTACCAGGGACCATGAGCGCCGCGACGATGCTGTTGACATCGCCAGTTGCCGTCGGCAGGAGCCGTTTATCGAGGGCGCCCAATCAATCGCAGTACACCTTCATTACACCATCAGATTGTCCAACGAACCAGAACCACCTCGGTTGTTTGCGGTGATCGAGGATCGGCACGGGAATCGGTCCGTCGTGCGCAAGACGGTTTCGGTTTGGGAATTATACGGGAAACTTGAAAATCCCTATCCATCGCCAGATTCGGCGTGTGGCGGGCTGCGACGGCGTATCTTCACGAGTAGCCGTTGGCATCGGGATGAGGTATCCTAGCTAGGACGTGTTAACGCAATTTCTGATAGACTGCTGGAACCACAGTCGATGAAGAGGATTCCAGGCGATGGAACTCACGCAAACACACTTCGAACGCATCGCGCACCTGTTCCCCAAGCAACGCGGCAATGTCTCGCTCAGTCATCTCGCGGTGCTCGATGCCATCCTGTACGTGGCCGAGCAAGGATGCAAGTGGCGTGGATTGCCGGCGTCCTTCGGGAATTGGCACACCATCTACACACGGATGAATCGCTGGGCGAAGGCCGGAGTGCTGGACCGAGTGTTTGCAGAGTTGCAACGTCTGGACCTCATTCGGGTGCGAGTGGAGGTGATGTCGCTCGACAGCACGAGAGTGAAAGTGCACCCGGATGGGACGGGAGCGCTCAAAAAAACGGTCCCCAAGCCATCGGGAAGTCACGCGGGGGCTGGAGCACCAAGGTTCATCTGATTGCCTCGGATGATCGAAGCGCCATCGGATTCTCACTCTCCGGGGGAGAAGCGGGTGACGGGCCACAAGGACGTGCCCTGCTGGCCCGTACGGCGTTGCCCGATGAGGCGCGTTGCCTGGTGATGGATAAAGCCTACGAAGGCGATGAGACCCGTCAGCTCGTGGTGGACTTGGGGCTGAAGCCGGTCGTGCCGCCCAAGGCCAATCGCGTCTGTCCATGGGACTATGATCGGGAGTTGTACAAGAGGCGCAACGAGGTCGAGCGTCTGTTCCGGCGGCTGAAGCGGTTCAGGCGCGTATTCACCCGGTTCGACAAGCTTGATGTGGTCTTCACCTTCTTCATCTACTTTGCACTGATCGTCGACGCAATCAAATCCATATAGCGTTAACAGGCCCTAGCTGGATACGCCACTCATCAATCGCGCCTTGAAGGAGAAGTTTCTGATGCAATACCGAAGGAGAACCTATTCCGATACATGGCACTGGTGCACGAATTGCAGCAACTGACCGACGTCCGGGTATAAAACCCGGTACTCGAAACCGACAAGCGGCGAGCTATGCAATCAGTGCCAGAGCAAAGACCACGACGGCACTTGCAAGAAGTCGTCATAGCGTCATTCCGGTCTACCTAAGCAGCCGCGAATCTCCAGGGTGAGATTCGCAGCATCTCCGGCGAAGTGAAGGTTACGAGAAAGGGTATGCACGTATTGCACGCCCTTCTGACTAGCGAAGGCGTCAAAGCAGCCAAGACAGACCACACGTTGCCGAAAGGGTTCTGGCACGACTTCAGCCCAGATATCGTCCGGCACAGAGAAGTTGAACTTGTCTCGTTTTCCACAAACCTTGCAGCGTTGAGGGAAACTCACGCGCTCGACCCTCGCTCCTTCGGCTTCCGCATGTAGGAGATTTCATCGGTCACCCGACGCTTGCGCTTGTTCCTCGGCTTCCGCTTCGTCGGGTCCGGCGGGGTTGCGGCGGCGAATATCGCCTGAGCAACCTGCTCCGGCGTCGCGCCTTCGATTCTTCCTATCGGCTTTCTGCTCATGGGTAGCTATACCTCATCCCGCTTGATTAACTTCGGCCCCATGCTCCGGTCGTCTCGAATGCGACGCTGAAGGTCTCGTTCGACGACGAACCTCGTGAACTCCGAATCGGACGGAAGCCCGAAAGGGGCCGACTCCCGCACCGGCCCCTTCTGACCGGGTGCGGCCCTTATCCATCCCCTCATTTAACTATCAAATGACACCAAAGATTTCCTTGAATACCCGTTGCTCCATAAGCATTTGCGAAAACTTCTCCATCAATGGCCGTACACGCTCATCCGGCCAGTCGGGTATATGGTCATATCGCATCAACCCCTGACGAAACAACGAATGCGTGCGATACTTCACCGTGTTCACCTTCAACCACCGGTCGTACCCCAAGCTCTCCCCCGCCGCTCCCAACAACGACAGCAATGCAATCGCCAACGCACTGAGCAACAACATCCGGTCCCGACGTTGTGCGCTGGATACCCGCATCGCCGACAGCCCCATCCCGAACCGCATGTCCTTGATGTCGCGAAAGCTCGTCTCGATCCCCCACCGCTTCGCATCGTAGCGAATCAATGGACGCGTCCCCACTTTCGATTCACTCGCCACCAGGCACCACGGCTCCTTCATCTCGCGCGCGTGCACGCACACCACCGTGCCCACCTCCAGGGCGTGCTCGCCGCTCACCTGCGCGTTGCGCAACGTGCGCGACCGGCCTGCGTTGCCCACCCACTGCGCCGCCTTGCGCCGCTCACCCTTCGCACTCGTGACGTAGATGTCACCGCGAATACGTCTCACGTACTCGAATCCCAACTCCTGCGTGAGCGTCTTGAACAGCTTGCAGTCCCCGAATCCCCGGTCCGCGACTACCGTCACCTTCACCCCTGCCGGCACCCCCTCGCGCAACCTCTCCAGTAGCTCCTTCTCATGGCGCTTCATCTGCCCTTTGAGCGACGACGACTCCACCGTTCTCCATATCAGCGGCGTCGCACGTCCATGACTGGTCAACATCGACAACACCACCGTGTCTTGCTGGTCTCGTGCGAAGCTCGTCCAATCCATCGCCACGACCACTTCGGTGCGTGCACCGACCAGATACGGAATCCAGTCGCCGAAAAACTCCCAGACATCGATTCCCTGATTGCTCAGTAGCCGGTCGACCTGCTTCACTCCATGCTTGCTCAGCTTGCCCAATGCCTGGGCCAGTCCTTGGCCGATGGCATGCACTGCCAACGAGGCGCCGACCAGCACTCCCAAGGTGGCGTTGGCCAATGACAACACGCGTTTGGCGTGCAGGTCCCCGTCGTACAAGTGGTCGATAAAGTCGGCGATCTTCTTCCTTGGCAGGATGTTCTTCGGTGCCATCATCCATCTCCATTCACGAGGGTGCGGATTGGGATGATGATCTCAAAAGAAACTCTTTGCAAATGGGATGAATGGTCAGGCGAGTCGAAATGACGTTGACCTTCTCCTGATGAGCCACTTTTGAGTGTTCGGGTATGCAATCGTCAGACCGAGAAATATAGAAACACAATAGTATCAATTCATGAAAATACAAACTTGACAAGAAACATGAGGGGATCTCTAAGGTGCGGCCGCCCCTCGGCTACCGGATTTCGGCATGGCTGCGGCTCCTGCGGTCGTTCACGTCAACGGGTAGTGTCCGACTCCGCAGTACGACGGTCAACCAGAGCCACCTCTGATTGACTCCCTGACACGTCCTGTAGCAAGATGGCACCCGTATACGTCTCTCGGGCGTCCGGCCCTCTGCCGGGTTGCCCGCTGAATACAACAGCCTGCATTCCCGGCGAAGGGTAGCTCCCCGAGCTTGGGTGAATAGGCGGGACTTCACTCGTTCCGAGAGACGTATGCACGGCCCGGCGCCATTTTGCGTCGGGATTCGGATTCGTGCGCGCGATGCGAGGAGATCGAGCCATGACGAAAAGAAGACAGGCGTTAGTCATTTCTCTCTTGACGATACTGACAATCAGTCCCCTGTTTGCTGATGCTTCTGACTCCAAATGGACTCTAGATACAAAAACAGACCCGTTCACAGACGAGACAGTGGCAATTGCCGTCGGTTCTTCTGGTGCAGGAACTAACAAGAACAGCGCGGTTATTCGTTGCAAAGGTACGGAATTCTCTACCTACTTCAACTTTCGAGAATATTTGGGTAATGACTTGATGGAAGTTAGGTACCGAGTAAACAAGGAGAAGGTAGTAGAAGACAAATGGCTTCCATCTTCAAAGGGAACAGCAATATTCGCAGTAGACGACGCACATCTAGCCAGACTTCTCATGACCGGGGACTCGTTTGTCATCGAAGTAACTGATTTCCGCGGAGTAGGGCACACCGCGTCATTCGACCTGTCGGGGTCGTATGATGCCATTGCTCCCGTACTAAAACAGTGCGGGGTAGCCGAGATTGGATTGCACGATAACGTGCCAGGACTGCGTTTGGATATCGCTCTAGATTTAGAGAGATGGGGGCCACGCAATATTTCAGTCAACAAACAGATTCTTGCTTCTTTGGGAGAGTATGACGGGCCTCATGATTCTTCTATTGAGCCAGAATTTGCGCTAGCAGTTCAAGCCTTCTACGACTCTTACATTGAGCGATGCAGACAGAAGAAGATATCAGGAACACATTGTGAAACTATGCAAATATTCTGGGACAATAACATGGAGTCTGATTGGCGGCCTCTAGTCACTTCGGTAATCAGAGCATCAGGAAACCTCAAGAAACAAGCCGGAAAATTGAAGATAGGAGATTAGATTAGAGAGTTATTTCCTCGTATAATTCCCGGATTATTCAATCTACTGGCTGTTGTTAGAGAAAGAGATCATGAAAATACATTGGCTGAATGCTGAGTTGTGTATCTGTCCAGAAAATCGCCGAGAAGAAAAAATACTCAACCAAGTAGGAGATTTACTTGAGTCTCTTTTTGGGAGTTATGAGTCGCCTCACCGCCCAGAGTTCGATCTTGATTCTACTGGGGATGACAGCGATCCTATCCTTTTTGCCGGTGGTAGCAAGTTTCAACTCGTCAAGGATTGAAGTGGCGCTTTCTGTGCTTTTGATGACCCATACGGTGTTCAGTATCTTTTGAGCGCCCCTATCTTCTAGATACCTTTCCACCCGTCTGTAATCGGCTCTTCGATCTTCATCGAGTAAATCGTAGCTGATGATGTAACGCACGTTCGTCTCCTACGCCAATTTCGCAGTGGAGGGAATTTTCTTCTCCTGCCTCAGCATAGTCAATCCGCCATCTTCCCTCGCCCGAGGGGCCGTGCGCCTGACTCTCGCCCGTTCGGGGCAATGAGCTTCTCGTAGGTCAATCGTTTGCCCACCATCCCCTGAGATAGCACCTCCATCTGCTTCATCGTATCGAGGTCCCGGATGTTGTTCCGTCCAGCGAACTCGTTCACATACCGGTCAAGGTGCTTGTGGCTCATCTTGTGGAAGGTGCCGTGGTAGCCGCGCTTCATCAGCGCCCAGAACGATTCCATGCCGTTCGTGTGAGCCTGCCCACGCACGTACTCGCCGACTGAATGTTTCACTGAATCGTGCTCGAAGGGGATCCCCTCGTACGATTGATGCTCATCGGTGTACACCTGCGCCGACTCATCGACTCGCTTCTCGATGAAGTCATGCAGGACCGGCTTCGTGGTGTTCGGGACAACCTCCGCGCTGACGCGCTTCGTCTTGCGGTCCTTGGCTCCGGCAATGATGGCCTTTCCCTGAACCCCTCGACCGCTGAACCGCTTTGCCCGTTCCGGGCGCATGTTCGAGCGCTTACCTCCGATGTAAGCCTCGTCCACCTCAACGGGACCGGTCATCTTCCCTGCGGTCCCCTCGAGAAAACCCTCCCGTATCCTCTGCATCAGGTGCCACGCCGTGGCCTGGCGAATTCCGAGGTCACGATGGATTTTCATGCTGGAGGTTCCCTTGATGCCCGTCACCATCATGTAGATGGCGATCGCCCATTTCTGGAGCCCGAGCTTGCTTGACTGCATCACGGTGCCTTTCTTGACGGAGAAGTATTCGTCGCAGTCGCGGCACGCGTAGGGCATGGGCTTGCGGCCCTTCACCTCATAGGTGTCGAGGGAGCCACAAGCGGGGCAGAAACGACCAGTCGCCGACCACCGCTGGTCCTCGAACCACTTCTCGGCGGCGGCATCGTCGGGGAACATCTGGAGTAGTTCGACTACCGTGAGCCCTTCTCGGTGGGCTCGTCCGGGGCCTTTCTTCGACATCGTGGTATCCGGTTGATTACGATGTCATCATTTTACGAGATCTCGGCTAGAAAATCAAGTTATCCGTATAATTCCCTTCGGTTTCGCGCGGGCGTCGCGGCCCAGGAAGATCCGATCTCGTGCAATCCGACATGCTTCAGTTCAACGACAAGGCGAGGTTCAAATGACCGACAGATTCAAATTCTTCTTCGGGCAGGTCGAGAATCCAGTCGAGAATCCAGAAGACGTAATGCAGCATCTCCCGAAGGGGCACTGGAAGAAGGGGCATTCGGCCTATGAGCTGGCCCATTCCTGGGTACGGGCAAACGGCATCCCTGAGCCGGTAGCGAAGGTCCTGCGTCAGGCTGAAGAATTCCGAGGCATGGAGCTGATCGAGGGCATTTTCGAAAAGAAGACCGATCTTCGCCCCCCCGTTCCTGGAGGATCCAGCCACACAGATTTATTGGCGTTGATTGGCGACAGGAACGGGTGCGTCGTACTTGGGGTTGAGGGCAAGGTGAACGAGGGTTTCGATAAAGTTGTCTCGAAATGGCTGAATGGTGCCTCGGAGGGCAAGCATCGGCTATCGGGTCTCCTTGAGACCTTGCAGCTCGAGGATAGCGACGCCCAGAACCTGCGCTATCAGCTTCTGCACCGCACGGCAGCCACGATATATGAAGCACAGAGCTACAAAGTCTGCAAGGCGGTCATGCTGGTGCACTCGTTCTCGGAGAAGCATAAAGGGTTCGACGACTTCCGAAAATTTGCCGAAGCCATCAAGGCACCGGTTTCTTGCCGGAATAAGCTTTCGGAGGAAGTCACCCTCGAAGGCGTGGCCCTTCGACTGGCATGGGTCGCTGACCGGGTGTGCCCCGAAACTGCTCATCGATGAGTGGATGATTGGTCGGCGCAAGGGGCACGACATGATCGGGAACGGACACTTCAGCGCGATACGTCTCCGACAACAACGCCCGCCCTGACTCGAAGCGATTGCTTTGCAGTAGCGCGCGCAGCGTCGGAATGGCCTGCCCGCCGCGCTCACTCCATCGCATGCCCGAACGCTCGAGCCGTTGCGTGACCAAAGGTCTTGCATATCGCCTCGACCACTGCGGAGCCGATAGAGCAACCCCTGGTCCTTCGCCTCGGCGTCGCCCATGCGGTGGCGATGGTTGCGGAAGTCGCCGAGCACTTGCCCGATGCGTTCACATCCGGGACGGGGCGGGCGCAGATGGCACAGTGCCCGGATGACCTTCGAGGCTCCCCCGGTCTCGTAGCGCAGCCGATGACGGTCCTTCTCGAACTGCACCGTCGCCCTGGGGTCATCGGCCCCATCAGCCGCATCGAAGACATCCTCGAGATGCGCGGCGGCGTGGTAGAAGTCGATGAACTCGACGCCGTGCGGGAGCACGCGGCCGAGGAATGTCCAGTGGTCGCTCGCCCCGTCGGCAATCTCGACCCGCTCGAGGAGCTCGCACCGCATCGTTCCTCGGGGTGAGCGGGAAGCTCCGGTCCGAATCGGGTGTCGTCCACATCGTCGCCGATGCCCTCCGGAGGCCGGAGCTCCCGGCCCGTCCACACCGACCGCCGACCGCCGAGATTTCACTGACTCCTGAGCAGCCTGCCAACCCGTTCCGGCTGACACACTCATGGCCGGCGTCTGTCCACACCGGACGGCATGTCCATGCGAGGTGGCGTCGGTATGCCGAGATGGCGACATGGCTGTCATCCTGGCCCGGTGGCTCGCCGACGGGTCGACCGTAGCGAGCGCTGACAGGAAAATGTGGACTGGTGAAAGCAGA
>CBDATS010000013.1:0-23692 GCA_965200245.1 bacterium | reverse complement strand
CCAACCGCCGCACGAACATGGGCATCACCAACCGGTAACGCGCGGGGCGGCAAGGAAACACCAAGCTCGCGCGCCAGAACCGGAAGAACATGATGCCCCGATGACAAACGCGGGCGACCCCGATAGTCAAGCCAGCCCTCGAGACTGGAGATCTCGCGCGCCAGTGATGCGCGCGAGCAATCACCACTCTTGCATGCATTCCTCAGCCACGACATCGTGCCCGCTGAAACCTGACGCAAACCAATCTGCATGAAACAGCATCATGCACAAACTCATGTCGGAATCAAGTGTGATTCAATGATAGCGCGTGGGCGGGGAACACTGGCGTGAAAATATCCCGACGGTTGTCGGATACGGTTCATCCCCGCGTGGGCGGGGAACACCGCGTACGCGTTACGAATTGCCAACACAAGGCCGGTTCATCCCCGCGTGGGCGGGGAACACTTCGTGAATTACGAGGAGGGGCCGATCGTGGTCTGGTTCATCCCCGCGTGGGCGGGGAACACTACCGGAATTCTGAAAGATACCGTTCTCGTATCGGTTCATCCCCGCGTGGGCGGGGAACACACCCGCCCCGGTCCATATGCTGATATCTCGGTCGGTTCATCCCCGCGTGGGCGGGGAACACACCGTCCAGATGACGATCTAACCCAGCTTGACCGGTTCATCCCCGCGTGGGCGGGGAACACGGTAATCCATTTATTTCTTTCCACACGGTAAACGGTTCATCCCCGCGTGGGCGGGGAACACTGCGAATCGGTCGGCAGGGTCGGGATGGTTGGCGGTTCATCCCCGCGTGGGCGGGGAACACCGCTGGTTGCGTTCCAATCCGATTGAACGTTGACGGTTCATCCCCGCGTGGGCGGGGAACACTGCGTATGCATTGCGAATTGAGAGCGTCAACCCGGTTCATCCCCGCGTGGGCGGGGAACACCGAGCCCGAGAAGAGAAGGGATGATTAGTGAACGGTTCATCCCCGCGTGGGCGGGGAACACATCCTCGTCCTCATCACATATGATGAGCTCGTCGGTTCATCCCCGCGTGGGCGGGGAACACTCTGAGTTCATTCGATCGAGGTTCATGCCTACCGGTTCATCCCCGCGTGGGCGGGGAACACCCTACCGACCGATTCGCAAATCGGGGATAAGGCGGTTCATCCCCGCGTGGGCGGGGAACACGCATTCAGGTTGTTAGCCGCAATTTCATCAGCCGGTTCATCCCCGCGTGGGCGGGGAACACAAGCTGATGATGGTTGCGCAACAGGCAATCGACGGTTCATCCCCGCGTGGGCGGGGAACACGCACCACAAGCTCGTTTTCATGCGGAACCACACGGTTCATCCCCGCGTGGGCGGGGAACACTCTTGCCAAGCCTTTGCCATTCCACCTTGTGGCGGTTCATCCCCGCGTGGGCGGGGAACACGTCAGTTACACTTACATTTCCTGGTTCGCAAATGGTTCATCCCCGCGTGGGCGGGGAACACCAATCCGTTTGCGTCACGAACCGACCCGTCCACGGTTCATCCCCGCGTGGGCGGGGAACACTCCGCCTGTCCGTTACGCCCTGTGACGCAGGCCGGTTCATCCCCGCGTGGGCGGGGAACACGTTCGAGGCAAGACGAACACGGCGGGCGTTGATGGTTCATCCCCGCGTGGGCGGGGAACACCAATTTCGTCGAACGTGCTAGATCTACCAGCACGGTTCATCCCCGCGTGGGCGGGGAACACCTCAGGCGTGCAATCGTCGAGATTACAATGCACGGTTCATCCCCGCGTGGGCGGGGAACACACGTCGACAATACAGGGCGAGGAGATTGCGGCCGGTTCATCCCCGCGTGGGCGGGGAACACCGAAATTGAATTGGCTATGATCCGGATTTACGCGGTTCATCCCCGCGTGGGCGGGGAACACCGACGCGATCTCGTCGGCCTTGCGTTGTGCCTCGGTTCATCCCCGCGTGGGCGGGGAACACTGTCGCCTCGATTGAGCGAGGTTAGCTGGTTGCGGTTCATCCCCGCGTGGGCGGGGAACACATTCGTTTATCCGGAACAAACCAACGATACCAAGGTTCATCCCCGCGTGGGCGGGGAACACTGTCCATTGGCTATTGGAACCGGATTGCCGGACGGTTCATCCCCGCGTGGGCGGGGAACACGCCGTTGGACTACCCGGAAGACCCGAAGACGCCGGTTCATCCCCGCGTGGGCGGGGAACACCTGTGATCGTCTGATCAGCAGTCAGGATAATCCGGTTCATCCCCGCGTGGGCGGGGAACACTCTACCAGCACTCAGGTTATTCGACGCAATTTCGGTTCATCCCCGCGTGGGCGGGGAACACACCGTCCAGACCACGATCTAACCCGATTTAACCGGTTCATCCCCGCGTGGGCGGGGAACACCGTTGAGCTTCAATTTGCCTATCAGCGACATTCGGTTCATCCCCGCGTGGGCGGGGAACACCGATTGCGCCCCGGCATAGCTTGTTCCGGTGGCGGTTCATCCCCGCGTGGGCGGGGAACACACATTCACCGGAAATATTACGACGACAGGTGTCGGTTCATCCCCGCGTGGGCGGGGAACACCGATTGTGCCCCAGCATAGCTTGTTCCGGTGGCGGTTCATCCCCGCGTGGGCGGGGAACACCCCGTTGCGCGTTCTGTAATAGAATGTGTCGCCGGTTCATCCCCGCGTGGGCGGGGAACACCAATGTCGGCTTGTTGTCGATAAACGAATCTGCGGTTCATCCCCGCGTGGGCGGGGAACACCTAATCTGTATCGTAATTGACCTTTTTTCGACCGGTTCATCCCCGCGTGGGCGGGGAACACCAGCACATCTTGAACAGGAAAATTGCCGTCGGCGGTTCATCCCCGCGTGGGCGGGGAACACTCCGCATTTGCCGCAATGCCGTCCAGCTTGGCCGGTTCATCCCCGCGTGGGCGGGGAACACGAACCAATTGCCAACCGGTACATCGATCTCAACGGTTCATCCCCGCGTGGGCGGGGAACACCTGAAACTAACGGTTCTCGTATCACTCATAAACGGTTCATCCCCGCGTGGGCGGGGAACACGAACCAATTGCCAACCGGCACGTCTATCGTGACGGTTCATCCCCGCGTGGGCGGGGAACACCGCCCGCCAGAACTGCCCGGTGGAGAACACCACGGTTCATCCCCGCGTGGGCGGGGAACACCCAGACCGCACACAAGCGGACATCATAGCGGCCGGTTCATCCCCGCGTGGGCGGGGAACACATCCCAGTCCGCTTGAACATTGACCTCGGCACCGGTTCATCCCCGCGTGGGCGGGGAACACTATCAAATTGAACTGTTCTGTACTGCATTGAACGGTTCATCCCCGCGTGGGCGGGGAACACTGCTCGTGCGGATGCCGGAACTGTTGCACTGACGGTTCATCCCCGCGTGGGCGGGGAACACTTGGTATCAGCACCTGGCGCGATCCCCGCGAGCGGTTCATCCCCGCGTGGGCGGGGAACACTCGGCCGCCGTCGCGATACCGTCCAACTTCACCGGTTCATCCCCGCGTGGGCGGGGAACACCGGAACGCAAGCACCTGAATACGACCGTTAGGCGGTTCATCCCCGCGTGGGCGGGGAACACATAATCAAACTCAACTCACCGTCGCGTCGAGACGGTTCATCCCCGCGTGGGCGGGGAACACGGCAATGAACGAATCAGCGTCGGTATCTGTCTCGGTTCATCCCCGCGTGGGCGGGGAACACCGTTGTCGCTGCCGGTCCGTCAACGCCCCGTGCGGTTCATCCCCGCGTGGGCGGGGAACACTGGAACACAACGAACACGACCAATGATTCGTACGGTTCATCCCCGCGTGGGCGGGGAACACATACGGTGCGTTCCGGTTTCAATCCAATCCAACGGTTCATCCCCGCGTGGGCGGGGAACACGTGGAGGCACCTGCGGTGGTCGCAGTAACCCTCGGTTCATCCCCGCGTGGGCGGGGAACACCCTGCCGACCGATTCGCAAATCGGGGATAAGGCGGTTCATCCCCGCGTGGGCGGGGAACACTGATCGGGATCCTCTGCAACCCTCCTGAACGCCGGTTCATCCCCGCGTGGGCGGGGAACACAACTTTCTCAGGTTGCACAACAGGCAATCGACCGGTTCATCCCCGCGTGGGCGGGGAACACCGTGTTACAGGTTGGTGACGGTGTCGGAGATCCGGTTCATCCCCGCGTGGGCGGGGAACACCATCTCTTCAGAAAGCGCATCCATTGAATCAGCGGTTCATCCCCGCGTGGGCGGGGAACACCTGAAACGGCACGGCAAGATCTGTCGATACTGCGGTTCATCCCCGCGTGGGCGGGGAACACCTGATCTATGGCGGGTTGGCAACCGCGGCGCACGGTTCATCCCCGCGTGGGCGGGGAACACATCAAGCCGCATGATGGCAACATCAAGATGTTCGGTTCATCCCCGCGTGGGCGGGGAACACGCTTCCCCGGCGCCGGTCCATATGCTGATGTCCGGTTCATCCCCGCGTGGGCGGGGAACACAATATGTGACGATGAACTTCGCAAGCGCACGCCGGTTCATCCCCGCGTGGGCGGGGAACACTTTTGTCTGAATATATTGCAAGTGCGTGTTCACGGTTCATCCCCGCGTGGGCGGGGAACACCAGCCCGGTTGATGCCCTGCCTGCTGTATCGACGGTTCATCCCCGCGTGGGCGGGGAACACATCAGCAGCTTTCGGATATTGGTATAGATGCTCGGTTCATCCCCGCGTGGGCGGGGAACACTGCAATTGGTTCCATTGTGACGAGGAACCTGACGGTTCATCCCCGCGTGGGCGGGGAACACTCAGCAGCTTTCCTATCCGCTTCAATTTGACGCGGTTCATCCCCGCGTGGGCGGGGAACACTTCCGCTTGAGAGCAACAACATCACGATCCCGCGGTTCATCCCCGCGTGGGCGGGGAACACTTGAACGTTCTCCTCGCCAGTATTCGGATCGTCGGTTCATCCCCGCGTGGGCGGGGAACACCCTGGTATCATGAGGAAGGTGAAGACGTTGTACGGTTCATCCCCGCGTGGGCGGGGAACACGAACTCGATACGGGACCGGGCTGTGCTTTGTTCGGTTCATCCCCGCGTGGGCGGGGAACACCCGGCACCGCTCGGGACACCGGGATCGATCCACGGTTCATCCCCGCGTGGGCGGGGAACACACCAACCTGTAACACGAGGCTCGTGCTGCCCACGGTTCATCCCCGCGTGGGCGGGGAACACTCCCCGTATTCTGAAAAACTGAAGCGGGGAAACGGTTCATCCCCGCGTGGGCGGGGAACACTGCCGTATCGGTCTCTAACCAATTCGTCTGAACGGTTCATCCCCGCGTGGGCGGGGAACACTTGACCATGATGAACTTCGACCAGCATTCATGACGGTTCATCCCCGCGTGGGCGGGGAACACCATTCTTGAGTTCCCTGTGTCAGGTTGATGATCGGTTCATCCCCGCGTGGGCGGGGAACACACATGTAACCTGAACTGCTCAAACTTGGGGGTCGGTTCATCCCCGCGTGGGCGGGGAACACTAAGGGAAGTTAGCTGGTTGCTCTGTATCTCGCGGTTCATCCCCGCGTGGGCGGGGAACACTGAATTCTGGTTCTACGGTGGTGGTACGACGGCGGTTCATCCCCGCGTGGGCGGGGAACACAAACCGAAGTCGGTTAGAGCCGTGGGCTTGTTCGGTTCATCCCCGCGTGGGCGGGGAACACGCACACGACACGGCACAGGGCTATGCTTTGTTCGGTTCATCCCCGCGTGGGCGGGGAACACGACGAACATCGCGGCGAACACACAACCACCACCGGTTCATCCCCGCGTGGGCGGGGAACACGCCGACGCATCCGTCTATTCAGCTGATTGAATCGGTTCATCCCCGCGTGGGCGGGGAACACCGGGCGGATTAGTGGCTCGGTAATGGCGTGGCCGGTTCATCCCCGCGTGGGCGGGGAACACGGTGACAACGCCCAGAAGAGGGAGGTGAAGATCGGTTCATCCCCGCGTGGGCGGGGAACACATGTTGAGCAGATTACGCTGAGAGCACACAAGCGGTTCATCCCCGCGTGGGCGGGGAACACTGAAACTAACCGTACGAGTATCACTCATAAAACGGTTCATCCCCGCGTGGGCGGGGAACACTTGACCTCGGCACCTTCGGCTATACCATCGAGCGGTTCATCCCCGCGTGGGCGGGGAACACAACCATTTCATCGGGACTTTATCCTGATTGAGCGGTTCATCCCCGCGTGGGCGGGGAACACCCATGGTCGTAATAGTATTTTGAGGAGATGAACGGTTCATCCCCGCGTGGGCGGGGAACACTGTGGAATATCAATTGTGATTGCTCGTGTATTCGGTTCATCCCCGCGTGGGCGGGGAACACGGTATGGCAACCGTATGGCAAGAGATCGAAAGTCGGTTCATCCCCGCGTGGGCGGGGAACACACTTATTGTAACCTGGTGATTCATATCATAGAATCAAAATGCACAATCTCTACCAAAGATTTCAGAGGTCCTGACTACACCAACTCGCTCATCAGTTCGTCGGCGCTGGAGCATTTTTGGGTGCGAACGCAACCAGTTTGAGACCATCAAAATCAACAGGCACACGACGGTTTTGACCTGCGGTTGCAAAGTCGTAGCCTTGGTCTGTGGGTGCAGTCCACGCCATAACGGCATTGCCGTTCCCGATGAGCTCCTCTACGTCTGACCAAATCCGTTCTCGAACACGCCGTGAATAGCGGCCTACATAGACACCTGCACGAATCTCCAAAAGCCATACCGCCAGCCTACCCCGAAGCCGGGGAGGTGCATTTTCAACTACGATGACCAGCATCGCCGTCTCCCGGATCATCCTCGAATGCTGGCCCCATAGCCTCCGGTGGAGGTTCTGGGATTGGCAGGTCTCCAGCTTTCAACACACCCTCAATACCGGGAATGATTTTCGAGAGCAGTCCCGTACTGCGAAAGTTATCTCGGCAAGCAAGGCGAACCGCGCGATCAATAGGCATATCAAGCTTTCCACTCTGTGCCTTGCCGGCGATCTGAAAAGCTATTGGGACCACAGTCTTTGTTTTCCACATATCTGCGATGTCGTAGACAAATGACCGCGGCTTTCCGGTGTGAAGAAACCCAATTGCAGGTGCGTAACCGGCGGCCAGTACCGCTGCTTCCGCCAGACCATGAAGACAGGCCGTGGCGGCACTCAGACAGCGGTTGGGTATGTCCGAACTATCCCAATCTTCGGGACTATAACGCCGCCGTTTCCAATTAACCCCGTGCTGCCGGGCAAGCAAGTCATAGCTCGCCCGAACGCGTGCACCTTCGATTCCGCGCAGTTGATCGATCGATCGTTTCAATGGCGCATCCTCACCGAAACGAATACGGTACATTTCCCGCACCACCCGCAATCTGGCCGATGGATCGAGAGCAAGAGATGCCTGCCACAGCAGCTTGTCTGAACGGGCTCCTCCTGGCTGACCCGCCGCATAGAGCCGCACTCCAGCCTCGCCGATCCAGGTCACCAAGGTTCCAGCACGGGCGGCGAGCGCAACGGCTCGATGCGAAATTCGCGCACCCGGTTCAAGCATCAGACAGGCAATACCGCCTATGGGAATGTGAGTCCGCGTACCGTCAGCGTTGATAGCGACAAAGGCTCCATCCTTTACATCGAGCTGTGCCCGCTCGACAAACACCATCGCTGCCCGCTCCTTAAGCGGTATCGGCTTCGGAGGGACCGTACCTGGAAGCGGCAAAGACTCAAACCGTAGTTCAGGCGCGGCGTATCAACATTAGGCCGCAACCATAGGCCTTGGCACGGCCAAACCCACCGAGCAAGGCGTTTGTAAAGACCTCCGGATCGAAAACAGTCAACATTCCCTTTAAATCAAGCACACCGAATGTGGCGTCAGCGCCGCGTCGGCGTTTCAACTTGCGAACACGGTAGTCCTCCACCGCCAATTCCACGATCGAAAAACCACGTTGTTCGCCTTGACTGTTCATCCACGCTCGCGCCGCTTCATCGGCAACATCCAAACGGCGAGCGGCGCGGGAATCGACACCTGTAGTCCCACCTTGAAGGCCTTGCTCTTGGATTCCATGCATTACTATATCGACACGACGGTTCTTGGTCGGTCTGGACCGTGCACCCATTGAGACGTCATCCTGCGGTCCTGACCGCCGGTCTCTTGTGGCGTTTACGCGGAGGATGAAACCAAGCTGGTCTCCGACCGCCAACAACGGGGCGAAGGGCTTAGACTCCAACGGTTTGAACAAGCGCGAGACCTGGGGTTTCCGCGCCGAAAGAATCAGGAATTTTCCATTTTCGTCCGAGCGCCACAGGAAATCGCGTTTTGCACATCGATCAGGAAACAAGGTCCACATCAACCGGTGATGGGCGTTGAGCACTGCATCCCCGTCCGGCGGATCCAGCAAAGACTTGAGCGCGTGTTCCGGTGCTTTCCGGTCAAGTACTGCACGGGTCAGGTAATATGTCATGCGTCGACCCCCATGCTCTCGCGTTCCCCTAGAACGCCGCTCAAATGCCAGAGAGTACATTCGCCAAATGTCCAAGCTTGACGGTCGAGCGGCTCGCCTGGTACTTGCTCGGTTGATGTCGGCTGATCGACACCTTCCACAGGATCGGAAAAAACGGTGTGCTGTATTACATCTCCTTTCAACCGTTTGCCGCTATGCAGCCATTCAGGAATCTCAATTCTGGCTAACGCCTCGACCGGACCCGGCGTAGTCACGATCACAGGATTTAGGGGACTCGCTAAAGGACATGACTTGCGGCCGAGGTAGAGCGGGAAGCTCGGTCGTTGCAAGTCCCTGGCCAGATTATCGAGCGTCCACCTGCCGTCGCCCCAAAGCGCTACGCCGACCAACACATCGCAACGGTAATCGCGCATCGTAATGATCGTGTGGGCGTCACGGCCAGCACGCTCCAGAGCAATCTTGCGGGTCGGTGGTGCTTTGGCCTTGGCGGTTGGGGCCGTTTGCGCTGTGTGATAGTCGCGGAGCGGTATTGAGTCCTGGAAGGGTTGCACGGCCACGGAATATGCGCGAAGAGCCATGTGGCGCCCACTATCCGCTCGATCGATTCCGAGCGCCGCACCAACTAATCCCAATACCGCAGAACGCATAGGCACGAGTTCGCTGCCCCGACGTTTATGGCCCGCATAACTACCAAAGGACGCCATCGGCGCAGCCAGAAGGAATATTAGATGCTCACGCATCGGCCACCTGCCGTGCAACGAATCCCTTGACTTCTTTCAATGTACCGACTTCACCGACCAGATCCATCTCCATCAAACCGTCAGTAGACGGGCCATAAGCACTGTCAATAGCTGACGCAGTCTTTCTAATCCTGTCGATGGATTCGCGCAGAAGATCCTCTCCCTCGACTGGCTTGAGGAATGACGCCGCCAGACTCCGTGGTTGCTGGTCTCCTGCCTCGGCACGTACATACGAGGCCCGTGTGTGGTGGTTGTAGCTGTTGCGCTTGCCAGTGGGGCTAGCGGTGGCGAAAGCCTCGGTCGTTACTTCCATGACCTTGCGCGCCAGAACGCGGTCACCAGCGAGATTCTCCACTAGCTGATTGGTATCGATGCAAACATACAAATAGTAAACGCCGGAACCGAACCCCGCCTCGCCAACAAATCCCGCACCCACGTCCTCGGACGGCCGCTTGAGATCGTCGGCGGCAGTATAATAGTCGTCTTCCACCTCCGCCCGATGTGTCGTGATCGCATGCGATACCTGCACTGCCGCTTCGCGGTTGAATTCCGGTGCATCAGCTAGCATCCGTCCAAACATCGCGAGATCTACTGCACCGTCTGATGTGCGTAGAATCTTTTTAACGCGGTTCTTGT
The DNA here is from genome assembly GCA_965200245.1 of bacterium. Taxonomy (GTDB): domain Bacteria; phylum UBA8248; class UBA8248; order UBA8248; family UBA8248; genus Bin107. The sequence continues at coordinate 13,777 of CBDATS010000013.1, read as the reverse complement.
ATTCTTTCTCTATTGGCTCACCACCCAGTGCACGTTCGGCCATTTCAAACGCCGCCTGCCGTTCTTCTGGCGATATGAACGCTAGTTGTTTGATGTGGACGGAGTCCTTAGTTCCGCTGTCAATCTTACCAAACACCTCGACCACCCTTCGGGCGATCTCGCGCACTTTGTTGTCGTCTGCGCCCTGCTTACGCAAATGTATAACAACCTCGTCGCCGAGGCGTTGAGTGCGTTTGCCCATGTTGTCCTTCAGTGCTTCGGACATAACGGACGAGAATCGAGCTGCTCGTTTCAGCGACTGTGAGGATAGCCGAAGACGATGAACACCACCGTAGATTGCAGTCTTCGGGCGACCCATGTCATCCCGGTTCGGATTCGAGGGGGGATAAACCGTTAAAAAGTGAAGCTGTACAAAGCGGGTCATTACACAATCTCTCCTTGGGTATCGGCGGCGAAACCAGCGCCGAAATACTGGAAGCACCAACTATTTCGAGCCTTGTCGTTCCACCAAAACAAATCATCAGCCAATGCTCGTCCATTGCAGGTGAGGTCAGGACCAAGAACTGCGAGCGAACGACGAAGTGGCGTAATCAGTTCACGGTGCGAGCGAACGCGAATCAACGCTTGGAATCTCAGCTCGCTAAGTGGACGTGGCCCATCTTTAGGTGTTTTCGTTCCAAACAGGGCGGCGAGCCTATACCCGTGGGTGCCTTTGAGGCGAGCAAAAGTCGTTGCAAGCAGGGCAAGCTGATCAGCCGATGGCACGATCCCAGTTGCTTCCAGCCGACTGTTGAGGTCGTGCGTCGCCTCGATGATAAGGGCGTCTGCAGGTAATTCACATCGCCTTAGCCGGGCTCGCGTTGCCCTTGTCGCACCGTCGTCATGGCTCAGTACTGACCTGTGCCACTCGACGACGATTCCGCCGACAGTCGGTCTGTCCCTCATGTTGGTTGTCCTTTCTTGTCGGGCGCTTTCAAATTCATCGCCTTGCGAACGCCCTTCGCCAACGCGCCGTGCAAGCGGCGCTTGGCGTTAATTCGCTTTTCGATTCCAGCAATGTCGTGGTCGGCGAGACCGTTGATAACCCGTAAGTCAAAAATGCGAATGGCCTGCTCCCGCAAGGTTCGATACCATATCTCTTCGACATCCGAACCAGTGTCATTGATTATCTGCCGAACTGCTTGCGTGAAGTGTTGCTCCGTCTCGGCAAAGAATGTTTCGACAACCGCATCCCCGTTCACGCCATCGAGTTGACAGGCAGCTTTAAGCGCCTTGCGAAGAGCGCCTGACGCGGCGTTTGCAGCTTCCACCAGTCGGTGAACCCGCTCTTCCCCTTCGTCGCGAAGGCCCCGAAACGCGGGATATACGTCGAGGGTGAAGTCAACCGGCGTCATCTTATCCATCGCCCAGCCGCCAACCATTAGTTCAAAATCTGGGGCGCTCGAACGGTTGCTACATTCGTACACGGTCGCAGCTGTGCGCCGCGTTCCGTTTCGTTCCCCAGCGGAATCCATGGTGATGCCCAACCAGTTCCGATAGCTGAGACGACCCGCCTTGGGATGAACCGGCAGCCACTCAGGGGTGTCCTCATTTGTTCGATAGTAGGCTGTCAGCGGGTGCTGCCACGCAACATAGTTCGTTCCGTAGGGTCTTTGCACCACACCGACGACGCGGTCATCTTCGAACACGAGTCGCAAGCGTCTGGGCATTCCGAAGAATGCCTCCAGGGGATGTACTTCTCCAGGAATAACGGTCTGTTGCTTCTCCGACGTCCGCGTAGCACGGAGCCATGGTAGCGCCGCTTGGGCATTCCCGGCGGATAGCGGTGCTCCGGGCAGCACGTTGGCGAAGACGAATCGCCACAGTGAGTTCGATCCGTGACTGTCGTCGAGGGGCCGGACGAGAGTCACCAGCGGACCACCCCCGCGCATAGAGGTACGGTTTCCACTGCCACCGCTGGGTGCAAACGCCTGAAGCGTATAAAGCGCCATCGCTGCCTCTGCAGGAGCAAGTGAGGCAAACCGGTCGCGTTTGACCACTAGATCGGCGTTTTTCGCCGCCGTCTGATTACCCGCCGAATCGATGTAAAGCATATCTACTGACTTGACGCCTGATGGGCCGACCGAACGCTCGAAGGCCTCAACATCCTGAAGAAATCGCACGCCGTTCCCTGCCAGATCAAAGAAGGGTGCGAACACCGATAGAGCTTCCCGAACTTCTTCAGGGTCCGGGGCCTCAAAGCGCGCAAGCCAGTCGGAATCGTCCCTCGGTGGAGCAGCCATGGAAACCAGCCCGATCAGGAGTTCCAGGCAGGCCAAGTTGAAATCCGCCCGATGCCACGCAAGTTTGCTAACGCCTGACTCAGCGATCTGATCTGGTCGAATGGTGGAAATCTCTCCGTTGCGAAGCGCGGGAATCCAAGGGTCAGAGATCAAATTCAATGCCATCGAGGACTACCTTCGCGACGAGGCTGGCGACAGTTCGTATCGGCACCTCTGGCCAAGTCTGACGTATAGGGACAACTTGAGCATTCGCATGATTCCGATCTCCGAAACCCGTAACGGCGGGTAACTAACATTTGATGACGTTGCGTAAAATGCGCTCACATCGGGTCATCCCCGTTACGAAGGGGACAGGCTCTCAACCCGTGCAATTTGTCATATAGAAGTTTGTTCCCGATCTTGCCATCCACATCGACAACGCAGATCTGGCACGCCTCGCGCCGCCATTCTGGCCATGATTTCTTGACCTCTAGGATTTCCGTGGTTTTCTGAGTCGGCAAGAGGCGCTCGAACCGTCGCCGAGATGCAGAGACCTCAGACAATGCCCAAGCTACCGCTGAATCGTCTTTATGGGTCCACGGGATCAGATGGCCGTCGAGTTGTCGGGCGAGCGCCATTGTAACTTGCGGTTCCCCGAGCCGGGTCGGGAACAGAGCGTCGTTGCTTACCGCTCCCCGCGTACCCGTAGAGTAACCGACTTCTTGATCCACCAAATTGCCTCGTGCTACGCCTACCTGAGCCCATGCATTGCCCTCAGCTTTCGTTTGTGCTTCCACGAGTGCATTGGGAATAGTTGGTAGATCGTTACCATGCACCGCCTCAATCAAGGTTCGCAGACCATGCGGCGCGGCAATTTCATTCGCGGCAAAGACCGCTCTTGCCGTCAGCCACTGTTCATCCAAACGATAGACCCAAGCCCCACGGCCGAGCACATCTTGAAGCCACTCCTCTCCTTCAACCTGCCCTGGGTCCGGAGATACCACATATAAGACGGGACCGTGAACGGGACGTCCGCTCTGGGGTCGGACATCCATATGTCGCCAAAGACGGCCTGCACGCTGGATCAGCGATCCGACTGGCGCGAGGTCGGAAACCATCACATCGAAATCGAGGTCGAGTGACGCCTCAACGACTTGTGTTGCCACCAGAATGCAGCCTTCCCGTCCCGATCCGCTCCTACCAAACCGGTGCACCAAAGACTCTTCATGTATCAGTCGATCGTGCAGAGCAAAGCGGGCGTGTAACAAATCCACTTTCATGCCACACTCTCGCAACGCCTCGGCTGCCTCGATCGCGTCATCGACCGAATTCCGCACCCAGACGCATGCGGCACCACGCACCGCGGCCTTAGTCAGCACTTCCACCGCGTCATCCATTTGGGGCAGGCGCTTGACTGTGACGTTTCGGACGCTCTCGGTCCACGGTTCGACACCGTGGCTAGAGACATTGCGCCCAATCAGATGAAGCCCGGGATAGTGCTTGGTGTCGATTATCGGGCCATTGGTTGCAAGCCCCTGCTGAAATGCTTCAACATACGAACTGCGCATCGTTAACGGCAGGGTCGCTGTCATCAGGATGGCCGAGCCTCCGAGACGGGCTTGCATCCGCAGCAAGGCCTTGAGTTCCTCTTGCATATAGGGATCGTAGCTGTGCGCTTCGTCAACGATCAGCACCTTGTCGGCAAGTCCGAACAGCCTGAGCGTCGAAAATCGCGTGGGCAGAATGCCGAGAAGCGCCTGATCTACCGTCCCCACTCCGACCGTAGCGAGCGAGGATCGTCGTCGGCTGTCTGTCAACCAATCAATACCGTCAGCCTCAGGGGTGTGATCGGAAGACGGACCATGCAGTTTACGCAAACTGTCACCCAACTTCGCACGGCTATGCGTCAACACTACTGGCGGTCGGGTTTCAAACAGCGCTGTTGCAGCTTTTCGCATGCGTTTGAACATAGCGTCCGAGGTCGCCATGGTGGGGAGCGCGAAATACAGCCCTCGTGCCTTGCCTGCCGCAATCATGCGATGGGTCAGAATAAGAGCCGCTTCAGTCTTGCCTGTGCCGGTGGAGTCCTCAAGCACGACGAGTTGAGGCCCTTTGTCCAGCTCTACTGTCATAGCAGCTTGTTGCATCGGACGTAGAGCGGACAAAGTAAGCCCAGCGAACAAACCACTCTCCATAGGTGCCGGACGAGGAGGATTCAGGCCTGACCGTTCTAGGGCTCTGGAAGCGAACCGACGCGACTGCGCAAGCGCGTCAACGAAGTGCCAAGGACGTGACCCGAATGGGAACCAGCTTGTGTTCGATCCTATCCAATCCGCAGCAACTGTGAGTCCGCTCAACGCCCAACTGAACGCCTTGGCTTCGTCGATCGTCATGCCTTCCAGCGATGCATCAGGGAACAAATCGAGCAGTTGGGAGACCCACTCCTGAGCAGCATGTTCACCGCTGCCAATGGCCCGCTGGCGTTTTTGCCTCTCGCGCCGCCGACCACCTGCTCGGGTCGGCGGTCTGCCATGATGTCCAGCCACGGCCGCATACAACTCGGCGCGCACCCACTCATCAGTGCCGAGCTTTGACAACGTTCTGTCCAGAATTCCGCACAGAAGGAAATCTGAAAGCTCCCAATGTAAAGGGTTGCCCTTTTCATTCCCGCGAATCAGTGCACGAAAGGACTCCGATAACTTGCCAACGTCATGGAGTGCCGCCAGGATTACAAATGCTTGGTGTTGAGCGCTCGACAGTCCTCGAAACGTCGTATGTCCCTCGATGAGTAGTTCTGCGCATGCTGCAACATCAAGCATGTGCAAAACCGCAGGATACTCATTGCCCTGTTCGTCAGACTTTCCTGGCCAATCGAAAATGGTATCCATTGCTGCGCTGCGATCGATCGTCACATTGTCACTTCCGTGGTTACTCATCAACGAGATCATCTACCGAGTCACTTGCGTTGCGCCGACTTTTACGAATCGGGTTACTTGCTGCAAGTTCGAAAAATCTCCCACGTGCGACGGACTATTGCGAAAGTGCGCCGATGAACATCATTGTGCCGGGAAGGTTTCAGCGGCTTCGCCGAACCAGCCCCATTGAAACTGGTCTTCTATCAATATGCATGGGCATCAGGAGACACGTGTATAGCGAAATAAGTAAGTTGTCATACTATATGATGCGCGTGTACCGGTTAAATACAGATAAATCCGGTAATCTCTTGGGTTGCTTCAAAGATGTCCTGTTGTCGGGATGCCGGTTCACGTCCGGTAGCTGGTACCCCGGGTGTTTTCGAGTTGTGTGATCAATGAAGCCCACTCCATGCCCGATCGTGCATGGCCATTGGGGCCAAGTATGCGGCGTCCCTGTTCAATCGTCCTCTTCTGAACCGCCTTACGCGGGACATGCAAGGGAACAGCTCCGGACAACCCGTCAACTTGATACTGGCAAGCCGCCTCCATCCGATGCATCCATACAAAGGCAGATGCCACGCTTTCGCCACACGTCAACAGTCCGTGGTTGCGCATCACGAGAATGCACCTGTCGGCAAGACTTGCGACAAGACGCTTCTGCTCACCGGGATCGAGAACAACACCCTCGTATTCGTGATAGGCAATCCATCCCATGAGGATGAGTGCTTTCTGACTAAGCGGCAAAAGCCCGTCCCGTTGCATGGCGACAGCGTTGCCGGCCCGCGTGTGCGTGTGGAGCACACATTGCACATCCGGCCTGGCGTCATGAATGCAGCGGTGAATGAGAAACCCGGCAGGATTGACAGGCCAGTCGGTGTCGCCAACAACGTCTCCGGCGGGATTCACACGGACCAGTGAACGTGCAGTGATCTGGTCGAACAGCAGTCCGTAGGGATTGATGAGAAGATCCTCGCTGCCGGGTACACGTGCCGAAATATGTGTTCCCGAAAGATCAGACCATCCATAAAGATCGACAAGCTGATAACAGGCCGCCAGATCACACCGCAACTGCCATTCTGCATCCGACATTGCGCACGCGCCGGCTTGCCTGTTCATCTGCATGATACCCGTTCAACACTTGCAACGCGAAACGGCGGCAACCATGGGTCAGTTGCACGGAACTGCGTTTTCTCAAATGCCATGATGTCCTCGGCCACAACAGTATTCACGGTCGTGCATTCCGTCCAGTGCCCGACTCGCGACCGGTTTGTACTTGTTTCCGACATAAAAGGGCGGCGTTCCGGTTTCAGGTGGCGCCGGAGAATGGCGTGGTTGTAACCCATGTCCATTGTATTGACATGCCCGTCGTCAATCTGTTGGCACACAATTACCGGACAGTTACGATAACGACCGGTTTTCTTGTTGGTTGACAGACGCGATTACATTCTTAACGACGTTGTCCGGCAGGTAGCAGCTTCTGGAGCAGTGTCTCGCGACAGCGCTGCAGTACCGTAAGCGAACAGGAGTGCAGATTCATGCAAAGAAATGTCCTTGTCACAGTTTTGTGTGTCTGCGTTCTTCTTGTTTCGTCCACGCTAGTGTCGACCGCGAACAACAACACATACAGGTACCTGGATCTTTTCGGTGACGTGTTCGAACAAGTCCGGTCCAATTACGTGGAGGAGATCTCGGACAAGGAGCTGATCGAAGCCGCCATCGGGGGAATGCTGGGATCACTTGATCCGCATTCGGCGTACCTCAGCCCGGAAGACATGGATCTCACTAACATAAATGCACGCGGTGAGTTTGGTGGACTCGGCATCGAAGTGACAATGGAAGAAGGACTGGTCAAGGTCGTTTCACCAATTGACGACACACCGGCATTCAGAGCCGGATTGAAGGCCAGCGATTACATCACGCATATCGACGGTGAACCTGTGCTGGGCATGAACTTGCAAGATGCTGTCGATCTGATGCGCGGCGAGGTCGGAACGGATATCGTCTTGACCGTTGTGCGCAAGGGCGTCGAGAACGCGTTTGATGTCAGGATCACCCGCGCGATCATCAAGATCAGGTCGGTTCGCTGGCGTATGGAAGATCAGATCGGTTACATCCGCCTCACATCTTTCACAAAACAGACAATCGGCAACCTCGAGGAAGCCATGGATGGCATCCACGACATGGGTGGTGATCGCCTGCAGGGGATCGTACTGGACCTGCGCAATAATCCAGGCGGTCTGCTTGAACAGGCGGTTGCTGTGGCGGATGCATTTCTGGAACACGGCGAAATCGTCTCGACGAAAGGCCGCCAGAAAAACGATGCGCGCCATTTCTTTGCGGAAGAAGGCGATCTCGCCGACGGGCTTAACGTGGTTGTCCTGATTAACGGAGGCTCGGCGTCAGCGTCCGAAATCGTCGCCGGCGCACTTCAGGATCACAAACGTGCCTTGATTATGGGGACACAGTCATTCGGCAAGGGTTCGGTTCAGACCATTGTACCACTCTCCAGCCAGGGTGGCATGCGGCTGACCACATCACGGTACTTCACACCTTCCGGTCTCTCTATCCAGGCAACCGGCATAACACCGGACCTGCTGATTGAGGAAGGTCGCTATGAGGTGCACGAGAACGCATTCATCAGTGAAGCTGATCTTCGCAACAGTCTTGATGCAGACGACAACACACGCGAATCAAGTGAAGATTTACTTGAGTCAGATACGGACGCCTTCATTGGATCTTTTATTGTTGACAATCAGGACGAGCCGAAAGGCGGATGGAGCGAGTATGTCCACGAGGACTACCAACTTCTGCGCGCACTTGAACTTCTCAAGGGAATCTCGTTGTCAGCCAACCTGCAACAATAACACCGGATAACGCGCGATTCACGCTGACCTCGCTTATCGGCCATGCGTCGGGATAGTTCTTCTCGACAGCCGAGGCATGGTCTTTGCAGGCGAGCGATCTGACAGTCCTGATGCATGGCAGATGCCGCAAGGTGGAATCAACTCCGGTGAACGCGACCGGGACGCAGCCTTCAGGGAACTGTATGAGGAAACCGGAATAGAATCACGCTGGATTTCTGTCATCAGGCGGATGCCAGGTACTGTCACCTATGACCTCCCGTCGGATATACGTTCCAGGTTGTGGCATGGACAGTATCGCGGTCAACGCGTGTCGTGGTTTGCAATGCGCTTCACAGGCGTCGATTCCTGCATCAACATTCACGCAACGGATTCACCGGAATTTCGCAGGTGGCGCTGGATGGCAAACGATGCGATTCTCGATTCGATCATTCCCTTCAAGCGCAACGTCTACGCGTACGTGTTTCGATCCTTTGATGACCTGATCGGGACATCCCGCAGGCCTGCCGACGGCACAAAGCCTGTCGTTGAACGCGGATAGCGTGATTCAGAACCCGGTTCCACGGATTCGGTGTTCAGGTCGAGAATGCCAGTCTGAGTTTGCGCTTGCGATGATAATCGAACAATCGCGTGATGATCCAGGAGAGCCGTTGGCCGAGCCATCCACCGGGTTTCAATCCGATCGTCTTGAGAATCATGTTCACCGCCAGACGGATGTGCTGCTTGCGATACAATGGCCAGATGCGGCTGCCGTATTCGACCGCACATGATTTCCGGTCGTAGGGACCATCCATGTTGTTCGCGATGTGGAATGCGAACGACAGCTCATCGTCTTCCGTTTCCGCAAATCGACCCGCGGCAACAGCAAACCGACGCAGGAAGTGCGGGTTTTCGTTTTCGCGATATCTCCGCATGTGGTCATAGAACAGCCGGTAGTGGCGAAACTCGTCCGCCGCGATGAACTTGCATATCTGCTTGAGAACAGGTTCATCGGTCGCATCACCCAGCGCCGAATAATGCGATGACGTTCCGATCTCCACCATGCATCGAGATACGAGTTCACCGTATCTCGATCCGCGAACGGACTCCATGGCATCCAGATCAACCTGCTGATATTCGTTGCGATAACGCTGGCGTGCATCCTCCGGATCCCAGCCAGGGTCAGCCAGACACGCCCAGTCTGCCAGCGCAATACCGTGCAGCACCTCTTCACGCGCCCACTGTCGTGCTGCATCGACAAACACGGGGTCATCGGCAAACACCCTTGCGAGGTACTCACCGTACAGGTCACCGTTGTATTCGACCAAAGATGCAGCCTTGACTACCTTGAGAAGTTCCGGTTCGACCTTGGTTGGGTCGAACGCGCTCCACTCTATGTCGTCCAGTTTCCACTTCTGCATGCTTGCCCTCGTCGCGCCTCCCTTGCAGGCTAGGAGTAAGGCAGTTCCATCGTGATCAAGTGCGACTCATTCTTAGCAAAGTTTATTTTGATGCGCTCCAATGTCAAATTGTTGCACCACTTGGCCCCTGAACAGATCTGCTGCACGGAAGATGCTGCCTCGCCTGCGAACGCCCCTGTACTGTATCAGGTTGCAAGAAGGTCGCAGACTCGTCTCGATAGCCACATCAGACCGGAGTCGCAACGCACAACCTGCAATCACGGACTTCCCCGACGGCTGCATATCTGCTAGATTCGCCACACTTGAAGCTTACGAGTTCGGGTTGCATCTGCAGGACTTCGGGTCCTTTCTTGATTCCAGTCAATCGATCCGGATCCAACCCTGATGCTCAAGTGCGCACATCCGCAATTCAGATCGTTTTGAAAGGAACTGGCCCTGGAGCCACAAATTGAACACAGGATCACACAGACTGTTGAAGCAATTGGCTATCAGGTCGTACGGGTGAAGATGTTCCCGACACCCCAAACGACTTTGCAGGTCATGATCGAGCGAGATCCCGAATCGACGATTACCGTGGAAGACTGTGCGCGTGTCAGTCGTGCACTCGACGCTGTTTTCAATTCGATCGATGGAATACCTGAGTCATGTCAACTCGAGGTCAGTTCTCCCGGCCTTGAGAGACCGCTCGTCAAGCCTGAGGATTTCACGCGGTTTGCCGGTGCAAGGGTTCGCGCGGTTGTTGATCCGCCGCTTGACGGTCGCCGGCGATTCAACGGGCGACTCAACGGTATGGTTGATGGTGACATTCAACTGGAACAGGATTCAGGAGATATTGTCAGCGTCCCCTTTGACCGGCTTGTCGAAGCCAATCTTGTTTATTCTGGTTGATACGGTACGGCGTGGTCTGTATGGCGTACATCGGATTGTAACGGAAAAGACCTGAAACAACGGAAACACATGGCGGCCCCAGCACCTATCTCTACTGTCGCGCACCGGGAATTGATCAACATTGCCGATGCGGTCGCCCAGGAAAAGGGTATCGAGCGCGAGATCGTGATCGAAGCGCTCGAGTCAGCCATCCAGAATGCCGGCAAGAAAAAGTACGGCAACAATCTCGATATCAGGGCCAGTATTGATCGGCGAAACGGCAATGTCATGCTCGAGCGCGTCGTCACAGTCGTCGAGACATGTGACAGCGAGAGCACTGGTTCACAGATCTCGCTTGAGGACGCCCGTCGGAATGACAGGTCACTACAACTCGGCGACATTGTCAGGGAACCCCTGCCCCCGGTTGAATTTGGCCGCATTTCTGCACAACAGGCCAAACAGGTCATTGTCCAGAAAGTGCGCGAAGCCGAACGCCAGCGGCAGTACGACGAATTCAAGGATCGTTGCGGCGAGATCATCAACGGTACCGTCAAACGCTCGGAACGCGGCAATCACATTATCGACCTCAGCGGTCGAGCCGAAGGTTTGCTGCGCCGTGAGGATTCGCTTCCCCGCGAACCACTGCAGCGCACGGACCGTGTCCGGGCCTATCTCTATGACGTCCGCCTGGAGTCGCGCGGTACCCAGATTCTGCTCAGCCGCGTTCATCCGCAATTCATGGCCAAACTGTTCACACAGGAAGTCCCGGAAATCTACGATGGCCTGATCGAGATCAAGGCCGTTGCGCGGGACCCGGGGAGCCGAGCGAAGATCGCGGTCCTCTCGAGCGACGATTCCATCGATCCGGTCGGTGCCTGCGTCGGCATCCGGGGAAGCCGGGTGCAGGCGGTCGTGAACGAGCTTGGCGGCGAAAAGATCGATATCATTCCGTGGTCGCCTGATACCGCCACCTTTGTCGTGAATGCCTTGCAACCGGCTGAAGTGACCAAGGTCGTCATGGACGAGGCGGAAAAACGCATGGAAGTCGTGGTGCCCGACAGCCAGCTTTCACTGGCCATTGGCCGCCGCGGACAGAATGTGCGGCTTGCGTCCCAGCTCGTGGGTTGGGACATCGATATCATGACCGAAACCGATGAGTCCAATCGCCGGACGGAAGACCTCCGCCTGCTTTCGGAACACTTCATGAATGCACTCGATGTCGACGATGTGCTGGCGCGTCTCCTTGTCACCGAAGGGTTCGAGGACGCAGAAGAGGTCGCCTATGTCGAGTTCGACGAACTGACATCCATCGAGGGTTTTGACGAGACACTTGCCGATGCGTTGCGCGAACGCGCTCTGGCTTATGTTGAACGGCACAATGCTGAACTCGATCAGCAGCGTCGGGAACTCGGCGTTGCGGATGCTATTGCCGAAATCGAGGAACTCACTCCTGCACTCCTCGTGGAACTCGGCGCACGCGGAATACTGACCCTGGACGATCTGGCAGAACTCTCCAATGACGAGCTGCTGCAGGACTATCTTCCGGGAACATACCTGACAATGGATGATGCCAGCAGGATCATCATGGCGGCAAGAAGACACTGGTATAAAGACGACGAGGCGGCCGAATCAACACCGGTCGGGACAGATGCCGAGACCGAGCAAGAATAATGGCACACGTCGTTGCATAGCGACCGGCAAGACGGTGGACAAGGCGGAACTGATTCGTTTCGCCCTTGCGTCGGACGGGCGTGTAGTCGCCGACCTTTCCGAGCAACTGCCCGGACGGGGCGTCTGGTTGGGCGCCAATCGCGAACTTGTTGATCGCGCAATCTCCAGGGGTCTGTTTTGTCGTGGTTTTCGGCAGTCGACGCGCGCGGACAATAATCTCGCGGACAGGATCGAGGACCTGCTGACACGACGTGTCATAGATCTGCTCGGAATGAGCCGTCGTGCAGGGCAGTCGGTGACCGGTTTCGAAAAGTGCCGCGTGTTGCTGCGACAGGATCCATGCCTCATTCTGCATGCACGTGATGCGTCACTTGACGGCTTGAACAAGCTGGCAGGAGACCGGTCATCGGAAGCAATCAGGGTTATGAACAGTACGGAACTCGGCGTTGCCTTCAATCGTTCGGCTGCCGTACATGTTGCACTTGTTTCAGGAAGGCTCTCGAACAGGGTCAAACGGGAATGTTGTCGCCTAGGCGGTTTTCGTGGTCAGGCCATGACATGAATGAAGGACGAACGGGAAATGGCTAACACAGGTGAAACCGGGTCGCGGTCATCAACGCTTTCGCTGGGTTCGCGGCGCGTCGGCGAACGCAAGACGACTGTCGATGGCGGCCATGTGACGCAGGATTTTCGCGGCGGAAGGAAGAAGGACGTCGCAGTTGAACACCGCATCAAGAAGCCCCGCCTCGGTCAGCGTCGCGGTCAGAAAGATCCTGCGAAGGAAAAAACGTTCAGCAACGCAGACCGGAAATCCGTACAGCCTGGACGGGAATCGGCTGACAACCGCCAGTCAAGCCTCGGTAATCTGAGCGCCGAGGAGCGGGCGAAACGCAGTCAGGCTCTTGCTGCCGCACAGGTCGCCCAGAGGGAAGAACTCGAACGCTACACTGCAGAGGCCAAGGCGCGTGCCGAAGCCGAAAAAATCGAGGCCCGGCGAAAAGCCGAGGCCGAACGAATCGAACGCGAAAGACAGGAAGAGGAACAGCGTAAACAACGCGAGGCGGAAGCGAAACGGCTGGCAGAAGAGGAGGCGCGGCGCAAGAAGGAGGAACACGAGGCGCAGCAACGTATGCGCGCCGAAGCCGCGCAAACCCCCGATGAGGAACAGGCCGAGACCGTCAAGGGCAAGAAAGGCAAGCAGAGCAAAGCAAAACCTGCCGGAAAACCGGGGCCCAAGTATCAGGAGGGCCGTCGCCAGAAAGGAAAGCTTACGCTTGAACGCGCCCTCAGCGACTCTGAAGGCGAGCGCACACGCAGTGAAGCGGCACAGAAACGCCTGCGCGAAAAACTTCGCCAGCAACAACCGCGCACGAATTCCGGCCCGGCAGGTGCACCAGGCCGCCAGTATGTGCGCGACATTATCGTCCCCGAATCAATTGTTGTCAGTGAACTTGCTGTACGGATGGCCGTTCGTGGCGGCGAGGTCGTCAAGAAACTCATGGAAATGGGAAAGATTGTCACGATCACGCAGACGATCGATGCCGACACGGCAGAGCTGCTCGTCGGGGAATTCGGGCACAGGACAATCCGTGTCACGGAAGCCGATGTCGAGGTCGGCCTCAAGCAGGATGACGACGCCGACATGGACAAGGTGGCCCGGGCACCGGTCGTCACCGTCATGGGACATGTGGATCATGGCAAGACATCGTTGCTCGATGCATTGCGCAAGACCGATATTGTGTCAGGCGAAACCGGTGGAATCACCCAGCACATCGGTGCCTATCAGGTCACGCTTGCGAACA
>CBDATS010000012.1:0-9569 GCA_965200245.1 bacterium | reverse complement strand
GTCCGGCGGCACATTTCTCGCCTTCGTAAGGAGTCTCTCATCGATCACTCTTTGCAAGCGTGGGGTGAGGAGTTGGGTCTCTCGAAGGAGGACACCACCGACCTCATCCACGCCCAGGATGGGATTCTCAATACCCCGCGGAGGCAGGAGATCAGGCACCGACTCGATCAAATCGCCGGTGTCAACGTCCTCGCCTAAATCCACTACCCAGGGCACAAGGATGTGCCCTACAGGAGAAAGAATATGACTCTTGAGGAGTTCATGAGTAAGTTCCAAGAGGTTGTGCGAGATCACGATCTTGACAATCTCATGTGGCGGGGCGGCCTTCGGGAAGCTCTCCTTTTCGAAGATGATGACTGTGAGTTGAATCCTGTTTACTGGGTCTACTCCGAAGGGCGATTGGTTCGGGACAGTTTCGACCCGATTCTGAAGGTTGCTCTTCGGGAGCATCCGAACGAGGTCAGGCTGTACTGGGGAGGGGATGCTCTTCCCCCTGATGTCGAGCTCTCGGACGATCAGATCGATTCGGGGGCCTGGGTTATTCGGAAGGGGGAGGTATTCTTCCCCCATCTGGCAAGGGCCGTGGAGATTCATGGCTCTATTCTTCCGGAGGGGTATGAACCTGTCTCTACGGAGGGTGTTCCCTATGAGGCCCTCACGTTAGCTTTGGGCCTTTCTTCTTCTGATGCTGCGGATTTGATTGCGGCACAGCGGGGGCATCTAGACTCCCCTCGTCGTAGGGATCTCCGCTATGAGATGGAGCGGATCATGACGACTCGGGGCGCTGCTTCACCGCCGTCAGTAACCATTCGGCAATTCCTTGAAGTCTTCCGTCGTCAAGTGGTGGAGAAGATATCTATCTCCTCCGCTATGTGGCGGGGAGGTGAAGGAGTTCTGGCCTTTACGGCTGACGAAGAGATAAGCCCAACCTATTGGATTTATGAGGATGGTCAGATGTATCACCATACGTTGAATCCTATTGAGTGGGTCGCTCGGAAGTTACTCCCGGCTGACCGGCATCCTTATTGGGGTAAGGAAGTAATCTACGATCAACTTGCGAAGGATATGGGTCTCTCCTACCAGGACGGGCAAGATCTCATCGAGGCTCAGTGCGGTAATGCTGATTCTCCCCGTCGCAAGGAGATTCGGGCGGAGCTTATCCATATTATCCACACTGCGGGAACGGGACGTCGAGTAGGGAAGGGGATGACCTTGGAAGAATTTTTCCTGCGGTTCGAGGCCCTTCAGGATACTTACCGCTGGACTCAACGAAATTATCCTGTTCCGGAGGGCGGGGATGACCCCGCGATTTATTCTTCCCGTCTCTATGGGGTGCATAAAGAGTTCGGGTCGGACGATCTGGATATCCAGGACTTCTATATGCCCCTTAGCGCGGTCTTTAAAGAGAATATTCCCTTTGAGTGGAGGGACAAGAAGGAGAATTGGGACAAAGACTGGGCGAAGGAGCTCGGTTTGTCTGAGGAGGATGCCAAGGATATCCTTTATGCCCAAGAGGGGCAGACGGATACCCCTCGAAGGAAGTATATTCGGGAGGCCTTGGATGAGATAATCATCCGGGGCTATGGATCAGACTATAACTACCAAGAGGTCCCGAGGGATCCTTGGATTTGAGGAGTTACTTATGACAGTAGACGAATTCTTCGAGAAGTTCAAGTATGCCACAGGGGAGTTTCCTTTTGAGGAGAGGAAGTGGGAGATTCCTCCCTCGAAGGAGAGGAAGCCCCATCTCTTCGCGCAATTTCATAGACTCCCGACTGGGGTTCAGGAGGGGACGACGGACCCTCCTTACTACACCCCAATCAAAGCAGTCGCGAGGCTCACTTTCCCTGCAGAGGGGGAGAGTTGTTTCATTTTGTCTAATCTGGAATGGGGCAAGAAGTTGGGCCTCTCTCCTGAGGACACCCTTAGCATTCTTCATGCCCAAGAGGGTGTCTTAGACACCCACCAGCGGCAGGTCATACGGGATGTTCTTGATCGAACGATCATAGACTCCTATGAGGGGGCTTATGAACACGTTCCCTGTTGGAGGCCGGGTATACGTCAATTGGGGTGTAGTCCAGAGCCTAATAGGGTTATGACTCTGTCTCAATTCTATAGGAAGTTCGAGGAGGTGGCCAAGAAGGTTAAGTGGCAGCGCGTTCCTTGGCCATCTTCTTTTGCTCAGGGCGACTGTTGGCAACTTCTGACAAGGAAGCAGAAGGGTAGGCACTTCCTTGATGATCCGATCACCTTGGTCGTTCGGGAGGTGCTATCCTGGCAAGAGCAGGATGATCTAGAATTTTCTACCCTTTTTACCTGGGCTCGTTGTTTGGGTCTGGATTATGGGTATGCTTTCAGTCTCGTGGATGCTGTTCGTGGGATGTTGAGCGTACCCCCTGCTGAGAAGATTCGGCAAAAGCTGGATCAAATCATCGAAAGGAGCCAATCATGACGTTGGATAAGTTCTTAGAGATCTTTGGGGATGCTACGGAGCAGTATCCCTTCGAGGCCCAGAAATGGGCTATCTCTTCTACGGAGGAGAGGAAGCCTCCTCTCTTCGCGCAGTACCAAGATTTACCCACGGGGTTGAGGGAGGAGGGGGAGTACCCTTTCTCACCCACCAAGGTGGTTCTCCGGATGATTTATCACCCCCGGGACCGGGGGTTCATCGATCTTCAGGGTTGGATGAAGCTTCTTGAGCTTTCTCAGGAGGATGCTGAGGATATCCTTCATGCTCAGGAGGGTATCTTGAATACTCCCCGACGAAGGGAGATCCGGCAGCGGCTTGATCAACACATTATCGACTACTATGAGGGATTGTACGATCACGTCCCTAGTATTCGGGAGGGGGTTGACCGTACTATTGTGTATAGGGTCAAGCCTACGAGTGAGCTGTCTCTTGAGCAGTTTTACGAGAAGTTCAAGGAGTTGGCAGGGGAGCATGAGTGGGAGCGTGTTCCTTGGCCTTCCAAGCACAAGAAGGACCCTGGCACTCACCTTTTCACCAAGCTTGCGAAGGGGGCTCATTTTGTAGAGGACCCGCTTACTCTTGTTGCTCGGAGTGAGCTGACGTGGGATCAGGAGGAATCCTTGCATTATTCCCCTCCTATCGAGTGGGCCGCTGCGATAGGGTTATCGTGGGGCTCGTCTTGGGACCTCGTCCGTGCCATTCGGGGAGACATGTTCTCCCTTGAGTGTGGATGGGTTCGTCAACGGCTGGAGCGTATTATTGACCAATGGGAGCTTCCAAATGACGCGTGAAGAGTTTTATAAGACGTTTATCGAGGTGGCAACGGATCACTCCTGTTGTCTGGTTGGGCCTTTAGGGTCTGGGGGTGTGGACTCTATCCAGTTCAAGGTGCTGGGTAAGGAGATGAGCCCTGTGGTTGCGGTAGGAGCTTGGCACTATCCTGCAAAGTTCGGGGAGATTCCTCTGAACGACCAAGACGCTTGGGGTGAGTTGCTTGGTCTGGACCAGGTTTTCCTCGAGCAACTCCATGATGCCACCCATGGCCTGGAGTTTGGGTCAGTGGATTGGGAGGAGGGCACCGAGCCTTGGATGGAGGTTCGGCGTCGTCTCTTTGATTGTGCCCAGCAGGCGTTCGGTGGGTTCTGAGACAAATCAAACAGGAGGCGTCGCGCATTGTGGTGCCTCCTTCACCAGAATCGTCTCGATCAACGGGAGCTTTAAAGTGAATCTAAGTGAATTCTACACTATCTTCTCTGACGCTACGGAGGAGTATTGCTTCGAGCAGGTGAGATGGCCTTTCCCTCCTTATGAGGAGCGGAAGCCTCCTCTCTTTGCTCAGTTCCACTCTCTTCCTACTGGGTTGAAGGAGTCTGCAGAGTATCCTTTCTCTCCAGTCTTCGCCGTATATCGGATGATCTCGCCTACCAGGGAGGTGGGTTGGGTTTCTACAAGGTCTTGGGTTCATATGTTGGAACTCTCAGAATCTGATACTGTCGATCTTCTTCATGCTCAAGAGGGCCTCTTGGACACTCCAAGGCGAAGGGAGATTCGAGAGCACCTTGAAGAGCTCATCGGGGACTTTGTTCCAAGCTGGCGTTCGGGTTGTGGCAACCTAGTCCTCTATAAGGAGAAGCCTCCAAAGCCAATTTTCCTTGAGGCGTTTTATGACAAGTTTCAGGAGTTGGCGGGGGATTGTGAATGGACTTATGTTCCTTGGCCTTCAAAGTATTGCAAGACTCTAAAGTACCCAAGAGGTCCTATGACTTCTATCCTTTCGGTGGAAGTTGGGGCTCAAAAGCATGAAGATCCTCTCACTCTTGTGACCAAATATGAACTCGATGAGGAGGAGCTCTTTGATATAGAGTTTGCTTCTCCTCTTGATTGGGCCATGGCAATAGGTCTCCCCCATCATGAGGCCTGGTCCTTGGTGAATGCTCTAAGGGGTGATTTACTCACCCCTGAGTGTGAGGCGATACGGCAGCGTCTTGATCAAATTATACACGACTCAGGAGGCATAGATGAGGGATGATCGTATACTCAGACACATGGCAAGAGACCTAACTGGTTGTCGATTTCATCGGCAGATAAAGAGATCGACTAAGAAGCAGGCTTCTCGTAACGCGAGGCGTTTGCTTAAGCTGGACCCCCGCAAGGTGTGGGAGTCCTACAAAGGAGAATCAGATGACTGAAGATGAGTTCTACCAGACGTTAAAAGAAATTGCTAGGGGAAGAGTATTCTTCCTCTTAGATAAAAGAGGCGGCGGTCGTTGCATTCGGACTGGTGCCGGGGGGAAGGAGCTTTGTCCCCTCACTTTGGTGGCGTGGCATTTGTTACCTGATAGGAGGAAGGAGATAGATCTGGAAGCGTCTATCTATTGGGGTGGAGTGTTGGGGCTCGATCCATACTTTAACCTACACTTGAATGTGGCCATCAATGGCCTAAGAGATGGGGGTGAAGGCCCCTGGAATAAACTTAGGGTACGGTTGTGGCAGAGCATCACCACAGCCAACGCGGCATGAAGTTCGAGGGCTATCTTTCCCGTTATCTTACTCCGGCTCAGTGGGAGGGGATAGTGGCTCCTATAAAGAAGTTCGGAGCCTGTAATAAGGAGGACGTAACGCTCCTCTTAGAAGTGCTCTCTCGCTTAGAGGTCTATAGCATTCTAGACCAAAGTGATGAGATTGGACGTAGCGTTTATTTTCCGACCAGGGCAGTGATCCGACTGCACTGGACGGTCCTCCGCGGCCCTTTGGTTGCGGAGTTCTGGCCCGTCTTGATTCATGAGGTCTGCCATATAGTGGATTTCATGAGGACGGGCACTATGACCCATGGAGAGTCTTGGCAGACTTTGATGGGTTTCTTCGATCAGGACGTTGATCCGTACCACGATTACGGAGTCCTACCACAGGAGAAGTCAAAATGTCACGATGCGAAGTAGATGTATGGCAGTTCAATCCAACGGAAGTCGTCGTAGACTTCTTCAAAGATGGCGAATTGGCACCCACTACGGTGCATTATGACACCCAAGATGTGGAGGACATTGTCTCCGCCATAAGGGATGTCCGCCCCACACGCATCCACTGGTGTGCCAAAGAGGGCCCTCCAAAGTGGCTCTCAAAGCTGGGTAGACAGTTCCACCTGTTCCATGTAGAGGAGGTGCTACAATGAGAGTCGTCATCGAAATTGAGAACTCCTATGGGGAGCCGGTTGAGTTGTTTCCTCCCCATGATGACTATTACCTGGCCAACCCAACTGAGGTTCTCGTTTCTCCTTTTGTCAGGGAGTTTGAGGGCCTCGATCTAGAGGATGAGGTCCACCATGCCCGGTGTGGGTCCCTTTGGGTTATCCCAGATTGGCATCGTTGGTTGACCTCAGGTAGCAACTGGTGCGCCTGGATGAAAACCACTATGGGGTGGCTCGTTGTAGCAGAGGGGAGACGCCACGGCATCCCCTGGCCAGACGGGTTCCCGAAGGTTCGCCCCGGCCAAGACTGGCCCTGGCAGTCTTGTTTCGACAAGGACGTCCGCACCAGAAAGCCTAGTTTCCACGCAGGCCTCCGTTTAAGACGCTACGGCCTACCCGTCCCTAAAGAGAGATACGTCCTCCTAGGGTTTGGTAGGGCTCCTACCTTGTCCTGGCATTATCTGGACACTCAACGCGAAGACCTTCTTCCATGGGAGACCGCAACAAATGCCTAGAGCATGGAATGTTCCGAGACAGGTTGGTCTCCATTTGACTGATGAGGAGAGAGAAGATCTCCTCTTCATCAAGAAGACTCTCCTCAACGAGATGTTTGACGGAGAGTATATGCCATCAAATCCAGAGGCTGCTTGTATAGCGATCTCAGCCTACGCTAAGATGCTCCGAGAGAAGGAATAAGAGACATGAGAGTACCGAAAAGAGGTAGTGTTGGAAGAACCGTGCATGTCGCTCTTACAGATGGGGATCGTGAAGCGCTCACATCTATAAAGAAGGTTCTTCTTCACACGATGTTTGACGGAGAGTATATGCCCTCAAATTCCGAGGCAGTTCGTTTCTCTCTCCTCCACTATGCGAAGCATCTTAAGGAGTCCTCAAATGCCAAGTAAGCGTGTTTCCACCAATCTAGACCCAATGGAGCAACGGGATCTCAAATACATCCAAGAGCACCTAACACGTCACATCTACGGCGGATCCCATAGGCCTACAGCAGCGGAAGCTTTGCGAACAGCTGTTCGGTATTATGCCAGGCATCTTCGCCCCAAAGGGATAAAGCAATGAGTAAGGGAGACTACAGACTTTCTGTTCGACTTACTATGAGAGAAGCTCGGGACTTGGAGTTTCTAAAGTCTTGCATCTCGTTCACAGAGTTCGATGGCGAGAAGATTCCCTCGGCAAACCATTGCATACGCATGGCAGTAAGAAGCCATGCGGAAGCATATAGGAAGGTCATGAATAAGACCAAACCAGTTGCCACCGCACATGCCGAAGCAAAGAGTAAAGCAAATGTATAGAAGCATGGGATAATGCGATGCAAAGCTTGCATATGAGAGCAAACCATTGGCCACCGCACATATCAAAGCAAAGAGTAAGCAATTCTATAGGAGCATGGGATAAAGCCTGGCCAAAAAGCTCTCGCATTTGCCACCGCAGACGCTGAAGCAAAGGACTAAGCAAATGTATAGGAGCCTATACAAAATCTGGTTGGTAATGTTCGAACGGTTGACCCGGGAAGGAACCCGGGTCATCCACTCCGACAAGCGAGCCCTATTCAAAGAGCGCCACGACGGCCTCTTTCAAGTCCTGGTTTACCATTCCGGAGACGATACCGATATCATCATGGAGCAAGCTTCTCCTATAGAAGCTGGTGACTTTTACAATCAGCTCCTATCGCGGGGCTGGTTCCAGCCAAGACACCCAGCTTCTCTTTCGGAGTATGAGCTCTGGGCTCTTCTGCAGCCGTCTTTCGGGCCATCTTCTCTGCAGGAGGTTTACCAGCCACCAACTTTGCAGGCAGACTTCGACCGTATCTTCGGAGTCAACCTATATAAACCACGTCCAGAGGAGTGACTCTTCCATGGAGAACGACTTCCACCGCAAGATCTCGCCGAAGATCCGGCTGTCGAGCGAAGGGATCGATCGCTTCCGGGTATTTACCCCGTTCCTGTTCGAGGACGGCGATCATCTGGCTATCGTCCTCAAGAAGAAGGGGGCACGATGGGTGCTCTCCGACGAGGCACACACCTACATGCATTTCGCGTGCGACATCGAGGAGAAGGACCTGCACCGAGGGACCCAACGCACGATCATCTCCAACACCCTCGCAGCGTTCGGCATCGAGGATCGCGAAGGTGAACTCATGCTCGAAGTCGAGGAGGAGCGTTATGGGGACGCACTGTATTCATTCATTCAGGGACTGCTCGAGATCGCCGCCATCTAT
Source organism: bacterium (assembly GCA_965200245.1). Classification (GTDB taxonomy): domain Bacteria; phylum UBA8248; class UBA8248; order UBA8248; family UBA8248; genus Bin107. Next base: position 1,679 of record CBDATS010000012.1, on the reverse strand, counting down.
TCCATGTCGAAAGAGCAAGCTCGGTCCACGTTCGCTAACCACCGACATACTTCGCAGGGAGCTTCCCAGCCACGTACTTTGCAGGAGAATTTCGACCGGGTCTTTGGAGTCAACCTAACCAAGCCACGTCCAGAGGAGTGACTCTCCAATGATGTTAACCTTCCACGACACCCTTCGCCTCATCCCCTACGACCGTTACCTCACAGTAGTCTTCTACGAGAATCGTCCTATTGCGTTCTATGGAAAGCAGTCAAAGAACAACTTATGGCACCTTGCACGATTTGGTTACGGGTCTTCTGTCTATGACGAAGACTCTCTTAACAAAGAGCTCCTTAACGAAGACAAGTTCCGCATCTGGGATAGCGAGGAAAAGGGCATTTCCCTCTTCCCAGAAGAGCTTCCTCCTAGAGAGGATTGTCGTACTTGCTCTATCTTACGTCTTTCGCCTTATATCGCAGTCGTAAGACAGTTCGGCCAGACAAAGGGCGTTGTTTTCTACTCCGAGGGACTCAATATGCTCCCAAAGGGGTGGTACTATCAAGCCCTATCCGAGGGTACCACTCCGCCTTATGGAGATCGGTTCGATGACTTCCTCGCTCTAAAGGGTGCTCTTAGAAGAGGCAAGATTCCTCTCAGTTCAAATCCATGGCTTCCAACGAATACGTACCTCCTCTCAGATGCCTTTATCGATCGTCTCCATTCACTCAACTTACGATGGCATAAGGCTCTAGACAGTGTGATTACCTGTGCCAACACAGACGAAACCCCCCTCGAAGTCTACGCACGATACTTCTGTGTTCATCATGATCGTTCCTATTGGATTGATCGTACTCATCCAGATTATCTTCTCTTATTGGGTCGGGTTGTCGGACTCGATCCAGTGAATGTTGAACCCTTGTATTTAGCAACTTACGCAGAGCATTGTGGTAGAGAGTCCGCTCTGTGGCGGAGAAGGTTACACTCCCTTGTAAAAGGGAATCGAGCGTAGCGACTATCTCTACTACGACTACGATCACCTCGATCCAGGGGTGAAGTCTGAGTCGCTTGCGGCGGTGAGACAAGTTAGTGGGCACTCACTTGCTTAGACGGTTAGTGAGCGCTTACTAACGTGAGTGCTCACTCACTAACCTTAGTGTGAACAGGTTAGTGAGTGCTCACTAATCTGGCACGCTTCTTGCTACGCGCGTTGCCCCCGTGGATGCCACGTTGCCCCCGTGGATGCCACGTTGCCCCCGTGGATGCCACGTCGCTCGTCTACGTGGCATGAGTAGTGGGCGCTTGGCACTTCGCTTGCCGGAATCTCGCGCGGACGCGCCGGCGCCCCTGAAGGCGTAGATTTTCTTGCGTGAAAAATCGTGCTCGGGGGGTTGCAAATGGTGTGCGACCCGAGTAGGGTACGCACCCATGGACTCGCGGCACCACAACAACCGACCTCGAACCGCCCGTGCGGCACGCGCCACAGTGCGCATCGTCATTCACGCGGCGGACAGCGACACGATGAGCCGTGTCGTCGGAAGTCGTGGGCAGCCGCGGTTCATGAACCCAGCGAAAGGGGCCCATTTCGGAGCCTCTGCACTATGGAGAAACGAAGATGAGCGAAATCCGAGTGTCGTACAACCGTCCCGTGAACGGGACGTACAGCATGGCCGTGAACGGCACGCGCGTGCCGGATGCGAAGG
>CBDATS010000011.1:0-23861 GCA_965200245.1 bacterium | reverse complement strand
ACCGATAGATGGATTGCGCAAAACGCGACCGTGCATGCGTTCCCCACACACGCGGGGATGAACCGGACGGCACAATGTCCGATGTCCGCAAAAAAATGCGTTCCCCACACACGCGGGGATGAACCGTTAACAGAAACGGAGTAAAAAAATGGTTTTTGGCGTTCCCCACACACGCGGGGATGAACCGCGCATGAGCTAGTCGATTCGGTATTCATAGCGGCGTTCCCCACACACGCGGGGATGAACCGACCGATCGTTCCCCTTCCAGTCCGGCGGTCCAGCGTTCCCCACACACGCGGGGATGAACCGAACAATTGAATGCAGCAATGCAATGGCTGGAGGCGTTCCCCACACACGCGGGGATGAACCGTTCAATAATCCATAACACGCCTGACCACAAGAGCGTTCCCCACACACGCGGGGATGAACCGCATTCCGACTTCTGCGCCAACAGGTGGCAGCGCGTTCCCCACACACGCGGGGATGAACCGGACAGGTTCTGACTGTCGAGTCAGGCGTTCCAGCGTTCCCCACACACGCGGGGATGAACCGAGGAAACCCGCAGCGTTGGAACCGAAATCGGCGCGTTCCCCACACACGCGGGGATGAACCGGAGCTCTGATCCCGCTTGACCCCAGCTTGCGGGCGTTCCCCACACACGCGGGGATGAACCGGAATTTTTGGTCGCGCCCGGCACTGCGGCCATGCGTTCCCCACACACGCGGGGATGAACCGGACGCGTTCCGCGGCCTTCTCCGGCTGATAATGCGTTCCCCACACACGCGGGGATGAACCGCGCTTGATATAGACACGTTATCGGTCGGCACCGCGTTCCCCACACACGCGGGGATGAACCGCCCTGCCAATGTTCCTGCAATGATATTGACGCGCGTTCCCCACACACGCGGGGATGAACCGCTTCGGGTAAGCCTCACTACGAACTTATCAAAGCGTTCCCCACACACGCGGGGATGAACCGACGAAAACGCGCAATTCGTTTGGCCGGAGTCGGCGTTCCCCACACACGCGGGGATGAACCGGAGAGAGCCGCCGGTTTTGGCTAGGCTGGCCAGCGTTCCCCACACACGCGGGGATGAACCGTGGTAGCATTACCCGGGATGGTTGGCAGGGTAGCGTTCCCCACACACGCGGGGATGAACCGGAGCTTGGAGTTCGACGACCGCTTATGTGACTGCGTTCCCCACACACGCGGGGATGAACCGGACCGCCGAGCGCTACCTGACCCGCGATCTGGGCGTTCCCCACACACGCGGGGATGAACCGCCCAATTCTCCGACTCCGAATCCAGCAAAAGCGCGTTCCCCACACACGCGGGGATGAACCGAATAGGAGACAACGCTATGATCTACTATGCGGGCGTTCCCCACACACGCGGGGATGAACCGTCCTCGACAGCGACGGCGGCGTCCTCGGCTATGCGTTCCCCACACACGCGGGGATGAACCGTCTGGTCGCTCACAGTTTCGATGATTTCTTTTGCGTTCCCCACACACGCGGGGATGAACCGACAACGTCGCCCATTGCATAGGCAGTGCGGATGCGTTCCCCACACACGCGGGGATGAACCGATTGTGGATGACCGCCGCCGGTCTATTGTCGTGCGTTCCCCACACACGCGGGGATGAACCGCTGAGTGGTTGCACCAGTGGAAGAGTCTGGAAGCGTTCCCCACACACGCGGGGATGAACCGCTCCAGCAGTTCCTACCCTGACTGCCACCCATGCGTTCCCCACACACGCGGGGATGAACCGCAGCGCAGCAGCAACACAGGAAAACACCCACAGCGTTCCCCACACACGCGGGGATGAACCGAATTTCCGCGCACCGACCTTAACGGAATGGGAGCGTTCCCCACACACGCGGGGATGAACCGAAGTCCAAGCTCTTACGTCCGGCGCGGCAAGCGCGTTCCCCACACACGCGGGGATGAACCGAACGAGCCGCTAAACGCGACACCGAACACGCTGCGTTCCCCACACACGCGGGGATGAACCGAAGTCCAAGCTCTTACGTCCGGCGCGGCAAGCGCGTTCCCCACACACGCGGGGATGAACCGTGATGAGTTTCCGAGCCCTGAACGGCTGGATGGCGTTCCCCACACACGCGGGGATGAACCGGATTCTGGCCGGGGTTAAAACGCTATGCGGAAGCGTTCCCCACACACGCGGGGATGAACCGTCAGGAACGTGGTCGCCGGAACCTGGTCGCTCGCGTTCCCCACACACGCGGGGATGAACCGGTCACCGAGCTTATAATGGTGAGTAAGTAAGGGCGTTCCCCACACACGCGGGGATGAACCGGCTACTGGCTCGGACCGGCGTCTACTATCGGAGCGTTCCCCACACACGCGGGGATGAACCGCAGGGCAGCAGTGGTTTTTTTGGGCGGAAGAGGCGTTCCCCACACACGCGGGGATGAACCGCCGTCTATGCGCTCGATCGGCACTGCAAGCGGGCGTTCCCCACACACGCGGGGATGAACCGCGCCAATCTCAGTTTTCGCGACCCCGATGATAGCGTTCCCCACACACGCGGGGATGAACCGCTTCCCAATGCGATCTTTGAATGTATGGATCAGCGTTCCCCACACACGCGGGGATGAACCGACCGATGGAAAATACGATCGAAAACATACGAAGCGTTCCCCACACACGCGGGGATGAACCGACGGGTTGCAGGGCTTTTGTGAGGTATGCGGCGCGTTCCCCACACACGCGGGGATGAACCGCATTCCGGGCAATGCGACAACGACCACAGCCGGCGTTCCCCACACACGCGGGGATGAACCGCTCTGGCTGCTCGCCGCCGGCGCATTCGTGCTGCGTTCCCCACACACGCGGGGATGAACCGGTGATTCCTGCACCGGGTGCATTGCCTGTGGTGCGTTCCCCACACACGCGGGGATGAACCGTTCGGCGCTCACAGCGTTAAATCTGTGAAAAGGCGTTCCCCACACACGCGGGGATGAACCGTCTGACTCCGTGCGGAAGGTCTAGGCTGTGCGGCGTTCCCCACACACGCGGGGATGAACCGCGTTAGCAGTAACGGAAAGCGTGTGGGGAGTGGCGTTCCCCACACACGCGGGGATGAACCGTGCTGGAATCTGGCCACAGGCGAAATCAGACAGCGTTCCCCACACACGCGGGGATGAACCGAAAATTCCTGGCGATTGCCTTGACGACCTGAGGCGTTCCCCACACACGCGGGGATGAACCGGAGGGTCGGCATATATCAAATCGACAATGCCGGCGTTCCCCACACACGCGGGGATGAACCGAGGAAAGCCGGACGGTCGGCACCGAAATCGGTGCGTTCCCCACACACGCGGGGATGAACCGGTAATATTTCAGGTGTTCTTTGCCGGTTTCGAGCGTTCCCCACACACGCGGGGATGAACCGAGGTGGTGGAATACCTTACCAAAATCATGGGGGCGTTCCCCACACACGCGGGGATGAACCGATCCGTCTCGGAACTCCCAGCGGACGACGTTAGCGTTCCCCACACACGCGGGGATGAACCGCCTTCAGAGCTCGCGCTATTTACCGGACATGGGCGTTCCCCACACACGCGGGGATGAACCGAGCGGCGCGCTGCCGGAATTCGCCGAAAAACCGCGTTCCCCACACACGCGGGGATGAACCGTTTTATAGTTAATCTAGTAAATGACCGGGGATGCGTTCCCCACACACGCGGGGATGAACCGTCCTCCGCCATGTAATGGTGTTCAGATAGTTGGTGCCAGTTTAAAAACCCCCTGATTCTGCATTTTAGAACAGTTCAACGGCGGTTGACGGAGACTGGATGCGGCGGCTTTCGGGTCTCCGCGGCTGGATTTCCGGCTGATTTCCGACATTTCGACGGGTCTGCCGGCGGTTTTAGTGCGTCGAGGCGGATTCCGCGCACACCTGTCCTGTGGCCCGAATGGGCGGCGGTGATTTCCGCTGCGGAGGGGAGGGCCGTCAGGCCGGAAGCGGCGGCGGGCCCCGGCCTTTGCACCGCCAGGCGTTGATCGTGGTTCCGATTTTCTGGATGTTGGCGGCGCAGACGGCAAGGCCGGTCATGCGGGCGAAGCCGTCCGCGCCGTAGGACAGGATCCGGTCCAGGCCTTTATGCTCCAGTTCGTTGATCGCGGATTCGACCGCGGAATGGGCCCTTCGCGCTTCGGCATAGCCGGGGGCGGCTTCCCGCTCCCGGTCCGCTTTGCCGCGGCGGCCTTTTTTGTTCATCACCGGCATTTCGGCGATATCGCCAAGGGCCGCCAGGATGCCGGGCGACCAATACCCTTTGTCCAGGCTGAAGACGCCGATCCGCCCGAACCGCGCGCGGATCCGTTCGGCCAGAGGAATGATGCTTTCCCGGTCGCCGCCGGTCCACTGGATCTCCCAGTCCAGCTTGTAGCCCAGCCGGTCCACCGCGATGGAGACCGGCACGCCGAGTTCGACCGGCCGACCGGCCTTGCCCTTCGATATCCACCTCGTGTGCGGCTCGTGCACCGAGAAGATCTTATCCCCGTGCGGAACCATGTCTCCGTCGATCAGGCGGGTGCGGACATGGCCCGAAAGCTTAGCCGCCATAGCGCAGTATCTCCAGATCGCCCCGACAGCCGGCCGCTCGGCGGCCAAAACCGGTTCCGGCAGATCAAGAAGAGTCTCCCTCACCCTCTTGATCAGCGAAGCGGACTGCTCCAGCAGGTCCCGGACCTGCGCGGAGCTGTCAACGCTTGTCCGGCGGAGCCGCCGCGCCAGCCGGCTGGAGCGGTTCCCGAGCTTGGCCTTCAGATGCTTGTGCTGCCGCCAGCCTTTGATGTTCCTGCGGGCGCACAGCCTGCCGGTCTCGCGCACCGCGCAGCCCACCGCTTCGGAAAGCAGACGGTGGTCGACCGGATGTTCGACGTCGGTCTCCACAACAAACGAATCCGCCTTCACATCGACCGGACCGCGGTGCTTCACGATCCTGTGACCGAGCTGCATGATTTTATTGTTGACGAACCGAAGCGTATCCTCGTCGAGAAGCTCCGTCAGATTGTACGCGATCCGGGGAGACTTGAACTGATCATGATAATCCGGACACTGCAGCATGATCCGGATTTCGGCATGCCTGCACATCTCCTCAAGACGGTCGAAGTCGCAGTTGAGCCCCTGCTTCAAAATGCCAAGCACAAGAACCTGCCAGAAACTCATGCCCGGACGGCCGTTCTCAAGGCTGGCCCGTTCCGAATGCTTCGCCTCCATGTGAGCCAAAACCGCGTGACGGGACTGCTCGTCGCAGTAAAGCGCCTTCAGGCCGCTCAGCAGACGGGGAATGTCGTCCCGCGACTGCTCGTTGATCTGAAGTTCCTCGATCGGAACATGAAACAGTTGAAGATTTTTCTCAAATGTGGTTCTCATGGCATTACCTTTTGTTGAAGATTCGCCTATTTGACACAATATCTGGGCGAATCTTCCACTTTTATGCCATATCTTCTGAATCTTCGCAACCACAAACAGCAGAAAATTCTATGCACGGTAAGGCTTAGAACGGTCGAATCGACTTTTCCAGCAGACACTAGTTGGCGTTCCCCACACACGCGGGGATGAACCGTCAGAAAAATCGACGTGGCCGTATTGGTCGGGGCGTTCCCCACACACGCGGGGATGAACCGGAATAAACAAAATGGTTTTAAAACTGATTCGAGCGTTCCCCACACACGCGGGGATGAACCGTCGCGCGATGGCTGGAGAAAAATAAACCGGCAGCGTTCCCCACACACGCGGGGATGAACCGGTCGCCGGGACTCGGGTTGATTTGCCGATAGTGCGTTCCCCACACACGCGGGGATGAACCAGTCAACGTCAACGCCGATTGGCATGAGCGGGAGCGTTCCCCACACACGCGGGGATGAACCGTGGCGTCGTTCAGCTTTCCGGTCCGGGTGAATGCGTTCCCCACACACGCGGGGATGAACCGTCCGGCACATAGTGCATATGGAAACCGACATTGCGTTCCCCACACACGCGGGGATGAACCGGCGCAGATGCAGATGCAGGTGGAGCAGCGGAAGCGTTCCCCACACACGCGGGGATGAACCGGATAAATTGGACTCGATTGCGGCCAACGCGGAGCGTTCCCCACACACGCGGGGATGAACCGCACCGGCAAAAAGAAACAAGACCCCCGCGACAGCGTTCCCCACACACGCGGGGATGAACCGGACGCAGTCTACGGGAATCCAGTAACCGGCGCGCGTTCCCCACACACGCGGGGATGAACCGCCCCGGGATTCCGCAAGGCTTATTTGATGATTGCGTTCCCCACACACGCGGGGATGAACCGGCGGCGTGGACGGCATGGCCGGTGCACGCGGGGCGTTCCCCACACACGCGGGGATGAACCGGCGCATGTTAACGAGTATTGGAGCAATGCGCCGCGTTCCCCACACACGCGGGGATGAACCGAAATCAATTCATCAGCTGGCTCAAAAAAATGCGCGTTCCCCACACACGCGGGGATGAACCGGTCGGTGTTGAAATCGGTAATGATGTAAGGATGCGTTCCCCACACACGCGGGGATGAACCGCGAAAGCGGAACCGTGTTGCTCGGAACTGATCGCGTTCCCCACACACGCGGGGATGAACCGGCTTTCGCATTCGCCTTCCGATAATACGAGCAGCGTTCCCCACACACGCGGGGATGAACCGCAGCGGCAGAATCAGCTGCGCCGCTGGGCCAGGCGTTCCCCACACACGCGGGGATGAACCGCTAGCCAGTGGTAACCGGATTCGGGCTGATTCGCGTTCCCCACACACGCGGGGATGAACCGCGATGAGACTTTCTTCCGCATTCTGAATCCGGGCGTTCCCCACACACGCGGGGATGAACCGACAGGGCGACGAAGCTCTTGCGCTTATGGACAGCGTTCCCCACACACGCGGGGATGAACCGCAGGAGAGCTGGGAGAGGGACGTGCCCTCGTCGCGTTCCCCACACACGCGGGGATGAACCGGAGCCGTTCACATGCCGTCCCGAATCATTCAGGCGTTCCCCACACACGCGGGGATGAACCGCTTTGGAGTCCGGTGAACTCCCGGAAATGTCTGCGTTCCCCACACACGCGGGGATGAACCGCAGGATGTTCCTGACAGCCGGACCGGAGCGCCGCGTTCCCCACACACGCGGGGATGAACCGACGAAAAGCAATGGCGCAAAGCCAATCCCGGAGCGTTCCCCACACACGCGGGGATGAACCGTTTTTTAATTGATTGCGTATGCTTCCTTTACTGCGTTCCCCACACACGCGGGGATGAACCGCTGAACCTGCCAACCTTCAACGGCAACGATCCGCGTTCCCCACACACGCGGGGATGAACCGAAGAAGAGACGCGCTCGGTGGGCACGGAGATCGCGTTCCCCACACACGCGGGGATGAACCGATCCTCGCCGAATTGGCTGACGATATAGGGATGCGTTCCCCACACACGCGGGGATGAACCGAGCATCGCTGACTTATGCCTGATCAAAAAAACGCGTTCCCCACACACGCGGGGATGAACCGCATGCGGATTTACAGCGGCGGAACATTCAACCGCGTTCCCCACACACGCGGGGATGAACCGGCGACTGCCAAAACGTCATTCAAGGCGACTGCGCGTTCCCCACACACGCGGGGATGAACCGTTTGGCCAGGCCGTCAATTTACAGTTGACAACGCGTTCCCCACACCACGCGGGGATGAACCGAAAACATCCGCTTATGCCGCAATCTGATTTTTGCGTTCCCCACACACGCGGGGATGAACCGCCCACTGGGCGAGCCTGACTCCGGAAGAGAGAGCGTTCCCCACACACGCGGGGATGAACCGCGTTGTCGTTGTCGTCGTAGAAACGGAGTATTGCGTTCCCCACACACGCGGGGATGAACCGCCGTTTTTAACGCCCGCTATGAATACCGAATCGCGTTCCCCACACACGCGGGGATGAACCGAAACTTGTTATGCTTGCATATCGGGAGTTATCGCGTTCCCCACACACGCGGGGATGAACCGTCTTCGGGCTGCTGGAAACACGGCTTTGCCTAGCGTTCCCCACACACGCGGGGATGAACCGCTACGACTGGGCGGCCGATCAGCTGCAGGATCGCGTTCCCCACACACGCGGGGATGAACCGCAGGTCAGCCACATTCCTGATTGTCGCATCGAGCGTTCCCCACACACGCGGGGATGAACCGAAATAGAGAACAATTTTGATAGGGCCGCGGATGCGTTCCCCACACACGCGGGGATGAACCGTTTATACCTCTCCGTTTTGAATTGCCCTAAGAGCGTTCCCCACACACGCGGGGATGAACCGCCAATAGCGACAAATACCCGTGGCAAGCGTATGCGTTCCCCACACACGCGGGGATGAACCGACTCCGCGTCTGCCAATTCGGTAAATTCATAAGCGTTCCCCACACACGCGGGGATGAACCGTCAACCGGCAGCAGGAGTTCGGCAACGCTTTCGCGTTCCCCACACACGCGGGGATGAACCGTCAACCGGCAGCAGGAGTTCGGCAACGCTTTCGCGTTCCCCACACACGCGGGGATGAACCGTTATGATGGATTCCCGGTCGGCCATGGTCGCTGCGTTCCCCACACACGCGGGGATGAACCGGGCTGGGGGTAGCCGAGAACGCTTCGTTCCGAGCGTTCCCCACACACGCGGGGATGAACCGGTATGCTACGCTATTCATACGCCGCCATAACGGCGTTCCCCACACACGCGGGGATGAACCGTGATACTATCAGGCATTGTGGTTTCCTCTGCTGCGTTCCCCACACACGCGGGGATGAACCGAATTAGATCGTTTTGCGGTTGATGCCGGCAAAGCGTTCCCCACACACGCGGGGATGAACCGCTGAGTAGCGGCGGTCCATTCGGCTTCGGTTGGCGTTCCCCACACACGCGGGGATGAACCGGCTGGCGATCCTTTCTGACCTTGTCGACCAGAGCGTTCCCCACACACGCGGGGATGAACCGCGGTCGAATTTCAACCCGAGCTGCTTGGCCGCGCGTTCCCCACACACGCGGGGATGAACCGGGCGAACGCAAATGGAACTTTTGCCAATATAGGCGTTCCCCACACACGCGGGGATGAACCGTCGGACGGGGATTGATCTAATGGCCACATTCAGCGTTCCCCACACACGCGGGGATGAACCGAAACGCAGCCAACAACGCGACGCCCGGCGGCAGCGTTCCCCACACACGCGGGGATGAACCGATGGCTATTATCGGGAGTTGACTGAATCCGAAGCGTTCCCCACACACGCGGGGATGAACCGCGCAATCGGCAATAATCAACGGCGCCTTGAATGCGTTCCCCACACACGCGGGGATGAACCGCTGGTTGAAATTCAACAATACTTCATAGACCAGCGTTCCCCACACACGCGGGGATGAACCGTTGTCATCATCATCGACCCCGACACCGGCAGGGCGTTCCCCACACACGCGGGGATGAACCGTTACTCGGCATTATTCGACCCCACTAATGAAGGCGTTCCCCACACACGCGGGGATGAACCGAAATCCGAATTGAATAAACTGGCCGCATTCGGGCGTTCCCCACACACGCGGGGATGAACCGAGGAACAGCGGCAGGATCAAACGCATGTTCGCGCGTTCCCCACACACGCGGGGATGAACCGTTCATAATTCATGGACTGTGGCTATGGGAAATGCGTTCCCCACACACGCGGGGATGAACCGGAAACGCGTGGGTTTGCGTTAATCCGAATACCGCGTTCCCCACACACGCGGGGATGAACCGCATGTAAAAAACGCTTTTACAGAGGCCAAACTGCGTTCCCCACACACGCGGGGATGAACCTGGCGTCATTTTATTTATTTCCTTATGCAGCGCGCGTTCCCCACACACGCGGGGATGAACCGCGGCTTTAATAACATTCGCTTCTGGAACTTGGGCGTTCCCCACACACGCGGGGATGAACCGACAAAGCGATCATCCATAAAGCGGCAAAACAAGCGTTCCCCACACACGCGGGGATGAACCGTTTCAACACGCTGGTTTAAATGCAGATTGCGGGCGTTCCCCACACACGCGGGGATGAACCGCCGTGCGCGCATTGCGGCACCAATGCTGATCCGCGTTCCCCACACACGCGGGGATGAACCGCCTCCATCACGTCCGGAGCATCGAGCGTCCGCGCGTTCCCCACACACGCGGGGATGAACCGCCTCAACATCGCGCCTCCGGGGTGGCAGCGGGGCGTTCCCCACACACGCGGGGATGAACCGGCGAAACCGAAATCAGCTTATCGGTATCGGCAGCGTTCCCCACACACGCGGGGATGAACCGGCTGGCGGTCTTTTCGGACCGAAATCAGCTTATCGGTATCGGCAGCGTTCCCCACACACGCGGGGATGAACCGGAATGCCCGATGCAAAAAAAATCGAACTGGAGCGTTCCCCACACACGCGGGGATGAACCGGTCCTCGGACATCATGACCATGGTTTTGATCGGCGTTCCCCACACACGCGGGGATGAACCGTGCGACAGCTGCTCTTTCGGCGAGATCGCCGGGCGTTCCCCACACACGCGGGGATGAACCGCGAGCTGGGCGAGATTACGAGGGCCGGACCGAGCGTTCCCCACACACGCGGGGATGAACCGAGCGATGGATGATTTTGTGCCGGCCGGCTGGAGCGTTCCCCACACACGCGGGGATGAACCGCCTTTGACCCAACGGACGATGCGCACTGGCCGGCGTTCCCCACACACGCGGGGATGAACCGCGGCCTGACGAATTAATAAAGTCGAATGCCTAGCGTTCCCCACACACGCGGGGATGAACCGCGTCCTTTCTGTGTCTGCTACCCACGTTTGCAGCGTTCCCCACACACGCGGGGATGAACCGGTTATCCGCAATCAATACAACATAGTTTGCAGGCGTTCCCCACACACGCGGGGATGAACCGCACAAAATGCGGAACGCGGCCAAAGCCGGCATGCGTTCCCCACACACGCGGGGATGAACCGGCATCCCGACCGACTGGCCGACGGACATCGCTGCGTTCCCCACACACGCGGGGATGAACCGCAACTATCACCGAATGGCTGCAATCCTAGTGAGCGTTCCCCACACACGCGGGGATGAACCGCCTTTCCACCACACGCCATTCCAAGCCTGCCAGCGTTCCCCACACACGCGGGGATGAACCGAGACCACATCAACGCACTCATTCGAGGTAACCGCGTTCCCCACACACGCGGGGATGAACCGCGATTCCGCTAAGGGCAAAAAAACGGTTAACGGCGTTCCCCACACACGCGGGGATGAACCGATATCTTTGATGTCATTGATAGCTATTGCCGTGCGTTCCCCACACACGCGGGGATGAACCGGCCGCTATGGATGCGATTAACGAGCGACTTGAGCGTTCCCCACACACGCGGGGATGAACCGCAGCGCGTAAATCCGTCTGCCGTCGGTAGCCAGCGTTCCCCACACACGCGGGGATGAACCGCTGCCTACGATTCATTGTTTTCTTGCTATAGCGCGTTCCCCACACACGCGGGGATGAACCGCCGGTCTGCCCAGCCTTTTCGTCTCATACCAGGCGTTCCCCACACACGCGGGGATGAACCGAGCCTTGAAACACTGGGCATCGCTTAATCCCGGCGTTCCCCACACACGCGGGGATGAACCGTCCGCAGCGTCATGGCCGGGCAGTTTCCAAGAGCGTTCCCCACACACGCGGGGATGAACCGATTTGATTATCGAAGCCGAACTTTTTGATTATGCGTTCCCCACACACGCGGGGATGAACCGCCCATCGGATAAATTAATATTTGTAGCGGTAGGCGTTCCCCACACACGCGGGGATGAACCGCAGCAACGGCAGGCCGAATGTGGAAGTGCGGAGCGTTCCCCACACACGCGGGGATGAACCTTCCCGCATTAGAGGAATGACCAATTCCCGAGCGCGTTCCCCACACACGCGGGGATGAACCGACGCTTATCGAATATATTTCACGCGGGAAGCGGCGTTCCCCACACACGCGGGGATGAACCGCGTTTGAGCAGTTTGAAAAACTGGCGTTTGAAGCGTTCCCCACACACGCGGGGATGAACCGCCATGACCGCACGGTATTCGACCGCGCCGCGTTCCCCACACACGCGGGGATGAACCGTATGGTGTGGCGAGGTCATTTGCTCTGGAGCGCGTTCCCCACACACGCGGGGATGAACCGTCGAGGCCGATGGAACTACCGTCCGGACGGCGTTCCCCACACACGCGGGGATGAACCGTATGGTGTGGCGAGGTCATTTGCTCTGGAGCTGCGTTCCCCACACACGCGGGGATGAACCGTCCGCGAGGCCGATGGAACTACCGTCCGGACGGCGTTCCCCACACACGCGGGGATGAACCGTTGTCCCGCCGTATGTCCATCTGATGCAGTATGCGTTCCCCACACACGCGGGGATGAAGCCCTGGACCCGCTGCCGGACGATGGACGATGCCCGCGTTCCCCACACACGCGGGGATGAACCTGAACGCATTAATGACGAATACACGCCTAACGAGCGTTCCCCACACACGCGGGGATGAACCGGCCGCTGATCGTCAGCTTTCTTCCTAGAAGTTGCGTTCCCCACACACGCGGGGATGAACCGAGCAACGGCGGCAAGCCGAATTGGAAGTGGAGGCGTTCCCCACACACGCGGGGATGAACCAGTGCAGGTGCGGAAAAATTGTCCCAATATGTGATGCGGATTGTCTGGTGGTCGCCGAATTGCTTGCAAGCAGAAACGACATTGCGTGATCAGATCAGATGTCAAAACGTCCTCTGAAAAACCGGATAAATCGTTTCGAATAAGAAAAGTGACAGGCGGCTTCCTGTGATGGTTTTTCAGTTTAGTCCGTGCTTCTTCAGGTTCTGTTTATTAATCTTGTTTCAAAAATAGATCCGGATGCTCGCGCAGGATATTTTCAAACGCCTCCTCGTTCGTCGCCATGTGACGCTCCATAGATATAAAGCTCTCCGACGCGTAGCCAGCCTCAATGCAGGCAACGACATTATGGTGTTCTTGAAGTGCATTTTGCAGCGAGTCCGCGCGGTTTCGACTCAATGCATGAAGCCTGTCCGCCTCGGTTCTCGCTTGCCGGATGGTTTGCCAAATCAGACCCTCGCTGACCCTTGCTGCGATCGCTTCGTGAAAGGCGGCATCAATCTTGTAAGCCCGATCCACAGTCCCTTCTGCCAGGGCGTCATCCTGTTGCTGAAGCAAGACCTTCAAGTTTTTCACAAGGCTAGCTCGTTCGGAGACTAGCGCACATTCACGCGCCAGCACTGGCTCCAGGCGTCTGCGGATCAATAGTGCATCTTTAAGCCGTGCCGAGTCTATTTTTGAAACGTAGGTGCCCCGGCTCGCGAAAACCACAAGCAAATTCTCGTCCACGAGCTGTTTGATAACTTGACGAGCAGGCGTGCGGCTGACACCGCAGGCCAAGGCAAGTTCGGACTCGCTAATTGCGTCACCCGGCTTGAGCTTCAGTGTTAAAATCTTCCCGCGCAGCGCCGCATAGAGCTGCGGGACGATCGGCTGTCCCGGGTTTATTGCAAACGAGCCAAACTCCGTTGGCACATGATCAGCGGGGTGTCTTGGCATTCAAATCTCCTAGAACTCCAACTTTGCGAGAGGCATCCGACCGCTGCATTAGATCTGGGGGCACGTCTTTTGTATCCAGACCTGAATTTAACGCAAGTTGATTTGACCGACCGACCGTTTTCGTTACTCTGATTCGTCGCATGCCCGCAGCCGATTCACAATCACGCCGCAGATGTTCGGCGAACCTTCCACAGCGGAAAAAAGCTGAGATTTAATGACCTTAAGTCGGCAGTCATGCCGATGTTCCCCTTAACAGGCGGTCAGTTTACGTTTCCGATGACCTTATGCGTCGTTCTGCGAATGCCCAATCGGTGGGAAGTCGGATACCCGTGACATTCCGACACTGTGCCGGAAAACGCTCAAATTGATGTGACAGATTCAAAAAAATTTATCCGTATACCGGTATTCCCATTTTTGAATTCTTATGTTACGAAAGGTTAAACTCCACGAGTGGGGCTGCTCAGGTAGAGACCAAATTCAACGCTGACAGGGAGAAAATTTCTAATGAACTTTACCAAGATATCCTTATCGGGAAAAATTGTGGCAAGCGCCTTGATGGCAGCTTTGCTACCTATGAGTGACGCTAACGCCGAAGAAATCAATGTGATGCTCGGTGGGCATCCTTTCAAAGATGTCATCCAAGGCAATATTGACGAATTCACCGAAGCATCAGGCATCAAAGTGAATTTCACCGTGGTCGGTTACGATGTGCTCTCCGAACGCTCCGTTCTCGAAATGACAGCGAGTTCAGGATCATTCGATGTCATAGCCGATGTGATCGAATGGGTTCCGGGATATGCTGCGAGTGGATTTGTCCATGATATCGGTGAGCTCGATTCAAAATATGGCGGCAAGATCAACTTCGATGGAATGGTGCAGGCCGCACTGAATGCCCATAAATTCGATGGCAAGCAGTTTTCGATGCCCATCAACGCCGGCACGAGGATGTTTTTTTATCGCAAAGACCTTTTGGATGAAGCGGGCCTCGCACCGCCCGAAACCTGGGATGAGCTCCGCGCCGCCGCGAATGCTCTGAACACCGATGAACAAGCTGGTATGTCGATGTCGGCGGCATCCGGCGCTTGGAATGTCCTGAATTGGGTTCCTTATCTCTTCGCCGCCGGTGGTGATGTCTGGGATGCCGATAAAAGGATCACAATCAATAGCGACGAAGGTGTAGCGGCTCTCGAATTCTGGGTCGATTTAATTCTCAATGACAAAGTTACGCCGGACGGTGTGGCCAGCTACACAATTGACCAAAATCGAGCAGGGATGATAGACGGACGCATCGCTATGGCCACATTCGAGTCCGTGGCCGCACTCGGGTTAGGCAATCCAGACGTGAATCCGCATGCTGCCAATATGGGATATGGGCGCTTCCCGCTTCGCTCGAAGGAGACGCCTGCGACCGCGACCGCTATTCTCGGCGGCTGGGGCCTCGTTATCCCGAGAAACACTTCCAATGAAGAGGCGGCATATGAGTTCCTAGCATGGGCAACGAATGAGACTAATGATTTGCGTCTTGCCAAGAATGTGGGCCAAGGAGCTTACACGGCTTCACTTCAGGATCCAGAAGTCGTCGCAAAGTTTCCGGCACTGCCCGATGTTCTTGATGTTCTTAACAATGCGAAGCTTCTCTTTCCCATCCCGGAAGGCAATGAGTTGAGCTTTGTTCTGAGTATTGCGATTTCAGAGGCAATTACAGGATCGAAATCTGCCAAAGATGCTCTTGACGACGCTGCGGCGGAGATGACAAAAATAATGGAAGATGCTGGTTACTACTGACCGCACCTGTAATTTCTGGGACGAAACTTGGCCGGAGCGACCATTCCGGCCAAGGCCCTGAGCAGTCGGCAGCGGATGCAAAAGATGTCCGCAATCAAGAAATATCTGAAAAACAATTACTTTGGCGTAATTCTGCTCGCGCCAGCAATTTTTTTCATCGGTGTTGTTTATATCTATCCGATCATCAATTCCCTTCATCTGAGCTTTTATGATTTCAATCCGCTAAAGCCCTATCAGGGGCGCAGGTGGGTAGGCTTTGGCAATTTCATTGATATCTTTTCCGATGGATCATATTGGCAAGCTCTTTGGATCACATTTAAGTTTCTTCTGATCACAATCACGACGCAAATGGTCGTCGGCATTTCCATCGCGGTGATGCTGCACTCAGACTATGTCCGTTCAATTTACGGCGTGACACTGATCCGATCGATAATCATTATGCCCTTGATGGCCTCGCCCATCGTCGTCGGCCTGATCTGGGGATATCTCTTTGACACGGATCTAGGATTTATAAACCAGTTTCTCGAAATGTTTGGGATCGGCCCGGTCAATTGGCTCAATGACCCAGGTCTCGCTTTGCTTTCGATTTCAATCGCATCCATTTGGCAATGGACCCCGCTGGTCGTGCTGCTCACACTTGCCGGGCTTGAAGCTCTGCCGAAAGGCCCCTTCGACGCGGCGCGAGTTGACGGCGCCACTGAAACTCAGCTTTTCTGGGGCCTAACCCTTCCCATGCTCAAGCCCGTCATTCTAGTCACGCTATTGACTAACACAATTGATGCATACCGTGTGTTCGGACTTATTTTGGTCATGACAGGAGGCGGTCCGGGAATTGCGACCAACGTTGTGTCAATGGAAGTTTATCGCACCGGCTTCAAATTTTGGCGCATGGGGGACGCGTCGGCACAATCTTTCTTAACGTTCCTCGTCATTTTTGTGGTCGCGTTAATTTATATGCGTGTTCTGCGGACAAAGTACTGAGCCGGTAGAGATGGCGGTCTGGAAGAAGATTCTAATAAATGCAGCGATGATTGCCGTGATAATTTTCACGTTGATGCCGATCATCATGATGTTCAACATTTCGCTGAAGCCACTTCCCGAGATTCTCGCGAAACCGACGAAATGGATCTTCGCGCCAACTCTCGACAACTACAAGGAAGTATTCCTGCTCGGGCCATATTCCACCTATTTGTGGAATTCAGTAGTCGTGGGAGTGATCAGCATGATTGTTTCGGTCGCACTCGGAACAATCGCGGCTTACGCCGTCGCGCGATATCATTTGGCCGGCAATTTCACGGCTATGTCAGTATTTGTCATCAGGATGGTGCCACCGATTGCGGTTATGACACCGCTTTTTTTGTTTGTTCGTGGCATAGGGCTGAGCGACACCTATTTCGGGCTAATCTTTCTTCACGCGGCATTCAATATGCCCTTTGTGCTGTGGCTGATGCTGGGGTTCTTTCGCGATTTGCCGATCGAAGTCGAAGAGGCGGCGAAAATCGATGGCTGCACTCAGTGGCAGGTGTTCTATATGGTCGCGTTGCCACTTGTGAAAGGGGGAATCGCCGCGGCAGGGATTTTCTGTTTGCTCTCCTCGTGGAACGAATTCCCGTTCGCGTTTATTGCGACTGGTTCCCAAACTCGCACGCTCACCGTGGCAGCACTGAACTTCAAATCAGACGAAGGCATTCATTATGGAAACGTGATGGCATTTGGAACCGTCGCTATGCTTCCGGTTATGATCGCCGCGCTTCTTTTTCAGCGTCGATTGGTCAATGCTTTGACAGGCGCGGTGAAAGGCTAAGGATATACGCAGGAATCCATCATGGCAGGTGTTAGACTGGAAAACATACAGAAATTCTTTGGAGATATCCGCGTTCTGAAAGATGTGAATCTTGAGATTGCGGATGGAGAATTCTGCGTTTTTCTTGGTCCTTCGGGCTGCGGCAAATCCACGCTTCTTCGCATGATCGCCGGACTCGAGGAAATAACCGACGGAAATCTCTATATTGGGGATGATCTGTTGAACGAAACACCCTCGTCCAAGCGCGGTATCTCGATGGTGTTCCAGTCTTATGCACTCTATCCGCATAAGACTGTCTACGAGAACATGGCATTCGCGCTTAAACTTGCAAAGTTACCCACTGATGTCATCGAGCAGGAGGTGCGGCATGCCGCCGAAATTCTGCACCTGACAGAACTTCTTGACCGCCGTCCAAAGGCGCTTTCCGGCGGCCAGCGTCAGAGGGTCGCCATAGGCCGAGCGATCGTGCGCAAGCCGCGGGTATTTTTGTTTGATGAGCCATTATCCAATCTCGATGCAAAACTCAGAAGCAAGACTCGCGTGGAAATCGCCAAGCTGCATAAGTCGTTTGGCAACGCGGGCATGATTTATGTCACACATGATCAAATCGAAGCGATGACCCTCGCGGACAAAATCGTCCTACTCAACACTGGATCGGACATCGAGAAATTCGGAAGTGTGGCGCAGTTCGGTAAACCGCTAGAGCTTTATGATCGTCCCTTGACCCAATTTGCCGCTCAGTTCATTGGATCACCGCAGATGAACATCATAGATGTCAAAATGACGGGTGAAGGAAACTCCGCGTCCATTGAATCCCGAGATGGGTTGGGACTCAATTTTTCCGGACCTCGAACTGCGCCCGTTACTCCGCCTGCCGCGCTTGGTTTTCGTCCTGAGCACACATCACTTGAGGTCGCGAAACCAAATGCGCCGGGTGCTTTGAAGGTAACTCATACTGAAGCGCTCGGAGAAGCGTCGCTAATTTACCTTGATACCGGTGACGCTGAACAACCAATCATCGTCCGAGAGAGCGGATTGACGAAATTTTCGGAGGGTGATTTTGTCGCGGTTCACATTGATGCCGAAAAGATGCACCTCTTCGATGAGCAAGGCCGCCGCGTCAATTAATCCGTCAGCGGAATAACAAACCCGAGGAGACTGCATTGAAGATCGCCTTCATCGGACTTGGACAAATGGGTTTTCCAATCGCGGTCCGATTGGGAAAAGCCGGTTATCACATTGTTGGCTATGATATTTTCGAAACTGCTTTGAACAGACTTATAGCCAAGGGATACGAGGCGGCGAGCTCACCAGCAGATGCGGCTGCCGATGCTGACGTTGTCATGACAATGGTGCCAGACAGACCGGAAGTCTTGGAGGCGGCTATTTCAGGTTCCGCTGCATTGACCAAGTCGATTCGATGCGATGCGATTTACATTGATTTGAGCACGGTCGATCCTGCGACTAGTCGCGAGCTTCACCGGCACTTTTCGCAAAAAGGTGTTCGTGTCGCGGACGCGCCGGTTGCCCGAAGCGTAGAAGATGCCTGGCAGGGAAATTCGGCTGTTATGGTTGGTTGTGAACTCGATCTCTTCGTAGAAATCAAACCCATACTCGCGGCATTCGCAAAACGGATTACGCATTGCGGTTCGAACGGAACAGGTTCCGCAATGAAACTCGTCAACAACTACATCAATCAAGGAACCCTGGCGCTGATTGCGGAAGCTCTCACCGGTGGAATAGGGCATGGATTGACGCTTGAGCTTATGTTAGAGGTTTTGGGATCGACCAATGCCGCCAATGCAAACATGTCGCGAGCCATGTCGACAAAAGCCTTTTCAGGAAATTTTGACGCGGGATTCAAAATGAAACTTGCGCAGAAAGACCAGCGTCTGGCTCTTCAAATGATGACCGAACTTGGTATGATTCCGATAATCGGAAATGCAACACAGTCAGCGTTGACCGAGGCGATCGCAAATGGGTTTGGAGACTGCGACCTTTGCTCACTTTTTCAAGTTATTGAACAGCAAACAGGTTTCGCGGCTCGCTACACCGATCCATGATTCTTCAGATGGATTAGTTCTGTGAATCTGTTAACGGTCCGGTTGAAGAAGCATCATGATGGGCAGAGAATTCGCAGCCCTATAGTCCGGATGATGGCAGAATTCAGCCCTAACTGTTGAGCACATGATACCGTCAAGTAGTAGCTGCGCCTTTCTGTGAACGAACTTCATCAAGAGTTCGGGTCGTTGAAATTGCTGCTTTGTCAAGATGGATATCGATCACAGACGGACAGTCAGCTGCTGCAGCACGCCGGAATGCATTTGGAAAATCCTCGGTATGCTTAACCGTTTCGCCATGGCCGCCAAATGACCTTGCGAGCGCGGCAAAATCCGGATTGATTAGCTCTGTTCCTGACACACGGTTTGGAAAGTTTGATTCTTGATGCATTCTGATGGTGCCGTAGGTTCCGTTGTTCGCGATTATGCAGATGACATTGGCTTTGTGCTGTATCGCAGTTGCCATCTCGTTGAGAGTCATTTGAAAGCATCCATCACCAGCAAAACAAACAACCGTACGGTTGGGATAGGTCAGCTTCGCGGCAATCGCAGCGGGTAGGCCGTAGCCCATAGAGCCGGATGTCGAAGCAATCTGTGTTCCAAATTCTTTGAAGATAAAGTATCGGTGCAGGAATGCGGAGTAATTGCCCGCGCCATTGGTGATAATCGAATCATTGGGCAGATTCTCCGAAAGCCACTGAATGATTTGCGAAAACTGAACTTGTCCGGGCAATCGGGTTGGTTGTCTCCACAGAGAATGCATTTGTCGACAAGAATCCAGCCAAGCAGCACGACGCTCACACCGTTTTGGCCGTTCACTAACTAAGCAAGCCAATAGAGTGCCCGGCGCAGCGGCAACAGCAAGGTCGGCTGTCCATAGCTTGCCGAGTTCTTGGCTGGCCGGATGAATATGAACCGCCAATCGAGCTTCTGCAGGGGTGCCTGGCACAGTGTAGCCTTGGCTGGACATATCGCTCAATCGTCCTCCCAAGAGCAAGACGCAGTCGGATTTTTGAATGGCGGAAATCAGTTTGGGGTTTGCCCCCGGCGATAAGTCGCCTACGTAATTTGGATGACGGTTGTCAAAGTAGTGCTGCCGTCGGAAACTGGAGACAACGGGGAGGTCAAATCTTTCGGATACAGCCGCTAGGTCAGCCGCTGTCGTGTCTGACCATATTGAACCGCCGACGATGGCAATTGGTTGTTCAGAGTCGGCAATGCGTTTTGCGACAGCGGCTGCCGTTTCATTGGAAATTTCCTGACGCGCCAGCGTTACAGGATTTGCATTTGACACGGTCTGAATTTCGTGAAGCATATCTTCGGGAAGCGAGAGAACCACCGGGCCGGGACGTCCTGACATGGCGGTCTGAAATGCCCGTGATATGTATTCGGGAATGCGTTCCGTTTCGTGGATTTCAGCTGTCCACTTTGCCAGCGGGTTGAAAGTCCGCGGTATGTCGATTTCTTGAAATGCTTCCCTTCCAAGATGTGGTCGCGCAACCTGTCCTACCAGCAGCAGCATCGGGGTTGAATCGTGGTGTGCGACATGAACACCACAGGCGGCGTTCGTTGCCCCCGGTCCTCTTGTAACTAACGCCACGCCCGGTGCTCCGGTCATTTTGCCGCTTGCTTCCGCCATCATGGATGCACCGCCTTCGTGGCGGCACACAACATTTTGAATGTCGGTGTCCAAGAGTCCGTCCAGCAGCGCCAAATAGCTCTCACCGGGAACAGAATAAACGCGTGAAACGTTATTCAGCACCAACTGATCGGCAAGAATGCGTCCGCCATGCCTTAACGGAGAATTTGATCGGTTCATGAGAATTCACCATGGGTATTTTGGAAATCTATGAGCACAGGAGAAGATGCCGGAAGGTGCTTTAGGAGCTTTTCTTCATAATTCCCACTCAATTTCATTGGCGTTGAAAAATGCTGGACAAAACGTGTCAAATCAAAGAGGTCATAATGCTGACATTAATATGCGGAAAAGCACGACTGGCATGAAGATTTCAACAATTCTTGATCACATTGATAGCGGACATATGGCCCTGCCAGAATTTCAGAGGGGGTATGTTTGGAATCGCGATCAAGTCCGTGGACTCTTTGATTCATTATATAAGCGCCATCCCGTCGGTGGCCTCCTTGTTTGGGCAACAGAATCGAAGGATGCAGCACATCGTGGTGACGGAAAGCTCGCGGCCGGTGTGGTGAAGCTATTGCTTGATGGACAACAGCGAATGACGTCGCTGTATGGTGTGGTGCGGGGTAAACCACCAAATTTTTTTGACGGTAAAGAGCGGACTTTCACAGGTCTTCGCTTTCATTTGCAGGACGAGATCTTCTCATTCTATCAACCGCTCAAGATGCGTGATGACCCACTTTGGATCGATGTCACAGATTTAATGCAGCAAGGAATGAATGGTCTTGGTGGGTTCGTTTCCTCGATTATGTCCGATGACAAGCTTGCACCAATGCTCGGCGACTATACCGGACGCCTCAGTAGACTCCTCGGCATAATGGATGTGGATCTTCATATCGAAGAGGTGACCGGAGCGGCTATGACCATCGATACCATCGTTGATATCTTCAATCGCTTAAATAGCGGTGGCACCAAGCTCTCCAAAGGTGATTTAGCACTGGCCAAAATTTGTGCTGAATGGCCAGAAGCCCGTATCATCATGAAAGCCAAACTGAATGAGTGGAATGATGCTGGTTACCGTTTTAGTCTTGACTGGCTGCTGCGCTCGGTAAACTCCGTCCTGACCGGTGAGGCAAAGTTTCAATTTCTGCACGATAAGAACTCAGAAGAGATTCAGGATGGTTTACTATGCGCCTCCAAGCATATCGACACCTGCCTAAACATGATTGGCGGGCGGCTCGGTCTAGATCATGATCGCGTGCTTTTTGGACGCTACGCGATTCCGGTTATGGTACGTTACCTCGACAAACGCAGCGGCCCGATTAATGAGTTGGAAACCGACAAGCTCCTATTTTGGTATGTCCAAGCCGGCATGTGGGGACGTTTCTCTGGCTCCACAGAATCCGTAATCGATCAGGATCTTGCTGCACTTGAAGGAGAAAGCGGGGGACTTGACAAACTTCTCGATCAGCTTCGGCTTTGGCGCAGTGGGTTTCGTGTTGAACCCGATCATTTCACTGGCTGGAGCACCGGTGCTCGGTTCTACCCTGTCCTATATCTCCTGACCCGAATGGGTGCGGCTAAGGACTTTGGGACCGGTCTTGTGCTTAAAGCCAGCCTACTTGGCAGGATGAGTCAGCTGGAAGTCCATCATATTTTCCCAAGAGCTCAGCTCTACAAACATGGGTTCAAACGACCGGAGGTTAACGCACTTGCCAATTACTGCTTCTTAACAAAGGAAACAAACCTCACAATCAGCGATCGATTACCTTCCGAGTATTTTCGAGAAGTTGAAACGGCGTATCCAACGGACCACGTGCTAGCTTCACAATGGATTCCGAATGATCCAGAGCTTTGGAAGATCGAAAACTATCGGGACTTCCTCGAAGCCCGCAAGGTGCTTTTGGCCGAGGAAATGAACAGGCGGATGGCAGAGCTTTTACATGGAGACGCACATTGGCTTGAAGATAAGCCGACAACTTCTGTTTCCACTGCCATGCCAGTCTCAGAAAGTAACTTAGGTGAGAAGGAGGAAGAGAAGCAGATCTTGGCACTTAACGCTTGGATGAAAGATTACGGCCTGCCGACCGGAATTATTTCATATGACTTCGCCGACCCCAATACGGGCGAGCAACGTGCAGTATTCGATTTAGCGTGGCCACTTGGCATTCAGCAGGGACTAACTCAACCCGTTGCGGTTTTGATCAATGAGCCCAATGACGTGTTTGTCCTTGCAAACCGAGCTGGCTTTCGATGTTTCTTAACTGTTAATGACTTTAAGCAGTATGTGAAAACTGAAATTCATTCTGCAGAAGAAGCGGCGTGAATAATTTTGGAACGACAGAAATCGTTGCCCAAACACGAATGAACTCAATTCAACAATTTAGAGCCTCTTGCAGAATTCCTTGACGATGCTGGAATTTGGAGCTCCGGTCCGGTTGTCGGCGGCCGCCCTGGCCCTGATCACGGGCTTGAAGGGTCGGGATTCGTCCTAATTCGCCGTGCTGGAGCCGGTTTGACGCCTTTTTTCGGCTTTCGGCTTTTTTCGAGGCAAGCGGGAGTGCGCAGGGACACCCGCACGGGCGGTTATGACCGCAAGCTCCACACCAAGGCGGGCGAGGTCAGACTGAAGGTTCCGAAGCTTCGCCGCACAACCTTCGAGACAGCCGTCATTGAACGCTATCGCCGCCGTGAGAGCAGCGTCGAAGAAGCCATAATCGAGATGTACCTGGCAGGTGTTTCGACGCGCCGTGTCGAGGATATCACCGAAGCTCTGTGGGACGTGAAAGCATCCCCTTCGACGGTGTCGAGCCTCAACAAGAAGATCTATGACAGGATCGAGGCCTGGCGCAATGCGCCGATCAAAGGCAGGCACCCATATGTCTATCTCGACGGT
>CBDATS010000010.1:0-2559 GCA_965200245.1 bacterium | reverse complement strand
AGATCCAAGCACAGGATCGCGCCGCAAAGCACACCGAGTGCGAAAACTGCCAACCCGCGCTTGTCTCCTTTCTAACGGAAAACCCCCTATCAACCCCCGAGGCAACCCACGAATATCACGAAAACGTTTGGGAAAATTGCCCGAGTTGTATAGCGGCGTATACCGATTATCTCGAGTCCATCCGCTGCGAACATGGACACACGGAACTCGAGTCGTGCGATGCATGCCTCGAGGCGTGGCTCGCGGAAAACCAACCCCCCGAGGATACCAGCCTCGCGGCCGCCGAAGAATGGAATGCCAACCCGTTTCGGTTTCTCGGAGGTGCTGCCTAATGTATCTTATAGAAACCACCCCTTCAAAGATGACGGCTTTCGTGTGGGATACCGCAAAAACCCCCAAAACGTGTGTCGGAATCTTCTCCGAATACGACGCGAAAAAGGTCATCGCCTTACTCAACGCAGAAAGGTTTAAGTTCCAAAGGGAGATCCCCCGACTGCGAAAGGGTATCCATCGCGACGTGGCACAGCGGTATATTCAGCGGTTCGGTGGCAGGAGCGTCGCCGTGCAGATTGCCGCAGATGCTGCCATTGTGTATCTTCGGAATAAGGACGGCGACACGCTCGGGCCCATCACCTGCAAGGACAAGTATCCGAAGCCCGTTTCGGGTCTCAACGATATTCCGTTCTAACCACACCCCACACACCGCGCGGGAAGGGACACCCCCAACCCGCGCACTCCCCACACACGGGAAAGGACACGGACCATGGGAACACCACGGATCGTCACCTGCACCTGCAGCCTCGAATTCTATGACACACAAGGGAAGACGCGATGCAACCGCTGCGAGGCGCGCGCGAAACACACGCAAACCCTCAAAGCCGAATGGCAGCGCCGCCGGCGGCAGGGACACCTGACCACTCGTGACGGGATCTTCTTCTGTTTGCGAAGAAAAGTCAGGTCTGTTGCCGAGATGGCAAATATCCTAAACATCTCCTTTCGCGCCGCGTCTCTCGCTCTCGACGCAATCCGCGAGGACGCACGCTAACGGCACACACTCACGACACACACCGCGCGGGAAGGGACACCCCCAACCCGCGCACTCCCCACACACACGAAAAGGAGACAGACGATGAGACACACAAAAAACGATGCCCACTGGAAAGCCACCCTGGAGGGTATCTTCTCCGAATGCACACCGCCCGCCGAATGCACCCCCAAATTGCTGTTATGGGTGCTTCAGAAGTTACCACGAAAGACAAACCCCTTGGGGAAAATCCAAGACGCGTGTTTTTCGCGGAACATCGACAACACCGAGGCGGCGGTCCTAACGGCACTCCGCAGCCTTTACAAATCGGGTGCCATCTCACACCGAAACATCGGAGACAGGGATTATTTTATACGGCTCGACTGACGACACACACGCGCGGGGTGCTTTCGCAGACCCCGCGCACACACGACACACGGCACGGCCGCCCCGGTGGTGACATCGCCCCCGTGCCGTGGACGTCACGGGGGTCTCAGGCATCCCCACCCCGCACCCCGAAGCCTGTGTGCCGTGACACACACCGACAGGTTTTCCGCACACATCGTTTTTTTTTCTGATAGAATGCGGACACTGTGAAAGGAGACAGACGATGAGACACAGACGCAAATATAACCAGCCCGAACACGTCAGAGAGAAGGGGGCGGCGAACTCCCGGAAGGTCCGAAGTGAGAAGAAACGCCGCCGCTCTGAGGCGGTCCAGACACTTCACACCGAGGGCTACACGATCGCGGAACTGGCGGCACACTTTTCGGTGAGTCAAAGAACGATTTATCGAGACCTTGAGACGCTCGGGGACGTGAAAACAGAGCCGCCGTCCGATGCAATCGCGTCAAAAAACGCACTGGAAGTGTAAACTTAACATCGCCAGAAACCCACGGGAGCCGTAACACTCCTTAAGTTTACACCGTGCCAAAGTGTAAACTTAAGGATCGCCAAGTGTAAACTTAAGGATCGCCAAGTGTAAGCTTAAGGATCGCCTCGTGTCACATGTCAATTCCCGAAAAAAAACGCACTAAAAGTGTAACCTTTAAATCATCAGAAACCCACGGGAGACGTAACACTCCTTAAGGTCACACCCTTTCAAAGTGTGACCTTAACTTTACACCGGAGACCTCATGCCATATCCATCCAAATTTACAGACGACCGAAAAAAACAGATTATTCAGGGCTTCCGCAAAGGCTGGGCAATCACCCATATTGCGGAATCCGTAGAGATTCCCCGCAGAACGCTCTATAAATGGTTAAAGAAAGGACAGTTGGAAGGTGAAGGCGAGTATGCCGACTTCTACAACGCCTGCAGGAATGCACAGGAAGCATACTGGGAAAAAGTGCAATACAATTTAGAGCAGATGATCCTTACATCCGCCACAACCAAAGCAACGGTAACTACCACGACCACCACGACCGATAACGAAGGGAATTTTACAGAGAAGGTGGTCGTCAAAGAACACCTCCCCAATCCCAGCCTCGCCCTTGAGATTTTATCGAGACGGTTTCCTGAGAAATGGAATAAA
>CBDATS010000009.1:0-27612 GCA_965200245.1 bacterium | reverse complement strand
GTGTGTGGGGAACGCATAATCAAAAAGTTCGGCTTCGATAATCAAATCGGTTCATCCCCGCGTGTGTGGGGAACGCTCTTGGAAACTGCCCGGCCATGACGCTGCGGACGGTTCATCCCCGCGTGTGTGGGGAACGCCGGGATTAAGCGATGCCCAGTGTTTCAAGGCTCGGTTCATCCCCGCGTGTGTGGGGAACGCGCTATAGCAAGAAAACAATGAATCGTAGGCAGCGGTTCATCCCCGCGTGTGTGGGGAACGCTGGCTACCGACGGCAGACGGATTTACGCGCTGCGGTTCATCCCCGCGTGTGTGGGGAACGCTCAAGTCGCTCGTTAATCGCATCCATAGCGGCCGGTTCATCCCCGCGTGTGTGGGGAACGCACGGCAATAGCTATCAATGACATCAAAGATATCGGTTCATCCCCGCGTGTGTGGGGAACGCCGTTAACCGTTTTTTTGCCCTTAGCGGAATCGCGGTTCATCCCCGCGTGTGTGGGGAACGCGGTTACCTCGAATGAGTGCGTTGATGTGGTCTCGGTTCATCCCCGCGTGTGTGGGGAACGCTGGCAGGCTTGGAATGGCGTGTGGTGGAAAGGCGGTTCATCCCCGCGTGTGTGGGGAACGCTCACTAGGATTGCAGCCATTCGGTGATAGTTGCGGTTCATCCCCGCGTGTGTGGGGAACGCAGCGATGTCCGTCGGCCAGTCGGTCGGGATGCCGGTTCATCCCCGCGTGTGTGGGGAACGCATGCCGGCTTTGGCCGCGTTCCGCATTTTGTGCGGTTCATCCCCGCGTGTGTGGGGAACGCCTGCAAACTATGTTGTATTGATTGCGGATAACCGGTTCATCCCCGCGTGTGTGGGGAACGCTGCAAACGTGGGTAGCAGACACAGAAAGGACGCGGTTCATCCCCGCGTGTGTGGGGAACGCTAGGCATTCGACTTTATTAATTCGTCAGGCCGCGGTTCATCCCCGCGTGTGTGGGGAACGCCGGCCAGTGCGCATCGTCCGTTGGGTCAAAGGCGGTTCATCCCCGCGTGTGTGGGGAACGCTCCAGCCGGCCGGCACAAAATCATCCATCGCTCGGTTCATCCCCGCGTGTGTGGGGAACGCTCGGTCCGGCCCTCGTAATCTCGCCCAGCTCGCGGTTCATCCCCGCGTGTGTGGGGAACGCCCGGCGATCTCGCCGAAAGAGCAGCTGTCGCACGGTTCATCCCCGCGTGTGTGGGGAACGCCGATCAAAACCATGGTCATGATGTCCGAGGACCGGTTCATCCCCGCGTGTGTGGGGAACGCTCCAGTTCGATTTTTTTTGCATCGGGCATTCCGGTTCATCCCCGCGTGTGTGGGGAACGCTGCCGATACCGATAAGCTGATTTCGGTTTCGCCGGTTCATCCCCGCGTGTGTGGGGAACGCCCCGCTGCCACCCCGGAGGCGCGATGTTGAGGCGGTTCATCCCCGCGTGTGTGGGGAACGCGCGGACGCTCGATGCTCCGGACGTGATGGAGGCGGTTCATCCCCGCGTGTGTGGGGAACGCGGATCAGCATTGGTGCCGCAATGCGCGCACGGCGGTTCATCCCCGCGTGTGTGGGGAACGCCCGCAATCTGCATTTAAACCAGCGTGTTGAAACGGTTCATCCCCGCGTGTGTGGGGAACGCTTGTTTTGCCGCTTTATGGATGATCGCTTTGTCGGTTCATCCCCGCGTGTGTGGGGAACGCCCAAGTTCCAGAAGCGAATGTTATTAAAGCCGCGGTTCATCCCCGCGTGTGTGGGGAACGCGCGCTGCATAAGGAAATAAATAAAATGACGCCAGGTTCATCCCCGCGTGTGTGGGGAACGCAGTTTGGCCTCTGTAAAAGCGTTTTTTACATGCGGTTCATCCCCGCGTGTGTGGGGAACGCGGTATTCGGATTAACGCAAACCCACGCGTTTCCGGTTCATCCCCGCGTGTGTGGGGAACGCATTTCCCATAGCCACAGTCCATGAATTATGAACGGTTCATCCCCGCGTGTGTGGGGAACGCGCGAACATGCGTTTGATCCTGCCGCTGTTCCTCGGTTCATCCCCGCGTGTGTGGGGAACGCCCGAATGCGGCCAGTTTATTCAATTCGGATTTCGGTTCATCCCCGCGTGTGTGGGGAACGCCTTCATTAGTGGGGTCGAATAATGCCGAGTAACGGTTCATCCCCGCGTGTGTGGGGAACGCCCTGCCGGTGTCGGGGTCGATGATGATGACAACGGTTCATCCCCGCGTGTGTGGGGAACGCTGGTCTATGAAGTATTGTTGAATTTCAACCAGCGGTTCATCCCCGCGTGTGTGGGGAACGCATTCAAGGCGCCGTTGATTATTGCCGATTGCGCGGTTCATCCCCGCGTGTGTGGGGAACGCTTCGGATTCAGTCAACTCCCGATAATAGCCATCGGTTCATCCCCGCGTGTGTGGGGAACGCTGCCGCCGGGCGTCGCGTTGTTGGCTGCGTTTCGGTTCAT
The DNA here is from genome assembly GCA_965200245.1 of bacterium. Lineage (GTDB taxonomy): Bacteria > UBA8248 > UBA8248 > UBA8248 > UBA8248 > Bin107. Next base: position 25,118 of record CBDATS010000009.1, on the reverse strand, counting down.
CCCCGCGTGTGTGGGGAACGCTGAATGTGGCCATTAGATCAATCCCCGTCCGACGGTTCATCCCCGCGTGTGTGGGGAACGCCTATATTGGCAAAAGTTCCATTTGCGTTCGCCCGGTTCATCCCCGCGTGTGTGGGGAACGCGCGGCCAAGCAGCTCGGGTTGAAATTCGACCGCGGTTCATCCCCGCGTGTGTGGGGAACGCTCTGGTCGACAAGGTCAGAAAGGATCGCCAGCCGGTTCATCCCCGCGTGTGTGGGGAACGCCAACCGAAGCCGAATGGACCGCCGCTACTCAGCGGTTCATCCCCGCGTGTGTGGGGAACGCAAGTCCGGTCCATTCTTTAAGCCATGCATGGTCGGTTCATCCCCGCGTGTGTGGGGAACGCGCGCTTATGCAAACACCGAGACGGCAAGGCGACGGTTCATCCCCGCGTGTGTGGGGAACGCAGCAGAGGAAACCACAATGCCTGATAGTATCACGGTTCATCCCCGCGTGTGTGGGGAACGCCGTTATGGCGGCGTATGAATAGCGTAGCATACCGGTTCATCCCCGCGTGTGTGGGGAACGCTCGGAACGAAGCGTTCTCGGCTACCCCCAGCCCGGTTCATCCCCGCGTGTGTGGGGAACGCCGTTATGGCGGCGTATGAATAGCGTAGCATACCGGTTCATCCCCGCGTGTGTGGGGAACGCTCGGAACGAAGCGTTCTCGGCTACCCCCAGCCCGGTTCATCCCCGCGTGTGTGGGGAACGCAGCGACCATGGCCGACCGGGAATCCATCATAACGGTTCATCCCCGCGTGTGTGGGGAACGCGAAAGCGTTGCCGAACTCCTGCTGCCGGTTGACGGTTCATCCCCGCGTGTGTGGGGAACGCTTATGAATTTACCGAATTGGCAGACGCGGAGTCGGTTCATCCCCGCGTGTGTGGGGAACGCATACGCTTGCCACGGGTATTTGTCGCTATTGGCGGTTCATCCCCGCGTGTGTGGGGAACGCTCTTAGGGCAATTCAAAACGGAGAGGTATAAACGGTTCATCCCCGCGTGTGTGGGGAACGCATCCGCGGCCCTATCAAAATTGTTCTCTATTTCGGTTCATCCCCGCGTGTGTGGGGAACGCTCGATGCGACAATCAGGAATGTGGCTGACCTGCGGTTCATCCCCGCGTGTGTGGGGAACGCACAGCTGCGCGGCGATAACGCCCGAGGGTTTGCGGTTCATCCCCGCGTGTGTGGGGAACGCTTGAGCGTTGCCAGAAAAAACGGCAAGACTACCGGTTCATCCCCGCGTGTGTGGGGAACGCTGATCAGCAAAATGGATAAGGAAATAACAAGACGGTTCATCCCCGCGTGTGTGGGGAACGCTGATCAGCAAAATGGATAAGGAAATAACAAGACGGTTCATCCCCGCGTGTGTGGGGAACGCGATCCTGCAGCTGATCGGCCGCCCAGTCGTAGCGGTTCATCCCCGCGTGTGTGGGGAACGCTAGGCAAAGCCGTGTTTCCAGCAGCCCGAAGACGGTTCATCCCCGCGTGTGTGGGGAACGCGATAACTCCCGATATGCAAGCATAACAAGTTTCGGTTCATCCCCGCGTGTGTGGGGAACGCGATTCGGTATTCATAGCGGGCGTTAAAAACGGCGGTTCATCCCCGCGTGTGTGGGGAACGCAATACTCCGTTTCTACGACGACAACGACAACGCGGTTCATCCCCGCGTGTGTGGGGAACGCTCTCTCTTCCGGAGTCAGGCTCGCCCAGTGGGCGGTTCATCCCCGCGTGTGTGGGGAACGCAAAAATCAGATTGCGGCATAAGCGGATGTTTTCGGTTCATCCCCGCGTGGTGTGGGGAACGCGTTGTCAACTGTAAATTGACGGCCTGGCCAAACGGTTCATCCCCGCGTGTGTGGGGAACGCGCAGTCGCCTTGAATGACGTTTTGGCAGTCGCCGGTTCATCCCCGCGTGTGTGGGGAACGCTCTCACATAACCCGCAGGGTACCCGACTCCGTCGGTTCATCCCCGCGTGTGTGGGGAACGCGTTTTTTTGATCAGGCATAAGTCAGCGATGCTCGGTTCATCCCCGCGTGTGTGGGGAACGCCCTTACTTACTCACCATTATAAGCTCGGTGACCGGTTCATCCCCGCGTGTGTGGGGAACGCGAGCGACCAGGTTCCGGCGACCACGTTCCTGACGGTTCATCCCCGCGTGTGTGGGGAACGCTTCCGCATAGCGTTTTAACCCCGGCCAGAATCCGGTTCATCCCCGCGTGTGTGGGGAACGCCATCCAGCCGTTCAGGGCTCGGAAACTCATCACGGTTCATCCCCGCGTGTGTGGGGAACGCGCTTGCCGCGCCGGACGTAAGAGCTTGGACTTCGGTTCATCCCCGCGTGTGTGGGGAACGCAGCGTGTTCGGTGTCGCGTTTAGCGGCTCGTTCGGTTCATCCCCGCGTGTGTGGGGAACGCTCCCATTCCGTTAAGGTCGGTGCGCGGAAATTCGGTTCATCCCCGCGTGTGTGGGGAACGCTGTGGGTGTTTTCCTGTGTTGCTGCTGCGCTGCGGTTCATCCCCGCGTGTGTGGGGAACGCACGACAATAGACCGGCGGCGGTCATCCACAATCGGTTCATCCCCGCGTGTGTGGGGAACGCATCCGCACTGCCTATGCAATGGGCGACGTTGTCGGTTCATCCCCGCGTGTGTGGGGAACGCAAAAGAAATCATCGAAACTGTGAGCGACCAGACGGTTCATCCCCGCGTGTGTGGGGAACGCATAGCCGAGGACGCCGCCGTCGCTGTCGAGGACGGTTCATCCCCGCGTGTGTGGGGAACGCCCGCATAGTAGATCATAGCGTTGTCTCCTATTCGGTTCATCCCCGCGTGTGTGGGGAACGCGCTTTTGCTGGATTCGGAGTCGGAGAATTGGGCGGTTCATCCCCGCGTGTGTGGGGAACGCATTAAAAAGCTCTCGCGCGGCACCGCCCGAAGCGGTTCATCCCCGCGTGTGTGGGGAACGCTGCACCAGACGGGCGAGGATGCGGAGCAGCGGCGGTTCATCCCCGCGTGTGTGGGGAACGCGCATCGCTAATCGCCGCATACCTCACAAAAGCCGGTTCATCCCCGCGTGTGTGGGGAACGCCCGATGGTCTGGCGCGGCGCAACCTTATGTTCCGGTTCATCCCCGCGTGTGTGGGGAACGCAGACCAAAGCAACATGCCTGTGGCTCAAAAACCGGTTCATCCCCGCGTGTGTGGGGAACGCATTGTCATCACCGGATTATCGTTATGCCGCAGCGGTTCATCCCCGCGTGTGTGGGGAACGCTTCGTTGCACTCACATACTAGACGATAAATGTCGGTTCATCCCCGCGTGTGTGGGGAACGCCCGCGACCACGCGGAAAATGTCGAGATGAAAACGGTTCATCCCCGCGTGTGTGGGGAACGCAGCCATTGCCAGACGGTTTCCTCGGCTTGACTCGGTTCATCCCCGCGTGTGTGGGGAACGCAGCCATTGCCAGACGGTTTCCTCGGCTTGACTCGGTTCATCCCCGCGTGTGTGGGGAACGCCTTCGACTTCGATCGCAAGCATCAATCCAGGACGGTTCATCCCCGCGTGTGTGGGGAACGCCTCGACTGGATCAATGCCAAGAACTGCGGCTCCGGTTCATCCCCGCGTGTGTGGGGAACGCAGGCTGCGCTCCGACATAAATCGCTCCGGCTAAGGTTCATCCCCGCGTGTGTGGGGAACGCGTAATGATCCGCGTATTGCATGAGCCAGATCCGGGTTCATCCCCGCGTGTGTGGGGAACGCCGACCAGATCCGCACGCCGAATTCAAGCAGGCCGGTTCATCCCCGCGTGTGTGGGGAACGCTTCCGATTGACCGCAGCAGTCAAAAAATGGAGCGGTTCATCCCCGCGTGTGTGGGGAACGCTCGGCCAGCCAGATCAAGGTTGACGGCATCGACGGTTCATCCCCGCGTGTGTGGGGAACGCTCTACGACGACAACGACAACACTTGGCGGTTGCGGTTCATCCCCGCGTGTGTGGGGAACGCGATCTCCGTGCCCACCGAACGCGTCTCTTCCTCGGTTCATCCCCGCGTGTGTGGGGAACGCTTCTGCTCAACGCGGAAGTCAATGTCATCCAGCGGTTCATCCCCGCGTGTGTGGGGAACGCTTCCATCCCGAATTGGCCGCGGGGTTGGTGATCGGTTCATCCCCGCGTGTGTGGGGAACGCCTGCGATCCGCCCAGCACCCGGTTGGATGTCTCGGTTCATCCCCGCGTGTGTGGGGAACGCGCATTTCCGTATAATGCTCCAACCCGTTCATGCGGTTCATCCCCGCGTGTGTGGGGAACGCGATGAAAGGTTTAATGTATCTGTCGTATGCGGCGGTTCATCCCCGCGTGTGTGGGGAACGCATTGCCATAATTGAGCTTTTGCCGGAAGCCGGCGGTTCAAGCCGGCGGTTCATCCCCGCGTGTGTGGGGAACGCTCGTAATGCGTCCGCTCACGATTTTGTTCGCGCGGTTCATCCCCGCGTGTGTGGGGAACGCCCGATGGTCTGGCGCGGCGCGACCTTATGTTCCGGTTCATCCCCGCGTGTGTGGGGAACGCTATGCGCTAATCGCCGCATACCTCACAAAAGCCGGTTCATCCCCGCGTGTGTGGGGAACGCTGCTGACGTATGAAGCGTTTGGGTTAGGCCGCCGGTTCATCCCCGCGTGTGTGGGGAACGCTTGTATTTGGCATTAAAAGTCTCGTCGATCTGCGGTTCATCCCCGCGTGTGTGGGGAACGCGTCAGATACCACTCCACAATCCACCACGACCCCGGTTCATCCCCGCGTGTGTGGGGAACGCTTTGTTGCATGCGTATTCGATCGACTGCTGGTCGGTTCATCCCCGCGTGTGTGGGGAACGCGTCGCGTATGAGTGCATCCCTGAACGCAACCGCGGTTCATCCCCGCGTGTGTGGGGAACGCATTCCGGTCTCGGAACTGGCCAGCTTTTCATCCGGTTCATCCCCGCGTGTGTGGGGAACGCCATATTGCAGCTGCTCGTTTTCGGTCAATTCGCGGTTCATCCCCGCGTGTGTGGGGAACGCTGCGGTGGATTTATGGCCCATGGCGTTTACTCCGGTTCATCCCCGCGTGTGTGGGGAACGCGCCGGACGTCAAACCGCAATCTGGACCTGAGCAGGTTCATCCCCGCGTGTGTGGGGAACGCAGCGTAAATCCGGTTTCCGTCGGTCGCGATCCCGGTTCATCCCCGCGTGTGTGGGGAACGCGCCGCCGTCCCGACCATCGTCCCCCCGGTCGCCGGTTCATCCCCGCGTGTGTGGGGAACGCATTGCGCCGGTTCCAGAAAATGCGCGGGTCGCCGGTTCATCCCCGCGTGTGTGGGGAACGCACGTTATTAAAGAAAAACCGAACAAGGAAAATCGGTTCATCCCCGCGTGTGTGGGGAACGCCCTGAACATCCGCAACATAAGGCGATGATCCGCGGTTCATCCCCGCGTGTGTGGGGAACGCATCTGTGGTGTTCTGCACCGTGTAGATGTGGGCGGTTCATCCCCGCGTGTGTGGGGAACGCCCACTGAAGCACGAAGCGGGCCATCGCCCTGTCGGTTCATCCCCGCGTGTGTGGGGAACGCCAGCGCTTAGTAAATTGTAAATCATCAGTCAGCGGTTCATCCCCGCGTGTGTGGGGAACGCGTACTCATTCAGCGCCGCTCCAATTTTTCGGCGGTTCATCCCCGCGTGTGTGGGGAACGCACAAAAGACCATTCGTCTCCATAATCAAGATCCGGTTCATCCCCGCGTGTGTGGGGAACGCTCCTCCCGCAGTATGTCCATAGCCTGTTCGCACGGTTCATCCCCGCGTGTGTGGGGAACGCTCCCGGGCAATGCCACAGACAGTGTCGCAGGGCGGTTCATCCCCGCGTGTGTGGGGAACGCTTGGTCAAGCGCCTATAAATTGCCATTCTCAGCGGTTCATCCCCGCGTGTGTGGGGAACGCCATGATAGGCCCGAACGCGCGGTTCATCCCCGCGTGTGTGGGGAACGCACAATGACATTGTGGGGAAGGCGCTTCATCCCCGCGTGTGTGGGGAACGCGACATACCGCGCGGCGCCCGCACTGGAGCGGTTCATCCCCGCGTGTGTGGGGAACGCGGACAGCCGGACGAAATCCACATCAACCGGTTCATCCCCGCGTGTGTGGGGAACGCTTAACCTCTGCGCCCGTTCAATGTGTGGGGATCATTATCAGCGGTTCATCCCCGCGTGTGTGGGGAACGCTTAACCGAAGTGCAGGCGCAAGCGCTCCAGGCGGTTCATCCCCGCGTGTGTGGGGAACGCTCTTAAATTAAAAAATTATCTTTCTATATTGCTATTTTGTTTTTTAATATTTTAATTTTTTCTTTTTTAGTTCAAATCAATTCAAATTGAAAAACTGTTAACGATGTCAAACAGTGAACCGGTGCAATCCACTGATCTTACTTTTCTTCTATGGGCGTGAAAGAAACTAAATTCAGTCCATCAAAATCCACCGGCATTCGACGGTTCTGCCCTACCGTTTCAAAAGCAAATCCTTGATCCGATGTTGCCTGCCAGACCAGTACTGCGTCGCCATCTTCAATATGGGCGCATACCTGCTCCCAAATTCGCTCGCGAGTGCGAGCAGTATACTTTCCGACAAAAACACCTGCACGTACCTCCAGAAGCCAAGCCGCAAGCCTGCCTCTAAGGCGCGCTGGAGCGCGATTAACCGCGATGACCAGCATCGCCACCGGGATTTTGCTCTTTAAAAGCTGGGCCGAGCGCCTCAGGAGCCGGCAAAGGAATGGGTAAATCCCCGGCTTTGAGCACTTCTTCTATATCAGGAATGATCTTACGCAATAGTCCACTTTGCCGGAAAGAATCACGGCAAGCTAGCCGGACGGCGCGATCGGGCGACATCTCAAGCTTTCCGCGCGCATAATCGCCTGCAATACGAAATGCCTCGGGCACTACTGTTTGCAGCTTGTAGATGTCAGCAATGTCATACACAAAACTACGGGGTTTACCCGTGTGCAGAAAACCGATGGCGGGAGCGTACCCAGCAGCCAATATCGCTGCCTCGACAAGACCATGGAGACAAGACGTTGCCGCAGAGATACATCGGTTGGGTATGTCACTAGTTTCCCAGTCTGAGGGGTCGTATTTTCGGCGTTTCCAGACCACACCATGTTGACGGGCAAACAAAACATAGCTTTCACGCACCCGCACACCTTCTATCCCACGCAATTGGTTTATCGTACGAAGATCAGGTGCGGATTCTCCAAAGCGCATCTGATACATTTTGCGAACCACACGCAGTCTGGCTGCGTCATCTAATGCTATCGCTGCCTGCCAAAGCAGTCGATCCGCACGCGCCCCGCCTGGTTGACCAGCGGAATAAAGTCTTACCCCACCTTCCCCCACCCAAGTGATCAAAGTGCCTACTCTTGCCGCTAGCGATACGGCAGCATGACTGATACGAGCACCTGGTTCAAGCATAAGACCCGCTAAGCCACCCACAGGGATATGGGTGCGGGTTCCATTGGCATTTGCAGCAACAAAGGCCCCGTCCTTTACATCCAAACGTGCGCGCTCTACGAATACAAGCTGAGCCCTATCTCTGAGCGGAATTGGTCTGGGCGGAGGGAGTCCGGGGATATTCTGCATCAGCCTCGCCGTATTAGCATCAACCCACAGCCAAATGCCTTAGCTCTGCCGAAGCCATTTCCTATTCCGGAAATGAATACCTGCGGCTCATTGACTTCGAGTGCCCCCGTAATTTCCAAGATGCCGAAACGCGGTTGCCCGGCTCGACTGGTGCGCGGCAGCTTCACCACCGAGTAATCCTCGACCAACAAATCACGACAAGAAAACCCTGTTCGCGCACCTTGACCCGTCATCCAAACGGTTGCAACCTCTTGCGCTAGGTTCATTCGCTGCTCGGAGCGATGTTCAGGAGCAACACCGTGCAAAGCGTCCATAACAATATCAACACGTCCCACACCTTTGCGCATTCGTGTTGCATTCACCCGCAATCGAAAGCACAATCGATCTCCTGAACGCAAATCGGGTGCAAAAGACTTCACCTGTGGCTGCTCAAAAAACGGCGATTTCATTGGCGGACGTTTTGATAATACCAGAAAATTCTGCCCTTCGACCCGCCAGAGGAAGTCTCGCTTCGCCTTGGGGTCATCTGAAAAAAGGGACCATAGTAATCGGTGGTTAGCGTCCAGTCTTTGCGCCATTTCTTCCGGCTCAAGCAATTGCGCAACAGCTTTGATCGACGGGTTACGAGCCTTGCGCAACTTTGAAAGATAAAGTGTCATAGATCATCCAAGCCCACCACCTTCGGCGTATTGTTGGTTTCGGCAATCGCAACAGTGCGAGGACCGAAATGCCAATGCAATCGGTCGAGTGGCATATCATTGCGGACTTCTTCCTGCATGGTTTCGATTGAACCCTTATCCGCGATAATTCGACTTGGACCGGTTACTGATCGCCAAGGTGGGATTTCAATCAGCGAGAGAGCTTCAACTGGGTCCGCTGCCTTAATTACCCGTGCGGCCACCGGCGCAGCTAACGGACAGGATTTACGCCCCAAATAGAGTGTAAATTCAGGCTGTTGCAACGCATCGCGCAAAGTCTGTAGATCCCTTCCCCAAACAGCCACACCATAGAGTGATCCTATGCGATAGTCACGCTGTGTAATTGTGGTATTGACCTTTTTGCCTGCCTTTCTAAGCGCATATGGTCGCGATTGCGCGTGTCTGACAGTCGCCGACCCTACCGATTGGATTGTGTGATAGTCGCGAAGCAACTCACCCGAACAAAACTCTGCAACCGCCAATCCGAGCTTATCAAGCGCGGTAAAATCCTCACCCCGACGGATTCCTGTGGCTGCACCTAAAAGACCCAGGATAGCCGACCGACCCGGCCAAGTTAGAGAATTGCGCCGTTCATGACCACTGAAGTCACCCATCGACCCAAGAGCGGCGGTCAGGGTAAAAATCAGATAGTTATTCATTCAACACTGCCTCGTGCGCAAATTTTGCGATATCTTCTAAACACCCTTGCCCATCCAGAAGATTCATCACCACGTGGGAATCACAGCAATTGCCGTATGCTTGGTCGATCTTGTTCGCCATGTCTTCCAATGCCCGGATTGACCCCCTCTGGGCCCCTTTTCCATTGACAGGATCAAAGAAGGCGCCCGTCAGATCGCGTGGTTGCACCGAGCCAGACTCTGCTCTGATATAGATTGCGCGTGGATGGTTGGCAAAACTGTTTTGCTTGCCTCGCGGTGTGGCCGTTGCCAGAGCCCGAGCCAGCATCTCAGTACCCTTGGCCGCAAGTGCACGGTCACCCGCAAGGTTTTCGACCAATAGTTCAGAATTAACGCACGCATAAAGATAATAAACTCCTGTGGCAAAAGGATTTTCTCCCAAATGTCCTGCCCCCGTATCCTCTCGCTTATTTAGGTCATCAACGGCGGTAAACCAGTCATCCTGAGCCTGTGCCTGGTGCGTGGTGATAGCGTGGCCGACTTGCACCGCCGCATCCCGATTAAAATCAGCATCGCTGGCTAACATGCGTCCGAACATGGCAATATCCACTGCTCCATCAGCTTCTCGCAGCACTCGTTTTTTCAGATCCTTTGCATCCGGCAAACTTACCCCTGAAACATAATCGGCAGCCAATTCTTCGGCTAGCGACCATTCGTCCGGTGAAATAAAAGCAAGGGTTGTAGCTACCCTATTTTCCGAGTTTTTTCCTTTTGATTTTTCGAGTTTGCCGAAAATCTCTGCTACCACTTTAGCGGCCTTTTCAGCCTTGGCAAGATCAGTGCCTTCTGCCATCAACTTGTCCCGTATTCGTTCGAACAGACGTTTTGTACGTGTGCCCTGATGTCCCGCCAAATCATTCTGGAAGTAACTGCTTTCCCTCAACGCTCGTTTGATTGACTGTGAGGACATGCGAAGACGTGGTGCACCACCAACGATTGCTTGCTTAGGTTGGCCTTGATCGTCGCGGTTTGGGTTCGACGGCGGATAACTGGTGAGCACATGAAATTGCAAGAATCGTGTCATCTATTGATTTCCTTTTCGTCAGATGGTTCAGCGGCTACCTTGGGCGCAGCAATGTCATAGTATTCGAATGTCCAGCGGATACGGGTCCGCTCGTCCCAATTTAAAAAGTCCCGTGCAAGCTTTGCAACATTGCAGGTTCGATCAACCATCGGAAGCACACGTCGCAGAGCCATGACCAGCGTGTCGTCTTCACTTTGGATCAATCGGTTGAACCGATGCTGCGACAAGACTGGATCTTTTAGTCCGGGTCCAAGCCGTTTTGCTAACAATCCACCGCCATCCACTCTGATTTCCGCCATGATGCGAGCCAGCGGGAGCACACGCGCCCCCAAGCCATGCTGGTTAGCCAGTTCATGCACCTTGGCCTCAGCAGCTACGTCCACGTCCGAAACAGCCCGCCGAACTCGCGCTGCAAGGGCGCGCGCCTCGGGTTTTTCACGCTCTCCCATTTCTCGCCACCACCAGTTTGCAATAGATTTGTAGTCCAGACTCATTCGTCTTCTCCTTCGATCATTGCGACGGTTTCTCTAAATTCCGCAAACTTTTCTGGCTGGACTGCCAGCAAACTAAGTCTCGCCTTGATGATTTGCTTTTGCTGCTTGGGAAGACGAAGATCCAAATCTGGTACGCTATATTGGTCAAACAGATACAAAGCGGCACTACGCAGAGCGTTAATCCAGTGCTCGACGAAACGATGAGGAAGCACAGCTGCTTTAAGGTTTGCAATACTCTCATGAAATTGTTGTTCAGTACGGATATAAAACTCGTCAACTACCGAATCACGGACAGTTCCTTGTACCACTACAGATCTCAAAGCTGATCGCAGAATCTTTGCCACCTTATCCGCTGCGCCGATCATCTCATAAAGAACAAGATCGCGACCTTCTGGCAGTGTTATGAGCGGCTCAACTGAATTCAAAAATGTAACCGGCATCATATTGCTCATCGCCCAGCCCGCCACCCTTAAGCCGGATTCTGGGCCAGAACTATCGCGTCCCTGCTTCCATGTTTCAACACATCTCGCTCGCTCCCACAATCCGCTGCGGTCGACCTCCACGATACCCACCCAGTTACGATAACCAAAATGGCCGGGTTTCGGGTGAACAGGTAATAGCTCAGACCCTTCTTTTTGTCGGTAATAGGGACTAGTGGGGTGTCGCCAACCAGCGTAATTCGTACCATAGGGCTTCTGGATAACGCCTGTTACACCATGCCCATCCATCACCAGTCGCAAACGTCTTGGCATCCCAAAAAATGCTTCAACAGGATGGCAATGTCGTGGATACGTCTCACTCGCCGTTGCTTGCGACGTACGCAAAGGCCTCATCCATGGCAAATTTTCAACCGCAGCCGCAGTTCCATAAGGCACATTGGCCCAAATAAGCGACCACAGACTTTGCCTTGGATCAATCAACGTGATCATCGGACCTCCTCCGCGCATCGAAGTGCGGTACCCGGAACCTCCTGCCGGCGCAAAAGCTTGCAATGTGTAAAGCGCCATTGCCGCCAGTGCCGGGTCCAGCACGTTATACCGTCCACGCCAAGTCATTAGATCAGAATTTTTTTTGACCGCATTATTGCCCGCGCTATCGATAAACAGCACATCAACTGGCTTGGGTTGCTCGCTTTCTTCGATTTTTTCCTGAAGGAAAGGATAGTCTCCAAACAAGAAAAATGCGGGCGTAAATGGCTCCAACGCACGCTTAAGAGCTTCCGAACTAGATTTCTTCCGCATGCGCCAATCGGTAATGTCAACCGGTGGGTCCGCAAGCAGCACCAGACCGATCAACAATTCGTAACATGCCAGATTCAGATCCACGCGTGGCCAATTTGGCTCCACAATGTCCGGTTCAGTCATTTGGTGTGGAGCGATCGTCTCTTCAGACCCATCTCTAAGACGCACCGGGATCCACGGATCCGAAATCAAATTGAGAGTCACAAATTTACTCTTTATGGTTAAAGGCTAAAATCTCATAAATCTATATTGACGAAATCTTGCATTGCTTTTCCATTTAACTCCAAGATGAAAACCGACGCTATTTCAGCTCTATTCTTTTAACCTTTTGTCGATCTCGGACATTTGCAATGCATGGGGAAGCAACGCTTTCAGCAGGTTGCCGCCGTCTTCAGCATCCGACCATCGATATTCAATTGGCGGTGACCTGTCAAGCTGAACGTTGAAAGGATAACGGATAACCGCTCCATACCTCAATCGCTGCTGTTCCGAGGAACCTTCCCTAAGCGATAATTCGAATGATCCCCACCCGACTTCGCAGATTATTGAAACAAAAGTCCACGCTTCGGCTCATATCGTAAACCTTTGCATATCACACCATCATCATGTACTGGACAAACTGTCACTACATTGCGTTTCCAGTCCGGCCAGTCGGCTGTCAGTGCAATTATATCAGGATTTTCCTGATTCGGAAGCTCAAGAGCTTCTAGCTTGCGCTTCGATGCCTGCACCTCAGAGAGTTGACAACTGTCTGAAAAATGTTCAGCCTCAGCCCATGGTCGCAGCACACTGCTTACATACCGCGTCAACATAAGCAGCTGTTGCGGTTCACCCAAACGTGTTGGGTACACCGTGTCATCGGCTCTTCCTCCTCCAATACGAAACCCCGCTTGTAGATCCACCAGATTGTGAAGCGCAAGCGACTCCTTCGCATAACTTTTTCCGATTTGTTCCGTTTCGGCCTCTTGAATTGCCAACGGTGCCGCAGGGGTTGCCGACTCTGCAGCCTCTATAAGAGGACGCAACCCGGAGGGTGCTTGAATTTTACCCGTGCGAAACAACACATCGGCCGTGCGCCACTGCGCACTAACGGGATAGACCCAGCGGCCCTTATCCAGCACCTCGCCGAGCCAATCTTCATTTTCGACTTGATCCGGATCAGGAGATAAAACATGGAGAGTCAGCCCTGAAACAGGACGACTTTCTGCCGGACGTTCGGCCATGTGCCGCCAGAGCCGACCTGCTCTCTGAATAAGAGCTGCCATGGGAGCGAGATCACTAACCATGACGTCGAAATCCAGATCAAGTGAACTTTCCACGACCTGTGTAGCCACTAGTACACGCCCGGGACAAGAATTTCGATTTTTGCCAAATTGGTTTAACACCAAACCTTCAATTCGCTTGCGATCACTCAGCGCAAAGCGTGCGTGTAGGATATCGACCCTGACACCGCGTGCAGACAGCGCGTCCGCCGCAGAGATCGCGTCATCAACAGCGTTGCGGACCCAGACGCTGGCTGCGCCGTCCCGAGCACATTTCTCCAAGAGATTAAGTGCTTGCTCGATGTTGGGAAGCCGCTTAACACGCACAATTCCACGAGGACTGGTCACTTGCGGGAAATTTTGATACGTGGTTCCCCTCGCTACGGTCAGAGCAGGATAGGCATCATCTCCTGAAAAACCGTCATAGATTTTCAAGAGACGTGCACGCAGAGATAACGGCAGGGTGGCTGTAAGTATGATCGCTGACCCACCTAAACTGCGGTGTGCCTCCAAAAGTCGGGTCAGGACTTCCGCCATATAAGGATCGCCCAACTCATGGGCCTCGTCCACGATCAATATTTTGGATGACAAACCATAGAGCCTTAGTGTGGAAAAACGCGTCGGCAAAACACCTAACAAAGCCTGATCCACCGTACCGACTCCGACATTGGCTAAGAGAGAGCGTCTACGCCCGTCTGCCAACCACGGAGTACAAGTTGCCTCATTTTTGTCCGGATGAGTTTGACCAACCAACCTTCGAAAAGCGGTCGACAACGCTGCACGCCCGTGAGCGAGTGTCAGGCTTGCCGGCTCTGCAAATAATTTGGAGACTGATTTCTCAACTCGGGCAAACATCGCATCCGCCGTGGCCATCGTCGGAAGTGCAAAATAGAGGCCGTACCCCTTGCCTGCAGCCAACATTCTCTGGGCAAGTATCAGGGCTGCCTCTGTTTTCCCGCTACCAGTTTCATCCTCGATCAGTGCAAGCATTGGCCCGTCAGGCAACGGAATTGTCTTACAGCCTCGCTGCATCGGGCGCAGCTCAGGAAATTCAAAAATTTCACTACCCGAAAGAGCACAAGGCATCACTCCGGTCTTTGCAACAGCAATTGAAGCTCGGCATCGTGCAGCGTCGAGATATTCCGGCAATTCCAGTTTCGGTTCTTGCGGTGGGAACCAGTCGACGTTGGACCCAATCCAATCGCATGTCGAGACAAATCCTGGAAGCCACCAACTGAGCGATGTCGCGGTACTAATATCTAAACCTTCCAAGGATGCGTTCGGCCAGAGCTCGGATAGAGCCGCGATTGCCTCCCTTGCATCGTCCTTTGCAGTTTTCCCTGCACGAATCATCATTCCCCTGAATTCACGGTCGTTTGGCGAGAGGCTTCCTGTCGGTGGTTCCCCATGATGTCCGGCAGTGGCAGCATAAAGGATGCGATGCACCTCTTCATCACCCTCCAAATTCTCAATCATTAGATCCCTGTGCAGCCATAAGAGAGCCTCGCTGAGCTTCCAGTGCCTATCGTTACCCTGTGGTTTATTTTCTCTCACTGCATCCCGGAACCGCTTGCCAATTTTTCCTAAGTCATGCAACCCAGTCAAAAGTATAATCGCTTCGCGCCGCTTTCGGTCGAACTTATCCATCGGAATTAGCTGCTCAGCCACAGCAGCCACTTCAAGCATATGATAGATCGCTGGATGTTCTGGTCCACCCTTGGCAAGCGCACTCTTGCCAGGCCAGTCTGTCAGGTAAGTAGGTAGAGTTCCACCTAACATGTGTGCAAATTAAGCATTGCTATCTTTCCTTGCTAGAGACTAAGCTGGATCCTGGCTAAATTGACGTTGCACTCACAAATCTCCTCAAGAGCCATCTTTATCAGCGTCTCTATAGTAGCGAATACCGCCCAATTTTTCTGAGTGTCAATCAACCAACAAGTCAAATATCGATAACCCAGCAATTCTCCTCATAAAGAGCAGTCGTAACCTGACATAATCCTGAGCGTCGGTTAGTTAAAGGTGCCAGCACTTTCCTGAAAGCCAAGAACTGCTGACCAAGTCAGGCAAAATTCGAATTCCTGAATTTATAGCGTTACCCTCTCCCGCAAGCTGAACGAGCCCTTTGTAAAATTCCTCGACGATGCCGGCCTTCGGAGCTCCGGTCCGGCTGAGGGTTGCCGCCCTGGCCCTGATCACGGGCTTGAAGGGTCGGGATTCGTCCTGATTCGCCGTGCTGGAGCCGGCTCGGCCCGTTTTTTCGGCTTCCGGCTTTTTTCGAGGCGAGCGGGAGCGCCTTCCTGAAACAGGAAGCTCTCCGGGGGCGGTGGCCTAAAGGGGAGTGAAGCCGGTTCAGATGTTCATGCGCATCATCTGATCGGTCAGCAGGGCGATCACGCCGAACATCAGATGACAGAACACTTTCCTATAGCCGCGTACCCGGACATGCTTCGCCCCGAACTGGTCCTTGAGGCGGAGAGAACATTCGCGGATTTCCCCGGCGTCATAAGCACTGTCCATGAGATCGCAGAGACTGTCGGCCCGTTCGGCAGACATCGCCGCCAAGGGCAGAGCCGCCTGGCTGTCGAGCAGCGAGGCCGATGTGAGAAGACAGCTGACCGGGATGCCGCCGTCGGCGACATCGGCATGGAGCTTGTATCCCTTCCAGAAATTGCGGCAGCCCCCGCTGTCCTTCCTGACGCCGAAGTCGCAGGCCGAGGGAAGATCCCCGATCATCTCTTCGAGGGCCATTCTTTGCTGACGCTGCAGCCGGGTGAGCGGTTTCTTCACCTCCCCGCCTTTGCGCGGACGGCCCGGGCCTGCGGCCGGTGAACCGGATCTGATGCTCCAGCCTGGAATGTTAGATCGAATTGATGAGCTATTCATGGCGGTCGCCTAGCGGCCCGGCCTCATCGCGGAGAAAAGGAAAAAGTTCCTCTTGAAAAAATCCCCTGCGATCATTTATACTCTCGTGCAGGAACATCAGCCAAACTACCGTTATTTTGTGTTTGTTCTGATCGCAAGATACCACGGATGGCCGTATCCTTGCAGCCCCGAAACCGCTCGATTTCAGCGTTTTCCCTTAGAAATCCGGGCGCGCGGCCTGATTTTGCAAAAGGCTCGAACAATAATCTTTGAGGGAAACGTTATCTGTCCTAGCAGATTACACACTTTTCATTTATAGGAAATTCGAACTGACGCTGTTTAGACAGCAGCAAAAATTTTGGAATTTGCGATGAAACACAGAAGTCGTAAAACCCTTGCATACAGTGCCTCCATGCGAATGCTTCCCGCTGGGTTGCTGGTGATAAGTTTAGCCTCAGCCGCGGAAATCCTGCCAGCTGACGATGCAGTCCGCTGCGGCGACAGCTTCATGTCTTTCGTCTATGGGTTAAAGGCAGAAGCGATAGGAAATGGCCATAACCCCGCGTTGGTTGAAACATTTTTTGCAAATGTGTCCCATGAACCAAGCGTCATCCGGCGTGATCGAAATCAGGGAATTTTTCGGAAATCCTTTGTTGAATTTTCTAAACTTGTCATGTCGGACCACAGGATCAATGCGAGCCGGAGCTTCGAAGAAAAACATCGGCGAGCTTTTGACTTGGTGGAACAGCGGTTTGGCACGCCCCGCGGTGTGCTATTGTCATTTTTGGCGCTGGAAACCGACTTCGGATTGGTGCAGGGCGACTTCAACACCCTGGACGCGCTGGTTACGCTGGCGCATGATTGCCGGAGACCCGAGCTCTTTCGTCCGCATGTGTTCGCCGCACTCGAACTCTTCGGACAAGGCAGTTTTGACCCGGTCAACACAGTTGGAGCATGGGCCGGCGAGATCGGCATGATCCAAATGCTGCCCGCTGATATTCTCAAATTCGGCGAGGATGGCGATGGCGATGGTCAGATCGATCTCAGAAACTCAGTCGATGACGCGCTGATGACAGCGGGACGAGTGCTGGATGAACTCGGCTGGGTTCGAGGTCAGCCTTGGTTAACTGAAATTCATGCGCCACCGGACTTGGATTGGACTGCAACCGGCCTGAGTTCACAAAAACCCGTAGGTGAATGGCAAAATTTGGGTGTGCGGACGCGCGGGGACATACCAATTGATACAACACTTGAAGCATCGGTGCTTGTTCCAAATGGCATTAAGGGACCGGCCTTCTACGCATTTCCCAACTTTCGCACCTATTTCGAGTGGAATCAGTCATTTGTCTATTCGACCACATCTGCCTTCTTTGCCACCCTGCTGGCAGGAGCTCCAATGTATCTCGAAGGAAATCCAGACCCGCCTCTGTCCGATGATGAAACGGTTGCTCTGCAGAAAGCACTGGTTCAACGGGGCCATGATGTTGGAAAGATAGACGGAATTATCGGAAAAATGACTCGGGCGGCTATCAAAGCAGAACAGGCGCGGCTCGGACTCCCTGCTGACGAATGGCCTACGAAGGAACTGCTTTCGCGGTTAACACAGTAGCAACGCAACAAATCTGCTGGCTGCGCATCGATCAAGCCGCTAACCTCTCCGCTTCTCCAAGGTCAACAGACACGAGACGGCTCACACCCCGTTCCTGCATCGTAATTCCAAACAACCGGTCCATGTGGGACATCGTGATCGGATTGTGTGTGATCACAAGAAATCGGGTTCCTGTTTTCTGCATGATCGTAGCCATCAGATCGCAGAACCGCATGACATTTGAATCGTCCAGCGGAGCGTCCACCTCATCTAAAACACAGACCGGAGCCGGATTTGACAAAAAGAACGCGAAGATCAAAGCCATTGCCGTCAGCGACTGCTCACCACCTGAAAGCAGAGAAATCGAAGAAAACCTCTTTCCCGGCGGATGACACAGAATCTCTAATCCAGTCTCCAGCGGATCGTCGCCTTGCACAAGTTCCAACCTTGCCTTGCCGCCGCCGAACAGTTGTGTGAACAGCTGCTTGAAATGCTCATTGACTGCCTCAAACGCAGTCAGAAGCCGCTCCTGTCCTTCCTTGTTCAGGCCAGAAATCGTTCGGCGAAGGCGGCCAACGGCCTGTTCCAGATCAACCCGCTCAGTCTTGATTTCGCTTATTTCGGCCTGCAATACTTCGATATCTTGCTTCGCCATAAGGTTTACAGCCCCTAATGCATCACGGCTACGTCTCAGTCGATTGATCTCAATTTCGTAGAGTTCAGGCTCCGACAGTTGAGTCGTCTGAATCTGAAGATACTCGGCAAGCTCTTTAGGGCTGCAATTCGTCTTGTCTCTAATGTTAGCTTGAGACTGTTCAAGACTTTCGTTAGCATGAGCGGCATCCGCGTCAGCGCGTCCCTTTGCCTCCAACGACGAAGAAACCGCCTTCTCCGCTTCACTAGCGAGTCTTGCAGCTTCACGAGCTTCTGCCACAGCGGCATTAAGTCTGTCCGCCGACTCCTGGCAGCGCGCCTCCACGCTCGTAATTTCTTTTGCAAGAGCATCACGCCTTGCATTGATTACCTGTGGTTTTGACTCGATTTCCGGCCTCTCCGCCTCTCTCTGCCGCCGCCTGCCGACCAGTTCGGAAATTCGCTGATCGGCCTGCTGCTCGCGCGCCTTCCAATTAACCAATTCTGCGGTTAGCTCAGCAAGACGATGTTTACGCTCGGCTTCCTTTCGCTCAATTTCCGACTTTGCAGCCTGCTCTTCCAACATATTCGCGCGCGCCTCAGCGACAGCTTTCTTAAGTCCCGCCGCGACCAGCTGAACGCTTTCAGGATCTTCTTGCTTTGCAGCATGCTGTTCAGCTTCAGAAAGCACATCCTTTGCCTCCTGCATCTCGATTGCCGCTCGTGCCCGGCTTTCCTTCAGCGATAACAGCGTCCTTTCGGCACTGTTGTGGCCCGCCTCTGCCGCTGACCATGATCGGCTGGCTTTGGCAAGAGAACCTTCGGTTTGCTTACGCATAACTCTTGCATTTTTGCTGGCTTGATCCACATCGTTGAATTGGCCTTGAAGACTTCGCTGCGTGTCTCGAATTTCTTCAGATTTCTGTCTCGCGTCAGCAATCTCTTCTGCCAACTCTTTAATACGATTGAGCTGGCGAAGCCGCAGAGCGGCCCGGTTTGGCTCTTCGCCTGCGACACGCGCGAACCCATCCCAACGCCGCAGATCGCCGTTCAGTGTTACAATGCGCTGACCTTGGTGAAGAGCGACTTGCAGTCGATCCAAATCCTCCCTGGAAACGATTCCGATCTGCCTCAGTCGGCGCTGCAGAAACCGCGGGGCGCGCGCATGATCCGCCAAAGGTTCCGTGCCGAACGGCAGGTCGGGATACTGTTCAAGAGGCTCTAGATGATGCCAACCCGTACCAGTAATTTCGGTGCAGACCGGTGCGAATGCATCGTCGCCGAACGCAGCGCCGAACGCTGCTTCGAAGCCCCTTTCAACTTGCACAAGATTGAGCAGCTTTGTTGAACCGGATGCATCTCCTTTAACAAGCTTCTGCAGTTCGTTGTGTTCGGAGCCCAATGCGGCAAGACGACTATCCGCTTCTGAAAGCTGCTTGCTCGCAACTGTCAGCTTTTCCGACAACAACAATCGTTTGGCCTCTAATTCCTCAAGAACAGATTCCGCCTGCTCGGCCGCGCGTTCAGCGTCGGAACGCGCACCATCTGCGCTCTTGGCGAGAATCACAGCTTCCGCTAAACGCGCTTCCGCTTCACTGACCAAACTCGCTGCTTTCAAATATCTCTGCCGACAGGCCTCCAATTTCTGTCCCGCGGTTCTGAATGCCTGATCGGCGGTCTGACGAGATGACTGAATTGCTGCAACGCGGCTGTTCGAAATATCAAGCTCGGTTTCAAGCGCGGTCAGTTTATCCAATGCATCCGCCAGGCGGGCCACTGTTTGAGAGTGCTTGGCCTTGAACTCGCTGCCACCCGTCTGCAAAGCAGACTGTTGATTCTCCAGATGAGAAATTCGTTCAATCGCATCGTCGCGGAGCTCTGTTTCGCGGTCGATGTCCTCGGCGAGTTCGGCAAGTTGAGTGTGCAGGACGGATACCGCCTGCTCAGCAGCAGCGGCTTGCGACTCAATCACTTTGATTTCCGCCTTGATCCTCTGCAAGGCCGATTCGCTCGATGCCGCCTCCATCCGAAGCGGGTCGACTTTTTCCTCAAGCTGAGTCTTGCGGCTTGACGCGCGTAAAGCCGTGCTCTGAAGCCGTGTCGACTCAGTTGCGGCACGCAACTGACGCGTCTTTGCTTCCGCCGCCTGATCCTGCGCTTGACGCCACACCGCGTACAAAAAGATGAATTCGATCCTTCTGAGCTGTTCTCCCAGTTTGCGATAACGTTCGGCTTGCCTGGCTTGCCGGTTCAGTGAATTGAGCTGACTTTCCAGTTGCTCAAGCAAATCATTGATCCGAAGAAGATTCTGTTCTGTTGAAGCCAGCTTCAGCTCTGCGTCATGTCTGCGTCGGTATAATCCGCCTATGCCAGCGGCGTCCTCCAAGATGCTTTTGCGCGCCGCAGGCTTGGAATTGATGATGTCATTGGTCTGGCCTTGATTAACCAAAGCCGATGATCGCGCACCCGAGGCAGCATCGGCGAACAGGAGCTGCATATCGCGCCACCGCACATCACGGCCATTTGCCAAAAAGGTCGAACCCAGCTCGCGTTCGATCCTTCGGGTGAGCACAAGATCATCATTGTCGTTGAAGGCCGGAGGCGCTAAACGCGCACGATTGTCAACATGCAGCTGCACTTCCGCCATCGCGCCGCGCGGACGGGTCGCCGAACCGGAAAATATTACATCTTCCATGGCGGCGCCACGCATAGCGGTCGGGCGGTTTTCGCCCATCAGCCAGCCGATGGCTTCTACCAAGTTCGACTTGCCGCATCCATTCGGCCCAACGATGCCGCTCAGTCCATCCTCGATCGGCAACTCAACGGCGTCGGCAAAACCTTTAAAACCGTTGATCCTTAGTTTGCTAAACTTCAAATTACTGCTCGATCAGTTTCAGCCTTATCTGCGTTTTTTATGATCGAATCACTATTTTACACACGCATCAATCTATACACCATATATC
Organism: bacterium; assembly: GCA_965200245.1. Lineage (GTDB taxonomy): Bacteria > UBA8248 > UBA8248 > UBA8248 > UBA8248 > Bin107. The sequence goes on along the minus strand of CBDATS010000009.1, from coordinate 3,955 downwards.
ACTCTTCAAGCAATTTTGTCAAAATACGGGCATTGGCGCATGATATGGCGTATATTGGCACCGAAACCGCAAGACATATGGCAGCCCCTGAACACACAGCGGAATGATTTGACCGTTCTATCGCGGTACATCAGCGTCAGCTGCGGATTCAAACCTCGGCACAGGATCGTCGATTGACAATCTAAACCTCGAAACAGCTGCCCTATGTGTTCCATGCACCGCATGCCCAACCGCACCGGCGATTTCCTGTAAGATTTGCGAGCTGGAGAATGCGGCATCGAATGCGTTGGTTTGCCGCATGATGGCTGTAATCATCGACAATGCGTTTGCAGCCGCCAAAATCAAACATCGGCGGCTGCATAATCAGCTGAGGGCGAACTGTTATTGAACTGCGACCATGCGGCCATCTGCCATCGGTGAAACCTCGCCTCTGGACTGAATGTAGTCAAACAGCTGCGTGGTCATCAGAATCGCGGCGTTTTCATCCACGATGCGTGGTTTATCAGCCAGATTTGCATAACCGTCACCTCCGCCAGCAACGTAGTCATTGACAGCAAAATCGAACATTTTCGCCGTATCAATCGGTTCGCCGTTCACCAATACTTCCAGTACTCTGCTGCCCGGTTCGCGCGACGGATCGTAGCGCACCATGGCGCCTGAAATATGCGGGAACCTTCCGGCTCCCTTCTCGATCTGACTGTATCCGTTCTCCAGAACATCAATAAAGTCCTGACCGGTAATCCGAAGGACAACTGTGCTGTTGCCGAACGGAAGTTCGCTGACGATGTCTCTGCGTGTCAGAACTGTTCCGGGATCATAAATCCGGTCGGCACGGACACCTCCGCCATTCACCAGAGCCAAATCAGCTCCGGTTGCTTCACGGATCGCATCCGCCGCTAAGTTCCCGAATGCCGCTTCTTTACCGCGGATCGTGCTGCGGCGTGTATCCAGTTCGGTCAGCGTAACGCCAAGCTCAATATCCAGCTCCTTATCGAGCAAAGCGTTGAATTCATCGACTTTGGCTGCAAGAGCTTCGTTCGGCATAACGTGCAGAGTATCGATGATCCGATACTCGGCGCTCCACACAAACTCCATCTTGTCGTCGTCTTTGACTTCATCCAAGACAAGATCGACAGCCGTAATCCACTCCGCTTGTTCGCCGGATTCCGCGAATAGGATCTCACCGTCATATTCGGTGCGCAGGACATGATCGTCTCCGCTCAAAATAATGTCCACGTCCCGCCGCTCCAAAAGCTCGCGGTCTTCCGCAATGTCAGTGTGAGCCAAAGCTATGACCAAGTTCGCGCCTTCTTCCCGGAGCTTGGAAGCTTCGCTCGCGGCTGTGTCCGCCGCGTTTTCAATCATGACGTCACCAGGGCTTGACTTCACAAGCGTGCCAACGGTCGTCAGACCTAGAATGCCGATCTTGAACGGCCCAACATCGACCATGATTGACGGCGATGCACCCGCGATCACACTTCCACCGGGCTCGATATTGTTGGCGCCGAGCACTGGGAAGTTCGCTTCAGCGATCCGCTGGCGCGCGACATCCGGTCCAAAATCATACTCATGATTGCCAATGGCCATGGCTGTGAGGCCTAACGCGTTCAGGAACTCAATCATGTGAGCCCCCTCATCAAATCCCGACATCAGCGATGGAGAAATCGTATCACCGCCAAAAGTCACAAGCACATGTCCGCCATTGGCGCGTTCATTTTCTATCACGGCCGCTAAGCGCGCAACTCCGCCCCGGCCATCGTCTTCGCTCATCCGATCAAGATCGTTAAAATGAACTATGGTCACGTTTTCCGCAGCAATCGCTGACATCGCTGTGCAGATTGCGCCGGCCGACAGCAGAACGGCCGCCAGAAAGGGGCTTTTGCAGGTTATCATTATTGTGGTCTCCGTATCGTTTGGATCATCGCTTAGAACCCCTCTTTTGTGGGTCGACTGCATTTCTCCGAAATTTAGGTCAAAATCAATCGGCAATTTGTGAAGATATGAGGACAATCCTAAAAAAACTCTGTCGGTTGAAATTAAGGAAATGCGTTCAGCGCCAGACTATATCGCCGTATTCTGTCCTAGGATCGGCAAACTGTGAAGTAACTTAGCCGCCGCCGGGAGCTCCGATCAAAACACTGTCTTGCCTTCCTTGAAGGCTGTTCACTTGAATGCAAAGCCGTTAATATCCTACTGACTGCTGTCAAATAGGAGAGTTTTTACATGAAACGACTTACAGCAGCCGCGCTTGCCGTGACCGGTCTTATCGGCAGTGCCTCCGCAGGCACCTACGGCCCCTTGGTTTCGCCGCAGGAATTGTCGGCGACTTTGGATAAAACCAATCCAGTCATTCTGGATATTCGCGGCGACGCATACGGCGAAGGCCATATTCCAGGAGCGATATCAGCCCCTTATGGTCTCTTCAGAGGACCGAAATCCAATCCCGGTCAGTTGCTTGAAGCTGCGACCTATGAAGAAAGATTCGAGGCTTTAGGGCTGAATTTCGAAAAACCGATCGTCATCGTGCATGAAGGCGATTCGGGCTCGAATTTCGGAGCGGCGGCGCGGGTCTACTGGACGCTGAAATCGTCGGGTTTCACCGACCTGGCGATCTTGAACGGCGGCAAGCTGGCTTGGGAAAGCGCCGGATTTCCAATTTCCACACAAGCCGCGGTACCCATCCCATCAGAGCTTGACATTGTGTTTTCCGGCCAATGGACCGCGACTACTCCCGAGGTGGCAGCGCTGGCTGAGGATGGAGACGGTGCGGTGTTGATCGATGCCCGGTTTGAAGAATTCTACGAAGGTGAGAGAAAACACAACGCAGCGGCCAAACCCGGGACGGTCGCAGGCGCTATCAATTACCCTCAAACAAATTTCTTCGGATCGAACCCAGCTTTGTTGAGCGAAAAGTTTGACGCTGCTGCGCTGAAAACAGAACTTGGCATATCAGATGGCGCCGATGTGGTATCGTTTTGCAATACCGGCCACTGGGCAGCAACCAGCTGGTTCGCCCTGTCAGAAGTTGCTGAAATTCAAAATGTGCGGCTCTATCCTGGATCAATGGTTGAGTATTCAAATGCCGATCAGCCGATGGATAACGCACCGGGCCTGTTAAGGAATCTCGCCAAGCAATTGTTGAATGACGGATAACTCCGAATGGCTCCGTAGTCTGCCATGAGACGCGCGGGGCTAATTATTGCGGCGGTGGTGGCGATCACCGCCGTAACGGTATTTTCCGGCATACGCTACGGAATGCTGCTGACGGTCGGGATCGGATTCGGATTAGTCTTGGAGGGGCTGCGTTTCGGTTTTGCCGGCCCATGGAGGGCGATGATCCTGAACCGCAATGCATCCGGCATGCTGGGACAGCTTCTGGCAATTGCGTTAACGGCAACCGTGGCTCTCCCTCTCCTGCGAATTGGTCAAAATGAAATAGGCGGAGCCGAGGCTCCGATCGGCTGGGCTATGATCGTCGGAGCGTTTTTCTTCGGGATCGCCATGCAGGTGGTGCTCGCCTGCGGGTCCGGCACATTAGTGAATGCAGGTTCTGGCAATCTCGTCAGTTTGATCGCGCTGCCATTCTTTGCCATCGGGAGCTTTATGGGCGCATATCATTTGATCTGGTGGACTAATCTTGGTTCGATACCGGCCGTTGCAGTTTCCGGCGTTTCCGGAATTATCCTCACGCTGTGCGGGCTTGCAGCCGTCGCTGCTTTGCTGCTTTGGAAATCAGAGCCCCAACACCGACGAATCCCACGCAACTATGTCATCGCCGCGGCATTGCTGGCCGTTCTCGCGATCGCCAATCTCGCCATTGCCGGACAACCGTGGGGTGTTGTGTATGGTCTGGGCCTCTGGACCGCAAAAGTTGTCAATGCAGCGGGTCATGATCTGACAGCGTCCGCATATTGGGCAGCCCAGAGCAGTGTCGTTCGGGTCGAAAGCAGTGTGT
>CBDATS010000008.1:0-397182 GCA_965200245.1 bacterium | reverse complement strand
ACGATGAAAATATTCTTTCGACAGATGTGGAATCTGTAGGTGCGGGCCCCGTACCCATCCGATGGATCAATCCCGCCGTTTATTCCATTCACAGGGATAAGCGCAAAAAATCCGGACAGCAAAGAAGATTGTCTCTACAGAAACATCTGATATGAAAAAAGGGGCGGACACATCTGCCCGCCCCTTCAAACCAGTCACTTATCTTACCGCGGGAAATCCACCCTAATACACGTCTGTCGCGCCTTCACCCGCGGCCTGCTGCTTGGGCCGCCAGCGCAGGAGATAGCGCTCGAGCCAGTTCACCGCAGCGTTGGCGATCAGCACGATGAACATGAGAAGGATGAGACCTGCGAAAGAACCCGCGATGTTGAACAGGTTGCTCGTGTGCTGGATCATAAAACCCAGCCCCTTGCTCGCCGCCATGAATTCGCCCAGGATAGCCCCGATGATGGCGAAGGGAACTCCAATCTTGAGGCCTGTGAGTATCCAGGGCATCGCAGCAGGCAGCGTGACTTTCCAGAGAACCTGCATCTCGTTCGCGCCCATCACCTGAGCGAGGTTTTTGAGGTTCGGATCCACGCCTCTGAGTCCCGAGTAGGTGTTCATGAAGGTCAGGAACAACACCAGGCTCACCGCCAGTACTATCTTCGACTCCACCCCGATGCCGAACCAGATGATGAGAATCGGTGCCATCGCCACGCGGGGAATGCCGTTCACCGCCACGATGAAGGGGTCGAGTATTTCGGCGAGGGTCTCAAGCCTTGCTAGGATGAAGCCCAGGGCAATGCCCAGTATCGCGCCGAGCACGTAGCCCAGAAATGCCTCGTACATCGTTGTCCACGTGTCAATGAAGATGCTGCCCGAGATCGTTATTTCGACGAGATAGCTCAGTACGCGCAGGGGCGATCCGAACCAGAACGGATCGACGCAGAGCCACTGCTTGGGACCGATCTCCAGGGCGCTTAGTTCCCACATCGCCAGGAAGCCGCCCGCGAAAGAGGCCCGGTAGGCGAACATGCGCAGGCGCGAGTTCTTGATGATGCGACCTGTGCGCGTGATGGAGACGTCCACGAAGGCGATGGCATGAAAGAACATGCCCGTAACGGAGCACATCATGTAGCCGGCCGCCGTGAGACCCAGCAGAAGCGCGCCTATCAGATAATCGCCCCGCCAGATCTGGGGAACGCCCGGCAGGGGGATCGTCAGCAAAAACTCACCCCACTTGGGTAGTCTGACGCGGGCAGAAGTTCCCCCTTCCCCTTGCTTCGCCTCGCTCGCCTCTTTATTGGTCATGTCGACCATGGTAATCCCCCTCTCATCCAATCGCTTAATTCGCGGATCCGTTGTTCATCCAGTCCTCGCTGCGCTGAACCTCCTCGCGCAATTCCAGCCACAGTTGATCGTAGGTCTTGCGGAAGGCTTCCTCCCTGTGGATGGTGAACACGTCGCGCGGACGCGGGATATCTACTTTGGTAATGCTCTTGAGTTTGCCGGGCCGGCTCGTCATGACAACCACCCGATCCGCCAGCGCGATGGCCTCGACGAGGTCGTGTGTGATGAAGATGACGGTCTTTCGCTCGTCGCGCCAGAGCTTGAGCAGTTGATCCTGCAAGATGATACGCGTCTGGGCGTCGAGCGGCCCAAAAGGCTCGTCCATCAGAATGACGTCAGGATCATAGATAAGAGTGCGGATGATGTTGGCCCGCTGGCGCATGCCGCCCGAGAGTTCGTGGGGGTAGTGATCCTCGAAGCCCGCCAGACCCACGCGCTGGATATACTCGCGCGCCCTGTCATGCCTGGTCTTCTGGTCCACGCCTCGCATCTCCAGCGCAAAGGCGACGTTATTGATGAGCGTGCGCCAGGCGTAGAGATAGTCCGACTGCGGCACGTAGCCAATCTCGGTGTTGATGCCGTGGAGCTTCTTGTCCTTGTAGGTGATGACGCCCGAGGTGGGGTGTACCAGTCCGATGATGCAGTTGAGCAGCGTAGATTTCCCGCAACCGCTCGGCCCCACTATGGTGAGAAACTCGCCGGCCTCGATGTCGAGATCCAGATCCTCGACGGCGACGACGCGGTTTCCCCGCGAGAAGAATTCCTTGTGCAGATTCCTGATGGATAGAATTGGAGGCACTGGGCATGAATCTCCGCCGCCGGGGAGGGTCGCCAAACGACCTCTCCCCGGCGGTTTTCAGAGTCTAGGGTCTTCGCTCACATTTTCTTGCCGGGCAGAAATTCGTCCGTCACCAGGGTGCTCCTAGGGAACGCCTTCTTGAGTTTGCCTGCGGCGATGAGCAGATTCTGTGTGATGTCCACCGCGCGCTGGGTGATTTTTCCGTCCAGCGAGACGGCTTTCTTCACCGCCTCTATGCTTACGCGCAGCAGGTTCTTGTCGGTCTTCGCAAAGTAGAGCTGTATCTTCTTGCGAATATCTTCTGCGCTGTGCTTGGCAATCCAGTTATTGGCCTTGAGAAGCGCCCGGACCACCTTGCGGACGGTCTCGGGGTTTTTCTTGGCATAATCGGGCCGCACGAGCAGGACCTCCATCATGAACTGGTCCATCTCCGGGTCATCGCCGGCGGAGTTCGTGATGAAGGGAATTCCGATGCCCTTGAATATGGCCGTCTCCGGTACGGGAATCGTCTGGATCGCCACCTGAATCTTGTTGCGCTGCAGTGCTGCGATGAGTACCGGACCCGCGCCCGCGCCGATAAGCTTCACCTCCTTGTTGGGCGTGTAGCCGGCCTGGCGGATCCAGTATTCACCCTGGTTGTAGGTGAGCGCGCCGGGACGCGTGGCACCCACGGTGAGGCCTTTCAGCTTCTTGAGTTTTTCCTTGTAGGGTGTCTTGGCCGTGATACCGAGTTTCTTGGCGACATCCTTGCGGATGGCGGAGTTGACGATGCTACGGTTGAGACAACTCATCACCGCGACCAGACGTCCGCCCGCCTTCACGGCGTTGATCTGGTAGGTTCCTGCCGCTATGGAGAAATCCGCCTGACCCGCGAGGTTGGCCTTGATGTCCGGCCCGCCACCCCGCGTGGAGATGACCTCTGCGGCCAGCCCTTCCTCGGCGAAATAGCCGTTCGCGCGCGCCACATAGTTGCTGACGAAGGCAAGACTCTCGACCGCCTGGGTGATGACGACCCGCTTGACAGCCGATTCCGAAGGCGTGACGGCAGTGAAGGCGAACGCCACCCCCAGGATTACCGCCAAAACCGACTTGAAAATGAGACCCCGTACGTTCGTTCTTGTATCCACGATTTCAGCCTCCCCTTTGGGCCGCAGGTTGCGCGGCTTCCGTCATGAACTCACTCAACGCCCCGAAGCGGGGCGCATTCGGCGTATCGGGAAAATTCGGTTTTCCTTCGATTCCTCTGCTCAGGAGAAACAGTGACACCGAAAGGATACAGGACGATTTAATAATTATGATGTAGTTAGCGTAGCATTTTACAAAAGCTGCCGCAAGGCTCTGGGATGAGGTGCTGCACTTCCTCTATGCTCGCAAACAACTCTGAAGCGAACGGCGCAACCACCAATGGAGCGCAAACGTCAGTTCGCCCGGGCCTACGCGCGTTCTTTCTCGAGCTTACGCAAGGCGCCCCTTTGTATCTTGCCAGTGGCGGTCAAGGGCAGGCTTTCCAGAAATTCCACCGCTCTCGGGTATTTGTAGGGTGCAAGCTGTGCCTTCACGAAATCCTGAAGTTCACGGACGATTATGTCTTGCGTCTCGGGGGTTTCGGTGCACAAGTCGCCGGAGAGAACGATGAATGCCTTCACGATCTCCCCGCGCTCTGCGTTCGGCGAGCCGACCACCGCGCATTCGCGAACCCTGGGGTGTTCCAGCAAAACGGCTTCCACCTCCAGGCCTGAGACGTTGTATCCCCCGGTGTTGATCATGTCGTCGGTTCGCGCCTCGAAGGAGATATAGCCCTCTGCATCTACGCGGCAGAGGTCGCCCGTCAGGTTCCAGCCCTCGCGCACATAGTTGCGCTGGCGTTCGGGGTCGTCGAGATAGCGGCACCCGGTGGGGCCTTTCACGATCATCTGGCCTACCTCGCCGGGTGGTGTGTCGCGCATCCCCTCATCCACCACGCGTACCTGGTAACCAGGCACTGCGCGGCCGATCTTGCTGGGGCGGATATCTGTTCCACTCGCCGAGATAAAGATGTGCAAAAGCTCCGATATTCCCAGACCATTGATGATCGAAACCCCCGTGCGCTCGCGCCATTCGCGGAACACCGAAGGCTCTAGCGGCTCTCCTCCCCCGATGCAGGCGCGCAGGCTGGAGAGCTCGTATCCTTCCGCGATGTCCAGCATCTGCTTGTAGCCAGAGGGCGTGCTGAAGCACACCGTCCCCCTGTATCTCTCGATGGCTTCCAGCAGATCACGCGGCGTCCCCCGCTTAAGCAGAACCGAGGAAGCACCGAAGCGCAGGGCGTCGGTGATAAAGGCGCAAAACCCGTACAAAAAGGCGATCTGCGGACTGCCGCAAACAACGTCGTCGGGCCCGAGGCCGAAGAGGTATTTCGGAAACGTGTCCGCCACGGCGAGCAGATCGCGGTGAAAATGGACCGTGCCCTTGGGCGTGCCCGTAGAACCCGAGGTGAAGCCGATGAGGGCCACATCGTCCGCCGCCGTGTCCGCATTCTGGAATTCCGGCGAGGCCCGGTCCATCAGGGTTTCAAGTCCCTCGGGCTCGTCTCCCCCGAACAGGACGACGTTTTCCAGTGACTCTGAAGACCTGGCTGCCGCGAGCAAATCCGTGCTTAACTTCTTGTCGCAAATCGCGAAACCGACTCGCGCTTTATCCAGTACATAGGCCAGTTCGCGCTCGCGCATCACCGGCATGGTCGGAATCACGATGCCACCCGCCTTCAGGACAGCCAGGCACGCGGCCACGAGGGTCGGGTGGTTCGATGAGCGAAGAAGCACGCGATTTCCGGGAACGAGGCCAAAGCGCTCACACAAGACGGAAGCGATGCGATTGGCATTCTCCAAAAGCGCGCCGTAACTCCAAAGCGTCTCGCCGTAATGAATCGCGGGCCGCGCGGCCTGCTCTCCCCTCGCCATATCGTCGATGAGGACGGCGCCCGCATTGATCCGCGCGGGATAGGCGGCCAGTTCGGGCAGTACGCCGTAGTCCATCTCCGGCCACAGGGATTCAGGCGGCAGATTGTCCCGTGCGAAGACATCCACGTGTCCGCTCGCCTCAGCCGACATGGCGCTTTACCTCGGGCAGGAATTCCTGGGCGAGTTTCTTCATGTGCTCTGCCTCCTCGTTCGCGGGCGCGGCTGTCTTGAAGATGAAGTGTCGAACGCCCGCCTTGCGGTAGGCGGCGATTCGCTCGGCGCATCGCGCAACTGAACCATACAGCAGGTATCTCTTCGCCGCCTCGCGCATATCCATCCCATATCTCACGGATAGATTTTCCGCCCCTGCATCAAGCGCATCCCTCTCTTTTTCACCTAGGTTCACGAACAGATGAAGCGCTGGCGTCCAGGGCCTTTCAGGATCGTCTATCACGCGCCCTGCCTCTTCCGCATAACGGCGAACGCATTCCAGTGCCTGCTCGTAGCGAGAGGGAGAAAAAAGATAGGGCGCATAGCCGTCCGCCAACAATGCGGCGCGCCTTTGTGCGGCCTCGCTCCTGCCGCCCACCCATATCGGCGGGCCGCCAGGACTCGGCGGCGATGGACTTTGTCGCGCATTCGAGAAGCGAAAGAACCTCCCCTCGTGACTGACCGCATTCCCTGACCACAACTTGCGCAAAACCACGATGGCCTCGTCCGTCCGTGCACCGCGTTCTGTCCTAGGCACACCGCAGACCTTGAACTCACGCGCCTCCTCGCCACCCACACCCACGCCGAAGATGAAGCGCCCGCCCTCGCTCAGGTAATCCACAGTGGTCGCCGCCTTCGCCGCGATGGCAGGCCGCCTCAAAGGCAGGAGATAGACGAGACTCCCGAGAACGATGCGCTCCGTCCGCGCGGCTGCTGCAGCAAGCGCGGCGAGACTCTCCAGAAAATTGCCGTGGAAGGCGATGTGATCGTCCAACCAGAAGGAATCGAAACCCGCCTCTTCCACTTTTTCGGCAAAGCCCAGAAATTCGGTATGAGAGGGAACCTCACCCGGTTGCATCCCGTAGCCGTATCCGTATTTCACTGCCTCGTTCATATGTTTCCCAAAGATGAATCAACCCGGTGCACCCAAGTGAAGGTGCCCATGCGGGTCCCGCCTCACGGTCCAGCCGGGGGGTACGAGAGTATTTGCTCCGTATTCCTCAATTACCGCAGGCCCGCTAATCTCCAAGTCCATCGGCAGGGAATCGCGCCTGTAGACGGGGCAATCGGGAATATTTTCTTCGAACACGACGCTTCTTCTCTCCTGGAGCGCGTCTTCAAGTCCGCCGCCTGGATTTTCCACATTCACCCACCCCAGCTTGTCCACCTTGCCAGAAACCCGCACCCTCAGGTTCACAATCTCAAGCGCATCACCCGGATGACAATGCCCGTAACGCGCCTCATAGTGGGAGTGGAAATCCCCGCCAAGAGAATCGAGCCAGTCTTTGCTCTCTGGTACCGGAATCGTGAGTTCGAACGCCTGCCCCACGTAGCGAACGTCCACGTAGCGGAGTGTCTCGACTTCATTCAGCCCCGACTTATACATCTGCCTGGCGCAGGGAGTCATCAAATTCTCGAAAATGCGATCAAGGGCACTTTCACGTGCATCTTCCAGAGCGACGAAACACGTTCCGACGTTTTCCTGAATCACGTCTGCCATGAGGAGACCCACGGCGGAGAAATTCCCCGGAAAGCGTGGTACCACAACGCTCGACATGGAGAGTTCTTTCGCTATCTGGGCGGCGTGCAAAGGCCCTGCACCGCCGTAGGCAAGCAACGTGTGTTCCCTGGGGTCGAAGCCACGCTCGATAGAAATCTCTCGGATTGAACTCACCATCTTCATGATGGCCAGGTCAACTACCCCGCGTGCCATCGAAACGGCGTCTGAAATCCCGAGCGCCCCGGCTAGCGACGCGAGTGTGCGTTCCGCCTTTTCGGGGTGGAGCTCGATTCGCCCGGCCAGCAGGGTGCGCGGGCCGATGCGCGATAGCGCGACATTCGCGTCCGTCACCGTTGGCTCCTCGCCTCCAAGTCCGTAACAGGCCGGCCCTGGACATGCACCCGCGCTCTTCGGCCCCACGTGGAGCACATCATCCTCATCACGCCAGGCGATACTCCCTCCCCCTGCACCCACGGTGTTGATCTGAAGCTGCGAGGTCTTGAGCGGATATGCGCCGATGGTGTTGTTCGTGCTGACAATGGGCATACGATCGCGAATGAGGCACACGTCTGTGCTCGTACCGCCCATATCGTATGTGATCAAGTGGTCAACCCCCAGCGACTCGGCGAGAGACACCCCGCCCACCACACCTCCGGCCGGGCCTGAGAGTATCGTGCGTACAGGAAATCGTGCCGCCCGTTCCGCGTCGAGCATCCCGCCGCCGGACGCCATAATGAAAAGCGGCGCGTGGCAGCCCTGCTCTCCGAGCACTCCTTCCAGACGGCTCATATAGTTTCTTATTTTGGGACCGAGGTAGGCGTTCATCGCCGCTGTGGAGAAACGCTCGAATTCGCGGTATTCGGGCACGACCTCATGAGAGAGCGCAAGATAGACCCCAGGCAGCATTTCCTCCAAAAGTTCCGCCGTGTTTCTTTCGTTTTCTCCGTTGGCATAGGCATGGAGATAGCAGATGGCGAGGGCTTCCGCGCCCAGGTGTTTCAATAGTTCAGCCAGTTTTTGAACCTGCGCTTTTTCCACGCGGATTTCCACCTGTCCATCGGCCAAGACGCGCTCCTCGATTTCGAGCCGCATCTCGCGGGGGACGACAGGCTTCGGGCGGACAAACTTTGGGTCGAAAAGACTCTGGGGCACGAGTCGCTGTGTTCGGCCAACCTCCAGAACGTCGCGAAAACCGCGCGTCGTCAGGAGTGCCGTGCGCGCACCCGCACCTTCGAGGATTGCGTTGGTACCGACTGTCGTTCCGTGCGTAATCCGTCTGATGCCGGCGAGGTCAAGGCCCCTCATCGCCTCAAGAAAAACGGCGTCCTCTTTTCCACGAAGCGTGGGAATCTTGGAAACCACAATCCGCTCCTCGTCTTCATCATAGAAAACGAGGTCAGTGAATGTTCCTCCAGTATCTATCCCTACGAGACTCAATGCACAGGCCACCCCTGAAAAATCACTCAGATAATTTCGTGCTCATGTTTATTCTGCCAGAAGGTTCAAAGACGATCATACATGGACCTGCGAATCAACCAAAGGTTCTTTGGACAATCGGCTCCCTGTTCAATTCGCATTTCCCAGAGGAACATGGTGCTCATACTCGTCCGAATCAAAGGACCGGCACCGAGGACATGGACGAATGGCTCAATACGGCGAGCGATAACCGGCGCGGCAAGGCACTGACAGTGCGTGAAGTCGAGTAGCCGGACACCATAGCGGAGATCCGTCGGCATATAAATTGAAGCGGGTCGTCATGGATTGGTCTCCGGTTCGGGATCGTGGAACAGGTCGATGTAGTTTCGATACCCGAACCTCCGGTTGCGGGTCCGGCCGGTGAATTCGTCGAGAATTCCGCAATCTGTCATTCGCGCAACCAGATTGTTCGCCGCGACGTAGGTCGTTCCGGTCAGACGCAACACATCGCTTACCGATACGATGGGGTGTTCATAGATATGTTCCAGAACACGATGCCCGTTGGCGGCGGCGCGGCCGAAGCTGTCGGTGATCACACGGCGATGTTCTTCACGAAGAGATAGTATCCGTCTCGCCGTGTCGGTTGCCTGCTCGCTCACCTCCACGACCCCGCGCAGAAAAAAGGTGAGCCACCGCTCCCATGTCCCTGCGTCACGCACCGATTGCAGTTCGTCGTAATACTGCTGCCGATGTCGCTTGAAGAACCAAGAGAGATAGAGAACCGGTTTTTGCAGCACCCCCTGTTCGCAAAGCAAAAAGGTGATGAGCAGCCGCCCTACGCGCCCATTCCCATCCAGGAAAGGGTGGATCGTCTCGAACTGGGCATGGGCGAGTCCGATTTTAACCAGAAGAGGCAAGTCGGTATCGGTATGGATGAATCGTTCCAACTGCGACATATTCTCAAAAACCTGATCGGGTGGAGGCGGCACGAAGAGAGCTTCATGAAGCGAGCAGCCAGCAGGACCGATCCAGTTTTGGCTATTACGTAACTCCCCCGGCGTGAGATGCGAACCCCGAGTACCTTGAAGAAGTCTGGCATGGATTTCGCGGATCAGGCGGATCGAAACCGGTATTTCAGAGAGGCTATCCAAGCCGTGGTTCATGGCATTGACATAGTTCAACACTTCGCCCACATCGTTCGCTCGATTCGGGGCGAATATCCTTGCCTCAGCCGCCAGCAGGTCCTGCAACGAACTTTGCGTTCCCTCAATCTGACTCGACAACACGGCCTCCTTGCGGACGCACATGAGAACGAACAAATCCGTATGGGGCAATGTCTGTATCGATCCGTCGAGACGGCCCAGGGCGCGGTCGGCTTGGGAGAGCAACATCTGCAACTCGCTGGTGAATTCGATGGACGGAGCAGGCGGCAAGGGCGCCGGAATGAAGGCCCGGTAACCGCCCAATTGTCGCCTGTAAACCCCTGCTCGATCTGTATAATCGTCTTGGGGCTCGGTCATGCTGATCCTTCCCTAATTATAGAGGCGAAACGACCTTATATTACATATTAACTATAATATAAAGAGATTTTTAACCGGATTATTAAAGGTTAGCTATAATATAAATGCTCTGGAAGATATATATTGCAAGTTTCATATAATATAGGAATGAAGTGAGTTCTTATTACAAGTTGCCTAGAATTATCACAACCTGCGGTGAGTCACTGGTTATGGAACTGTTTCTTGGAAGGTAGCGGGAGAGGTGGTAGCGGAGGTGGTGGGCCGGGGAGGTCTGGGAATCGGTGCTTTTAGTATACCATCTGGTTTAGGACGGATATTCGGCATTAAATTCATTCGCCATCACTTGATACGTTTCATGGGCACATTTCTCATTCAATTTGTCGTCCATCCCGATATAACTATCCCTTACACGTGCGTCTACGATCGACATTTGTCCCTTGAGGTTCCGACTTCTTTCCCGAATGTCGTCTTCCGAAGCATCCGGCTGATTTACATCATTCCACAGCTCCCGCCATTCGTCTTCAATCCGATTATATTCGATGCTGATCGTATGTAGCACTATGGCCATTCTGCCAAGATTGAGCCAAAAATCGATTGCAAGGACTATTCCAAGAGCCAAGGTTATTACCAACTGAATCCACCACGTCCACTGGTTCAGCAAAGTAAACGCTCCCGTAGCGGAAATCACGAACAAGGCTACGCGCACGAAACCGCTTCCCCTCCCGTACCGAGTCGCCACGCGATTGAAATAGCGTGCTTGACGATCCACATCTAGAAGCGTGTACCAAATTTCGTCTCGTGTGTAAGAAGAAACCATGGCACTTCCTCCTGGACATTTAGGAGACTTCACTGAAACACCCACAAATGAAAATATAAATCAAGCTTATCCCATGTAAATTTCTCATATTCTAGATATTCCATCCATCGAAGGGTTCATCAAGGGAGTGGTTTAATACGAGTTCTGACACGATAACCTCCCATGCATCACATTTGAAGGAATCGTGCCCCGGTCTCAGGTCTTCATGGCTCCACCCAACGACGGCAGACACTTCAGCGGGTCGGTACTGTCCCAGGAGGCGATTTGAGGCTTTTCGCGAGACCCTTGTTGGTACAAATGACTCCATCTCGTGGGGCCACAGTAGGCCGCGGTCCAAGAGTTTCTCGGGGCATCGGCTCTGTTTTTCAGGATCAGGTCAGACTCGATCGCCCCTAAAAGCTTGCCGAATGTAGTCTTGGTCAGCAGATCCGTTCCCCGGGTTCCCGGAGTCAGGCAGACCAAACGGTACTCCAGCAACCGCCGGGTCGCCTCGCGCCGAATCCTTGCAGTCTCCTCCAGTGCAAGCTATTCCCGCTGCAACATCGGATGATGCGCCACAAGCGGTCCGACAGCGAACCGGGCAAAACTTCTTCCCTCAGTACCTAGGCCTGCGATACACAGAAGCAATAAGGCGGCCTCCCCAGATCCTCGGCTCCTCCAAGCGCTTGCAAACGCCGGTATGGAGTCCTCGTACAGGTTGCGTGCAGTGCCGCGCCAATTGCAGCAATAACTTCATGCGCCCGCCCATGGATCAATCACAACATCGCTCGTTTCCGAAAAATCCCGCATGTTCCGTGTAAGAACACGAGCGCCGCAATCTGGCAATTCGATTGCGAGAGCGGCCGCTCTTCGGCGCGGCGTGGTCAGAGACGAAGCCTTGCAAGGTGGAGGTTCGGGTGTCGAGGCGGGCGGAGACGCAGTTGTTCGTCCGATCCTTCGAGCTTGCAACAACCACTTTCCCCGCACCGCAGTGCCTCGTGAGTGCCTTCCTCTTGACCTTCCGTTTCCCGCACACAGCACACATAGGTATTGTCGGTCTCGACAGGGCCGGGAAACGGTCCCCCCTCGCCAAGGTCGAATCCCTCGCGGGTGCGCTGCATCAGGAACCACGTGGTTGCTTGCCGGAGTCCAGCCCCATGGTAGAAGTGCCCTTGAGGCTGGTGGTTATCATGTAGATGGCAATGACCCACTTTTGCAGCCCGAACTTGGTGAACTGCATGACGGTGCCCTTCTTGATCGAGAAGTGCCCCCGGCAGAACCGGCAGCGATGAGGTATGGACTTGCGGGTCGGAAGCAGAACCGTGTTGGCTGAACCGCAGCCCGGGCAGAACCGGCCTTCCAGCTAGCGCTGCGCCTAGAACCACTTTTCCGCCGCTTCATTGTCGGAAAACACCTTGACCAGTTCGATGACCATCAGTCCTTCCCGATGCGCCTTAGCCCGGATCCTGCTTTGCCATTTTCCAGTCTCCCCGATTCACTGCAAACTGTCTATCTTGCTAGTATCCAGGGAGAAAATCGGGCTCCTCTCAAGAGGCTGATGGCTAGTTATGTGTATAATCCTCCACGAATGCGCGTGTGCTCACTTGCGGATACACTGATCGGTTCTATTTTTACCCGTTTCCACACTCCCCAATAAGTAAACACGGCCCAGCCTCATCGGGAAGTTCGGATTTTTGTCATCATATGAGGGGAAGGTGAAATGAAAACATGGGCTGTAATGTGTCTTGTCGTGGTATTGGCGTTGCCTGGATGTGGTGGAGGGGGCGGGGGAAGTAACTCTGCTTCATCGCCCCCAATGGTCATGCCGGATCCGGTGGTCCCGGAAGAGCCGTTTGACTCAGTTACGACTTCGTAGCGACTGTCCCACGATGGCGAGCAAGCGAGTCGAATCGTCGAATACATGGGCGTACACGCGAGCGGAGGTCCGTGGAAAGACGGGCCAAACTCCTATTACGGTCCACATGATCCGGGGCTCGTGCGGTTCCCGTCGGCACCCACTGTCCGAATAGCAGAAAGTGCGACTCGGCGTGAGCGGGCGATCATCATGTACGCGGTCGCGCTCGTCAACCGTGCACTCCCCTACGAGCATCATCTGACTTTCGGGGCCGATGCGCCCGCCGGCGCCGCAGGTGAGTGGGAAGAGTCTCTTCCGAACGTCCCGGACGGCCAGATTTTCGTCGAATTCGTCGAATCATTACCTACCAGGACAGCACCTACCGGGGGGATAGCGTGGGCACCTCTTTCCTTGTACCAGGAGTACGACGAGAGACAGGGCCGATGGGAGAAGAAGGGGGCGCGAGCCTCGTCCGTCGAGATGGCCAGAGGTACTTTTGACTTCCGCCCCGATCATCAAGCGGTCTCTGTGCTCGTGCACGAATTGGTGCACGCGCTCGGGTTGCACGGGCATGTCGAGGCACCGGCCTTCGAGGACTCCAACATGTACAACTCGTGGTTCCGCCTGGATGGCTCGCTGCCGGCTGTTGACGCGGCAGCGCTCCTTGCGCTCTACACGAGACTGGGCGAAGGGACGCAACCCGAGGACCTGTCGGTTCTGGATCTGGGAGACTGGTCCCGGGAGACCATCCACCTCAGCGGCGAACTCGGCAACTTCTCGTTCGGCGTGCGCCACAGCAACGGCGTGAGCATGCCCTGGACATCGGGCGACGAGCCTCAGGGTGCGCTCCAGGACAACGGCAGTCTTTCGGGGACCGTGACATGGAACGGTGGCCTGCTTGGCTTCACGCCCGACCTGCGGGTGGCAGGAGGCAATGCCTCGATCAGTGTCAACCTCCTGACAATGAACGGACGTGCGGACTTTACCGAACTGCAAACGTGGGCCGCAGACACGGTGCCCGGCGCGTTCGGCGCGACGCGCAACTGACTCCATATGGCCTGCGGTGGCTGGTAGCTATTGAAATCGTGATTTTTCATTTTAGTAGCGGAGGAAATCCCAAACGATGAATACAGCCTACTTAATGAAAACCAAACTGAGAACATTGTTATGGAACTTCAGGACGATGCCTCAAAAGATGGCGATATCGAATCATTCATAACATGATGGAAGACAGGAACACGGCGTCGCCGTCCTCCGCGTCGAGTATGGTGACGCCGTCCGCGGCCAGACCGGCCGCGTTCTCGGGCAGCGCATCGTCACTCTTCATCCAGGCGCGAAGCGGAACTCCCCACTTTCCGCGCAATTCGACCAGATCCCCCTCCTGAAGACCCCGCATTCTAAGCGTCGCCGAGTTCATATAGCACCTGCGGCGCGAATCCTCCCGGATATTCTCATCGACGAGAACGAGCATATGCGCACGCCTCGCAGCCCGGGCGGCCTGCCTGCGCACACGCGTGGCTTCCTCATCCAGAACACCATCAGATACTATGACGGCGTAATCGCGCATCGCTCCATCTTCGGTCACGTAGCCCGCACGCACGTCGGCGAGAACCGACTCGGCTTCCCGCTGAAAAGGATCCCCGAATCCGCCCCCGCCCGACGTCTCCATGACGAACACGTCGCCCCGTGCAAGGGGAAAGCCCGCTGCCTTGCCCGGTGTCTCAGAGGGTGCGAGCGTTTCCTCGCCCCTTTCAACACGGAAGCGGTTGGGCCTGCCCGGCCCGCCGTCGAGAACGCCGAAGGGCGGAATCAGATTCTTGTCCGATGAGATCGAGAGTAGCGCGCTTTCCGCCAGTACTTCCACTTCGCGGCGCAAGCCGAGTCCGCCTCTACGGGCGCCGGCTCCACCCGAATCCGCGCGAAGGATGAGTTCCCTGATCTTGAGCGGCTGGTTCTGCTCGATGACCTCGACCGGCTGGATAGACGCAAAATCCCCCTCGGTGAAATTCCGTGTCGCGTTGTTGCCGTCGCTCTCGGCGAAGCCTCCCGTGCCGCCCGCCGGAAACTCGTAGAAAAGAAACGGCTCCCCGCTTTGCGCATCCCGTCCGCCGATGTAGACATGGTTCGAAGTGCCCTTCAGGTCGCCCGTCACCGCGTCGGGCGCGAAGCGCGCCGTCGCGCCGATGAGTGCCGAGACCACGGCGTGGCTCACCTCCATCGATCCTGCGCAACTCGCGGGGTATCGCGCAGAAAGCAGGGAGCCCGGCTCGACCTTGATGGCGAGCGGGCGGAAAGCCCCGTGGTTGATGGCGCCTTTGGGGTGCAGGAACGCCTTGATAACGCTGAAGGCAGCCGAGGGCGCCATGGCGGGGCCGACGTTGTAGGCACCCCTTGTCTGGGGGTCGGTTCCGTGAAAATCGATGATCAGTTCATCGCCTTTTTTCTCGACTCTCGCACGGATGCGTATCGGCGTGAGCGAATGCCCGTCGTGATCCATGAAATGTTCGTAGGTGGATTCTCCATCGGGCAGGGCGGCGATTCTGCGCCGCATGGAGGCCTCGGCGCGATCGAGCAGACGATCCTTCACAGCGAGGATGAGTCTCCACCCGTATTTTTCGGCCAACTCCTCCAGGCGCCTGTGGGCGGTGTGACAGGTGGCGAGCATGGCGAAGAAATCCCCGCGCCGCTCCTCGGGAACCCGCATATTGTGGAGCAGAAGATCAAGAAGCCCCTGGTTGAGTTCTCCCCGCTCAATGATTCTCAAGATCGGGATGCGCACCCCATCGTGGAGAATCTCCGTGTTCTTGCCGGATATGCTTCCGGGCGTCGTACCGCCTACGTCCCCCCAGTGGGCGCGGACGACAGGGTAGACCATCATATCCCCGCCGTGAAACAGGGGCGAGATAATCGCCACATCGTTCAGGTGCGTTCCGCCCGTATAGGGGTCGTTGTGGATAAAGACGTCACCCGGGTGAATATCACCTCTGAACCGATCGAGCATCTGACCGACTTCCATCGGCACCGGGAAAATGTGGACGGGGTTGTCCTCCGCCATCGCGACGAGTTGACCCGCAGCGTCCACAAGCACGCAGGAGAAATCGTGTCCCTCGTAGATTATGGAAGAATATGCCGTGCGCACCATGTTCGCGCGCATCTCGCGAACGACGGAGACGAAGGACTCGTTGATGACTTCAAGTGTTATGGGGTCGATATCTACGCTGGGTTCCCGAGTCATGGATTTCCCGTTCAAAAGATATGGACGATGCCCCATCTTAGCCCGAACAGGCACGTTTGTTCACCCGTCTTGACGGTGCGCCCACCGCATAATGGAGATGTCGCCAGACCACATCCCGAGTCTCGGGCACGAGCCGGCAGGTTCTCCTGTATTTTTCCTTTGAAACGACGCCCTGCCCGGAACATCGGCATGACGGGCTCGCACAGAAGTTCGATACCGGTTGACGCAGTACACTCGTACCATCCCTTTACCCCTTTACGGAAATGTTGATCTCCCGCTTCCCACTCGTAGAAATAGAGCACACCGTTCGCACCACGGGCGGGGAGCCTCCAGAAAGAAGAACAGGTGAAAACCGTGCTTCAGTTGTGGAGAGACCTCCAACCGTCCGGAGGCGGAAACAAGGATGAGCCTTTCGCTCAAAGCGAACCGCCTCGCGAGGGTTATCACAAATTACCCGGGTTTTACGACGCCTGATGGGCTTTTCACCGCAACTTGGCACGCATCTCCAGGACTTTGGAGTATACTGTGTATTCAGGGAGTCATGCCGCCCTGTAATTTCGCCGCCGTTTTTCAGAGGATGCTCAATAGATGCGAAATCAAAATCATACGCCCAAGGTCTTATCCAAACGTCGGGTTTGCGCCGCATTTTCGTTCATCGCCTTCTTGCTCGTTCTTCCCGTCTCGGCAGCAGCCCTGTCGCCCGTTTATTCCACTTTGCTGGGCGGTGCCATCCGGGGATACGACCCGGTGGCCTATTTCACGGAGAAAAAACCCGTAGAGGGGAAAAAGACTTTCTCCCACAAGTGGAAGGGCGCGACGTGGTATTTCAAGAGCGAGAAAAACCGCGACCTGTTTCGTATGGACCCTGAAAAATACGCTCCCCAATACGGCGGCTACTGCGCATACGCCGTGAGCCAAGGCTACACCGCGGGCATCGTCCCTGAAGCCTGGAAGATCGTGGACGGCAAGCTCTACCTCAACTACAGCAAGGGTGTTCAACGGGCCTGGGAGCAGGATATCCCCGGCCACATCGCATCGGCAGACAAGAATTGGCCCAAGCTCCTCCAAGGGAAATAGTCCCCGCGCCTGGTGCGGGAATATTCGCAAGCCTCATTGCGGTGGGTTGTCCACCCAGGAAGATGCCTTGCCCCGAACAGGCGGCGGATCCGGCGGCTACCGGCATTGTCGAAACTGCTACAATAGCAATGGCGAGGTGAACAGCCGCTACCTGAAGTGCAGCCAACACTTTGGACGGAACCTGCGACGCAACGCCCATAAGCAACATGACCAGTGACACGCGCATTGTCTTGTCCCCCTTCACTGGGCTCGCCAGGGAAGGGGAGCCTTGGCTTCCTTTGCGCGTTCGCTTTGATGAGACGCTGGCATCGGTGAGGGATTGGGTGGCACAGATCCGGAGGGAGTGGTCGAAGATTCGGCCCTTGACCCCGGCGCAGGCGGTGCGCGTGTTGGCGCTGGAAGAGACGTTGACGAACTTCCGGGCACTTTCCTGAACCTGGACGACCCCGGCTTCGGTGGACAGCATCAAGGCGGTGCGGTAGTCACGGAGTGTCCGTTTCCCGGAATCGGGAGCTATGCCCGGTTCTTCAAGGCTGCTTCGAGAGCGGCTCCCTGACGTTCGAGACCCTGTACCAGGGCCCGGAGCGCCGTCATGGCTTCGGTGTGGCGGGCGACTTCGGCTTCGGCGCGCGTCCGCTTTCGTGCGGCCGTCATTGGCCCGGACCATCGCCCGGATGCCCCAAGCGATAACCCCGGCCTGCAAGAGCCCGACCACGGCTGCGACTATCGGCGAGGCGACGGTGGCTATTTCGACCGCTGTCATGGTGTGTCTCCCTTCCTGGCTCAACTTCCGATAACAGGGGCTATTATAGGCAAGCAACAAGGCGTTTGCCAGTCGGCAACGCGTACCCAATACACCAAGGGCACCGGTACCCGAACCGGTGCTGACGGTAGCGGCAAGCCGAACGGAAAGCGAAGCGGACAGCAGACCTGGGAGCAGGACATCCCCGGCACATCACATCGGCAGACAAGAATTAACCCGGGCTCCTCCAAGGGAAATAGCCCCCGCGCCAGGCGCGGGAATATCTGCAAGCCTCACTACGGCGGGTTGTCCACCTGCGAAGATGCCTTACCCCGAACAGGCGGCGGATCTCTAGTGCCCCAGATCGCTCGGTTCTTTTCCCTCGACCTCATCGAACGCCCGCTTCGCCGCCCTGAGCGCGTGGTTCGTTTTAGGCAACCCGACATAGGGGGAGCACTGCACGATCGCCTCGATAATTTCTTCCTGCGTGAGACCCAGATTGAGAGCAGAGCGCACGTGCCACTCTAGCTCTCCAGGCAGATCCTGCGCCACCATGGTGGCAAGCACGATAATTTCGCGGGTCCTGAGGTCGAGCTTCGACTGCGCCCAGACCATACCGAAACAATACTCCATGATTGTCTGCGTGTGGACAGGAGATATTCCCAGAAAATCACTCGTGGTCTGCCCGCCTTCTCCGTAGATGCCCATCGCGCGGCGGATTTCGCCCGCTTTTCTGAATCGCTCCTGAACGTCGGGGTTTTTGTCGACGTAATTTTCCATGATGTCTTCGCTCATTTCTCTCTCCTGAATTAGAACGGGTATTCGCTAGCGCATCCTTAGGCGCGGGTCCAAGACGTCTCTCAGCCAATCGCCCACGAGGTTGGCGCCCAGCACGGTGAGTGTGATGGCGAGCCCCGGGAACGTAACGATCCACCACGAGACATACAGATAGGATCGGCCTTCCGCCAAGAGCCCGCCCCAGGTGGGCGTGGGTGGCGGAACACCCAGCCCCAGAAAACTCAGGCCCGCCTCGATGACAATCAGTCGCCCCAGGTAAAGCGAGCCGATGATGACGGGCGCCAGAACATTGGGCAGAACATGGCGGAAGATGAGGCGTAAATCGCTGCCCCCGACGGCGCGCGAGGCAATGACGAACTCCTGTTCACGAATCGAGAGCACGTTACCACGCACCACGCGCGCATACACCGTCCACTGGCGAAACGAGATCAACGAGACAATCAGCCAAAGGCTCGGCCCCAGAATGGCGATGGTGGCCAGGGCCAGCAGAATGAACGGAAACGAGAGAACAAAATCCACTAGCCGCATGAGCAGATAGTCCACCCGCCCGCCGAAGTAGCCCGCCAGCATACCGAGGATCAGGCCAATGCTCCCTGCCAACGCCGTCGCAGAGATTCCGACGATAAGGGGCACGCGCGCACCGTATATCAACCTGCTCAGGAGATCGCGGCCGAGATGGTCGGTGCCCAAGAAAAAGATATACCCCTCCCCTTCCCACATGGGCGGCTTCATGACCCGGGTGAGGGATTGCGCCGTAGGGTCCATCGGTGCCAGCGCGGGGGCCAGAAGTGCTGCAAACAGCACGATGAGCAATATCACGGCTCCCGCCATCGCCGATTTCGTGGCGACGAGCGAGCGCGCGAGACGCCGCCACCAAGGGAATTCGTCGAAGTGCTGGAACTCCTCGACCATCATGATGACTTCATCGCTTTCATGTTTCATCGGTACTGTATCCTGGGGTCGAGGTATGTGTAGATGATGTCCACCAGCAGATTGATGACGACAAACCCCAGTGCGAGAAGAAAAACCGCCGCCTGTACGATCGGGTAGTCGCGGTGGTGAATGGCGGCGACCGTGAGTCGCCCTACGCCAGGCCAGGCAAACACGGTTTCGGTGATCACCGTTCCCCCCAGCGTGAGGGCGAGGTCAAGGCCCAGTATGGTGACGATAGGGATAGCCGAGTTCTTGAGCGCGTGCTTGAACAGCACGACCTTCTCTGCCAATCCCTTCGAGTACGCCGTGAGAATGTAATCTTGGCGCAGCACTTCGAGCATCTCGGAGCGCATCAACCGCGCGAGACGGGCCGTGTGAAATACGCCGGCGGCAATGGTAGACATGATGAAGTGAACTGTCTCTCCGTACCCGAACGGAGGAAGCCACCCCAGCTTCACGGAGAAAAACAGGATCATCATCAGCCCGAGCCAGAAATCGGGAACCGCCTGGCCGAGTACGGCTCCGAACATCAGGCCCTTGTCGTAGACAGTGTTTTCCTTGAGTGCGGCGATGCACCCGAACGGAAGGCCGATGATGACAGACATGATGAACGCAGCCGAGGCGAGTTCAATCGTGGCCGGCAGGTGTTCGAGCACGACCTTGAGCGCGGATTCGCCATGCTCGAAGGATTCGCCGAAGTTCCCGTGCAAGACGTTGCGGAAGAAAATGAAATACTGTGTCAACAACGGCTTGTCGAGACCCATTTCGTTTCTGAGCTCTGCGATATCTTCTTCGGTGGCGTCGTCGGGAAGCATGATCCGGGCCGGATCGCCTGAGAGATGCAACAGCAGGAACACGAATATCAGAACGAACTTCATGAGCACGATGGCCTGAAACATCCGCCGAACGATAAACCCCGTCATTGCGCCCCCCGTTGCAAGGCGAAATCCGAACCCTGTTCCCTACGCCCACCCGAGGTCACGGATTCGGGTATCAGGCGCCGCTCTCTCCCGGATTGACCGAAAGGAGTCCGGAGAGAGGCAAGGAATCCCTTTTACTTCCACCCCGCGTCGGTTGCGATCACAAGGCCCGTGGAACGCATCTTCCAGTCGACGGCTTTCTTCTTCCCGGAAATTTCGTCGAGATGATACAAAAAGCCCAGGAATGCCTGCTCCCTCACGTATGCGGCGAGTTTCCGGTATTTCGCGGCCTGCCTGGCTTCATCCGGCTCGGAGCGGGCGCCCACGATCATCTTGTCGAGCTTCTCGCTCCGCACGCCCCCGTGCGTCGATTTGCTGTAGAGAAGGCCCGAGTACATCCAGGCCGCGTGAAGCGCGAGATCGTTGCGGCAGGCGTAGTTCCAGTAGGGCTTGTAGTCCTTTTTCCATTTCGAGCGGCTGTTCCTGCGCCAGGCGCCGTATTCGAGCGATTTCACCATGACGTTGATGTTGATCTTCTTGAGTTGTCCTGCGATGGCCTCCGCTCCCTGCACACCTTTGAGATAACGCCCGAGGGGAACCACGAGCGGAACGTTGAAGCCTTTCTCGTAACCGGCCTGTTTCAAGAGACTCTTCGCCTTGGCTACGTCGTAGGGATAGGGCTTAAGGTCCGGATTGTGACCGAAACTGTTCGGGCCCACGATGGTGCCTAGCGATGCGGTGGCGTGTCCCTGCAAAACATTTTTGATGATGCTTTCCTTGTCGATGGCATAGTTCACTGCCTGGCGCACGCGCACGTCGGACCATGGCACCCCGTCCTTGAGAACCATAATGATCGAGCAAGCCTTGGGGCCGGGGCCTGCGACCACATCGACATTGGGGTTTGATTTCGCCATCGGAACCGTCTGGGGCGGAATATCCTTAATCATGTCAACCGCGCCCGAGACGAGCGCGGAAACGCGCGTAGTCGGCTCAGGAATGACCTTGACGACCACCCTCTTCACGCGCTGGTGTGATTTGTCCCAATAGCCCTGGACGGCTTCGAACACCATCTCGGAGCCCTTGCGCCATTTCGTGAGACGGTAGGGGCCGCTACCGACCGGATTGCGCGCCAGATGTTTGAGTGTTTTGTTCGCGTAATGCTTCGGCGGGACCATCGCGCTGAAATCCGCAAGTGGTGAGAGGAGATAGCGGTCGGGATATTTGGTGTGGATGCGCACGGTGTGTGAATCCACCATCTCGACTTTCTTGAGGCTCCGGTAGAAATTGCGTATGCGGCTTTTGATCTTCTTGTCGAACAGCCTGTTGAGACTGTACTTTACGGCGTTCGCGTCGACGGGCTCGCCGTTATGGAACTTGACGCCCTTGCGGAGCTTGAGTTCCAACACCGTGGGAGAAACGTAGCTCCATGACGTGGCGAGAGCGGGGATGATTTTCCCCTTGATGTCGCGCGCCAAAAGGTTGTCGAACACGAGGGGCCAGGATTGAAGCATGGGGAGCCCGAGCCGGATGTGGGGGTCGAACGTCGTCGGGTCTCCGGGCATTCCGATGACGATTTGGTCTTTCTTCGCCGAATACGCGCCTCCAGACATCAGCGTGAGCGACATGAAAACGGCCATTCCAAAAATCACGAACCTTCCATTCATTTGTCTTCCTCCTCTGTGAGGTGTCCGGTCGACGATTGATTGCTCGGAATTTTACATTGCGTTGCTCCTGTATGTGCTTCACACGACGTGACGGTATGTGAGTCACGAACGGGCAAATACGGTTCAACGAGAGGATGGGAAAGTTCCGGCTTTATGACGGAAGCTCGCAAACCTGCAAATATAAAGACGCCTTGCCGACTTCAGCCTCGAGATTGCGAGGCTCTTGCATCCTCTGCAGAATCCGGAAATCGTCTGTATTCACAGCGGCGAAATAAATGCCGCGCGCATTTATTCTCATTTCAAGATTTCTCTTATGATTGGTGATTGCCGCTTTCGTATCAACCAATATTCTGAACCCGCCCTAACGCCTCCACGCTACCTGCGCCAGATGAAACGTATCCTCAATGAATTCGTGAAACCGGCGCGTGGCGTACTACATATGTATTGCATTCAGAAATCATTGGCGGATAATTACCCGTGGAGGATGAGAGATGTTCGACAGGATCGCCGTGTTCGGAACCGGAGCCATCGGAAGCAGCGTCGCCGCAGACCTCACAGACGCAGGCTATGACGTCACCATTGTCGATCAGTGGCCGGCGCACGTGGAGACTATGAAAAAAGACGGACTTCACGTCCAGATGCCGGATCTCGACCTCAAGGTTTGCGTCAAGGCGCTTCACGTTTGCGAGCTGGCTTCGGAGCGACCCGAATTCGACCTAATCCTCCTGGCGGTCAAATCTTTCGATACGCGCTGGATGGCCGAACTCATGGCACCGCACCTAAAACCCAACGGCGTGCTGGTGGGGCTCCAAAACAGCATGAACGAAGAGGAGATAACGACTTCCATTCTCGGCACAGAGCGCGTGGTGGGGTGTTGCATCGAGCTTTCGG
Source organism: bacterium (assembly GCA_965200245.1). Taxonomy (GTDB): domain Bacteria; phylum UBA8248; class UBA8248; order UBA8248; family UBA8248; genus Bin107. The sequence goes on along the minus strand of CBDATS010000008.1, from coordinate 374,554 downwards.
GAGAGATATTCAATCCGGGTTTCGTCCAGCGCAACACGCCACGTACAGGCACCTAGTTTGCCGTGGGCGAACTAGATGGCTCTGTTACCCCGCGTCTGGAGGAAATCCAAAATATCCTGAACCACGTCGCAAAGGTGGACATCTCCACCAACATCCGGGGCACGAAATGGACGAAGCTCGTCGTCAACTCGATGAGCATGGGACCCTGGGGACTCATTGGCCTGCACAACAGAGAAGTCGCCAAACTTCCCGGAATCTTCGACATCGCGGTAAGGCTCGGCAAGGAGACCGTGGCGGTAGGTACGGCGATGGGAATCAATATCGAGCCTGTTTTTGGACTGAGCGCGGATGATTTCTCGGGTAATGAGGATAAGGTACTGCTGAACGCCCTGACGACCATGACGGGCCACACCGGGCCGCGCGCCCGTACGGCGCCCATTCACGATCACATCAAGGGTCGCAAGAACGAAATCGAATTCATCAACGGTCTCGTATCGCGAAAAGGCAAGGAACTCGGGATTCCCACTCCCTGCAACGATGCAGTGAGCGAACTCGCCCGCGCCATCAACCGCAAGGAACTGAAAATGGATATCTCGAACTACGAACTCCTGAAATCGAAGCTGGGTATCGCGGATTGAATTGACAAAGTTGTTCCGGCCTCCCTTTCAGTAATCACGAAAAGACATTCAGGAAAGCCGACCCGAAGCGCACGGAGCCTTTGGAGCGGTTGCGCGGCGATGGCAGGGACTACAGCAATTCGCGTCTGGGGTTTCTGCCCTCGACCATGAAAACGACGGCTTCTGCGATGTTTGTCGCGTGATCGGCGATTCTCTCGAAATATTTCGAGATGAACGTCAGGCGGGTCGCCCGGCTGATGTTGCGCGGGTTGTCCAGCATGTAGGTCAGCAGTTCGCGGAACAATTCCTCGTTCATGTCGTCCACCTCGTCGTCGCTGGCCATGACCTTGCGCGCCAGCACGACATCTTCCTTGATGAAGCTGTCGAGGCTCTCGCGCAGCATCTGGCTCGAAGCGCTGGCCATGCGCGGAAGCTCGATATAGGGCTTGAGCGGAGGTTCCTCGTTCAATTCCAGGGCCCGCTCGCATACGTTGACGGCCAGGTCTCCCACCCGCTCAAGGTCGGAGGCGATTTTCAGGCCCGTGGTGATGAAGCGCAGATCCACCGAAGTCGGCTGCCGGAGCGCCACTATCTGCAGGCAAAGCTCGTTCACGTCGATTTCGATCTGGTTGACGTTCGAGTCCTCCTCGATAACGCTCTGGGCGATGCCGGAATCACGCCGGGTAAGGCTTTCGATGCTCTTCGCCATCATCGCCTCCACCTTGGCGCCCAACTCCAGGAGAAGGCGGCGCAACTCCTGGAGTTCGTTTTCGTATTCCGAACTCGTGTGTGCTCTTCCGCTCGTCAGTGTCATGCCGAATCTCCTACGGCAGCCTAGCCGAACCGGCCTGTGATGTAATCGGATGTACGAACGTGCATGGGATTCATGAAAATTCTCTTCGTCTCCCCGTATTCGATCAATCGTCCCAGGAACATGAAAGCTGTGTTGTCCGAGACGCGGGCGGCCTGCTGCATGTTGTGTGTCACGATTACAATGGAGAAATGCTCCTTGAGTTGCGCGATCAGATCCTCGATGCGGGCGGTGGCGATCGGGTCGAGTGCGGAACAAGGCTCGTCCATCAGAATGATCTCCGGCTCGGACGAAATGGCGCGGGCAATGCACAGACGCTGCTGCTGTCCGCCGGAGAGGCCAAGTGCGTTGTCCTGGAGACGTCCGGACACCTCGTCCCAGAGCGCGGCCCCCCGCAAAGAGCGCTCACACGTTTCCTCCAGCACGCGCCTGTCGCGTATGCCGTCCACCCGCAGGGGATAGACCACGTTCTCGAATATCGACATCGGGAAGGGGTTGGGCTTCTGGAATACCATGCCGAGACGCTTTCGAAGCTCGATGACCTCCACGCGCGGACCGTGAATGTCGGTTCCGTCGATGGTGATGATCCCGTCCCGGTGGATACCGTCTATCAGGTCGTTCATGCGGTTGAACGAACGCAGGAGCGTCGATTTTCCGCAGCCTGAAGGGCCGATCAAGGCGGTGACGAGTTCTTTTTGTATCTTCAGGGTGTTATTGAACAGCGCCTGTTTCTGCCCGTACCACAGGTTGAAGTTTTCGATATCGATTACTGTTCCGAGTTCGCTCTCGACGGGATGGTACGCTGTCGCCTCGAACTCGTCCTGCAAGTCGGTGGTTACCGCGTTGGCCGCCATTTCAATGCGTCTCCACTAGAATTGGCCTTCCACGAACTTTCGGCGAAGACGGTTTCGAACCATGATGGCGAAAGCGTTCATAAAGGCAATGATCGTTATCAAAAGAAGTGTCGTGACGAAAACCATCGGTTTTCCGGCTTCCGAGTTTCTCGACTGAAATCCCACGTCGTAGATATGGAAGCCCAGATGCATGAAGCTCCTCTCCGGGTGCAGGAACGGGAAGAAGGTGTCGAAGGGAAGCTCGGGCGCGAGCTTCACCACACCCACGAGCATGAGTGGCGCCACTTCGCCGGCACCACGCGCCATCGCCAGGATGAGGCCCGTCATGATGCCCGGCATGGCCTGGGGCAGGACGATGTTCTGGATAGTCTGCCATCTCGAGGCGCCGCAAGCCAGAGAGCCCTCCCGCATCGAGCGGGGAACGGCGGAGAGCGCCTCCTCCGTTGCCACGATAACCACCGGAACGGTGAGGAGCGCAAGCGTCAGGGATGCCCAGAGAAGGCCGCCCGTTCCGAACGTGGGGTTGGGCAGCCTTTCAGGGTAGAACAACTGGTCGATGCCCACGCCGATGGTATAGGCAAAAAAACCCAGTCCGAACACGCCGTAGACGATAGAAGGCACACCCGCAAGGTTGTTCACGCAGATGCGCACGATGGAGACCAGGGTTCCCTGTTTTGCATATTCACGCAGATAGAGCGCCGTGATCACGCCGAACGGGGCGACGAAGACGACCATGAGCAGCGTCATCATGACGGTGCCGAATATCGCGGGCAAGACGCCGCCTTCCGTATTCGCCTCGCGCGGGTCGTCGGTCAGGAACTCGCCCCAACGTGAAAAGTAGACGCCAACCTTCCCGAAGAACGTAAGGTTGTTCGCCGGATAGATGCGGACGATTTCCGAAAGCCTCAGGTTTTTCTCGCGTCCGCCGATTTCACGGAGGATGATCTGGAACTTCTCATCCTCCTTGTTAATATCGGAGATTCTTTTCTTGAGGACAGCGAATCCGACTCGTTTCTCCTTCGTGCGGCGCTCGAACTGCTCTTTTTCGGCGCGATACTCGGCGTTCCTCTTCCCGTAGTCCAGTTCGGTTCGCCGCAAGGCGAGCCGATCTTTCTCGATGTAGTAGTTGATGGCGCTAATCTCGTCGACCTCGATTTCACGAATCGCTTCCCTCCGGTCGATCGCCTTGTCATGAGCCGCGTACAACTCGTCCAAGGATACCTTGTCACCCGGTATGTGTCGGCCATCAAGCGTCAGGGTTTTGATGAAACCGATAAATGGCCCCCACTCCTTTCGCTCGACGAAGAATATGGCAGGCGGTGTCTCAACCTTGGTGACCTGATGTCCCACCGCCCATTTGAAATCCTCGTTATAGACGTCGAAATTCCCGGTTCGGTAGAGCGTGCGATGCGCAAAACCGCCCGCTTCCTTGACGGCGCGCCGGGATTCCGCGTCGATTTCCTTCAACTGCTCGGGGGAGGGCCGGAAGTTCTCGGAGCGGAACGGCTCGCCAGCGATGCGCTGGCCGTTTTTGAGCGTCACCACTTCCACCGGACCAGGATAGAAAATCACAATGCCGTTCCAAAGAACGAGCGCGAGGAAACCGATGATCATGAATACGCCCAGAGCGAGCGCACCGCCCATGACCCATACGAAGGGCTCACCCCTGGCCTTGAAATCAATCGATGCGCGAAGACCCGTCCTGCCGGGCGGGTTCATCCCCGCATCGGTGGTTTGCGCCACTTCGGACGCGGTTTCCCTGTAGTTGCCGGAGTCGCCATCCGAAAGCGTTATTTCCGTTTGTTTCTTCTGTTTTTGCTGTTTCGGATCCTTCGCCTTCATCGTGTCCTCACAACTGGGCGGCGCGCTTCCGGAAGCGCAGGCGGACCAGTTCGGCGACCGTATTGACGATGAACGTCATCGCGAACAGAACTAGCGCCGCCAGGAAGAGCACCCGGTAGAGCGTCCCGTCCTTGACTGCTTCCGGAAGCTCTACAGCGATGTTCGCCGAAAGCGCCCGGAGACCCGAGAAAATGTTCCAGTCCAGAACAGGAGTGTTGCCCGCCGCCATAACGACGATCATGGTTTCGCCCACTGCGCGTCCCATACCGATCATCACGGCGGCGAATATTCCGCTGGCGGCAGTGGGCATGATGACCCAAAGGGCCGTTTGCCAGGGAGTCGCACCGCAGGCGAGACTCGCCGCCCTCAAATGGCTCGGCACGGAGTTGAGCGCGTCTTCGGCGATTGTGTAGATGAGCGGGATGACGGCGAAGCCCATCGCGAAGCCCACGACGAGGGAGTTGCGCTGGACATAGGTGTCGATGACTCCGCCGCGCGCGTCCAGGCCGAGTGCGTTGAGCACCAAAGCCGTCACCCAGCTAAACAGCCCGGCGGTGACCAGCATCCCGACCCAGCGAAGAAGTTCCAAGAGCGCACCCTGCGAATGGGGCATTCGCCTGAGAGCCAGTCTCCATGAATATCCGAAAAACCGATCTGTAGCAAAAGCAATGATGATAAATGACACGGGATAAAAAAGGATGAACAGCATCGGCGTCGCTATCCCGATGTTTCCGTTCGCCCAGGCCTTGAAGTCGCCACCGAACAAGAGCCTTTCGAACGACGGCCCGATCAGATAGCCGAGAAACGAACCCAGGATGATAACGAGGAAAACCATGCCGAGTTTGGGAAATCCTGACAGGGGGAGGGATATCTGCGGCGGCATGACCTGCCATAAATAGGCCCCCAGAAGCAAGAGAAGCGGGATCAGCATGAACGAGAGCAAAACCGCGGCTATCCACGTCTCTACAATGGGCGCCAGAATCAGGGCGGCCACAAAGCCGAGCACCACCGAGGGGAGCGAGGCCATCATCTCCATCGAGGGCTTCACGACGGAGCGCACCTCCGGCCCTACGAACTCGGATGTGAAAATGGCGCCAAGCACAGCGATGGGTATTGCGAAAATCAGGGAATAGACCGTTCCCTTGATGGTCCCGAATATCAGGGGCATGAGGGAAATCTTCTCCTCGAACGCATCGTCTCCAGAGGAGGATTGCCAAGTATACTCGGGTTTGGGATAGCCTTCGTACCAGACCTTGCCGAACAGCGTCTGGAATGTCGTCTCGGGATGTTCCGCCGAGAATTTCCAGAAATTCAACACGCCCTCCTCGTCAGCGGTGACGATGGCGTCATCGCGCGGAGAAAGACGAATGAAGCGTGCAGAATCCTTCATTCCCTTCATGTTGAAGCGTAAAAGTGTCGACTCGCTTGTTGCATGACGAAGCCAGATGTCTCCCCCCGCATCCATCGTGGCGAACATCCGGCTGCGCTGTGAAGCGGAAAAGCCCGAAACGGCGTTGGCGTGTTTCTCCAGATCGTGCCCGCGTACCATCACCAGCCCGTCTTTGGTGACGGCACCCGGCCTGCGTGCCTGGAAGAAGATGCTCAAAGAGCCCTTGGAGCCTCCCACGACGATGGATTCCTCGCCGATGAGAGCCTTGAACACCGTCAGTTTTTCATCCATGGGGAGCAGGTCGCGCTTCTCCACCAGAGAAATGGCCTCGAAATTCCTCGTGTCGTAGCGAAGCAGGAAACCTTTCTCGACACCGATGTATACCTTGTCGGCCTTTTCAGTGAGGAGGATGTCGACGATGCGTGTTCCAGGTGGCAAGTCGGGGAGAACCACGCTCTCCACAGACGATGTGGTTTGACCCGTCAGGAGATTGACCCTGGTCTGCGTGAGGCTCAGCCGCGCCACGCCCCTGGCGTCCACAGTTGCGAAGGAGATACTCGGCCGCTCGGGAGTCCCGCCCACTTTGTAGTCGAGCCTTACGATGGGTGTTCCCTCGGGCGCTATTCTCTGCGGCTCCCTGAGTTCGGCCTCCACCCATATCTTGCGCACCTGGTCACCTGGAATTTTCGAGAAAACGACCTTCCCGTCTGTCAAGTCGCGCTCGTCAATCTTCGTGAGTCCCTCGGGTGCTCTTTCGGCGGGTAACACCTGCGTTCGAAAAACAACCTTGCCGAACCGCACCGTTCCATCGGGAAAACCGAAGGCGATGTTTCCGCCCCTGAGCGTCCGTCCGAAAACACTCGCCTTCGCGCCCGCGAAGTCGAGCTTCAAAACCGTGAGCGGTTTTCCTGTCGAAGCATGGACGGGTGTCAACACGCCGTCTTTCGAAACCAGAACGGCGATGGTGTTGTAATCATCGACCTCGACGCTGAAGAGAGAGTTCCTGGGCGCGGTGACCCGAAAAACACCCGAGTCGGTAATCGTTTCTCCGGCGAACAGCGGCAAGGCCACCGCGACGAGGAACGCCATGATTCCGAGAACTGCGAGGATCACGAAAAGCCCGCCGACGGTGATCACGTTGGTGGCGATCTTGTCGATGATGCGGACGGACCGCCTGGCACTCAGATCGCGTATCCGCCCCGGCCGCCTGTCCTGTTCATTCCCTTCATCCGAAACCCGGCTTTCGCTCATATCTCTCGTCTTCAAGCAAGAAGGAAAGCACGGGGACGGCGAATCCGTTTCGCCGTCCCCGCCGCTACGCTGTACCGGAAAACTAGTTGCTGCCCAACACGAGCCCGAGTGCGCTGAGGTCATGCTTGGCGATGACCGAGTTCACGGGGAAGAAACCGGCCTTGATGACGGCTTTCTGGCCTTCCTTCGTGAATATGTACTTGACAAACTGGGCTCTCAGGGGATCGAGCGCCTGGTTCGGGTTCTTGTTGACATAGATGTAGAGGAAACGTGCGAGCGGGTAGTTGCCCGAGTAGGCGTTCTGCGCCTCGGGGCCGTAGCACTTGGCGCCTGTCTTCCTGGAAACAGCAAGTGCGATGACATCGGCGGTCCTGTAGCCGATACCCGAGTAGCCGATGGCAAACCTGTCGGAAGCTGCGCCCTGCACAACCGCCGAGGAACCTGGCTGCTCTTTCACTGAGTCCTTGAAGTCGCCCTTGTAAAGAGCCACCTTCTTGAAGTAGCCGTAGGTGCCCGAAGCGGAATTACGCCCATAGACCGAAATCGGCTTGCTCGCCCACGCGCCCTTGAGGCCGACCTGGCCCCACGTCGAGATGTTGGACCTCATGCCGCCCTTGCGGGTTTTCGAGAAGATGGCGTCGACCTGCGGGAGGCTCAGGCACTTGAGGGGGTTGTCCTTGTTCGTGAAGACGGCCAAGGCGTCAACGGCGATGCGGATACGGCCAGGCTTGTAGCCGAACTTCTTTTCGAAGGCATCCATTTCCTTCGACTTCATGGCGCGCGACATCGGGCCGAAGTTCGAAGTGCCAGCGATGAGTGCCGGAGGAGCCGTGGAGGAGCCTTTGCCCTCGATCTCGATTTTCACGTCCGGGTAGGAACGCCTGAAGCCTTCGGCCCAGAGCGTCATGAGGTTGTTCAGCGTGTCCGAACCGACGGACTTCACGTTGCCCGAAACACCGCTGGTGGCCTCGTAGGAGGGCAATTTCCTGTCCACCATCAGGGCCGCGCCGGCAGGCTGCGCTACGAGCGCGAGACAAAACGCAGCCACAATGGCAAAACCGCCAATTCTGGAGAACCTGTTCATTCTGACTCCCTCCTTGTTGGGATTGAAACTACAGGAGAAAACAAAAAACCTTGTTACATTCTGATGAAAGAACAGTGAACATACCGCGTCACGTTCTCTCCACCTGCAGGAAGGGGAGTCTTTACCTTCCTTCTCCGCGTTCCCTGTGGGCTAGATACATCCGCGCCCGGAGCATCCCGTCGCCTTTTCAGGAAACTGTGCATCGGCAACCGTGAGTGCAAGCCTTCGTCCCACGACCGATCCCCGAACGAGGTGGAATATAGAGAAAAAAGGAGTCAGGAATGTTACGAAAGGATGAAAATCACATGACTTTTCGGACAATTCCAGGTGTCAAGGTGATTGTTCGCTGGACAAACCCAAAAACAGAATTGATGATTATTCTGCCGAGAAAGCAGGACATCACTCATGATGCCACCCCGACCCCACAGGAACACACGAGGTGTTGAATCCTCTTCCCGAAGAAGAGAAGAGGAGATGCGAACGAAAGAAGCTTTACGACGCGTCAAAGCTGAAAAAGAACGGCGTCAAAATTTCGTCTTTCCATAACCTGTTGAAAAAGCTCAAGTTGTGAATGGCTTCTGATGCAGCGGATTTGGACCGAGAAAGCAAAAACGGGGGATGCCGCCCCGATCAGGGCGTGGGAACGGTAAAACGGAAGGTGGAACCCTGCCCGGGCGCGCTCTCGACCCAGACGTCTCCGCCCATTTCCTGTACGAGGTGTTTTACGATGGAAAGGCCCAAACCCGTACCTCCGTTCTCCCGGGAACGGGCTGAATCCACCCGGTAGAAACGCTCGAATATCCTGGAATGATGCTCGGGGGGTATTCCTTCCCCCCGGTCGGCCACGGAAACCTCGACGAAACCGTCTTCGCGCAAAAGTCCCGAAACGGTGATCTCGTTTCCCTCGGAACTGTAGTTCACCCCGTTTTCGGCCAGATTGATGAGAACTCTCTCCAGGGCCGTCGGATCCGCCCAGACGTGGTCGGCCTCTTCGGGAACCCGCATGTCCAGGCGAACGCCTCTTTTCTCGACGACGGGGGCAAGTGTGTGCGCGACCGAGTCCATCGCGTTCCGTATGGATATCGCCCTGGAGCGGACGTGTTCTTTCTTGGACTCTATCCTCCCGAGTTCAAGCAGGTCCTCGACCAGAGCCGACAGGCGCTGCGCGTGCCGGTGGATGGTCGAAGCGAACCGGCGTGTCGCCTCGGGGTCGGAGTCCGCGGTCACCTCAAGCGTCTGGGAAGCCCCCTGGATGGCCGTCAAGGGCGTGCGCAACTCATGGGAAACGTTCGCGGTGAACTCCCGACGTATATTCGCGAGGCGCTTGACCTCGGAGACATCGTGAAACACCACAACAAGGTTCGATTCCCCCTCTCCCCTCGCGCGCCTGGCTTGCAGGGTCAGCGTGCGTGCGGGGAGGACTTCCACCTCGCGCTCCAACCGTACAGCGGGGCTCGACAGGATGTCCCGCACCGCATCTTGCACCTCGGTGGAGCGCACGGCTTCCAACGGAATCGGCGCGTTATCCTCGAAATCAGGAAGCGAGGGAAAAAACTCCCGGAACGCGGAATTCACGAGAAGAATATCCCCCTTGGCATTCGTGACCATGACGCCCTCGGTCATTCCCTCGAGAATCGCCTCGAGCCTGTCGCGTTCATTGCGCAACTCATCGAGATGGGCCTCCACTTCCGAGGCGAGTCGATCCATTGTCCGGGCAAGTTCGCCCAACTCGTCCTGGCGCCTGGATGAAATACGGTGACTGAAATCCCCTCGGGAAACCTTCTCCACGGCGTCGTATATCTCTTCGAAACCCCGGCGTACTATCACACCTACTCCGAAGCTGACCGCGATAGCGAGCAGAAACGACAAGGCGCAGGTCACAAGGAGAAGCCCTCGCATCCTGGCGATCGTCTGCTCGATTTCCCTCAAGCTCATGGCCAGTCGAATCACGCCGCCGGAAATCGGGCCGGCGCCTATAGGCAGGGCCAGATACAGCCAATCGCCATCACCTCTCGGGCTCTGCCGAACGCTCGATCCAATTCCCTTTTCTCTCGCCAGGATGACTTCGGGCTGACCCGCCCGGCTCCCTGCATCCTCAGATGCGTCGTGAGCGATGGTTGAGTCCGCAAGCAGTCGACCAGAAGCGGATATTATTGTCACCCGTACACCGAGCGCGCGACCAATCTCATCGGCGAGTTCATCCATTCGATGAATTGGCGGTTTTTCCGAAGACGAAGAAATCAGTTGGCGGCGCGCCAGGCGCGCGTTTCGGGCAAGATTCTCCTCCGCCTGCTCCATCAACTGAGCGGAAAGACCAAAATGGAAGTATATCATCCCCGCCGTGAACACCACGGTGATTACCACCAGATAACTTGCCGTCAGCTTTTTACAGAAGGACCTGCGCATAAGCGGGTCTCCTTCGGGTAGCGGGAACAGCTATTCTTCAGGCATCTTCTTGAAACGATACCCCACGCCCCGAAGCGTCTGGATCATGTCCCCTACATTGCCGAGTTTTTCCCGAAGACGGCGAATATACGTGTCCACGGTGCGCGGGGTGACGAACTTATCTTCCCCCCAGATAATATCGAGCAACTCATCGCGATTCCGGGCGTGTCCTGGGTGAGCCGCCAGATGGTGCAGAAGGCGGAATTCCGTCGCCGTCAAGGAGAGTGGGCGTCCATCCACCGTTGCTTCGTATTGTTCGGGGTTGATGGCAAGCGGCCCGCGCTTGAGCACTCTGCCCGTAATCGGCGATATGTTCGACCGCGCAAGCACCGCCTTCACACGCAGGATCATTTCCCGGATGTTAAAGGGTTTCGTCACGTAATCGTCCGCGCCCAGTTCGAAGCCGACGATACGATCCACTTCTTCGCCTCTGGCGGTCAGCATGATGATGGGCAAACGGTTCAGAGCGGAATCGCGCCGAATGTAGCGGCAAATCTCGAGGCCGTTCACATCGGGAAGCATCAGATCGAGAACAACCAGTCGGATCAGCTCGCCCTTGAGCGCCTGAATGGCCTCCTCTCCATTGGCCGCGCCCAAAACCTCGAACCCCTCAAGTTCGAGATTGTAGGTGAGGAGTTCTCGAATGTCGGTCTCGTCTTCGATGATGAGAATATTTTCCGCCAATGCCGCCTCCACCGTCATTCCAGGCATCCGTTCCGCCTGAACCACGCCTTCGTCAGGAATCAATCCTTCCATAAAACGTAGCATACGAAAAAACAGGAATCATCGCCCCCCCGACACCGGGGTCCAGAACGCGAGGGTTGAAAAAAAAATATCATCCGCGCATAATCATTGAGTATAGAGTAAAACTTGTGCCGTATGAGTCCATTGCGTCAGGGACGATGCTGGTTGTCCATTCGATTGGAAGGGGTTAATTGTAGTGGCCTCCATTACGCTCCAGAACCTGGTGAAAAAATTCGGTGAAACCGTAACCGCTGTTGCGGGCGTCAACCTTGAAGTGAGCGACGGCGAATTCATGGTGGTTGTGGGGCCCTCGGGCTGTGGAAAAACCACCACACTCAACATGATTTCCGGTTTCGAGGAACCCACGAGCGGCACGATGATGATCGGCGATCGCGTCGTGAACCATCTCGAACCGGGTGATCGCGGCCTGGGCATGGTGTTCCAGGATCTCGCGCTGTTCCCCCACATGACCGTCTTCGAGAACATCGCTTTCGGCCTGCGTGTGGACAAGGTTGCGGATGCGGAAGTCAAAGAACGGGTATCGAGAGTCGCCCAGACGATGAAGATATCCCACTTGCTCGCCAAGAAACCCGCCCAGTGCTCAGGCGGGGAGGCGCAGCGGGTGGCTCTCGCGCGAACGATCATCACCGCACCTCAGGTCCTGCTCATGGACGAACCGCTCTCCAGTCTGGACGCCAAGCTGCGCATCGAGATGCGCACCGAACTCAAGCGCCTGCACGAGGAGCTCAAATCCACCTTCGTCTACGTCACCCACGATCAGGCAGAGGCCATGACGATGGCGGATCGCATCATGGTCATGGAAAGCGGATACGTGCAGCAAATCGATACCCCCCTCGGCATATACAGAAAACCGAATAACCAGTTCGTGGGTACGTTCTTCGGCCAACCGACGATGAACGTCATTCCCGGTCGTGTCGAGAACGGAGACTCTGCAAGGTTTGTCTGCGAATATTTCGAGATGAACTTCCCGCAGGATGCCGTACCTAGCACCTCCCTTGGGAAAGAGATCAACCTCGGGGTGCGCTCCGAGAACGTGAGCATCGGGGATGAAGGCGCGGCGGGTGAAGTCAAACTCATCGAGCCGATGGGAGACGAAACCCTTATCTTTTTCTCCTGCGGCGATGAGGAATACCTCGTGGCGAAAGTGGACGCTGATCGCGAGTTCAGCACCGGCGATAATATCCACTTCAGCTTTCGACCGGGCGGCATGCACTTTTTCGATGCCGAAAGCGGCGTGAGGCTGGAATAGAAATAGGGCAAAACGTCTGTAAGGCCGTATCGCAAGACAGTTGCAACGTAAAAGGAAACAGGCACAACTTGGTATCAGGGATTTTGTGTTTGATCTCGGCGATTCACAAGCAAGTCGTTACCTTATTCTAAAACGGAGGGAGGAAGAATCGAGATGAAGAGAATCATTCTCGCAACACTGATTCTGATGGGCTGTACGGTTTTCGTTACCTCAACGGCCATCGCCGCAATGGTCCATCCCGGCAAGACGGTTGAGGAACGCGCTATCAACGGAGCGAAAGCGTACATCAAGAAGCACAATCTGAAGAATCCGACCCAGACGATGCTTCTGATTTCGCTCTTCAAGAACTCCCAGCCGAAGTACCTGAGGGAGTGGGAGAAACTCACCGGCGTCAAAATCAAGACCATCCAGTACGGCTACACCGACATCCCCGCCAAAATCATGGCCGAAGCCGTGGCGAAAACGGGGCAGTACGACGTCATCAACCACTTCCCCTACGTCATTCCCGACGCTGTCGGCGCGGGTACTCTCCAGCCGCTCGATGCGTATATGGCCAAGGGGAAACCCGACTTCACGGGCATCGACTCGGGCCTTCTGGCGCAGCAGTCGTACAAGGGGAAAACCTACTGGTTTATCCTCGACGGCGACCACATCGCGCTTTTCCTGCGTTCGGACATCATGAAGCTCGCTGCCAAAGAGTACAAGACCAAGTTCGGCAAGGAGCCCGGTTGTCCCGACACCATGGCAGAGTGGGAACAGATGGCCAAGTTCTTCCACACGAAAAAGGGCCAGACCCGCTGGGGCAAGAAGTTCGACCAGCCGCTCTACGGTGCACAGGCCTACCGAAGCATCAACTTCTCCTACAGGCACTTCCCGGCCTATATGGGCGGACTGCTCTTCGACAAGAACATGAAACCCACCATCAACACGCCGAACGGCATCCGGGCGATCAAGGAGTTCACCTCGATCGTCAAGTACATGCCGCCTGACGTACAGGGTTGGGGAACACCGCAACTCTATCCCCACTGGGCGAGCGGACAGGCCTTCTCGTTCATGTCCTTCCCCTCGGCGATGGGCTACGCCAACCGCAACCCGAAGAGCAAGATCAGCGGCCATCAGTTAGCCTGCCCGGTTCCCGCAGTGAAAGGCGCGAGCGGCAAGATGGTCCGACGTGCTCCGCAGGCGGCCGGCACCGGCTACATGGTGAACGCGCACAGCAAACACCCCGAACTCGCCTACTACTTCATCCAGTGGTTCACGGGCCCGACCAAGGGTGATGAGGCCATCGCCGACCCGGCGGGCTTCTGGGACCCGATGCGCACTTCGAACCTGACGAACAAGGCCGTGCTCGCCAAGCACACCGAGCCCTTCGTCAAGATGACCATGAAGAACGCGAAAAACGCCATCTCCCTGCTCATGATCGAAGGGAACTATGAGTACTTCAATGTGCTCGACAAGAATATGGCGCAGGTCATGCAGGGCAACATCTCCGCCGGGCAGGCGGCGAAGAACGTCGAAAAAGGCTGGAACCGAATCACAGACGACATCGGCCGGAAAGAACAGATCAAGGCCTGGAGAGAGAGCGTCGCCAGCGGCGCTTACATCGACAAGTTCGCGCCGACCAACTAGATACCGCGTCATTGGGAGCGCCCGCCCCGGTTTCGACGTCGGGGCGGGCGTATCGCGCGATACGTTTTCATAAGAGATTGATACGAAGATACGATGGCTCAAGCATCGACGATAAGAGAACGCAAGAGCTTTTCTGCCTGGCTGTCGCAGGAGAAGGTATTCCGCCTGATTCCGTTCATTCTGGTGGAGGCGACCTTCCTCCTGCTTCTCGCCATTCCCTTCATTCTCACCATCTATATCAGCTTCCTCAAATGGCGTGCCAACCGGCCCTTCGAGCAAGCCTATTTTCACGGCTTTTCGAACTACGTCCGCGTCCTCACCACTGAAGACTTCTGGTGGGCGCTCGGAAGGACATTCTACTTCGCGGGAACAGCGGTCATACTCGAACTGATCTTTGGTTTTCTTCTCGCCATGCTGGCCTATAAACAGTTCAGGGGCAGGCGGATATACATCACGATTTTCCTGATTCCCATGATGGTGGTGCCCGTGGTGGGGGGCTACAACTTCTCGATGATCTACATCGACTCGGGCCCTCTCAACCAGATTCTCGCTCCCCTCACGGAAGCCTTGGGGATGGACCCCCGTATCCGCTGGCTCTCACACCCCATCGCCGCACAGTGGGCGATCATCCTCGCCGACGTATGGCAGTGGACGTCGCTTACCTTTCTGATTTTCCTCTCGGGCTTCACCGCGCTACCACAGCAACTCACCAACGCGGCCCGCGTTCTGGGAGCGAGCAGGTGGCAGATATTCTGGAAGGTGCATCTACCCCTGCTCAAGCCCGCGATCATGATCGCCGTCATCATTCGATCGATGGAGGCACTAAAGCTGTTCGATCTGTCTGTGCTGCTCACCTTCGGCGGGCCTGGCACATCGACCGAGACCATCGCTTTCTTCCTGTGGCGGCAGGTGTGGCAGTTCAACAAGTACAGTTTCGGAGCGGCCGCTTCCATCATCCTGCTCTTCATTTTCGGGGCACTCATCTTCTATGGCATCTATCTGCTCGTGCGGGAGCGGTCCATCGCTGAAGAGGAGCGAATGAGATGACGAACGACGCAGGCAAGCGCGCGGAGATGTCCTTCGCCAAGCGTTACAAACTCTTCTTCTGGTTCCGCCATGCCGCGTTGCTGGGCTGGGCGCTCATGATCATGTTTCCCATTTTCTGGATGGTTTCGACTTCCTTCAAGGATACGGGCGACTGGGTAGCCTGGCCGCCGAACTGGTTCCCGACCTTCCTCGGCGGGGGATACAAACCCACCCTGCACAACTACATGCAGATTTTCAGTGTGGTCGGGCACGGTGAAGGACTCAGCCGGGAATACACCGAACAGGCCTTCACGATCTGGGGAGCGGTACGAGACTCGATGCTCATCTCCTCCGTCAGTGCATTGGTCGCCCTTCTGCTGGGCACGTTCCTAGCCTATTCGATATCGCGCTTCAACGTGGGCGGAAAGTATTTCCGCTACATGATTCTGACCATTCGTATGGTGCCGCCCATCATCATCGCGATTCCCGTCGTGATGTACTACGCCATCCTGATACCGTTCGCGACCACCGCGCTGCTCGGATACCGGATCAGCCTGATCGACACCTACATCGGCCTCGGTCTCCTCTATACTGCGACTACACTGCCCTTCGTCATCTGGATGATGCTGAACTTCATCGAAGAGGTGCCCACGACCATCGAGCATGCCGCGCGAATCATGGGCGCCGGCCGCATCTATACCCTGCGCCGCGTGGTCTTGCCCCTGGTCGCTCCGGGCATGGTAGTGACCTTCCTGTTCATCTTTATCCTGAACTGGAGCGAGTTCCTGCTCGCGCTGACACTCACCCAGCCGAACGTCATCACGCTGCCCATACTGCTCAACAAGTTCCAGAGCGCAGTGGAGGGCAGGCTCTACGGGCCACAGGCGGCGATTGGCACCGTCATCACCGTTCCCGTGGTCATCCTGGGCATCCTGATCCAGAAGCACCTCATCACGGGCTTCAGCTTCGGCACCATCCGCAAGTAGTGCCCCGCTCTCTTGCGGGAGGGGACGTGCGGGCGAAAAAATGTGCGCGCAGAACGATGTGCGCTCTTGAGGCAAGAAAATATCGATATCCCGAAAAACGGACGGAGCACCGCAATGCCTCAGTCAGCAACCCTGGAAGGCAGGCCCCCCATCTCACGCAGCACCTCGAAGAAAGCCACGGTGTCCTCCTCGCCGTAGCCCCGCTCATAGGCCATCTGAACCACCTGGGACCACAGGTTCGTGAGCAACATGGGTGATCCGTGAAGGCGGCCCTGTTCCAGCATGAGGCGCGAATCCTTGAGGGAAGTCTTCACCTGACCCTGTTTCGAGTATTCCGCGTGAATCATCTTGGGGCCCTTGTCGATCATCGTCTTGGAGAAACACGCCCCGTCTTTCAGCACTTCCAAAAGGGTATCCATCTCGAGACCTACCTTCGTTCCGAGCATGAGCCCCTCGGCCAAGGCAAGGCGGTTGCCCGCCAGGATCATATTGATGACGAGCTTTGTCCGCGCGCCCGAACCCACCGGCCCCATGTAGTAGGCCGCCCGGCTGAAACCCGCGAAAACGGCGCGGCAGGCATCAAAATCCTCCGCCTCTCCCCCGGCGATGACCACCAGATCCTTCAATATCGCCATTGTGCTCGTCCCGCTCACGGCAGAATCGAGAAAGCGGATTCCTCGTTCTGCCAAATCACTGGCCAGTCGAACGGAATCCTCGGGTCGCGAGGTCGTCGTATCGAGAAGGTAAAGACCCTCTTTCGCTCCCTCGGCGATGCCGCCCTCGCCCAGAGTCGCCTCGCGCGCGACATCGCTTGTGGGCAGGGAAGTAATCAGGAAGTTCACGTCCCTGGCCGCTGCTGCGGGCGTCTCGACGGGTTCACCTCCCTTTTCGCGCAAATCGTCCATACGAGCAGGGTCCACGTCGAAACCCTGCACCTCATAGCCCGTCTCGCGCATGTTCTTGATGAAGGCCTGGCCCATCAGTCCCATGCCTACGATACCCACACGTTGCGACATTTTCGTATCTCCCTTGTCGAAGATGATTTTTGATCCCTTTTAGGGCTTTCCTGTTCAGAGAACAAGCGCCCCACCCCCATTCTCGCACTTCGAGACGTACCAATACCCGGACGGCGCTTTCGGAACCATCCCCAGGCATTGTATTCTCTCAATGGGAGCGCATCGGTGCTGGTGTGCCGCCTGGACTTCAAATCCAGTGGACGGGGCTAATCACTTCGTCGGTGGGTTCGACTCCCACGCGTTCCCGCCACTTTCATCCAAAAACATCACACGATGGTCAAACCACCATCCAGTACCAGAATCTGGCCTGTCATATAGGAAGAACGTGGCGTCATCAGGAATTCCATCGCGTCGAGCACCTCATCGACCCGGCCGAATCTGCCCATGGGGGATTTGCGATAGCGCTCCGCCAGGTTATCGGGGTCGCCCTCTCCCTGCGACTCCCTGAGCCTCGTCAGCACCGGACCCGCCGCAATAGCGTTCACGCGGATGTTCCAATCGGCCAGTTCAACGGCCAGCGAGCGAGTGAGACCCTCGACACCTCCCTTTACGGCGACATAGACCACGCGTTCTTTCGCAGGCGTGCGCGCGTAGAAACTCGACATGTTGACGATGGCACCGCCGCCTCGTTTTTTCATCTCTTCCGCCGCGCGCTTCACGCACAGGATGCTGCCCTTGAGACCAACGCCGAGCGCAAGGTCGACCGTGGCTTCCTCGACCTTCGCCAGGGGGCCGTTTCCCCGGATGACGGCGCAGTTGATCAAGATGTCCACGCCACCGAATCTCGTCACCGCCGCGTCAAAAGCACCCTCGACGTCCTTCGGGTTCGAGATGTCCGCACGCACGCCGAGGATGACGCCCCCCGATTCCGCTTCCAGGCTTCGCAGGCCCTTTTCGTTCACGTCCAGGGCCACAACGTCAGCACCCATTCCCGAGAACCGTCTTGCGGCTTCCGCGCCGATTCCCCGGGCCGCACCCGTGATGACGAAAACCTTACCCTTTAGCTCCATGATGGATTCCCCGCGCCTCGCCACTTGAAATGGACGCAAAAAAGCGATTCATAGTGCCACTGTCCCTTCTCCCCCGGATATCTCAAATCGCGTTCCCAGCCTGTCCGAAAGGATTTTGAGAATACCCAGAATTTCCGCCGATTTCGGATCCTCAGGTCCCGGGATCCGGGGGCTGCCATCCGTTTCGATCAATACCGGCGATATCACCGCTTGGTCTGGCACCCCGTCTCTCAAGGTCACCTTCAGGCAAATCGATTCACGCGCGGAGGGCAGGAACATCGGGTGGTCGTGATCCAGAACGAAGTTTCCGAGTGCGTAGAAAGCAGGTTTGCCGCGATACACTTCGATCCCCTGCACGATGTGAGGGTGATGGCCGATGACGATGTCCACCCCCGCCTCGATAGCCGCGTGCGCTACCGCCTGCTGGGAAAGCGTGAGGGTGCGGCTCTGGCTCGCACCCCAGTGGAACGAGGCCAGAAGGGAATCAACCCTCGGCCGCGCGCGTTCAACGTCGACGACCATCGCCTCCAAATCTTCCTCGTTGACGTAGGGAGGACCATAGAGCGCATCCTGCCGGATGGGTGCGACACCAGGCTTCGCAGGGCCTGCCCCCCAGCCCAGGGGGAGTTCCAGCACGTAAGACAGGAACCCGTACCGCACGCCGCCTCGCTCGATAACAACGGGAGTTCGCGCTTCCTGAATGTTCCGGCCCGCGCCCGAATATGCGATTCCGTTTCGCTCCAGCAACTCCAACGTATCGACGAACGGTTCGACCCCGTAGTCCATGGAATGGTTGCTGGCAAATGCCAGGACCTCGAAGCCGCCTTCGAGATACCCCTGAATCATTTCCGGGTCGTGACGCATCACGATCTTCCCGCTCGCAGGCTCTCCCAGCCGGGAGAGCGAAGCTTCCAGTCCACCGAAACGCAGATCGGCCGCTTTCAGATAAGTGGCGACCTTCGAAAATGTGTTCCGTGGTTCGGGGCGATCAATCTCCATGTCGCCCACAACGATGAGCGTGGATTTCTTATCCGCCAAATCGTATGCTTCCTTGGACAACAGCCACCCCCATTTTTGAAATGCTAGACATCCCTGGCCCCTTCCATCCCAAAAGAAGCAGGAGGTTCCCTATTTCCTGTTTTCTCGATCCAGGTAGGACAAATAGACCGCCGAACTGTCCAGTTCTCCATTGCCTGCACGCGCGCCTTCCCTGTACAACGGCGCGCATGCGTTGCCCAAAGGCGTCACGGCGCTGTTTCTCCTGGCCAGTCTGAGACCCAGCCCAATGTCCTTCCGGATGACGTCCAGGGTACTCAGGGGATGGTCAAACCGGCCCCGCACCATGTTGCCACCGTGGGAATGAAACATTCTCGAGTCGCCCGCACGGCTTCTCTTGAGCGTGTCGAACAAAAAATCTTTCCCGAATCCGCTTCGTATCCCCAAGCGCAAGCCTTCGGCGATGACGCAACGCCCCATGGCAGTCATGTAGTTCACAACTACTTTCATCGCGGCCCCCGAGCCCGACGGCCCGCAGTAAACCTGATCAGACAGCATCGTCTCCAAAAGCGGCGCCACACTCTCGTAGGCCTTTTTGTTCCCGCCGATGAGAAACAGACCCTCCCGTCTCGCCACGAAACCACTGTTGCCGCTTACACTCGCTTCAAGATATGGAATCCCCTTTTCCCTGCACAGTTTCGCGTGTTTTTTCGAATCCTCCGGATCCGACGTTGTCGTGTCGAGTACAACATCTGGCGCCGAATCAGGGGAACAGGCCAGATAACCCTCTCTCCCCCGCGCGGTCTGGAGAGATATCTTCGAATTGGGAACGGAGATGAATACGACATCGGCGGCTTCGGCCACGTCGCGGGGCGATTCGAGAGTCTCTCCTCCCAAGCGCCTGAATTTTCGCATCGCCCCCGCCAGCACGTCGGTTCCCACAAGACGATGGCCGTCTTCAATGAGATTTTTGGAAAAGGCCTGTCCCATGAGGCCCAGACCGATGAAACCGATCGTTTTTTTCTCGTCCTTTTTTGGGGACATCTTGTTCCTCCTATCCAGTGATAGCTTGGAAAAGCGCGAAGCCGGAGATGCGAGGGACTACTCGCTCACGAGCTCCACTCTGTACCTGTGCTGATCTCCCCGGTAATATATCTGGGAGAATTCAACAGGCTCCCCGCCTTTGCTGTACACAAAAGTTTCCACATACAAGACCGGCGCCAGGACGCCGATGGAAAGATGGTCCGCGACGTCACTATCCGCGGTGCGTGCCTCGAACGTCTGCTGAATCTTGCCCAGCGGGATTTTCAACCGACTCTTCAGGATGTGGAGCATACTGCGTTTGCGGATATCTTCCGGCAGAACGTCATTCGCGAGTTTTCGGGGCAGGTAATTCATCACGTAGCAAAGGGGTGCTTTCTCCGCCATCCTGAGTCGCTCGAACATGGTCAACTTCTCCCCGTTGCCCAGACGAAAGAATTCCTGAAGCCTTGCCGAAGCGTCCACTTCTTCCGTCAAAATGACCTGCATATCCGCCCCTCCGACATCCTCTTCCCAGACAACGCCGGTGAGTTGAATCATCTTCGATTTCACGCCCCCGTGGTTCACGAACGTGCCCTTTCGCCGCTCGCGCGTCAGAAGCCCTTCTTTCTGCAATATGGCGAGGGCCTGTCGCAGGGTGACCCGACTGACACCGAAATGTTTGGAAAGGTCCAGTTCCTTCGGGAGTTTCATGCCCGCGAAGAGTTCCCCGCTTTCGATCTTGGCACGCAAGAGATTCGCAATCTGGTAATAGTAGGGAACGAACTCGTTCGAAAACGGTTTTTCCGCAATCAGTTCCCGCATTTTCTCCTCGCTTTCCATGCCCCATAAATCGACGGGCTTCAAGTCTCAGATCAAGCGCAATTTTTACATATTGCAACTTCGTTATAAAATAGTTTCTTCATGAAGATAATACTTGCGGTCTTTAATGGTATTGAATATAATACCATTATTCAAGGTTTGATTGTCATTTTCTTTATGGCACTGGATGCGAGAATCGTTTTCGTTCTTCGCTGGGATATATTTTTCGTTCACGCTTTGAGTGAGTTCCGCATGAAACTCGAAGGACGCACCGCGCTCGTCACAGGCGCTACGCGGGGCATCGGCAAAGCTATCGCCCACGCTTTGGCGCGAGAGGGTGCCGCGGTCGCCGTGCACTACCACGCCGGCGAGGCGGCAGCGCAGGAGACCGCAAAAACGATTCGGGACGAAGGCGGCAAGGCGTTCAGCGTGCAGGCCGACGTGAGTCGATATGACGATGTGGCGCGCATGTTCGAAGAATGCGAGAATCACATGGGCGGCATAGATATCCTCGTGAACAACGCGCGGCAACTGGTGAAGGGCAGGGCCTTCATGGAGATGACCTGGGAGGAGGACTATGAGCCCCAGATACAGGTGATGCTGAAGGGCGCTTTCCATTGCTGCCGAGCGGCACTGCCGGGCATGCAGAAGAGGGGCTGGGGCCGTATCGTCAACATCTTGTCTACTGTGCTGGGCGAGAAACGCGCGCGCACGAACTCCTACGGGACTGTAAAATCCGCGCTCCTGTATTTCTCGCAAAACCTGGCTGTGGAAACGGGCCCCTACGGCGTGACAGTGAACATGGTCTCGCCGGGCCTCACCGAAACGGAGCGGCCGATACTCCATTCTGACGATTACCAACGAGAATACATCGACGCCATCCCCATGAAGCGTCTCGGACGCTTCGAGGATGTCGGTGGCGCCGTGGTATTTTTCTGCAGTGATGAGGCCGCCTACGTGACCGGCGTGAACATGGCTGTCTCGGGCGGGAAGGTGATCTTCTAACAATGCGCAACGCGAAGGAGAGGAAAGTTGGGATTATCGACCAAAGAGCGTGACCGCCGTCACGCGAATCTCAGGGCAGAAATGGAGCGCGAGAACCTGGATATTCTCGTCGTCTACGGTAACAGCGGCCGCCAGGGACCGCGTACGGGTAACCTGGCCTACGTCAGCAATTTCATCTCGTTCTCCGGTCAGCAGATGCTGGTTTTCCCGCGCGAGGGAGAACCCGTCCTGTTCGTGGGGGTGGAGAACCAGAGAATCGAATCCTTGCGGAACGGCTGGATCACCGACACGCGCTGTGAGGCGCTGATGCCCGTCCCGAAACAGGTGTGCAACTACCTGAACGAAATCACCTCCTCAAGCTCGAGAATCGGTATCTCCTCGCTCGCCCTCATTCCCGTGGCCTGGCATCAGCAGCTTCTGGATCAGGTGAGCGCCGCCGAATGGGTGGAGGCGGGAGAGTTGATCTGGAAGTTGCGTCTCGTGCAAAGCGAAGAGGAAGTCGAAATGTCGCGCCACGCGGCCCGGCTCGGCGACAAGGTGTGGAATCATCTGTGCGAATTCATCCACGAAGGGGTGACGGAACTCGACATGCGCGCCGAGATGGACAGGGTGATCATCCCCGAGGGGGGAACCGAAAACTTCAACATGATGGGCCTCGCCAGCATGGCCAACGGCGGCGAAGCACCGTGGGGCTACGTCATCCCCCAGACGAATAGGCCCATCAGGCAAGGCGACGCTGTGCTGCTGGAAATCTCCCCGCGCGTTCGAGGTTACTGGAACCAGATCGTGCGGGTTCTGGCGCTGGGCGATGCGGAAAAATGGCTGGTCGATTCCCATCAGGTGGTGCGCGAGGCGCGTGACGCTTCCTTGGAGCACATGAAGCCGGGAGAGCCGATGGTCGGCATGGTCACGGCGATGAACGACGTATTCGAAAAGCATGGCTACGAGGTGTGGCCCTATGGCCTCGTGCATCTTACGGGCCTGGATCTTACCGATTACATGATCACACCGATCTCCGAGGGAGAGTTGCAGCCCGGCATGGTGGTGACGACACACCCCATGTTCAACCTGGGATCCAATCGCCAGATTTTCTGGGGCGAAACCTATCTGGTCACCGAAGATGGCCATGAACCACTGAACACGAGTACGGATGAACTGGTTTGTCTCTGACGGCTTGTTTGATTCTTATCTAAAGGAGGACACGAGATGAAGAGGCTTTGGCTCTGGATGGTCGTACTATCGCTGTTGCTGCTCTCCGCGGGAGTAAAGGCGGCGCCTAAGGGGAAGGTGGTGCTGGGGATGGCCGGTGCGCTGACGACGTTCGATCCGCACACCTTCTCTTCCCTGCCGATTTCGATGCACCATCCCAACGTCTTCGAGACGCTGCTCGCGCGCGCTCCCGACGGCTCCATGACGAACCAGCTCGCCGAAAGCTACAAGATGGTGAGCCCCAAGGTGTGGGAGTTCAAGATCAGGAAGGGCGTGAAGTTCAGCAACGGAGACCCTGTGAACGCAGAGGCCGTGAAATTCAGTTTCGAGCGGATTCTCGACCCCAAGATGAAATCGAGACAATACCGCTACTTCAAGAGCATGGCGAAGCTGGAAGTGGTCGATGAACACACGGTCCGGATTCACACGAAAAAACCCGACCCCATGCTCCCGCCGTTTCTGGCAATCTACGGCTTCATCGTGCCACCCAACTACTACAAGAAACACGACAAGAAACACCTCTCCCGCAACCCGGTGGGAAGCGGGCCCTTCGTGATGAAGAGATGGCGCAAGGGCCAAGAGGTCGTCTACGAGGCGAACCCCAACGCCTGGAGAAAGCCCAGGGTGAAGACGGCGGTGGTGAAATTCATTCCCGAGTCCACCACGCGCGTCTCCGCGCTTATCTCGGGCGATGTGGACGTGATCGACAATCTGCCTCCGGCCCTGAGCGAACGCGTCCGCGCGAGTGGCAAGACGGACGTCATCGCCAAGCAGTCGCCACGCACCAACTACATCCTGATGGTCATCAAGGAGGGGGCACCCTGGATGGATGTGCGGGTGCGCCGGGCCATGAACCTCGCCATCAACCGCGAGGCCATCACCAAAAACGTGATGATGGGCTTCGCCAAGTCGGTGGCGATCATCCAGGGTCCCGCGAGTTTCGGCTACAACCCCGAACTCAAGCCCTATCCCTACGATCCCGCAAAGGCGAAGAAGTTGCTCGCCGAGGCCGGATTCCCGAAAGGATTCTCCTTCGACGTGTACATCCCCCGCGGACGTTTCATGATGGGCAAGGAGGCACTCGAGGGCATCGCGGGCCAGTGGGCAAAGGTCGGCCTCAAGGCGAACGTCCGCGTGATGGAATGGGGCGCGATGAAGAAGGTGATCTTCAGCAAGTATAAGAAGAACGTGAAACCGTTCCTCTACTATCTTGCGCGCATGAACACGGCCTTCAGCGCCGAGCACATGTTCGCAGGCGCCATCAGCAGCCGCTCGGCCTACGGCGGGTTCCGCGACAAGGCCGTTGACGCGATGATCAATGATGCGCGCTCAACACTGGACGACAAGGCACGGGAGAAGAAATACCAGAACATCGCAAGCGTGCTGCGACACAAGAAGGTGCCGATCATTCCGCTGTATCAGACCTTCCGTATCTTCGGCGCGAACAAGAAGATAAACTGGAAACCGCGCGCCGACGGGAAGCTGATAGCCGCCGAGGTCGGCTTGAAGTAGATCCATTTCCCTGGTTCGAGGCGAAGCTCCGGCCAGGCGCAGGCGCAAACCCGCCCTGGCCGGAGAAGTGCGCGAAACGCCCACAGTCGGGTGATTCGCATCTGACGCAGCCCAGTGGCGGAGAGGCAGACATCGTCCTCGAAATTCAAAAACCGGATTTCCTTGCCGCAGGGTGGTTCTTATGGCCGGATACGTTGTAAAGCGCTTGCTCCAGGCAATAGTCCTCCTCAAGTGCGTCATGATTATCGTGTTTCTCCTGCTCCACATGACGGGCGACCCTGTTCTCGTGATGCTCGATACCGATGCGACCCAGGAAGACATCGAGCACCTGCGAAAACTCATGGGGTTCGACCAGCCGCTCTACGTGCAGTACGGGCGTTTTTTCCAAAACGCCCTGCAGGGGAATTTCGGCGAATCCACCGAACACGGTGAATCAGCCATGGGACTTGTCCTGGAACACTTCCCGGCGACGATAGAGATGGCAGTGGGGGCCTTCGTCTTTGCCGTGCTCATCGGTATTCCCTTCGGGTGTCTGGCGGCATTCAAGGAAGGCTCATCCTACGACAAAGGCTGCGTGGGTATCACCGTGCTGATGCAGGCGGTCCCCGATTTCTGGCTGGCGATCATGTTCATCATGTTCTTCTCGGTGACACTGGGGCTTCTGCCGTCTTTCGGTCGCGGGGGGTGGGAGCATTTCATCATGCCGGCTTTCGCCGCCTCCACGTATCACCTCGCCCGGCTCGCAAGGCTCATGCGCTCCCAGATGCTGGAGGTATTGCGCCAGGACTACATCATGACGGCGCGGGCGAAGGGGATGAGCGAAAAAATCGTGCTCATGGTGCATACCCTGAAAAATTCCTCGATTCCGATCGTGACCGTCATGGGGCTGGATCTGGGTATTCTCCTTGGCGGCACGGTGATCATCGAGGTGGTTTTCGCGTGGCCGGGGGTCGGACGGCTGGTGGTCGATTCAATCGCGAACCGTGATTTCCCGATCGTCCAGGCCGCTGTCTTTCTTCTGGCGTCAGGGTTCGTGCTGATCAATCTGACCGTGGATCTGGTCTACGCCTATCTCGACCCGAGGATTACCTACGAATGAGAGAACAAACACTCGCCATTCAGGAATCCATGGAGCTCGAAACGCTCCCCAAGCGCCCGAAAGTATGGACATCTCTGTGGAAAGATAAATCAGCGCTCCTGGGCTTCGTGATCCTCCTGTCGGTGGTGATCATGGCCGTCTTCGCGCCGCTGCTCGCGCCCATGGACCCCCAGGCACAAATGCTGGACAGAAACCTGAAACCGCCCATGTGGTCGGACGGTCAGCAAATTTACCTGCTCGGCACGGACCACCTGGGACGGGATTTCCTGAGTAGACTCATCTACGGCGCGCGCATATCGCTGCTGGTGGGCTTTTTCGCCGTCTTGCTCACCGGATGCTTCGGGCTTTGCGTGGGACTGGTGGCGGGCTATTTCGGCGGAAAAGTGGATTTCCTGCTCATGCGGCTCGTTGATCTGGTACTCTCGTTTCCGTTCATCCTGCTGGCACTGGCGACCATCGCCATCGTGGGGCCGAGCCTCGTCGTACTCATATTCGTGATGTCAATGCGCATCTGGGTCATCTACGCCCGTGTCGTACGCGGCGAAGTGCTCACGTTGCGCGAGCAGGAGTTCGTCCAGGCAGCGCGGAGCATCGGCGGAAGTCATTTCCGCATCATCGTCCGCCACATTCTTCCGAACGTCCTGGCACCCGTCATCATCATCGCCTCCCTCTATCTGGGACGGATGATAATCATCGAGGCGGGCCTGAGCTTCCTGGGACTGGGCGTGCCGCCGCCCACGCCCACATGGGGCGGTCTGCTCAGTGACGGCAAGGTGCACCTTTACACCTCCTGGTGGGTCGTCACCCTGCCCGGTTTGGCGATTACAGTAACGGTTCTGGGAGCAAACCTGGTGGGCGACTGGCTGAGAAACGTGCTGGATCCGCGTTTGAAATCGTTGTGAGTTCGTTGCGTGATGAGGAGAGAAACAAGATGAGCGATCCGTTGAGGGTAGCCGTTGTCGGGCTAGGCCGCTGGGGCAACACCCTGGCGTCCTACATCGAAAGAACGCCCGGGATGAAAATCACCACCTGCTTCACCAGAACGCCCGAAAAAAGAAAGGCGTTCCGCGAAAAATTTTCTTGCGGCGAGGAGGAGAGCTACGAGGCGGTGGTGCGACACCCCGAGGTAGATGCCGTAGTCATCGCAGCACCCAACAACAAGCATGCCGAGCTCGCCATGGCGGCGGCCGAGCAAGGGAAACACGTGTTCGTGGACAAGCCGATAGCCGCCACCCTGCCGGACGCCAGGAAGATGATCCGCACCTGCGAGGACGCAGGCGTCACCTTGGCGGTGGGCGCAAGTTCGAGGTGGCTCCGGGGCCATCGCCTGTTCAAGCAACTACTCGATGAGGGAACCATCGGCACCCTCGCGATGGCCGAGACCAACTATTCGAACGACCGGGGGCTTCACTACACGCCGGACAACTGGCAATGGTACAGGGAAGGCTCTCCCGGCGGCCCGCTGCTTCAGGTGGCCATCCACCAGGTGGACAACCTCCTCTATCTCTACGGGCCGATAAAGCGAGCGTCGGCGGCGTTCAGCAAGGTGAAGACGAAATCGGAAATCCCCGATGTGAGCGTCGTGTGGTTCGAATTCGAATCCGGCCTGCTCGGCACGCTTGGGACGAGTTTCATCAGCCCTCGCACGCCAAACGGACGCTACACCTACTTCATGAACGCCTACGGGGATGAGGCGAACCTCTACCACGACAGGTGGGAGGGCATCAAAATCCTTCGCAAAGACGGGGAGAAGCGTGAAGAGATTCCCTACGAGGAATACCCCAGACAGGATTATTTGATCGAAGAATTCAGGGATTTCGAAGGCGCCGTCCGCGAAGGCCGCCTGCCCGAAGTGGGCGGAGCCGAGGGACTCCACGTTCTCGGCGCGGTGTGGGCGGCGATGCGCTCATGGGAGCGCGGTGAGCCCGTGGAAGTAGCCGAGGTGCTCGAAGAAGGCAATTAGACACGGCGGGACAAACCCGCCTTCACCTGGGAAGGAAGGAGACCGATGTACGACTACCGAATGACGGATGAGCAAAAAGAGTACCAAAGAGTCGCGCATGAATTCGCGCGGGACGAAATCCGGCCCATCAGCCTGGAACTGGACCACAAGGAAGACCCGCTGGAATGCGCCTACATGCCCCATCTTCTCGAAAAACTCGACAAGACGGGTCTCAGAACGATGAGTATCCCCAAGGAATACGGCGGCGGCGGCGTGGACGACCTGCTCACCCACTGCATTGTGGGCGAGGAGATATCCTGGGGCGACAGGGGTGCCACGGGATTCATGCTCTCTTCCACAAAGATCTCCCACATCCTCTCAAGCGAGCTTTTGGGAGACCCGGAACTGGCGGACTACTGGATGCGCGAGTACGTGAACGACCCCACGTTCTTGATCGGCACGGCGACTACCGAGCCTGTTTCGGGGTCCGAGAACCAGATCCCCTACAACGGAGCAGACGGCGGATACCAGACCACCGCCGTGCTCGACGGGGACAACTACATTGTGAATGGGAAAAAACACTTTATCTCCAACGTGGGCTGGGCGCGGCTCATGTTCACGTTCGTGCGCACGAATCCCGACGTAGGCGTCGAGCAGGGCGCTTCGCTCCTCATGGTGCCCATGGACGCACCCGGCGTGAAGATGGGCAAGGTGCACAACAAGATGGGCTACCGTCTGAACCAGAATGCGGAGATCATTTTCGATAACGCGATAATCCCCGCCAAGTACCGACTGGGCCCCGAGAACTGTGGCGTCTCCTACATCAGGCGTCACCTGCGCGGCGACGCCCTCATCAACGCGGCGGGCCAGATTGGCGTGGCGCGCGCGGCGTATGAGAAATCGCTCGAATTCGCGAAAGGTCGCATCCAGAGTGGACGCCCCATCGCACATCACCAGTCGGTCGGCATCAAACTCGTCGACATGTACACGAAAATCCAGGCAGCGCGGGCCTACGTACACTATGCGGCGTGGCGCCAGGACATGCGACACGAGATTCCCATCGACCCGCCCATGACGCTCACCGCCAGCGCCTTCGCGCATGAAATCTCGTGTGACGTTACAAAGATGGCGATGGAGATTCACGCGGGCGTGGGCGTGCAACGCGAGAATTTCCTGGAAAAATGGTTCCGTGACACGCACAACATGCTATTTTCGAGCGACGGCGGCAACAACATGAAGAAGGTACGCGCGATGTACGCCATCACCGGCGAGTGGGGCGCACGAAGCGGCGATGAAAACCCCGTGCCCGGCGGCGCATATGTCTCCGTTGGCGACGGCCTATAGGCCCACCGAGAACAAGGGAGGAAACAGGGTGGCGTCACGAACTCATCACGTGCACCACGTCGCCAAGGACCCGCAGGCGGCGGCGGATTTCTATATCAACCACTTCGACGGCGAGTTGTTCACGCCCGAGATCGAATACCGTGGATCCCCCTACATCAGCGTCATGTTGGGCGAGGTGGAAATCCGCATTCGCGGCTTGAGAGCCGATGAGGACGATTCGATGGCGAAGGTGGGACGCGGTCTCCACCACTTCGGAATCCAGGTGGCGGGCCTTGACGAGGTTGCCGAACGCCTCGAGAAGGCGGGCGTTGTCTTCACGAAAAAACCGGGCGATGGTGTTCTGGGTTCACGGACAGCTTTCATCATCGCGCCCGACAACGTCGTGATCGAACTGGTGGAAGAACCTGAATAACGGTTCATTTTTCATGCAATACATACGGGGCGTCAATCGCAGGTTTCCATACCCGCCGCGCAGACGTCCCCACTACGGGAGATGAAACTCATGCCGGGATTCGCGCGAGGCCAATTCATCGTCGACTACGAGGAGCGTGTCGATGTGGGCGCGCTTCGCCAAAAGCGCGTGGACAGGGCGCAAAAGGCAATGGCCGAGCAGGACATCGACGCCCTCTTCCTCTGGAAGGTCGAGAACGTACGTTACCTTACGAGCATGCGATCTTCTTTTCTGGCACACCGCGAAGGAACGAGAAACGCCGTCATCCTCCCGCGAGAGGGCAAGGCGCACATCATGACCAACGGGGGCGAGATACCCCGCGTTTCGCGCGACATGCCCTGGATAGAGAAGTTCCATCACCTCGCGAAGATGGAGGAACAACCCCTCGTGGACAAGATGGTCCGCGAGAGCCTGCGTCCCCTCTTTGAGGAACTCGGCCTGATCGGTAAACGGGTGGGCCTTGACCTCATGACGTTCATCCAGTTCAGCGCTTACCGGAAATATCTGGACGACGTGGAGTTCGTGAACGGCGATTCGTTCATGCACAAGGTGCGCAGACACAAGGTGCCCGAGGAGGTCTACATGATCCGCGAGGCTTGCGCGATTGCCGACGCCGTGAACGAAGAGGCCATGGACAGCGTGCGTACCGGAAAACGCGAGTGCGACGTGGCCGCAGACGCTATGAAAGTGCTCCACCACTATGGGGGCGAAATGGCGCACCTGGTTTCCCCCTTTGTCGCCTCGGGCGAGCACATGTCGCCGCCCTGCCGCTTCGCTAGCGACAAGATTATCCGTAACGGCGATTTGGTGTTCATCGACATCGGCGCGCAGTGGAACGGATATTTCGGCGATGTGGCCCGGACGATGATCTGCGGCAAACCCTCGAAACGGCAAAAGGAGATATACACCGCCGTGCATGAATCCCTTCAGCTGGGTCTTGAGCGCACCCGCCCCGGGTTTTCGAACAAACAGGTGGCCGAGCGAATCTGGGAGACGGGCGAGAAGTATGGTTTGCGAAAGAACTGGTTCTCGCTCAGCATCGGCCACGCGGTGGGAACCTCGCCCAATGAGCCTCCCTACATCGGAGAACCCGACCCCGATTCCGAAGAGGTGGACCTGGAACCGGGCATGGTATTCGCCATCGAGCCGCTAATCTGGGTACCCGACGTGCCTGGAGGAGGCGGTGTGCGCATCGAGGAGACAGTGCTCATCACAGAGGACGGGCATGAGGTACTGACGCGCTCGCGCATGGACGAACGCCTGCTGCTTTGAGATGCGCGCTCCCGATTCCGGCAGCACGCAGTAACCACCAGCAATCTGGGGTCGAGACCGCGTCTCCTGCTTTCTGATTGAAGGCGAGAGACGCGCGACGTAGAATGTCCACGTCTTTTCCATTGCACTTCACTCCGGAGGATCGTCTTGGCGCTTTTCGAGAGGAAGGAACTCGGCGTCGCCGTCGTGGGTGCCGGACGCATTGGAACGCACCGCTCGCGTCTCGCCGCGCAGCACCCCGCCGTTCGCTTTCTGGCGATTTCTGACGCCGAGCCTGAACTGGCGAAAGCCCTGGGTACCCGTGTCGGCGCGCAGGTGACTTCGGGTAACAATGAGGAGATTATTTCCCATCCCGATGTGAGTGCCGTCATCGTCTCGACTTCGGAATACGCGCACGTGGAGCCGGTGATTCAGGCGCTGGAACTCGGAAAGTCCGTGCCCGTGGAAAAACCCATCGCCATGACATTGGAGGATGCCGACAGGCTCTTGAGCGTAGCAGAGAAATACAAGACGGATCTCCGCGTGGGCTACATCATGCGCTACAAGCGGCGCTATTTTCTGGGGAAAGAACAAATCAGGGAAGACCGCCTGGGAAAAATCATCGGCGCTACGGGCCGCGTGTTCAACACCAGGGCACAGGCTTTCGAGATACTCAAGCGCTCCGCCGACGCCACTCCCGTCCTCGACGTGCTCACCTATTGGGTCGACATGATGTGCTGGTTCATGGAGGGAAACCCGCCTGTCGAGGTCGTGTGCCGGGGCGGTGGCTTCGTCTTCAGAGAGGCGGGCTATCCCAAGGTGGACGACGTGAGTTGGTCGATCATCACCTTCGCCGACGGTGCGAGTGTGAACCTCGGCATCTGCTACGCCCTTCCCGCAAAATACCCCACGGCGGGGCAGAGCATTCGCCTGGAAGTCATCGGCACCGAAGGTGTGATGCTCTTCGACGAAGACCACAAGGAGAACATCCTCTACACCGAAAAGGGCTATCCTCACGCATATGTGCCTGACCACCACCTGCCAATGGTCTTTCTTGGCAGCACGTCGTCTGGCGACTGGGCGCTCGACACCATGTACGGCCCCATAGGCGACGAGACCAGGAATTGGCTGGATCACCTCGCAACGGGGCGACCCTGCCACCTCGCCACGGCGGAGGACGCGCGCCAGACTCTGGAAGTGACCATCGCCATGGAGGAATCGGCCCGCACCGGCGAGACCGTGAAGCTCCCCCTGGGAGAGGGGCACTAGGCCAAAACCTTCCGGGGCTTGAACAAGCGTCGCGTCCATGCGATATGATCATGCAGGCGGCGAAGCCGTCACGGGAGGTATCGAAAGCGCAACCAAACCTTTTCATGTGAACGGGCAGAAAATGAGCCTTGAGAATCCGCTTCACGCCAGAAGGAGCGGTATCTTGCTCCACCCCACCTCGCTGCCAAACGGAGCGGGTTTCGGCGACTTGGGACCCACAGCTTTCGAATTCGTCGATCTGCTCGCATCCTCCGGCCAGAGTTGGTGGCAGATGCTGCCTGTATGCCCCACCGACGAGATGGGTTCTCCCTACGTTTCCTCATCCACTTTTGCGGGAAACCCGCTGCTGATATCTCTCGAAAGACTCGTGGTAGATGGCCTTCTCTCCGCGAAAGCCCTGAAAACCCACCGCCCCGCCGAAGGGGAAACAGGACTGGCCCAGGCACTCGAAACACATGAATCTCTACTGTCCCAGGCTTTCGAGGCATTCTCGAACGGCGGCGGAACGAATGACGCGGCGTATTCCGGATTTTGCGAAGTCCAGGGCGGCTGGCTGACCGATTACGCAAGGTTCCAGGCACTCAAACGCGCTTTCGGCGGTTCCCCTTGGTGGGATTGGCCCAGGGACGCCAGGGAACGCTGTCCCGATACCTCCGGGTTCGAAAAAAACATCCGCTACACACATTTCGAGCAGTTTCTTTTCGACCGTCAGTGGCGTGACCTCAAGGAACATGCCGCAAACAAAGGGGTCGGTTTCATCGGCGACATCCCCATCTACGTCGCCCATGATTCGGCGGATGTATGGGCGCAGACACACCTGTTCGAACTTGACGAATCACGCTGGCCGACCGCCTATGCGGGCGCGCCGCCCGATTACTTCAACGAGGAGGGCCAGCACTGGGGGAATCCCCTCTACGACTGGGCCGCGCACCGCGAGGAGAATTTCGCCTGGTGGAAGATGCGCCTCGCCGTGAACATCGCCCGTTTCGACGTTTTGCGTCTCGATCACTTCATCGGCTTCGCGCGATTCTGGACAATTCCGGCCGATGCGGAATCACCCAAAGACGGGACTTGGCGCGAGGGACCGGGGGAGGCCTTTTTCAGCGCCCTGGAAGAGGAATTGGGCTATCTGCCGCTCATCGCAGAAGACCTGGGTTCGGTGGGAGACGACGTTCACGACCTCAGAGATCGATTTGGTCTGCCCAGCATGCACGTTCTGCAGTTCGCTTTTGACGGCAGCCCGGATAACCCCCACCTGCCCCACAACATCCCCGAGAACGCGGTGGTCTACACCGGCACACACGACAACGACACCGCCCAAGGCTGGTTTCACGGCGCGGATCCGATTCTACACAACGAAACTCCTGCTGGCTTCGCCATCTCGCGTGCCACGGCACTCAGGACCTTCGGCGGTGAACCCGAGGACATCCACTGGTCGATGATCCGCGCGGCGATGAAATCACAAGCCGCTCTCGCCATTATCCCCGGCCAGGACGTATTGGGGCTCGGCAACGAGGGGCGTATGAATCGCCCCGGCGTCCCGCGAGGCAACTGGATCTGGCGCATGCGGGCTGGCGCATGGAACGAGAAAATCCAGGAGAGACTACTGGGCATGACCCAGCGCAGTGGCCGGGTGCCTGAGTAAGGGAGACCAGGAGAACAAACGCTGGCGTAGCGAATCTCCCCACTCACGTCACCGGCGGAATTTCAAAAGCGTTCAAAGTCAGGGAGATGGCCGAATAAAAGCCCACGAGAGCGGTGAGTTCGACAACGCCCTTTTCCCCGAGAAGGGCAAACGCCTCCCGGTAGACATCGTCGGATGCCTTCTTCGTATCGAGTAATTCCTTGCAATACCGGTACACGCAAAGCTCAAGTAACGTGCCCTCCGTGGGTGTTTCCTGCGCCATCACGGCTGCCACGAGAGCGGGCGTCAGTCCGCTGTCCAATGCCTGTGCCTCGTGAGCGGAGAAGGCGTAGGTCGCCCCAAAATGACGCGTGGTGATAATGATGGCGAGCTCGCGTATGTCTTCCGTGATGACGCTTTCTTCGTAATAAAACTTCATCAGCCCGCGAAGGGCGATGACGAGGCCGGGGCTTCTCACCCATACCCCAAAAGGTCCACGCACGCCGCCGCGCTGGTTGGCAATAAGTTCCTCATAGGCATCACGTTGTCTGGATGGCATGTTCTCGGGTTCAAGCGACGCGAGTCGGTTCACAGGGGCTCTCCTTATGAAGTCGTTTCCGGTCGAGTTTTGCTACAATGGCGAAAATTCGTTTCTCTCACATTCCAAGCGAGGTATCTCATGAACTTCGAAGATGCAAGGCTGTTTATGGAAAAAAACCACAAGGGCATGGTTACGAGCTTAAGGCCGGACGGCACGGCACAATCGAGCATCATCGTGTGCGGGGCATATGAGAATTGCGCCGCATTCGTCATCGTTCGCGGCTGGTCAGTGAAGCTCAAGAACCTGCGCGCGAATCCCCAGTGTACGGTGGTCTACGTCACCCCCGACTGGCGCACCTGGGTGAGCGTGGAAGGAAAAGCCAGACTTTTCGACTACGGGAACACCGAAAAAGGGGAGATGCGCGTGATGTTCCGCGAGGTATACCGCGCCTGCGGGGATTCGGACCACCCCGACTGGGACGAATACGATCAAGCGATGATGGACCAAGGTGCGGTCGCCGTGCTGGTGACGCCCGAACGCGTATACGGCCGCCTGCCGTCTTAAGCCTCCAGCGATTCCAGGAAAGCGCCAACCCCCTCCTCGAGCGTGCAGCGGGGCCGCCAGCCAGTCCCTCGTTCGAACGCACTCGCGTCGAGGCCTATTCTGAACACCTCACTCGGACGCAGGGGCGCACGCTTCACACTCACGGGCGTTTTCCCCATGAGGCGGCAGAGGATGTCGAGCAGCGCCTCCACATCGGTGACAACGCCCGTACCGATGTTGTAGGCCCCGCCGTCCACGCCACCCTGCGCCGCCCTCAAGAACGCTGCCGCCACGTCCTCCACGTAGACGTAGTCCCGTCCTGCACGTCCGTGTCCATAGAGGGTGAGGGGTTCACCTTTATCCAGTTTTTCTGCGAAAATCGATACCACACCCGCATCAAGCGTTGGGCGCTGCCTTGGAC
Source organism: bacterium (assembly GCA_965200245.1). Classification (GTDB taxonomy): domain Bacteria; phylum UBA8248; class UBA8248; order UBA8248; family UBA8248; genus Bin107. The sequence goes on along the minus strand of CBDATS010000008.1, from coordinate 339,530 downwards.
CATAGACGTTGGCGAGGCGCAGCGAGACGACAGGAAGCCCGAAATGCTCCCCGTAAAATGCGAGATACCGCTCGCCAGCCACCTTGCTCATCCCGTAGTGGGATACGGGGGCGAGGGGGTGGCTCTCATCCACAATCTCCTCTTCGGGATCCCCGTAACACGCCCCACCCGTGGCGGCGTAGACGACCCGGGGCACCACATCCATGTTCCTGGCCGCTTCGTGAATGCTCAATGTGCCCAGGATATTCGCACGCGCGTCGCACAACGGATCGGCCAGGCTGTTCGTCACGCTCGACTGGGCCGCCAGGTGGTGGATGACACCTGGTTGCGCCTCTTCCACCACGCGGCGCATGAACGAAACATCGGCCACATCGCCCTCGCAAAAAACCGCGCCCGGTGCAACATCCTCCACCAGACCCGAGGTCAGATTATCCGCCACCCAGACGGAATCGCCCGCTTCCAGGCAGGCTTCCGCTACATGTGAGCCGATGAAACCTGCACCTCCGGTTACCACCACGTTCGCCATCTAAAACCCCAATCCCCAAAACCTAAAATGCACCGCTCCCGCGGAAAGCCAACCATCACGGATCGTAGCGCGGATTTCAACCACGGGCCGAGTTATGCTGAAATAAAAAACGACGGTACCGATATGCCGCGCAGTCCCCTCGCCCGTTTTGCCACAACCGCCGACCCCTGATAGCCTTACTCTACCACCAACGAGTCAGTTGTGAGGAGAAACCCATTTTGGCCAGATACCTCGTCACAGGTGCCGCAGGCTTCATCGCCTCGAAGGTGTGCGAGTTCCTGCTGGATAAAGGCCACACCGTTGTGGGGATCGACAACATGAACGACGCCTACGACGTTCGCTTCAAACACTACCGTCTCAAGCGTCTGGAAGAACGCCCGTGCTTCTTGTTCCACCATCTGGACGTGAGCCGCATCGAACCCCTGCGCGCCTTGTTTGCGGAAATCAAGGGCGCCGCGCCGCCTTTTGACGCTGTCCTGAACCTGGCCGCTCGAGCGGGGGTACGCCAATCCATCGAGGATCCCCGGGCGTATTTCGAAACGAACGTAACCGGCACACTGAACCTGCTTGAGTTGTGCAGGGATTCCGGCATCACCAAGTTCGTGCTTGCTTCCACCTCGAGCGCTTACGGGGCAGACACACCCGCGCCTTTTCGTGAAGACGCCCCGAGCGACAGGCCGCTATCGCCCTACGCAGCTTCCAAGAAAGCGGCCGAGACACTTTGCCACACCTATCACCATCTGTTCGATATCGACGTGACGGTGCTTCGCTATTTCACCGTCTACGGCCCGGCAGGACGACCCGACATGAGTCTCTTCCGCTTCACGCAGTGGATAGCCGAGGGGAAACCCGCGCTCGTCTATGGAGACGGAACGCAATCACGCGATTTTACCTACGTGGACGACATCGCAAGGGGCACGATAGCGGCCATCAAACCGCTCTCTTACGAGATCATCAATCTGGGGTCGGACGGGCCCGTCGCCCTGAACGACGCTATCGTCCGTATCGAAACCCTTGTCGGGAAAAAAGCCTGCATCCACCATGAAGAGACGAACCCCGCCGACGTCAAGACCACGTGGGCGAACATCGAGAAGGCGGAGAGACTTCTGGGCTGGCGACCCCGGGTGAGTCTTGCAGAGGGGCTCGCGCATCTGGTGGAATGGTACGTGGCCAACCACGAATGGGCGGAAGAGATACGAATCGACTAACGAAATCCGAGAATCCGGCGAATTTTCCCCCGCGCGTTATCTCGCAGGGGTACGAGGTCTTATACTGCAGATAACTTGGTCCCATAGCAGGAGACGACATGAAGGCGATGGTATTGACGGAACCGGGCGCATCCTTCGTTCCGGAGGAACGGCCCATCCCTGAGGCGGGGCCGGGCGAAGCCGTGGCCCGGGTGCTGGCCTGCGGCGCGGGGCTTACGATCGAGCACACGCGGGCAGGGAATATGGGCGGGAATTTCCCGCTCGTGATCGGTCATGAGATCACCGCAGAAATCACCCAAGTGGGTACAGGAGTAAAAGAGCTCGGGGAAGGTGACGCCGTGACGGCGTATTATTACCTCACTTGCGGGCGCTGTCGCTGGTGCCGCGTGAACCGCGAGACCTTGTGCGAGAACCTCGTCGGCCAAGTTGGCCGCCAGATAGACGGCGGCTACGCCAATTATATCAAACTGCCGGCCAGGAACTTCATCCCCCTGCCCGAGGGGCTGGACTACCAGGCGCATCCCGCCGAGGTAGGCGTCATCTCCGACGCCGTGGCCACACCCTACAAGGTCCTCCGTCATGCGGACGTGCGCCCGATGGAGAACGTGGCCGTAGTGGGCGCGGGAGGCGGCGTGGGAATCCACATGGTAATGATGGTCCGCTGGGCGGGCGCCCGCGTTATCGCCGTGGACATCGCGAGCGAGAAGCTGGGCAAATGCCGCGACATGGGCGCGCACGACACGGTGGACACGTCGAAAGAAAATCTCGAGGAGGCGCTCAGGGATTTGACCGGGGGCGCGGGGGTGGACGTAATCGTTGATTTCGTCTGCACCGCAGAAGGGGTCGTGGGCGGCCTGCGCGGCCTCGGCAAGGGGGGACGTTTCCTCGCCATGGGAGCGAACCAAATAGAGCGGTTTCCCTTCTCCCCGCGCGAGTTTCTCCGCGAGGAGCAGCAGATCATGGGCAGCCGCTACGCTACAAGGCAAGAGGTCGTCGACTCGCTCGAACTCGTGGCGCGTGGCGATGTCTGGCCGCTTGTCAGCGAGATATACCCGCTCGAGGAAGCGAATCTCGCACATGAACGCCTGAGAGAGGGACTCGTCACCGGCCGTGCGGCCCTGGTGATGTCCAGGAAACAAGAGACGCTCTTGTGAAGAGGCCATCAGCGATCGTGTCGGCGTTTCCTGCGGGCGATCCTTCGGTAATGGCCTTGCCCTGACGCACCCCCCTGCCCTGGATACACCCTCGGAAAATTTGATTTTCGAAGATATCTTGAGTTGCCAAACAATGAGAAATTCTATATGCTTTTGGAAGCTTTTCTTGAAACATACAGAGAATAGCCTTGTGTTTATGTGAAATTGATAGTTGACAATACTCAATTTTTCGGCATTAACTGATTGTGCCATCCGGGCATAGGGTAAAGGCTTGGGAAATTTCACGCTGCTGGGAGGCAAAGGCAAGTATGGAAATCAAAACTGAGCAGGAAAACGGAACCTTGGTTGTACAAGTCGAGGGTCGCATTGACGGTGCGACCGCTCCTGAATTCGAGAGCACGGTAAAAAACGCCATCGTTGAAGAGGATCGTGCCGTCATCGTCAATTTCGAGGGCGTCTCGTATATCAGCAGTGCTGGCCTCCGCGCTGTTCTCTTGGTTGCGAAGCAACTGAGTCAAAACAACACGAAGTTCGCCTTGTTCTCCCTCGGAGATTTGACTCGCGAGGTTTTCGAAATATCCGGTTTCGACCGCATCATTCAACTCCACGGCTCGAAAGAGGAGGCACTGGCCGCTACCGCTTCCTGACGACCCAAAGGACAGGGATCGAAAACCATCTTACCTGCCTTCAAGCCAGTGCAACAGCATGATGGACGCGTCGCAGCCTTCTCTATTTTCTGGAGTCTTCTCGAATATTTTTTGACTCGTGAACCCGAATGGATCAACGGGGCAGTTCGATTATCATCTCCGTGAATTCGTTGGGCTCGGTTTCGACCCGTACGCTACCCCCGTGCTGGCGAATGATGTCGTGGGAGAGCGATAGACCGAGCCCGGTGCCCTTGTCCGTCGGCTTGGTCGTGAAGAAGGGGGTGAAAATCTTCTCGATGACCTCGGGCGGCATTCCGCTTCCGTTGTCACGAATGCGAACCTCAACGTCGTTCGGCCTGCACTTGGTGACAATCATGAGAATAGGATCGTAGGGAGGCTTGTTCCCGTCCGGCGAGGCGGCGAGCTCCCGACGCTTCTCGTCGGTGGCATAGCAAGCATTGCTCACCATATTGAGGAAGACGCGGCCCAGATCCTGCGGAATAACGTCGAATTCCACCATGTCGGGGTCGAGGTCCCAGTCGATCGTGAGGTTGAAATTCGGGTCCGCCGCCTTGGCACTGTGATAGGCAAGACGCGTATGCTCGTCGATCAGTTTGTTCACGTTGGCCGGTTGCGTTTCGCCCGAACCCCTACCCATCTGGAGCATGCTCTCCACGATGTTGTTGGCCCGCTCTCCGTGCTCGCGGATGCGCTTGAGGTTGCCAGTGAGGTCCTCTCCGATTTCGGTGATAAGCTCGTAGGGGTCTTCCTCCTCCTGTTTTTTCTCCCCCTCGTCCGCTTTTTGTCCGTTCTCCTGCCCGTTGCCCTCGTGATGTGCCACCTTATCCAGTTCTTCCAACAATTCCTCCATCAGTTCCTCGGAAACTTCCGAAAAATTCTTGATGAAGTTCAGCGGATTCCTGATCTCGTGGGCAACGCCCGCCGTCAACTCACCGAGCGCTGCAAGCTTCTCACGCATGACAATCTGATCCTGCGCTTTCTCCAGATCTCCGAGCGCGCCTTCGAGTTCTTCGTTCTTGGCCCTGATCTCCTCGGCAAGTCTCTCCACCAAGTTCAGGCGCTGCACCTCCAGGGCGTGGCGACGGAAGATCTCAAGTGCCGCGGACATCTCCGCCACTTCGTCCTTTCCGCCAATGTCGACCGTCTCCTCCAGGTCGCCGTCGGCCATGCGACGCATGCGGTCCGAGAGTTGCCCGAGCCGACGCGAGAGTACACGGCCGATGAACAGCCAGCCTATCAGCACGGCGCCGATAAAACTGATGGCACCCAGCGCGAACAGGATATTGGTGCCCATGCTGATCGCCTGAGCGGAATCTTGGGTGACTTGCCGCGCGCTATTGCGGGCCGTGTTCACCAGCTTTTTCGTGGTGGCCAGGATTTGTAACTCCAAAGATTCGTGGAACGCAAGCAACTCTTTTTGTTTGCTCTCGAGTGCCAACTCGCGCGCGCGCAGGCTGATCCCCCCCTCCTCCCCGATGCTTAACTCGATCATCTGCTCGAAAAGAGGTTTGAGAGTGGCACGCACCGGCATCGCCCCGAGAGCGTCCAGTTGCCGCCTGATGCTGCGCGCAGTAGCTTCGAAGCGCTCGCTCAGCGGTTCGATCAGGGCGACGTCCGACACGCTGAAAACAGTGGAGAGAAGCTGCGCTGCAACGGTGGCGTCCGAGCGCAGACCAGCGATGTAGCGGTAGAGGTTGATTCCCTCTTCGGCGAAATGCTTTTCATGGGGGTCTGGTGCTTCACTGATTGTATGGTAGCCCGACATCACGTAGAAAAGTTGATCGTCGATAGCGGGAATGAGGACATTGGTCAGTTCCTTGCGCACCCATGCGAGTTGGAGTTGGAGCGTATCGCGCAGGTCGGTCAAATTGAAGCGCTCCAGCACCAATTGCTTGATAGCTCCGAGGTTCTGGGTCAGCGTGTCGCCCAGTTTCTTGATTTCCATGGAGATACCCTCGTTATCTCCATGACGTATGAGTGACACCAGCACCGTCTCGAAGGCTTCCTGATCCTTGGCGACCTCGGTGGCGACTTGCTCTAGATTATCCGGGTTCACGACCGAGGCCAAACGAGGAGCTGCGGCCACCAGGGCGATGCTTGCCTGGGCCGTTTCAAATGCGCTCGCCAGGAAAGGAACGGTGCCCTTATTCACACGATTTTGCACCTTGCCCACGTAAGCGAACGAAATCCACGCGACCACGCTCGCGACGACGGTAAGGGAGGCAGCAATGCCGATGCTGAGGTAGAGCTGCGTCGATATCTTGTAGCACTTGTCCAGAATATTCCTGAGTACGCTCTTCATTGTCTTTATCTTTAGGGCCGCCACATTTTATCGGTCGGAACGTAGCGGCCGCTCTCCCCTACGATGGTGAGGAAAACGGCGTCCGAACCCTGGTTGTCGTCCTTGCCGTAACGCAACTTGAATCCGCCGAGATCGATGGTGGCCGCGCGGCGCAACCCATCGAGCAGGCAGGGGCGGTCGGGGTTGCGCCCGCACAATTCCAGGGCGCGGATGGCGAGTCTACCGGCCATATAGCCCTCGAAGGACACGAAACTCGGAACAGCGCCGGGTGAGTGGGCCTCCAGATCCCGCCGATAGTTCGACGCTATCTGGATATCTTTCGATGAAGGGGGCGGAACCACCTGGGTGACATAGATGCCGACGCCGGCGGGACCAAGTTCACGCACGAGCGCGTTGCCGCCCACGAAAGAGATCGTCGCGAAAATCGGGGTGAAACCTGTACGCCGCGCCCAGGCAATGAAAGTAGCGACCGGCTTGTATGCTCCCACAAGAATTACTGCGTCGGGGTTCGCGCGCCGAATATCGAGCAAGGCCGTTTTGACCGCTGTCGTATTTCTTGGATACACGCCAGTGACCACAGGCTTCAGTTTGCGCCGCTCAAGAGCCAAGCGTACGCCTTCGTAGCCTGCCAGCCCGAAAGAGTCGTCCTGATAAAACACGGCGACCTTCTTGAAGCCCAAATCCCCGATCAGCCGGCTCACTATCTCCTCGGTCTCCTGGAAGTAGGAGGCACGCAGGTTGATGATGTTCTTCCATTTCGGGTCACGCAGGAAAGCGGCGCCTGTGAGGGGAGCGATGCAGGGAACGCCCGCCTTTGCGGCGACCGGGGTGGCCGAGCGAGAGGTGGGCGTGCCGACCGCCCCGATAAGGGCGAATACCTTGCTCTGCTCAATCAGTCGCCGGGTGTTCAGGACGGCGGCTTCGGGTTCATACGCATCGTCGAGGGAAATGAGTTCGAGCCGGCGCCCGTGAACGCCGCCGCGCAAGTTCGCAACGCGGAAGGCGGTTTCGATTCCGCGCCTCATGTCCTCGCCCAGAGCCTTCGCAGGCCCGGACAAGGCGGCTGACTGGCCGAACAGAACTTTCTCGGGGGATACGCCGGGTACTGCCGCCACTGCCCCGGACGCCGAGCAAATAAGTGCCGCGGCGAGGAGGAAAACTGCCCGGCGAGTGCGGAGCAGCTTCTTCATTTGTTCCTCAACTTGACGAGGCGCATATGGTTCCTGTCCTTCTCCCGCCGACAGGTCACCTCGTCCATCATCGTCAGCACCAGATGGATGCCAAGCCCACCCACGGCGCGATCTTCGATGTCCGATTCTGTGTCCGGTTCGGGCGCGTCGGTCAGTGGGTTGAAGGGTTTGCCGTCGTCGATGATCTCTATGATCACCACATCGTCATCCGAGATGAGTTCGAGGCTGATCTCATTGTCTCCCCCGTCGCTGCCGTGGTTCACGACGTTCAGGAGCAATTCTTCGATCACGAGGTCAACCTGGAATTCGATGTCGGACGTCCACTCCTGCTCTCGGCTGAACTCACTGATGGCGGACTGAACTTGTGGGAGTTCCGAGGGTTCGAACCCCATGGTCAATGAAAGTTTCGCGCTCATTCGCTCTCACCACGGCGGAAAATGGTCAGACAGGTGACATCATCGAATTGGGGCGCACTGCCAGCAAATTCGTTGACCGCCTCGAAAACCTTGGTGTTGATCTCTCTGGCGGAGATCGGTGATGCGCCTCCGAGAATCCCTTGAAGGCGATCAAGGCCAAACTGCTCGGTCTTCTCGTTCTCCGCCTCCGTTACTCCGTCGGTATAGAGAATGAGAGCCTCGCCGGGCGCGAGAGTTGCGTTGTACATGTCGTAGTTGAACTCGGCCACAATCCCCAAGGCCACTCCCGGCTGCTCGGCAAGAAGGCTTGAGGAACCATCGGCGTGAATAATGACCGGGGGGTTGTGGCCACCATTGGCATATACTATTTCTCCTGTCGCGGAATCAAAAAACAAGAGGAAAACCGTGACAAACATCCCGGCGTCGTTGTTTTCCTCAAGCCGCCGGTTCACCTCACGGAGCACGTCGCCGGGTTGTAAAAAACGATTCACCTCGCCGAGTTCCTTGCCCGAATCCACGCGCGTAACGGTGACGCTGTTGAGCAGCATGTAGCTCGACATCATGAAAAGCGCGGCGGGCACTCCCTTGCCCGAAACGTCAGCGACAGTGACGCTGATGCGGCCATCGCCAAGATCGATTATGTCGTAGAAATCGCCCCCCACGTCTCTGGCCGGCACCATACCTGCGAATATTTCGAAGTTGGAGTCCTCTGGAAATTTGGTCGTTAGAATCGACTGCTGCATCTTGTTGGCCAGAGCAAGGTCACTCTTGATCGCGACCAGCTTGTCGCGCGCCTCAAGGGCTTCGCGAAGCATGGCGAGATGTTCTAGGGTCCGCTCGATGGTGATCCGCAAATCCTCGAAATCGATCGGCTTGGTGACGAAGTCGAACGCACCCCGGTTCATCGCTGTGCGGATATTTTCCATATCTCCGTAGGCGGAGACGACCACCGAACGTATGTTGGGGTCGACCAATGGAATTTGCTTGAGCAGCGTGAGACCGTCCATTACCGGCATATTGATATCGGTGAGCACCATGTCGATGGAATGGCCGTCTTTGTCATCGCTCAAGCACTCAAGTGCCTCGGCCCCGTTGCGCGCGAATATGAACGAATAGCGGCCCCGCCGTATCTCGCGTCGCATGCGCTGTTTCACGAGGTCTTCGAGATCGGGTTCGTCATCCACAACTAGTATCTTGTGCGACTCTTCCACTATGATCCGCCCTCCGTCAGCATCCTGCCACGTACCTCAAACATCTCCCGGACTTTTATGATGTGCTCGACGGTCTTGCCGATGGTTTGACGCAGGTCCTCGAAATCAATCGGTTTGTTGAGAAAATCGAACGCACCCCGGTTCATCGCCGTGCGGATGTTCTTCATGTCCCCGTAGGCGGAAACGATTACGCAGCGGACCTTGGGGTCGTATGCGGGAATTTGCTCAAGCAGCGTGAGGCCATCCATCTCCGGCATGTTGATGTCGGTGATGACGATGTCGATTTCATCGTCCCCGTTCAGCAGCTCGAGTGCCTCGGCCCCGTTGCGCGCGAATACGAACGAATAGAGGCCCCGTCGTATCTCACGCCGCATGCGCTGACTCACGAGACCTTCGAGATCGGGTTCGTCGTCCACCATGAGTATCTTGTAAGTAGCCAAATTACGTGAATATCTCCTCATTTCCCGTACTGTGCCTGATCAACGGCTCAGGCAACTTATCAATCCCTCTCAATGAACAAAGTACAAAAGACTTGCCTCTTGTGCAACTCTATTCCGTCCTTTCCGCAAGCCGAGAGCATGGCCGGTTCCCCGTTGCATGAAAGAGAATCGCAGATTTTCTTCCGCCGACTGCTTGTTCAAGCATCAACCTTTGCGTACCTTGGCGTGTCGGCCCCTCGGGGGCGCAGAAGCCGCCGACAGCCGCTTCAAAGAGAAAGGTCCCGCTTTGTCCCGAAAATCAAATAAGAGTAAAACATTCCCGATCTGCCGATCGTGATCAATCGCGTACTGCAAAGGCCAGTGGATCCGGAAAAATCCACACCGTCCTGCTCGTGTGGGCGACCGTCATCGCCGCAATCATCCTCGGCGCCTATTATCATTCGGGCGCATCCGCGAACAAGGCGCGCGACATACCCTCGCTCGGCAATCGCCACATCCGCGTGGGCACGAGCGGCGCCGTCGCTTACAACACGGATCCCCCTACTTCGGGGCCACACTATCCGACCATCGTCTCCTGGGGCGTGCACTGGCAGCCTATCGACAAGGGCTTTCAGGTACATAATCTCGAAGACGGCGGCGTGCTCGTACAATACGGTTGCTCCGATTGCCCGGATCTCGTGGAAAAACTCAGAACCATCGTGCGCCGATACCCGAAGTTCGTCGTCCTCGCTCCCTGCCCCTCCATGAAGCACAGGATTGCCCTCACCGCCTAGGGTAAGATAGACATTCTGGAGGCTTTTGACGAAGAGCGCATCACAGCCTTCATCGAAGCCTTTCGCGGCATTGACCACCACCCGAGAGGGAGGAGATGAGGCTTCCTGAAGCCACGGGCGTTCTACTCTCGCAAGCTATATGTCCCGTTCTTTGAGGGTGCACTCAACCGTGCTTCTCAACTCCCCTTGAAGCACCCCGCGCCTGGGGTTCCACGCGAACGGTCACGATGTCCGTGTCGTGGTATTGCTTATGGTGAATAGAGGAGGCGATATGGCGAAGCAGCCTGAGCGAGACTTCCCGCTCTAGCGGCACGCCAGCAGTCTGTTCACTTAGCAGAGCGATTTTGTCCTGAAGATTCTCCTCCCCACCTGCGGCGACGAACTCCAGTACCGCGCCGCTGTCTTGTTTGTGCGCCACCAGGAGCAGACGCCGCCGTTCACTGCTTCCGCTGGCTTCCTTCTGGCGTAGAAGCGTCAGCAGCGTCTCCTCACCCGCTGCATCCAGGCGGTGTGCCATCGCGGCGTCCCAGCTGCCTGAAGAGACGAACTCGCCGATAAATTCCCTGATCCTGGGCAAGGCCGACAGTTCGAACTCTACCTCCAGGCGTCTGCGCCGAGGTTGGGTGAGTTCAACGAACAGCGTCAGTATTATGGCGACGAGGCCGCCTGCGGTCATTCCGTTGTTCAACAGGCCGCCTGCGAAGGTGGAGAAATACTCGGGATATATGACACCATTCTGAAAACCCACGCCCGCCCAGAAGCCCACGCCCGCCACCAAGCCCTTGCGGTAGTCGATACCGTCCTGAATGACCATGCGCATGCCGACCACAAAGAGCATCGCCAGCAAAACGGTGATGTAGGCCGCGGCGACGGGAGCGGGTATCGCCAGGATCACGGCAACCAGCTTCGGCAAAAACGCCAGGACAAGGAACACGAAACCTGCGAAGATACCGACACTGCGCGCTCCGACGCCAGTGAGTTCGGTGACGGACACGCTCGTCGAATAAGTCGTGTTCTGCACCGTCGCCATAAGGCCCGAGAGCAGGTTGCCCAATCCGTCGGCGGCCACCGCGCCCTGCACCGCCCGGAAATCCACCGCCCGGGGATGCCGCCAGGACACACGCTGGATGGCTGCACCGTCGCCTATGGTCTCGATGGCGCCGATCAAGGTGACGAACACAAACCCGGGAAGAAGTGCCCAGAAAACCGGCCCGAAACTCAAATCCAAGCCCGGCCAGGCACCCTTGGGAAGACCGATCCAAGCGGCTTCTGCAACGCGGACCGTATCATAAATGCCAAAATAGAGGCCTACAAGCGAACCCGCTATCACGCCGAGGACGGGCGCCCAGAGGCGCAGCGTCCCCGTTGCTTTGAGTGCGATGCCGACGATGACAACCACACTCGTCAGGGCGCTCAGCGGAGCAGCGAGCGGCGAGGCGTCCTTCTGCACATCATCCAGCATGCCGAAGACGATCGGCATCACCGTCACGGCGATGAGCATGATGACGGTTCCCGCGACCGTGGGCGTCAGCACCCGACGAAACAGCGAGAGACGTTCCGAGAACAAAAACTGAAACAATGAAGAAACAAGGACCAGCGTGGCGAGCGTCCCCGGCCCTCCTTGGGCGAGCGCTGCAATGCAGACTGCGATGAAAGCGCCCGATGTACCCATGATGAGCACGTAACCCGCGGCGAAGACGGCCCAGGATAGATAGTCCTCGGTTCCGCCCGCTGCCTATACCACGATAGCGGGCGTGAACACAACGCCGCCCACGCAGAGTACAGCGAGTTGCAACCCAAGGCCAAACGCGAGCAGGGGCGGCGGCTTCTCATCAGCCTCGTAACGCACATCGGTGTTTACGTGCTGGTCTGAGTCCTCGTTGTTCATCGCGCTTCCTTTCCTGTCGGATAACGGGTCTTCGCTGGCGTGGAACTCACGTTTGATAACCCTGAATCAGAGCGCAAGTTTCTCACAGGCTATCGGGCCTGCTCAAGAAAAAAGCCCTTGACAGCCATCCCAGGGCCGAAATCACGTATCCTGCACGGTTTTTCCAAGCTAACCCATGGTGCTTCAGGACAAGTGTTTTACTATTTCGTTTTATTTTGTAACCGCTGAATGTCGTATTTTTGTTGACGAAGCGAACGCTACGCATATACTTTACTGAGTTGTTCTTATTTTTGCTCGTACAGGGCAGAAAAGGTTTTATGTCACAGGTCTCCGCGCGAGGGGAACCTGGCATAGCAGGTCGAAGTACCCGGCGGTGCCCTGGGGCGCTCACACGATGAGGACCCGAGGTGGTGAAAACTTTGGAAGGAGTGTGGGAAGAAATCGTTCGCAAGGTCGTCTCAAATGAGACGTTCCGCGCCGCATTGCAGGTGTACCCCAAGGTCGCCATGCAGCGCGAGTTGGGAATTGCCATTCCCGAGGTGCTCCAGTTCAGCGTGCATCAAGACGGTACCTTGATCATCAATTTCGTATTGACGCGGGCCGAGTTGAGCGAGGCGAAGTTGAGGACCAACTTGGCTGGCACGCAGGCATTTGCGAATTCCGTTAACGCATGGAATATGGTTGAACCCGAACCGCCAATATTTTATACTTTGCCTGAATCAGGAAGGAAGACTCAAGTATCCTTTCCGGTCGAATGCTATCTGGAGATTTCAAGACAATGAAAACCGGAGACGAAGTTCGCGAGATAATCGCAAAAAAAGCCAGTGAGAACGAAGCGTTCCGCACCGAGCTAATAGCTGACCCAAAGGCCGCTATGGAGCGGGAGTTGGGAGTTGCCATTCCCGAGGAGTTCCAAATCAGTGTGCATCAAGACGGCATCATGAGTTTCAACCTCGTCTTGCCACCTTCCGAGTTGAGCGAGGCGGAGTTGAGCGCCGTCGCGGCTGGCACACAGGCATATGCGAATTTCATCAACGCATGGAACAGCTTGAGCTAAAACTCTCGATAGGCTATATCAAACAAAACAGTTTAACTGTCTGCCCGTTCGGTCTGCCAAAATCCACGAAAGGGACTTTGTTCGGACTCTTGGCATGCGGGTTTGAGCGTATTTTCGGTCCTTCGTGGAAGGGAGATCCGATAGCAATGTTCGCTCATCACCGCCTCGAATACCGTGTATCCTACCGACAAAGAAACAGGGTTCGATGATGTCTGAGAGTTTCGGAGATGCTTTCCCAAGGCTGCGTCGCTTCATTCCCCCCACCTTGCTGGACGACCCGTGGTGGGGGTGCCTGCTGGAGCGCGTCGGCGACCTGCCCAGTTGGCTGACTTTGAACTACGCGGCATTCGAGTTCCGGCTGAACGAACCTGAACCTGCGGCCGATTATTTCGTCTCGCTTGAGCCAGGGCGTTCCTCCATGGAGTATTTCATCCGCCGTGGCGAGGAAACGGGAGCCAACGCTTCCGAGGTGGCCCTGAGCCGGGCCTATTCCCGAATAAAAGGGATGGGACCCCCTTCTGAACCCTCTCTGGCAGGCTGGTTTCGTGCGTCGATGCTCGGATATGACATCGTGAAAGTCCCTCCGGGACGGCACCTGGCCCCTGGTGTGTTTCTGGCACTCAAGCCGCAAACTGAACTCGACGAACAAACTGCACGCGAGCGAACCCCCGACAATCTGGCCGCCGCCGTCGCGAGCGCCGTCGGCTGGAACGAGAACGAGAAGGAGCGAATCGCCGTGGAGCGCGTCTTCGCCGCCCTGCCCCGTAGCGGCGTGGTGGACCAGATAGGTGCCGTGGCCGAGCGCGAACCGCGCTATATTCGACTCGTCATCGATGACCTGAAGCAGCGCAACGTACCCGCTTTCCTGAAGCGCCTGAAATGGGACGGCCCCACCCAGAAGGTGATGGACATCATAGAAGAGATGCACCATCTGACACCGATCTTCCGCCTGTCGTCCGATGTCGGTGCAGACGGCGTAGGGCCGCGCCTGGGACTCGATATGTACAGGCCGAGACAACCCTCGAACCTCAATTACTGGTTGACGTCGGGGCGCAACGCCTGGAGTTCCGTGTTGGACTACCTAGAACAGATGCGATGGTGTTTGCCTGAGAAGGGCGAAGGTCTGCGCGACTTCCCGGCGGTCGAGAGGATTTTCGAGGAAAAAGGCATGTCCATCCTCTACAAGGGAATCAACCACGTCAAGCTGACGATTCAAGACGACCACATCGAGGCGAAAGCATATGCTGCCCTCGCCTACTTCCGCTTCTACGCGACTTCTGAGGATGAGCCGGGATATTCCTGAGCCGGAGCGTCCTCCAGAAGGAACCGAGCGTTGTCGCCTGTTCACGGGATACGGAAAATCAAGCCGTGCCGATTCCCCCGCCATGAGTACAATGCGGACTTTTGGCGCGAAAAAGGCGGCCTTGACTCCGAATCGAGGCTTATCTAACCTGCTTCCTATGCTGAACTCGAATATACACTTGCTCCAGGTGTCGGATCCGCAATGGATTCGATTCCGGCAGTGCGGATCTGCATCTTTCCATCTTCCAGGGGGATTTCTCATGTCCAGTTTCCGGAAAAAGGCGCTCATCACCACAGTGATGGCACTGGCGCTTGCTGCATCGGGTCCTAACACCTCGTTTGCGGCGAAAACGATCAAGATAGGCGTTCTCTCTCCGTTGACGGGCCTGTATTCCATCGTCGGGAAAAGAACGAGTCAGGGCATCAACCTCGCCGTCAAGGAAATCAACGACTCAGGCGGTGTTTTGGGCCACAAGTTCGAGGCACTGATCCGGGATTCGGAGACCAACCCAGCGAGTTCGGTGCGAACGGCGCGGCGCCTGATTCTGCGTGACAAGGTTTTCGCCCTCTTGGGGCCTTTGCACGGGGGAGCGGCCATTGCCGTCTTGCAGGAATCGAAGAAACTCAAGACAATGAATTTCCCCTGGGCGGCGACCGAGGAGATCAACACGAAATTCTGTAGCCGTTACACCTGGCGCGTAGGAAGCAGCGCGCAGCAGACCTCGCGAGCGGGTGCCGTCATCGCCCATCGTCTGGGTTATAAGAAATGGGCGACTATTTCGTCTGATTTCTCATACGGCCGCTCCGTCATCCGGCAGTTCTGGAACTATCTGAAAGAACGCGACCCCAAGGCGCAGCGCCCCTACGCGGCCTGGCCAAAACTGGGCGAGAATGATTATTCCGCCTACATTAACAAGATGCTCAAAGCGGAGCCCGACGCCATCTACGTAGGCCTGTTCGGCGCGGACCTCATCAAGTTCATGAAGCAGGCCCGCTCATTCGGGATGTACGAGAAGGTGAAGATTTTCACCGATTTCGGCGGCAACCACGTAGTTCTCAAGGCGCTGGGCGATCAGGCACCATACGGTCACTGGGCAAGTTCGCGCTATCTGCACAACTATCCGGTTTCCGCGAACAACAAGCGTTTCGTGGACAGCTTCCGCAAGGCGTACAACGTATATCCTGACATGACGGCCGGTGAAGCATATTCGACTGTCCATGTGATTGCGGAATCCATCCGCCGCGCGGGCACCGTGAACAAGGAGAAGGCGATAGACGCGATGGGCGGTGTCGCCTTCAACGCTCCCGAGGGTTGGATCATCATGCGTCCCTCCGACCACCAGGGCTGGCAGTCGAGCTTCTGGGGCGTCATCTCGAAAAACAAGGAATATCCTTTCCCGGTTCTCTCGAACATCCAGGTAATATCTCCTGTCGAGGGTTCTCATCCCGACGAGAACACGGGCCAAGGCTGCCGGAAATAGTCATCAAGCGTGGAGCCGTTGACGCCCCGAGAAACCACGGGGCGTCGCTTCACCTCTCAGGGGGCCCCCTCGCATGGAATTGGACATCAGTTTTTGGTTTACCCAGTTTCTGAACGGGTTGGCCAATGCGATGGTTCTTTTCCTGATCGCATCGGGCCTGACGATTCTCCTGGGCGTGTTGGGCGTGTTGAACCTGGCCCATGGCTCGTTCTACATGCTGGGCGCTTTTCTCATTTTCTCAAGTTCCATCATCCAAAATCCAAGCTGGTTCTGGGTGGGTCTGCTTCTGGCACCTCTCGTGGTGGCGGGGTTCGGGACCATCATCGAAGCGTTTTGCCTGCGTCCTCTCTATGGCCGGGAAAGACTCTACACCCTGCTCTTGACCTATGGTTTCACGCTCATTCTCGACGATCTGGTTCTGCTGATTTGGGGTCGGGATTACAAGTCCGTTCCCATCCCCGCGCTTTTCGAGGGGCGAATCTCAATCGGGGATTTCAGTTATCCCGTATATTTTCTCTTTATCATCGCGGTGGGGCCTTTGCTGGGCGTTTTCCTTTGGTTCGTTCTCCACCGGACAAATTTTGGGAAACTCGTCCGCGCCGCCGCTACGGACAGCGAGATGCTCGATGCCTTGGGGGTGAACGTGAACCGGGTGTTCACGGGTGTATTCGCCCTGGGGGCATGGCTCGCGAGTCTCGGCGGCATTCTGGCCGCGCCCATGAGAAGCGTGGAGCCCGGCATGGGGGTGGAAATCATCATCGAGTCGTTCATCGTCGTAATCGTGGGCGGTATGGGGAGCTATCTGGGCGCGTTCGTGGGCGCGGTGCTCATCGGAATGCTCAAGGCGTTCGGTATCGAGATACTTGAGAATTTTGCGATGATCTTCATCTACGCCCTCGTGCTGCCTATTTTGATTCTGAGACCACGCGGCCTGTTCGGCGAGACAACAATATAAGGACGTTGAAGATTCATGAGAAGTTCAGCAAGCGGAAATTCTTTCTCAAGACACCTCATCAGGCGCATTCCCAAGAGATCCGGCGTCATGACCCTTTTCGCCCTGGCTGTACTCGTGCCTTTTCTGGCGCAGGGTGATTATTACATCCAGCTTTGCACGGAAATCCTCATAGCGAGCCTGCTCGCCATCAGCCTGAATTTTCTGATCGGCTTCACCGGCCTAGTCTCCCTGGGTCATGCAGTGTATTTGGGCGTGGGTGCCTACGCCTTCGCCCTGCTGACGAAGAACGTCTATCCCTCCATGTGGGCCGGATTGATAGTGGCGGGCGCATCGTGCGCGCTTCTCGCCTGGTTCATGGGCGTATTCTGTGTGCGCTTGGCCGGTCTTTATTTTGCCATGTTGACGCTCGCGTTCTCACAGGTGATCTACACCGTCGCCTACTACTGGCGTGACGTCACCGGCGGGGACGACGGGATGCTCGGCATCCCGAAACCCGATATCGGGATTCCGGGCGTCTTTACCATCTCCCTGGAATCGTTCACGAATTTTTATTACTTTGTGCTGATTATCGTGTTGACTCTGATCTTCCTCGCGTGGAAATTCGTGAATTCCCCTTTCGGCAGGGTGTTGCAGGCCATTCGAGAAAATCCCGAACGCGTGGAGTTCATCGGTCTGCCCGTGCACAGGTACAAGCTGTACGCCTTCATCATCGCAGGAACCTTCGGCGGGTTCGCGGGCGGCCTCTACTCGACTTTTCAGGGGTATATTTCGCCCGATTTGCTCTACTGGACCCAGTCGGGCGAGATCGTTCTGATGACGATCCTGGGCGGCATGTATTCCTTTCTGGGGCCGGCCTTTGGTGCAGGACTCCTCCTTTTCATCCGGGACACGGTCTTGAATTTTATGGAGTACTGGCGAATCGTCGTCGGCAGCATTCTGGTGCTCCTTGTCCTGTTCCTTCCCGGTGGTATCCTGGGGTTCTTCGAGGGATGGACCTCCAGATTATCGACAGGTGAAGACCATGGCGACAGCACCCGTTCTTGAGACGCGAAGTCTCAGCAAACAGTTCGGTTCGCTTCTGGCGGTTAACGAGGTGGACTTTCAGGTTCCGCAAGGATTGTTGTGCGCCGTCATCGGACCCAACGGTGCGGGCAAAACCACCTTTTTCAACCTGATTTCGGGAAAACTCGAACCGACTTCGGGCGGCGTTTTCTTCGAGGGAGAAGACATTACCGGCTATCCTCCACACGCGGTGGTGAAGAAAGGCGTGGGCCGTTCCTTTCAGATAACCAACATATTTCCCAGACTTTCGGTTCTGGACAATGTCCGCATCGCTGTTTTGGCGAGACGGGGCAAGACGCTGGACCTGTTCTCCCCCATCGGGAAACACATCCAGGAACAAGATGAAGCGCTCGGGATACTGGGCGAGGTAGAACTCGCACACAAGGCGCATCACCCGACCACGGAACTCGGCCACGGGGAGCGGAGAAACCTCGAACTCGGGATTACGCTCGCGCTTGAGCCACGGCTGATCCTGCTCGATGAACCGACGGCCGGCATGTCGATCGAGGAGACATCGAGTACGATCGCTCTCATCAAGAAGATATCCCACGACAAGACGGTCGTCTTCACCGAGCACGACATGAGCGTGGTTTTCTCGATCGCTGATCGCATATCCGTTCTGCATCAGGGGAGCATTATCGCCGAGGGAACGCCCGATGAAATTCGCAGGAACGACCTGGTACGCCTCGCCTACCTGGGGGAAGAATTTTGATTCTCTCCGTTGAGAAAATCAATACGTTTTACGGGGACAGCCACATCTTGTTCGACGTGGATTTAGCCATCGCCGAAGGCGAGGTGGTGAGTCTGCTCGGCAGAAATGGCGCGGGAAAGACAACCACGCTACGCTCCATCATGGGGCTGACGCCCCCGCGAGAGGGCAGCGTGCGCTGGCTGGGCGAGGAGATGCAGCGCCCAATACCCCATGAGATGGCCAGAAAGGGCGTGGGTTTCGTTCCCGAAGACAGGAGAATTTTCTCTCGCCTGAGCGTGGAGGAGAATCTCGAAATCGGCGCTTTCAAGCTTGAGCGGGCGAGCGATTGGACTTTGGAGCGCATATATGGTCTTTTTCCGAAACTCAGGCAATTGAGGACACACAAGGGAAACCAACTGAGCGGTGGAGAGCAGCAGATGCTGGCCATCGGACGCGCCTTGATGGGGGCGCCGAAACTCGTATTGCTCGACGAACCCTCCGAAGGCCTCGCACCCGCCATCGTGAGGGACCTGGGTGAGATGATCGGTACTCTCCAGGATGAGGGAATCGCCGTTCTGCTGGTGGAACAAAACGCCCGCTTCGCATGCCGGTTATCCGACAGGGTTTACATCATCGATAATGGAAGGGTTCGTTTCGACGGTACGGTGGCTGGACTAGAGGAAGATGAGGAATTGAAATCGCGCTATCTGGCCGTTTGACTTTCTATTCATGAATGAAAACGAGGAGGATTTTGGGATGAACTCCCGTGTCGAGTTCGGTTTGATCATGGCGCTGACCATCCGGGGGCTGGCTGTCGGAAATTTCGAGGACATGAAATTGGTGGCCCAAGAGGCGGAGAAGCTGGACTTCGATTCGGTGTGGCTTTGCGATCATTTCCTGACGCTCGACCCGAGTTCGTACGCGAAAGACGCAGGCTTTGACACCGAGGGAGAGTCGGGAGGTGTCGGTTCCGGCTCCATTCCCCTGCTCGAAACCTGGACGGCGCTCAGTGCCCTCTCCCAAGTCACGAAGAAACTTCGCATCGGGACCAGCGTTCTCAGCAATTCCTACCGCATCCCCTCAGTGCTCGCGAAGATGGGTGCTACGCTGGACCACATCAGTAGCGGGCGGCTGGATTTGGGCCTCGGCGCAGGCTGGATGCAGGAGGAGTACGAGGCCTACGGCATTCCTTTCCCGAGAGCGTCGATTCGCATCGCCCAGATGGAGGAAGCCGTTCAGTTGATCCGCAAAATCTGGACGGAGCCCAACCCCACGTTCGAGGGAGAGCATTACACGATCAAGGGCGCGGTGTGCGACCCTCCGCCCGTTCAGAAACCCTCGCCACCGATATGGATCGGCGGGGAGGGGAAGAAAGTCCTCCGCGTCGCTGCAAAGCATGCGGATGGCTTCAACGTGCGCTGGTGGCCGCCGGAGCGCTATCTCGAACGTAAAGAAGAAATCGACGTCAACTGCGAGGAGGCGGGGCGCGACCCCGAAGCACTCAGGCGCTCCTTGATGTGCCTTCTCCTGCCGAGTCATGATCGCGCCCGAATCGAGGCAGAAAAAAGGCGATTTGACGCTATCCCGCAGACGGGTATAATCGCGGGTACACCGAAGGAATGCGTGGAAAGGATGATGGAATACGTCAACGCGGGTGTTCGACATTTTCTCTATACGATCCCCGATGTCGCAGAAATGGATATGCTTCGCCTCGCGGGAGAGGAGATTCTCCCCGAGGTCAGAAGTCTGTCGAACGGGGGCTGAAGCCCTCCTATTGAGCAGGGAGATTCTCGGATGAACGAACACCAGGACATGGCCGATTACCTTGAGCCCACCGAATTTATCGACTCGAACAACCACGACATCGTATCGAAAGCCCGGGAACTCACCGACGGCTGCGCAGACGATAAGGAAAGACTCGGCAATATCTATTATTTCGTCCGCGATTTTCCCTACGACATTCTCGACTCGTTCCGCTATCTCGCCGAGGGGAAGCGTCAGGCCAGCGACGTACTGAACAATGGCAAGGCATTTTGTATGGGCAAGGCCAGCATGTTCGCCGCTCTTTGCCGAGCATCGGGCATTCCCTCGCGCATCGGTTTCCAGCAGCTTCATTGCCCGGACAAACCTTTCATGAACGAAGAAGTCGCCAAGATATGGGGCGACCGCAAGCTGCCATGGCACTCGCTGGGAGAGGCGTACCTGAACGGGAAGTGGCTCAAGCTCGACGCCACAATCGACAAGGAATTCGCCGCACGAAAAGGACGGACCTACTCCCAGGAGTTCGACGGCGTACACGACATTCCCTCCGTGGAAGGCCCTCTTATCAAGGATCTGCCCAGCCACACGGACTACCCGAAAGACGTGGCCGACTGGTATGAGCAGGTGGCCAAGGATGTCGTCGCTTCCGTCGAGGCAAACGTGGTGCACAAAGACGTGCTGAGCGATGAGGATTGGTCCGGCCCCGAAACTGAGAAACTATAGGTCCGGGCGCAGGTGTCTGACCGATATTTTCGTTAACCCAAAGGAGTTTTGATGTCAGGTAGTCTGGTGAAAGTGACCGAGTTTCCACTCACCCAGGAAGTGGAACAACAATTAATCGACGGCGTCTGGGTCAAAGGCGAGCGTGGCGAGCCGATAGACGTGCTCAACCCCTCAAACAACGAGACGATATTCCAGTTGTTCCCCGCCTCGGATGCGCAGGTTGATGAGGCTGTCGCCTCCTGCTGGCGGGCGTATCACGATGCGTCCTGGAAGAAGATGCCCGCACTTGAGCGCGGGAAACTCATCATGAAACTCGCGGCGCTGATGCGCGAACAATCGGAAACACTCGCGAGGCTGGAAGCGATAAACACGGGTATCCCCATTCGGGAAAGCCGCCTGGAATCCGCCTCTTCCGCGCGCCATTTCGAGTATTTCGCCGGTTGGGCCGGCAAGCTGGAAGGCGGCGCGCAGCCATTGATGAACGATCGCCTCATGTATTCGATACGGGAACCTTTGGGTGTCGTGGCCATCATCGTTCCCTGGAACACCCCGCTCAAACTCATGTCACGGGGGCTGGCCGCTGCTCTGGCCTGCGGCAACACCGTGATCATCAAGCCCTCCGCCGTCGCTCTGGCCTCGGTGCTTTATTTCGGAAAACTGGTGGAAGACGCCGGGTTCCCGCCAGGGGTGATCAACATCGTTGCGGGTTCGGGGCGCTCGACAGGCGCCAAGATCGTAGGCCATCCTGATATCAGAAAGATCGTCTTTACGGGCGGCACCGAGGGCGGCTTGGAAGTCCTGGGACTCGCTGCGCAGAACGTGACCCCGGTGCTGGCGGAGCTTGGCGGCAAGGGGCCCATCATCGTTTGCGAGGACGCCGATTTGGAAGAAGCCGCAGACGGTGTGCTGAGCCAGGTGTTTGCCCGCCAGGGTGAAGTCTGTTTCGCCGGAACCCGCCTGTTTCTGCCGAGCGGTATTCATGATGTGTTCGTCGAGAAAATTGTCGAACGCGTCAAGAGAATTCGCGTTGGCGACGCGATGGATGCAGAGACCGACATGGGGCCGCTTATATCCCGCGATCATCTCGCCCACGTAGTCGGCTATGTCGAATCGGCGCTCAGTGACGGGGCGTGCGTCGCCTGTGGTGGTGGTCGTCCTGCAGCCGAGGGAGAGCCGGGCGGAAACTTCATACAGCCCACGGTGCTCACAGGCGTGAATCAGGGTATGCGGGCGGCGTGCGAGGAGATTTTCGGCCCCGTTCTTACTGTGCACGAATTCGATTCCCTGGATGATGCAGTCCGGGATGCGAACGCCACGGAATTCGGTCTGGCGAGCTACATCTGGACGAGTGACCTGCGACGGGCGCATCGACTCGCTGCGGAACTCGACTGTGGAAACGTGTTCATCAACACCTACCGCTACGGTTCCGAGATCCCCTTCGGCGGCGTCAAGAAAAGCGGCATCGGCAGGGAGCATGGCGAGGAGGCGCTGCGCGAATACACGCAGGTGAAAAGCGTCTGCATCGGACTTTCGCGGTGGCATTCCTGGAATCGTGATTAAGCTGATTTCGTTAGTTCCGACGTATTTCAAGGAGGATTCCCCATGAAGAAGTTTTTGCTGGTATTCGCACTCGCCTTCGCCGTCGCGGGGTTTTCGGTTGCGCCCGCCTCGGCCGCCTACCCGACGAAACCCGTAGAGATGACCATCACCTTCAAGGCCGGAGGCGCTGCGGACATCTCCGGCCGCACCGTGGCGAAAGCGGCCGAAAAAGTATTCGGGCAGCCCATCGTCGCCGTGAACCGTCCGGGAGCCGGTGGCACGATCGGCTTCGCGTACATCAAGACCGCACCTGCCGACGGGTACAAGATCGGCTGGCTTTCGGCCTCGATCCTGACCGGCACGAACATGGGGCGCCTGCCGTATGACTACCGCGCCTGGGACTACGTTTCCCGCGTGGTGTTCGAGGCAACCGCCATCGTCGTGCGGGGAGATTCTCCTTTCAAGACGCTTCCCGACCTCGTGAAGGCGGCCAAATCGAAGACGCTCAAGATCGGAAGCGCTGGTTCGGGCAGTTTCACACGGCTTACGGCTTCGGCACTGGCCAAAAAGGCAGGCTTCAAGTTCCGTCATGTTCCCCTGGGCAAGCGCCGTGTGCCCAGCCTGCTTGGAGGCGAGGTCGACGCGATTTCCGTCCATCCGCCTGAGGTGCTGGCCCTGCACAAAGCGGGCAAGGTACGCATGCTGGCCGTTTCGTTCCCGAAACGCCATCCGGCATATCCCAAGGTTCCCCTGTTCAGCGAGCATGGGTGGGACGTCGGCTTCTATCAGTTCCGTGGACTGCACGTTCCCAAGGGAACGCCCAAAGAGGCGGTTCAAAAACTTCACCAGGCATTCTCTGCTGCTGCAAAGGATCCGAAAGTCCTGGCCACCGCCGAGAAGCGAGGTTTCCTGGTCTCCTACATGGGACCGGACAAATTCCCGGCCTTTGTGGCCAAACAAAATGCCCTGATCAAGGAGATCGTCGTTTCGCTGGGTCTGGACAAGAAGAAGAAAAAGAAGAAGTAGACTTCTGAATCGCGCCGAGGCAGAAATGTCGCGAGGGCAAGGGATTCGGTGTTCATGACGGGGGAGAACAAAAAAATCAGGTTGCGCGTTGAACGCCTCCTCGTCCCGATCCTTTTGGTGGTTTTTTACGTCTGGTATGGTTCGATCATTCTGGAGTTGCCCCAGGGACCGGGGGAAGAAGGTCCCTTGGGGCCTTCTTTTATTCCTTGGCTCTGGGCTTCGTTGCTCATCGTCCTGACACTGGTCGATCTGGGGGTGGACCTTCTCTGCGTATCCCGAAAGAGCGAGCACATCGTTGTTATCGAGCGAAAAGGTGTTCTCGACGCCTTGATCCTCTGTCTCCTCCTGGCGGGCCTGGCGCTCTTGATGCAATACATCGGTTTTAGCGCCGCGGTCGCCGTGTTTCTCTTCGTCTCCATACGGTGGAGCGGTATCCGTTCCTGGAAAATCACACTCCCCTATGTCGTCGTTTTCGCCTTGGCGGTGAACTACGTATTTCACCATTTGCTGAAGGTGCCCCTGCCGCAGGACTGGCTCTTCTAGAGATGAGCCTCCTGGTGGAAGGCCTCGTCCAGGCCCTGGCGTGGAAGCCCTTTCTGTTTGCCATCCTGGGCAGTTTTATGGGCATCGTTTTCGCGGCCATTCCGGGACTCACGGTGAGCATGGGCATCATCCTTTTGTTGCCGTTCACCTTCCATATGGCGAGCGTCACGTCGATGAGCCTTCTGGTAGGCGTTTTCGTCGGCGGGATGACGGGGGGCAGTATCTCAGCCATCCTCCTCAACATCCCCGGCAATCCCGCCGCCATCGTCACGAGCCTGGACGGACACCCGCTTGCTCGCAAGGGCCGGGCCGGTGTCGCGCTGGGTGTAGCCTTTTTCTCAAGTTTTCTGGGCGGACTGTTCAGCCTGGTCTGCCTGGTGACCATCGCGCCCCAATTGGCGGATTTCGCCCTGAAATTCGGCGCGCCCGAGTTGGCGTCGCTGGTCTTGCTGGGACTTTGTCTCATCTGCGGATTCGCGCAAACCTCGATGAGCAAAGCACTCATCTCGGGCGTGCTGGGTTTGAGTTTTTCCACCGTCGGCATGGACCCCATCGATTCGATACCGCGCTTCACGTTTTCCGTTGTGCAAATCCAGCAAGGGGTCTCTTTCCTGCCGGTGATGATTGGGCTTTTCGCGGTGCCCGAGATCATCTCCGGCATGCGCGGCTCGGCCGTCTCGCTGCCTGATTTTTCTACACGCCTGCGAGACCTGCTTCCTTCGTTGAAAACTCTGGCCGGTCTTTGGAGAACGCTCGTGCAATCCTCCTTCATCGGAACAACGATCGGCCTGCTACCGGGTACGGGGAGCGCCGTCGCAGCCGTTTTGAGCTACAATACGGCGCAACGCCGCTCGACCGAGCCCGAATCATTCGGGAAAGGGAAACTGGAGGGCGTGTCCGCGCCCGAAGCTGCCAACAGCGCCATGACCGGCGGCGCGATGATACCGATGCTCACGCTTGGAATCCCCGGCGACCCCGTGACCGCCGTGATGCTCGGCGCACTCACCATTCAGGGACTCGCGCCGGGGCCTCTGCTATTCGAAAGCCACGGCGGTTTCGTGTTCTCGATTTTCGGGTCATTCTTCGTCGCACTTTTCTTGACCATCGTCATCGCATTGTTGGGCATACGCCTGTTTGTCCAGGTCTTGCGCGTGCCGCCGGGGCTTCTTTTTCCGAGCATCGCGGTGTTCTGCGTCATCGGGGCATTCGCGCTCCAAAACAGCTTTTTCGACGTTTTCCTGATGATCGGCTTCGGGATGCTCGGCTACCTCATGCAAAAGTTCGACTATCCCATCATGCCCCTATTGCTGGCGATCATCCTGGGGCCGGTATTCGAGAAAAACGCGAGAATGTCGCTCATCCTCTCGGACGGCGATCCGGGCATTTTCTTTCGCAAGCCGATAAGCCTCGTGTTTCTTCTCTTGGCGCTTCTCTACCTGACAAGTGTTTTCCTGAAGAGGACTTCTCTTTTCAAAAAGACGGGTTCCACCTGATCGCCCTTTGTTCAGACAACCTGATTCTTGAAGCCAGGAGGCTTTTTATGTCACACTCCTGCACGAACCCGTCAGGTTGCGCAGGAGTTACAATGAATCCGCTTTTGTTTTGATTTCAAGTTACACCAAGGAAATCATCCACGCCATTCAGGAAGCAAATATCAAAAATAGTTTGAATCAACTTCCATGATTTTACGATCGAGGCAAGTGACCCAACACAGCGAATGGCGGAGAGGGAGGGATTTGAACCCCCGGTGCAGTTACCTGCACAACAGATTTCGAGTCTGCCGCCTTAAACCGGACTCGGCCACCTCTCCGCAAAGTTCATTTCTTCACCGCGCAGCCTGCCTCGCCTCACGGGCGACACGTCGGCGCTCCTCGAAAAAGGCACGCAGCATCACAGCGCTATCCTCGGCCATGACACCCGATGTGATAGACACGCGGTGGTTCACGCGCGGATCCGAGGGAATGTCGAACAAAGAACCGCAGGCCCCTCCCTTGGGGTCTGTGGCCCCGAAGACGAGCCGTGCGATCCGCGAGTTCACAATGGCACCCGCGCACATGGGGCACGGCTCGAGCGTGACGTACAGGGTTGCACCATCAAGCCGCCAAATGCCGTCGGTCTGAGCTGCTTCTCTCAACGCCAAGACTTCGGCGTGTGCAGTGGGGTCGCAGGCGGCTTCTCGCCTGTTGAAGCCTCGGCCAAGCACCCGGCCATCGCGCACAACCAGCGCTCCCACGGGCACGTCACCCGCTTTTTCTGCCTGTGCGGCCAGTGCCAGCGCCTCGGCCATCCAGCGCTCGTCTTCTCTCACCGAATCGTTCGAATACATCTGTCTTTCTCCACCGGTATTTCTTGCGGCCCTTAAAAGACCACGAATTGTAGATTCTGACAAGCCGAAAAGCGACCGGTAGCGGAGTTGAACCAAGCACTGTTTGCGGTTACCCGCTCTCCACCGAGTCGTGGCCGAGATAGCGAATCTGCGCCTTGTTGAGCGTGTCGACCGCTTCTACTGCAATCCTGTCGACGATCTCGCCTGCACCCGGACGGTCGGCGATGAGGTCCAAACCTTCGCCGGCGAAAGTAACCGCCACCTTCGTATCCCCCACGCGCTGAGCCTCGAAGAAATGCTCGCGCGTAGAAGCACCCTGCTCCCTCAGTTCGTCGTCGCGATCGTGCCAGGTTTCGGCGAAGGCGTTGTGGATGGCCCGCCCCGTGAAGGATTCCGGCCAAGCGATGCCCCGGGCCGTGTCGAAGACCTTGGTGCGCAGCGTATGGCCGCCGCTGGTTCGCTCGATTAGCGTTTTTTGGTTCGGATGGCCCAGCGCTTCGCGCGTGGCCCAAAAACGGGTGCCAATCAGGACTGCCTGGGCGCCCAGCATCAGGGCGGCAGCGAGTCCGCGTCCATCTGCGATGCCGCCTGCGGCTGCGACCGGTATTGGCGCTATCGCGTCGGCGACCGCCGGAACGAGAGGCAACGTGGAGCGATCAGCCCCGTGTCCGCCGGCTTCTGTCCCTTGCGCGACGACGATCTCGGCGCCCCTCGCTGCCGCTTCCCTGGCGTCTTCCAGGGTCTGTATCTGGCAGATCAGCGTCGCATCGGTAGCCAGTATTTTCTCGGCGTATGGCGAGATGTCGCCGAATGAAAGCATGACGGCCCGAGGCCCACATTCAAGCGCGACGTCAAGTGCGCTGGCTCTTTTCTCCAGTGCCCAGGTGATGAAGCCGATGCCGACCGCGCGGGCACCCGCCTTTTTGAACTCCCCTAGAATCCACTCATCCGAGCCGTAGCCGAACGCAGGGTCGGCATAACCCGCGCCGATGAGTCCCAGACCACCTGCGGCGGAAACCGCGCCGGCCAACGCGCCGCCCGCAACACCGCCCATCGGGGCGAGCAGGATCGGATGTTCGATGTTCAGGAGGCGTGTAATCTCGGTAGAGAATTTCATACAGGGGAGCATGGCGGCAGCGCCTGGAGTTGTCAATCGGGAAACTCGCCCCAGGTATGCCACGGAGAGGCGCGGCTCTTGCCGGATATGAAAAAACCTGAGAACCTTGAGGTCTTACTCACACTAAATTGAAGGATGCCCCTATGCTTTGGGAAGAACTCAGTTGGCCGCAACACAAGGAAATGGTCCAAAACGGAGCCGTGGTCGTTATTCCCTTCGCCTCGATGGAACAGCATGGGCCACACAACCCCGTCGTGGTGGATACGCTTCTGTGTACCAGTGTTTGCCGAAAGGCCTTGGAGGGCCTCGATAACGTACTCCTGACACCTACGATGTGGACGGGTACGTCGCACCATCACTTCGAGTATCCGGGAACCATCTCCTTGAGACTTGAGACCTATGTCGCCCTCATCAAGGACATCATCCGCTCCGTGGCCCATCACGGATACAAGAAAATATTCGTCGTGAACGGCCATGGCGGAAACGTACAGCCGTTACAAGCCACGCTGAACGACATCGGCTACGAACTGGAGCTCACCATCTGGATGATCACCTACTTCCATCTTGGCAACGAAATCTCTGCGGAGATCAGAAAAACGCCCGTAGGAGGTATGGCCCACAGCGGTGAGTTCGAAACCGCAATGATGCTCCACCTTCGCCCCGATCTGGTGAACATGGAAGAGGTAGTCGATCAACCCAACACGAACACGCATCCTTTGGCAACAAAGGATATGCACCACCGTGGCATGCTTTTCCGCCCGGTGGATTTCAACAGGCACCGCGCACCATCGGGCGTATCGGGTACTCCGAGTGCCGCGACGGCGGAAACCGGGGCACAGTATTTCGAAGCCGTATCCGCGCGTCTGCGCGGGCTGATCGAAGACCTGGCTTCACTCTAGGTATGGTTCGGGTCGCAGGCGAATCTTCGCGCACTTCAAGGTATTTGAACCTGAGCCGCGCCGGCGCGAACGATCCCGTCATCATCTGCTATGAATCATCGGGTGAGGGAACCCCCGTCCTCTGCGTTCCGGGTCTGGGCGATACGTCCTGGGTATGGCGCAAGATTGTACCCACGCTCTCGAGTATGCACCGCGTTATCGTCATGGAACCAAGGGGACACGGGCGTTCCTCGAGTCCACCGGGAAAATACACGCTCACCGAGATGGCAGGCGACATAGGCGCCCTCGTCGCGCGCCTTGAGTTGAGCCGGCCTGTTCTGATCGGACACGGCCTGGGTGCCAAGGCGGCGCTCATGCTCGCCGTCGAGCAGCCCCACCTGCCCGGCGCTCTCATCCTCATTTCGACTGGAGCCGCGCCCGCCGCCAAGAGCGTGCGCAGAGGAGTAGCCGAGCGTATCCACCTAGTCGAGGCGGGAGACATGCAGGAAGCCTATCGCAACAGAAAAAGCGAAGGCAGGGAACCCCGAGGCATGACCCCTATGGAACGTGCGGAGCATCACCGCCTGTTCTTGCGAAACGACGCTTCAGGATACTCTTCTGCGGGATACGCCGAACTTCTCGCGCCCGACCTCACGGAACGCCTCTGCAAAGTTTCCTGCGCCGTGCTCGCAATCACAGGTGAGGAAGACCCCGAATTCCACGAGGACGCCCAAATCCTCTCGGCGAGGATTCGACGTTGCAGATCTGTTCTCATCGAGGGGGCGGGCCGCTATGTACAACTCGACAGGCCCGAGGCCGTGCTCGCCATCGCTCACGATTTTTTCAGAAAACACCACCTTTCAGTCGCCAAATCAACGGAGGATAACCATGAGCCGATTGATTGACCTCACCGCCCCTCTCGGACACCCCGACCTTTGCGAGGTGCCAACCTTCCCCCCGGTGGTATACTGGCAGTTTCACGAACACCCTACCCATGGTCGCCAGAACAGCGCAGTGAAAATGGCGATCCATCAGGGAACACACCTGGACGCGCCCAACCATTTCTATCCTGATGGCGTGACAATTGACGAGATGCCGCTCGAGACTTTTTGCGGCCGCGCCGTGAAGATAGATTTAAGAGGAATTGCGCGCGAAGCGAACCCCATCACCCGGGAGATGATCGAATCCTCCCCCGGCTTCGACCCCCAGCGCCTGAACGGATCCATCGCCATCTCCTGGACAGGCTGGTCGAAGGAGAAATTCTTCACGCCCGATTATTTCGGCCCCAACCCGTATCTCGACAAGGAGGCGTGCCACTTCCTGTGCGATTGTGGCATGAAAGCCCTTTGCATGGACCACGCCATAGATCCGGGTCTCCAAACCGACTCCGTTGTCCATCACGAGGATTCCCCAGGTCACCGTACCGTGCTGGGGCGGGGGATCCCGCTTATAGAACACGTCATCAACCTCGAAACTTTTGAAGAAACGGAATTCGAGATGTTCGCATTCCCGATGAAACTTTACAGAATCGAGGGCGCGCCCGCGCGCGTGGTCGCGCGGCTCGATTGAAAGGGAGGAACCTGAACTTGCCGTTTTACCGAATATCCGAGATGGAAACCAGGCATATCGACATGGGCAAGGCCCAGACGCAAAGCGTGGCCGGTGAACTCATGAAAGCGGGGCTGATCACCTACCCCGCAGACGGCGGCCCGCCACCACACTATCACCCGAACGAGGAGCAATTTCTTCTCGTGATGGAGGGCGAGGCGAACGTGATTCTGGGGGAGGAGACTCGCATTGTCATACCCGGCGATCTGGTACACATACGCCGCAACGAGCGCCACGGCCTCCGCATCACGAAAGGTCCTTTCGCCTTCTTCACGGTGAAAAGTCCCGCGGGCGACGGCGATCTGTATCAAGATTACAACAAGGCTGAAGATGCCGACGAGGCGCGGGAGAAACTGGAATCCACCTTGCAGGACAACTTCTAGGCCCAAGGAGATTTTCCATGCCCTTTTATAAAATGGAAGACCTGCCCCAAGGATCCTCGGCGGTGGGTCCTGCCGTAAACCACGCGACAGCGGGAGAGTTGATGAAAGTGGGCTGGGTGATTTATCCCCAAGGCGACGGCCCACCACCCCACTTTCATCCCAACGAGGAGCAGTACATCCTGATGCTCGAAGGCAAGATGAACATGATCTGTGGGGATGAGGTCCACGAGGTCGGCCCCGGCGATCTGGTACATATTCCCAGAAACACACGTCACGGTATCCATATCACCGAAGGACCCGCGAAGTTCTTCGCCGTCAAAAGCCCCGCAGGCGACGGCACTCTGGATCAAGACTACAACAAGGCGCCCGACGCAGACGAGGTGACCAAGCGCCTGAAAAATTCGCAACCGCCACAACGGGCCGGAGGGAGATACCCCTCCGGCCCGTTGTGGTTCGACTACTGCTGCGCCTGCACGGCCGCCATGCGCTTTTTTCGGAACTGTACGGCCTGGATGACATTCTGCCAGACGAGCCGCCCCAGGGGACCTGAACTATAGAGCGAAATGTTCACCTTGCCGTCAGGTGAAAGCAGAAAGTTCGTCGCGTGAAGAAACGGCCTGGGCTTCTCGCCCGCCTCGGGCGAGTAGAAGGCCCCCGTCGTTTCCGAGATACGCGCGGGATCGAGACTGTGCCCCACCGGAAAATTCACTTTGCTCGCCTCGATGGACTGCAGTGCTTCCTCTTCCGGGTCGGTGGACGCCGCCACCACCTTGATACCCTCAGCTTCCAATCTTTCTCCCGCCCGGGAGAATCCCGCCATCTGTGCGAGTCAGTAGGGTCACCAGTGGCTGCGGTAGAAAAGGACGACGCCCCACGAACCGAGCAAGTCATCGGGCAGGGTGATGGTTCCGCCGCCTACCTTGGGAATTTCAAGATTCGGGAAATCATCCCCAGTGTCGAGAAAGTACTGGTTCACTTTCGGCATGATGGACTCCGTTTTCTCGTGATGATGAATGTGATCGTATCACTCGCCTGCGATGTTATCTCTCCTGCGAGGCCATAAAAAAATCCCTCCAAACCTGCACATAAAAAACACCCCCTCGAAGAGGATAAACGAGGGGGTGTTCGAAAAAGATGCGCTAGTTCTGGGACGCCATCATCTTCTTGTAGAACTGAACCAGGCCCAACACATCCTGCCACACGAGGCGGCCGATGGGGCCAGTGCTGTAGACGGCGACGGCCACCGTTCCATCTGGCTTCAAGACATAGCCCGTGCTGTGGATGATCTGGCGTTTTTCTTCGTAGAAACACCCCGTAAGTTCTGAAATATGCTTGTTATCCAAACCATAGCCGACGGGGAAGCTGAGGCCGCATTCCTCGACCGTTCCCTTCGCGTTCTCCTCCATGTCCACGGAGGCTGCAACAACTTTGACGCCTTCTTCCTTGAGCTTCGCCGCCCTGTCGAAGGCCGTAAGCTGCTGCTTGCAGTACGGTCACCAGTGTCCGCGGTAGAGCAGAACCACCCCCCAATCGCCCGCGAGATCGCCGGGCAGGGAGATTTTGCCTCCTCCCACCTGGTTCACCTCGAGACTCGGGAAGGGATCGCCCGAGTCGATCATCTTTTCCGTCATTCTTGGCATGAATGCGTCCTCCTGAAAATGAATGCGGCCAAAAAGCCTGAAGCAGCGAATCTTGAAACGCCATCATTTATACTCCTGCGGAGAAGACATTTCAAACCGAAGCATACCTCTCCCGATACATTGCGGTGATGAAACATGCTTTTTCACCCCGACGGTCTTGACACCACGATGGCCCCTTTTTAGCATAGCCCCACTTTTTCAGAAGGCTCTCGATGAATACAGGAGACCCTCGATGAGCGATGTAATTTCTTGCGAATGCAAGACCATAAAGTTGCAAGGCGAATTCGAAAAAGCTGCAGATGACTGCAACCGCGAAATCCAACTATCCGACGACGACGCCGACCGCTACCTCCCCCGCGACGAATCCCAAGAAAACCTGATTATCTCGAAGGAATGCCGGATTCCGCCCCTCACTAGCGTCATCCGCTACGGCGAGGGGTATTACGTGCTGAAAAAAGGCCGGGTCATGCGGGAGGGCTTCAGCAGAACACTCCCCGGGTACAAACAGTAACTGTGCCCGGCGACTTTCACCGCATTCCAAAAGCAAAACAACCGACCCCAAGGAGATGAACCATGCGCGCCCGGAAATACAATTGGGACGAGATGCCCGAGGAGGCTTTGACCGACACGTTCTCTAGAAAGATGGTTGTGGGTGAAAAAGAAATGCTCTGCTGGCTCAAGCTCAAGCCCGGTTGCGTTGTACCCCTGCACAGCCACGAGCACGAGCAGATATCCCACGTCATCAAGGGAAAACTCCGGTTCTTCATTGACGATGAAACCGTGGAACTCGGCCCTGGTGAGACGCTCCTCATCCCCCCGCACGTCCCTCACTCCGTGGAAGTCGTAGGCGATGAAACAGCGATAGACTACGACATCTTCTCCCCCATTCGTGAAGACTGGCTCGACGGAAGCGATAATTACCTGAGAGATAAATAGCCAGTAGTTGTCCTGCCACAGGATGGGCTTGCGCCATAATTTCGGGGTGGCACGGTCTCCTTTCCTGCACATCGCTTGGTACGCACTTCGGCTTGTTCGGCGATTTCCCAAACTATATGCACCAGGGGGAAACCAGAAACCTTCATTTCCCTTTGATCTCCAGATATTGTATCCACAACTCATCGACATACCATATATGGTTTTATCTAATCGATTGCTTTGTTTGAGGTTATCCCGTTTCCTCATCTTGATAAACTGTGGTTAAAATAGCCTGCCTGACCCCATATATTGTATGGCAAGAAAAAAATATACTATATTTTGTTTTAAATTCCTTGACATCCAGAAAGATACGGCCTAGATTTCATATTATGGGTAACAGAAAAACTTCTTCACCATGATTTCTGGTAAGCGCATCCGCCCCTCATCTTCATTTGAGAAACGGCCTTTCAGGGCATCCGCTTGCCCCTTTCCCACCTCGGGGCCCCTTAAATACGAAAGCGGACAAGCGGAACCCGGGCATCAGATGTTGCTCAGTGCTGTTCAGGACAGAATAGCCCCCCTCGCCGTGAGGGGGCTGGCATTTTGAGAGACGGTATTACTCGGATTTTTTTTTCGCTGTTTCCTCAGGTCTGCTCTCGGCTTTGGTTGAATTCGAACCCTTGTTCTCGGAGCTTTGCAGGAACCTCAGGAAATCGCTGCTGGCGGGCAACACCAAGGTCGTCTTGTCCTTGAGCGAGCGCTCATAGACTTCCAGGCTCTTCAGGAAAGCATAAAATTCCTGATCCTGCCCGAACGCCCTGGCGTTGATGTCGATGCTCTTGGCATCACCCTCACCTTTGATGGTTTGTTCTTTCTCGTAGGCCTCGGCAAGAAGTACGTCGCGCTCACGGTTGGTTTCCGCCCGTATCTTTTCGGCCTGTTCTTTTCCCTCCGAGCGGTATTGGCGGGCGATTCTTTGCCGCTCGGCCCGCATGCGCCCGTAAATCGCCTTCAGGTTCTCGGCGGGCAAATCCGCGCGCTTCAAGCGCACGTCCACAATCTGGATGCCATAGGCACGCGCTTTCTTGTCGCTTTCTTCCCGGACCTTGGCCATCAACTGCGCCCGTTCTTTCGCCACGATGTCAATCAGGTCCTTGCGACCAAGTTCGAGACGCAGTTCACTGTAGATGATGTCGTCGAGCCGGGCCTGCGCCCCCGTTTCGTTGCGCACGGTACGGAGAAACTGGAGCGGATCGATGATGAGCCAGCGTGAGAAGTTGTCCACCACGAGGCTTTTCTTGTCCTGCGTGATGATTTCTGTGGGGTTGGAGTCATATTCAAGCAATCGGCGGTCGAAAAACGAAAGCTGTTCGATGAAGGGTACCCGGTAGTGAAGACCTGCATTGCGTAAGACGCGAACGGGCTTGCCAAACCGGGTAACGACAACCTGTCTGTCTTCACGAATCGTGAACAAAAACGAATTGACACCAAAGACGATGATGATACCCAGGATAACCAGGGCAATCGTCTTTTTGGGTATATTCCTGGATTCGGAGCCCTCGGCGCTCATCGTTTCGTTACTCCTTCGATTCCGTTGCCCCGAAGGGGGAGTATGGGCAGGACGCCCGATTTGCCTTGATCGAGAATCACCTTGTCCACCGTTGGCATCACTTCCTTCATCATTTCAAGGTAGAGACGCTCGCGTGTGATCGACGGCGCCTTTTTATACTCCTTGAGCGTCGCAACGAAGCGATTCGCGTCACCTCGCGCGTGGCGGATTTTGGTCTCGCGATAGGCTTCCGATTTCCTGATGATGGCAGCCACCTTACCCCGGGTCTCCGGTATAACCTGATTCTGGTAACCCTGCGCCTCGTTCACGAGTCGGTTCCTGTCCTCACGGGCACTGGCTACATCCTTGAAAGCGTCAATAACCTCCTTGGGTGGCGTCACGTCCTGCAGTTGCACCGCCACCACGCGCAGGCCGGTTTCGTAGCGGTCAAGTATTTCTTGAAGCTCTACGAGCGTCTCCTGCTGAATCGCGCCCTTTCCGGTGGTGAGTGCCTCGTCGATGGGCTTGCTCCCTACCACCTGGCGAATGGCGGCCTCAGCGGCGTGCACGACCGTCTCCCTGGGATTGCGCACCTTGAAGAGATACTTGTCCGCCTCCACAATGCGGTACTGCACGATCATGTCAACATCCACCATGTTCTCATCTCCGGTCAGCATTCTCGACTCATGGGACTTGTCGGAATATCTGGCCGGAGGGCCGGGATCGATGGTTCGGAAACCGATTTCCACACGCTTGACTTCCGTCACTTTCGGCGTGTAGGCGGTCTCGATCGGGAAGGGATAGTGATAGTTCAGGCCCGAGGACACCACACGCTCGATGCGTCCGAACCGAAGCACGATCCCCTGTTCGTCCGGCCCCACGCTGAAAATGCCGGAAGACAGCCAGATCAGACCCGCCACGACGAATATGGCCGCTGAGGGTAGCTTGAAGTTCGGCAGACGGAATTGCGGCAGCTTGATCTGCGGCGGAATACCGCCGCCACCACCTCCCGAACCGCCACCCTGTCTTCTCGATTTGAACTCATCCCAATCCATTGGCATGAGCATCTCTCCTATCGGCGACGGAAAATTTAGTTGAGATGGAGCTCGAAATTTCGCCTCATCAAGCGCCCATCCACTTCACCCTATGCGCGTTATGGTTCCAAGTCAACCAACCCAAATTTGTTTTTGACGCACTTGTGTCTGATTTCTCAAAATCCTTCGGCGCGATGGCAACCCGTCCTGCGCACCTCGTCTCGTCACCGAGCATGATCCTGCGCAGACAGCAAAACGCACCGCATCCTCTACCAGCGCGCCCTCTGCGAGCCTGGCCGCGAGCGCGCCGCAAAACGCATCGCCAGCGCCCGTAGTATCGACCGTCTCGATTCCCGCAGGTGTCCGGAACCAGAAGCGCTCCCCATCCAGCAGAAAAGCCCCTCTCTCCCCGGAGGTTACGACCACGCCCGAAGGTCCTAAAGCCCGCAAGGCGCGTGCGACGTGCAGGAATTCCGCGTCCGTTTTGGGTATCTGATCCAGTTTCGCCAGTTGCGCCGCTTCGTTTTCATTGGGAACGATTACATCCGTAAGGCCGAGCAGTTCCTGGGGCAATTCCCCTGCCACGGGCGCAGGATTCAGGACGTTGCAGGCGTCGCGCCTTCTCCCTTTTACGAATGCGGCCATGACAGAAGGAAGCGGAACCTCGAGCTGCGCCAGAACAACATTGCCGGTATCGAGAAGTCCGGGGTTTTTTCTCATTCGCCCGGGCGTGAGCAGTGAATTCGCGCCGGGGGCCACGGCGATTTGGTTCTCTCCATTCCAGTCCACCACGATCAGCGCCGTCCCCGTGCTCGCCTTACAGCGCAACACGCCATCGGGCGATATGTCGCTCTCAGCAAGATGACAGGCATAGGCATCGCCACCCGTGTCGTTTCCCAGCATCGTGACGAAGCGCACCTCAGCCCCGGCGCGCAGGGCTGCCAAGGCCTAGTTCGCCCCCTTCCCTCCCCAATACTCAAGCCGCTCATCGCCAAGTACGGTTTGTCCTGGAGAGGGGAGCTTATCCACGCGAACGACAATGTCGATGTTCGAGCTTCCCACTACAAGGACGCGGCCTTTCTTATTCTTCATCGGCGTCCCAGCCACGGTAATTTTGCAGGTGAGAGACGAAAAACGCCAAAAAATCCTTTACGTCCAAGTCCATGGCCACATGGACCGGGTTTTCAACTCGTCTACCCCTGTTCTCTCTCAGATCCACCACCGTCATGCCCCGTGCGATGCCACGGCTCGCGTCTACGTCAACTCGACAGGGAATGGTCTCCACCAAATCCGGCTTCATTGCGACGGCCAGCACCAGCGGGTCGTGCAGGGTGATGTCCTCGGCACCCCTGCTTTTTCTGGCGAATCGCGCATAGACCTGGATGAGATCCCTCATGGCCGCGCGGAACGACCCGCCACCCTCGAATTCATCGACACGAATGAGTGCGCGTCTCGTCACGTCGAGACCCACCATGGTGATAGGCAGCCCAGATGCGAACACCTCCTTTGCCGCCAACGGGTCGCAATAGATGTTGAACTCGGCTGCAGGCGTAACGTTCCCTGGCATCCTCGCGGCCCCCCCCCATGACAACAATTCGCCTCACGCGGGAGAAGGCTCCAGGCGCACGCCGGAGAGCCAGAGCGAGATTCGTCAGTGGCCCCAGCGTGACAATCGTCAACCCCGAACCACGCTCCTTGGCCCGCTCTGCGATCACCTCCCAAGCCAGTTTCGAATTTCTCCCGCCCGGAGGGCGCAAGCACCTTTTCCTGTCGAACATCGCTCCAAGGCCTTCTGGGCCGTGAATCGCGCGTGATTCGCTCCGGTTCAGACGACTTCCGTCAAGAGCAAGTGATGCTCCCGGATAGACGGGAACGGCAGGGACAGGAAAAGCGAGATGATTACGCAAGAATACGGTAAGCCTTCTTGCGTTCCGGTAAGCCAGGCGCGCGGAAACATTGCCATGTACGCTCGTCACAGCGTCGTACCTGAAAAAAGGCGAAGCGAAGCCCATCGCCAAGGCCAGTGCGTCATCCACACCTGGGTCACAATCCACCAAGGCATATCGGACTTCCGATCTGTTGGTGTTTTTCGCCATTAGAAAAATCCTCAGTCTTGATTCATGAAAACACCCTATCCTATGGATATTCGGGTCTTATAGGCAAACAGTCATCATTCATCGAAGAACGCAACCGATCCTGTCCCCCGACACTGTTGGTTAGAGACCAAGTGAAGTGCTCTTGAGTTAATAACAATAAATAAATCAATGATTTAATGGTTCAACTCCGGTATTGTTTTATAATTTTCATTACCATCCCTCCCCAGAAAAACAGGAACAACACGTTATATTTCAACATCTTATCCTGCATATTCCAAATTAAAATTGACAAAACACTTGTTTTTATCTAACTTTCGCAGGTTGTAGAATTTGAGTTGCAAAGAATCATGCTGAATAACAAGGTGCCGTTTCTAACTGATTACCCTCATACAAGAGGCTCTCTCATAGCCTAGCAATGGCCAAATCCGCATCATCCCCTACAGCCAGAAGAAGAATTGTTGCCGCTATCGATATCGGGGGTACGTTCACCGACATCGCGGTCTACAATCCTTCAAACGGAAAGACCTCGGTGGGCAAGTATCTCACGACACCGAACGACCCATCCATCGGTGCACTTGCCGGCCTGCGCACGCTGCTCGACGAGGAAAATCTCAAGTTCCGCGATCTTGGGCAGGCGATTCACGCAACCACCCTCGCTACTAATGCCATCATCGAGAAAAAAGGAGCCTTCACAGGCCTTCTCTCTACAAAAGGGTTCGCCGATATCCTGTTGATAGGTCGTGAGTCAAGGTACGATATCTACGACATCGTG
The DNA here is from genome assembly GCA_965200245.1 of bacterium. Classification (GTDB taxonomy): domain Bacteria; phylum UBA8248; class UBA8248; order UBA8248; family UBA8248; genus Bin107. The sequence continues at coordinate 301,296 of CBDATS010000008.1, read as the reverse complement.
CCTGAATTTCCGGAACCTCTCGTTTCTGGACCCTTTCGCCGCGAATTAACAGAACGGATTTCCGCGAATGGGGAGATTCTCCAGCCTTTGAGCACCCAGGAGGTCCGGGTTACAATTCAGGAACTCGTCGAAAAAGGGGCGGAATCTATTGCGGTTTGCCTCTTGCACTCCTACGCTAATCCGGCCCATGAGACCGAAGTCGGAGAAGCCATAGCGCAATCGTTCCCGGAAGTTAGCTTCAGCCTCTCCTCGCAGGTTTGTCCCGAGATCAGGGAGTACGAGAGAACCTCCACCACGGTGGCAAACGCTTACATTCAGCCAATTGTGTCGAAGTATCTCGAAGACCTCGAGGTCAACCTTGAGAACGTCTCGCTCTACATCATGCTATCGAACGGTGGAATCACCACAGCGCAATCCGCCGGGCGCAGCCCTATACGCATGTTCGAGTCGGGGCCAGCGGCGGGAGCACTCTCCTCAGCCTATTTCGGGAAACTCGGCGGATTCGAGAATCTTCTCGCCTTCGACATGGGCGGAACCACCGCCAAATCCTGCATCATCGAAAATGGGGAACCCCACCTCTCCGTGCAATTCGAGATTGCACGCGTGAAACGCTTCACGAAAGGCAGCGGCATGCCCATCCAGGTGCCGTGCATCGATCTCATCGAGGTCGGCGCCGGCGGAGGAAGCATCGCGCGAATCGACGACTTGGGACTACTCAAGGTCGGTCCCGAGAGCCAGGGAGCCTCTCCAGGTCCCGCATGCTATGGACTGGGCGGAGAAAAACCTACGGTGACAGACGCGAATCTATTGCTTGGCTACATCAATCCCGATTATTTCCTGGGCGGGGAAATGCCCGTCTTCCCCGAAGCAGCATCCGAAGCCATCCGCACCAAAATCGCTGACCCGATGAAAATCGAAGAAATCCAGGCGGCTTGGGGTATTCATGAACTGGTGAATGAAACCATGGCCGCCGCCGCGCGCATCAAGCTATCCGAACGCGGTAAGGACCCGCGCCACTTCACACTTTTGGCTACCGGCGGCGCGGGTCCGGTCCATGCCTTCAGGCTCGCGCGCAAGGTGGGGCTCAAGCGCATTGTCTGCCCGCCGGGCGCAGGCTTGGCTTCCAGCTTGGGACTCCATACCGTCCCCTTCAAGGTCGACACCGTGGACAGCCATGTAATAGCTCTCGAAGACGTGAACCTCGCCAAACTTAACGAAACACTTACCCGGCGGGAAAAGCGGCTTCGTCAAGTACTCACCACCGCGGGCGTGAAAGAACGCCAAATCCGTATCCAGCGTATGGCAGACATCAGTTTCGAGGGCCAAGGCTTCCCGCTCACCATTCCAATCCCGAGCGGAAAACTGACACGAAGCCATTTCGGGGAAATCATCGAAACCTACCGCGAACACTACGCCTCAGCCCATGGGCGTGCCATCGACGAAGTGCCGCTCCAGGTGTTTGGTTGGAGAATTTTCGGTATGGGACCGGAACCCAACGTGAATTTCGATTTCTCGAATTTATCTGAAAATGGCGGCAAAAACGCCTTGAAAGGTAACCGACGTATCTATATGCCGGAGAATAAGGGCTTCCGAAAGGTGAATATCTTCGATCGCTATCTGCTGAAACCCGGCCAGAAGCTCAAGGGACCCGCGCTGGTAGAGGAAAAAATGACAACGACTGTCATTGGCCCGCGCTCGAACTTCCAGGTCGACAAATTCCAGAATCTTATCATCGAACTCTAGGAGAATTTCCGATATGGCCCGCAAGGGTATCGATTCGATTACTTTGGAAGTCCTCTGGAACCGCTTCGTCGCCATCGCCGAGGAAGCGGCTACTGAGATCGTGCGCACCGCATTTTCCACCACGATACGTGAATCGAGGAATTTCGCTGTTGTCATTTTGAACCCTGGTGGACAGTCCATCGCTCAAGCCAGGTCCACCATGCCTAGCTTCGTCGGCGCATTACCAATCACGGCCAAGAAACTCCTGCAGATTTTCCCGCAGGAAACCCTCAAGCAAGATGACCTCATCCTTACAAACGACCCCTGGATGGGAACTGGCCATCTTCAGGATCTCACTTCCCTCACACCGGTTTTCTACAAATCGAAGCTTGTCGCCCTCATCGGAATCACCACCCAGGTGACGGACATGGGAGGGAAACTGAGGTCGCCCGAGGTACGCGAGATATACGAAGAAGGACTCCAGCTCCCGCCCTGCAAATACATGTCTGGTGGCCAGATCAACGCAGACATTCTGCGAATTATCAGAAAAAACGTGCGCGTTCCGAATCAGGTGGAAGGAGACCTGATCTCCCACATGTCCGCCAGCAGGCTCGCCGCCCAACGCATCGGCGAGATTCTGGAAGAATACAAACTCGCCGACCTTGAGGCATCCGCCACCACTATCTTCCAGCGTTCCGAAAACGCCATGCGCGAAGCCATCAAGAAAGTCGAAGACGGAGAATACCGTTTCCAGGTTTCCACAGATGGGTACGACGAGCCGCTCGTTATCCGCGTGGAGGTGAAGGTTCGCGGCAGCAGCATCCTGGTGGACTATACAGGTTCTTCCCCACAGGTTGACCGGGGCCTAAACGCCGTGCTGAGTTACGTCTATTCTTACTCCGCCTATTCGCTCAAGTGCCTGTTCTGCCCACAAATTCCCAACAACGAGGGAAACTTCCGGCCCGTGACGGTATCTGCTCCTGAAGGAAGCATACTCAATGCGCGCTATCCGGCCCCGGTGAACGGTCGCTCCATGGTGGGACACTTCATCCCCTCGGCCATTTTTGGCGCCCTGTGCAAGGCGGTTCCCAATCTCGTGCAAGCTGCCAGCGGGAGCCCCACGTGGGCTATCAATGCGGCGGGCATCACGAAAGAGAACCGGCACTTTGCGGGCAATTTCTTCCTGCATGGAGGGCAGGGCGCGACGGACAGGCACGATGGGCGCGTATGCCTTGATTTCCCCTCGAACACGTCGAACACGCCCATTGAAATCCTGGAGCACCTCGTGCCGTTGCTGGTAGAGCGGAAAGCATCTATCAGAGACAGTGGCGGCGCAGGCAAATACGCCGGCGGCAACGGCCAGCAGGTAATCGTGAAATCGCTCTCCGACGGGCCGATCCTCCTTACGTTCATGAGCGAGCGTACACGGCACCCCGCCTACGGGTTGTTCGGCGGGAACAACGGACGTGTTGGAAAGGTGACCCTGAACGGTCGTCCCATAAATCCCAAGCGCCAATGGGTAATGAATCAAAGCGACAGACTCGTTCTGGAAGTACCGAGTGGAGGAGGCTACGGCGACCCGAAGGATCGTTCCTTTTACGCCATTGAGCGCGATTTACAGGAAGGTTTGCTTTCCATTCAAAAAGCAAGAGCCAAATACAATTATGACGGCGATTTCACCGTCGTCGACATGTAGTTCATTCCATGTCTTCAAGAAAACGGTGGGTCGCTGTTACTTCTACATCTGATTTTCCTGTAATCATGGATCCCGTGAAAAAGGCGTTGGCGGGCGTAGCGCCCGTTCGAGCCGTGGCACTACCCTTCAGACCTCTGAGTGAACAGGAAGAAACCATCTTCTCGGAGAAACTCCGGAGTGCAGAGGCGATTCTGTTGCGCCCGGGCTACATCACCGCATCCCTGCTCGCTCTACTGCCAGATTTGCGCATGGTGGCCGTGCATGGTGCAGGCGTGGATCAGGTGGATGTGGTAGCTTGCACGGAGCATAACGTACTCGTCACCAACACGCCGGGTGCCAACGCGAACGCTGTGGCCGAGCTTACGTTGGGGCTGATTCTCTCACTCGCCAGACGAATTCCCCAAGTGGCCTCCTATGTGGGAGCGGAGCGTGTATGGGGCGAAGCGCGCCACACGGGGATGGAACTCAACGGAAAGACGTTGGGGCTCATTGGCATCGGACAGGTGGGGAGCAGGCTCACGAAAATGGCAACCGCTTTGGGCATGAAGGTTCTGGCCCATGATCCAGGCCTAAAAAGTGAAGATATTCGGGCGCGAGGCGCAAGACCCGCGCGGTTCGAAACCCTGCTGGGCCAGGCCGATTTCATCTCTCTTCACGCGCCGAGTACACCGAAGACCTACCACCTGATCGATAGGGCTGCAATCTCAAGAATGAAAAAAGGCGTGTTCCTCGTGAATGCAGCGAGAGGCCCGCTGGTGGATGAGAAGGCTCTTGCGCGCGCGCTTATGAGCGGCCAAATCGGCGGGGCGTCCCTTGATGTCCTTGAAGGCGAACCGCCCGATCCCGAAAGTGCCATATTCGACGCGCCCAACCTCATTCTCACGCCGCACATGGCGGGTTCCACGCACGAATGCCTGGAAACTATCGCCACTTGGGCGGGAGAGGACATCGCCCGTGTCCTGAGCGGGAAGAAACCCCGATATCCGGTGAACGTCCTGACTAAACCAACTTGACAGCCTTCATTTTGAGTCTCGTTTTTAACCCGTCTTTTTCAATTTGTGATGAATACGAAACCGGCTCATCTGAACTCCAGCGTATACAAGTGGAACTACTGACGAACCTGATCGTTCGTGCCGTGGTTATAACGGGGTGAGCAGCGATTCGTAGATTGACAATTTTCAGGAATTTCGCGCGAAGGATTCTCGCCCGAGTCGTAAAAAACCGGCAATCACAAATGCGGGGAAATACGCGTCCCGCGTGGGTCCATGGGCGGGGGCGTTTCTATCTTCGTGAGATCACATGCTGCCCGACCAGAGTGCGTGTTTGCCGAAGGCACGCAAGAACAAGGAGAGGGTTATTCCGCACGCCTACACGGCGTTGCCCAGCGCCGTCATGCGCGAGGAAAAGCGGTGAGCACCTCAAGCGGCCCGCCTTCATTCCAGTTGCCAGATGATGCGCCCTAACGGGCCAAGGTAGGCCGGAAATACGTCCGACCACCGACTCGCCCGAGAGGATCAATCCTCCACGGATAATCCAGAACCGTCTGATGCAGATTCACTCCGAAAAATAGCGTTCCATCCACTGCTCGACGTCGAAACTCCAAGTATCGAGGCTTTCTTCGCGGAAAATACTCTGGAACACCGGCTTGGACCCGCTGGCCTTTATCACCCGAAAACCCCAGCGCACCTCGTAGTTGGCATCACCTACGTCGTCTCCTTCAACATCCCTATCACCCCGGGAGTCATTCACGAGCACGCTTCGAAAATATCGGCTTCGGAAGAAGTGTTTCGTTTCAACTACATCGTACTCGATTTGGACGACATAGTCGGGTTTCTCCAGAAGAGCACCGACCTTGTTCGTCCGAACGCAGCGGAACCGGGGAGCGAACGACAATCCCTTGCAGGCGGCTTCACGCACTTCGGCCTCCTCGGGACTGAATGGGGAGAACACATGCCAGTAAGTGGGAACCAACCTGGCCTGAACGGCCACCAGATAACTATCCTTCTGTTGGGTGCGGGTGATTCGCTGGAACGGGGAGTCGCTCAGCTCAAAACCCCCGCATCCGCCCAGAAAAACCAGCATGGTAATGCAAAAAACAAGACGTTTCATCTCTCATCCTCAGGCCAGCGGCGAGTGGGAAACCGAATTGCGTTGCGCGTCGGCGACGTATTCGATTTTCGGCCATAAATCCCAAGCGTGGGCGAGTACGCGCATCTCTCCCTGATCGATCAGGCTCACGCGCACTCCGCGCGATTGGTTCACGAGTTTCTTGTAAAGAATCGGTACGTCGAGATCGCCCACAGCCTCATCGACTTCGCGGAATCGCTCGAGGCCTTTCTTCAAGTTGGCGAGTGCTCCCTTGTAGTGACGTTGCTGGAGTTTCACGTAGCCCGCGGCGAGTTGGATGAGGCCTTGGTAGAATTTTTTGGGCACTGGCTCCGCGTTCATCCATATTCCCTCCCACGCCTCGTGCGCGTACCAGTATTCCCCCTGGTTGAACAGGAAAACGCCCGCGTCGCTGCGTGCATCCCAGGGAATTGGGAACAACGTCTACCCTCCACGTAAGGTGGCTTCTCTCGTCTCACTCGATTCCCACAACCAGCCAGGGAAGATGCGCTTCCTGTCGCGTGGTGACATTCGCCACCTGTAATATACCCTTCCCTGTAAGATAATCCTCCTTGTGTGCGGATGCTACCTTAAAATCGCCGGTACAGGTGTCGAATAGCAGGGTAGTTCGCGCCTTGCGGGAAGGATACTTGGGCTGCTCCCGACGAAACATACAGAGGTACTGGTTCACATCTGTTTGATCCACTACCTCTCTCATCCATTCATTTGAAAAAATTCCGGAACCCTGCAGGGGGCACGCGACCTGTCCCTGCGTTCTACCACACAATCCTTATTTCTCTTATGGAAGTCGATGCCTGCCTGCTTGCATCGATACAAAAACCGGCGGCCGGCAGAACAAGCCGACCGCCGGTTTTCGGCTACGGTTGACTGCGTGAATTGAGGCTTTAAGGCGCGTTGCCCTTCGTCATCACGAAGGCCTGGATAACATGAGACTTGGCCAGTTTCTCGCCCTTGGCCAACTTGATGCCGTTTCGCACCGCAACGCGTCCTTCCTCATCAAAGGGAATCGCGAGGGTGGCTGTCATCTCACCGCGTTTGATGGCCTGCACCGCGTCCTTGATGGCATCCATACCGAAGACGTTGATGCCCTTGCGGCCCGCGGCGCGGATGGCGCCGAGAACACCCATCGCCATCGAGTCATTGTAGCAAAACACCCAATCGATCTTCTTGTTTTTCTGGAGAATGTTCTCCATTACCTCAAGTGCCTTGACGCGGTTGTACATGCCCGTCTGGTGGGCAACGACCTTGATGCCCTTGTGCTTCGCCCACACGGCGTCCGAACCCGTCTTGCGATCATCCGATGAGGCGGCTCCGGGGATGCCCGACATCACAACGAGGTTCCCCTTGCCCTTCATTTGCTTGACGACCCACTCGGCACCAATGCGACCCATTTCCTTGTTGTCCGTACCGACGAAGTGGACCACGGCGGGGTCGCTGTTCCAACGCTGGACAGCGACGACCTTGATGCCCTTGGCCGCAGCTTTTCTGAGAGTGGGTTCGGTTCCTTTCGAAACCGTGTTCACGAAGAGTACATCCAAGCCCTTGGTGATCATGTCCTCGAGATCGTTGATTTGCTTGGCGAGCTTGTCCTGGCTGTCGGTAATGATGATGTTGACGCCGTGTTTCTTCGCCTCCGAACGCATATGCTTGGCCACGGTGGCGTATGCGGGATGGTGAAGGCCCGAGAAGGACGCCCCGAACCGGAGCTTCTTCATCGCTGCCTGAGCCGGCGTCACCCCCGCGACTACCAGTGCGATTCCGAGGGCAAGAACAGCTAGAGTTCTTTTCATGGCTTGTTCCTCCATTGGTTAGGGTTTTACATTTAGACTCTTCTGCCCGATACGGCGGCTCCCATCATGAGCCGCAAAACGTTCTCTTGAGTGGCTTCATCGCGGGAAAGTTCCCCCGCGACGCGCCCGTTCCTGATGACAATGACCCGGTTGCTGATCCGCAGCACCTCGGGCAGGTCCGAACTGATCATCAGTATGGCGACGCCACGTTTTTGCAACTCCCGGATGAGGGCGTAGATTTCCGCCTTGGCACCCACATCCACTCCGCGCGTGGGTTCGTCGAAGATGAGCGCGCGGGCGCCGGTATCCATCCAGCGCGAGAGGATGACTTTCTGCTGGTTGCCCCCGCTCAGCATTTTGACGGGCTGGCGTGGCCCACGTGTTGCGATGCGAAGTTCCGCGATGATCTCTCGCACGCGGGATTCGTGAGCCAGGCGTCGGACAAATCCGCCGTTCGTGTACTTATCGAGCGTGGCGAGCGTGCTGTTCTCCTTGACGAGGAGTTGCATCACGAGCCCCTGGAGCTTCCGATCTTCAGGCACCATGCCGACACCGTCGGCGATCCGCTGGGGGATGCCACCACTCAGCATCTTGCCCGACAAGCGTGTCTCGCCACCCCTTGCTGCTGCCGAACCAAAGAGCAGGTGCGCGAACTCGCTGCGCCCCGAGCCGATGAGTCCCGCCAGGCCAACCACCTCGCCCGCCCTCACCTGCAGAGAGATGCCCTGCACCACCCTCCCATCAGCCAGATCATCCGCTTCGAGCACCACGGGCGCATCTTCAGGAACATCAAGTGGGGGTTCCACCTCGGCGAGGCGACGACCCACCATCGCAAGGACGAGTTCGTCGATCCGCGTCTCGGGTACTTCACTCGAATGCACCCGCTCACCGTCGCGCAGCACTGTGACGCGATCGGCAATCTGGAAAACCTCATCAAGGCGGTGCGAGATGTAGATGATTCCCATTCCCTCTTCTTTCAAGCCTGCAATGACGCGGAAGAGAACCTCGATCTCGCTCTGCGTGAGGGGAGCGGTGGGTTCGTCCATCACGAGGATGCGCGAAGCGCGAGAGAGCGCCTTTGCGATTTCTACCATCTGCTTCTGGGCGACACCTAGTTCCTCAACCTGGGTGCGCGGGTCGATCGAGATACCAAGTTTTTTCAGGATTTCTCCGGCGCGCAAGTTCATCTCACGGGTGGCGACGAAACCCGCACGTCGCAGGGGCTCATGGCCCAGGAAGATGTTCTGTGCCACCGTAAGCTTCTGGACGAGGTTCAATTCCTGGTAGATGACGGCTACACCCATCGCCAGCGCTTCATGTGGATTGGTGGCGTTATAGTCGTTTCCCTCGAAGCGTATCGTTCCTGCATCGCTCCGGTGGACACCCGCGAGTATCTTGATGAGTGTGGACTTGCCCGCTCCGTTTTCTCCGATCAAGGCGTGCACCTCGCCGTGCATGACCTCGAAATCGACTTTCGAGAGCACCTGGACACCCAGAAATGCCTTGGATATTCCTTCCATCGTTAACATCGCCGACATCTGCTCACTGTCTGTGCACGAGTTGGCGATCAATGATAACGGCGAGCGCAATGACGACGCCCTTGGCCACAAGCTGCCAGTGTGCACTGATGTCATGTAGGTTCAGACCGTTGTTTAAAACCCCGATGGTGAAGGCGCCCGCAAGGGTTCCGAATACACGCCCCTCCCCACCTGCGAGGCTCGTACCGCCGATGACGACAGCAGCGATGGCGTCAAGTTCAGCCTGAATGCCCATGTTCGCCTGCGCGGACTGCAACCGCCCGATGATCAGAAGCGAGGCGATACCCACGCCGAAGCCGCATATGGTGAATACCGACGTGCGGATGCGCTCCACGTTGATGCCCGAGAGGCGGGCGGCCTCCTCGTTCCCGCCCACGGCGTAGACCGACGGCGCGTCAGCACGATGTGGGCGACGACATAGACGATGATGAGAACGTAGATCGGAATCGGCAGCCCGAAGAGGTGCCCCTAGCCGAAGTTGCGGTACCAGCCCCCGAAGCGCGTGACAGGAAACGAGTCTGTCACCACGAGCGCGATGCCGTGGTAGATGGTCATCCCGGCAAGCGTGGCCACAAAGGCGTTGATGCGCGCGAAGGCGACGAGCAGACCGTTCCAAAGGCCACAGGAAAGGGCAACGGCCAACATGATCAGGATTCCCGCCGCGTCACCGAAGGCATTCATCGCCATGATGCCCACCACGCCCGAGAGTGCCATGACGGAGCCAACCGATAGGTCGAACCCGCCCGAGATCATGACGAACGTCATGCCAGCAGCGATGATGGCGTTGATGGAGACTTGGCGAGCGACATTGATCAAGTTCGCCGGGTTCAGGAAGGCTTCGGACGTAACGGAGAGAACAAGACACAGGAACGCGAGCCCGATGACTGGGCCGAAGCGAACCAGTACGTTATAAGCCGATTGCCGCCCTTGAGGAGTGGCAGCTTCTCTTGATGCGTGAGCCTCTTGCGCCATGGCTGTCTTCCATCGGTTGGCGAGATTGTGGCCAGCGCATGTTCAATGAGTAAGTGTAATAGTATACAACAAAGCGATGAAAAATGCAGCGGACGCTGCAGAAAACTGGTCCCGATTTCAATTGAGAGAGTGAATGTCTTTCAGGGACGAAAACCGGGCCGGCTAATCGCGGCGATTTGGTGCGCTTGATGATTTCACGCAGGGCTGCTACCGATCCGGTGTGCTTGCAATCGGATTCGACCATTAACTCATTGTGCCTGTAATCTGGTTCGGTCATCGTCCCGGCGTGTTTGCGCTCTGAGTCCACCGAGGCGTATTTCTGCACCCTTCGCCGTGACGCAGATACCGTAACAGATGAGTCCCAGGCCAACGTAGGCGGCAATAAGGCCTAGAAACCCATATGCCGACACTGCCTTTCCCCGTTTCTTCCGACGCTGTCCGGCGGCTTCGACTTGCCACTGATTGTAGTCGGAAAAACGGACACCAACGGGGCGCAAGATGAGAATCCCCTTACCGGAGAGTTGGATGTTGTAAGGATTGCTCTTTCGCGTTACTCCTTTCCAGGACAACCCGCTCAAGGTGTCCCGGCCGAGAAAAACCAGGATGAATGACACCACGAGAAGGAAGGTAAACGGCTTGCCCGGTTTTCGCCTGTTGCGTCCATTCCGTCGGCGACAGCGATCTTCCGCGCCATTCAGGGGATACAGACGTAACCGAGATACCAGGGGATGACATGGACATCGGGCAAAGCATAGAACAATCCACCGAGGCCGAGTTCCATGGCACCCGTCATGACAGGAAATCCGAAACAGATTCCCGATATGTACCCGAGCGTTCGGGGATACCCGAAGCTCGCCATTCCCTGTACAGACACAAAAACCCCGCTGGCTGTAATGACCAGCGGGGTTTCCGATTCATATTCCGGCGACGACCCACTCTCCCACGGAAAGGACCGCAGTACCATAGGCGCTGGCGGGCTTAACTGCCGTGTTCGGGATGGGAACGGGTGTGGCCCCGCCGCTATAGCCACCGGAAATTTTTGAAATTCCTGACAATCAAATCACACGATTGGCATCATGAGGCTCCGGCCGAGAACCGATGAGTGATATCTCAAATCGGTCAAGCCGCACGGCCTATTAGTACCGGTCAGCTGAACACATTCCTGTGCGTACACCTCCGGCCTATCAACCTCCTGGTCTTGAAGGGGCCTTCAGGGACCGAAGTCCAGGGAGATCTCATCTTGGGAGGGGCTTCCCACTTATATGCTTTCAGCGGTTATCCCTTCCGAACATAGCTACCGAGCACTGCGGCTGGCGCCACAACTCGAACACCAGAGGTTCGTCCGACCCGGTCCTCTCGTACTAGGGTCAGCTTCCCTCAAATCTCCTGCGCCCACGACAGATAGGGACCGAACTGTCTCACGACGTTCTAAACCCAGCTCGCGTACCGCTTTAATTGGCGAACAGCCAAACCCTTGGGACCTGCTTCAGCCCCAGGATGCGATGAGCCGACATCGAGGTGCCAAACCTCCCCGTCGATGTGAACTCTTGGGGGAGATCAGCCTGTTATCCCCGGCGTACCTTTTATCCGTTGAGCGATGGCCCTTCCACTCAGAACCACCGGATCACTAAGCCCTGCTTTCGCACCTGCTCGACGTGTCTGTCTTGCAGTCAAGCGCCCTTTTGCCTTTACACTCGACGGCTGGTTTCCATTCAGCCTGAGGACACCTTCGGGCGCCTCCGTTACGTTTTAGGAGGCGACCGCCCCAGTCAAACTACCCGCCTGGCAATGTCTCCGACCCGGATTCACGGGCCTGGATTAGACACACAAAATAACAAGGGTGGTATTTCAAGGACGACTCCACACAGCCTAGCGGCCATGCTTCAAAGTCTCCCACCTATCCTACACATGATATTCCGGGTGTCATTGCCAAGTTGTAGTAAAGGTGCACGGGGTCTTTCCGTCTAGTCGCGGGTAAACGGCATCTTCACCGCTGCTACAGTTTCACTGAGTCACTCGCTGAGACAGTCCCCAGATCGTTACGCCATTCGTGCAGGTCGGAACTTACCCGACAAGGAATTTCGCTACCTTAGGACCGTTATAGTTACGGCCGCCGTTTACCGGGGCTTCGGTTCAGAGCTTCGCGCCGAAGCACTAACCCCTCCCCTTAACCTTCCGGCACCGGGCAGGCGTCAGACCCTATACTTCGCCTTGCGGCTTCGCAGAGTCCTGTGTTTTTAGTAAACAGTCGCCTGGGGCATTTCACTGCGACCCCTTTCAGCTCCACGGGCAAGCCGTTTCACCTACTTGGGGCACACCTTCTCCCGAAGTTACGGTGTCAATGTGCCGAGTTCCTTAGCGAGTGTTCTCTCAAGCGCCTTAGTATTCTCTACCCACCCACGTGTGTCCGTTTACGGTACGGTCTGCGCGAACCTATCACCTAGAGGTTTTTCCAGGCAGCATGGGATCAATCACTTTGCGGAGCAAGCTCCTCGTCATCACACCTCAGCGTTGAGAGGGTCCGGATTTGCCTGAACCCTCCGCCTACATGCTTAAACCACCATCCATCAGGTGGCTGACCTACCCTTCTGCGTCACCCCATTGGCAGTCTCGTGCAGGTACGGGAATGTTAGCCCGTTTCCCATCGGCTACGCCTTTCGGCCTCGCCTTAGGGGCCGACTGACCCTGAGCGGATTAGCCTTCCTCAGGAACCCTTGGGTTTTCGGCGAACAGGTCTCTCACCTGCTTTCTCGCTACTCGTGCCTAGATACTCACTTCCGCGTCGTCCACCGGTCGTCGTCCGTCCGGCTTCGGCCTAGCGCGGAACGCTCCCCTACCACTGATCGGCGAAGCCGACCAATCCGCAGCTTCGGTGGTGTGCTTGAGCCCCGTTACATTTTCGGCGCAGGATCATTCGACCAGTGAGCTGTTACGCTTTCTTTAAAGGATGGCTGCCTCTAAGCCAACCTCCTGACTGTTTTGACGTTCCCACAACCTTTCCCACTTAGCACACACTTAGGGACCTTAGCTGGCGATCTGGGTTGTTTCCCTCTCGACCGCGGATCTTATCACCCGCGGACTCACTCCCGTACAAGACATCCCGGCCTTCGGAGTTTGGTTGGGTTTGGTAACCTGGTGAGGACCCTAGTCCATCCAGTGCTCTACGACCGAGAGCATACATACGAGGCTGTACCTAAATACATTTCGGGGAGAACCAGCTATTTCCGGGTTTGTTTGGCCTTTCACCCCTAGCCACGGCTCATCCAAGCAGTTTTCAACCTACACTGGTTCGGGCCTCCACCGGTTGTTACACCAGCTTTACCCTGGCCATGGCTAGCTCACCCGGCTTCGGGTCTACTCCCAGCGACTCAGACGCCCTATTCAGACTCGCTTTCGCTGCGGCTACACCTCCCGGCTTAACCTTGCCACTGAGAGTAACTCCTAGGCTCATTATGCAAAAGGCACGCGGTCACACGGCCAAGAGGCGAACCTCTCGGCATCGTGCTCCCACCGCTTGTAGGCATACGGTTTCAGGTTCTATTTCACTCCCCTAACAGGGGTACTTTTCACCTTTCCCTCACGGTACTGGTACGCTATCGGTCGCTAGAGAGTATTTAGCCTTGGAGGGTGGTCCCCCCGGATTCCGACAAGGTTCCACGTGTCCCGTCGTACTTGGGAGTGCCGTCCAGGAAGAACACGGTATTTCGCTTACAGGACTTTCACCTTCTATGGTGAGCCTTTCCAGAACTCTTCTGCTATACCATGTTTTTTTGACTTCCAGGGCTAGGCCCCGACAACATCCCGCAACCCCGGAACATATTGCTATGCTTCCGGTTTAGGCTACTCCGCTTTCGCTCGCCGCTACTAGCGGAATCTCGGTTGATTTCTTCTCCTCCAGGTACTTAGATGTTTCAGTTCCCTGGGTTAGCCTCCACCGCCTATGTATTCAGCGGAGAATTCTGGGAAATTACTCCCAGAGGGTTTCCCCATTCGGAAATCCCCGGATCAAAGCCTGCTAGCGGCTCCCCGAGGCTTATCGCAGCTAACCACGTCCTTCATCGCCTTCTAGCGCCAAGGCATCCACCGTATGCCCTTAGTAGCTTGACCGAATCTTGAGATTTCAGATTCCCAGCCATTACTGAGAGCCTTCAATGAACATGCCAATTCATGCGATTCGATTGTCAAAGATCAAAAGACGGAAGAAACTCCCGCCCGAAACTGCCAGAGAATTCAAATTCATCACCCACAGCCGCCAATGCAAATGGTGGAGATGAGCGGGCTCGAACCGCCGACCTCCTGGTTGCAAACCAGGCGCTCTCCCGACTGAGCTACATCCCCATATCTCAGATTTCGCTTCAGGGAACGACCCGCGACGACGATGAGCCTGCACGGCTCCGCTCAACGGTCCATCCACGCCATCACTTCCAGGCGTTTCATGCCATGCGTTTCGTTTCTGTCAATTCCGGAATTCCGGTATGGTGGGCCTACCTGGATTTGAACCAGGGACCTCGCGCTTATCAGGCGCGCGCTCTGACCAACTGAGCTATAGGCCCGCGACCTCGCCCGCGCGACTTCAAACCAAGCTTCCGCGTCGGGATTCACCCAGACATTCAGCCCAAATTCATAACTGACCGAATTCGGAACAATCCGCATACCCGCTGTGGCGTAATTTTCAAGAACAGGATATGGACGGCCCGAGACGGGCAGTCGACCTTGAAGCGCCGATTCGTTTTGCAATCATCCTGCCATGCCCCATAGGTGCAAGGCGGCGTCGCACGATCTTCAGGCAGGAAAGCGATTCGTTTCCACCGGACAGCGAAAACGCCCTCCCCCCCTCCCGTGCTTTCTGAAAACGAATCATTCAGCACTCCTTAGAAAGGAGGTGATCCAGCCGCAGGTTCCCCTACGGCTACCTTGTTACGACTTCACCCCAATCACCGGCCATACCGTCGGCGCCTGCCTCCCCAAAGGGTTAGCTCAACGACTTCTGGTACCGTCGACTCTCGTGGTGTGACGGGCGGTGTGTACAAGGCCCGGGAACGTATTCACCGCGGCATGCTGATCCGCGATTACTAGCGATTCCGGCTTCACAGAGTCGAGTTGCAGACTCCGATCCGAACTGAGGCACACTTTTCGGGATTGGCTCCCTCTCGCGAGTTCGCAGCCCTTTGTATGTGCCATTGTAGCACGTGTGTAGCCCTGGACGTAAGGGCCATGAGGACTTGACGTCATCCCCACCTTCCTCCGGTTTATCACCGACAGTCCCCTTAGAGTTCCCGGCCGAACCGCTGGCAACTAAGGGCAGGGGTTGCGCTCGTTGCGGGACTTAACCCAACATCTCACGACACGAGCTGACGACAGCCATGCAGCACCTTTGCAAGGACCCCGAAGGGAAACTATGTTTCCATAGCTGTCCCAAGCAATTTAAACCCAGGTAAGGTTCTTCGCGTTGCGTCGAATTAAACCACATGCTCCACCGCTTGTGCGGGCCCCCGTCAATTCCTTTGAGTTTTAGCCTTGCGGCCGTACTCCCCAGGCGGGGCACTTAATGCGTTAGCTCCGGCACAGAAGGGGTCAACGCCTCCCGCACCTAGTGCCCATCGTTTACGGCTAGGACTACCGGGGTATCTAATCCCGTTCGCTCCCCTAGCTTTCGCGCCTTAGCGTCAGTATTGGTCCAGAGAGCCGCCTTCGCCACAGGTGTTCTTCCTGATATCTACGCATTTCACCGCTACACCAGGAATTCCGCTCTCCTCTACCACACTCAAGAACGGCAGTATCGAATGCACTTCCCGAGTTGAGCCCGGGGCTTTCACATCCGACTGACCATCCCGCCTACACGCCCTTTACGCCCAGTGATTCCGAGCAACGCTTGCTCCCTCCGTCTTACCGCGGCTGCTGGCACGGAGTTAGCCGGAGCTTCCTCTGGAAGTACCGTCAAACAGGGCAGGTATTAACTACCCTGCCGTTCGTCCTTCCTGACAGGAGTTTACAACCCAAAGGCCTTCATCCTCCACGCGGCGTCGCTGCGTCAGGGTTTCCCCCATTGCGCAAAATTCCCCACTGCTGCCTCCCGTAGGAGTCTGGGCCGTATCTCAGTCCCAGTGTGGCCGATCACCCTCTCAGGTCGGCTATCCATCGTCGCCTTGGTGGGCTTTTACCCCGCCAACAAGCTAATGGACCGCGAGCCCATCTTTGGACGATAGCTTTCATGAAGAGACCATCTTTTACCCCTGAGCCATTCGACTCTGTGGTCTTATCCGGTATTAGCCCCCCTTTCGAGGAGTTATCCCGAATCCAAAGGCAGGTTGCTCACGTGTTACTCACCCGTTCGCCACTTTACTTGCCCGAAGGCTTTCTCGTACGACTTGCATGTGTTAGGCACGCCGCCAGCGTTCGCTCTGAGCCAGGATCAAACTCTCCAATTTATATTTCGTTGCCAAAGGGAAAATGCACCTCACCGGTTTCCCGGAGGATTCCCATCCCTTTGGATTCAATTGGGAATTGTACTACTGAGCCCGTTCAGGTCCGTCACATATCCTATTCTTTTTTCAAAGATCATATCTTCCTGAAACAAGAAGGAAAACACAGATTACCAATGATTGACAGTACGTGTCAACCCACAAAGCCTGAGTACGCATGAAAAAGCACAGGGAATGTCTGTTCCCATTCGTCGGAGGCACAAGAACTTCTCGACGCCACCTCTGCGTATTGCTTGTAGTCTTCTTGGCCGTTCAGGCTGGCGAAATATAGTGGTTCGGGATGAGTTTGTCAAAGAAAAAACCCGATTTTTTTCGCTTTTTTAGAAGCGCCGGTCGGCATTCATATCTATTTGTTATTATTGGGCTTTAATTGATCATTCCGCATTGGAAGAATGGCAGGGGGAAAATGCTGGGAATTTTTCTGGCCGATTCCACCTTGTTCCACGAGTGCTGCCGTGGTGGGCGTTTCCCCGGGCACGAGTGCTGAATCGCTTGCTTCCACCACTTCCTGGCGTCTTGGCATCACCTTCCCGTCCTCAAGCGAGAGCACAAGGTTACATCGCCAAGCCTCGTCGATCTCGGGGTAGTCGATGCGGAAATGCCCGCCCCGGCTTTCCTTTCGCGCGAGGGCCGCCACGGCAAGCATGCGCGCCACGCCAATGAGGTTGTGATTCTCCTGAATCCTCCTCATGCAATCAAAGCGCTTGCGGTACGCATCGCCGGCCACCACGGCCAAAGCGTTCTCGGCCTCTAGTTCATCGAGCCGCGAGAGAGCTTTCTCAAGTCTCGCTTCCTCACGAATCTGCCCGATGCCTTCTACACCTACCTGCTGCACCTCAAGGCGTAGTTGCTTGTCGTCCGATCCGTGCGTCCTCGCCTCGATCTCGCGCAGCTTCTCGATTCCCTCTTGCCAACCGCCGCTTTCGGGATCGGGCCTTTCAAGACGCGTTCCCTCACAAGCTGCGCCGATGCCCGAGCGAAGCCCGAAGACGTAGCTGTCTGCCAAAGCCGCGCCACCCGTTCGGTTCGCACCGTGGACACCACCGGCAGCCTCGCCACCCGCGTAGAAACCAAGCAGGTTCGTGCGGCCCCATTCGTCTATCCGTATACCACCCAGATAGGTGTGCGGACCGCTCGCCACCTCAATGGGCGATTCCGCCATGTCCACACCCTGGGTTTTGAATACGCGAATGATGTCCGCCGTGGCGCCGTCGTTCACCTCCTCGATTACGTGGCGCGCATCGAGATAGATGCCGTGATTCTCCGTGCCGCGTCCCTCGAAAATCTCCATGCCCACGCCCCGGTTCACCACGGCGCGTGTAGCACGCTCGCCGCGCTCGGGGTCATAGTTCCACATGAAGCGCTCACCGTTGTTGTTATAGAGAAAGGCGCCCGCGTTGATGAAACCGCTCGTGTGGGGCGGATAGCCCCGGATATTGAGCGGTGCTGCGGCGAGTAGCTGATAGTCGATGAACTCCATGTCGATGAGTTCGGCCCCTGCGCGCAGCGCCATGGCATAGCCGTCGCCCGAGATATAGGGAGGCGAGTCGTTCACCTCATGGAGTTGCGGGGCGCCGCCCGTCGCCATGATGGTCGAACGTGCGTGCACAACGATGGGTACCCCCTCTCTGTACATGAACCCCCACGCTCCGACAACGCGCTCCCCAACTTTCATGAGGTCCACGAAGACAGCATGCTGTATCGTCTTCACGCCCCATTCGCGCATCTTCCGTGCGAGAGATTGCATGAGTGGCTTGCCCATCAGCTTTCCACAGTGAAGCAGGCGCGGAAATCGATGCGAGGCACTTTTCTTCTGGTGATAGTTGCCGTTTTCCATCCTCACGAGGCCCAGTCCCCAGGCGTCAAGCTCGATTGTCCTGTCGATGGCCTCTTCGCTCATGATCCGCATCAGGCGGTGGTTACAGATTCCGTAACTCGCCTCGATGGAATCCTCATAAAGGAATTCAGGCCTGTCGGTGGGCTCGGAGTGGCCCATTGCCGCGGTGTAGCCGCCGCGCGCCATGGATGAACTGCCCGAGGGAAACGTGGCCTTCGTGATGAGAATAGGCTGGACGCCCGAGCGAATGCAGCCCACCGCCGCCATCATTCCGGCGACGCCGCCGCCGATGATGAGCACATCCGCCTCGATTTTTCTGACTTCGGAAAAGGGATTCAATACCGATCTCCGCCGCATCCCGTTCTCGGATATTCACGCGCGGACCCGTACAAGAAACCATAAGACGCTGAACGCGCGCGACTCGGAATCTTCCTTTATTGCTTCGCCAAAAACGCGGAGATGTGCTCCGTCACCGTATCGATGTCCTCGATCGCCATCAGTTGTCCCACACCAGAGACCACCATTTTCTCTGCGCCTTCAATCTTCGCCGCCAGTTCGTCCACACATTCATGGAAGCCAGGCAAATCCTTCTCGCCCACCAGGAGGAGTGTGGGGGCTGTGATCTTTGCGGCGATGTTCGCGAGCGACGTGTCCTGTGGAGGATTCTGGTCGAGCCAATGCGCGCCTGTGTAAGTCAGGAGCATGTCCTCTGCCCAATCGGCGGCGTCCTCGTTTTCCCGCACAGAGGCGAAGATGGGCAAATCTGCCCAGTAGTCCTTGGCCGCTCGCAGTCCCTCGGCCCTCAGGGTGGCCATGGTCTGGAGCCTTTGGTCAGCAAACTCGGGCATCAGGCGGGGGTAGTCGTAACCCGGGCCCATCGCGATGACCGACGCCGTTTTGTCCGGGTGCGCCGCGGCGAAGCCGAGCGCGATTCCGGCGCCGCGGCTCAGACCCACGAGGTGGGCTCTGGTGATACGGGTGTGTTCGAGCAAGTCGAGGAGGTCCGCGACCTCTTCGTCCCGGCTGTAGCCCGTGGGGGGGTTCTCCGATCGACCATGTCCTCTCAGGTCATACGTGAGGACACGGTGCGTACCCCGGAGCGCGAGTTTCTGGCGCTCCCACATCGAGCGATTCAAGCCGTGCCCATGTATAAAGACGATGGGGGGTGTCGGGGTGTTCATGCCGTTATCATCGTAGGAAATCTGGACTCCGTTGCATACTGCTTGCGCCACAGGAATTGCCTCCAGCGGGATGTTGATCATCCAGACTCCTCCGCCCGGCTCTTTGTCGAGCCGTCCCGCGATGGCAGACGAGTTGGGTCAGGGAGATTGTGTATACAATGATTCGTCCCGATTTGCAAAGTATCCGCGGGGTCATAGCGGCTTGCATCTTCTTGCTCACCGGAAGACCTTCCTTATCGTCAGAGACGAAATTTCGCGGCACACTTCAAAAAGGAATCCTTTTGCGCCAGAATGAATATGGAACGTCCCGCTCTGCGATATATGGGAAAGGAATTTTTTCGAGCCACCTTCACCGGGCACGACCGAAAAAAGATGTGCCATGAAACTCACCTACGAACATACGCACATTCTCCATACGGATCACGACGAAGCAGTGCGCTTCTACCAGGAAATCCTGGGGGCACGCGTCGTCGACTCGCGCGAGCGCAAAGGCGCGCCCCAGACCAAACTCATGGCCGGAGGAGGGATGATCATCGTACGGGGCGTCGACCACATCGGCTTCTACGTAGGCAAGGGAGAACTCGACGCCGCCCGTGCGATGCTCAACGAACACAGCGTCCCCATCATTGAAGAGGACGATATGCCGCATCTCAAATACCTCTACCTCAAGGGGCCCGACGGCGTGGTAATAGAACTCATGGAAATCAAAGGACCGATTCCCGCGACGGATCAAGATCAAGACGAGGAGTCATAGAACGATGGGAAAAGCGCGCACACTGATGGAAATGACGAACCCCGAAGCCGAAAAGATATTGGAGGAAACTGCCCTAGCCATCATTCCCATCGGCAGTGTGGAGCAACACGGCTCCCACCTGCCGATGGGTACAGACTACTACGCGGCTGAATCGTTCGCGAGGCGGGTCGTGGCTATCACCGGCGGGTTGCTCGTGGACTTCTGCCCCTTCGGTGTTACGCCCCTGCACATGGGCTTCGGTGGAACGGTGTCACTGCGCTCTGAGACTATGACCCGCCTGATGCGCGATGTCGTCGGCAGCCTCCATCAGCACGGTGCGAGAAAAATCGTGTTCCTGAACTGGCACGAGCGCAACCTGCCGGCGATGGAGATCGCCGCCGAAGACGCCCAGAACGCACACGAGGGTTTGCGAATCCTCATCGTGCACGCGCACTTCATTGCCAAGAACCTCTACGGCCAGAAGGTGGGCCTCACCCACGGTGGAGAACTCGAGGTCCTGCCTGTCCTCGCCGACAGGCCCGAACTCGCTCACCTCGAACTCGCCACGGACGCATCCCCCATGGATCACGGAGCGAAGAGCGACGCCGCCCGGCGCGACCCGGCAGTCTACTACATCCCGAAAGATGTGCGAGAGATGTATGAATCGGGATGGTACGGCGTAATTGAGGACACCTCACCCAAACGCGTGACAGAGGTGATGAGCGGCGTCTCTAAGGAGGCGGCCAGACGCATCAAGGCGTATTTCGGGCCGGCGTGACGCGAAAAAACGCACGCCGGGCTTTAATCCCTCCGAACAATCCTGCCGGAAGGCTTTCTCGCCCGGTCTATCGAGTTCCTTTTGCCAAGTGCGCGTCGTCCTCATCGGGCATGAGCACGAATTCGGGATAGGCCTCGATGCCGAGTTCTGCCGAATCCTGCCCATGGTCCTCCGCGGAAGCCGTCACCCGCACGCCCATCGTCTTGTCCAGAACCAACCATACGACGTAGGAGATCACGAACACGAACAAGCCAATCGCCACAATGCCGATTATTTGCGCGGAGAGGCTACCGCCCGCTGCGATACAGACCGCAAGTGTCCCCCAGATTCCAGCGAACAGGTGCGCGGGAATCGCGCCCACGACGTCATCTATCTTCAGGTTCTCCAATATCTTCAAACCGTACGCGCACACCAAGCCGCCAATGGCACCTATGATGACTGCCCAATGGTATTCAACGATGTTCGGTCCGGCCGTGATGGCGACGAGGCCGCCGATAGCGCCGTTCAGCACCGCGAGTAAGTCCACACGCCCGAAGATGGAATTTGCGGTGAACAAGACGGCGACGCAACCTGCCGCAGCTGCGAGGTTGGTGCTGACCAGCACGTTGCTCATCGTCAACGCATCGACCGATCCCTTGAGCACCAGCATGGAGCCGCCATTGAACCCGAACCAGCCAAACCAAAGGATGAAGGCCCCGAGAGTGACCAGCGGGACGTTCGAGGGCGGCGTGGGCTTGACGCTCCCATCCTCGCGAAACTTCCCGCGACGCGCGCCTACCACGATGACTCCCGCGAGCGCCGCCCATCCTCCGGTCGAGTGAACGATAGTGGAACCAGCGAAATCGCTGAAACCCAGTTTGGTGAGCCAGCCCCCGCCCCACGTCCAGGCACCCACCAGCGGATAGATGATGCCGGTGAGGATTGCAATGAAAACAAAGAATGTCCACAGCTTCACACGCTCGGCGAGGGCACCAGAGACGATGGAAGCGGTAGTCGCCACGAAAGTCATCTGAAAAAACCAGAAGGATATGCTGGCATAGTCGGTCCCGATTATGGCGGTGCCCGCCTTTTCATTCCCGGCCAAGAGGGCGACCTCATCGCCAGAAGGCCGGAACAAGAGTTTGACGGAGCCTATCCAGCCGCCAACGTCCACAAACATCAGGTTATAGCCGATGATGTAGAACATGATCCCCGCGATGGCGTAGAGGCCGATGTTCTTCAGGCAAATCACCGAGGCGTTCTTCGTGCGTACCGAACCCGACTCGAGCATTGTGAAGCCCGCGCACATCCACATGATGAGCACGCCACAGATCAGCAAAAAGAAGGTGTTGAATATGTATTTGTCATTTGCGACCCGGCCCTCGACGGCCACTGCCGCCTCCGCCCCGCTCGCCGTGAACGCAAGAGCAACGAAGGCGAGAAACACTCCCCACATAGCAAACCATGGAAGAGAAGTCTGTTGATGGTTTTTCATGATCTCATTCCCATTGTTGTGAAATCCGGTTGAAATTCGTTTGTTCCCGAAAAGATTGCGCATATAGACAGCATGCAACGACTCCCAGAGAAACAGGCAAGGCAAAGAGAGGCCATATTCCTGCCAGTTCAAGGCGAATGGTGAGTTGACGTAAGCGCCTCCAAACATGGGCATTCGCTTTTGTGATGATTGTAAATTCATTAGAACATGGGGAGAGGAAGTAATTCAAGGATTTTTTCACCACGCCGCCCTGTACTCAACGCGAAAAACAACCCATCAACCGAGATTCAACCCCTGCCTGCCGCGCGTCATGAGTATCCGTTTCCAGGATTCCTCGCGTTCAAGGAAAAGATACTCGGGCGTTCGACCAGTTCAATACTCCAACAGCGTGAACCGAAAATGAACCCGGCAATAATCCATCCCCCCTTGGTCGTCGGGCCACGCGTTCAGTTCGGTGTTTCCCCCATTGGCGCGCTCAATATATTCACGCCACCGTGACTGCACTCCTTGATCGTCACAGGCAGAGCCGACATAGCGTTTCCCGCTTTCGTGTCCATGATCAAATAAACACCTTTGACGCACTCAAGCACACCTTTCCAGTCCGGCCTGTCATTTCGCACCAGCGTCTCCAACTCCGCGAGCGACAGGTCGATAGCCTCACAGCCGGGAAAAGAACATCCCGAACAAGTTCCTGCAAAGCGGACGCTTCTGAACCGACGGCGAAACTCATGAGGGTGTAGGCACGTCTTTTCCGTAAATCTGCTCAGATTGTTCCTGTGATACGGGGTTGCCCTCGGGGTCATGTAAGGGATAGGCCTTGAGCGTGCGCATGAAAACCTGAAGGCCGTAGTGAAGTGCCACCATCGCGCCGATCTCCATGATCTGGGCCTCTGTGAAGTGTTTTTTGCCCTCATCGTAGAATTCCCTGTCCAGCCTCGCGGCGTCGCGATACATCCAGCAGGAAAACCGGAGTGCCCATTTCTCGGCGTCGGTGAACTGTGCGTCGTTCTCGAAATTCCCGCAGGCAGCTTCGATGCGCTCCTCCGTCAGGCCCTCTTTTTTCGCCTGCTCGGAGCGCAGGTTGGAGAAGTAGGTATCCTGCGCGGTCCTGGCGAGTTGAATGCGGATCATCTCCTTGAGTTTGTGATCCACCCCGCCCATGACATGGGAACGGTGCATGGCGTCGTGCAGGGGGCCGGCGTAGCCGGGTGCATGGGCCATGATGCGCGAGAAGAGCGCATCGGGTGCCTGCGTCTCGGTGGTGCGCTCCATAATACGTTTCCAGTCCTTCTCTTCAATTCCTTCGGGTTCGAGCGGCTCGATGATCGGCATGGCGTCCTCCTAGCTGCCGTTGGTCTGTTGCGCCTCACCCTCTTCGATCGCGCGCGCCAGCGGACCGCTCAAGTGCGAGACGGGGCAATCGCCGTAGATGCGGCGCGATTCCTCCTGACTCACGAGCCTGCCGTCGGGGGAGAACATGGGATAGAAATCGAGCGTCCGGAAAAAGGTATGGTAGCCCACGTTGAAGCCGATGAAAGAGCCGAGTTCCACGATTTCCTCATCCGAGTAACATTCACGCAGCCTCGCATAGAAGGCCTCATCAATTTTCTCGGGTTCCGAATCCATGAGTTCGCTGTATTCCAAGACCAGTTTCTCAGCTTCGGTGAAAAGATCGCTCTCGCGCCAGTTATCGATACCCTCGTCAATCATCTCCTCGGTCAAACCTGCCTGCTTCGCCGAAGCAGAGCGTACGTTCCCTCAGTAGTTGCAAAAGGCCCGGCGCGATAGCTGAACGCGGATGATTTCCTTGAGCCTGTGGTCGATGACACCGGTGTTGAATACCGTTCCCCAGGCGAGATACATCGACTTCGCCAGATCCTCGTTGTGGCCCTGCATGGCGTGAAAGGCAGGGTCGGGCGCTCGGTGTTTTAGCGCCTTGTTGAGGAAAGGAGCGAGTTTCGTCTTTTTCAGGTCCTCGATGTCGAGCATAGTGATGTTGGACATATTACAACCTCCCTACAGGATGATGAATAAGATTGGATTATCAGCTATCGTTTCACACGCCACTCTCCGCCTGGACGCGGCGCAGGGCACCGTCGAGAGCGGAGGCAGCGCGCTCGGCTTCTTCTTCTGTAAAGACCAGCGGCGGGCTGATGGTTACGGTGTTCGAGGGGCCCGCTGCGATACCTGCGTTCTTGCCGAAAATGACACCCGCTTCTTTCGCGTAGGCCAGCACCTTCGCCGTGGCCGCCGTGGGAAGCGGCGCACCACTCTCTTCTACCAACTCGACGCCCCAGATGAGGCCCACCCCCCGCACGTCGCCCACCAGTGGAATGTCGGAAAGTTTCTTCAATAGCCCGCCGAGATAAGTGCCCACCTTGGCACCTCGCGCGGGCAACTCCTCATCCATCATGATTTCCAGATTCTTGAGCGACGCTGCACAGGCCGCGGGGTGTCCTCCGTAAGTGTTGATTTGCAGGAAGCCTGAATCGCCCTCGGCGTTCAGGGCCTCGAAAATTTCGCTCGTGGTCGCCGTCGCCCCGATAGGCAGATAGGCGCTGCTCAGCCCCTTGGCCATCGTCATGATATCCGGTTCGATCTCATACAAGTCGGAAGCGAACAGCACTCCCGTGCGCCCGAAGCCGGTGATAACCTCATCGGCGATGAACAACACGCCGTGGTTTCTGCATACCTCACGCATGCGTTTCAGGTAATCCGCGGGAGGCGGAATCACCCCGCCGCCACCGATGACAGGCTCCGCGATGAACGCCGCCACAGTCCCGGGATCCTCATAGCGGATGACCTCATCCAGCTCGTCCGCGCAGCGGGAGGCGAGTTCTTCTTCAGTATCTGCGTTGCTGCGGTAGAAATAGGGTGCACTTACGTGAATCACGCCCGGCAGGAGCGGTTCGAACATCGCGCGCCTGAGCGTCTGTCCGGTGAGGCTCGCCCCGCCAATTGTCGCTCCATGATATCCCTGGTGGCGGGCGATGATCTTGTACCGCTTCCCGCCGTTCAGACGTCCATAGGCACGGGCTATCTTGATAGCGGTATCCACCGCCTCGGAACCCGAGTTAACGAACCAGACACGCTCGACTCCCTTGGGCAGCAAGGAGGCAAGACGCTCGGCGAGTCTGGCAGCCGGCGGGTTTACCTGCGTGAGCGGATAGTAGGACAACTCGAGCATCTGCTCGTAGGCCGCACGGGCCACCTCGTCGCGCCCGTAACCGATGTTCACGCACCAAAGCCCGGCCATGGCGTCAATGTATTCCCTGCCGGAAGCGTCCTGGATGGTTGATCCTTCGGCCTTGACCACGACATCGAGGGGATTCTCCTCCATTCCGAAATGGTTCAAGAGCGGATGCCAGACGTGCTCCTTGTCCATCATACGGAGTGATTCGGCTTCGGCCATTGGTGAGTTCATGGGTTTCCCCTTTCGGTTTTCAGCGGCTCGGGAGCACCTCGTGCACCGAGAAAATCTTAATCCCCGGACTGTCAGGGATCAACCACCGGAAAATCTAGCCCGGGACATACTCGGGGTTCTCGATCCTGATGCGGAAAGCTTGGCGTCCGATGCTTTCGATTTCACCCTCTATCAGATCCCCTGGCTGGAGATATTCTCCCCAAGAAGCGGCATTGCCTGCAGGCGATCCGGTGCCGATGATGTCGCCCGTTCGCAGTGTTGTGATACTCGATAGATAGGACACCTGCTCGACGATGCGCCAGACCATATCACCCGTGGTCGCGTCTTGCCTAAGTTCGCCGTTCACCCAGAGCTTGAGCCGTAAATCGTGGGGGTCGAGCCCTTCTTCGGGCAAGAGGATATAGGGGCCGATGGGGCCGAAACCGTCGGGAGCCTTCATGGCATACCAGTCGATGAACTTGCCCATATTGAGCGTCGTACGATCGCTCATGTCGTTGAACAAGGTGTAGCCGCCCACATGGTCCATGGCGCGCTCCACGGGAATGTTCTTGCCACCCTGCCCGATGAGCACGCCGAGTTCGAGTTCATAGTCGAGTTTTTCCATCGAGGGATAGACAGGCACATCGTCATAGGGGCCACTCACGCACGTCGCAGGTTTCAGGAAACAATAGAGCGGAAGTTCTTCCTTAAAGTCGTCCACCTGAGTGCGCGCCATCTCGGCGGCATGCGCCACGTAGTTCCTCGCCATGCAGAACAGCGTGCCCGGGACGACCGGAGGAAGGATTTCGACTTCACCGGGTTCATAAACCACCTGCATCCCGTCGAAGCGAACCGGTTCTTGCTTGTTTCCATGATTTTCGAGCACTTGAAGAGCTTCCTCCGCCAAGGGGCGATTCAACTCGAGGTCCTCGATAAACTCCTCACAATCATCGGGAACCTCGGCCTCGACGCGGTCAATAGCCTCGGCAGCGGATACCTCATCCAGCGACAAGGCATAGGCCAGCTTGAGATCGGCGATTTTCTCCCCGAACAAGACGCCGATGCGCGCCTCACCTCCCAGACTGATCGTACAGATTCGCATGAGGGTGAACCTCCAGAGTTCATGTATGCGATATGGCGAATCCTACCACAGGGGCGCGGCTTTGTCGTGAAGACCGGGCGAAACGGAATTTTTCTAGAGCGCGCTCTGTATCATTATCGTTTCCGCTCTGCGGTATCGCTTCAAAAAATCGAGAATCAGCCGACGGGCTCGCCTGTTGCGTGAGAAGTTGTGCGCGCGACCCTCGAAGAGATGAAACTCCATGTTCACACCACGTTCTTTCGCCTTGCGCAGGCATCTATCGGCGGGCCTCCCACGCCGCCAGGGATCCCCTTTCGAGTACAGCACAAGAACAGGAATCGCTTTAGGCACTCGAACGCCGCGCCCGCAAGTGGAACCCGAGATGACGTGAGCACCGAACTCATCTCCCCCATAGGAAGCGGCTGCGGTTCCTCCCTGGCTGTGCCCCATCAGAAAGAGGTTTTGCCTGTCCACCCATCGGATATGCCGAACCCGGTACGCCGCGTGATGAATCTCCTTCTGGCGCATCCGCCCCACGCGCCTGTGCGGCGCACCTTCTATGCCTCGATGTCGCGCAGGATCGCACGTCTCAGGCCGGTAGCGGCGTGCGAAGCTGTCTGGCGCAATGACAGCGTAGCCCGCCCGTGCGAGAATCCGCATATAGTGCAAGTTCCCGCGTCCTAGTCCCGAGCAGCCGTGAATGAAAATCACGGTGCGGCGTTTTTTCTTTAATCCCGCGAGTTTTACCTGGACGAACCTCTCATCCATCCTGCCACCGATGAACTCGCCATTTATCTCGAGCATGACGTAGGCGGCATCGAACGTGCGTCGCGCCTCTTCGGCCAGATCGAGCGTTTTGGGATTGATCCCTCCCGAGAGGTTGACTTCTCCGGCGCACCCCAAAAGGAGGAAACAAACCATCATCAGCATGAAGATACCGCGTCTCATGGAAGAAACCCTGCAGATTCCTCCAGGGAGGGTGCCTAGATTACACCTGCGTCTTCCAGTCCCTTCAATTCTGCGTCGGACACGCCGAGCAATCCGCCCAGGATTTCCGCGTTGTGCTGCCCCACGAGCGGGGCGGAGGCCTCGTAGCTACCCTTGATTTCGCTGAATTTGAAGGGAAAACCGGGGGCTTTCGCACCGGCGAGCGTCCCCAGGGTGGGGTGTTCGAGATCGACAATCATCTCGCGCTCTTGCATATGGGGCCATGCGAGGATGTCGTCGATGTTGTTCACCGGCCCGCAGATAACGTCGTGCGCACGCAGTGAGGAGACTGCCTCTTTCGTCTCGCGCCGCCTAGTCCATTCGTTGATGATTGCGTCGACTTCCTCTACCTTGCTCACGCGCCGGCTCATGTCCTCGTATCGTTCATCGCCTATCAGGTCGGTGCGTTCGATGCCGTGCAGTATGTTGTGCCAATGCGCGTTGGTGCCCGAAGCGACGATTACCCAGCCGTCTTTCGTCTCGTAGGCATTGAACGGCGCGAGCCGCATGATGCGGTTGCCGATACGCGGCGGGAGGCCCAGCCGTTCGTAACAATCCATCGGCTCATCGAAGATGAGCGAGAAGATGCAGTCGATCATCGAAATGTCAATATGCTGACCTTTGCCTGTGCGCTCACGGTGAAAGAGCGCAGTCATGATGGCGCCGAAGGCGAACGTGCCTCCCATACTGTCGCCAAGGGCCGAACCCGCCTTGGTGGGCGGACCGTCGGGAAAGCCCGTGAGGTTCATCAGGCCCGAAGCGGCCTGGGAGACAGCGTCGTAACCCTTCAGGCCGGAGTCAGGTCCCGTCTGTCCATAACCCGTGATGGAACAATACACCAAGGAGGGTTTTCGGGCGTGAAGCGTCTCGTAGTCGATTTTGAGCCTTTTCGTGACGCCGACGGAGAAGTTCTCCACCAAGATGTCGGATCGAGCGACGAGGCCATAGAACATCTCGAGGCCGCGTGGATCCTTGATGTTCAGGGTGACCGCCTTTTTCTGGCGCGTACGCTTCAAATAGGCCATCCCCATGTCCTCATCCGTTTGGGGATGGTAAGAGACGCCCTTCTCGCCGATGAAGGGAGGGGAATAGGCCACCGGGTCGCCAGTGGCAGGATTGTCGATTCGGATGACCTCGGCTCCCAGGCCCGCCAAGAAAAGTGTGGCCTGCGGACCCGAGAGAAACTGCGTCAGGTCGAGGACGCGGATACCTTCCAAGGGCTTTGTCATAAATAGATGTACTAGCCTTTGAGCAGAACCTTCACCGCTTGGCGGGCCGCATCACCCGCGCGCGCGGAGATTTCCTCTTCCGAGAGCGTGCTCAGGGGGTGCTGGATAACCACCGGGGTCAGGTCGTTCATCCCCAGAGCCGCCCTTTGCACGCGGGCTTCGTGGAGGAACACCTCGGTCACTATAACGGCGGTGGGGACACCCTTTTCCTCCAGGGAGACCGCATCGTGCATACAGCACGATGTGCAGGAGCCTCAGTCGCCAATCGCCGTCAGGACGACATCGTTCTCCTCCACGATTTGCGCAATCAAATCGGGTGCCGCGTTCTTCGAAAAGCTCTCTTTCTTGTAGTAGCGCACCTCGGCGAAGGGGCCCTCCGCCTCCATCAGCGCCGTGGTCTTCTCGAGCAGCTTGCGCCCGTTCCACTTCGTGTTATCCAGGACGCCGAGTTTCAAGCCCTTCAGGTCCCCGACACGCTCGGCGGTGGGCTGGGTTTCTGCCTCTACCACCCCCCGGGGGTCATAGACGATCTGACCCGTGATGACTTCACTCATTGGTTTTCTCCCGTTCTTCTCAAAATTCTAAAGCAGACAGGTGCCGTCCACGCAGACGGGGCCGCCTTCGAGCACCTTGCCGTCGATTGCCCGGAGCACCGGATTTGTCATGTGGCCCCAGCCGGGGATGAAGGCCGAAAAACGACCCGCATCCCCGCCCGCTACGAACAGGTGGATATTCTCGGGGCTCGGCACGATGGGAATTCTCTCCTCCGGCGCGCGTCTGTACCACTTGGGAATGTTGCGGTTGTAAACCTTGCCGTAACGGTGGTTGAACGAGATATCGGCAAACGTGTTCCTGGTATGCATCCAGAGGTAGCTTTTCACGTCGTTTCGCGTCCAGTTCCTGGCACTGATGGTCGCCCCATGTTCTGGGCTAATGACGACGGCGCACGATCCGCTGCTCACTGAATTGTTGTGCGCAATCGTGCTCATCGCCGAGCAGATACTGTCGAGGATTCCCTCGGGATCGTCCGCGATGTGGTTCGTCACACTGTGCGGTGCCTCGGCAGCGATGGCAAAGACGGTGGAATCCTCGGGCGCGTAGCCTTGTTCCACGTGATAGGGCGCCCAAGGGCTCGCCTCTTCGTTCTCCGCGATGCAGTAGGTGTATTTTGTGGGACAGCCCAGCGTACTCTTGTCAAGATCGCCTGGCCACGCACCGCCCACGTTCAGGAGAATCATCCGTACCGCGCGGCCTATCGTCGCGTTCGCGCGGTTGCCCGAGCCGAACACGTTGCAGCCCGCGTTCATGCCGACCTCGTTTCGAATCGGTCCGTTCACCACGATGAGCGGACATGCCATGTGGGTGGTGGCTTGCACGCCGTTCAGGTTGAAGTGCGGGTCGCAAAGCGCGAGCATCGCCGCACGAACAATGGACGCGTATTCCACCTTGCAGCCCGCCATCACCATGTTGATCGCAAGCACCTCTCTCGTGAGGTTGCCCCAGCGTGGGGGCACGCGGCATTCGATGAAGTCCTTATCACCTCCCAGTGCCGCGACGGTTGCATCTATCTTCTCCGGCGTGGGCGGTACGACGGGAAGCCCGTCCGTGAAACCCTGTTCGTAGTAGTACTCCACCAAATCGACTTCGTGGTCCAACATCCGTGTCGTCTGTGCCATGGGGCGTTACTCCTGCTCGTTGAATCTCGACAAAAACTCATCATAAACCGAATCCCGCCAAAGAAAAAGACACAGGGAAGGCACCCAAAAAATATCCCGGAGACAGGCCTCACACATCTGGAAAAAGTGTCTCCCCGTCCTTGAGCGCGCCTTCAGCCTGCTCGGGTGTGAGGCCCTTCACGCCCGAGAGGTCGACACCACGGATGTCGGCGAGTTCCAGATCGGCATTGTCGATGAGAGCATCCAGAAGATTCGCGCCTGAGAGTTTTGTCCGCTGGAGCGAGGTCCCGCGCAGGTCGGCTCCCGTGAGGTCTACGTCCGTCAAATCAGCGAATTTGAGAGCAGCGGACATCATGTTGGCCCCGGCCATCCGCGCGCCGCTGAGATTCGCCCCCTCAAGGCTTGACTGAAACAGATCGGCTCCTTCGAGATTGGCACCCGTGAGATCAGCCCCATCCAAGTTCGCCCATTGCGCGTTGGCATGGAACAGGCACGCCTCGCGCAAATCTGCCTTGGAGAGGTTCGCCATGAATAAACTGATGCTTTCCAGATTCGAGCCCGCAAAGTTCGCACGTTCTCCTCGCGCTCCCGAACTTTGCAGCCACTTGCCATGGGCTTCGATTTTCTCGGCAAAAAGGGCTTCCTGTTCTGCCTGATCCGGCACCATCGGCAGGCCGAAACCGCCGCCTGAAGCAGGTGAACGACTCCCCGGTGAGAGGTTGTTCCTTCGAGTGAACCAGCCGAAAATCTTCCTGAGGATGGCACACCTCACTTTCCGAATATCCAGACCGTTCGGTTCGATGGACAAAGAGAATGAAACCGATTTTTTCTTGCCCCAAGCCCAGGGCCTTTGTCAAACCGGCGGTGGTTTCCCGTTGTAATACCAGGGCGGGCCAACATACAGAATGGCACAGGTTTATTTTGGCAAAGGTTGATAAAACGATTCCAGAGAGTTCTTTTTCGTTTTTTCCATTGCCTTATATACCGCATACCCGGATTTGGGGGATTGAACCTGAATTCCCGTCTTCAGAAGCTCATCCAACGGTTTTGCTTGATGTCATGATTCTGAATCTGTGCGTTGGGGAGATGACATTCTGTTTCTTCGTTCGATTATTCGGGACAGTTTCTTGTCTCTCAGTTCTGTTATCAGGGATAGTTTCAATTCAGCCATGAGGTCATTCTCGAAAAACTCCCTGCTATACGACGGGTATGTCTTGTATCCAAGATGATGTTCGACCACGCTGGCCAGTGGGCTATCCATTACGCAGTTGACAATGGATGTGTCCATGTCGATCGTCATATTGTGATTCCTGATTCCATTCCTGTTCTCGAAATCTCTCAGTACCCAGCCCAGCACATAGCCATCATCCCACCTGTCCATATTGAATACCGAACCTGAATCGTAGCAGTTTCTTATCTCGGCTACCAGGTTTCTGGTCTCTGGATGTTCCATGTTGAAGTATACAAATCCCGATTCTGCCATGATCTCGCCTGTGCTGGACAAGTAGGATACGGGGGCATGGTCCCTGTGTACATTATCCGATATCCACTTCTCGTCTACGGGAGGTCCATCCTTGAACACGAAGTCGGCATCAAAGTACATGATACCCCTTTTGGCCATGTCATTCAGGACGGCATGTGTATAGGCGTAAACCTTGTAGGAGAATCTGATTACATCGAAATGCCAGTCCTTGGGCGTAGCTGATACCATGTTTTTTTGTCTGAGCTTGAGTTTCTCCTCGTCGGTCATGCCTCTTTTCCTGGCATTTTCTACGAATCTCTTGCATTCGGGAATTATGTCGAACATGTCCCTGTCTTCATTGTATGCAATGCGCGGAAATGGCCAGTTATATGTTTTGTCGAAATTCACGCCATGAGATTCATATATCCTGTCATTCCATGTGGTCACTACCAGGTAATCGGGATTGGTGTGATGGGTGTAGGTTTCCGACACGGCTGCATCCTCCTTGCGCGAGATCCGGTGAGAAGTCATGGTTATTATATGAGGTCCGAAGTCTCGATTGGACCGAACAACCACCCCTTCACCAAGCACTCAAGAGCCCGGATGATGCATATCCTGTCCTCAATGGAGCCAGCCACCCTTGAAATCAACGCTTTGCTAAGTGTAGGGCATGCCTATTTTCAGAGCAAGTTCCGGTATCAGGCCCATGGACACTGTCCAGGAGGGCCGGAAGAAGGGCTGTATCTGTTCTGTTTTCTGGGCACTGTCGTCCATTTTCTTGACCATCACTCCCATGGGGAAAGTGAAATCGTACGGTAGTTCAGGGGCCTTCCGGGAATCGGGGTTCACTCGTCCGAACGGGCGGCGCGAGTCGTATCCTTACCCCGGCGGCAGAGAAGTCAGAAATTTATGGCAGATGCGTGCGAACGCGTCAGGTCGCTCGATGAGCGCCACGTGGCCCGTTCCCTCCATGACGATCAGTTTGGAGCCTGCGATGCGAGCATGAATCTCCCTCGCGTGATGGGGGTCGACGATCAAGTCCCGATCCGAACACGTAATGAGCGTGGGAACCTGTATCTGATGAAGCCGAGCGAGGGTATCCCCCTCCAGACAGGCGCGCAGTTGCCCCTCCCAGCCCAGGTCGACGCCGGATTGTTCAGTGAGCCACTTCCTTTTCTGCTCCAGTAGATCGGCGTTCGCGTCGTAAAATTCATGAGAGTAAAGCCCCAGAAGGCTTAGTTCCACGAGCGCCTCTCGCTCGCCACGCGCTGCGAGGCGCATGCGGACACGCTGAAAAGACCCCAGGCGCGCGCAGTTCCTCGCCCATGTATGATGCAGCCCCAAGCTGACAACGCGCTCGGGATGGCGAAGCGTGAGCTCGGTGGAAATGTGACCCCCCATCGAAAAACCCATCACGTGGGCGCGCTCTACACCGACGGCATCAAGAACACCTGCGGCGTCATCCGCCATGTCCGCCAAGGAATACCCCGGCGCCGGTGCCGTGCTCTTGCCCACTCCCCGGTTGTCGAAAACGATGCAGTGGTAATCCGCACTCAGCAAGGGAAGCTGCGCCGACCAGAAGGTGTGATCATGTCCCGTTCCGCTCACCAGCAGAAGGGGATGCCCTTCTCCCTGGGCCTCATAGAATATGTCTATGTCCGAGTTAGGCGCTACGAACGGCATTGGAACATCCTCAGAAAAGTGGGCGGCGCATGGCCTCACATCTTCGGTTCATTCTCGGGTCCCCAGAAGAACGGATCGAGCAACAAACCCTCCCTCGGAATCTGCGTAACGGGCGTGAGGCCTTGTTTGATCTTCAGGCGATGAATCGTCCGCAGGTGTACGAGCGCCTCCCAGTAGAGTTGCCGGAGCATGCCACCCAGTGTAAACGTGAATTTCGTCTCATCTTCCGCATCCTGGGTGAGTCCCTCGTCATGAAAGGTGGAGACGTGCATCCAGAACCGATACACGGGGGGATCCGTATCTCCCATCAGCAACTCGGGCTTGAAAGAGCGGGTGAGGACCAGTGAGTTCAAATCATCCGTGCTCTTTTCCTCCGCTGCACGCTCGGCAAAATGAATCGCCTCATCGAACTTGGGGAGCAAATCCCCAAGCCGCCAGAATTTCTCCTCATCCAGTCTCCGGTCGTATTGATTGGACGCCGCCTTGGCGAAATCCACAGGGTCTTCGGGCGGGTTCTCCGGCCAGAGGGTCTTGCCCCACATCTTCACCCACCAGAAGAAATAGGCGAGCGCCACGTGGCTTACCTGTCTCCTGATACTCCAGCGCGACCATTCCTCGGATGGGTCTTCCCAGTCGAGTTGGGCGTCGGTAAGTCCCTCCACCTCCTGGTGATACATCTCGCGCAACACCTGAAAATCAGGGACTCCCTCGTTCATGTCCGTCTCCTTGCGGGTGAATGTCCAGTCATCATCAAGTCTCGAATCTTCGCTCACACCAGATATTCGCCGAACGCAACGAAACACACAACGCCAAGCGTCAGAGAAACCGCAAATCCTTCCCCGTCATCTCCGGTGGGGGTGAGATACCCATCAATCCCAACAGGGTGGGGGCCACGTCGCAAAGCGCGCCGCCTGATCTCAAGGGACCGTCAAAACCGGGTGCCGCGACGATACAGGGCGTCTCATTCAGCGTGTGCGCCGTGTGTGGACAGTCGTTCTCAGCATCCCACATCGTCTCGCAATTGCCATGGTCCGCTGTCACCACCGCCGCCCCGCCCACGCTCTCCAGTGACTCGAGAACGTGCCCGAGACACTTGTCTACGAAACCAACGGCCCGTACGGCGGCTTTTTCCACGCCCGTATGCCCCACCATGTCCGGATTGGCGTAGTTCAATACAATCGCGTCATCCTCGCCTTGCGCGATTGCATTGAGGACGATTTGCGTCACCTCGCCCGCACTCATCTCGGGCTTGAGTTCGTAGGTGGGCACCTTGGGCGACGGAACCATGTGGCGCCTCTCGCCGAGACGTGGCTCTTCCTCGCCGCCGTTAAAGAAATACGTGACGTGGGGGTACTTCTCCGTCTCGGCAACTCTCAGGCAAGTTTTTCCCGCCTCCGCAACAGCGTGGCAGAACAACCCCTCCATACGTAAGGGAGGAAAGGCGACGGGAAGTGTGAAACGCTCGTCGTACTCCGTCATACAGGCATAATGAACAGCAGGGCCGCCAGAGTTATCGAAACCGTCAAAACGCTCGTCTGTGAAGGCGCGAGTGATCTGCCTCACCCTGTCCGAGCGGAAGTTCATGCAAATCACGGCGTCGCCGTCACGAATCAGGCCCACCGGACATCCATGTCCAACGAGAACGACTGGTTCGATGAATTCATCCGTCACACCCTGCGTATAAGATTTTTTTATGGCCTCTGTTGCGCTCGGGGCGTGAATGCCTTCCCCCGCCGTCATGGCCCGGTAGGCGCGTTCGGTCCTCTCCCATCGCCTGTCGCGATCCATCGCATAGTAGCGTCCGATGACAGTGGCGAGTTCGGCCCCAGTCTCGCGACGCAGGTCCTCCTCGTAGCGTCTGACGAATTCCAGGCCCGATCGGGGCGGCGTATCCCTCCCGTCCGTGAAAGCGTGCGCGAAGATGCGCTCGATCCCGATTTTTCTCCCCAGCCGCGCCAACGCGACTCCGTGATCCTGGAGGCTGTGCACGCCGCCGTCAGACACCAGACCCAGTATGTGCAGCGCGCCGGCTTTTTTTTTCGCTTTCTGAATGTTTTCGGCCAGCGGGGAGAGTCCGAAGAAATCGCCGCTCTCGATAGAGTGACTGATTCGGACGATATCCTGATTTACCACTCGGCCCGCGCCCAGGTTCAAATGCCCCACT
Source organism: bacterium (assembly GCA_965200245.1). Classification (GTDB taxonomy): domain Bacteria; phylum UBA8248; class UBA8248; order UBA8248; family UBA8248; genus Bin107. The sequence continues at coordinate 265,281 of CBDATS010000008.1, read as the reverse complement.
TCGGAATTACCCATTTGCCCGTCGGGAAGCCCCACGGCACGTCCCGAAGTGAGGAGACGGGTGTGGGGACGGTGAGTTATCAGGGTGTCCATGGTCGGGGTATCGGCCAGCGCAACGGCGTTGTGGTCATGCGCACCGGATAATCCCCAGCCATCCAGGACGATGAGCATAACGGGGCGCGGGAAGTTCAAGGGGTTCACAACGACCTTTCCGGAAAGACGGATATGCTTTTTCTGTTATCTGGAGTCGAAAACGCGGACGAATTGCAGCTTCTTCTTATCCCAGCGCCAAAATTCCTCGAAGGGGAACCGATCGACCAAGACTTCTTTTTTCTCTTGCCCGTTTTCGAGGTTGAAGAGTTGCTCCTCGTATTTTCTGACCCCCTTGAGGATCAGGGTGGCCGGGTTGCCCGGCCCGTTGAAGCGGAATCGAACCGTTGCACTCAAATCTTCGCTTCTCTGGACAACTCGGGTTCCCGCACCGTTCAAATTCGCTCTCGGCCACCTCAACTCCTCTTGAAGGTGCGCGAACCATACCAGTTCGAAACGACGCTTTTGGGTTGGCTTGATGACCCGTACGGCGTCGGAATAGCGGCCGTTTGAATTCTCGCGGATATTGACTATCAATTCATGGGATCCGTCTCCCGTCAAATCGGCGATCTGGTAGGTGATCTCCCGCCCCTGGCTCAAGTCGCTGTAGGAGGCAAGCGGCTTACGGGCGTTCATGTCGTCATCCATGAGGCAAAAGGTAATGTAGTGATTCTTGGCGTGATCCGACTGGATGACTACCAGGGTCTCAAGGCGTTTGTCCGCATCCATGTTGAGCGGGATGAAATCCACCGTGAAAGCGTAGTTCTTGAGATGACTGGAGGAGAGATACCAAGGCCATTCGTTTTCAGGGAGGGGGCAGTTCGACAGTGCGTTGAGTTGCACGTTGGCGTCCGAGGAGAAAAACTTGCGGACCAGCAACCAGTCCTCGGGCTTCTCTAGCCGCTTGAGATGGGAGACAAGACGGGAAATACGTCTTTCTTCTATCACCCGGGGCGTCTCCGGTGTGGCCGCAGAGGCCTCCATACTCCATGCCGAAAAAAGGAAACACAAAATCAAGGCCGTCCCTATGAGGCCTCTCATCGCTTGCTCCTTAACGAGCACCATCCCATCAAGTAATGTAGATTCTCCATTTACACCAAAAAAACAACCCCCAGTACAGGATCAACACTTTATTATGCCTTTTTTGCAAGCTCTTTCAAAGAGCCTCATACGCGTTTCGCAAGTCGAAGAAACTATGAATCATCGCTGACGTGCGGATGACACCCTCCTCAAGTGCCCGAGTCACTGTTGCGAAAGACCTGCAATGCGAACTGAGGGCCGTGATTTCACCTACCACGATTCAGGATAGACTCAGGCATGTCCCGAAAGCCGCCATGCCCTTGAGTACGAGAACGCCTTGAGGCTTCGTCTTCAATACGACGAGCGAAAATCCCTCTGCAAGGCCCGTGTCCTCGACCACGATGAGCCACTTCTGCCCCTCGTAGCATAACTGGATCATTCCTAGCGGAAACCTCCAAAGGAGCGATCATCGCGATTTCCTTCAAGGAGAGGGCGTTTTCCTTAAGCGCACAGACAGGCATTGAGTGTTCTCTTTTCGTTTCTGTCGACCCGGATGGCTTGCGTTGTAACGGCTCATTTACGAGACCGGAGGGCTTCCCTCATGCGGCCGACCCCCAGATGTTCGGTGATCACGTCCTCTCGTGCAAGCAGTTCTTCGCTCGTTCCCTCGAAAGCGACGAAACCACGACTCAGCACATAGAAGTAATCGCCCACCTCCAGCGCAAGGGAGAGGTTCTGCTCCACGAGCAGAATGGAGAGGCCGTGACTGCGCGTCTTCATAATTCCGTCTCTGATGGAGCGGACGAGGTTCGGCGCGAGACCTTCAGTCGGCTCATCAAGCAGAATCAGCCGTGGCCGTGCCACCAGCGCACGTGCGATCACGAGCATTTGTTGCTCGCCGCCACTAAGGCTTCCCGCCAGTTGACCCGCGCGCTCCTCCAAGACGGGAAAAAACGATAACGCCTTGCTGACGCCGTTCGCATCCGAGTGCGAACTGGCTTGCGCAGCGACGCGGATATTCTCTTCCACACTCAGAGAACCGAAAGGTCGTCTGTCCTCGGGCACGTAGGCCACTCCCATACGGGCAATCCGGTGGGCCGCCATGACGTCGATTCGCTGATCCTCAAAATGGATTTGGCCTGAAGTGGTCGGTGCAAGGCCCATGATGGCTTTGAGAGTCGTGCTCTTGCCCGCGCCATTGCGCCCGATGAGGCAAGCGATTTTACCGGCCTCCGCTACCAGGTTCACGCCATGGAGAATATGGGCTGTTCCATAGTGAACGTGAAGGGAGGAAACCTGAAGCATCAATCTTCCTCCACTTTGATAGCACCCAGGTAGACATCCTGCACTTGGGGGTCTTTGCTGACCAGATCGGGTGGACCCTGGGCGATCACCCTCCCCTGCGTCATCACGGTGATTGTATTCGAAATCGCGAGAACCACCTCTGTGTCGTGCTCAACGAGGAGGACGCTCGTGCGGTCCGTAATCTGACACACCAGGCGAGCGATGCGTTCGGTTTCTGTTCGAGACATGCCCGCCGTCGGCTCATCGAGCAACAAGACTTCGGGCTTGAGCGCAAGCCCTATGGCCACTTCGAGCACGCGCTTGTCCCCGTGGCCCAGTTCTTCAGGCCGCAGATGGGCCTTTTCGATTAGCCCAACCACCTCCAGTGACTCTTCTGCGTCCTCACAGGCTTCCCGGCAGGCGCTCGCCTTTCGGAAGAAATCGAAATTCAGCCCCTCACGGGAGCGAGCAGCGAGCTCGACGTTTTCGCGCGCGCTCAATTCACCAAAGACCTGGGTGATCTGAAACGTGCGGACGATACCCTTCTTCACCAGCTTGTGGGACGGCAGTTGGGTGACGTCGCTGCCGTTGAGAAGCACCCTTCCGGCGTCGGGCCTTGAAAACCCTGTGATACAGTTGAACAGCGTCGTCTTGCCCGCGCCGTTCGGGCCGATGAGCGAGTGTACCTGACCAGGCTCTATTTCAAGAGACACGTCGTTCACGGCGTGCAGTGCGCCAAAGGACTTATGAAGGCCCTCTACTATGAACGCGCCGGCCACATCCGTCTCCAGATTCTCTCGGCGACCCCTGCGATCCCCGAGGGCATGAACAAGACAGCGAGCACGAAGGCGAGCCCGAAGGAAAACTGCCACGCCCGGTACATCGTCGTTACCTGATCACGTATGAAGATGAAACCGATCGAGCCGATAATCGGACCGAACAGCGTCCCGATGCCGCCTAAAATCGTGATGGCCAGAATGTTGCCCGACTCGACCCAGTAGAGCGTCATCGGGTTTGCGCCCGCCTTCAGGAATACGAAGAGCGTTCCCGCCACGCCACCCGCCATCCAGGAGAGGATGAGAATCACCAGCTTGTGCCGCCTCACGTCGATACCGATGGCTGCTGCCCTGTCTTCGTTCGCACGAATCGCCAGCAGGGTTTTCCCGAAGGGAGACTCCACCAGCCTCCTCAAAAGAAGATAGCAGAGGATGAGAGTAACGGCTGTGAGGAGATAGAACTCCTTGCCCGGTTCCACCTCCCGGCCGAAAAGCGTGGGTAGCGGAACACCGATGAGGCCGTCAAGCCCACCGGTGAACGAGCGCCACACCACGGATATCTGGAACAAAACCTGGCAGATGCACAGGGTGAGTATGGCGAAGGCGATGCCTGAGAGACGTGTTACGACGAGGCCCGTGAGAAACGCCACTCCTGCAGCGGCGATTACGGCCACGATTGTCGAGAGAAAAAAGTCCGCAGATATGTTTTGGGCGAAAAGCCCCGCGGCGTAGGTCGCGAAGCCGAAACTCGCGGCGTGGCCAAACGAGACAAGGCCCGTATAACCTACCAGTAAATCGAGACTCATCGCCCATATGCCGAAGATCAGGGCTTCGGTGAGCAGTGTGATGAAAAAAGGACTTGCGTTCAGGAACGGAACCGCTAGGAGCAAGAACGCAAAGCCCGCGAGCATCGCCTTCGTCGCGACCACCCTCGAGCGGCTCATGGAGATGTCTTGCACCCTGTTTCCCGCATCAGGCGATTCGGCCACGACCGAAGACTCCTCTGGGCCGCAGAACCATGATCGCGGCCACGATCAGGAAAAGCACTGCAATGGCCCACTCCGCGATGTAACCCCCGCCGATGGATTTCGCCAGTGCCACGATGAACGCCCCCACGGCTGTGCCGGGCAGATGGCCGAGGCCACCCAGGATCACCGCCAGGAACGAGTCGATGATGATACCCATCCCCATTTCCGGTTCGACGGAAAAAATGGGAGCGCCCAGCGCACCCGCGAACGCCGCAAACCCGGCAGCGCCGCCGAATATACTCGTGAGCAGCCAGCGCGTGTTGATGCCGATGGCTTCCGCCATCTCGTTGTCATCCGTGATGGCGCGAATCTGGAGACCCATCGGCGTAAACTGGATAAAGACGAAGACCAGCCCCGTCACTACCAACGATAGTGCCGACGCAAAGAGCCTGTACACGGGGAACTGGTTGCCGAGGATGTCCACAGTGCCCTGAAAGATGACGGGCGGCTTGATGAGGGTAGTCTCAGTGCCCCAGAGATACTCTATTGCGCCTATGAGCATGAACGAGAGGCCGAAGGTCACGAGCAGGGTGTAGATTTCATCCCGATTACGGATGGGGGCAATCATGAGCCATTCCATGGCGATGGCCAAGGGCACGACCACAAGGGGGGAGAACACCATCGCCCACCATCCCATCGACGGCAGAAGGATGATGAAAAAATATCCCCCCAGGGCGTAGAGCACGCCATGGGCGAAGTTGACGACCCGGCCCAAGCCGAACACCAGGCTCAGGCCGAGACTCGTCAACGCGAGGAACGAGCCGTAGATGATCCCGTTCAGTGAATTGACGAACAAAAAATTCCAATCCATCCCAATGGCTATTTCTTCAAATTGCAGCCGAGCTTCTTCGCCAGCTCAAGTGTCCTGGATGCCGGAAGCGCCGTGACCGACTGCGCATACTTCGCACCGTATTTCGGCTTCTGAAGCTTCTCGATCCTCCCGAGAATCAGAGGGACCTCCGCCATACGTCCGTCTTTCTGGAAACGCATCCTTCCCGCAGGAGCCTCTACATCGAGCTTCTCAAGCGCCGCGACGATGGCCTTGCCGTCCGTCGAACCCGCCTTTTGGATGGCGTTGAACAGAAGTTGGGCCGCCGTGCCCGCCTGGATGGCCTGCATGCCTGCTACGCGACCGTGCATCTTGTAGTAGAGTTCGTTGAACTTCTTGGTCGTGGGCACCGTGTCCTCAAGGCGCCACGCGCTCCACGCGCCCGCCGAGACGATATGAGTCGATAATTCACCCAGTTTGGCGATGAGCCAGTCCGGCAGACCAATGGGCGCCACCAGAGTCGCCTGCTTGGTCAGGCCGAACTCGTTGGCCTGCTGGATAAACTGCACGAGCGGCGTGCCCAGTGTGACAGGGATGACTACCGCCGTCGCGCCCGAAGCGCGGACCTTGGCAATAAATGGCGCCCAGTCCGTGGTGTCCAGCGGCGCGAACGCCTCGCCAACGTATTTCACGCCCTTTACGATCTTGACCGAACGCGCGACCCGGCGGCTCCAGGGATAGTCGTGGCCCATTGTGAACCACTTCGCAGTCTTGAACTTCGGGTTATCGTTGATGAGCGAGTCCATCGCCACGACGGCCATCTGGGGAGTGGGGTTCGTCTGAAACACCCAGTAGTTGCACTTTTCGCCAGTGATGACGGCCGAGCCGCTGTTCGAGGTGATAATCGGTACGCGCAGGCGGTTCGCCACGGGCAATAACGCCAAGGCTTCCAGCGTGCTCGTTCCCAGTATCGCCGTGACGCGGTTTTTCTGGACGAGCTTGGTCGCCTTGGTGACCGCCACCTGCGCATTCACCAGACTGTCTTCCAGGATCAACTCTATGGATCGGCCCATGACAGGCCCGTGCATCTTCACGGCCGTCTGGATACCCGTGGTGATCTCGTCCCCGATTGGTTTCAGTTTTCCGCTCAGAAACGACAACACCCCGATTTTAATGGGACCTTTCTGGGCGGCAATGGCGGTAGAGCCGAAGGTGGCGACGAGCGCGAAAGACAACGCCGCAACCATCACCGCCGGACGAGAAACGCTGAGCCATCTATTTGGAGCATACGGCGATCTCGTTACCATTACGTGTTCCTCCCTGTCTTCCGATTCCGTGGACTCAGAGTGCGGATACAGGGACTTGCCCGTTTCCGCATGTACAAAGAAGAAAGACTATATCTCTCCTCCGGAACAATTCCGGTGCGGTTCACGCAAGCAGCATGACGAGATGTATATTTGCAATATACAGGAAGCATTTCGTTCATACAACTAAGGAAAACAGCAGCCCCGTTCCGTTCAGAACTGCAATTGCACGCCTTGGCAATCAACCACAAGGATGGAACGGGAATGCATGCTCACACGAACGACCGGGCGTTGACGATATGAATCGAGACTTGTTTTGGCGTAATCTTCATATGCCGACAACACGCGTACACAGAAAAAGATTCTGACGCCTGAACGGTTTCAGGCTGCATCATTTTTCCCGGGAGAGATTCGACTTGCTTCCCAGATTCATCATACTCGCGCTATTCGCATCGTTTCTGATTGGCGTGGCGGACTACGTGTACGGACGTGCGGTAAGAAACCGGATACTGCCAGGCACAATAACGGTTTCGCAGTCGAGCATCGTCGTTCCCATCACGTGGCTCTGGGCACTATACGAGGGCAGCTACGCCTGGACACCCGCCTCTTTCCTCGGAATCGGCGCGGCTTTTTTTATATTCATCGGTTTTTGGTGCTTCATGAAAAGCGTGGAACTCGGAGAGACGAGCGTGAGCACACCTATCTACCGGATGAGTTTTGTCGTCACCGCCATGCTCGCCATCTGGTTTTTGAATGAATCCATCACACTCTCCAAAATCGTGGGCCTCATCCTTACTGGCTGCGCCATCTTCCTGTTCTCCGATTTTCACCGGGGGAGCTTTTCCGCCCACAAGCTCGCCTCCATCCTCCTGGCAATGGCGGCGATGGTGGCTGTCGGACTCGTAAGCTTCATCTACAAGCTCGGCGTCTCGGGTGGGGTGGCACCGATCATGTTCCTGCACAGCCAAGCAGTTTTTTTCATCACCATCGCTTTTATCTACTCGTTCATCGTGCAGGGAGGGCCGCAGTTTTCGAAAAAAGGATGGGCGCACGGATGCGTAACCGCCACCTGCTTCATATTCGGCATCACCTCACTGCTGGCCGCACTCAGGGAAGGAGAAGCCTCCATCGTCTCGCCGATCATGCAATTCAGTTTTATCGTGACCACAATCCTGGCCAGTTGGCGGCTGTCGGAAAAGATAACTATGCGAAAGTTCCTAGGGCTGGCCGCAGCGGCAGGAACCATCTTCGCCTTCACTCCGTAACACGGAAAATCAACGAAATCTTTATCCCGGCGGAATAGTGGTAGGTGCCGCGCACTCGGGACTAGGGGGAGGTTGCAGACGATACTGTCCCGGCGCTTCGCATCTTGCGCTGCGCGATAAGCGTCGCCTGGCGAAGCGCCTCCGCGTCCGCGCTTTGGGTGTTTTTCAAGGCGGTGACCGCTAGCTCGAGGACGGGGTCTTTTTTCTGCTCTTTCGTCTTTTCCTCTTTCTGGTAGAGCGAAGTCTTCATCTGTTTTCTTCGTTCGCGGATCTCATTTTTCGTGAGCGCTCGGGGACCCGCTTCGATGTCGGGCTGAATACCCTTCTCGTGAATCAGTCGACCGAGCGGTGTGTAGTATTTCGCTGTCGTGAGCCTGATCGCCGCCTTGCCCCTCGTTGGAATGATGGCCTGAACCGAACCCTTGCCGAAGCTGGTTCTGCCGATAATCAGGGCGCTACCCAAGTCTTGCAGGGCGCCGGCCACGATCTCGGACGCGCTCGCACTGCCCTTGTTGATCAATACGACCAAGGGCTTGCCCGCCCAGACGCCGGTGCCGCGAGATCGAAAATACACCGTCTCTTTTCGCCTCCGCCCCCGAGTGAAGACGACCATGTTTCCATCGGACAGAAATCTTTCCGAGACCTGGACGGACTGACGAAGAAAACCGCCCGGGTTGTCACGCAGGTCCAGCACGATTCCAAGCACCTTCTTGCGAATCAACTCGCTGAGCCCTGCATCCAGTTCCTGCGTTGTGCGGCCATGGAAGGCCGTAACGCGCAGGTAACCGATTCCGCCCTCTTTCACCTCCGTCTTCACGCTGCGTATGCTGATGATGGCGCGGTGCAGCGTCACCTTGCGAGGTTGGGACCAAGCGGCGCGTGAAATCAGCAAATCGACAGTCTTGCCCGCAGGTCCTCTCATGCGGCGCACCACCTCGAACAGCGGCATGTCCGCTGTGGAGGCGCCGTCGATTTCCAGAACAATGTCTTCGGACTTCAGGCCGGCGCGGTAGGCCGGCGTGTCCTCGATCGGCGATACGATGGTGAGTTTCTTCTCCCGCACCGTGATGATGACGCCTACCCCGCCGTAGCGCCCCGTGTGCTCCACCTGCATCTGTTTGTAGGCCTCGGGTGAAACGAATGTGCTGAACGGATCAAGAGAACGCAGCATGGAAGCGAGCGTCGCGTACATGACGTCAAGTTCACCCTTTTCTTTTTTCTTCTCCGACTTCTCCGAAGCCCTGACGCTTTCCGCCACGAACCGATAGGCGCGCTCGAACCCGCCCAGTCCGCCGTCGGTGTCTCCTCTGAGACGGACGAGCAATTCCTTCTCACCCGCCCTGAGTAGCACCTCGCCGCCCGCTTTCTCCTCGAAATCGAAACGTCCCTCGCCGGACGCTTTCTTGAGGCCCTTCAGTCCCGCGATGTACATTTTTCTGAAATCGGGGGTCAGTGCATAGCTATCGTCCACTTTCTGCATAACCTCATACAGAAGGGCGATGGCCTCTTCCTGATCATCCGAAAGCGAAAAGACGAGGCTCGTCGAGAGCACCGCTGCCGAAAGAACCATGCATATCGCAAGGTGCTTCAGGCGCAAGTAGTCTGCTGCACGCGCTCGGAGAAATCGGGAAACAAGAATGCGTCCTATCGACATAAGCCGTTCCAATGGTTAGGGTTCACCGGATGGCTTCCTACGGGGCATGATACCACAGTCTTTGGAATGTATCGCCCCAACGCCTTTTTGAGAACGACCGGTTCCGAAGAAGGATTCCGTGATGATCTCCATCGTCGCGCCAGTTCTGAACGAAGCACCGCGCCTGCCGGGTATGTTCGAGATGCTCGACGCCCAACCGGGGGACAAGCAGATCATCCTCGCAGACGGGGGAAGCACGGACGATACCCATGCCATGGCGGAAGGGCGTGCTCTCATCGTCGAATCCGAGCCCGGCCGCGCGCGCCAGATGAATGCCGGTGCTGCACACGCGGAGGGGGAGACAATCCTGTTTCTTCACTGCGACACTCTCCTGCCGCCGGGGGCCTTGCGGGATATCGAGGACATCATGTACGCGGGCGACGTGGCGGGCGGGGGCTTTCTCCACAGTTTTGATCGCGAAGACCGCTTCAGCCGCTTTATCAGCTTCAGCGCCAACACGCGCGCAAAGATGGCAAAACTCTTCTTAGGCGATCAGTGCATCTTCATCCGGCACGACGTTTTCGATCGCATGGGCGGCTACGCCGACATGCCCCTGTTCGAGGACTCGGACCTGAGCCGGAGAATGAGGGCTTTCGGGCGGTTGGCCGTCATCAAGACGCCGGTCGTCACCAGCGGGCGGCGCATCGACGTCTGGGGCAAGCCCAAGTGCCTCACGATCTGGTGGGGACTGAGTATCCTTTTTGCACTGGGCGTTTCCGCCGATCGTCTCGCCCGTTATTACGCGCATGTGCGCGACGCTTGATGCGCACATTTTCGGCATAGCTCCTTTCGCCCCACCACCTGAAAAGTGATATATTGTGCGTGAATTCATCATTTCTGCGCAGATAGCGATTTACAAACCTCAACCGCGCCGGCCATGGCGCGGTTGACGGCGGGAGGCGAGGAATGCGATTCGCAGTCGATACGGGCGGGACCTTCACCGACTTGGTACTTGAGGACAAGGGGGGCCGCCTCCACATGTTCAAGGCCCCCACGACGCCGCAGGATCCCGTGGAGGGTATTCTCGCAGCGATAGAGGCGGCGGCCGAGGCGCTCTCGACGAGCACCGAGAAACTCCTCGCCCAGGGCGAACTCTTCATCCACGGCACCACCCACGCCACCAACGCCATTGTGACGGGCAACACGGCCAGAACCGCTTTTCTGACTACCAAAGGGCACCCCGACATTCTCGTGCTGCGCGAGGGCGGGCGCATGGAGCCGTTCAACTTTTTGGTGCCATTCCCCAAGCCCTACATTCCGCGAGCGCTCACCTACGAGGTGCCAGAACGCATCGGTGCTGACGGCAGCGTGTACGAACCACTCGACGAAACGGGAGTTCTCGGAATCATCAAAGCGCTAAAAGAAAAGGAAGTGGAGGCGGTGGCCGTCTCCCTGCTGTGGTCCACCGTGAACCCGGTGCATGAGATCGGTGTGGGGCGCCTGCTTGAAAAACACCTGAATGGCGTGCCCTTCACCCTCTCGCACGTTCTGAACCCGATTCTTCGCGAGTACCGCCGGGCGTCTTCCGCCTGCATCGACGCCTCCCTGAAACCCCTGATGTCGCGCTACATCGGCGGCCTTCAGGAACGGCTCAAGGTGGCGGGATTCTCCGGTCGGCTCCTGATGCTTACTTCCAAAGGTGGCGTGATGGACGCAGGAGAACTCGCCCAAGCACCCATCCACTCGGTAGGTTCGGGGCCTTCGATGGCGCCTATCGCGGGCAGGCACTTCTCACAGATCGACGCCAAGGCGGCTACGGCGATTGTGGCTGATACGGGCGGCACCACCTACGACGTGAGCCTCGTGCGCCGGGGTGAGATACCCATGACGCCGGAAACCTGGCTCGGCCAGCGTTACCGGGGCCACATACTGGGATTCCCGTCCGTGGACGTGAAGAGTATCGGCGCAGGCGGTGGCAGCATCGCCTGGGTGGATGAGGGCGGACTCCTTCACGTGGGGCCGCAGAGCGCGGGTGCTGAACCGGGACCCGCCTGCTATGGCCGGGGTGGAACGCGGCCCACCTTGACGGACGCCTCTTTGGTCCTCGGCCACATCGACCCCGATTATTTCCTCGGCGGGGCAATGACGCTCAACCCCGCCGAAGCCGAGAAGGCAATCTCCCAAAATGTGGCCGATCCACTCGGGCTTTCTCTTCAAGAGGCGGCTTCGGCCATCCTGCGTCTCGCGACGGAGAACATGGTTGGTGCGATCGAGGAGATCACCATCCACCAGGGAATCGACCCCAGAGGCGCGGTATTGATCGGCGGAGGCGGCGCGGCAGGCCTGAACTCGGTCGCCATCGCCAAGCGGTTGGGTTGCCAGGGCCTCGTCATCCCTGAAGTGGGCGCCGCGCTTTCCGCCGCGGGTGCGATGATGAGCGACCTGCACGCCGATTACCGTTCGATGTTCTTCACCGTGACGGACCGTTTTGACTTCAGTGGCGCTAACGCGACACTGAAATCGCTCGGCGAGCGTTGCCGCGCTTTCATTCGCGGACCCGGCAAGGGCGCGGTGGAGAGCGCGACGGAATTCTACGTTGAGGCACGCTACAAGCACCAGATATGGGAAATCGACCTGGGGCTTCCCATCAAACGCTTTCGCTCGAAAAAAGACGTGGCACGCACTCGGGCGACGTTCGATGACGTGCACGAGGAGGTCTTTGCCTTCCGTGATCCTTCTTCTGAAGTCGAGTTCGTCGGCTGGCGCGCCGTGGCGCGGTGCAAGCTGAGGGAGGGCCACTTCGGCAGACTCGTCCGCGAGGCGATTCACGAAACAACGCTCCCCAAAAGGCGAAAGGCCTACTTCCCAAGCAAGGGACTCGTGAACGCGCGTGTGGCGGCGTTCGATTCCATGAAACGGGGAGAGGTGATGCGCGGACCGGCCATCATCGAGTCTCCGTTCACGACGGTGGTCATCGACCCCGGCGCCAAGGCCAAGCGCACGGAAAGCGGCAGTCTGTTCATCACGCTCTAGGAGCACAGGATATGGCGAGAGCAAAAACGAGACGCGCGAAACGAAAACCGAAATTAGACCCCATCACCCTCGCGGTACTGCACAAGCGCTTCGACGCCGTGACCACCAAAATGGCGAACACGCTCCTGCGTACGGGCCGTTCCGGTGTGCTGAACCTGGCACGCGATTTTTCCACTTCTGTCGTGACGCGCGAATGTGAACTGCTAACGGGTGCGGAATCCCTGCCCATTCACCACCTGAGCGGGGCGGACCTGATGGCCCGCTCAATGATGGACCTGCACCCCAACCTGAAACGCGGCGATGCGTATCTTCACAACTCGCCCTACCACGGCTGCTCGCACCCGGCGGATCATACCATCCTCGTGCCCGTCATCGACAAGAAGGGAGAACATCAGTTCACCGTGTGGGTGAAGGCTCACCAAGCGGATTGCGGATGCAGTCAACCCACAACCTACATGGGCCACGCGCGCGACGTGTATGAAGAAGGTGCACTCATCTTCCCGCCCACCAAGGTACAGGAGAACTGCAAGGACAACGAGGACTTCATCAACTTCTGCCGGATGCGCATCCGCGTGCCCGAGCAGTGGTACGGCGATTACCTCGCCATGATCGGCGCTGCCCGAATCGGCGAGCGCGAGGTACTCGCCATGGGGGATGAATACGGCTGGGAGACGCTTCACGATTTCTCGAAAGAATGGTTCGACTACAGCGAGAAGCTCATGATCTCCGCCATCAAAAAACTCCCCACTGGCGAGGCCACTGCCCACAGCACGCACGATCCCGTGCCCGGTACGCCGGAAGAGGGAATTCCCATTGCCGCGCACGTGCGGATCGACAACAAGAAGGCCACCATCGAGGTGGACTTGCGCGACAATCCGGACGCCATGCCCTGTGGCTTGAACCTGAGCGAGGCCTGCGCGCGCACCGGCGCGATGATAGGTGTGTTCAACAGCATCGACGATATCGTGCCCACGAACGCGGGCAGTTTCCGGCGTATCAACGTACTGATTCGAGAGGGTTCCGTTGCGGGAGGCGGCAAGCACCCCACTTCGATGTCCGTGGCCACCACCAACCTCGCCGACCGCGTGACGAATCCCGTGCAGCGCGCGTTCTCGAAGATTCAGGACGGCATCGGCCTCGCGGAATGCGGGCCGATTTTTCCTGCCTCGATGGGCGTCATCTCGGGCTTCGACCCGAGAAACGACAACGAACCCTTCGTGAACCATCTCTTTCTGATGGTTACCGGCGGCGCGGGCGCCGGCAAGACCGACGCCTGGCTCACCATCCTCCACGCGGGCAACGCGGGCATGTGCTTCGTGGACAGCATCGAACTGGACGAACTTCACTTCCCCATCTACATCAAGACGAGACGTCTCATGCCCGACACCGAGGGCGCCGGCAGGACGACAGGCGCGCCTTCAGGCTATTGCGAATACGGCCCCGTGGGCGGGGGAAACCTCGAAGTCGTCTACGTGTCGGACGGCGCGATAAACGCCTCGAAGGGAACCCTGGGCGGGCTGAACGGAGCTGTCTGCCAGAACTTCCTCATGCGCGAGGACGGCTCACTGGAAGATCTCCCCGCCTGTGCGGACATCATCCTGAAACCCGGCGAGAACGTGGCGTCTTACTGCACGGGCGGGGGCGGTTACGGCCCGCCGCACGAGAGGCCCGTTGAGAAGGTGCGCGAGGATGTGGAGGAGAAGTGGATCACCAAAGAGCGCGCCTTCGATATCTACGGCGTCGCCCTCAACGAGAACGGCGAGGTGGACGATGTGGCCACGGTGGCTCGCCGCGAAGAGTTGAGGGGAGCCTAGGGGAATATCCTCGAACGCCGCGTGAGATACCCTCCCTGAATCCAATCCTAGATTGTACCGAAACGGATGTCGGTGCCAAATTCAAGGCCCGTGGCCACACACAACGCCTTGAGAAAGCGCTTTACGTCCTCTCGGCCAACATTCTTGCTTACGTACCATCCCGAATGCGTCCTGAGCACTGGAAGGTGCGGGCTGCTCAGGTGAACACCATCGCGCGATCGCGCCACATATCTCCGTTCCCGCGCCTTCATGGTCGCCAACCTCTCCACCACATCGGGGTCGAGTTCACAAACCGCATCAACCACGTTTGCCTGCAGCTTGCCGAGGCTGTTTGCCCCAACCGGATAGTCAAGGATCTCGACCGTGTATTTCTCGACAAGGCGCAGTTTCCGGGAAGGCGGAGGCGTAACCGCTTCCACGGCTTCTTCCGGTTCCGAATTCGCAAGAAGCCTCGATATGATATGGTCCAGGGACTCTTCTGGCGATTTCCGCCGCTTCACAAGCTCGGCGACCGTCTCTTCGCTGAGGGGCACGAACATTTTCTCTCTGTGAAAAGCAAACGAGAATTAGAAACTCCATTCACTGGAGTCAACATGTAGTTTTAAGAGCCACTCGTTACAATTTCTGGAAAGGGTGGAGTTAACCTTCTATCTCCTTTCGTACTCCTTACCTCTGAAGTACTTATAACTCCAGTCCGCAACAACTTGAAGGATAGCTAGAGCGGCGAACACTCCGACAGCGCAAAGGATACCGACGACTGCCTGAATGATGAAGGTCATTAGCATTTCATTGAACAGTGCACCAACTGCTAATAGAGTTATCACCAATAGTGTTTTCACAGCCATTACGAAGCCCTCCTTCTGAACAGCGTCCGCCTCAGGTCCGCGCGGCTGGACGAATAGCAGGTGAGAATCATGCCGCCTATAGTGACGACTTTGAGTTGCTTGCGGCTCAGCCTTTCAATCTTCTGTATCTCGCGCTTGATATCGACAATCCGGCGATCTATGGCCCGCACCCTTGAAAATTCCTTTTTCAGCCGCTGGATCACGCGCTCACGTTTGGCGATTTCGCGATTCGCATCCTTCTGCTTCATTAGCCACTCGTCGGGGCCGATTTGCGTCCCGCACATCAGGACCAACTCGATGTCCTCATCCTGAACCCCTCGCTGGCTCATGCGGGTCATAGCATGTTTGGATATCTCGTATTCAAACATTTCCGTCTCCTTTCATACGAGATCTAAGGGTATCGATAACTGTCTTCACTTTCTCATATTCATCCCAATCTCCATCAGGCACTTTTGCCTCCAGCCATTTCACGCGCTCGGGCTCGGCGTCATCGCCTAATAGATCTTTGGGAATTTGATGGATGCGGACATATCCTCTGGACAATGCGAAATCAGCACGCCTAGAACGGCCTGTGAGGTTTTTTCGAAATGTTGCAAAAAGAGAGGTGCTACTATGATAGGTATTGAGGTCGAACTCGATTTCTTCGGGATTAAGCGCGTCATTGTTGGAACCCACTTCCTTGGCTAATCGCTTTAAGAAATTCTCAAAAGGGTTGCCTTCAATATAATTTTCAAACATTCCGTCCATGCCATACGAAAACAGGTCGAAACGACGATTTAAACCCGAGCGCTGTAAATCGTCGAGCAGAGCAGGCATGACGACATCGAAACTGGTACTGTCCTCATACTCGGTAATATAATCTTCAAGATATTTGTCGGTGTTTGAATAGAACTCCACAAGAGCTGGCGAAAAGTCTTCCAAAGCCAGCTTTACTTCTTGAGAGCGGCGGCGGCGTTCGGCCAAGCTCATCTCCGCAAGAAGTGTGAAGAGCAACGGCGCCGCATTGATGACGTTCAGCATGTGAACCCCATACTGTGCCGCTACCAAGTCGTAAGCGATCAGGGTTTCACCATCGAGCCTAATGTTTACTACGCCCCAACCATACTTTATTCGGAGTTCCTCATTATGCATCGCTTCGTGGTCTGGTTCCTTTCCCAATTTTTCGGGCTTGACGCGCAGAGCCTTGGCAAGTTCATCCACTGTACTTGCCCGCGTTTTCCCTCCTTTTCTGGTTTCAATGCGGGCAATCGTCTTTTTCGAGACCTTCGATGCCTCTGCCAACCCCTCCTGACTCAAGCCCATCTTCTTACGCAAGATTTTCAAAGTTTCCGGATGCACGGTCCTCATACCAATACCTCCTTCAATGCTCGCCTTCACCAAATCGAAACACCAATACAATCAATATATGTCCTAAAAATAAATGTCACAAGATACATTTTGCTGTAATTAAAAAGTATTTAATCCTTTTTTTAGTGGCATATATATGAATAGTGCCTCCAAAAAGAGACTTTCCAAAATTCAGTTTATCTCCATCCCAAAAATCCCACCCCTCCAGAGGCACCTCTTTCCTCTCTACCAAAACGGCGGTATCATGAGCGGTAAATATTTTTTCTTTTTTCGTTGCGTTAAGGGAGGTGACGCCCATGAAGCTAAAGGACAAGGTCGCCATCGTCACGGGCGGCTCGCAGGGAATCGGCGAGGCTATCTGCCGCCGCTTCGCGGAAGAAGGCGCGAGGGTCGCCATCGTGAACCGCACGGCGGAAAAAGGAGAAGCTCTGGCGGCGGAGATAGGCGATACGGCCCAGGCGTTTCCGTGCGATGTGTCGGTCAAGTCGGCGGTTGACGTTATGGTGGCGGACGTGGTGAGCACGTTCGGTACTGTAGACATACTTGTCGGTAACCACGGCATCATGATCAACAAGGAACTCGAGGGTTACAGCGAACAGGAATGGGACGACATCATCGACATCAACCTCAAAGGCAATTTCCTGCTCTCGCAGGCCATCGTGCCCATCATGAAAGAGAAGAAATACGGAAAGATCATCTTTATGGCCTCCATCGCCGCGACGCATGCCTTTCCCAACGCGGTCCCCTACTGCGCGAGCAAGGGCGGGGTCTACATGATCACGCGCGCACTGGCGGCGGAGATATCCAAGTGCGGCATCAACGTGAACTGCATCTCGCCGGGCAACACGGCCACGCCACTCAACCAGCACCTGCAGGACGACCCGGAATTCGTGAAGCTCATGGCGAGCTACACGCCCACAGGCCGGGCCTATATCACCACGGCGGAGATGGCAGGTGCTGCGTTGTTCCTTGCGTCTGACGACGCAAGCGCGGTGCACGGCCTCGACCTGATCGTGGACGACGGTTGGTGCGCAATCTGAGTGAGGGTTGAAAAACCGAGATGCCAGGTGCGCTCAAATCGATTCAGATTCCTGCGCTCGAAATCGGCTATGAAGAGGTGGGCGACGAGACAGCCTCGCCCGCCATTCTGGTGCACGGCTTCCCGGACGACATTCGGACGTGGGACCGCATCACTCCCATCTTGAACGACGCGGGCTTCAGGACGCTTTGTCCCTATGTGCGGGGATTCGGCCCTACGCGTTTCCTTGATCCCACCACACCGAGAAGCGCACAGTACACGGCGCTTGCCTCCGACATCACCGCTTTCGCCGACGCGCTGGAACTCGATCGCTTCACCCTCGTGGGGCACGACTGGGGCGCACGGGCTTCTTACTGCGTAGCCGCCATGCGTCCCAAGCGTCTGAATGCTCTCATCGTAAGTCCCGCAGGCTACGGCACGGGACGCCCCCAGCAGCGGATGCCGATCGATCAGGTGCGCGCATACTGGTACCAGTGGTTTTTCTGCACCGACAGGGGCCGCGATGCGCTTGAGGAGGATGCCGCCGGTTTTTGCCGCGAACTCTGGAGGACATGGTCGCCGGGCTGGGATTTTTCAGATGCGGAATATGCAGCCACCGCGCGTTCTTTCGAAAACCCGGACTTCGTGGAGGTCGTGCTGCACTCCTATCGCTACCGCTGGGGGTATGAAACGCCCGATCCCAGGTATGAGGACGCGGAAAGCTTCATGACGGGCCTGCCGGACATATCGGTGCCGACAGTTCTTATTCAAGGTGCCGAGGACGGGGCGTCACGGCCGGAGAGTTCCGAGGGTAAAGAGCAGTATTTCACCGGTGGATACCATAGGGTTCTGGTGGAGGGCGCTGGGCACTTCGTCCAGCGAGAGAAGCCGGAAACTTTCGCCGCCGCTATTCTTGAAGTCGCGAAAAGGGATGGGTAACACCGTGTCCTATATCTGCTACGTGAACGGCAAATTTACCGTAACAGATGAGGCCAAGGTTTCCGCCTTCGACCACGGGTTTCTCTACGGGGACGGCCTGTTCGAGTCGATGACGGTGACGAACCGGCGCATCTTCCGGTTTCAGGATCACCTGGACCGCATGGAACGCTCGGCGCGCGCCCTTAAGCTGGAACTGCCCGAATCGCGCGAACGAATCGCAGGCGTCGTTAAGGAATGCGTCCAGCGCTCCGGCGTGGATGACGTGTATCTTCGCGTCGTCATTTCACGCGGTGCAGGTTATCCCCTGCTCGACCCGAGAGTGACGGAGAAAGCGACGCTCGCCGTGCTTTTGCACGACCCTGCACCGCCGGCGGAAACAGGTTCGAGCTACAGGGCGAAGGGAGCGGGCCTTCGCCTCAAGACGGCGGGCGTTCGCAAGGTACCCTCGGAATCCTTCGAGGCGCGCGTGAAATCGCTCAACTACCTGAACAACGTAATGGCAAGAATAGAAGCCGTGGAATCGGGTTTCGATGAGGCGATTCTGCTCGACATTCGTGGCTTCGTGGCGGAAGCGCCAGGAGAAAACATCTTCATCGGAAAAGACGGCATGCTCAAGACGCCCAAGGCTCACAACGTGCTCGACGGAATCACCCGAAAAGTCGTGCTCGAAATCGCCTCCGAAGTGGGGCTCCCTGCAGAAGAGGCCGACCTAACGCTCTATGACCTCTACACGGCGGATGAATGTTTTCTCACCTCATCCTTCAGCCGGGTGCACGCGGTAGCCGAGGTGGACGGGCGGAGCATTCCCGCCCCCGGCCCCATCACGCAAAAGTTGCGCGCAGAAATTCTGGAGATGGAAAGAACACAAGGAGAGCCAATAGATTAACCAGAGTACTCCGACACACGACGACCAAGGAGAAAAACGAAAGTGGCGACGATGGAGGATTTCGACAAGCTGGATGTCCGCCTGGGGCGCGTCATTAAGGCGGCGGATTTTCCCGAGGCGAGAAAACCGGCCTATAAGCTTTGGATCGATTTCGGCGAAGAGTTGGGAATCAGGAAATCCTCCGCGCAGATTGTCGCGCTCTACACGAAAGAAGAACTCGAAGGAAAACTCGTACTCGCCGTGGTGAACTTTCCGCCGAGACAGATCGGGCCGTTCATGTCCGAAGTCCTGACTCTCGGTGTTCCGGATGAGCGGGGCGAGGTAGTGCTCATCGCACCCGACGACAAGGGCGCGCGCATCGGCGGTCGTTTGTTCTAGTCATAGAGACAGTTCACAACCTGCCCTTACAACATGGTCCGCGCCGGAACCGATACGGAACGCTTAAGTCAAATCAGGGCGCTCATCGTCTTGATAGTGGGCGAGTCCTTTGGGCGCCGTGCCGTTGTTACGCAGGACATGCATGGGTGCTGGCGTAAGCGGTTTCCACTGGGTTTCCTCGGGCGGTTCGGGCCACTCGTGCGAGAGATGCCGGTAAGCGTTCGGACCGGTGGCTTCTTGCAAATGTGCGCACATGTCATCGCAAACCGCGCGCTGGCCGCCTCTGTCACCCACGTCTCCCAGCATGCGCCCGAAGGGATACTGGATAAAGACCGCTCTCGGCACGCAGACCTTCTCCGAGACTTCCGGCTGGTTGCATATCGAGACGGTGGCAATTCCCAATTCTTCAAGTTTTCTTTGCAGCAGGCTCACGGACCGCATGCAAAGCGGTCAGACGGGGATGAGTAACGCAGCATCCACGCCTTCTGAATGCATCTTCTCAGCCATGAGAGGAGCCGTCTTCTTGAGCAGGGGATGGAAGTTGGGCGTATAGCCCATCGTGGAGTAGAGGGTGTCGGCCAGCGCGCCGATTTTCCCTTCGCGCTCGTAGCCCAAGAAAATATCCACCGGGAACGCCACGTTTCTGTCTTTTTTCAAATACTCGGTATTGATGTGCAGGTGCGAGTATTCGCAATCATCCTGAGCGGCCGTTTTGGGAATCTCGCGGTGGGTGGGGTCCCCCCAGTGCGGCTCGCGCCACTCACGCTCGTAGTCGAAGGAGACATCTCCCTTCATGAGTATACCTGCCGTGGAAACGAGGGTGACCTTACATTCAGAGAGCGGCTTCGGCAACGGCGTCCAAGGGGTTTTCTCCGGATCGGCGGGGCGCATGGCGTCGATACGCGTCTGGCTCCCCGGATAATAGACGTAACCATCGACTTTCGCTATCGGCGACATTGGAGTCTTTCTCCTCTTCGAATCAATAATTCGTATACAAAACGCACAAAAGTTGGCTCGCCAGTTCCGCGTCGCCTTCTATCGTCAGGCGGCCTGCGGCTTCCATGGCATCGCGCTTTGCGCGCCCGTAAAGCAAAAGGAAGTGCGCCTCGCCGTCCGTCGTGATTATGGCGTCGTGCGTACCGGACGTGTGAGCGGATTCTTCCGCCTTCTCACCGGCGACAGTGAGCGTCCAGGTGCGATCGGGCATTTTGGAGCGGAAGAGGAAACGCCCATCGAACGGCGGGTTCTCACGGACGCCGAAAAGGCGGCTCTGGCTCTCCGGCAAGAAGGTCATGATCCCCTCCACGCCCTCAGCGGAAACGCAGGCCTCCGCGTCTTCACCATAGCGGACGTCCCAGTCGTGCGCCACGAGTTCGACGAGGCGCAGCCCGATCCAGGCATCGAGCCGCGTGAGGCCCCGGGGATGGAAACCGAGCTTGCCGAGATCGCTGGCGGTGATGCCCGAAAGCGCGTCGTTCACTTTCGCGGCCGAGACGTCGAAAGCATCCATCATCTCGTCCCTGGGCAGGGCCATGAGTTCCTCGCCCTTGGCGGCGCGGATGGCGAAAAATTCCTTCACGTTGCTCCCATAGGGAGGTTCGGGCGGCAGACCTTCCAGTGCCCGGCGAATAGAGTTCGCGTAGAAATCGCCTCCAGTCACCAGATGGGAGACCGCATGGCGCGCCCGCCAGCCGGGGCAGAACGTATCCATTTCCCAGCGTACGTCCGAAAAAGCTCGCCATAAAGCAGAGAGGCGCTGGGTTTCCGATATCACCAAAGCGACTCTAGAAAGTTGTTCTTCGGGACTCACGTGGGCGTCCTCCGTTTTGTGCGATCACGATTCGTTTTGCAAAAAGAAACCCCATCCCATGTACGGGGAGAAACTGCAAGTATTGCGAAACCAAAGGCTGCTGGCAAGGTCTGCAAGCTGGCGACGAGAGGTCGAGTTCTGCTAGGTTATCACCTTGGTTCGAGGAGTGCAGAACAAAGCGAAGACTCTCGGGTACACTCCTCTTTTGTGGAGGCAAAAACCAGCCCCCACTAATGGTGGTCGTGGATGCCGAGGGCAGTGTGTTCGAACACCCGGAATTCGAAATGGTGGACGCACGCGGGACCCTGAAGTGAATAGCGGGGAGGTCAGTAAGAGATGTATGGCGTAAACCTCATCGCGCACGGCGTTTCGGCAAACTGAAACCAGACCAAGGAGAGAGCATGAGTGAGACACCCGGGTACGACCCCGAAGCTTTCCGCGAGTTCGAGCGCACGGGCTGGAACGGTGCGGCGGGTGAATACAACGATCTGTTCGGCGTTGTCACCGCGCAGGCGGTCCCGACGTTGCTGGATGCTGCGGACGCGCGCTTCGGAACGCACCTGCTTGATCTCGCCTGCGGAACAGGTGTCGTCTCGGCGGGCGCACTCATGCGCGGCTGTACGGTGGTGGGGGCTGATTTCGCACCGGACATGATTGCCGAGGCGTCGCGACGCTGGCCGGGGGCCGAGTTCCGGCACTGCGACGCGGAGGATCTGCCCTTTGAAGACGGACGCTTCGACGCCGTGGCAAGCAACTTCGGTTTTCTCCACTTCCCGTATCCGGAAGTAGCGCTGGCCGAGGCCACAAGGGTGTTGAAACCGGAAGGAAAACTCGCCTTCACTGCCTGGACGCACGACGCGGGCCACCGCTCGCTCATGATGCGGGCCATTACAGAATACGGGGACACGGACGTCCCCCTGGTGGCTGGCCCGCCCAAGCCCTTCCTAGAAGACGATGACAAATGCACGTATGTGATGGAAGCGGCGGGCTTCACCACACCCGAGATTTCAGGATTTACCCTCTACATGAGAGCGGAAGAACCTGCTCGCATTATCGAGGTGTTCGAGAAGTCCACCGTTCGTACGGCCTCTCGCCTCGCCTCGCAAACCCTGGAAGCCAGGGAAAAGATACGTGAAGCCCTCGCCTCGATGCTGCGCGAATACGATAATGATGGAATCATCGCGGTACCCATGCAGGCGAGGCTCATCTCCGCAAGGAAGAAGTAGTGCGGACGCTAGAAGCTACCGATTCACGTGCCTAGGTGGCGCTTTCCCGTTCATCCAGTCGACGATGGCGGCTACCGTCTCGCGCTCCACGCCCAAGAACCCGTGCGCGGTCAGCGCACGGCACGGGTTGCTGACCTGCGGCGTGTCTCCTCCGCTCACGGTGACAAAACTTTTTCGGTGACTTCTCGTGATGGTGCGGTATGAAGCCACCGCATCGGTATAGCCTGTAACTCTACACTCATCGTCTGTGTGATGTACCATCAAGGCGGGGTTTTCGATCTTCTCCGCATAAAAGACGATGTCCGCCATGCTGGCCGTGAGGACGTAGCCCTTGACATTTGCATGTTTCATTACCGAAGCCAGATAGCCAACGGACACCGTTCCCCTGCTCGTGCCGATGAGAAACACCTCGCGCACGCCCTCGCTCACCAGAAAATCCACTACCCTAACAATATCCATGTGATGCGCTTTCGAGGAACGGAATTGATCGTCCATGCCGCCGTAGGGAGTGAGAAGGCTACTTATCCCGTCCAGACCGTAGCCAAGCTTCGCGTCGAAACGCGCGTCAGGATCGAATGCCCCGCTTTTGAACAGGCCCGCCGCATTGCGCTCATTCCAGAGACTCTCCACCCTGTCCAACGAGATCCCCAGGGAAGAACCCAACCGCATGGACAAACCACGTCCCCCCCCTCTCCCAGCGCGAGGCACATCAAGCCATTTGCGTTCATTCCTCATGATCGCTAGCCGCCTAAGCCAGAAAATGGCGTAGCCCACCGCCTACTTCTACACTGCCTCCCGTCTCGGCGTCGCTCCTGCCGTAGCGAAGACCTGCTTTCTGTGTGGGTGTGAGACCCGCGCCCAAAGCGCGCAAGCCACGCCTCGTACGACGAGGACGCATTATCCGCCACGAGCAGGTCCCTGCGCCAAGGGCACAGTCAAGACATACCAAACAGAACTAGTAGCTAAGAGAAATTTTTCGCTAAATCGGAAGCGTCTCACTTGAACGGCATAATGGAGCCGGTGCGTTCCATGGGTTTCTCCATCCGCCAGAGCTGTCTTTCGAGCGCTTCTTCTGAACACGCCTCGAGAGCCAGCGAGCGCGCCATGTGACGGCTCGGCAGCCTGCGTCCGCCCCGCGTAAGGCGCGAGGGCTCAGGGCCAATGGTGAGACACACATTAGGGTGCGCCTTGAGGGTTATGCGGTAGTTCGAAAAGTGCCAGTTCTGAAGGGCTGAACCGTCGCATTTTCTAAGCATGAGTTTGGCACCTTCTGCAGCGGAAACGGCGGCGACGCACAGATTGTATTCGGGCATCCGGAGACTGCCCTTCCTGACGGCAGCGGGGTCGAAGCGCTCGTCCAGATTCCAGATACCCTCCTTGCAGGTGTGGACGAGGAGGGCGGCGTCGGTTCTCACGCGGTCCCGGTGTCCGGGAATGTCGACACAGTGAAACCTCGGCTCATCGAGGGGATAAAACGCCTTGATGAAAACGACATCTTCTCCCGCGGCTTGCGCCTGATGCGAGAAAGAAGCGAGAGCCGGAAAAACCGCCAGACACGCCATAACACAAAGACTTATACACCGAGCCAAATGTCTCTCCTTGTATAAAGGCGGGAGGCGGCAAACGCCCGCTGGGTTAACGATGTATTCCCCGATCCTTTCACGCGAGTAGAATGGTGTCAATGCGGGGCGGCGGAGCTTCTCGCGTGTAAAACCGGTTCATCAGCGGCCCAGGGCGACAGCAGTCATGCCTGTCACCGTCACGCATACGCCCACCACGAGCCTGGGCCGCACACGCGTCATGTCACGTAGCATCAGGACCGTGAAAAAAACGGAGAATATCGGCATCGAAGCGATGATGGGGCCGACCACGCTGACCTCTGCGTTGATGATAGCGAGATTGTAGAGAAGCTGGTTGCCTGAGTTCAGCACGCCAACCAGTATGATCATTGCAACCGCCCAGCGTGGCCCCCAGTCGAACAGTGCGGGAGGTGTGAAAAACCTGAGCCCATAGATGATGGGGATGCTCACCATGTTCGACCACGCCACTGTAAGCGCGATACTTGGCATGGCGTCGAGGCCTTTCTTTCTGATGAACACGCTCACGCCCAGCGAGATGGCACTGGCGAAACCCCAGAGAATCCCAGGCTGGAACCAGCGCCCCCTGGCGGGTTCGTAGCTCACCAGAATGACACCCGCCACCACGAGGCCCGTGCCCGCCAGAATGGCCATGCCGGGCTCTTCGCCCAGGAACAGAACAGCCAACAGCAAGCTCAGCAAAGGGGAAGTGCTCATGAGCGTCATCAGCCTGGGCGGACCGATGGAGTCTATCGCCTTGTAATAGACCAGACGCCCGTAGCTGTAGGCGGTGACGCCCAGCAGGGCAAACCAGAGCATGCCTTCGAGCGTGACATCTTCTGCCTTATATTCCCACCAGCCGAAAAGGGCCAGAACGAGCATGTTGAAGACGTTTGTGAGCAGGGTGGCGGACATCAGACCCATGTTCCGCAGGGGCCGCGCGGCGAGAACCCCCGTGAACGCCGCCATGACAGCGGCGGCCAGCGCCCAGACGACTCCCATCGTGTTGTCCATGGCCAGCTTAGCCGTGCCTACCGATGCTCACGGCCACGATGCCCAGAACGGCGATAAAAATGCCGAACACCACGCGCGCGTTCAAGCGTTCGATGTCGCGCAGGAACAACGCGGAAAGACACAAGGCGAAAATCGGCGTGCTGCTCAGGATGGGAACCGCAAGCGAGAGTTTTCCCTTGAGCGAGAGGTTGATGAGTATCTGCATCAGCCCGTTGATTGTTGTTCCGAAAACGAGCAACGGAATGTAGCGCTTCGAGCCCCACTCGAAATACCGCTTCGGTAGAAAATGCCGGAAGGCCTCGGAAGTCGGAATCGCGACCAGGGCCGACCATGCCGTGAGCAGTGCCGGTGCCGCCATATACGACATTCCCTGCTTGCGCATGAAAGCACTTGCGACCAGCATGAACATGCTCATGAGCGACCAGCCTATCCCAACGCGGAACCATCTTCCGCCCGAGGGTTCATAACTCACGGCGGCAATTCCAAAGACGACGAGAACCGTGCCGAGCGTAACCCACCGGCTGGGTTCTTCTCCCAGGAAGATGACGGCCAGAATCAGGCTGGGAAGCGGAACCATGCTCCTGATGGTGATATGGCGCGAGGGTCCGACGATGTTCATGCCCGTGTAGAAGACCCAGCGGTTGATGCTGTAGTTCATCACGCCCAAAACGCCGAACCAGGCAAACGCCTCCCAGCGAAAACTCCCCGGCGCATAGAACCAGAAACCGATGGCCCCCAGCATGATGGTATTACCCAGGTTGTTGAACTGGGCGAGGGCGAACGAACCCATCTGACGCAGAGCGGGCGTGAAGGTGATGTTCGTCGCTGCGCTGACGAAAGCCGCCGAAATGGCGAGCAGAATGGTTTGGGATTCTGGGCTCATGCGCGCATCACTGAAAAAACTCTCCCGGGTGACGCTGGAGCGGTTCTCGAACGGACGAGGGAGAGAATATCCCTCCTCCCGCCTCGCGTCGATGCGTACAGCCGTGAACTTCACCTCACCAATCGCGCGAAGCGAAACCAAAGCGATAATCTATCTTGTTCTCAGGTATTTGTCGATTTTTCACATCGATGGAACTTTGGTATATCTAAAACGGTGTTGTGGTGTTCTTTGCCGCCAACATGTCTGATTCTTATAGAAGGGAAAAAAATGCGGAATTCTCCCCACTTTCCAAAACTCAAATCTCTGAGTTCAACCTCGGCCCTCATTACTGTATTCCTGTGCCTGACCCTGTTTTTCGCACCCTCAAGTGCCCAGTCCACAGTCAGCGCGGGAAAGCTGCCTTCCCTTGCCGGGCTGGCTGAAAAACTAAGCCCCTCGGTAGTGAACATCAGTACGGAAAGCGAGGCTAGAGCGAGTTCACGGGGCGGGTTCCCCAGATTTCCCGATGACAGATGGAACGAATTCTTCCGGTATTTCTTTGAAGGGCCCTTCGGCCCCGATCCTCGTGGCCGTTCACAGCCACGACCCAAACGGCAAAACCTGGGCTCGGGGTTCATCGTGAGCGAGAAGGGGTTGATCATCACGAATAATCACGTAATCGAAAACGCATCGAAAATTACGGTCCGCTTCAAGGATCAAAAAACACGAAAAGCGAAGGTCGTTGGCCGGGACCCCCAAACCGACATCGCGCTGCTGGAAGTGGAAACGAAACCCGGAGATACGTTCACCATGGTGAAACTCGGCGACAGCGAAAAACTTCGCGTGGGCGACTGGGTGATGGCCATCGGCAATCCGTTCGGATTGTCCCACACGGTGACGGCGGGAATCGTGAGCGCCAAGGCGCGCGTCATTGGCTCAAGCCGATTCGACAATTTCATCCAGACCGACGCCTCCATCAATCCGGGAAACAGCGGCGGGCCGCTCTTCGATTTGAACGGAAATGTTGTGGGAATCAACACCGCCATTTTCAGCAGAGGCGGTGGCAATATCGGCATCGGTTTCGCAATACCAATCAACATGGCGAAAAAGCTGCTTCCCCAACTTCGCACGGGAGTGGTGACCCGCGGTTTTCTGGGCGTGTCCATTCAACCCGTCAATGAGAGCCTGGCAAAACAATTGGGTCTCAAGGAAACCCAGGGCGCCCTTGTCACCAACGTGGTCGAGAACGCGCCTGCGGAAAAAGCCGGCATTAAAAGAGGCGACCTGATCATAAGCATCAACGAGAAAAAAATCGAAAACCCCCGTCAACTCTCCAACGCAGCGGCCGACCTGAAGCCGGGCTCCACCGCCGAAGTCGGCATTATACGCGACGGCGACAAGCGCGTGTTCAAGCTGACAGTTGCCCAGTTGCCCAGTTCCACAAAAATCGCTAAAGCAAAACCCGCACTCAAAAAACATCTGGGCATCGAGGGACAAAACCTGACCCCTGAACTCAGAAAGCAAATCGGGGCGAAAGTGGAAAAAGGCGTCGTCATCACCAACATATTGCCAGACAGTCCTGCGGCGGCCGCCGGCCTTCGCCGGGGCGACGTCATCGTGGAAGCCAACCGCAAGGAGGTCGGCGACACGGAGCAGTTGCGAGAAGCGCTGAAAAAAAGAGAAAACAAGGGGAACCTGCTGGTAGTCGAGCGGCAGGGTTCAACTTTCTACGTGGTGCTGGAAGGAAAGGGGTAAAGGTGACCGGAACGGCGGAAAAACAAACAGGCCTCAGCGAGAGCATCATCGCCGCAGCATCTCATATCTGCGATGCACTGGAGGCCAAGGCCATATTCATTCACGCGGACGCGATGAAGGATCTGGACGCCTTGATGGACCTCCCCGCCGGCTTGGAGCATTTCACCACTACCTGTTCTCCCAACCTTTACAAAGAACTGGAAAAACGGGGTTGCAAGGTCATGCAATTGCCCGCCTTGTCCCTGAACCGGATCGATATCATCAAAATGGGGGTCGTCATCGCCTTGAGTGAAGGTTCCATCACGCAGAACGACACCGTGGTCTGCCTCTCTGGCTTGCCCGAGAACGAAGAAATTGACACCCTTATGGTCTTTCATTTAGACCGTGAAAAGGAAATGCTCCAAACGTCGGAAACGCAAAGCGCTGTCGAGGGCGTCGACCCGAAGGTGTTCGAAACGGTTCTATCACTCGCTCTTGAACTCGGCGCCGAAGGGCGGGAAGGAAAGCCCCGCGGCGCACTCTTCGTTCTCGGAGACCATGATCTCGTGCTTCAATATTCGCGCCAACTCGTCATCAACCCCTTCCATGGCTACCCGGAAGAGCAAAGAAACATCATGGACCCGGCCCTGCGCGAGACCATCAAGGAATTCAGTGCCATCGACGGTGCGTTCATCATTCGCGGAGATGGTATAGTCGAAGCCGCTGGCAGACACCTGAACGCGGCGGCGGAAAACGACCTGCCCCCCGGATTGGGTTCGCGTCACATGGCCGGAGCGGGTATAACGGAAGTGAGCAGCGCCTTGTCGTTCGCCATCAGCGAGTCCACGGGCAGCGTTACGGTGCTCAAGGACGGCAAGGTATTCATGCAGATCAGCAAATCTCAGCCTGCCGCAGCAACGAGAAAAGGAAAAAAGAAATAGCCGGTGCACATATCGTCGGGAGAAAGCAATCATGGTGTACGGAAAACTTTTCGGTTTGGTAGCCCTCATCATCGGTGGAATACTGGGGCTGAGCACGATTATTCTGATGCTCGATTTAATCGGTCTCTCGATTTTTTAAGACTGATCCATAACCCGTTTCATGCAACCCGACCGATTCGAGCGATTCAAACACAATCAATTCCTCGTCCCCATATCGGTAGATACACTGAAAAAGATTGGCGAACACATCGGCTTGTCGGCGGATATTCTGGTGTTCGACGCATCGTGCGGCAAGGCGGGTAGCATCATTGCACTCGCGCAGATGTTCGGCTGTGCGGCGATTGGAATGGATGTTCGGCCCGAGTTCGTGGAAGACGGAAGGCGGCGCATCCTCTTCGAAGATCTGTCCCATCTCGTCGATTTGCTGATCCATTCGAGCGATGATTTCCCCTTCGACGATGATTACTTCGACTTGGCGCTATTATGTGGTCCCGCCCACCCCTCGAACGCCGAGGACAAACTGGAAAGCCTGGGCCGCATCGTGAAACCCGGGGGATGGATCACCTTCTCGGGCCTGGTCTGGAAACCAGAAGATGAAGACATCGACTCCAAGCGATTGGCAAGATGGCTCGACGCCTACCTTCCCTGCGAGCCGATTGACGTGGAAGAGTTCTACGGTCAACTTACCGAGCAGGGATATAACGTGGAATTCGTGGAACATGAATCGGAAAACGCCTGGGAATCTTTCCTGGCTCCCCAAGCGCGCTCCATTATCGAAAACCGGCTTGAGTATGCGGATTCACGCGAAGCCCAGGACGTGCTGGACAGATGGCAGCAAGACCTCGAAATCTACCACGACGGCGGCGGGAAGCAGCTTCTCGGCTACGCCACTTTTTTGCTGCGCCGGCCATGAGGGAAACCGAACGGTTGGGCCCGCGAAAAGTTCCGGCAGCTAGAGTTTGACGAGCGGGCCGTTTCTGGCGTTTTCTCTCGATTCGAGGCGTATTGACGAACAAATCGACAAGGGGTGGAAATGAACGAACTACTTCATCTCGGCATCACGGAAATCGCGAAGAGCCTGAGAGCCAGGGAATTCAGCGCGGAAGAGTTGACCAGAATCTATCTCGAACGCATCGACGAGACGGAAGAGAGAGTGCACGTCTACTTGAGCGTTCTCGAAGAAGATGCTATCGCCGCCGCCCGCGCCGCCGATGCAATAATCGGCGCTGGTGACCACAGTTCTCCCCTTCTGGGAGTTCCCGTGGCCATTAAGGACCTCCTTTGCATGAAAGGTACGAAGACCACATGCGCTTCCCGGTTTCTGGAAAATTTCGAAGCACCGTATGACGCCACTGTCGTGGGCCGGCTCAAAGAGGCGGGCGCGGTCATCCTCGGCAAATTGAACATGGATGAATTCGCCATGGGCTCATCCTGCGAGCAAAGCGCATTCGGGCCGACACGCAACCCATGGAATCTGAACACCATTCCTGGAGGCAGCAGCGGTGGGTCCGCTGCCGCAGTCGCGGCGCGATCCTGCGTCGTTTCCCTGGGTTCGGATACCGGGGGTTCCATACGCCAGCCGGCCGCGTGCTGCGGCGTGGTGGGTATGAAACCCACCTACGGACGCATTTCGCGCTACGGACTCATCGCCTTCGCCAGTTCTCTGGACCAAATCGGTCCGTTCGCGAAAAACGTCCGGGACGCCGCCGTTTTACTGAGTGCCGTGAGCGGCCACGACTATCGAGATTCAACTTCAGCCGATGCACCCGTGTTCGACTACACGAAAGGCATCGACGCCGGGGTTCGGGGATTCAGGATCGGCATACCCAAAGAATACTTCATCGAGGGGATGGACCCCGAGGTCGAGACAGCGGTTCGAGAGGCAATCATCGTATTCGAGGAGCAAGGAGCGGAAATTCTCGATATCTCCCTCCCCCACACTGAATACGCCCTGCCAGTCTATTACATCCTCGCTCCCGCGGAGGCGAGCAGCAACCTCGCGCGTTACGATGGGGTGCGCTTCGGAGTACGAAAGCAAGGGGAATCCGCATACGGCTCCCTGTTTGGCATGTACGCGACGAGTCGGGAAAACGGCTTCGGCGATGAGGTGAAACGCCGCATCATGCTGGGCACCTATGCGCTCTCTTCGGGGTATTACGACGCCTTCTACACGAAAGCGCAAAAAGTCCGCACGCTGGTTTGCCGGGATTTCAAGGCCGTATTCGACGAAGTGGATGCCGTGCTGTCGGCCACGACGCCAACTCCCGCGTTCGAGATCGGTGAACGCCTCGACGACCCCATTAGCATGTACCTCTCCGACATCCTGACCATTCCCTGTAATCTGGCCGGTCTTCCCGGTATCAGCGTGCCCTGTGGATTTACCTCAGGAGGATTGCCGATAGGGCTTCAATTGACGGGAAAACCTTTTGCGGAACAAACCATCCTTCAAGCGGCGGCGGCGTTCGAAAACGCGACAACACACCACGAAGCGCTACCGCCACTGTGAACTATATTTTCGATTGAGGGAGACGATGGAATACGAAACAGTGATCGGCCTCGAAGTGCACGCCCAGTTGAACACGAAAAGCAAGATATTCTGCGGTTCGAGCACCGCGTTCGGGGGCAACCCGAACGAGCACACTTGCACGGTGGACCTCGGGCTGCCCGGCGTGTTGCCCGTTCTGAACCGCGAGGTCGTGGAATTCACCCTGAAACTCGGGCTGGCCGTGGGGGCGGACATTGCGCCGGTATGCCGGTTCGCCAGAAAGCATTATTTCTATCCAGATCTGCCCAAGGGCTATCAAATCAGCCAGTACGAAGATCCCATCTGTGTGGGGGGAAGCGTTCATTTCGTAACCAATGACGGACGGGAAATGCGCGTCAACCTCACGAGAATCCATATGGAAGAAGACGCCGGCAAGCTGATTCATGGAGACGAACTGGGAGACCCGAACCATTCCTATTCCGATCTTAACCGCGCCGGAGTGCCGCTTCTGGAAATCGTCTCCGAGCCCGAACTCAGAAACCCCGCAGACGCGGAATCCTACATGAGAAAACTAAGGACTCTGGTGCGCTATCTGGGGATATCTGACGGCAACATGCAAGAAGGCAGCCTGCGCTGCGATGCCAACATTTCGCTGAGGCCATCAGGGTCCGAAAAATTCGGCGAAAAGGTGGAAATCAAGAACATGAACTCTTTCCGGAACCTCCGGCACGCTCTCGAATACGAAGAGGAGCGCCAGCGCGGAATCCTGGATGCGGGCGGGGCCATTCATCAGGAGACCAGACTTTGGGACGAGTCCACAGGCGTGACGCGTGGCATGCGCTCAAAGGAATACGCGCATGATTACCGTTATTTCCCCGACCCCGATCTGGTCCCCTTGACTGTGGACGCGAGATGGATCGATGAGATTCGTGCGCTAATGCCGGAACTGCCCGACGCAAAAAGCATACGCTTTCGAGAGGAGTTCGGTCTCCCCCGCTACGACGCGGAAGTACTCACGGCGGAGAAGGAACTGGCGGCTTATTTCGACAGGGTCGTCGCGGTTACCGGAAAGGAACAAGCAAAGGCGGCGAGCAACTGGGTGATGGGCGACGTCTTGCGCCTGTTGAACGAACGAAAGATCGGTATTGAGGAATGCCCCATATCCCCCGAGCGGCTGGCCGGGATGATTGCGCTCATTACGGACAGCGTCATCAGCGGGAAAATCGCAAAATCCGTGTTTGACGAAATGGCAGAGGGCGGAAAGGACCCCGAGACCATTGTGGAGGAGAAGGGCCTTCGGCAGATTACCGACACGGGTGCTATCGAGAGCGTCGTGGAAGGGGTACTCGCATCGAACCCGGATGAAGTCGAAGCCTACCGGGGCGGGAAAACGAAGCTTATGGGCTTTTTCGTGGGCCAAGCCATGAAAGCCACGCAAGGCAAGGCAAACCCCAAGGCCTTACAGGAAATACTCCGGGAAAAACTGGGGAACTGACCATAGAAAGCTATAGACTCACCAAGCGCGTGATCAACACCTTGGAAGTTCGGGGAAATAACAATCTGTTCTGAGACCAGAACCTGGCTGGCCTCGGGGCACGGACGCCACGGGCCGGAAGTCCTGCGTGATCCAGTCCAGAGTCCCAGGGTCCTGAGCACGTTACTTCCCGCACGCACGCAAAGAAGCGTAGTGTCACTTTGAAATCCCATGCTCATGTTCCAGAAAGCATCGCCTACCAAGGTATGGCAGGATTCAGCCAGGATAATCAAACAAAACAAGCGATGGCATGGAGGGTCCGAGAAGCATGCGTAACGATAACCTGGTGGTGTTTCTGGCAGTAATATTCCTAATGTGGATGTTCCATGATTCCATGGACTGAACAGAAGATTGAGCAGGAGACTTGACCTCCATCAGTGATCGCCTGTCTCAACAAGGCGAAATGCGCCCACGATATCCGCACGACTCCAACTTCGATTTTCAGTATCGGTTTAGTGAGAAGTTCCGGGCGATTCGTCTGTACACGCACTCCCCAGCGTTCAAACTCAATTTCCATGCCAGATCGAATAGGCCATTCGTTCGACGTGAGCGGGCAGATTCCGTTCATACCCACGCCAGTGGCTAAACTCGGGCAGCTTGACAGATCACTTCAGTTCCGCCACCGATTTGCCTGCCTGCCTTTCCATACGGCGTTGAACAGAGCCTAGTTGAAGCGGAAATCTTCTTCGAACTGCTCCGGCGACGACTTTGGCATGTGCCCCGAAATCACGAAGTCAAAATCCAGTTCCTTGCGGACCCGCTTCATGGTATTGAGGATAGCGATATAGTTGTGCGTGTTGAGGCGATAGGGTTCGTTCACGTAGCCTTATAGATGCCAGTCCACGGCAACCAGAACTTTTCCCTTGGCATGTGGATCACGCTCATACAGTCGCCGTCATTGGGGCCGTAATAGTGTAGATTCACGGTCTTGCCGCCGAGTTGCACACTCATCTTGTCGCTATAGGTTACGTCGGGCAGAACCACCTGTTTTTCCAGGTCCCGGCTCATCAGTTCAATGCATTTTTCATGAGCGATGAATTCTGCTCCCTCGTCCTTGAATATCTGGCCACCTCGCGAATGATCGAAATGATCATGCGAATAGATCACCTTCTTCACCGGCAGGTCGGTGAGCTTGCGGATTTCCTTGCGCATCACCGCTGCCCGCGCTGCACCTGAAGGGTCGGTGACGATTACGCCTTCGTCGGTAACTACGACGAGGCTCGAGTAGTGGTGGTGGAAATAGTGATAGACTCCCTCAGTGACTTTGGTCATCACGGGCTTGTCGGGATCGGGTTGCTGCGCTTGAGCCATTCCGGTTGCCAACAAGGTAACCAGCACTGCGGTCAGCAAGTTTTTCATCTTTCCCACTCCATTTATACGCAAGGATATAACTCGTCACCCCTGGTTTTCTATGGGTCAGTTCTCATCCACCCTCATAAAGCTTTGGAAACATCTGTGAACCGTGCTTTACGGTACCGTAATCGAGAAGCCGCTGGAGATATGCTTCGGCCATCGATTTTCTCCGGAAACCGGGCGGTGTCAGATGCCTTGCCATCAATTCGTGTTCCGCAAGGAGTATTCTCCAGTGCAGATACGAACCTATCTAGCCGGTGATTCTCTTTCAACGTAACCACTCCTGTCAATGGTCACGCGATTAGGTGCCAGAGTGGCGGCGCAAATGTACCACAGACTCGAAGGAGGTTCTCTTGCCCGATGAATTGAAAATGCGGTGAGTCAATAGCTCGATCATCCGTTTGCGCCACTTCCGGGCTTGCTGCATTTTCTTGTCCGTCCTCTCGTTCCACTTGTCCGTCCTCTCGTTCCAGATGATTGCTTTCTCGTCCAACGGATTGGGAGTGCAGAGCGTTTTTCCTCAAATGGAGTGGAAAACCCTGCCAGGCTCAAGGTCGATGATGTGGACCTGTTACATCGGCAACCCATCGTGCCAGGCGGTATGCTTTATCTTCTTGTTCCAGTGTGATTTTGTCGGGAGAGTCCATCCTTCTCATCATCTTGCCGGCACGGGAATTGTTTGTCCGGGCAATGACAGAGGGGACTACTGCATCACCTGGGTCGAGTCGCGAAAACACCGAATCGGGTCTGCCGTGTTCGAACAGGATAACGAGCCGTTGCTGTCACTATCGTCACGGCCGGAAGAATGTTTGCCCGACTCGGGCACAAGGTGATATGCGACACTTGCAATGAATCCGCTTTCGTTTTGATTTCATGTTGAGACCAGGAGATTAGATGAGAGTTCGAAATATCATGTAACTCAATAGATAACAATCTGTTCGAGGATGACACCAAGCGTCGACCACTTCTTGCGTTCCTAAGACGAACAAGGCTGAACTGCTTGGTAGTGACAACCCCTCCTCGGGGCTGTCCCTCAGGTTGCAACTCGGACAGGCACAGGAGCCTATCCGCTATGGACCTTCTTCCCGGTTGGGTCTATCGAAATCAGCGTTTTTTCAGCGACTCTTTACCCCAGAGCTTTGGCAAGCGCCTCTCCCCGTGCACGCATCTGGGACGTCATGGACTCGTTGTGGGGTAGAAACGCCATGGCGACGAATACATTCTCCACGTCTCCGCCCTTTGAGAGATTGCGGTAGAGCGGCTGGGGGTAGAAGTCGTTCATCGGCTCTGCATAGCCGATTCGCTCTTCGTTTCTCGCGAAGTGATACGCCACCACCGCCCTCGGGGGAACCCAGCGCACGCGTTCCTCTCCTTCCGCGTCCACGTCGCGCACCACGCCTCCGAAACCTTTGGTGAACGAATCGCCAAAGACGAAGCGCGCCGTCTGCGCCTCGTCGCAGGTATCCATTTCCGCGAGTTCGATGTAGAGGATTTCGTTTGGATCGCCTGCGCCCTCAAGAGGCAGTTCGTTCTTCCCACACGCGGGGCAAATGAAGGTGACGTTCTGATTATCGGCCATGTCGGTCGTTCCTGTACAAAGGGGCGCCGGTCAGAACATTCGAACCGGCGTATTGCCATGTCTTGAGAGTATTCTACCGAGGATGAATCGTGCCAGAGCTCACTCGTCTGCGCAAGGATGAAAGCGCATCCAGGTTCGCCCGGAAAGGTGCTTCGGGCGGGCTGCGATCATGCCCGCGATCGGGGGTCGAGCGCGTCGCGCAGCCCATCGCCCACGTAGTTGATGCTCAACACGGTGAGCGAAATCGCGAGGCCGGGCCAAAGGACGCGCTCGGGGTATTGCTGGAGATAATCGGTCGAGTCATAGAGCAGCCTCCCCCAAGTGGGAAAGTCCGGCGGAAAACCCAGTCCCAAGAAGGAGAGAGCCGATTCGGTGATGATGGCGTCGCCTACGCCCAAGGCTGCCGAGATCATAATGGACGAGACGACGCCTAGCAGGATGTGGCGGAAGATGATGCGTCCCGTGGACGCCCCAAGCGCGCCTGAAGCGAGCACGAACTCGCGCTCCTTGAGGGCGAGCACCTCGCCGCGCACGATGCGGGCGGTCTTCATCCAAGAAGTCAGGCCGATCACCGAGGCGATAAGGATGAAGATACCGGTCTCGGGCCCGAAGGCAGTGCGCAGGGCGTCGCGAAACAGAGCGATGATCACGAGCAGAAGCGGCAGAAGCGGCAGCGCCAGAAAAAGGTCAGCAAGACGCATGAGCGGGCCATCCAGCCGCCTGAAGTAGCCAGAAACCACCCCGATCACGGCGCCCACTGAGAGGGCCAGGCCCATGGCGGCGCCCGCCACCGCGAGTGAAACGCGCCCGCCCGCAAGCATGCGCGCCAAGGTGTCGCGGCCGAGGCGGTCGGCTCCGAGTGGATGTGCCAGACTGATTCCCCTGTTGCGAGCGCGTATGTCGATGAGGTGCGGATCGATGGTCCAAAGGAGCGGGCCGAGAGTGACAGCCAGCGCCGCAACGATCAGAATCCCCGCCCCTATCATCGCCCCCCGGTGGGTGCGGAACTGCGCCCATGCACCGCGTCTTGCGCTAATCATAGCGAATGGTGGGGTCCAGAACCCCGTAGAGGATGTCGGCCACGAGGTTGAACCCCACGATCAGCCCCGCGAAGATGAAAGTCAGTGTCTGTACGGTCGGCAAGTCTCCCCCCTGGATGGCGACAATGAGCAACTGCCCCAGCCCGTTCACTTTGAAAATCTGCTCGGTGATGATGGCCCCTCCAAAGACCTGGGGCACACCGAGTGCGATGACGGTGACAACGGGAATCATCGAGTTGCGCAGGACGTGGACAAAGAGAATCCATCGCTCATGCAAGCCCTTGCCTCTGGCGGTGCGTACATAGTCTTGGCCTAAGTTCTCAAGCATGGAAGCACGCATGAAGCGAGCGATCTGGGCTGCGTTATAGAGGGCGAGCACGAATACCGGCATCGCCATTTGACGCGCCTGCACGAGAAAGCTGCTCCAGTCCACCACGCGATGTGTGGTGTCATAGATGGATGGAAACCAGCCGAGGCTGACGGAGAACACCACGATCATCAACACGCCGGTAAAGAACGTCGGCACCGAAAACCCTACGGTGGAAACGAAAGTGCTTATCTGATCGAACCAACTGTATTGCCTGTATGCCGAGACGATGCCGAGGGGTATCGCAATCAAGACGCCAAGCACGTAGGAAAGCCCCACGACCCAAAGGGTTTGCGGCAGGCGCTCGATTATCAAGTCCACAACCGGGGAGCGCGTCTGCCAGCTCAGTACACGGAGCCGCCCGGAGTCGCCCGAGACGCCGAGCAGTGCATCTATAACGTTCAGCGGCTCGTTGATGAAAAACTGTTTGCACCACAACAGATATCGGATGTGGATGGGCTGTCCCAAGCCCAGGGACTCGCGGATTTTCTGGCGCACCTCGGGCGGAATCGTAAGCGGCAGACTCGCCGTCGGGTCGCTTGGCGCCAAGTCGAGCAACAGAAATATGACAAGACTGATGAAAGACAGCGTAGGAACGGCGAAAACCAACCGCCTCAACGTGTAGGTCGCCATCGCTCGGACGCTTCGCTCGCTGTGTCCTTATGCGGCGCGCGGGCCTATTTGACGCGGCGCCAGTCGGCGATGTTCCACAGTTCCGAGTCCCAGGTGTTCAGAACCACGCCGCTCAACTTTTTCGAATGGGCCGATACGCGCCCGCGGTCGACTAGCGGTATGAGCACGTAAGCTTGCATTAGCTTGTCGTTCATGGCCTTGGCGAGGCGGGCGCGTTCTTTCAGCGCGCCCGCGCGCGCCATCCTGGAGACGAGCACGTCGTAGGCAGGATCACAGTAGCGCGGCACGTTGTTGCCTTGCCACTGTGTAGCGGGACTCGGTACTTCCTTGCACGCCCAGTTCGCCATGTAGGATTCCGGATCCGTGCCGTCGAAGTTGTTGGCGTACATCTCCACATCTGCCTGGAATTTCTGAAAGGTGTCGCCGCTTGCTGGATCGCCACCAAAGAACACCGAGGCACTGATGTTGCGAAGTTCTGTCTCTACACCGATTTTGGACCACCACTGCTTGATGAGAGCCTGGAAATCCTGTCGTACGGCGTTGGTGGAAGTCTGGTAGAGAATCGAGAGTTTCACACCGTTTTTGCGCCGCACGCCGTCCGGCCCGCGCTTCCAACCCACCTTATCCAGTAACTTGTTCGCGCCGGGAATGTCTTGCTTGAGGCAACCGTCGTTGGCAGTAGACTTATAGATGATGGGGGCGGGGAGAATGTTGCAAATCGGCCTGCCGGCGGGTCCATAGCCGATTTCCACGAGCAGTTTTCTATCGATGGCCATCGAAAGCGCCTTACGCACGCTTGGGTCAGAAAGGAAAGGATGCGGGTGCTTGACAGTGGAGCGCTCCTTGCCGAGTTTGGAATCGGGATTCGTCAGGTTCACGACGATGCGCTCGACCAGCGTACCGAACGAGGATATGACCACTCCCTTGCCCGCCTTTTTCATGTTCGCCAGCACGTCGGGGGCAAGTTGCAAGTTCCAGGCGTAGTCAAACTCGCCAGTCTCCAGGACCGATCGGGCCGCCGCCGCTGCGTCGCCACCTCCCTTGAAGGTCACACGCGCGAAGGCCGGCTTTGCCGGGTCGCGGTAGTTGGGGTTGGCCACGAAAGAGATGACGTCGTTCGGACGAAACTCTGCTACGGAGAAAGGACCCGTGCCCACGGGCTTGAAATTGGCGTCGGTACAACGCGGTGCCTTGGCGCCCAAGCAGTCGGCGAACTGTGCCGCCTTGATGATAGGCGCCTGCGCGCCGACAAACGGCCCGTAGGGAAAAGGTTTTGGGATACCGAAGGTCACACGCATTGTGAGCGCGTCCAAGGCCTCGACGTTCTTCACATCGTTGTATTTCTCGCTCTGCGAACACCCCCCTTGGGGATGCGTGCAGTATTTCCAAGTAAACACCACGTCCTTCGCTGTCACCGCTGTTCCGTCGGCCCACTTGAGACCGCTCTTGAGCTTCCAAGTGATGGTGCGCAAATCCTTCGAGACACCGCCGTTTTCCAGCGTGGGAACCCGCTCGGCGAGCCAGGGCCCCATGTTCCCGTTTTGGTCGTAACGCGCGAGGGGCTCCAGAACCAGCGATGCGGCCTCTATCTCCTTGGTGCCGCCCGAGAGATAGGGGTTCATGGTGGAAGGTGCCTGCCAGTAAATGATGCGCAGATGCCCATCTGCGCCGCGTGCAAAATGGGCCGCATTCGCTGTGAATAAGGTAAAGATAGCAATGGTGAGAATGAATGTGGATTTCACGCCTGTATCCTCGCGGTTTTGGATGGGTGACAGTTCCTGGAACGGATTCGCGGAAACTCAGAATATCCTAGAGGGCGGGACAGAGAATTGCAACAGAAAGGCGGCGTTTGGTTCTACCGGGAAATGAGTTTCTCGGAGGCGGCTTGATTCTCGTCGATCTTCCCAAGGTTATGGAATCAATGGGGACTGGCTCTTCTTTCCTCCTTTCACCGGGAAATGGCTGGCAGCCACTCATGGTGCGGTATTGACATTGGTTTTTTTTTTGTTAAGTTTATCCTTTGATATAGTTACTTCTGCCTAACTAGATGTATGAAAGCGGGTTTGCCTGACAATGTTTACGCTAGGGCTCTTTCGGGAACGTGCCATTCTCAGGCAATCAAATCCGGATCCTCTGGATGATTTGCTGCGCATTACGGCGCCGCATGAATGGCTCATCCTGACCGGTTTTCTTATCGCATTCGCCGCCGCTTGCGTCTGGTTGGCGTTTGGCAGCCTGGAACGAAGCATGACCGCGAACGGCTTCATCCTGCGTTCGGGAGAGCGTCATACCATACTGTCCGGAACGACGGGCACCGTGTCGGAAATTCTGGTTCGAGTGAACGACGAAGTTGCCGAGGGCCAGCCGATTGCTCGCCTTCGGTTGCCAGAACTCGATACACAACTGACCGTTCTGCGGAAGAGAATCGCCTTGTTGGAGCGCGAGGCCAGTCAAGACGGACCAGGTACCAATTTCGACGGCGGGCTTCTGGCGGTGGCCCGCCAAGAGCTGGTAGGACTGCTCGCACACCGAGCTGCGAGCGCGATTGTCGCTCCCTATTCGGGCGTAGTGTCGGCGTTTCATCTTCATGTCGGACAAGCCGTGGATGTCGGCACGCCAGTATCGGATCTGCGCAGAGGCGGAGACGATGGTCTGGAAATCTTGGCATTTCTTCCGCCGGCGCGGGCGCAGAAACTGCGAAAGAGTATGAGGGCGCGCGTCATCATCGACAATCTGCGCAACCAGCAGTCCGTGCCTGCCGAGGTAAAAACAGTAGCCCCCAGAGCGTCACTACCACCCGCGTGGTTGTCCCGCATAGCTTTGGCAGAAGGTGAGAGGAAAGAAAGAATGCCTCTACATATGGTGCGCCTAATCATGCTTGGACAACCAAATACGGTACCGTCAGATGCCGCGCCCTGCCGGATCCATATCATTCTGGAGACGGTATCGCCACTGGCCCTTCTGGCCAATACGGGACCATCCTCTCGGTAATGGCCTTGTTCAGACGCAGGTCCGGCGCTCGCGTTCGCACCCCTATACTTTTGCAACTCGAAAACACGGAATGCGGTGCAGCTTGCCTCGGCATTATCCTCGCGTATCTGGGAAAATGGGTTCCGCTACAGGAGTTACGCGAGGCTTGCGCCGTCGGACGCGATGGTGCCAGCGCCGCCGACATTGTCAAGGCGGCCCGCGTCTACGGTCTGCAACCTTCGGCATGGCGC
Organism: bacterium; assembly: GCA_965200245.1. GTDB lineage: Bacteria > UBA8248 > UBA8248 > UBA8248 > UBA8248 > Bin107. Next base: position 224,477 of record CBDATS010000008.1, on the reverse strand, counting down.
AAGGAACTTCACCAACTGCCACCAATGAAAATCCCACTCATCCTGTTCTGGGAGTTCCGGCATTTTGTCGTCCTAGAGGGGGTTGAAAACGGCCGTTACTATGTGAACGATCCAGCGGTGGGACACCGTATTATCAGTGAAGACGAATTCGACCGATGCTTTACCGGCGTTGCCATGGAAATGGAGCCGGGACCATCCTTTGAGACCAGTGAACCACCTCCCGGAGTGCTCAAACAGTTCTGGCCATGGCTGAACCCCGTGCGTCCGGCTCTCGCCTACGCCATCATCTGCGGCCTGCTCTTGGTGCTGTCTGGGCTCGCCCTGCCAATATTGCTATCCGCCTTCGTAGACCATGTTATCGGCGATGCGCAGGATGACTGGATCGGCATCGTGCTCGGATTGACCATTGCAGTCGGCCTTTCATCTTATGTGTTGACATGGCTCCAGATGCGCATACTACGAAAGGTTTCTCTTGTCCTGTCCATCCAGCAATCGGACCGCTACCTGAACCGATTAATGCGTTTGCCAATGAAGTTTTTCAGCCGCCGCTTCGCAGGCGATTTGACCTCACGCATGCAGATGATCGACCTGATCGCATCGATCGGATCCGTCCAGTTGATAGGAATCGTCATTCAACTGATCATGAGCTTGGCCTTCCTGGTTCTGATGCTCTATCTCGAACCGTTGCTGGGCGCTGCGGTCGGTGGGCTCGGCCTGCTTTGCCTCTTTGTAATGCATTATGTCACGAAACTGCAAACCGACCATAACCATGCATTGCTCCATGAGCAGGGCAGGATGATGGGCCACGGCATGGCCGGGTTGAGCATCATGGACACGCTGAGGGCAACCGCTTCGGAAAACAGTTTCTTCTCGCGTTTCAGCGGCTATCAAGCACGTGAAATCAACGCGAGACAAAAATTCATGGAACTCGGCCATGTCGTCCAATCGCTGCTGCCAACGGTTCTTGTACTCGGTTCTGCCTTGGTCATCGGCTTTGGTGGGTGGCGGGTGATGTCGGGTGAAATGACGCTTGGTGTACTTACCGCCTTTTACGTCCTGACGATGAATTTCCTGCAACCGGTGGGAAGGTTCGTCCAGTTCGCCAACATACTGCAAACCATGTCTGCCAATCTACGCAGGCTGGATGATGTACTGGATGCCGAGTTGGACGAAGAACTCGCCGGAGATGAAGGGACCGAGTCGGAAAGGGTTGTCACGCTGAACCGGCGGATGCAACTCGTTGGCCGCGTGGAACTCAACAATGTCACCTTCGGTTTTCAACCAAATCGTCCTCCATTGATCGAGAATTTCAATCTCACAATTGAGCCGGGACAGCGCGTAGCAATCGTAGGGCCGAGCGGCTCCGGCAAATCGACACTATCTCTTCTGGTTGCTGGTATTTACCAGCCTTGGTCCGGTGAAGTCCGGTTTGACGGCCACCTTCGGAGCGAGATACCTCGTGAGATACTTACCAGTTCCGTCTCGATGGTGGACCAGAATATCGTTCTTTTTGCTGGCACCGTGAATGACAACCTGGCCCTGTGGAACCCGACGATACCCGATCACACGCTCGTGGCGGCGGCGTGTGACGCAGCTATTCATGAAGAAATCACCTCCCGCCCACTGGGCTATGCCTCGGCAGTCGAAGAGGGCGGGCGCAATTTCAGCGGGGGGCAACGGCAACGTCTGGAGATCGCTCGGGCGTTGACAAGCAACCCATCTGTCCTGATTCTCGATGAGGCCACCAGCGCACTCGACGCCGTGAGTGAGTTGCAGATTGACGATGCGATACGCCGACGTGGCTGCACCTGTCTAATCGTCGCGCACAGGTTGAGCACTATCCGAGACAGTGACCTGATCGTGGTACTTGAGCACGGCAAGGAGGTTCAGCGCGGCACGCATGAGGAGTTAATGGCAATAGGAATGGGTCTTTACCATGAACTCATCCGATCAGCCTAATCGCAATACCACATCGGAACAACCCGGCGATGGCGCTGGATTCGCAGAGATTTTGTGCTCCCTCGGAAAACCTGTTCCCTGCGCCGGCAACCGGCCAATGCGGCTTGACGACTCGAACATGGCCTGGGTTGTGGAACGTGGCACGGTCGATGTTTTCGTGGTTGAGTGTCATGACGATAACACCACATCAGCTTTCAAGCACATGGTTCGCGCACGACGCGGTCGCATCCTGTTTGGCCAGAACAGTGATGATAGTTCCGGGTTTAGTCTGATTGCCAAGGGACTTCCCGGTGCGATTCTGCGCCCGGTGCCGCTCGCGGAATTGCTGGACTGCCTGCCCGATCAGATGGCACGTGCCGCCTTGACTGAACAGGTCGATACCTGGGTTCGCGAATTCGCCGAAGCGATCATTCGCGATATCGACCCGAGGCCACGTGCCGACAGCTTGCTTGAAGCCGGATTGACGCTAACCGCATCGGGTATCATCTCTTCGGAACGGGGAGTTATCTGGTTTCATGGCCTTGATGTCCGGGCGTCCTATCTAGGCACGGAAGAGGCAGGTTCTGGACAGTCGGGGTTGATGCCGCTCAGCCCCGGAATCTGGGCTACGCTGCCCGAGTCGGCCGAGATCGAAGCAATGTCCTCCCAAGATATAGCGCTTGCCGACCTGGTGTCCCTCCATTTGCCGGAGTTTCATCGACTCGCGCTTGCAGTCGAGGCCCTTAACCGCCTACTGCTGCTTGCAGACGAGGCGAACTTCCAGCGCGACCGGACAACATGGCGCAGACAGAACAAGTCTGCTTCTCGGCATCGTCTTTTCTCCGTTATCGACCAATTCCGTCGTCAAGAGTTTGACGATGAATCCGGACTCCTTGCAGCTTTGCAGCTCGTCGGTGCCCATGAAGACATACCCATTCAGGTCCCTGAAACCGCTGAAGCGAAAAACGACCTCAATGCGGTCCTGATTGCATCGGGTTTGCGCGTTCGATGCATACGACTGAAGGAGGAAGATCGATGGTGGTATGGAGACAGTGGCGCGATGATTGCGTCTCGACGCAACGATGGCCAGCCGGTCGCGCTAATTCCCGGGCGTCTCGGATGGTATCGTTGCATCGATCCTCTGTCGGGCGCATCCCGGCGCGTAACTGCGGCGAATGCCGCCGAGTTTAATGACGATGCCGTGATGGTGCATCGTCCCCTGCCTACCGATCGACCAGCCAGTCCCCGTGACCTCCTCCGTACCGCATTCTGGAAGCAGACTCAGGATTTCATTCAGGTGATACTAGCGGGCATAATCGCTGGCGCAATTCTGCTGGTTCCTGCCACAGTCATCGGTCTTTTGGCTGACATATTGGCGCCGGCGGGCGAACATAGGCCGTTGGTATATGTGACCGGTCTGTTGTTGCTGATGGCAGTGACGACGGGATTCCTGAACATGTTGCGCGGTACAGCGATGATGCGAATCGAAGGCCGGGCTACTACTCGCGTCGTGGCAGCGATATGGGATCGCCTCCTGCGGCTACGCCCGGCGTTTTTCCGCCAGTTCACCGCCGGCGAACTGGCGACGCGGGCCATGACGTTCCAGGTTATTCGCGACCAGTTTTCTGCTATAGCGTCCGGCGCAATACTATCCATGCTGTTCCTGTTTCCAACCTTCGCTCTGGTTTTTGTCTACAATACCGCGATGGGATGGCTGATTCTCGTCCTTGGCATCGTGACTCTAGGTCTCACCGCCGCCCTTGGCCTGCTCCAGATCAAACATCACCGACGCCGTTTCAGTGCCGTGCGCAAGCTGGCTAGTCATCTTTTCCAGCTAATCAACGGAATAGGCAAATTGAGGGCGACAGGGGCCGAGCCGTCCGCTTACGCATGGTGGGCACGACAGTACCGGGACCAGAAGCTGGCCGAGATCAGTATTTCACGGGTGAACGAATGCCTGGTGGCGTTCGCCCTTTCTGTTCCTCCCTTGTGGACTGCTGCGGTCATCGCCGTCGCGTTCACCCAGGACAGGGCTCATTTCTCGATCGGAGACTTCCTGGTCGTTTACTCTGCGTCAATGATGTTCGTCGGATCGATCATTATGTTCAGTCTGTCATTCGAGACGATCGCATCGCTTGTTCCTTCTGGAGAACAGTCACGGGAAATCATGGAAGAACTGCCCGAGGGTGGGATGCATGACGGAGTAGAAGTGAAATTGAGCGGCGAAATCCTCTTCGACCATGTGAGTTTTCGCTATTCGGAATCTGACCCACTCGTTCTCGACGACGTAACAATCCGCGCGAAATCGGGCGAGTTCATCGCCATCGTTGGGGAATCCGGGTCGGGGAAAAGCACTCTCGTCCGCCTCGCACTCGGCCTCGAAACGCCGTCTTCCGGCACGGTCTATTACGACGGCCACGATCTTGCCCGCCTCAATCCCGATTCTATTCGCCGCCAGATCGGCGTGGTTATGCAGGAAAACAGCCTGCTGCCGGGCACAGTGATGAGTAACATCAATGGCGTGGATGAAAACCTTAGCATAGACGACGCCTGGCAGGCGGCCAGGCAGGCTGCGGTTAACGAGGAAATCTCCGCCATGCCGATGGCAATGCACACTCCGATGGGTGGAACCGGCTCGACCTTTTCCGGCGGACAACAACAACGCATCCGCATTGCGGCGGCGCTGGTGCGCAAGCCAAGCATATTGTTTCTTGACGAAGCCACCAGTTGGCTTGATGCGAAGAGCCAGAAATTGACCATGGAAGGCATAGAGAAAGCCAGTGCAACGCGGGTCGTCATTGCTCATCGTATCTCCACCATCCGCCAGGCGAGCCGCATATATGTTCTTCAGGCCGGGAAGGTTGTCCGGGAAGGCACGTTCGAGGAACTCAGTGAGGCCGATGGCCTGTTTCGCGATTTCCTAAAGCGCCAGTCGGCGTGAGAAGCGCCGTCGTCCCTGCGCCCTTTGTTGTTACCCTGGAATGTTCCGGGCAACTTCGTCTCGTCATGAAGGTGTCCAGAAAACCGTCGCACAAATTACCTCATGTGAAATAAATATCCTAAAACCATTTCCGTTTATTACGGGTTTGACCAGTCTCATGAAATTGGCCAGACCACTGGAATTGCATCTCGGGATATGAAGGACGGGCACAACAACCTACGAGGAAGCCATGTTGCGACTTTTCACACCATAGTGCGGAGATGTACCCCCGACCCGGGCAGACGGGTGCTGAGCACCGGTTACAGGCTGTGCAGGTGTGCGATTTGGCCGGTGGGGGACTCGGCGTGTCTGCCACCGGATTGACCCGTTGCGAGCCGCATATGGCGATAGCGACGGAACATGCAGAACAGCGAGGCGTTGGACATCTGGTTAAGTTCCGGGACGGGGACTTCATTGATATGCCGTGATAACAATGCAGGGAAACGCATTGCGGGCCATATAATCCATGCCTATTCTTTCGAGAGCGGATGTACGATGTGCCCGGTAAAGCAGATCGGAGAAGACATCCTCGGCAAGGCGGACACGATGAAGCGGTCCGGGCCTGGCCGTTGAATGAGCCGATATCAGTCACCGCGGCAGAGTTCTACGGTGAATTTCCCGGATGGATCCAAGTTGGAGGTTCATGAAGACAACATGGAACGCACTCATCTGATGTTACCTCTCAGCCCGCGTTTGACCGATGAACAGTTAGCAGGGCTGTGCAGGGATTCTTCACCACCACATCGAAGGCAGAAGAAGAGATCAATCTCCATAGGCCACAAGGGCCGGTGAGCAGTGCCGAAACTGTATCGGGGCGTGCTGGGTAGATATTGGAATATGAGGGATATCTCAGGCGGCTCTGGCCAAAACCTTGTGCAACGCCTCAATGCATAGGACGGTATCATAAGCTTGGGAGCAAAAGACCAGGGTTCGAATCGGATCGGGCGGCCGGGGGCCATAGGAACCTGGTGATTCCGGCCATCGGCCGTCGGCTTTCTGTTTCGAAAGAATGAAATCCATCGTCTGTTCGAGTTTCGCCAGCGATGGCAACGCGTCAAGTTCCGCCAGCGCGACTAGAGCTTGAGCGGTGCGCAACTGATCCCCGTAGGTCACCCCTTCCTTACACGCGCTTTCAATCAGGTGGCCGAGTTTAGAACGCAATCCTGCAAAGGCGGGTTTGCCGTACTCGCTAGCTCGAACGAGCGCGCCGTAGAGGTCCATATCCTCTTTATAGTAGACCATGGTCTCGCTCAAGTCCCCGCCGCCTTCCACCAGCGACTTCAACCACTCATGGGCGGGGCGCGTCTCCCCATTGTCACCCAGGTAGGCAACCACATTGGCATTAACGACGGAGTCCACGTCGTTTTCGGGTGTCTGGCCCTCGAACCAAGTCAGAAACAAGCCGCTGTCGTTGCGATGGCGGAGAAACAGGTCGACATTGCGTCCGGCGAGCAACAGGGGATGCGGCCCGAGGGCCAGTGAGCCTACGGCAGAGTCATCGGCATAGGGGGGCAGCGCATCCCAGTATCTCCAGATACCGAGATAGAGCATTGTCTCAGAGAGGTGCCGGCGCGTCCTTCCCACAATATTTCGCGCGCGCGAGTCGTCAATCTCCGAAAGGGAAAGAACACCCAGCATGGCGAAAAAGGGACTCCCTTCTTCGTGCTTTTGAATATACTGGTCCCCTACCCGTCCAGAGCAATAGGAAGGCCATTGCCCGTCGTGACCCACACATGAATCGAGAAACGTCAAGCCCCTGTCGATCGCATCGCGCATACGACACGTTGTGTCAGGAGAGAAGTGCATCGTTATTGACCCTCGTCAGAACAGGAATTTCGCCCTCGCATATGCCTTGTCCTGCCCTTTTGGGTCTTGGATCACGAGTTTGAAGTGATTGCGGCCAGACAGGAGTTGGCAAACCCACGCTCATGGGTGAGATGTTCCCTGTGTGCCCGGCTTCTGAGGCCTTTGACATTTTGGAGCACACAGTATCCCTATCCTAGGTAATTATTTCCTTAAATCCGCAAATCTTGATATCCGCTAATTTTAATCAAAGAGATAATTATTGGCAGTATTAGAGTTGTGGATGATAGCAAAATATCAGGTCCCTTCCGGTTTTTCCGCGCCGGATAGAGGTGTCGGAAAATCCAGATGAAACGTACGGGATATAGCGATTTTGCTTCTGTGCTCGACACGTTCATCCGTTCGCAGATACCGCCCCGGCTGATTGATGAGCCGGGGTGGAATCGTCTTCTTGAAGGGATGTCGGAGTTGCCCGCCTCTGTGGCGGACGCGAAATTCGGCTTCGAATGTGACCTTTCCGACGCGGAAGCTGGTGCCGACTTTTCATTGGCGGTTCTGCCGGACTCGCCGATGGCGCGCTGGCTGATTGAGCGCGGCAACCGGGAAGAAACCGACGCATCGACCGCGGCCCTGGCGAACTATTTTGATGAGTTGGCACGTCCCGACTCCTTTCTTTCTGGCCTGTTCGATTCCGCGATTTTCGAATACGATGTTGCCTCCACATTGAAAGAACACGGTCTGCCCCTGCCAAGCCTGTTTCTCAACCTTCGCCGTGACGGGCGCGTAGAGCACCTAAACGCGGGTATAGTCGACGCCGCGCTGGCTTTTGCCACGGGGGGAGCGCCGGATCCTCGTCGTTTGCACTTTCTCGAAGGGATCTGGCGAGTTTTTCCGCCGAATACCCGCCTGAGTTAGTGCGCCGTCATGCAAGGACGCAATCCCTCGCCCATGAGATTGGTGATGTTTTGTCCCCGGGCGAAAATCTCTGCCTTTCTGGAGGCTATGGGGCATCCCGGACGCATGGTGGTTGTCGAGGACGTTCTGACGATGATCGAGAATTTCCCGGACCGTGTCTATCTATCTCTCGATTTAACGCGAGAAGGACTGAGCCCGCGCATGGGAATGGAACTCCATTTCAACAAATCGACCGACCACGGCGCATGGGGCAGGCTCCTCTCCCCGATGGCGGACCGCGGCTGGTTTCTGGCTGACAAGGGTGCCGCACTGATCAGTTGCATCGGCAGCGAGCGATTCTTCGGCCCCGACGGCAAGATGATGCACCTCTTTTGGGGCGTCAATCATATTAAAGTCGTCATCGGGGAACGGGAAACCAGCGTAAAAGGCTACATCGTTTGTTTCCTGCGCGCTGCGTGAGACAGAAATGGTTGGTACTTGCGCCGAGGGCAGGTTTCTGAGAGAAAGGAAGTTGGGATGTGCAGGATACACGAGTTTTGCCTGCGTTGTTAATACATTTGTCCGTTCGCAGATTCCATCCTGGCTCATCGGCGAGTCGAGGTGTAATCGTATTTTGAGGGCCGAGCCGATTTCCTATAGCGCACGGATGTTCCTTCTGAACGACACACGATGAAGCGAGTTATAGAGTGGGTTGCCCATAATTCCGTTTTTGCCAATCTTTTAATGGTGATAATGCTCATCGTCGGCGTTATCGCCGTCTTCCAGATCAGAAGCGAAGAGTTCCCGGAGTTCTCGCTCAGCGCGGTGACCATCCAAGTGACATGGGAGGGCGCGAGCCCTGCAGAAGTGGAAGAAGGCGTCTGCATCAAGATTGAAGAAGCCATTTCCAGCGTGGAGGGAGTGAAAGAAATTACCTCGACCGCCTTCGAGCACCGCTGCAACGTGAACATGAAGCTGCATTCCTGGGTAGACGACTCCCGGGAGTTGATGGAAGATATCAGTTCCGAGATTGACCGCATCAACACTTTTCCCGCCGATATCGAAAAACCTGTAATCACGGAAGTAAAGCAAAGGTCCATTGTAGGCTATCTCTCACTGTATGGCGAAGTTTCGGAGTGGATTCTCAAGCGCAGGACCACTGAGGTGAAAGACGATTTATTGGGGATGCCCAACATTTCCAAGATAACGATGGACGGATTGCGGGAGTGGGAAATCACGATTGAGGTGTCCGAGGAGACGCGGCGGCGTCACGGTCTTACGTTCGCTCAACTTGCGTCTATCATTCGCAGAAACGTACTCGAACTCTCGGGAGGGGACATCCGCTCCTCGGAGCAAAGAATCAGAGTCCGAACGCTGGGAAAGCGTTATACGGGCAGGGAGTTCGAGCAGCTTGAAATACTTACGCGCCCGGATGGCACCATCCTGAGGCTCGGCGACATCGCCCGCGTGACGGACGGCTTTGAAGAAAACGACAAATCGGGTCGGTTCAACGGACAGCCAGCGACACTTATCAGGGTATTTCGGACGGGAGCGGAAGACGCCCTCAGCATTGCGAAAACAATCCAGGAATACGTAAAGAAAAAACAAAAAGAACTGCCCAAGGGGCTTCACCTTTCGTATTGGGGGGACAGGTCGCGCCTGATACAGAACCGTCTCGATCTTCTCTTGCGAAACGGGCGCATTGGCCTTGTGCTGGTATTCATTTCCCTGTGGTTGTTCTTGAACATTCGCCTCTCTTTCTGGGTGGCGATGGGAATTCCCGTTTCCCTACTGACGTCGCTCGGGTTCCTGCATGTCTCCGGTGGTTCGCTCAACATGATAACCATGTTCTCCTTTATCATGGTTCTTGGAATCCTGGTGGATGACGCCATCGTCGTGGCTGAAAATATTTATTCTCATATGCAAAGGGGGGGAAATCGTATTCAGGCTGCTATAGATGGTTGTCATGAGGTGATTTTGCCCGTTATCGCCGCAGTTACGACATCCATTGTAGCTTTTATCCCCTTGACGATGATGGAGGGCAACCTCGGGAAGTTTATGGCGATGCTCCCGTTGGCCATCATCGCAGCTCTAATAGCCTCGCTCATCGAGTCGCTGTTCATCCTGCCAGCACACCTAGCCCACTGGGTCCGACCTGCGAAGAAGGATACGCTCGGATCACGTATCAGGGGTGCTATCGACAGGGCGGTGAACATGCTGATCCACCGGATCTATGGGCCGATTCTGAAGTTTTGCCTTGACGCCAGGTACCTGGTCGCTGCCATTGCGTTGGCGATTTTTATGCTAACGATAGGACTTTCCGTAGGCGGACATGTGAGGTTCCTGTTTTTCCCAAAGCTTGATTCCGACTGGTTGGTATCGGGTTTCGAATTTCCCAGAGGCACCCCGGTAGAGCGAACCAAACTCGCCACAGAAAAAATTGAGAAAGCAATCCTGTCTCTCAACAAAGACTTGCAATCAAGAACGGGGGAGCCGGTTATCCAGCACGTATTTGCGATGCCCGGAAGGGGAGGCAGCCATGCAGGATTGTTATTTGCCGAATTGCTTCCCTCGGAAGCCAGGGGAATCAATTCGGAAGAAATTTCCAATCAATGGCGCGACAAGACGGGGGAAATTTCGGATGTTGTGACCCTTCACTTCCACCCAATAAATAATACGCCACCTGGCGGAAAGCCCATCGACGTGCAATTTTACGGGAATAACATCAATGACCTCAAAAAAGTGTCGATGGCGTTTGCGCAGGAGTTGAGGAGGTATCCCGGGGTTCACACCATCGAAAACGATTTCAGAGACGGGAAGCTCGAGTTACGAACATCACTAAAACCCCAAGCCCGGGTGCTGGGAGTGAGCCTCGACGATCTGGCACAGCAGTTGCGCGCACGCTTTTTCGGGCTACAGGTTCTGCGCCTGCAACGCGGGCGCGATGACGTAAAAATGAAGTTGCGCTATCCACTGGATGAGAGGAATTCCATCGAGGATGTGAGAGAAATCAGAATCAGAACATCCTCGGGGGCAGAAGTACCGCTCCACGAAGTAGCAGAAGTAAAGATGACGCGAGGGCTGGATCAAATCAAGCGAATGTCCGGTAGCAGAGTCGTCAACGTGACGGCCGAGGTTGACCCAAAACGTGCGAATCCCACCGAAATCATAACGGATCTGGAGAAAGATTTTTTTTCAAAGATATTGAGTCGCCACGAGGAAACACGCTATAGATTCGGGGGGCAGGCACAAGCGAGTGCAGATTCATTTGCCAGCCTTCTTCGTGCCTTTGCCTTTGCGCTTGCCGTTATTTTTGCAATTTTGGCTATATTGTTCAGGAGCTACTTCCAGCCTCTCATCGTCATGGCAACCATTCCGTTTGGAGTCGTGGGTGCCGTCTGGGGCCATGTCATCATGGGACACACCCTATCCATTATGAGCGTGTTGGGGATCGTGGCACTTTCCGGCGTGGTGGTGAACGACTCTTTGGTGCTGCTGGGTTTTGCGAACCGGAGTATCAAAGATGGAATGCCGGTCGAGGATGCGCTTTATCTGGCCGGCGTTTCCAGATGGCGGGCGATTATTCTGACAACGGTGACGACGGCCGCGGGGTTGGGGCCGATGCTGCTGGAACAGAGCTTTCAGGCGCAATTTCTTATTCCCATGGCAATCAGCATGTGCTTCGGGCTCCTTTTCGCCACTGTCATCACCCTGATCCTGGTGCCTGTCATCTCTTTAATCAGCAACGACATGGGGCGTCTGGGATGGCGTATCTGGGCAGGAAAATGGCTGACGAGAGAAGAAGTGGACGTGCATTCTCCGCAGAACGGACCGATGGGAGCCTGATGTTATCGCTAATGGTTTCGTCGCTCACCAGCCTGCAGAACAAGCCGATTGAACAGGCGTGCTCTCCGAGTGTAGCCGTTTTGGGGAGCCGTGTTGTCCAGGATATGGACGTAAACTAGGAATTTCGAGAGTGGCTATGCAACAGCCGGGTAGAAACGCTCCCGTAAGAAAGGCTGATGAGCAAAAAACATATGGCAACCGTCCTGGATTTTGTGGCCCTGCGAAAGGAATTTCCTGTCATTCAGAATTGGATATGCCTAGGCATCGCCAACAAAGCACCCCTTCCCAAATGCGCTCAAGGTACCATTGCGGATTTCTACGAGAGATGAATGAACTCGGTGCTCGAAAGCGTAATCTCCGACGGTTCGGGACGTAAACTAGGCCGCAGGGTTAATGGGGACATTATCCGGCACCGACCCGAACGCAACCTGACCTTCTCGTCATCCAAGCCCGTCTCTCTCGCGGTGTTTGTTGGAGACAATGACCACATGGTTGAAGCCCTCCTCGTCTTCTTCAGGTAAGGTGGCAGCAACTCCGGGCTGGAGCACCGGCCCGCGCCACTCCTGTCCCGCGTCCGCGGCACACGAACCCGCACCGGGCCAATTTCCGTCAATACCTCTCGAGACGGCAGGTAGCCATTGCGCACGAATGTATGACAACCCCGCGCGTCACGCGCGACCGACCCATTTCAGCAAGAATGTGCCGTCCTCTTCAATTCAGCCCATAACCATATCTGACAGTAACTTGAAGAAAAATCGAGTGGACGTTTTTATGGCTGTTACATGGACATTTCAGGATAAACAGAGACGTACAGAGAGAAAAATCAAATAGATAAATTTCTTCTATCTATTTGATTTTTCTTTGTAATCCCTTGATTTTCAATGGCACGCCCGGTAGGACTCGAACCTACAACCTTCGGATCCGAAGTCCGACGCTCTATCCAATTGAGCTACGGGCGCCTGATATCCGCTGGTCTTGTTCGGAACAGTGATTCCGCTCAAGAAAATGTAAATGCCGTGGGGTGAGTGAGGGGATTTGAACCCCCGACCTCCGGGGCCACAACCCGGCGCTCTAACCACTGAGCTACACCCACCATGCCTTCATCCCTTTCTCCCGCGGTGGCCTCGCGTATGGAGGGAAGGGCGATCCGAGTTTCCGAAAATATGGTGCGCCCGGCAGGATTCGAACCTGCGACCTACGGATTAGAAGTCCGTTGCTCTATCCAGCTGAGCTACGGGCGCCCGCCTCGACGTCTTTTGCGTGGCAACCCATTCGCAGGCGGCGATTCTCCGCCCGAAAGGCAAGAGAAAATATCATAAATCGATATCGTCAACAACGCTTCGCGAAGGAGAACCATCCTGTCAATGGGAAAAGAACGACCTACATCCGGCTGACGGGGAAAGAAGCCCGGGACGGTTAGGCGATCAGATACATCCAGTATGCACAGGCATGGGGCCTTTCGGCCCCGCCCCGCGAACGCCCCCTTCTCCCCAAATTTTGTATTGAGCACCTCAGTATATGAAAACCACCGGAAATGTCCAGCGGCTTTCGGGGTTTTACATTTTTCCGTCTCGAACGATTCAAGCGCGTTATTTGAGCAACAAATTCTAATCCTCCTCGAAGGGTTTTCTGCGCACCTTGCTCTCACCGACCAAAGCCGCCTTCATGAGGAGGATGAGCGTGTTGGTCCTGGGAATAAGGTGAATGAAACGATCGAGTTTTTGATCGATCAAGTCGATCTCACTCTCGGAAAGTCCCAGTGCCACGATCCTCTCCCTGCTAAGTTCAACGGGAAAGGGAAATTCCTGTGCCGCAGCCGCCGCCGCACCTTGCGCATGGTTAACGGTGATCCGGTAACCCGCCTTCGCCATCTCTTCTTTCAAGAACGGCCACACCCGCTCAAGGAAGACGGGATGTTGCCCGAGCAAACGCCAGACGCTACCCAGCCCTCCGGTTGCCACGCGAATCTCCTGAAAGAGAGCGCCCAAAGAATCATCGACGCCGCTCGGATCCACCAAGCTCTCGGTACGCATGGATGCAGGTGGCCCGCTGGGCAATGTATCGGTGTCCGACTCCGATCCAGGACGGATGCCACCTATCTTCATGCCATTGAGGGCACCCTTGAGCGCCGCCGCGAGAATGAGGTTCTTGGGATTCGCATCGTTGTATATGTCCAGCACGCCGTCAATAACGGCCAGGTCTTGCGGTGAATAATCAAATTCGTCTTCTAGTTCTTCGCCTAGGTCGGGAACGTCGGGCGGCATGGGCGGAGTCATGCGCATCCTCAAGTTGTCTGCACAGCGCTCGAAATAGACGATTGAAGCGTTGGGTCTGAGCGCATCCCAAGCCGCGCAAAAGTAATCCTCATGCACTGCAAGGGTGCGGTAGATGAGGTTCACCTGCGTGCTGCGCAGCACCTGTCGGATATCCTCATAAATCGCCGCAATTCGTCCGGTAGCTTGATCTTCGCTGATTTCATCCAGTGCGATGGGTTCCATAATCTTCCTCTTTAAGGCTCATAATGCAAAAGCAAGGCAAGGGGTCGGCCAGACCCGCATAAGTCGACCAGAGTATAGGGATGGCGATGGGATGGAACAAGCCCGATTTTTACTCGAGACTAGTCTCTTTGAATTACTTCGAAAAATCCCTTGACATGAAATTTGAACAAGCTTATACTTGATTAAGTCAAATATTGATTTAATTTATATTTGAGGTGCGCAGAAAAAGAGATGTTATACGCAACTCTCTCTTGATTGGGAGGCCACACTTAACTGGCCCGAGTTTCAACAGTTTGGGAACGAAGACACGGAGAAGTTATGAGTGAAACAGACAACACGCTGCAGGACTGCAGTTCGGGGGTAGCACTTGAGACCCACGAACTGGGCGCGAGGCTCCACGTGGCGCTTGATAATCTTTTTCATCAGAAAAAGCCCGCCGACAGAGAAGCGGTGTGCCGCCATGACATCACCCACAATCAGTGGACACTTCTCCACATGCTCGCAGGTGCGGAATCGGCTCCTCTAGCCATGGGAGTCATCGCCAAGCGGATGCACCTCACCCCGAGTGGCGTGACGCGCTGTGCAGACCCGCTCTTCGAGCGCGGGCTGATTGAACGCTGCATGAAGGAAGAAGACCGACGCGTTTGCTGTCTGGTGCTCAGCGAGGCTGGCGCGGCGCTTCAAGCAACCATTTCTGAAGGCTGCGCTCTTGAGGACGGGGTGCTTCTGGACACCTTCTCCCCCGAGGAACAAGAAGAGATCGTCCGCGCGATCGAGAAACTCGCGCGCGCCGCCGAGGAGCTATCTTCATGATCACAGAAGTAGAAAGAAATGCAACTGGAGAAAGCAACTCACCACCCGCCAATGAGGCCTCCTGTTGCGCGCCTGCGCCGAAATCGGGGTGGACTTCTCCCTATCTGTGGTGTTCCATCTCGATGGGTGTGCTTCTGGCACTCATAATGTGGGCGGTGACGGGACGTGAGGTATCCACAGGACTCGTCGCTTCGGAGATCAAACGAAACTTCTTATTCATGTTGAACAGCTTCTGGAACATCGCGCCGTTTTTCCTGTTGAGCGTTGGGATATCGGCATGGGTCACCGTCGCTGGATACGCCGACAAGATAAAAGCGGTGTTCGATAAGCGTCAGGGAATGGCCATCGCCAGTGCTTCGGCGGTGGGCGCGGTAGTTCCTTTTTGTTCTTGCGGCGTGATCCCACTGATCGCCGCCATGTTGTCAAGCGGTGTCCCCCTAGGACCCGCAATGGCCTTCTGGATCAGTTCCCCCCTCATGAGCCCCGAGAAATTCGTGCTGACCGCGGGCGTTCTGGGAACGGACTATGCTATCGCGCGTCTCGTCAGTGCAATTCTTATAGGAGCGGGCGCGGGCTACGCCACTTACCTCATCGGGCGGGGCGGGAAGCTTGATGGTGAGTTGAGAAGCATCATCGCACCTGGCGCACCTGGAGAGAGGAAAAACCAGTATGACACCAGATTACCCATACCTTCATGGAGCGGTTTCGCCACTCAGGCGAAGAACGTGGGGTTTTATCTCGCAAAATGGCTGGTCGTGGCGTTTTTCCTGGAAGCGCTCATCGTCCACTATATCGACCCGGCATGGATAGGCGCGATACTCGGTAACGAAAACCCCTGGTCGATTCCTCTGGCGAGCGCAGTAGGGATTCCGCTCTATACCTCAGGCGTCGCTGCCATCCCCATCACGAAAGGGCTCCTCGCCGCAGGCATGGGCACGGGTGCAGCCATGGCCTTTCTCATCGCGGGTCCTGCCACGTGTGTGCCCGCCATGGCCGGTGTGTGGGCGCTGGTAAAACGAAAAGCTTTCACTATCTACCTGGCATCCGGAATTCTGGGTTCGCTGATTGCAGGATACGCATTTCAGCTACTCATCCGAACATGAAGTTCATGGCCCTCCGACTTTGGGGGGGGGGGCTTCGCGCTCCCTTTCGAAAAATCCCATTGCGCCACTCGACAATATGTGTGCACAATCGTAACCTCTGGGAAA
Source organism: bacterium (assembly GCA_965200245.1). Classification (GTDB taxonomy): domain Bacteria; phylum UBA8248; class UBA8248; order UBA8248; family UBA8248; genus Bin107. Next base: position 208,497 of record CBDATS010000008.1, on the reverse strand, counting down.
ATTTCATGAAATAACCTCATCTCGGAGACCTGCGAAATGCCGATATCTCCACACGCCGCAGAATACTCAGAGCCCAGCCGTATGAGTGTAGGCTACGTCATCACCACACCCGAGGTGCGCTCGCCCCTGATGCCAGGCGTTCGCGGGGATTTCGGCGAAAATCTCACCGTGCTCAAGGATTTGGGTTATGACACTCTGGAAGTCGCCATGCGCGACCCGAAAGACCCCGACGCTCAGGGTGTGGAGCTGGAGGTCGCGCGTTCGGGCCTTTCGGTGACGATGATAGGCTCGGCTCCCAGCGAACTTCAGGACGGGGTGATGATGTGTCATCCTGACGCCGAAATCCGCGAGGCAGGCGCCGCACGGCTGCGATCTCTGATCGAAGCAGGCGAGAAACTTGGCGCCTTGGGGGTGAACATCGGCCGGTTTCGCGGCACGTGTATTCCGGGCGAGATGTGGGAAGCCTCGAACGGCTGGATGCGAAATGCGATGCGCGCAGGCGCCGACTACGCCGCGGAACGCAACATGAAGATATACATCGAACCCTACAACCGCTATGAGACGAACTTCATCAACACGGTGCGTCAGGGGATGGAATACGTGAAGGCCGAGAACCACGCAGGCCTCGGTCTCATGATTGATAGTTGCTGGATGAATTCCGAGGACGCCTCCATCCCCGGAGCCATCTTCGCCGCGCGCGAGTGGATTGAATACGTGCATGTGGCTGATTCCACGCGCGGCTACCCGGGTTCGGGACACATTCACTTCGGCGACTTCATCCGGGCACTGCGCGAAATCAGTTACGAGGGCGTGCTATCGGTGCAAATCGATCAGAAACCCGCCTTCCGTATTGCGGCGGAAAGAAGCATCAGACTGCTGCGGTGTTACTTGTAGATCGGGGATTGCGGAATACAATTCAGGTAACGAGGGAAACGGTGTGTAACCCCACCGAGGCGGGTAACGGGGTAGCCCGTACCATCATTCTCATCGAAATCGCACGTGGCATTACGGGCCAAGGCAGCTGATCTTCTCTCGTAGGTAGAAGGCGGATTCGCTCACCTGATTCCTCCTCGGCGCGGGCGAGTTCAAAATGAATCAGTAGATGGAGCCAGAACGCGGGTTCGAGGTCGAAGCACAAGAATGTATCTCCGGTTATACATCTCTCGCTGTTGATGATCTGGCTGACCCGATCAGGCGGCACACTGCTCCGGTACACGAATTCGGTGGGCGAGGCACCGGATTTCGCTGGTTCTTCCTTTAGGATTTCCCCGGGGTGGACGGCTCGCTTGAGCATCCATTTATCGCCTCTATCGCTCACACTCCCCGCGCGCGATCTTGGTGGCGATGTGGGCCGGAAAGGCGGGAAATATTTCGATGATTCTCTTCTCGTTTTCGTCGCGCACCACGACGGTGTGCGAATACCTTCTCGACAGGAAAAATCCGGTAATACGAAAGCGGCCGAAGGGCTGCCAAGTGAGAATGAAGGGATAGGTGACGGATTTCTCCTTGTTGAAGGGACGCGTGATGAGCAGCCTTCCCTCGCCGCCAATAGGATAAGCCAGCTTTTTGAACTCACCCTTTTTCCGTTCGACCAGCCAGACGGCCAGATCGCGCTCTTTGACCGGAAGCGTGATACGCACCATCTGTTCTACCTTGTAGCCGTTCAGGATGGTGTAACTCACCCGGCATTTTAGCACTTCTTCCACGTTCGTCTCCGCGTCTGCGGAAACGAATGAGGCGAGTACGGCGACGATGCAGAAGATGCGCTTCATGCGGAAACCTCGGAAATGGAGAGGCCGCATCCCGCGGCGAACGGGTCATATTATGGATGATTCGAGCAGATGATTTCCAGCGAGAGCGGCGTACAGGCCCGCTGTCACCAAACAAGGAAGCTTCACATTCATGTCCGACAAGGAACCTCCCCGAAGTCCTGCCCCGGGGTGGTTCCTTGCGTGAGACGGCTTATGCGTTTCTGTTCGGGTCCTGGGCGTCGGGCTCAGGGTATTCATCTGGCCAGTGCTTCACCATTGTCTCATAGTAGGTCTTGACCTTCCCGCCGTCTAGGTGAAGGGATTTCTTGATCTTGTCCACCTCTTTCTGCTCCTCGATCGGGATGCCGAGCGAATCCATGTAACGGTTGAAGAGATTGAACAGCCCGCTCACCATCGTGAGTTCGACGATCTCGGCTTCTGAGAAATGCTTGCGCACCTCCTCGAATACATCGTCCCGCGAGCGCGCGGTGTTGAGCGTTACGTGTTCCGCCCACAGGATGGCCGCCTTCTCGCGCGGAGAGAACAAATCCGACTCCATGTAGGCGTCGGTGCCAATAACTTCCACCTGTTCTTCGCTGATTCCGGCCGCTTGACCAAGCGACGTGTTGTGCGCATATCAGTACGCACACCCATTGAGATGGCTCGTCTTGATGACTACCATCTCCTTGACCTTGGCCTTCAGCAGGCTACCTCCCCCCTCGCGCTGGAGCGTCGCCACGAAAGGCAACATGGCCTTGGCGACGTGTGGGGTTCTGGCCAGGACCCGCATCGAGTGCGGTACGCGGCCAAGCATGGCGGTGGTAGCCTCGTAAAAGCGGGTCACATCGGCGTCCGCCTCTTCGGGTAGAATCATCTCGATCCTGGACATATCTGATCTCTCCCGTCTATGTGCCTCATCTAAGAATAGGCGTCGTCCTCATCCCCGGCCGCCTTCGTCGTCTTGGCGACCGTATTCCACATGATTTCTGCCATTATGCCCCATCAATCGTCTCGTGAGCCAGCCACACGCGAAACTCCGCGAGCGCGATTCCCCTATGGCTGATACGGTTCTTGACTGCTAGCGGCAGTTCAGAGACGGCACAACCATGCTCGGGCAGATACATGAGCGGGTCGTAGCCGAAACCACCTTCCCCTCTGGGGGCGCGAAGTATTCGTCCGTGCAGGGTTCCCTCGTAAAAACCGAACCATCCACCCAGCTTCACGAAAGCCAGCACACAAACGTAACGCGCACTACGCGCGGCGTCAGGTGCATCGCGCAACCTTTCGAGCAGGAGCTCATTTCGCTCCAAATCGCTCAGCCCCCCACCGCCAAAACGTGCGGAGCGGACGCCCAATTCGCCCGGCAGCGCGTCCACCTCCACGCCCGAATCGTCCGCGAGAGCGGGAAGACCGCTCTCCCGGCATGCGGCCTGCGCCTTGATGAGCGCGTTTTCCGCATAAGTGGAGCCTGTCTCTTCGACATCGAACTCGATACCCGCCTCGGCAGGACTGAGCAGTTCGACGTCCATTCCTTCGAGAGCGGCGCGTACCTCGCGTACTTTTCCCGGATTTCCACTCGCAAGAACGATCCTCATTTCGTACCGACGTGTTTCGCCTGAATCTCCAGAAGCTCGTGGATTCCCTTCATGGCCAATGCGATCAGGCGGTTCAATTCGCTTTTTCGAAACGGGGTCTGCTCGGCCGTACCCTGAAGCTCCACGAAGCGAGCACCACCGGTCATCACGACGTTCATGTCCACCTCGGCGGCCGAGTCTTCCGAATAATCCAAATCCAGCATGGGAACACCTCCTACCACGCCGACGCTCACCGCGGCCACCGCCTCGCGGATAGGCGATTCGGCGATGCGCTCCTCCGCGAGCAAAGCCTTCACCGCGTGCGCAAGCGCTACGTAACCTCCCGTGATAGCGGCGCACCGCGTTCCGCCGTCGGCCTGAATGACGTCGCAGTCGATGTGAATCATAAGCCCCTCCATTCTGGAGAGATCAACGACCGCGCGTATCGAACGCCCGATCAATCGCTGTATCTCCTGGCTGCGGCCCCCCCGCGCGCGGTTTCTATCCACCCGCCAAGGGGAACTGCCCGGGAGCATGGCGTATTCCGCCGTCACCCATCCCTCACCCGAATCGCGCTTGTGGGGTGGTACGCGCTCCTCTACAGAGGCGGCACACAGGACTCTCGTGTCGCCTACGGAAATAAGACAACTCCCCGCGCAGGTCTTCACATAGTTGGACTCGAAGGTAATCTTTCGATTCTGGTCGGGAAGCCTTCCGTCCGCGCGCACCTTATCGCCCATTCCTTTCCTGACCATGCTCTCTCCATTGAAAAAACAGCCCTCAGAAGCGGAGGATACTACGGGTATTCGACGTGCAAATCCAGAGAAGAGGAATAATATTATCATCGTGCGATCCGAGTCTACGCGGTGGGCACCGTGTATTTCGTCTCGTGCAAGCCTATGGCACGCCTCAAGCTCTGCACGAAGTTCTGGGCAGCGAGATAGATGCACGGCACGAGGAAAAGCGTGAACAGGGTAGAGAGCGAAAGTCCGCTCAGCACGACCAGCCCCAAGGGCTTGAGCATCTCTGACCCTTTCCCCCAGCCGCTCGCCAATGGAGTGAGCGCGATAATGGTGGTGAGTGTGGTCATAAGAATCGGGCGCAGCCTCGTCGACGCCCCTTCTACAATGGCGTCACGTATCTCCATCCCGCGTTCTCTCAAGCGCTCGACGTAATCAATCATCACGATGGAGTTGTTCACCACGATGCCCACGAGCAGGATGACACCAATGAGCACCGTCGAGCCGAAAGGCGTGCCAGTGAGATAGAGACCACAGAGCGCGCCCGTGAGCGCGGGCGGCACTGCGAAGATGATGACGAGGGGGTTCACGAGCGAGTCGTACTGGACGGCCAGCACCGTGTAGACTAGGAATATCGCCAGCAGGGCCAGGATTATCAACTCCCGATTCGATTTCTTGAGGTTTTCCTCGTCCTCTCCCGGCAAAATGAAATAACCCCTCGGCACGTTGACGTCCTTGAGCCGCTCGCGAACGTCCGCGCTCACATCGCCCAGCGAGCGGCCCTGGATGTCGCCCGTTATCTGGATAAGGCGGTTTTGATCCGTTCGCGATATGACCGAACTGCCTTGTCCGTAGCGAATATGCGCCACATGGTTCAGGCGTGTGGATCGCCAGTTCTGATTCTGGGGAAACAGTGGTAGTTGCGCCAAATCCTGTTCACTCTTGATCTCGGTATCGGAGAACTTGACCCGCACCGGCACGCGTGTGTCCACTCTGTTGATGAATGTAGCTATCGAGCCGTCGATCGCAGTGGCCACAGTGTCGCCCACGTCCTCGACGGATAAGCCGAGTTCCGCCGCGCGCTCGCGATTCACCTGGATGCGGAACTCGGGGCGAGGCCTGTCCTCGGTCATCTGCACGTTGTGAAGCCCTGCCACCCCCTGGAGCTTCTCGACGACTTCTTCGGCAACGCGGTTGAGCGTGGGTAAGTCCTCGCCCCGAACACCCAGGGAGAAGCTTTTGTTGTGCCGGGTGTTGGAGGTGCGAAGACCGCGTACCCGGCTCTTGAAAGCGTAAATCCGCGCGTCGGGATACGTCATTCGAGAGAGGCGGGACCTCAGTTTCTTGAGGTAGCCAAACACGCTCACGCCATCTTTGAGCGTCACGTCGATTCTGCCCCGAGAAGCGGATGGCGAAAAATTTCTTCCGAAAAGACGTCCCCCCGCCGTGGCGAACACCTTGTCCACCGCAGGATCGCGCACGAGCATGTCGTGAATCTCACGTGTCACCTGTTTGGTGTATTCGAGGGTCCCACCCGGGGAAAAACGAATGTCGACTGAGATCCGTCCGTCATCCACCTGGGGCAGGAGTTCGTTACCCAGCTTGCCAATGAGCGTGTAGCTGCTCGTGCAGATGACCAGGGCGAGGATGATAACCACCCAGCGGAGAGTGAGCACCGGCCTCAAGAGAAAACGGTACAGCCGGTTGGCGAGGTCCACAAACCGGATGAAAAGTCGGAAGAGCGGAAAGCGACTGAAACCGCTGCTCATAGGAACCTGCAACAGTCTTGCGGAAAGCATGGCCACCACCGTGAGGCCGACCATGAGGCTGCAAATGAAAGCCAGCGTGATGGTGAGTATCAACTCCCGGAACAGGAGCGCCACGTAGCCCGAGATCAGCAGAAACGGCATAACGGCAGCCACGTTCGTGAGCGTGGAAGCGACCATGGCACTCTCCACCTCACCGGCGCCTCTCTCGGCCGCCTCCACGGGGTCGCCTCCTTCTCCCTGATGACGCGAGATGTTCTCGAGCATGACGATGGCGTTGTCCACGAGCATTCCCACGCCGAGTGCCACGCCTCCCAAGCTGAATATGTTGAAAGTAAAGCCCAATACCCACATAAGGAAAAACGTGAAGACAGAAGCAATCGGGACTGCCAGGCCTATAATGAACGTGCGCCTGAGACTCCCCAGGAAACAAAGCACTACCAATATCGCCAACGCGCCACCCACCAAGGCGGAAGAGAGGACATTCTTGATCGAGGCACGGATGAAGAAGCTCTGATCTGATATCGGGACGAGTGTGATGTCTGGTGGCACGATGCCGTATCGCGTGAGGAAAGCAAGTCTATCGCGCAGGCCATCTACGACGGAGACTGTGTTCGCGTCGGGTTGCTTGAGGGCCACAACCTTGACGCTCTCATCGCCGTTCAGCCAAACAAATATGCGCCGCTCCTTGCCAGCGTCCTGCACCTTGGCAAAATCACGCAGATAGACCCGCCGACCGTCCTTGGTAGGGAAAATCAGGCGCGAAAGTTCACCTGCGCTCTTGAGTTTACCCGCCGTCCGACTCGAATACTCCCGATGGACAGTCTTCACCCGTCCTGCGGCCAAATCCTTATTTTCAGCGCGCATCCTTCTCAGTACGGCGGGCAGGTCGAGGCCCAGGCCCTGCATCCTGGGCAGGTCGACGAGAACCTGCACCTCCTCGTCCTGGCCGCCGAACGCTTCTACCGAGGCGATGCCTGGAACGGTCATGAGTTGGGGGATGAGCACCTTGCGCGCCCAGGTCTGAAGCTGCGGTCCTTTGAGAGTTTTCGAAGACAGCGCATATTCGATGATGGGCACCTGCGCCGGGTCGGACTTGAAAATGCGCGTGTTCTGGAGTTGATCCTGTATCTCTTGCGGCAGGTTTCTTCTGGCGACGTTGAATTTGCTGATAGCGTCCTGGAGCGCGAGATCGATGTCGCGAGTGAAATCGAAGAACATCCACAAGCGCGCTGCACCTTCACGGCTGATGGAGAATATGCGCACCACCCCTTGCGTGGTCGCGAGTTCGCGCTCGACCACCTTGGTGACTTGCTCCTCGACCACCTTGGGGTCGGCCCCTTCAAAATCGATGCCGATGAATATACGCGGATAGATAATTCTGGGCAAAAAATCGACTGGCAACCGCGTGAGTGCGAAGAAACCGAGTACCAGTGCACACACGACGCCCATGATGGTTCCCACGGGTCTTCGGATACAGCTTCGGCTCAGCATGAGGTCACCAATTTTTCTTAGGGCCCGACGATCCGAATGGGACGCCCGTCCCTTAGCTGGCTGATGGCGCTCACGACCACCCGCTCGTCTGCACGAAGACCACCGAGAATCTCGATGCGGCCGTCGATCATCTCACCCAAACGCACCTCACGGCGTACCGCCATGAAGCGCGGACCGCGCCTTCCTGCCCCGCTGCGCCCGCTCGCCTCGGCCGTTCCCCTGCGGGCTCCACTCCCCCTATCGGAGCCTCTCTGTCCGCCGCTACGCGCCTCATTTCTCCTGCTTGGGCCGCCTTGTCCTCCGGGCCCGCCTCTTCCCGCTCCCCGTCGGAGGCTTTGGACGACGAAGACGGCGCCTGCCTTGGTGCGCAAGTCCCCGTCCCAGAGGACAGCGTGAACCGGCAGGTTGATCGCTCGCCTGCCTAACAGGGGTTCAAACTTCACCCGGGCGAGAAGACCGGGCCTCAGGGAGAAATCCGTATTTTTCACGTCCACCTCTACGATAAGCTGGCGTGAACTCGGGTCCACACTAGGGAAAATTCGCGTCAACTTCCCCGAGAACGGACGGCCCCGGTAGGCGTCGAGCTCGACACGCGCCCCTTGGCCTTTTCTGATGAGCGGCAGATCCAGCTCACTCACCCGCACCCGGGCGCGAAGCGTGTCCGTCTGGGAGATGGTGAACAAATGTACCCTGTTCACCGCAAGGTCGCCTGGCTCGATTCTCCTTTCGGTAACGACGCCTGAAATCGGTGAGCGGACAGTGAAATATTCCACCTCCACCTTGAGACGGCTCACCTGCTGGAGACGCTTACGCACTTCCGCCCGCGCCATTGCCAGATCCTCTGCGCGCGCGCCGATTTTCACGAGCTTGAGCTTCTCCTGCGCCGCGCGGACCCGCGCGGCGTCCTCGGCGAGGCGCGCCCTGCGCTCGGCCACGTCCGCACGAGCGCGATTCGCCTCGGTCGTTACCTTGCGCCACTCCTGCGCGCTGATGACACCTGTTTTGTGCAGGGCACCCAAAGAACGTGCGTTGGCTTCCGCTTCCTCCTGCCTGGCGAGGGTGGAGGTGATTTCCGCCTCGCTGCGCTTGCGAGTCGCTTCCGACTGGGCCACGGCAGCCTCGGCTGCTGCAATTTCTTCAGGTCTGCTTCCGGATTTCAATTTCGCCAGGTTCGCCCGCGCGGCGGCGAGTTCGCTTTCGGCCAACTTCAAATCGATTCGCTTGATGGTAGAATCAATGCGCGCAAGGATTTGCCCCTTTGCGACGCGCGCTCCTTCGCGCACCAGTATCTCCTGCGCCTGACCTTCGGCGCGGGACATGAGCTTGACTTCACTCTGGGCCAGGAGTGTTCCCGTGGCCGCCAACCGTCTGCCCAGGCGGCCCACGGCGACTTTTTGTACCTGAACCGATACGATGCGGTTTCTACTCCCCCTTCTGGGGCGGCCCGCCTCTGCGACGACGGTCTCGCCCGCAATCATAAGAAGTACAAGGCCGAGGGCTGCGGCTGTTCTTCTGCTCATTTCTCCTGCGTTCCTCCGAAAGAGAACACCGAGAGCGAATATTTCGCCCGATGTGTCCTACGCTGAGGTGCCCACGATCTTATCACAAAGTCACGAATGTCAAGTTTCTAGACACAAGGAAGTTCCATAAAAACGACTTGGGAAAACCACGAAATGCGATGTGCAAAAGCGGTGTTCATAGAATTCAGGACAGGAATAAATAGGGAATTACATACTTGAATCCGCAAGTCTGGCTCCCTGAATTTTGGAAAAACGGAGCCTTCGGCCGCCGGTTTCCCGGGAGAACAGGGGGCATACGGACGGGCTTCCGGGAGAAAGCCTGTTCCCCAACAGAAAAACGGGAAAACCATCGAAAAATTTCCTGCTTTCCCATCGGAACATCCCATACCCTGTTCATGATGACGATGCAAAAAAACGAAAGTATCAGGGTACCAAACCATACTCATTTTTTCAGGATAAGGAGACCGGAATGAAATCTATTTCCGAGATGCGCGAGCACCTGATCGAGAAGGCAGGCGACAGTGAAGAGTTCCGTACCCGTCTGATCTCCGAGCCGAGGGCCGTGGTATCCGAGGAGTTCGGAATCTCGGTGCCGGAGACTTTCAACCTGCATGTGATGGAGGACGACGCCGAGAACTGCTATCTCGTCCTTCCGTCTTCGCCCCGGCTCACCACGGAACAGCGTCTGTTCAAGGCGGATTGTATGATAATCCCTATTATGGCTCATAATTAGGGAGATTGGGGTGTCACGATTTTCTTCCCCGAACGACAGCTGATCGTCCGGAGGGAACAGGCCTTTTCACCAAAGCGCGCGGGTGAGGGTGCCTGGCGGGCATTTCTGGCGGCCCGTGGCGTCGAAACTGTCCGGCGCGAGCCAGCGGTCGTGTGCCTGGCGGACAGCAGATCATTCCTCCCGGGTGAGGTAAAACCAGGCCGTATCACGGCTGCGTCCCTTGACGATCACGGTTGGTATCAACAAGGGAAATCATATACGAAAGTGCCCACGTTCGAATTACTGTCAGTTCCGGTGTATCGGCTGAATGGAAGAAGGCGGCGCATGCACCGGTTCTGACAGCAATTCCGCCTGTGACCTGAAAAGATACACCCGGAAAACGCAAAATCAGGATATTCAGACTTGCGGATTCAAGTATGTAATTCCCAATAAATAAGGAAGTTTTGTGAATTTATTTCGCCGGAAACAGCGGTTCGCGAGCAGGCACCGCTTCATCACATGAGTGGTTGATTCCGAACCTAGATACGGGAAATCTAGCCGCCGATAGCACTCATGGTGCGTTCGGGCTGGACGAACTCCTTCTGGCCTATGAGATGACCCGGCGTCTTCGTGCGCACCACCTCGGCGAGCCAAGCCTTTATCTCATCGTTCGACACACCGCCTCTGAGCAACCTCTTGATGTCATGCTCAACCGTGGAGAACAGGCATGTTCGCACCATGCCGTCTGCCGTGAGACGGATGCGGTTGCAATCCTGACAAAACGGCCGCGTGACCGAGGCGATTACGCCCACCTCGCCCTTCCCGTCCTTATAACGGTAGCGTACCGCAGGGTCCGAGGGATGACCGCTTACGAGTTCGAGTTCTCCCTCAACGGATAGACCTTCCAGTATCTCCTCCGCTGTCAAGACTTTCTCGTGCGCCCAAGTCTGGTCCGCATCAAGCGGCATGTATTCGATGAAGCGCACGATGTAGCCCGTCTCGCGCGACCATTTGGCGAAGCGCGGTAATTCCTCTTCGCTCAGCCCCTTGATCGCTACCGCGTTGATCTTGATGGGCGAGAACCCGACTTCCGCGGCCGCCTTGATGCCCTCCATCACCTGCCCGAACACATCGCGACGCGTCATGAACAGGAATTTACCCGCGTCCATCGAATCCAGGCTGATGTTCACACGCCTCAATCCCGCCGCATAGAGATCCTTCGCCATCTTTGGAAGAAAAACGCCGTTCGTCGTCAGGGCAAGGTCCATACCGGGCTGCACTGCCACCATCTGTTCGACGAGGCGGTGCAAGTCCTTGCGGATGAGCGGCTCGCCACCCGTGAGGTGATAGCTCGTGAACCCCAGTTCGGTAGTGATGTGAACCACGCGGGTAATCTCTTCATAGTTGAGAATTTCCTCGTGCGACAGCCACGTCATACCCTCTTCCGGCATGCAGTAGAAGCACCGGAAATTGCACCGATCCGTCACAGATATCCTCAAATCATCATGCGCGCGCCCGTACCGATCAAATAACGCCATCGTTCTAGCCTTCTCTTTGGGGTGGAGCCATTACCTGGCCAGTCAACGCCGTATTATACCCGCCGAGTTCCTCCACGGCATCCCGGAAAGCCCGGTCATTCAAAATGTCCATAACCTTTTGTATGGCGGGTGTCACCCAGTACTCTGCGGGGACGATAAAATCGAACCGTTCTCGCTCCAGCGGGATGAAATCGAGATTCAGTATTCTGGCGGCGGCGAATATACCCAGACCACCGTCCGCTCGTCCAGCCGCCACCGCCATGGCCACTGCCATATGTGTGGTTTCCACCCGCTCATAGCCCCGGACATCTGCTGGCGAGAGACCCTCACGTTCCATCAAGTGATCGAGCAGCACCCGCGTGCCCGCTCCGCTCTGGCGGTTCACTATGTGGATATCATTGCGGCTCAAGTCCGAGATGCCCGTAACCCCCTTGGGATTGCCCTTGGGCGTCAGGATACCCTGTTCCCTTTGCACGAAATTCACCACCACGACTTCGCGGCCCTTGAGATATCGCTCGATGTAGTGCCAGTTGTATTCTCCCGTCTGCGGATCGAGCAGATGGCTGCTCGCAATGTGAGCCTCGCCGTCGCGCACGGAGATGAGGCCCGCCAGTGAACCCACCGCCGAGGTAGAAAGACGCGCATCGTGGTGGCGTACCTTCAATTCACCCGCCAGCAGGTCGAGGGCGTTGTCGTGGCTGCCAGCCATAAGCAGGTTACCCTGAATATCGGATAGTGGCCTCAAGAGTTCTACCGTCACCTCCTCGCCCGTTTCGACTCCCTCCGAGTGAGCGGGCACGCGCACCACGCCGTCCGCCTCCACGAGCGAACTGATGACACTGGCCCCGCGCTTGGCGGGCAGGCAGACCATCCGCTCGCCGACCTGGCCGAGTTTCACGCGCAGGAATTCCTCCATCCCCAGTCTTGAGGCGCTCTTCCGGCCCATGAAGGCTTTGATGCGCTCTTCTTCTCCTGGAACCGTGCCCGACATGCGCGCAATCAGTGGCCGTACGAACTCCTGAAGCGCCAGTACCGCCGAGACCGGATAGCCCGGAATTCCGAGCACGGGCTTGCGTAACCCTGATCCAGACTCGCAAACGCCCAGGATTGTGGGCTTGCCGGGGAAGATGGCAACGCCGTGCACGAGTAGTTCACCCAACTTCTCCACGACGGCGGCGGTGTGATCTTCACGCCCGGCGGATGAGCCCGCGTTCACCAAAACGATATCGGCACTTTCGAGCGCGTCTCGCACCGCAGACTCGATGGCCTCGAACCTATCTTCCAGAATCGTACCCGGCAGTGCCTCTCCACCCCATTCGGCGATGAAAGCAGACAGGACACACGAGTTGAACTCCACCAGATCGCCTGGTTTGAGATCTGTACCCGCTATCACTAGTTCATCGCCGGTGGGGATGATGGCGACCCTCGGTCGCTGCCGCACCCACACCCGCGTGACGCCCGCTGCGAGAAGACCGCCCAGATCGTAGGGCCTTAAAGTATGTCCCGCCGTGAGGATGAGTTGACCTTCTACGACGTCTTCTCCCGCCACGCGCACGTTCTGCCAGGGGGAGAGCGCCATCTCCATACGTATGGCACCGGGGGTCGCCTCGTGGACATGCTCGATCATGACGACACAGTTCGTTCCTTCGGGCATCGGGTCGCCCGTGTCGATCGGGTAAGCCTCTTCTCCGAGCAGAAAATCCTTGGGGCTCACGGGGGTTATTCCCGAGGTTTCCGACGAGGCGAGGGCGTACCCGTCCATGGCGGCGGCGTGAAAATGCGGACTCGAAATCTGCGCGTAGGTCGCCCGGGAGGTCACGCGTCCCAAAGCCTCCGGCGTAGCGATTTCCTCCTCTTCCAGGCGGAAGTCGCCTATTTTCTCGAGAAGACGCGAGAGTGCCTCTTCTCGAGGTATGTTTTCAAGATAGATTTTCCGGCCCCCCTAGGCCAGTGGCAAATTGTTCATTCGCTTGCGCCTGAAACAATGAGAAACAACTTACTACGCGCATCCGTACTCAGTAGAGATGCACACGCACTTGCACACCCTCGCGCAACCCCTCGGCTGCAAGCGGAATCGTGATATAGCCGTCCGCCTTCGTCATGGTCGATATCATTGCAGAATTACCCATGAGCGGATGCGCAACATGCCCGATCCCACTCTTTTCGAGTGCGACGCGAACCATATCCTCGCGTCCGGGTGCCGAGGCCAAGTTCCTCGAAAGAGTAGCCATTAGGCCTTCCTCTCCCGCATTCGCGCGAACGACCTCGCCGCTCAACTGCCGGATGACGGGCCGGACGAAGGCGTGAAAGATCATAAGGGCCGAGACTGGATGCCCCGGAATGCCAATAACGGCTTTATCCTCTCCTCCCTGAACGATTCTCCCGATGATGGTCGGCTTGCCGGGCTTGATGGAAATTCCGTGCACCAAGACGCCCGGCTCACCCAGCGAGTCGATGGCTTCGACCGTGTAGTCGCGAAGACCCATGGAACTTCCACCCGAGATGAGCACGACATCCGATCGGCCCATGGCCCGATCCAGACGCTCTTTGATGACGCCGAGATCGTCCGGGAGGATGTCTTCGGTCTCGGGTTCGCCTCCCGCCTCAATGACCCCCGCCGCCAGGGAGAAGCGATTGATGTCGCGTACTTGACCCGCGCGGGGCGTATCGCGCGGGTCGATGAGTTCGTCCCCCGTGGGAAGTATCGCCACCCGGGGGCGGCGATAAACCTCGACAGACGTGACGCCAACACCCGCGAGCGCGCCCACATCCTGACTTCTGAGACGCGAGCCCGCCCGCAGCATCAATTCGTCTTTATGGAGGTCATCGCCTATCGAGAGGACGTTTTCTCCTACGGCGACGGGACGCCGCACCTCCAGTGTCTCCGCGTCGGGGGCCGAAGTGAACTCTTCCATCACCACGGCGTCAGCACCCTCCGGCACCATGCCGCCCGTCAGGATACGTGCCGCCTCACCCCGGCCCACCGAAAAGGCGGGTGCTGTCCCCATCGGCACCTGTCCGACCAGGTCCAAGTAGGCGGGAATGGCATCGTTCGCCCCGAAGGAATCCGACGCCCGCACCGCGTAGCCGTCCATCGTGGAGCGCGGAAAATCGGGCAGATCGACGGGGGAGTGGACGTCGTGGGCCAAGATGCGCCCCACTGCGTTGAAAGAGGAGACACTCTCGGCTCCAAGCGCCCGAAAACCCCGAAGCGCCTCTTTCGCTTCTCTTGGCGATACGACCTTGAAGAATTCCACCGGACTCTCCGACTTCATAATGAAAAAAACCAACCGCTGCGCCCGCAGGGCTGGTCAAAAGAAATGACGGACGCTCGCGGCAGGGATCACCCGGCGTACTCGTTGAAAGCGGAGATCCGCGCCGCATCCTGCGAGGCCTTGCCAAGCTCATCAACTGCCCGGTCTCATTGGCCCGCAAATCCGCCTCCTCTTTTCAGAGGAGACATCCAGCCGGTGAGGAACGGACGCCTCGAAAGTCACGCGCGAGGGGAAAGCGGTCCTATCAGCCCTTTTCACCCTCTCCAGTTGCGGACGCTTCATTCTTGTCGGGCAGTTCCGGGTCGTCACTCATCCCCTTCTTGAAGCTCTTGATGCCGCGAGCGAGGCCCGATCCGATCTCGGGCAGGCGCTTCGCGCCGAAGACCAGCACGCATATCGCGAGGATGACCAAAAGTTCGGGAATGCCCATGTTCATCGGAAACATCGGGAAAACTCCTATGGCGAACGATCAGGAAACCGCGTAAACCTGCGATGCAGCCCCGACACCATCTCCAGCTTTTGTAATATACCCCAATTTGGAGAAAATTACCTCAAGCGCCGAGAGAAGGTAGACCACGTTCGCCTGGATGGCACCGTGGCCCATCATCCCGATACGCCATATCTTGCCCGCCACGGCACCCAGGCCGCCACCGATCTCGATGTTGAAATCGTTGAGCAGTCTCTTCCTAACGGCGGCATCTTCCATCCCGTCCGTGAGCGCGACGGTGTTGAGCGTGGGCGTGCGCGCGCCCTCTTGGGCGAACATGGAAAGCCCAAGTGCTTCGACACCCGCCTGGAGCGCCTTGCTCGCCAAAGCGTGCCTCGCAAAGCGCGCTTCCAGACCTTCTTCGAAGATGACCCGCAGCGCCTCTCTGATTGCGTAGTTCATGGAAATCGGGCCCGTGTGGTGATAGACTCGCTCGTTGCCCCAGTATTTCTCCACCATGCTCACGTCGAAATACCAACTCGTTACTTTCGATTTTCGCTCGCGTACCTTGCCGAGCGCGCGCTCGCTGAAAGTGATGGGCGCAACGCCCGGTGGGCAAGCGAGGCATTTCTGCGTACCGCTGTAGGCGACCTCCACCCCCCATTTGTCGAGTTCCACGGGCACTCCACCCAGGGAGGTGACGCAATCGAGCAGCAAGAGCGCACCGTGATCGCGGCACATTGCACCGATTTCCTCCACAGGCTGCAAAACGCCCGTACTGGTTTCCGCGTGGACGATGCCGACCATCACGGCGTCGGGATTCGCGTCGAGAGCAGCCTTTACGTCCTGTGGGTCGACGGGCTGCCCCCAAGGGGCCTCTACCGTGACAACCTCTGCCCCGTAGCGGGAAGCTACGTCGCTCATGCGTCCGCCGAACACGCCGTTCACGCAGATGATGGCCTTATCCCCCGGCTCGACAACGTTGCAGATCGATGCCTCCATCGCAGCACTGCCCGTACCAGATACGGGGAATGTCACCTGGTTTTGGGTGTTGAACAGATTACGCAGCATCGACTGGCAGTCGTCCATGACGGACAGAAAATCGGGATCGAGATGCCCCACCACGTGGGTACTCATTGCTTTCAGGATTCTCGGATGAACCGGGCTCGGCCCCGGTCCCAGCAACAAACGCAGATGCGGATTCAACTCTTCAGACAAGACTATTCCCTCACTCGAATCAGACTTTTGGAATGAATGAGAAACACCGCCCTTGCAATCGGCCTCTCGTTCCGAAATACGACCGCGAGATACTACCACACGCTCCCACACCCGCAAAGGGGCGTGAGGGGGGGGGGGGGGGGGGGGAAGCGTCGCAACTTCCATCTGTAAGTGTAGAATTTCACTATTTGTGGGAATTTTATTTAGGTCTCGTTCTCCACGTAGCTCGTTCTGCAATTGCAATTGGAAACATCTAAAAGGGTTACCAGAACATGCTTTTGAAATTGGTATCCGAGTTGTATTGCAGATGTTTTCCTATTGTCTTGGAAACAAGCACGTGCGAATGAACGTCTGCTTCTCTCTCCATCCCCCAAGGTCGGGCAAGATGCTCTCCCGTCTCCAGCTGAGCAGATTATCCTCTTCCCGCTGGCGGGCTGTGCGTATGACATGGTATAATATTTCCCTTTCAAATGACACTTTCCACCGGGGGTAGAGGGGAAATTTCACGCTCGGCAGAGATGCCCTTCGCGCACAAAATTTTCTGACTTTTCTTTCGTGTGGTCGCAGGCTTGGAGTTCGATGCGCCAATCAGTTGCCTGACGAGCGAAGCGGATGCGACGCGATGTTCGTGTCCAACAGGTATTGGATCTCGGACGTCTCGGGCCAAACTCTCATCAAGCAGTGCGAAGCGGAATATCCGAGACAACGACCTAGCTACAGGGGCTGTCGATACCAGCCTCTTTCAAGAGTTCCGCGAAAGCGCGCCTGCTCACCTGCGAATTCTGGGTCGGACCGATAATGATTCTGTCCAGAAAACCAGCAACATCTGCACCACTGTTCTTGTCGTGTTGTAACGGCAACTTGAAAATCTCTTGGAGAACCCCTTCATCTGCTATCTGTGGTCAGGTATCGGTCATGCTTCGGGCACTTGACAAATCTGGTATGGCCATCCTATTTTCTGGGAAAAACAAATGTTCCTGAACTTGATATCCTACTTTGGCAAAAGGAGTTCTATCATGTGTAGAAAATGGATGCGGATACTCCCACTATTCGGCGCGCTACTACTTTCCCTCATGCTCACTGGCACTTCTCCCGCCGCCGAAAAAGTCATTCTCACCCAGCCCGTTGACAGCCTCAGTTTCTTCCCGATTTACGTGGGTCGCATCAAGGGATTCTTCAAGGAAGAGGGACTCACCCTCGACGTAAAAGCCACAGCAGGCGGCGGACCGCACCTAACGGCCGTCTTGGCGGGGAAGGCTGAGTTCACCGCCAGCCCGGGCACCTACCAACTCAACGCGCTCAACTCGGGCAAGAGGGCTATCGGCTTCGTGGACCTTTTGCGGCGCAACATCATTGGGATGGTGATTCACAAGGAAGCGGCCAAGAAAGTAGGCATTAAGCCCGGCATGCCTCTCATGGAGAAAGTCCGCCGCGCCAAGGGCCTGAAGGTCGGCGTGACGCGGCCGGGTGCCCTGACCGATGTACTCGCGCGTAACCTGCTAGGGCGCGCCGGGCTGAAGGTTCCCCAAGACGTGCGAATCCTCGCCGTTGGTGGCGGCGGCACCATGTTACCGGCTTTCAAGAACCGTAAAATCGACATCTTCACTATCTCCACTCCGCATCCCGAACGCATGCTCTCTGAAGGGCTCGGCATGTGGTTTGTGAACTGGGCGGCTGGCGAGGACAAGGCCATTAAAGAGTTCATGATGACAGCCGTCATGACCACGCCCAAGCTCATGAAGGAACGCCCCGCCCTCGTAAAGCGGATGGCCCGGGCGGTCATGAAGTCCCAGCGTTACATCCAGAAGACCTCCGTCGACCAACTCACCAAAGACATGACGCCCTTCTTCGGCACGCGCGTTACCCCGGAGGCCCTGCGCATCTCTGTTGCCACGGTGAAGGGCGCGGTTAACCCGTCTGGCAAGATGACCGACGAAGCCGTCCAAACCACTTTCAATATTATGAAGAGCGGCGGCAAACTCAAGAACCTGAAAAGCGTCAAGCGCAGTGACGTATGGACGGACGAATTTCTCAAGTAAGCGAACTTTTCTGCGGATAGAAAGCAGCCTCTCTCTCCGGCCCGGCCGTGCGTGGCCCGGCCGGAGGAGATTCGGGAGCACGATTCGTTGACGCCGTTTTTGTCCATCCAGCAAGTTGGTAAGCGGTTCTTCTCGCGGGGGACTCTCGTCCACGCGATGTCCGAGGTCAACCTCGACGTGGACGAGGGGGAGTTCGTAACCATCGTGGGACCGAGCGGGTGTGGCAAGAGTACCCTCTTGAATATCTTGGCTGGGCTCTACCCCCCCAGCAGCGGGGCGGTGTTTTTCCGGGGAAAGCTCAATCTCGGACTGAACCCTGAAATCGGGTACGTGACCCAGCAGGACAACCTGCTTCCCTGGCGAACTCTGCGCAAAAACGTGCTGCTTCCCCTGGAGTTTCGCGGAAAGTCCTTCTCTAACGGCGTTGCCGATCGGGTGCAGTTCCTGATTGACAAGGTGGGCCTCTCGGGCTTTGAAAATCACTACCCACACGAGTTGTCGGGGGGTATGCGTCAACGCGTGAACATCATCCGGACCTTGGTATGCAACCCCGGCGTCATACTGATGGACGAACCCTTCGGCCCCCTTGACGCCCAAACCCGTCTGACGCTGCAGAACCAACTCCTACAGCTTTGGCGGGAGGAGCGCAAGACCATTGTTTTCATCACGCACGACCTAACCGAAGCAATTGCGCTGGCCGACCGTGTGGTCGTGATGACGGGTCGACCCGGAACTATCAAAAGCGTCACATCCGTGACGATCCCCCGGCCGCGAGACGTCTACCACATCCATGATTCCCACGACTATCGCGAGATCTACGACAAGCTCTGGAAAGAACTCCGGGACGAAGTAGCGAAGGTAATGTGATGACCCAATCGGACGAATTGAAATCTACCCCCCCTGAGGATCTCCTCCTCCCTCCAGAAGTCAAGGGACTACGCCTGCTGTGGTGGCGGCTGCGCAACGCAGAGGAGTTACGGTGGGTGCGCGTGGCGGCTCTCCGCGTCCTGTTCGGCGTGGTCATGATCGTGCTGTGGGAACTCGTTTCGGGGCGCTTGGTCGACCACCGAACCATCAGTAGCCCAAGCCTGCTTGTGACGTCTTTTTTCGAGATTGCAGACCCGGCCAATCCGGATGGCTCCTTGTGGGATCACTTCTTCTACACAGTGGAAAATACCTTCTGGGGCTATATCCTCGGTGCTCTGGCCGGGATACTCTTCGGTTTCCTGCTGGCTGAAATCGAGGTCGTGGCCTTGGTTATCGAGCCGTTTATCATGGCTTTCAACGGGGTTCCTCGTATTGCGTATGCGCCTTTGTTCATTGCATGGTTTGGGATCGAGCGTCAACCGAAGATCATTCTGGTGATGACTATCGTGTTCTTCCTGACTTTCGTGAGCACATTTTCGGGAATCCGTGGAGTGAGCCGGGATCTGATCAACGTGTCACGCGTTCTGGGTGGCGGGAAGCTCGCCATTCTGCGCAAGATCGTGATTCCCTCTGCCTCTCCATGGATTTTCAACGGCCTGAAGATCAGTATCCCGTTCGGCATGGTGGGCGCGATTGTCGGCGAATACATCATCGCTGACAAGGGACTTGGGTACCTGCTCCAACGCTACAACAACGAGTATTACACTACGGGCTTGATATTGATTATTTTCCTCCTCATGTTCCTGGTTATTCTGGTGAACCAGGTGTTGAATTGGGCTGAAGGACGTGCCTTGCGCTGGCGACCTACGAGCCGGATGGGGCAGGAAACCGTCATGCCAAATTAAACGACGCACCAACGCGTTTGCGGGTCGAAAAACACGGGCCACCTCTCACCACCCAGAGGGATAAATCAATGCCACCTGTCGTCGTCCTTGAGCAGGTCCGTGCTTCTGTCGAAAAAGTCTTCGAGTTCGTCGGGAATGTGGAGACGCACCCGCAGATCGCGCCATTCTCCAAAGAAGTGCGAATCACCTCTCCCGAAGGCCATCAAGGCGAGGGAACCTGCTTCCACCAGACCTTTCACGATAGGCCCGAGTGCAGTTCGGTGATCACCATCTGGGAACCCTATTCGAGAATCGTCTGGCGGAACTTCGTCGGCGGAAGCAGCAAACCTGCCCAAATCATCACCTACCGCTTCGAACAAGAGGGCGACGTCACTCACGTTCTACACACCGTGGACAACGACGCCTATGAAGACCAAACCCTTCACCGGGCCGGAACGGAAGAAAACATCCGGGAATTGGCGAACCTGAAAAACCTGTTGGAGAGATGAAGAAGCCAGTGACACTCGCCCGATTGTGGGTTGTATGCAGGCATTGATTAGCTACAATTTGATTCTCTCCAAGGGTTTGAATCAAGGCTCCCGAGAACAGGCCAGAACAGTGTGGTCTGCTCGGGAATCTTTTCTTCATTCAGGAACATGTCCGCCAACTCCATCATTGTGATTCCCTCGCGATAGGCCTTGCCAAGTGTCTTGTATCCCATGCTGTAATTAGCTTTTACAAAGACAATCCATGAGAAAGGATGAGAATAGGCAAGAGGGTAGGGTAGTGCGCGTGGCAGGAGTCGAACCTGCGACTTCCTGCTCCGGAGGCAGGCGCTCTATCCTCTGAGCTACACGCGCATGTTCAGCAAAGATTCCGACGCCTCACCCCAAAGCATGGAGTGTGTACCGTCGCACATGGGCGCCTTGCCCGTCTGCTTGCAGCCGCAAAAAAAGCAGGTCTTGCCCGCCTGCACGTCGAGAACGATGGGGCGGAACTCCGAACCTCTATGGGAGCCATCGCAAAAAGGCTGCGATTCGCTCAAGCCGCAAGCGCACCATGCGACTTTCTCGTCTTTTTCAGGTGTATAGGCATAAGGGGCTTTCTGGGCCATTTTGGGGTCGGCCATCGGTTCGTTCTCCTTTGTCTCGATACAGTTAGACGATATAAACACGATTGGTTATTCTAATCTGAATCTCCGCCTTTGAAAAGAACACCTCGGAGGGCGGGGTGGGCGATACGACTTATACGTCCAGGAAAAGGAAGCCCCATGTCCATATTTACGACCGCGCGTCTTCTTCGCACACTGGAGCAGACTTACCCAGACGCGCGCTGCGCGCTCAACTATCGAAACCCGCTCGAACTCCTTGTGGCGACGATGCTCTCCGCCCAATGTACTGACGAGCGAGTAAACATGGTCACCCCCGCTCTTTTCGCCCGCTATCCGGATGCCGCCTCGTATGCCGAGGCTGTACCCGCGGAACTTGAAAAACTCATCCATTCGTGCGGCTTCTACCGTCAGAAGGCCAAGTCCATCCGCGCTTGCTGTCGCCGTCTCGTGAATGAATACGGCGGTGAGGTGCCGGCCGAGATGGAGCATCTGGTAATGCTGCCCGGCGTGGGGCGAAAAACAGCGAACGTCGTCTTGAACGAGGCATACGGCCAACCGGCCATCGCTGTGGATACGCATGTCCTGCGCACCGCAAATCGGCTGGGCTGGATATCGACGCGCGATCCGGTGAAGGCGGAGTTTCAGCTTCTGGACGCCGTGCCGAAGAAATGGTGGGGCCGCGTTACTTTGCTCCTGATCCATCATGGCAGAAACTGCTGTTCAGCGAGAAAGCCGCTATGCGCCGATTGCCCGATCCTGACAGGCTGTCCACATGGTCGCGAAACGCTTTCTGGCAGTTGATTTTCAAGGATTTGCACATTCGACTGGACAATTGAAATTCCCTGTCCTTATAATCGCCTATCTTTTTTTCTGCTTTCGAGGCCTAGCCTGAAACCCGGAGGTTACCCATGGCCAATGGCGCAGCCGTCGGCACCGACACGATTCTGGAACTGAGAGACCTGCACACCTATTTCCACACCCCCGAGGGCACGGTGCGCGCCGTCGACGGCGTGAGCTACAGCCTCAAGGCAGGCGAGACGCTCGGCGTCGTGGGGGAATCTGGGTGCGGTAAGACCGTGACGGCACTTTCGGTGCTTCGCCTCGTCCCTGAGCCGCCGGGCGAGATATTCGGCGACGGTATCATCTTCGAGGGCCGCGATCTGACGAAGCTCGACACGAAGGAGTTGCGCAAGATACGGGGCAACCACATCTCTATGATCTTTCAGGAACCGATGACGAGCCTGAATCCCGTGTTCACCGTCGGTTTCCAGATCGCCGAAGCCGTCATGCTCCACCAGGGGCTGTCGAAAAAAGCCGCGATGGACAAGGCCGCCGAGATGCTCGACCTCGTCGGCATCCCCTTGCCGCGCCAGCGGGTGCGGGAATACCCCCACCAGCTTTCGGGCGGTATGCGGCAGCGTGCGATGATCGCCATGGCACTCTCGTGCAACCCGAAAATCCTCCTGGCGGATGAGCCGACAACGGCGCTCGACGTGACCATCCAGGCACAGATTCTCGACCTCATGGTGAAGCTCCAGGAAGAACTCGGTACAGCGGTCATCCTCATCACACATGATCTTGGCCTCGTGGCTGAAACGTGCAAGCGTGTCGTCGTCATGTACGCAGGTAAAGTGGTGGAAGAAGCACCGACGGAGGAGATCTTCGGCAATCCGCTCCACCCCTACACCCAAGGGCTTCTCAACTCGATTCCGAAACTCAACACTTCCAAGCCCGGCCAGAAGATTCGCCTGGAGGAGATCAAGGGCATCGTGCCCAGTCTGAACCGCCTGCCGACGGGCTGCAGCTTCAACCCGAGGTGCCCGGAGGTGAAGTCGATGTGCCTGGAGCACGAACCCGAACTCAAAGAGGTTTCCCCCGGACACTTCGTTCGCTGTCTACTGTATTAGCCCCGAGACCACCCGAAATCATTTTCTGCTTTCCTCTTGGAGAAAATATAGATTTTGGGATATAGTCGCCTTTCTGTGGACGCAGGTGTCCGCATCGCTTGACCTGATTTCGAATTCGCATACGCGCGGCCGTCGGCGGGATTCCCGCCGGCAAACTTGATCCCGGCTCCGCCTCACCAGGCCGCAGCGACTGCAAAGGCAAGAAAGGAAACGCATACATGTCGCCGATTCGCATCGCCATCGCCGGCGTAGGGAACTGCGCGAGTTCCCTGCTCCAGGGCATCGAGTATTACCGCCATCATCCCGAGGAAGAATCAGGCCTTATGCACCGGGATCTGGGAGGCTACGGGCCGGAGGACATCGAGGTCGTCGCGGCTTTCGACATCGATGTCCGGAAGGTGGGGCAGCCACTGCACGTCGCGGCCTTCGCCAAGCCTAACTGTACGAAGACCATCTGGGAGAACTTGCCCGATTACGGAGTGAACGTGCGGATGGGACCAATACTCGACGGCGTGGCGTCCCACATGGCGGAATACGCATCCGACCGTTCCTTTCTGCCTGCAGAGGCCGAACCCTGCGACGTGGCTGCAGAACTTCGCGAAAGCGGCGCAGAAATTTTATTGAACTTCATGCCAGTGGGTTCGGAGCAGGCAGCGCGCCACTACGCGGAAGCAGCGCTTGCTGCAGGTGTTTCCTTTATTAACTGCATGCCGGTATTCATCGTGTCTGACCCCGAATGGGCGGGGCGTTTCACCGCGGCGGGTATTCCCGTGGTGGGAGACGACGTGAAGGCCCAACTCGGCGCCACAATCCTGCATCGTACGCTTGCCAGGTTGTGCGCGGACAGGGGCGTGAAGCTCAAGCGCACCTATCAGTTGAATACGGGTGGAAACACGGACTTCCTGAACATGCTGGAGCGTTCGCGCCTGAAATCGAAGAAAATCTCGAAAACAAATGCCGTACAAAGCCAATTGCCAGAACCTCTTGATGCAGACGACATCCACATTGGCCCGTCCGATTACGTGCCTTGGCAGGACGACAACAAGGTTTGCTTCCTGAGAATCGAGGCGGAGGGCTTCGGGGGTGTTCCACTTGAGATCGAGGCGCGCCTATCAGTGGAGGATTCTCCCAACTCGGGCGGTGTCGTCATTGATGCGATTCGTCTGGCTCGCATCGCGCGCGATAGAGGTGAGGCGGGACCGCTCTATCCGGTGAGCGCATATCTGATGAAGCACCCCCCCGTCCAGGTGCCCGATTCCGTTTCACGCATGATGATCGACGAGTTCATCGCAGGCGACCTGAGGGCGAGCGAGCAGGTCGAGTTCAACGGAAACGGCCTGCCTGCTCGCTACGACCACAAATAACTCCTGAATCTTGGAGAATCAACTCCCCGGGTTTTACGCCCGGGGGTTTATTTTTGTTTGACTCAGGATGTACATCAACCGCCGCCGTAAGTTTCTCCCGCGCGCTCAGAAAGCTCGATTCGCACTCCCTCGGGACCTCTTATATAGGCCGTCATTCTGCCGCCCATGCCCGAGGGCGATGGATCGCGGATAAAGTCTGCACCCGCCTGCTTCATCTGCGCGGCGAGGCGTTGGATGTCGTCCACGGCGAAAGAGAAGTGATCCAGACCCATCACGGCGTCCGCGTGGTTCTCCCCTATGCTCTCGCCGGGTCGCACCCCTCTCAGAAACAGTCTGGCTTCCCCGACCCGCACAACAGCGTTGGGTGCACCGTGGAAATTCTCTTCGCGGTAAATGACTTCGCCGTCGAATATGTTTTCGAAATAGGCAACCATACTCTCCAAGTCCCTGCAGATGATGTGCACGTGATCGAACGATAAGCGCATATACTCCCCTTTGCATGAACGGCTGAAACCCGGTCTTTGTATCTGCGCCAATGTCACCCGTTCGGGGGTGTGTGGTCAATCGCCCCATCATGTAGAATGATGAACCTCGACAGGACGGAGGAGGATGCCGGGATGCAAAATGTACCCACCAGTTGGAAGACAGGCCTTCAACGCGTGGCGCGCGGCGTATACGCCTACATCCAGGCAGGCGGTCTGAACGTCTCGAACGCGGGGCTCATCGTGGGAGACGATGAGGCGCTCGTCGTCGACACGCTCTATGTGCGGCCAATGACACAGACCTTTCAAAAATCCATCCGTCAGGCGACGAAAAAGCCGGTGCGAAAGATCGTCTGTACCCACCACCATGCGGACCACACCCTAGGACTCATCTGGTTCGAACGGGATATCCCCGTCATCGCACACCGCTACATGCGTGAGCGGATGATCGAGACAGGTCTCGACCTGGCACACTACAGGAACGTGAACCCCGAATACGCAGGCGAACTCAAAAGGCTCAGACAACGCTTTCCCGACATCACCTACGAGGGGTCCATGACACTCCGCCTAGGCAAGCGTGTCGCGGAACTTCACCATTTGGGCCACGCGCATTCCAAAGGCGACACCATCGTCTATCTACCTGAAGAGCGCGTTCTCTTCACGGGAGACATCTGTTTTCACTATGTGACACCTGCTACCTTCGACGCCCATGTGGGCGGGTGGATACGGGTAGCAGAGAAGATTCTCAAAACCTTCCCTGCCGAGATCATCGTTCCGGGTCACGGACCTCCAGACGACAAGAGCGCGCTCAAGAAAACCCTGGGTTATCTCAGGCTCGTGCGCCGGGAAGCACGAAAGCGCTTTATGAAGGGAATTCCGCCCAAATGCGCCGCCCGCGAGATACCTCTGGGCGGCTATGCCGAGTGGATGAAACCCGACCGCGTCGAGCAAGCCGTGATGAAACTCTACAACGAATTCCGTGGCAAGGGCGATCAGGGAATTTCACTCCACGATGCGCGTGGTGGGTGAGGTTTCGACCCGGAGAGGGGAGGATACGATGCCCGAGAACTACGACCAGAGACGAAGTCGCTGCATGCTCGATCAATCCTCGAACACACAAAACCCTGTCCATCTCATCTTGAGAAGCCCCTACACGCTTCAGACCGAGTATGGAGATGTGCATCAAGACGTACGCTCCCTGCTGGGCGCCTATAACGCCTTGGCTGCGCGGGAGACTCCCGCCACAGGTGCCCGCGAAGCCTTGGCGCAGAAGGTCGATGCGCTATCCTCACGCTACGCCACCGCATACATGTCCGCTCTCGCCGAGCACCTCTCTTTTTTCGCCGAACTCCTGAGAGGCTATTACCCCATGCGTCCCGTGATGGGTAAGACCGAGCTTGAGGAAATTCCATAGAAAGGCCCTCGGAACATCACGTCCCGGGGGCCTTCTTTGACTGAACTTCGTTGCTTCGCTACATCAATTTGTGGTTCCGCTTCCTCCCATCAATGTCCGTTAGCGGCGGCGCCTACAGGGGCTTCCGTGAGACCGCAGAAGAACTCGTAGTCGATGAGTTCGGTTATCGAGGGGCTGTCACCGCAAACCGGGCAAGCCGGGTCACGCCTGATCTTGAGTGTCCTGAACTGCGACTTGAGCGCGTCGTACATCAGTAACTTGCCGATCAGGGGTTCGCCGAAGCCCACGATGAGTTTGGCCGTCTCAGTCGCCTGGATGGAACCCATCGTGCCGCAAAGTGCGCCCAAGACGCCCGCGTCTTGGCAGGAGGGCACCATGCCGGGAGGAGGCGGTTCGGGGTAAAGGCAACGGTAACAGGGGCCGCCCTCTCCGGGGTGGTAGACGGTGGCCTGGCCCTCAAACTTGAAAATGGATGCGTCGACAATGGGTTTTCCGAGAAATACCGCCGCGTCATTCACGAGGTAGCGCGTCGGGAAATTGTCCGCCCCGTTCACGATCACGTCGTAGTTTTTCAAGATGTCGAGCGCGTTGTCGCGGTTGATTCTCTCTTCATGCGCGATGATGTTCACGTCGGGGTTGAGCGCGGTGAGGGTCGATCTCGCGCTGTCCACCTTGGGGGTGCCCACGCGGTCGTTCGTGTGGAGTATCTGGCGCTGCAAGTTGCTCATGTCGACCACGTCCAAATCCACGATGCCGATGTTGCCCACGCCCATCGCGGCCAGATACAGCCCGGTGGGAGAACCCAGCCCGCCTGCGCCGATCAGGACGACCTTGGCGTCTAGGAGCTTGGACTGACCCTTTTCTCCAATCTGGGAGAGGAGAAAATGGCGACTGTAGCGGTTCAGCTGCTCCGCACTCATCTGCTTGTCCACCTGCACGGGAAAACCCAGGTCCTTCCATTTGCCGTAGCCGCCCGCCATGGATTTCACGTTCTGATAGCCCATGGACTGGAGCACCTGCCCCGCAAGCAGTGAACGCACGCCGCCAGCGCAGTAGGCGACGATAGGCGTTGTCCTGTCGGGAACGACCTGTTCGATCTTGAGTTCCAGGAATCCACGGCTCACGTGCTCGGCGCCCGGCAGGTAGCCACCCCGGAACTCGTCGGGTTCACGCACATCGATGAGCGTCACCTCAGTGCCCGAATCGACCGTGGCCTTCACTTCTTCCGCCGTGATCTCAGGAACTTCGTCCCGCGCGGCCTCAAGCAGGTCTCGTCCTGTTTTCGACATTTCTAATTCTCCTTTGCTGCCAGCATTCGCTGAAATGGGTATAAGAATCATATCGCGTCAGTGGTCTGCGCGAAAGAGTGCGCAATGACCATCCATAATTCCTCAGAATACTAAACTAAATTACTCAAGAATTGCAAGCCCGCCCGAAGAATGAGAAAACAGCACAGACCCCGAATTTTTTCATCCTCTTGTCAGTTTTGAACTCCCCTACTTCCACTTCGGTTTTATGCTTGCCCCATACGCGCTAGTTCATACCCGCGCTTTTCTCAAAAAACTCCAGTATGGCGTTCTGGTCCGCGTCGCCATGGCCCAAGGCGGCAGCACCCATATAGACCTGCCGTGCCATCGTCCCCAAGGGTATGGGCGTCGCAAGGCCGTCGGCCATCACCGCGATGATACGCAGATCCTTCAGCATCAGGCTAACCGTAAACGTGGGCGCATAGTCCTTGGCAATCATGGGAGAGGCCTTGTATTCGAGAATTTTGGGAATCACGCTCGCCTTCAGGAACTCGACCATCTGCTCGGGGTTGAGGCCTCCTTTCGTCCCCATCGTAAGCGCCTCGGCTATGGCGGAGATATGGATCGCGAAAATGTGGTTCGTCACCAGTTTCATCTGGAGGCCTGCGCCGTTCGGGCCGAAATAGTGGATGGAAGCGCTGAAGGCCTCCAAAACGTCGCGGTGGGCTTCGAGCGAAGCTTCATCACCCCCCACCATAATGGCGAGGGTTCCAGCCTTTGCGTGGGGCACGCTTCCGCTCACGGGGGTGTCCAGAAACTGAACACCACGGCTTTTCGCCTCCGCCGCCAGGTCTTGACTGCCCTCGACCGTCAGAGTCGACAGGTCGAAGCACACCGCGCCTTCAGTGGCTGTGGTGAGCGCGCCCGTCTCGCCGAGATAGGCTTCTCTCGCATTCTCGACTTCGGGCACAGAACTGCAGATGACTTCCGCCCCCGTGGCGGCTTCCGCCGCCGTCTCAAAGACTGTGAGACCCGCTGCGACCGCCCGCTCCCGCATGGCAGGAACGGGGTCGAACCCGTGGACTTCGAAACCCGCTTTCACCAGGTTTTCCGACATACCTGAACCCATGTTGCCCAGACCCAGAAAAGCAACCACTTTCGCCATTTCGCATCACTCCTGAAAATATTGCTGCGTTATCCTCCCGAACCCAAGGGAGGATGAGTTGGATAAGCAAGACAATCGCCTGAAATTCACTAACCAACCGCTGGCTGAAGCCCTGCATGCCTCTTGAGAAATCCTACTTTTTCTTCGGCTCCATTCCCATGGCGTTCAGGAAGGCTTCGAAGACTGCGTTGAAATCCGCATTTTCGAGACCGAGTGCCATGGCGGAGGTGTATTGCTGCCGCGCGGCGGCGCCCAGGGGAACGGGTACGCCCAGATTGTTTGCCTCGTTTATGCTGAGCCCCAAATCCTTGAAGCTGATACCCAGGTTCGCGATTACGTCGGAATAATCGCGCGCTGCCATCGTCGTGCCCTTGTAGTGGATGAGCAGGGGAATCACGCTTCCCTGCAGGAATTTCATCATTTCAGGAGCCGTCAACCCTGCCTTTATGCCAAAAGCCAAACCCTCGGCCATGCCTGAGTGCTGGATGTTCAAAATGTGGTTCGTCACCAGTTTCATGATTAGGCCATTTCCGGATTTCCCCATATAGGTGATGGACTTGCTGAAAGCAT
Organism: bacterium; assembly: GCA_965200245.1. Lineage (GTDB taxonomy): Bacteria > UBA8248 > UBA8248 > UBA8248 > UBA8248 > Bin107. The sequence continues at coordinate 179,432 of CBDATS010000008.1, read as the reverse complement.
CAAGCACGTCGCGGTGTTCTTTGAGAGCGGCCTGGTCTCCGCCCACGATGGCGGCAACTTCCTTGCGCTCCAAGTGCGGAATGCTCCCGCTCACGGGCGCATCCAGAAATGCAACGCCTCTTTTCTTTGCCGCCTCCGCTATCTCCTTCGCCAAGCTGACGGTGCTTGTCGATAGCTCGAAACAGACAGCACCGCGCCGCACCGTATCGAGCACGCCCTTCGGGCCCATGTAGACGCTTTGCACGACGTCGGGCGAAGGAAGCGAACTGCACACCACGTCGGCTCCCTTGACTGCCGCTGCGATGGTTCTGGCAATTTTCGCACCGTTTTTTTTAGCAATTGCTCTGGCCTGGGGCACGGGGTCGTAACCTGTAACGGGGAAACCTGCGTCGATCAGATGCTTTGTCATCAATCCACCCATACGACCTAAACCCAAAAATGCGGTTTTTTTCGTTTCCTTGCGCGCCATATTTCTCTCCTGACTCTAGGACTCGAACAGCTTTAAGGGGTTTTCCACCAGTATTTTGTGGCGAACGTCAGTATCCGGTGCCCAGTCGAGTAATTGATCCAGCAAGTCGCCGTCGTTCGGCATCGGTATCTTGCAGACGGGATGCGGCCAATCCGTACCCCAGATGACGCGCTCGGGTGCCGTTTCGATGAGTGCCCGGGCGATTGCGTTGACGTCGGTGTAGGGCGTCTGCTGAAGACCCGTAATGCGGTAGGCGCCGGTGAGCTTCACCCACGTTCGGCCCTCTTTGAGCAAGTCCAGGAATTCCCGGAGCGGGCCCAGCCCTTCACCTGCAGGAGCGTAGCCCATATGCCCGAAAACGCTGTGGACAGGCACCGCGGAAAAGGTCTTTCTTAAATCGGAAAACGCATTCACGTGGATCAGAAATTCCATGTGCCAGCCCATGTCCTTGATGCGCTCGCCCATCACCTGGACGTCCGCGAACGAATCGAAGGGATTTCCGCCCTTGTCTGCAAGATTGATGCGCAAGCCGCGAACGCCCGCGTCGTGAAGACGTGTCAACTCCGCCTCGCTCACCTCCTTGTCCACGGAGGCCACGCCCATCAGACGTCCGCCGGAGCGGGCCATGGCATCCAGCATAGCGGTGTTGTCGACCCCGTAGACGCTCGGCTGGGTCAAGACGCCACGCTCCACCCCAAGCGTGCGGTGCAGGGATTCATAAGCATCGAGCAGGGCGTCGGGAGGCGTGTAACCCCTGTTGGGAGAGTAGGCGTACTTGCTCCCGGGACCGAAGATATGCCCGTGGGTGTCCCATGCGCCGGGTGGAAGCTCGAAGCGGGGCGGTCTGGGTCGAGGATCAGGTGGCGGGCAGGAGAGCATGTCCGGCATTCGGTTTCCCCCTAGCGGAAATCACCCTCGCGGCCATAGAGTTTGTGTCGCGGCCTGCCCGCGAGAATTTCCGCCTTTCCCCAGTCCGTTACAGCGCGGAAGGCGTCGCTCTTGATGAAGGCCATGAAGTCTTCCTGTGCGTCCCACTCCGAGAGGATAGTGTAGGAATTCGGGTTTTTTACCTGCTGATAGAGAAGACTCTGCACGTGGCCGGCCTGTCCTTCCAAGGCGCTGGCCACGGCTTCGAATTTTTCCTCGAATTCTTTCTCCTTGCCCGGCAGAACGTCGTAATACATGCCTACGGTGATCATGTTCCACTCCTTGCGCGACGCCGCTATAGCGTCATAGATATTCACGCTCCCACGTCTGGACTTCCGAGATGCCCAGGGCGTCGTTGTATTCCTGGAAAGTGGCCATCATCCCGCGCGCCGAGCGAGTGGAGCCTTCATCTTTGAGGATGCGCAGCACGTCGTTCACAGCTTTCAGATACGTGCAGCGCACGATGCCCGGGTAGATGATGACGCCGAAGCCGAGTTCACCCAATTCTTCAACGTTCAGGGCCGCCTCGCGCCTCGATTCGTCCAACGTGGTGGCGTGAGGCGGGGGGACTTCCGCTCCGATTTTTCGGAGTTCTTCCTCCGTGCCCTCCACCTCAATGAATGTGAGGTCGGCGCCCGCTTCCTTATAGGCGACGGCCCTTCGAATCGCCTCCTCCAGCCCGTGGTCGGCGGCCGCGTCCGTTCTGGCGAGGATGAGGAAATCCTCGCTCTGGCGCGCGTCGAGGGCCGCCTTGAGTTTGCCGAGTTGCTCTTCAAGGGAGATGACAGGGACCGAACCGGGCAGGAAGCCGCATCTCTTGGGAGTTACCTGATCCTCGATCTGAATGCAGGCGACGCCCGCCGACTCAAGTTCGCGGACGGTGCGGATCATGTTCACTGCGTTGCCATAGCCGGTGTCGGCGTCTGCGACAAGGGGGATCGAGGTGGCCTGGACGACATTGCGGCAGACGTCGGCCACTTCGCGCAGCGTCATGAAACCCACATCGGGCTTGCCGAGAAGCGCCGCCGAGGCGCCGTTGCCTGTCAGGTAGTTCATCTGAAAACCTGCGTGTTCCACCATGCGCGCGCTGAAGGCATCTATGCAGGCGGGCGCGAGAACAGGCCGGTTCTCTTCCAACAGCGTCCGAAGACGCGCTCCACAATGATTCATGGCTTCATCCCTCGATTGCATGGATGGTGGGGCTAGCCAGAAGTTCTCCCACCACCGGCCTCGTGTCAAGGCAGCCTTGTATTCCGCGCTCTCCGGGACTAGGGTGGTTCTTAACCTACATCAAGAAGACAGAAACCTCTTTCTAGCCGAAATTGCGCTTTTACCAAACTGAGTCCGGGGAACTGGAAAGGAAAACGAAGCACTGGAGAGCCTGGCGCGCTCGCTTGGTTTGAGGGAGCAGGTGGAATTCGTCGGCCATGTCGAACACTTCGACGTACCCGAATATTTGCGCGGGTGGCATACGCTTGCGTTTCCATCGAGAACAACCTTTCACTGAAAAGAGCAGTGCGGCTGAGTGCTGATCGTGGCCATGGGTTGCGGCATCGTTCCGCAGGATCGGCGACGGGAGAAATTCCCTGTGTCATCGGCAAGGAGGGGTTCGTATTTCCCAAAGGCGATAGATGTGTTTTATGGAAAACTCTCCGGAAACTGCCAACGAAACCCGTGAGCGCGAACGACTGGTGCAGACAGGTTGCTAGTGAGTGATTGAAGAGTTCGTCCGGGACGTGTTAGTGGAAAAAGCTCGTCGTTTACGAAGACGTTTTGGCGGGTTGATGCTGGTGGTGGTCTGTATCTCGCGGGAGCGGAATTTCCGCCGCGGGACGAAGCGCGCTATATTCTTTTTACGCCTTTTGGTTGAAACTTTAAGAGAGCGCACGATGAAGAATTCGGAACATGCAGGAATTCGTGAATCTTCCTATGATGTGTCGAGTTTTCTGAGTGCAGTTTGCTTGCGCGTTCCTCCCAAAGCCGCCGCACCCTCGAAGATAGAGGCACTCAGCCCCGTGCAGAGAGGCATGGTTCCCGTTTTCGAGCGCAGATATCACTACAAGAGATTCTCTGTGAGATCGGCTTTTCGCGTGCTTGATCTGTTGGGAGAGACCTTTTTCCGCAATACGAGGGAGCGGCCCATCTCAATTCGCCGGGTTCTATTGATGTGTCCCGACCACATCAGCGACATCGTCTGTACGCTACCCGCCATCCATTCGCTCAGGGAAAACCTGCCAGATGCGCAAATCGATCTCCTCATCCGCTCCTCGGCACGTGCATTGTTCCAGAAGAGGGGAGAGGATTTGGGCGGGGTAGATTTTCTGCTCTTCAACGCGTCCTGGCGAGAGAGGCCAAGGAGGAAAAAATTCGGATTTCTCTCGATGAACCGTTTAAGAAAGTTGCTCAAATGGAGAGCGGAAGAAATCGGCGGCCCCTACGATCTGGCGGTGGATTTCGCCGGAGATTTTCAATCGATCATCGCGGCGAGGCTCGCGGGCGTGCGCTTTCTCGTCGGGCGTGGAATCAGGGGTTTCGGCTTCTGTCTGGACGTGGAAGCCGAAGAGTTGTCCAAACGTCATCGGGTGGAATTCAACCTGGGCATGCTCGAACACGCGGGACTGGGTCCGTTCGATACGAAAAACCCGGCTCTTTCGCTCTCACGGGAAGAACTGGCCCGGGGACGCGCCTGCGTATCCGCGCTGATAGAAAGCCGTCCGGGTTTTTGCATCGGAATTCACCCCGGCGCTGGAGGAGAAGAAAGAATCTGGAGTCCAAGGCTTTGCGGTGAGTTGATCAGCCGGGTTGTCTCCACACTCCCCGTCCGGGTTCTGTTACTGGGCGGGCCCGATGATCGGCCAGTTGTCGATGCGATACTCAAATCCATGAAGGGGGTTCGCGTACGCGGTACTGTGATAGACATGTGCGCTCAAGTTCAGCATCTCCGCTCGCTTATGGGGGTCATGAAAGCATGTCGGCTGTTCATCGGAAACGACTCGGGCCACACTCATATTGCCGCAGCGCTCGGCGTTCCCGTGATTTGCATCTTTCAAGGACAGGTCGAACCGAGTGTCTGGGGGCCACGCGGCCCGAACGTGGTAGTATTGCGAAAGCGTCCCACCTCATCAAACGGTTCCCCAACGGACAGGGAGGTACAAGAACTGGATCGCGTTTACGAGGCGGTACAGAGATGCGTATAGGCGTCGACGCCCGTATGATAGCGGTGGGGTGCATCGGAGCCTAACTTAGGCTCTTGCTCGCCGGGCTGAGCAAGCGCGACGACGATTCGGAATACGTCGTGTTCATACAGGAAAAAGACATGGGGGTCTGGGCCGAGAAAGACGACGAGCGGCGCACTCGGATTGGCGTTTTTCTCAGAAAAACGAGTCTCGACAGGTTGCAGCTACTGTTCAGCGTGTTGGGTGGTGAAATGATCTTCGTGGGTCCGATGTCCGAACGTCCGGCATCGTGGAGAAATTGAGGGCGCCCTTCCCCGACTTTATGCTGCGCCACAAGGTGAAACCCGAAATGACGGGTTGGGCGTAGGTACATGGAAGGAGTGGAAATACGTCGATAAAAAAGAGCGAATTCGATTTGCACTATATTGAGAACTGGTCTTTGGGCCTTGACATCAAGATTTTACGGCTCACCCTCTGGAAGAGATTGATAAACAAAAATGCGTATTGGACGGCGTCATAGGTGGATAGGATGAGCAGCCTCCGTATTATCGCCGTCATTCCCGCCCGCTGGGCCTCCACACGCTTTCCTGGAAAGCCGCTGACTTTGTTGTGCGGACACCCCATGATTGAGTACGTCTACAGACGCACATCGAGATCGTCACTGGTGGATTCGGTCTGCGTCGCCACTGATGATGCGCGAATAGCCGATGCAGTGCGCGAATTCGGCGGAAACGTACGTATGACGCGCGATGACCATGCCAGTGGCACGGACAGGATGGCCGAGGTCGCCTCCGGCGAGGATGCGGACGTGGTCGTGAACATCCAGGGGGACGAACCCCTGATCCATCCTGAGGACATCGATGCCGGCATCAGGCCGCTGATTGATGAAAGCGGTTTGGGAATCTCGACGCTGGCGGTAGCTTTTCATTCCCCGGAAGAGTTTCTGGACCCAAACGCCGTGAAAGTGACGAGATGCAAGAACGGCAATGCGCTTTATTTTTCCCGCGCACCCATACCATACTCAAGGGATGTTCTCGCCGGGGAGAGTGAGGCGTATGAAAAAATCGTTGAGAATTGGGGAGAGATATCGCCGAAACCATTGAAACACTTTGGGTTTTACGCTTATAGAAAAGAAAGTCTGTTGCGATTCACCGATCTTGAGCCGTCTGCACTCGAGAAACTAGAGCGACTGGAGCAACTTCGCGCGATCGAGGACGGCATGGCGATTCGTGTTGTGGAAATCACCAGGGATGCGGTAGGAGTGGACCTGCCCGAAGACAAGGAACGTCTACTGGGAGATAAGGCGATGCGCAGCGTGATCGAAGAGGAAAAAAGTAAGTGGCCAAATATATCTTCGTAACGGGAGGCGTTTTGAGTTCTCTGGGCAAGGGCTTGGCCTCCGCATCCATCGGTGCACTCCTGGAGGCCCGCGGTTTGCGGGTGAATATCCAGAAGCTGGACCCCTACCTGAACATTGATCCGGGAACGATGAGTCCCTTCCAGCACGGAGAAGTGTTCGTGACCGATGATGGAGCCGAGACGGACCTTGATTTGGGCCATTACGAGCGCTTCACGCATGCGCGAATGAGAAAAGAGAACAACTACACTGCGGGTCGCATCTATCACAACGTGATCACGAAAGAACGCGTGGGTGATTATTTGGGTGGGACCGTACAGGTGATTCCTCATATAACCGACGAAATCAAGCGCTGCATCCGCCACGTGGATCATGGCGAGGACGTCGTTCTTTGTGAGATCGGGGGAACGGTGGGCGACATCGAGAGTCTTCCTTTTCTCGAGGCGATCCGCCAGTTTCGGTTCGACCACGAACCCGGACATGTGATCCATATCCACGTGACGCTGGTACCCTACATCAAGACCTCCGAGGAGTTGAAAACCAAGCCGACGCAACATTCTGTCATGAAGCTGCGCGAAATCGGCATTCAGCCGGACATCCTGTTGTGCAGGACGGAAATGCCGCTCGAAGAGGACGTGAAGCGGAAAATATCCCTTTTCTGCAACGTACCTCCAAGTGCAGTGATCACGGCGATTGACGTGGACTGCATCTATGAGGTGCCGCTGAGATTCAACGAAGAGGGGTTGGACCGGATTGTGGTAGATTTGCTGAAACTCGACAAAGCACGGCAAACGCCCGATCTGAGTGTTTGGAAGGATATCTCCCACAAACAGAGAGAGCCGAAAGTAATCAGCGACATTGCCATCGTCGGGAAATACGTGGACCTCAAGGAGTCCTACAAATCCTTGTCCGAAGCCTTGAGTCACGCGGGCTTCGGAAACGACGTGCAAGTGAACCTGCATTACGTCGACAGCGAGGAGATTGAAGAACGCGGCGCTCCTTCGCTGCTCTCGATGGCGCACGGGATTCTGATTCCCGGCGGATTTGGCGAGCGGGGAATCGAAGGAAAAATCGCCGCCGTGCAGTATGCGAGAGAACGGCTCGTTCCTTTTCTCGGTATTTGCCTGGGGATGCAATGCGCAGTCGTGGAGTATTCCAGGAACGTCTGCGGACTGGAGGAGGCAAACAGTTCAGAATTTTCAAGCGAAACGCCTCATCCCGTGGTGGCCCTCATGCCGGGACAGGAGGGAGTGGACATGGGGGGCACGATGCGCCTCGGCGCGTACCCGGGAATTTTAACACCCGGCTCCTTTGCTGCGGATATATATGCCGGGGCGTCCGAATTCGAGGAAAGGCATCGGCATCGATACGAGGTAAACAACGATTATCGCGAGGCGCTGGAGGAAAACGGGCTCCGCTTCTGCGGCCTTTCGCCTGACGAGAATCTTGTGGAGATGATAGAACTGCCGGGGCACCCCTATTTCATCGGGTGTCAGTTTCACCCCGAGTTCAAGAGCACGCCCTATGCGCCGCATCCGTTGTTTTTGGGCCTCATCGCTGCCGCTAAAAAAGCAAGCGGGGAGTTGTTCCCCTGATTCGTCTTTTCACTTCGTACATTCGGCATGGCGTCTGAAATAGAGAAAGATGACGGAAAAGAATGTAGTGAAAATCCGGGACGTGGCCTTCGGCGAGCCGGGGGCGATATGCGTTATCGCTGGGCCTTGTGTGATCGAGAGCGAGGAACTGGCCAGAATGTGCGCCGAAAAAGTAAGAGAAGCGGCGGAAAAATGTGGTGTCGGCGGAGTGTTCAAGGCCTCTTACGACAAGGCGAATCGCAGTTCGGGCAAGTCTCAGCGCGGCCCCGGCATCGACAAGGGATTAAGGATACTCGAAAAGATAAGACACGAGACGGGTCTTCCGGTGATTTCGGACGTTCATTCCCCGGAAGAGGCTGAACGCGCAGCCGAAGTGCTGGACGCTGTTCAGATTCCCGCTTTCCTGTGTCGTCAGACGGACCTCCTCCACGCAGCAGCGCGGACGGGAAAACCCGTGAACGTCAAAAAGGGGCAATTCATGGCCCCCGAGGACATGAAAAATGTTTTGGCGAAACTTAAGGACGCGGGTTGCAGGCAAATACTGCTTACCGAAAGAGGCAGCAGTTTTGGCTACCATAATCTCGTTTCCGACATGCGTTCGCTCGTGAAGATGCGCGAATCGGGTTATCCTGTAATTTTTGATGCGACGCACAGTGTCCAATCTCCGGGCGGTCTGGGGGAAAGTTCGGGCGGAGACAGGAGCATGGTTCCGCACCTTGCGCGCGCCGCAGCCGGCGTGGGCGTCGACGCCTTTTTTATCGAGTGCCACCCCAGTCCCGATGAGGCATTTTCTGATGGACCCAACATGATAGACATTGAAGATTTGTATCCGCTCCTCACCACCTTGAAGGCGATAGATTCCGCGCGCTTAAGCACGCAATAGAATTTCGGGAAATTAGTTTCCGGTTTCACTCCTCTCTTGCTTACTCAGGAGCATGCCTGCTGCGCCGGCCTCAGGTAACGGTGTCATGATGGTGGCTGAGATCGGGAAATTTCAGGCGGACCGCGGCGCGGATCATTCCTAATCGAGTTTCTATTTTTCGGAGTTGAGCTTCTGGATGCGGTTTGCGAAGACCCGGTGCATATCGTTTAGCTTGGTCGCCAACCACTCATGCTGGCACGACCAAGTTTTTTCATCTTCGGGGTCGACATCGTTCTGATAGACCGTAATCCGGCTGTCTTTACCGTCAGACAGTTCGTTCCATTCAAGCGAATATCCGAGTTCCTGCTCAATAGCGTCCCGTTGCTCAATCAGAAGTTGGAAGTGATTCTTTGCGTTCGGCCCACGTATGTAGAGTTCTGAGCGAATTCGTTTTTGGGAAGGGGTCATGGTCGCGCGAAGATTGAAATAGGTCTTCCCGATCGGATAGTGCATCCATGATTGCGGCAATGGCTTTTTGTTTCCCAATACAAAGCCGTCTACTTTGTCCAGCACCGAGTGGAAGGCTGCTCAGTAGTTGAGTTGAATCAGTTTTTTAGCAGACAAATTTGATTCATCCACCGCACGTGCTGCCCGTCCAAATGAACGTGACCAGTCATTCGGCGTGGAGACGACGTTGAACTTGGGTGCCATGGGCGAGTCGTCAATCTGCCACAATTCTACCTCCAGACCGAAGAACCGATAGCTTTCATCGGTGATCTTGTTCAGCCAATCGAGCGTCGAGCGGTGCTCATCAGTGAAATGAGCGGCGATCCAGACGACTGTCACCGCCTCCAAGCCCGACGCGTAGGTCAACAACTGCCCCAGATGACCATGATCTGTCCGCTCGAGTTGATTCTCGACCAGCACCCAAGCACCCGATGTGTCTTTGCATAGGATATCCGCACGGAATTGGCCAACGCCTTTTTCCTGCGCTTCCAGTTCTAATTCGATCCCAAGAGTTTCGCTGAGAATGTAGAGGTTTTCCTCAAGCGCAAGCCATGGTGTGAAATCATTGACTTCGTTGCTCCAGACTTTGCGCAGATCATCGACCTTATTGAGTCTGCCCAAGTCCTGATCAACCATTTCCATGTCTCCAGTTTACTATTTTATAGACTGACAAACATATCATATTATGAGGTGTAATTTGCTATCAATCGGCCGCATGAGTGAGTTTGGGCGACGCACCGGGACGTGTGGCAACATTGGCAGTTGAAACTGTCGTTTCCTCAAGAGGGACATTGCAAGATGTGAGCACGCGCTACCAGCGACTGGGGCGTCGGCCAGCCATTCGCCATCGCGTGGAATTTGAAAAGCCATATGAACAACTCAATATACTGCATCTAGAATCAAATCCACTGATGAGGTGAAGTTCGGCAGGGGTTCGTTCTGGCAGCCTCGCTGGCAGTTCCGCCGCCCGGCGCGGGGGACAGGCTTGGCAGACGATTACGACGGGTTCGGCGGGCTTGTAAACAGTACCGGGCAGGACAAGGTGGTCGAACTATGCGACAGATGTCATCTCGTTTGCCTAGCGATTCAGTAGCTCCTCGTCAAGGACCACTGGTCGGACTCATCAAACTGTGATGGTCGATGAGAACGAGAAACTGAGATTCCAGCCAACGAAAAGAAGATCATTCTCGGTTATTTTGAAGGGTTCTACGAACCGACTCACGCTGGCTTGACTGGGAACCTAGTACAGCCAGCGATCCTCACAGAGGCGGACAAGCCCTTGGCAAATGCGCAGCCTATAAGTGTTCGCCTCAGGTGATTAAGATTTCAATCTCGGTTAATGTAAACCCTAGATTTGGCGAAACATAAATTGGCGCATCTTTTCCGGATTTTGGTAAAATACGGCCGGATTGCAGGTGGGAATTTCGTAGTTCGCTAATCAATGGAGAAACGCCCGTGCGAAATAGAAACATCCATTCCGCTCCCGGCTCGAATCTCTCTTTCATAGGCGAGGATGTGTGTCTTGAGGGCTCACTGCTCTTTCGCGGAAATTTAATCCTGAAAGGAGAATTCAAAGGGGAAATACATGGCGACGGCCACCTTGATGTTGCAAAAACGGGAAATGCCGAGGGCGATATTCATACCAGGGAACTGGTGAATCACGGCTCCACCAAAGGCTCCATACGTGTGGATGATCGTGTGGAGTTCAAAGCCGGATGTTCTCACAAAGGGAGCGTGATGGCACCCAAACTACATGTGGATCCGGAAGCGAAGTTCGACGGCAGTTTAATGATGTCTGGCATCGAGCCGACACCCTTGCCCAAGCCGCTGATTTCGAAAAAGAATATGGGGATTGCGGTAGGGCTTGTGCTGCTTCTGGCCGTGGGTATCGCTACCACAGCGATTTCCCGTGAGTCTCCGGATTATTTCCACAACGTGTGGAAACACCTCGACAGCATCTGGGAGGCGAGAGTAAGTGAATGGTTGAAGATCGGTGAACCGGAAGACCAGAATCTCAAGTTCGAAGAACAACATAGATGGCATATCGCAGAAGCGGCCCGGCACGAAAGCAAAGGAGAGTTTGAAAGGGCCGCGGCAAGCCTGAAAAAGGCAGTGACGCTTGAGGGGAGCCGCCAGAATACCGCACGCTACCGGTTGTCGAAAGTTCTTGCCAAGCAAAATCGATCCCAGGAAGCCATTCGCGAAATACAATCTTTGCTCCAACGCACACCGGGTCACATAGAAGCCATGATTCTTTTGGGCGATTTATATGTTCGCAGCGAGCAATTTGTAAAAGCGCTGGAAACTTACAAGGATGCCTATTTACGCGAACCAGAAGATATGATTTTGAAAAGACGGCTTCGGCTTGTCGAATCGCGTGTCCATGTAGTTCGACCTAAATCGAGCGGAACTCAGAAACAGGCTCTGGAGCCTGCCCGGATTTTGATTGATGCGGAGCGGCTGATATCCGGCAAGGAACCCGGAGAAGCGGTGAACCTGCTTCGAAACGCCATCAAAAAAGCCCCGGACAATGCAAGATTCCATTTTTTGCTGGGTGATGCTTTGGTGGAAATGAAACGCTACGATGAAGCAATTCGCGCCTATCAAAAGGTCGTTTCTTTATCGCCCGATTGGCTGGATGGCTACATCCGCCTGGGCGCTCTCTATGAATCAAAGGAACGCGACAAAGAGGCGATCGCGCTATACCAGAAAGCGGCGAAACTGGAATCGAACGACATCGAGATGAAGATTCGTATCGCGAATCTCCACAAATCGAGAGGGCGGAAAGAAACCGCGCATCGGATACTCTTGGACTTGCTGAAGGAGAATCCACGCTCATCGAGAATTTTGGTGGAACTTGGGGTTTTTCTATGGGAAATCAAGAAACCCAAAGAGTCCAAAGAAGTGTTCCTGCAGGTGCTCGAGATCGACAAGGATTCGGCACCGGCGATGAATCGTTTGGCGTGGTTTCACAGAAAGGAGAAAGACGCCCTGGCTCACGCCATCAAACTCTCCAAACGCTCGCTGGAGCTTCAGCCCGATACGCCGGCCTATCTTGATACACTGGCGGAGCTGTATTTTCGCAGTGGAGAAACGGTGAAGGCGATTCCACTCATTCAAAGAGCGATTGAATTGGAGCCCGGAAATCGCTATTTTCGTCAGCAATTGGAAAAATTGAAGAGAGCGAATCGCAAGTCATGACCGAAAACGATTATGTTGAGGTAGATACCCGTTGCGTTTCGATGGTATTGAGCAACGAAGCGGCTTGTCGAACGATGGATAAACGTGTTGTTTGCGGTTATGCTGACAATTGATATGAAGAGATGGCGCACGTAGCCCACCCGCTCCAGTGTTGATCGTCACTTTTGATTCGGAGGGCTGAGAATGGGTATTCTGACTATTTCAAGAGAACTTGGAAGCGGTGGTGACGCCATAGGAAAGAAAGTGGCTCATGAATTGGGATGGACCCTTTTGGACAACGATGGATTTGCGGACGCTGCGCAAACGTATGGTTACGTTCGAGCCGAACTCGAACAGGTAGACGAAAGAAAACCCGGCCTGATCGACCGCTTTTTCCGGGACAGGCAACTCGTTTATCTCGATATCATGCGCGCCATCGTATATGAATCGGCCCTGAAAAATGATTTTGTCATTCTGGGCCGCGGCTCCCACATCCTACTGGAGGGAATCGAGGGAGTTTTCCGGGCGCGCATCGTGGCGCCCAGAGATTATCGCCAACGGACACTGGTGAGCAACGAGGGGATTACTCCTTCCATGGCGGAGCAGTTCATACGCCACAACGACGACGAAAGAATGGCCTATACGCGGCATTTTTTCGACGTCAGGTGGGGAGAACCGAGCCACTTCGATATCATATTGAATACCGGACTGTTCGACAAAGATACGTCAGTGCGTTTACTCGTAAACATACTGAAAAGCGAAAAATTTTCACAAGTCAGACCATCAGAATCTCAAAGACTCCAGAACCTTGCCTTTGCACAGAAGATCAAGACGACGATAATGACGGACGAACGAATCGATGCGAGTGGCATCGTCGTAGAATGTCTTGGACCGGGAGAGTTGTTCTTGCACGGGCGTGTTAACAGCGATGAAGAAAAAGAATTGGCTGAATCCACCGCACGTGAATTTGATGGAGTCGTCGATTTGAGCAGCGAGTTGGTCGTAATGCCTCCTATCGAAGGATGGTATCCAGTATGAACTGCATGCGTGAGCGGAAAATCAAATCACCGGGTGTAAAGCGTGTTGTATGGCGCATGATGTGTATCTGCGTCCTGATGGCCGCGCTCTCCGGATGCAGTCTGGTGGTGTCGCAAGCCGATTACCAGGAAGATAAAGAGCAAAACAAAAAAGAAATCGAGTCGATCCGTGGTCAGCTTCTCGCCCATACGCAAATTCTGGCGAACCATGGGAAATCATTGAACGAGTTCAAGTTGCAACTCCGTGACGCGGTATCGAATCTTGAGAAAGCGGTGAAGGAAGTAAAGGGGAAATTCGAGGCGACAGTGGTTTCTACAAAGCCGGCGGAGAAAAAGGAATCTGCCGTGAAACCCGTTCAGCAAAGTGAAACATTTGCGGACGCTAGATACGTCCGCCGTACGTTTCGGGGGTTATCGCTGAGTTATGCGGGCGGATATGATGTGCCGCGCGGCTCCCGCTATCCCTACAGACTGGAACCCGGAACACGTGTAACTGTCATTTCCGGCGATCAGCGTGGTTTCACCCAGGTGGTAGTCAGATCGGGGCGCTGGGCTGGAAAGAAGATGTGGGTGCGCACACGCTGGCTTACGAAGCAGGCCCCGAAGCACGCAGAGGGCGGTAAAAGTTGACTCTATAGTTTTTTGAGGCCCTCTTCGAGGTCGTCTCTTAACACCTCAAAATCCTCAAGCCCCACCGAATACCGAATCAGCCCGGCGGGAACGCCCCGGTTTTCCGCGCCTTGCATGCCGATGTCCGCATACGCCATCTTCACATGGTGCTCCACCTGGCTCTCCGTGCCACCAAAGCCGGGAGCGAGCACAGGAATCTGAAGGGAGTCTACCAACTCGTCAGCTTTCTCGGGGTCGCCGCAGAGTTCGAAACTAACCAATCCACCGAACGCGGACATATACTTTGCGGCTCTGAGATGATCCGGGTGTGACTCCAGGCCGGGGTAATGAACGCGGGAGACCCTAGGGTGACCCGCGAGATATTTGGCCAGTTTGAGCGCCGTGTTGCTACTGCGGCGGACGCGCAATTCGAGTGTCTTGAGTCCCCGTTCTACGAGGAACGCCTCCTGCGGCCCGAGAATGGAACCTAGCAATGCCTGTTGCTCGCGTAGCGCGTCGATAATGACCATGCCGCCTGACACGGCTCCCGCCACGACATCGTTGTGGCCACCGATGTATTTCGTCGCGCTTTGAACCGCTAAATCGGCCCCATGCTCCAGCGGGCGAAACAAGGCTGGAGATGCGATGGTCGAGTCCACGATGAACCTGGCTTTTCTTTGTCTGGCCCATTCCGCCATTTTCCCGATATCCGGTATGCGGAGCGTGGGGTTGGAGGGAATCTCTGCGAACAACACGCGCACCGGTCCCTCTGTAAGTGCTTCCAGAGATTCCGCCGTATTCTCCACCGGACTTTCGACACATACTCCGTAGCGGGTGAGAAGACCCTCTGCCACGTCCCTCGTATGCCTGTAGCTCTCCTGAGGGATGACGATTCGCGCATTCGGCGCAAGCAGTGAGAGGAATACCGAGGAGACGGCCGCCATGCCGCTGGCGTACAACAGGGAGGCTTCCGCGCCTTCCATGAGTGCGAGTCTGCGTTCGGCGGCTTCGTTCGTCGGATTAGCGTATCGCGTATAGAAAAACGCGTCCGTCTCGCCGCTGTGGAAGGCTTCCAGATCCTCGGAGCCATCGAAGGTGAACGTCGCTGTCTGGAAGATAGGTGGCGAGAGTGACTGTTTCGCCTGATTTCGATCATCTCTTCTCATGTTTTTCGACAATGCACTCAACTCCTGTTTCATCGGCTCAGCGTTACGATGAAAACCGAAAGGACGCTAGCTCGCAGAAAATGCGCCGAGTCTCTTTTCGATGGCGTCTCGAACTATGTCGATGTCTTCGGGAAGCTCGATGGGAGTATTGGCGAAGCGGCTGTCGACGCCCGGAATCGCTTTTTGATGGTAATTGACCTTGAATTCGGTGAATTTCAGTCCATGCGCCGTAGAGATGACCACTACCCGATCTTTAGGGTTTACCTCCCCGCGCTTGATGATTTTTTCAAGAGCAGCCAGTGCCACCCCGGTCTGGGGACAGTTGTACATCCCGGTTCTGTCCGCGCGCGCGGCGGCGTTCGCCAATTCCTCCTCGCTCGCCTGCTCTACGGAGCCCTCGAACGCCTTCAGCGTCCGGACGGCTTTTTTGATACTCACAGGATTCCCGATTTGGATGGCCGTCGCCAGCGTCGGCTCGGCATCTACGGGACAGAACTCCCGGAACCCAGTCATGAAACTCCTGTAGAGGGGATTGGCCTTTTCAGTCTGTGCGCAACCGATGCGGGGCATCTTGTCTATTAGCCCCAAATCACGCATCTGCAAGAAACCCTTGCCCAGAGCACTCACGTTTCCCAGGTTGCCGCCGGGGATGATGATGAGTTCAGGAACCTCCCAGTCGAACTGCTGGACGAGTTCGATGCTGATGGTTTTCTGGCCTTCGATGCGGAGCGAATTCATGCTGTTAGCGAGGTATATCCCCTGCTCCTCGCACACCTGCCGCACTATGCGCATGCAGCCGTCGAAATCCGTGTCGATGGCAAGCACCATGGCGCCGTTCGTGATGGGCTGAATCAACTGCGCGACGGATACTTTCTCGCGTGGCAAAAAAACGATAGCGGGAATATCAGCTGCCGCAGCGTAGGCGGCCAAGGCGGCGGAGGTATCGCCAGTCGACGCGCAGGCAACAGCGCGGATTTTTTTTCCGTCGGTTATCATCTGCTGGGCGGCGGATACGAGCACCGTCATTCCGAGGTCCTTGAAGGAACCCGTGTGGCTGTTTCCGCATTGCTTGATCCACAATTCGCCGATTCCGAGTTCGCGCCCCAGACGATTCGCCCAGAAGAGGTTCGTCCCCCCTTCATAGAACGAGATTATGTTTTCATCGTCAATCAGGGGGCAAACCCACTCTTTCTTGCCCCATACGCCGCTGCCGTAGGGCCAGGTGTTGCGCTGGTAACGATCGTCGAACAGATGGCGCCATTCCGATGCGCTTCGCATGCGCAGAGTTTCCAGGTCGTGTGTGACGTCAAGGAGGCTCCCGCATCCGCGGCACTGATACACGGAGTCAAAAATAGAGTACGTCGCCCCGCAATCGGGGTTGATGCATTGAAACCAGCAGTTGCAGTCCATCTTTTCACTCAAAGCAAAAGGCGAAGCCCTGCCCCGTCCAAAAGAAAATGATTGATGCAGGGGCTTCCCCTGGTGGCAAATTCGCACGTTTACGTCACGGTGTGCAGAATTCTAGTTTCGTTCATTTCGCATTACGTTGTGGCTACTTGCGGGACGCGGACCTCTTTTTCGTTGATGAAAGCGACTATCACGGCCGCCTGGACACAGAGATAGGCCGCCAGCGCGAACGCGAGGTTGTAGCTTCCTGTGACGTCATAGATGTATCCGCTCAGCCAGGCGCTCAGGCCCGAGCCGAGTTGGTGGCTGAACGTGATGAGCCCGAAGAGAATCGCCACGTTCCTCGATCCGAAGAAATCTCCCGTCAACGCCGAAGTGAGCGGGACGGTCGCAATCCAGGAGAGGCCGATGATCATCGGCGTTGCCCAGACGGTGAAATCGTTCTTGAAGAAAATGAACAGGACGAATCCGAGACCCCGGAAAGCGTAGATCAGGCTCAAGGGCACTTTCCTGCCGATTTTGTCAGATAGTGGACCGACAGCCAGAACGCCCACGGTGTTGAGTCCGCCACCCAGGGCGAAGGACGTTGCAGCGACGGCTGCAGAAAATCCAACATCGGTCGCAAACGGTACCCAGTGGACGGAGACGACCGTAACGGTGAAACCGCAGGTGAAAAAGCTCGTAAGCAAGAGGACGAATGGCATCTTGTGAAGGCACTGCACCCAGTGCAAATCGTAGGGAACGACCATCTTTACACCGTTACCGGATGTGGGCGCACCTGGGGGAACGTCCCTGGACGAGGGAGAGTTCTTGACGAGGAAGATCGAAATGGGCATCAGGGTGAACACGAAAATGATGCCAATGACGAGCGAAGTCATCCTCCAGTCCAAAAAGCCGATCATATACGCGAAAACAGGAAGCAGTATGAGCTGACCCATGCTTGAGCCCGCGCTGATGATGGACATGCCCAGCCCCCGCCTGTCCGGGAACCAGTTTGACACCAAAGGGGTGAAGGCCGTCACACTGTTGCCGATTCCTCCCATCCCCAACAGGATACCGAAGAACAAATACACGCCCCACAGGGAGTCGACTTGGTAGATTCCCAACATGGCGATGGTCGTAAGCGCCGAGCCCCAGATGATGACCGTTTTCGGGTCCCAGCGGCGCATCATGAGTCCGCCCAACGGCTGGGACGCGCCGTAGAGAATCAGGCAAAGAGAAAAGGGAAGGGACAATGAGGCGCGGCTGATGTTGAAATCCGCAATCATCGGCTTCAGGAAAAGACCGAATGAATTTCTGGTCGCCAGGCCCAGGAACATCATGAAGAAACAGCCGCCCAAGATATACCAGCCATAATATATTTTTGGGGATGAAGAGTCTCGGTTCACAGGGGCCTCAATGTCCATAGGGTATGGGTGGTTTGCAACTGCGCTTCAGTTTATAACATTCAACGATGAAAGACACGTGCAATAGCGAATTTTCACGCAGGCTTTCATGCCTTGCGGAATGTGCATGTATGCTGGCGAATAACGAGGAGGGGTTTCATTGGACGCGCCAAAATTCGTGGTTCCCCACCCCGGCCCCAAAACCCAAGAGGAGCTTGAGCGCCTCAGGAAGGCGGAGAGCCGCGCCGCCCTCAGCTTCGGGATGAGCCCTGATACCGTCGTGGTCGAGCGCGCGCAAGGGGCGGTGATCAAGGATGTCGATGGCAATTTGTTTCTGGATTTCGTCGCGGGCTTCGGTTCCCTGAACGCAGGGCATTGTCACCCCAAGGTCGTTTCGGCATTGCGGAAACAGGCCGGAGAGGTCCACCAGGCTATGTCGCTGGGTTCCCGGGTGCGGAACGAACTCTTCGATAAAGTTCTCTCTCTCCATCCCGGTGTGACACCCAAGAGCATGATTCTCGGCTCCTCGGGCAGCGAAGCGGCCGAGATCGCTCTCAAAATGGCCCGCCGGGCAACGGGGCGCGATGAGATCGTCGCCTTTACGGGCGCGTTCCACGGAAGAACTTTGGGAGCAGTGGCCCTGATGGGCAGAAAGAACCAGAGAGAGGGGTTGGGGACACTCGTTCCGGGGGTGCATCACGTCCCCTATCCCTACCCATACCGAAACCCCTTCGGCGACGGGCCAGAGCAGTGCGCCGAGGGAACGATTCGCTACATCAACGAGTTTCTCGATAATCCGGTGAGCGGCTGGGGCGAGGTAGCTGCCGTCATCATTGAGCCGGTGCAGGGAAACGGAGGCATGATTCCAGCTCCCCTCGGATTTTTGAAGGCGCTTCGCGAAGCCTGTGACCGTCACGGGGTGCTGCTCATCATCGACGAGGTGATGAGCGGGTTTTGCCGCACGGGCCGGATGTTCGCCTACCAATATGAGGATATCGAACCCGACCTAGTCGTAATGGGGAAATCGATCTCGGGTGGGCTTCCTCTCGCCGCTTGCGTCGCAAAAAAAGAGATAGCCGACGCCTCGAATCCCGGTACCGAGAGCAGCACCTATGCCGGAAACGTCATGGCATGCGCCGCGGGCCTTGCATCCATCGAGGTGTATGAGGAGGAGAACCTCGCCGAGCGCTCCCGGGACATGGGCGCGTATTTCCTGAGAAGGCTTGAGGAACTTTCCGAGCGACATTCCATCGTCGGCGAGGTGCGCGGGCGCGGACTGATGGTGGCGGTCGAACTCGTTTCCGACCGGACGACGCGAGAACCCATGAGCGTCGCGAAAAAGGCGAGTGACATGGCGCTCAAGAAGGGGCTTCTCATCTATCCGGGAGGGCACCATGCAAATGTTCTGGCGTTCTTGCCGCCCCTGATCGTCGAACAGGCTCAGTTCGATACGGCCGTGAGCATTGTCGATGAGGTGCTGCTCGAACTCGATTCCTGATGGTCCCCTGCGACGGTTGATGACGAGGCTCGTGTTTGTGTTAAAATGTAGCGGACAATCTCGCTGCTCTTGAGGGACGAGATGCGCAGGATATTCCGAAGAAAAGTTCATCTGGCGTTTTTGAGTTCCCTGGTGGTGCTCGGCATAGTGCTGACCCTCTACCATGCCGTCGCTTCGCAAAATACGCCTCCCGTCGTGGTGCTGGATGTGGCGGACGCCATATCGCCCGGCACTTCAGAGTACATTGCGTTCGGAATCGAAGAGGCAACCAGAAGAAAGGCGCAGCTTCTCGTCATTCGCCTCGATACTCCCGGCGGTCTCGTCACCAGCACGCGCGATATCGTACAGGCGATTTTTGGCTCTAACGTTCCAGTGGCGGTGTACGTCGCTCCGGGAGGGGCGCGGGCCGCCTCGGCGGGCACCTTCATAACCATGTCGGCCCACATCGCCGCCATGGCACCGGGGACAAACATCGGTGCGGCTTCTCCCGTCTCGGGCGGGGGAAAGCAGATTCAGGGCGATATGCGCAAAAAAGCGATGAACGATGTGGCCGCTTTCGCGCGAGCGGTAGCTTTACGTACCGGGCGAAATACAGAATGGGCGGAGAGCGCGGTCCGTGAGGCGATATCCGTGGATGAGGCCGAAGCACTGAAGCAAAAGGTCATCGACCTCGTGGTCACGGATGTGCGGTCGCTTCTCCTGGCGGTTCATGGGAAAAAGATCAAGATCGAAGGCGGCACCACTGTCACCCTCTCGACAAAAGGCGCCCAGCAAATAACCCTTGAGCGTAGCTTGCGGCAAAAGGTACTCACCCTGTTGAGCGATCCCAACATCGCCTACATCCTGATGCTGCTTGGGATGTACGGACTGTTCTTCGAGCTTTCGAATCCAGGCTCTATACTTCCAGGCGTGGTCGGTGCCATCAGCCTCCTGTTGGCCCTTTACGCACTCAAGGTCTTGCCGGTGAATTACGTGGGGCTTCTCTTGATGGGACTAGCCATCATCATGTTTCTCCTGGAGATCAAGGTGGTCAGCTACGGGGGTCTGACCATCGGCGGAATCATCGCTATGACGATCGGTTCGGTTATGCTCATCGACTCTCCGGACCCCTACCTGCAAATCAGCCTGAAGGTGATTCTACCCGCGGTCGCCGGAACGGCCATGTTCTTCGTCTGGCTCGTGGGTATGGGTTTTCGCGCCCAGCGGGTGCGTCCGGTTTCGGGTTCGGAGGGAATGCTCGATCAGTCGGGTGTCGTAAGCGCATTGCTCCGGGAAGGATCGTCGGCCCAAGTACGGGTGCATGGCGAAATATGGCTCGCGGATTCCAAGGAACCCCTAGCAATCGGTGACAAGGTTCGTGTGGTCTGGGTGGAGGGCCTCAGGCTCCGCGTCGAGAAGGAGGGTGGATAAATGAATCTGAGTTTGATCATCGCCGTCGTTATCGTCTTGTTATTCCTGGCGAGCGCCATACGCGTCCTGAACGAATACGAGCGCGGCGTCGTCTTCCGGCTTGGCCGTTTCTATTCCACCAAGGGACCGGGACTCATCATCGTGCTTCCGGTGATCGACCGCATGACTCGCGTGGGCTTGCGACTGGTGACGATGGACGTGCCCCCGCAGGACATTGTCACAAAGGACAACGTGTCCGTAAAAGTGAACGCCGTAGTCTACTTCCGTGTGCTGAACCCCGAGCGCGCCGTCATTGAGGTGGAGGATTTCCTCTACGCAACGGGCCAGTTGAGTCAGACGACGCTCAGAAGCGTGCTGGGACAGATGGAACTCGACGATCTGCTCTCGGAGCGTGAGAAGATTAACTCCCAGCTTCAGGAACTTCTTGATCACGCCACCGACCCTTGGGGCATCAAGGTGACCAACGTGGAACTCAAGCACGTAGACCTTCCCGGCGAGATGCAGCGCGCCATCGCCCGCCAGGCAGAAGCCGAGCGCGAACGTCGCGCCAAAGTCATTCACGCAGAGGGCGAATACCAGGCGAGCGAGCGGCTGGCCGAGGCGGCCACCAATATCGCCACGGCTCCGGGCGCGCTGCAACTTCGCTTCTTGCAGACTCTCTCGGAAGTCGCCACCGAGAACAACTCCACGATCGTTTTCCCGCTTCCGCTCGACCTGCTCAAGCCATTCGTGGACAATCTGCCGAACGGAGACGATGCGCCCAAGGGAGAGGTAGACGCCGGATAGGCCTGTCGCATAAACGCGTGGCGTTTGCGAGTCAGAATAGATTGCATCCAAGCTGATTCAATCTCAGTTGCAATGTTGGCACTGGTTTATTTGATTGCTACGGACGGGGGGCGTTCTGGCGTATGGATTTCGATATGCTGGCTTGTCCGTCGGCGTTCTAACCGTCTCCAAGTTGGCCAAGACATCTTCGAGGCACTTTCGTCTCAACTAGATCATCTAGATCATCGCCTGTACGGTGGCTGACACAATTCTCTGACTCATTCTAATATTTCCAAAGAATTGGATAAGATTCGTTAAATTCACAGGATTTTCCTGTCGTTTCTCTGTTGAGGAATTTAATGGAAATGGGCGTAATTCGCAGATAAGGATCACTACATGAATGACTTGATTTTGACCGGGCGGGGTATCTGAGTATTTTGTGTTGGACGTCGAGATAATAGAATGGTAAATTTGGGGTTATGCGTACTATTTGCAGGGAAACGCTTTTGGGCCTCGCAGGATGCAGAGGACAGGCGGGGAATGGATTTTAGAAGGGGATTGCGACTTATGCGAAAAATGGTTGGTATCTTTCTGGTGGTTGGAATGGTCGTCGTGGTGGCTGGATGTACGACGTCGAAGCACCAAGTTTGGTTGAAGCGTGGTGTGGGCGTCAAGACGGATCAGGCGATGAAGGACTTCAAGAGTTGCGCGATGAAAGCGGAGTTCCTGTACGACGCGAAAGCCAAAGGCGGCCCTGAGGCGATCACTTCCGAGACGACTTACAAGGTGAGCAAGTTTGATGAGTGCATGATGGCCAAGGGCTTCAAAAAAAAGAAAATGATGAAATAACTTCCGGGGGCGCGTAGTGAACCCACCAAGGTCTCGGCGTTCGCTCCTCAGGGTTTATGGTAAGTCCTGGGAAGAGCCGGGGAATGAATTCTCCGGCTCTTTTGTTTTCTCGAGCGATTCAGTCCCCAAGATAAAATTTTCGCCTCGTGAAGAGAAGGGACTACGCATTGCCTTCAAAGGTTGGATATGCAAAATGCTTCATTACCCTTCCGCTCGTTTTTTTCAATGCTGATCATTCTTCCAGACAAGGGCCGTATGGCGGATAGAAAAGAACGTCGGGAAAGGTCGAAAAGCAGGAGGTGAGAATGAACCAGAGCGAGGGACCGTCTCGCCGGGAAGTCGAGCAGGCGGCAGATCTGATGACTCACGAAGAGCACCGCGCAGAGGGGCCGGATGCCGTCACTTGCGGTGTGCTCACGGTGAGCGACACGCGCACGGAAGAAACCGACACGAGCGGCAAATTGATCATGAACATGCTGAGCGACATGGGTCACAAAGTATCATTTTACCGCATCGTGAAAGACGAACCGACACAGATTCGCGAATCCCTGCTCGAGGCTTGTTCGAACCCCGACATTCAAGTAGTGATTTCAAATGGGGGGACGGGCATTACCAAGCGGGATACGACATACGATGTCGTCGTTTCACTCTTGGAAAAGGAAATGCCCGGCTTCGGTGAATTGTTCCGCCACGTCAGTTTCGAGGAAATCGGCACAGCCTCCATGCTCACCCGTGCGACGGCGGGTACTTGTCAGGATACTATCATCATGACGCTTCCAGGCTCCGGGAATGCATGCCGCACTGGGATGGAAAAAATCATACTTCCCGAAATTAGCCATATGGTACGGGAGGTCCTGAAACACTAGGATATCTGGTCCAGTATCCGACGTGTTCATGCTCCCATGACTCGATCAGGAATTTCTCAATCACCCCTCAAATCCGGGGATGGGCGGCTTCGTAACGAGACCAGACTTTACATGTAGTGCCCCGAGGATGTTTTCCTCCATCAAGTTGACACGAGATATTCAAAGAGACTAGGTTTAACGCGGATTTTTCGCGGGAAATCGCCCTCATCCCTTTGAAGAGGGAATGTCTCGAGTCCTTGCTGAGGTTTGTTGTTCATGGAAAGTCACGCGGTATACCCGGGAACTTTCGATCCGCCAACGCAGGGGCATTTCGACGTCGTTCGCAGGAGCCAGAAGCTTTTCTCAAAAGTCACCGTGGCCATTTCGGTCCACCCTTCGAAATCTCCTCTGTTCAGTTTCGAGGAGCGAAAAAATTTTTTCCTCGAGGAATTCAGGGAGTCCAACCAGATCGATGTAAGGAGTTTCGAACGTGAACTGCTCGTAGATTTCGCCATGAAAGTGAACGCTCAGGCGATCATTCGCGGGCTTCGCGCCGTAAGCGATTTTGACTACGAAATGCAGATGACACTCATGAACAGAAGGCTGAACGAGGAGATCGAAACGATTTTCCTGATGCCCAGCGAACAATACAGTTTCCTCAGTTCTAGCCTAATCAAGGAAGTCGCCTCGCTTGGCGGAGACGTAAGTGAACATGTATCCGCGTCCGTGCGGGAAGCTCTCGGAGAGCGGTTCCACAGCTAACTTTCATTTCCAAACCCTGGAGTTTTTCATGCGTTTTGCATCCCGAATGAGCAAGCTGCCTCCCATTCCCACACTGGCGATGAACACCAAGGCGGCGGAAATGAAGGCACAGGGCATCGACGTCATCTCGTTCGCCGCCGGAGAACCCGATTTCGATACTCCCGAACACATCAAGGAAGGAGCCATTCAGGGGCTGCACGACGGCGCCACGAAATATACGGCGGTCCGGGGCATCCCCGCTCTCAGGGAAGCGATTGGCGATTGGGTGGAGGAGCACAAGGGCCTCCGGTATGACCCGAAGACGGACATAATCGTCACCGTGGGCGGGAAGCAATCGGTTTTCAACGCATTGCATGTCCTCGTCGAGGAAGGCGATGAGGTCGTCATTCCGGCACCTATTTGGGTAGCGTACGAGCCTGTTGCCACCCTGACAGGGGCGAAGCCAGTTCTGGTACAGACTAGCGAGGAAAACGGCCACAAGATGTCAGCCGAGCAGTTGCGCGAGGCCGTCTCTGAGCGCACGAAAATCGTGGTGATCAACAGCCCGTGCAATCCTTCAGGCTGCGTATACAGCCGCGCGGAGTTGGAAGCGATAGCCGAGGTGGTACTGTCCACCGACGCGATGGTCATGTCCGATGAAATTTACGGAAAAATTAACTATGACGGTGAAGAACACGTGTCGATCGCCAGTTTTTCTCCGGAGATGAAGGCACGCACCCTCGTTCTGGACGGGTTTTCAAAAACCTACGCGATGACGGGCTGGCGGATGGGCTATACTCTCGCGAACTCTGAAATCATCGAGGCCATGGACACGCTTCAGGGCCAGAGTACGAGCAACGCCACCTCCTTCGCTCAATACGGCGGAGTCGCTGCACTTAGAGGGTCACACAGCTTCCTCAACGAATGGCTGGCGCAATACGACGCGAGAAGAAAGACGATCGTCGAGGGATTCAACTCTATTGAGGGGCTGAGCGTCGTGAATCCCAAAGGCGCGTTCTACGCCTTTCCCCGCGTGAGCGGCATATTCGGGCGTCAGGGACCCGACGGAGTATTAAGAAATTCAATGGACGTGGGGCTCTATCTCCTCGAACACGCCCAATGTGCAGGTGTTCCCGGCGCAGGATTCGGCGCCGACGACTACGTACGGTTCTCCTACGCGACTTCCTTGGAAAACATAAAAGAGGGCATCGAGCGTATCCGGGCGGCCTTGGGACAACTGGGTTGATGTATGGCCTGGGACGAGCGCTTCAGATTCTCGCCATGGTGGACTGTGGTGTCGCCTTGCTCATTGGCGTTTTGAATCCCTCCGCCTATGTCATTCAACTCGCCATTTTAGGTTCCGCTGTCATTCTGTTTTCTCTCGGGCGTTTGCTTCAGAAGAAACCGCATTCCGGCTCTTTTGAAAGGCAGGATCACTCCTCCATATCCAAGAGCGAATGAGAGTGTCCACGACCACGCGGCAAAGATTGTTTCATGAGTGGTGGGAGTCGTCTTGCGAGAAATACCTGCGTGAGAATTTCGGTGATGTGAGCCAGCAAATCAGACAAAATGTCACCCAAATACTTTTTTCTTCCCAGGCGGAACCTGTTTTGCCCGAGCAGGTTCTTCCGCTCTCCTTCATTCATTTGAAGTTATTGGCTGGCGAGGAATTCGGGGTTGTGCTTCAGCGTATGGAGAAGCTCTCGGCGCTTTTTGGCGCCCGGGAAACAAGACCGGCGGTTGGCCCCTTATATCTGATTCTGACTTCCTTGACATCGCGACCCGGGAAATTGTCCTCCATGGCGAAGGCACAATCGGCGTTTTTCAGCCTATTGCTCCAGCGTATCGCGGTCATGCTTGATAAAGGGATAGACGAAGACGCCGTACGAAAAGAACTTTCCGATGTTTGGGAGATTCAGACGGAACTGGCTGTGAGCGCTACGCTAGAAGGCGCCCGAGGCCTTTGGAGACGATCCTGCGATCCGGATATGGGATTGATTTCCCTGTCGGTAAATCTGGATTCATGGCTTGAAGAAAATGGCTTGACTGAACATGTCGCCGAAACCCGGAAAAAATATCCAGAACTGGAGCAAAATCACCATTTATCCGAACCGGTTCGTCGGTTGGCGGCGATTGAGGTGTTGAGAACTTCGATTCAAGCCGGAGAGGATAACGAGCGAATTACGGTATGGGCAAATATGCAGGCTGGCTTGATGAGAAGTCTCGACGGCGTAATGAGCGGTATTACACCCTGGGAGTCGGAAATCCTGCGCCCCGCGCCGCCACTTTTCATTTCTTTGCTTGCATGGGCGAACAGGCTTCAGTTGCTGGATGAAGGCGAAACGCCCACAGCTTACCCTGGCCGGGAGAGATTGCCTGATTGGATGAAATATTTTTTGAGCAACCAACATCAGGATAGCGATATCCTCTCTTCATCGAGGTTTACTGTGGGTGGCAGGACTTATATCGTGGCTGGCGTCGATGCATCTGCTTCTTCTGATCTTCTTTCGGTTGTTATCAAAGCGCCGGGACAGACGGATTCGACCCCGCTGGACTTGAGCATTCGATTTGGAGATGGAACGGAAAAATCATTTCCTTTCGATCTGGAGAGTGGGCGAGACCTGTTGGCAGCACTCTATATGGCGGAACAGGATGATGTTCGACTCGACGTCATCGTCCGGGGGGCAGACAAGGATTGGCGTTTCGGAAAATCTTTGCATTTGGTGATGCCACAAGAACATCGTGAGATTTGGATACGGCGCCTCCTTTCCTTTTTCGAAGCAAAATTCGGAAGTGATGAGGGCAGAATTCGCCTGGCAATACTCAGAGGCATAAGAGGAGAAAACGGTGAAGGGTGGTCAAGCTCAAGAACGCGGCCTTCTCGACTTTCCTGAGGTAGTTCACTCGCTTATGCCCGCACCCTCCAGACGAGCAACACCGCAATAAGCCGACTACCCGCCATGGCCGTGAACACCCAGAACCAGCCGTTTGAAACCGCCAGAGACAGCCATCCAAAGAAAATGGCTTGAAGGGCACCATAAATGTATCCATGAGCATCCAACACACCTGCCGCCGTTCCGGCGAGCCGTCTGCCGGCCAGATCTACCCCTAGCGCCTGCACGGTGGACATGTTGACGCAAAATCCACCGACAATGAGTAAAATGATGGCAAGTGGGATGTTATCTGCAGGTGCGTAGGCGATTCCCATCATCGCGGCTGCGCTCAGAAAGGCCGCGAGAATGATAACGATGGAACGATTGCTCTTGAAGAATCGATCGGAAATGATTCCGCCGAAGATGGGTCCGAATAGATACCCCAATGGGTAGGCGAAGGTCAGCAAACCCATTTCTTTCAGATCGAACCCGCCGACCTGAGCGTAATACAAGGGTGCCCAAGAGACGACACCGTAGCGAACCACATTGTCCAGTCCTTTTACGTGGCACGCCAAAAAGAAGCGCAGATTGGTCATCAAGTGAAAATACGCCTTCAGTCCATGTTCACTCTCACTGCCCGCCGCTTCTGCTTCGCGGGACACTTCGTCCGATTCCCTGTATTCCGGGAGATTCAGTTCAGAAGGACGATCCTTGGCGATGAAATAAAAAATGATTCCCAAAACGGCAATGATCATAGGAGGGTAGCGGATCGCTGTTCTCCAGCCATAATGTGCTGCCGTCCAGGGAACTACGGCCCAAACGATGAGGAGCGCGATACCGGCGGCTGTTCCCACGAGTCCGATCGCCTGGCCCCGTTCACGTCTTGGCCACCATTGTGCCACCAGCCCGAGTCCTGGCCCCCATGTAGCCGCGTTCACAAAACCGACCACCGCCCAAGGTATGGCGAGTGTAGTGATGGAGTTTCCAAAACTCGCAATAAAATTGAACAGGGAGGTAGTGATGGCGGCGAATAGAATGGTGTTCTTGTAGCCTATTTTTTCCGCAATCCTGCCGAAGACAAGATCACCGAAAGCAAAACCCCAAAACATCCATGAATTGATCCACCCGGTATCGACTCGAGTGATGCCCAGATCCTGGATGACCGCGTATTGCACAAGACTGAAGTTGAATCTGCCCAGGTAATTGAAGGCATAGAATACGCAAAAGGCGATGAGAACACGCCATTTCCACCGGTGAAACTCAGGCGGTAGTTCATGGTATGCGATTTGGGCGCTTGTTCGTTCGTTCATGATTGGGGGGTTGTTACGACAGAGCCGAAACGCCGGCAGATATGCAAGAGCATTTTCACCATCTGTAAATGTCTTGGACTTAGCAAGAAGAATTACTCACTCATATATGACGAAACGAGACAACCAATGATTTCCATAATCGTTTACCTTTTCAATTCCAGCAGATGATAGTTCTTTTTCCCTTTTCGTAGCAGGATGTACTGGCCGAATAATATATCGTCAGCAGACAATGCGCTTGTCTCATCCGTGATACGGCAATTGTTCACGTAGATTCCTCCGCCTCTTAGTTCTTTCCGTGCCAGGGATTTGGACTTGGAAAGGCCGGTTTCCAGCAAGATATCTATGAGTGGATACGGGGGCGCTCCCGATTGCAGGGTTTTCGGCATCTCCTCCGCCGCCGAGAGCAAATCGGTCTTTTCGATGCCATCCAATTGAGCGCCAAAAAGAATTTCGGCGGCGCGCTCTGCGCTTCGTGCCGCGGCGGCACCGTGTACGAGTGTCGTTAATTCCCTCGAGAGGCGGCGTTGTCCTGCTCGCTTCTCCGGAGATTCGAGGTGTTCTTTCTCGATTTCATCAATCTCGTCAAGTGGCAGAAAGGTAAAATACCTTAGAAACCTGCCGACGTCCCTGTCGTCCGTCTGAATCCAGTACTGCGAGAATCGGTATGGGCTGGTTCGCTTCGGATCCAGCCAGATATTTCCTTTTTCCGTTTTGCCGAATTTTCTGCCGTCGGAAGTCGTGATGAGCGGGAAGGTCATGCCGTATGCGGGCTTTCCATGAACGCGCCGGATAAGCTCAATACCCGCCGTGATGTTGCCCCACTGATCGGAACCGCCAATCTGTAAAGCGCAATTCTCTTTTTCATACAGTTGAAGAAAATCAAACGCCTGAAGCGCCATGTAGCTGAATTCCGTGTATGAAATCCCTGCATCGGCGATGCGTGTTTTCACCGATTCTTTCGCCATCATGTAGCCGATGGAAAAATGTTTGCCAACATCTCGAAAAAAATCGATGAGGCGGACCTCGCTCAGCCACTCCGCGTTGTTCACCAAAAGTGCGGAATTTGAACCCGCATCGAAATCAAGGAATTTTTCGAGTTGAACCCTGATTCCCTTGAGGTTGTGTTCCAGAACTTCTGCATCCAGGAGGTTTCTCTCTTCCGATTTTCCCGACGGGTCTCCAATCATACCGGTTCCGCCACCGATGACCGCAATGGGACGGTGACCCGCGCGTTGAAAGCGCATGAGTCCCACGATTGGGATCAGACTTCCAATGTGCAAGCTGTCGGATGTGGGATCAAAGCCGCTGTAAAGGCTGACGCCACCTTTTCCCAATGCACTCGTCATCTCTTCCCGGTCCGTGTGATCGTGTACCAAACCGCGACGTTTCAGTTCATCGAAGAGATTCATGGACGCTCTCACGGTGTTCCTGTCGTATTTCAGGCGACTTGAAGATGATTCCCCATCAAGAATACTATCTTGTAGCCGATATTGTATCTTATTCGATATATATCAGGAGAGGGGGACCGGCTGAAAGTTGTGCGCCGGTTTTTGAGGCAATCGAGATGACGCTTCGCTTTGATTTTCACGGCAAAAAAGTGCTCCTGACCGGCGCCACGGGGGACGTGGGCAAAGCACTCGTTCGGGGATTTCTGGATTCGGGTGCAAAGCTCGCCGCTACGGGGCGGAGTCCGGAGAATCTGCGTCTCATCGAAGGTTCCGAGGCGATGTTGAAAAAATTGCCCTGCGACTTCGAGAATTTCGCTGAAGTGAAAGCCATGCTCCAAGAAGCAATCGCATGGCTGGGTGGATGTGACATCCTGGTGCACACGGCGGCGGACATGCTGGTGCAAGACCCACTCTCGCTTGATGAATCCGATTGGTGGCGCGCACTGAACGTGGATCTTCTGGCACCTTATTTTTGTATTCAAGGCGCGATGCCGGCGCTTATGGATTCCCCGTCGGGACGGATCATCCTGTTTGGCTCCGGGGCCGGGAAATCAGGGGGACTGGGCCAAAATCCCACGTATGACGCTTCAAAGGGTGGAGTTTTGGCCATGACGTTCAACCTTGCTCGTGAGCTTGCGAAAACCAGAGTGACTGTGAACTGCCTTGTTCCCGGGCCGATTGATGGACCATTGATGCGAGAATTTGGAGAAGAGTTGTACAACAAGGCGTTGGCGAAACACCCGATGGGAAGGTTTGCAAAAGCCCTGGAGTTGGTGCCGGCCACTTTGTTTCTCGCAAGCGAAGAAGCAGCGCATATCAACGGAGAAGCTCTTGATGTGAACGGGGGATATTTTACGGATTAGGAATTCGCATTCCGGACACTGGTGCGAGATGTCTATGCCTTTTGAAGCAGGTTCTGGAAACAGGAGTCTATTTTGCAAAATCGAATATCAGAAAACGGAGAATCGAGACTCAGAACAGTTGAAATCGAAGGGGTGTCCCTGCACCTGAGCGGGCACACCGATTCCGATCAGGAGTGGATCGGCCAGACAGATGTACTGCGCCAGCTTCTGGCCTGCTGGATGCTCGTAGCGGAGGAAGATTTATCTCTTTCTCCGAGAATTGTCGGCCCCCCCGGCATCGGGAAAACAACATTGGCCATGGCGGCAGCGCGGGAGAGAAAACAGGAATTGTTCATTTTTCAGTGCACCTCCGATACGCGCCCGGAAGACCTCTTGATCACACCCGTCCTGGCTGAATCGGGGAAAATCGCCTATCACGCATCCCCCCTGGTCACGGCCATGATCATGGGAGGCGTCTGTGTGCTGGATGAAGGTAACCGGATGAATGAGAAGAGTTGGGCATCTCTGGCGCCGTTGCTTGATCATCGTCGTTATGTGGAATCCATCGTGGCCGGTGTCACGATCAAGGCGCACCCGGATTTCCACTGTTGCGTGACGATGAATGAAGATGCCTCCACATACGAGGTGCCCGATTACATTCTCTCAAGACTCCAGCCCACTCTGGGGCTTGAATTTCCGAACAAGAAAGATGAAATGGCCATCCTGAAGTATCACTTGCCGTTCGCTCCCAACGAGATGCTGGCCCTGACTGTCGAGTTCTTGCAGGAAGCCCATGAACTGGACTTAGAATATTCTCCTCGGGACGGGATACACATACTGCAATTTGCCCTCAAACGTCTCGCGCAGGATCCGGATCATCCACTCTCTCGAGACGAAGCGTGGCGAGAGGCGCTCGCCAAGGTTTTGGGAGATGACGCCTTGGACCTGAAAGGCCTGTCGCAAAAAAGACGGCAAGCCCTCCGCGACGAACCTCCGCCGCTTGATTTCGGCGATATTTTCTTTGGGGGTGATAGCCCCTTGCACCCGGATCGAGACGATTGATTCATGGGTAAAAAAGATTTCCTGAACATCTCCGATCGGATCAGCGTTCTGCCCGTCATCCACGGATCGGGAGATTTCGCCGTCCAGGTGCGCGACAGGATTCTGGGAATTGAACCCGATTGTGTTGCGATTCCATTACCGCCGTCTTTTCAGGATGAGGTAGAAGCAGGTGTAGATATGCTCCCGTATGTTTCCATGGTGTCGGTGAATGAAGATGCACCGCCATATCTGAGGGCAGATGAAACGCTGTTTGGTGAGATGTGGGAGCAGGGGCAACGCTCCGAAAATGGTCTGGACGCTGAAGATTCGCCTTCGACGGATGAAACAAATCTGTCTTCTTATAACTATGTGCCCATCGATCCCTGTCAACCCGTGATTTCCGCTCTTCGAGTAGCGATGGGGGAACGTATCCCCAGAACCTTTATTGATTTGGAAGTAGAACGTTTTCAGCCGGATACCCATACGCTGCCGGATCCCTATGCCCTGAAAAAGGTGCCTTTTGAAGCTTTCGTCGCATCTCTTTTGACAGCAGCTCCCAAGCCTTCTGCTTCGTCGCAGCGCGCCGCGAGAATTCGGTGGATGGCCGATTCCCTGTTGGAACTCGAAACACGATACAAGCGTATCGTCTTCATATGTTCCGCGATGGATTGGCCCTGGATTCGTTCCGAGTACCTGGAAGGAGCATCCGGTGACAAAAAATTATTCGAAATCCATTCGGGCGCTTCTCTCAACTCACCCACAAGGTATGGGATATCGGAAGATACCCTGGCTTTTCTCTTGGGCGAGTTTCCCTATTTGACGTATTTATACGAAAAAAACGCGAAGAATTCCTGGGCGACTCCAATCTTTCCATCGACGGCGTCAAGGAACTCCTCCTGGAGTCAAGAGTGTTGTGGTTGAGAGAACATCGGCCCGTGCAAAACTGGGTGACGCCTCAACGACTCCAGACATTCTTGCAATATGCCCGGAATTTGACACTCCAGGGAAGGAGGTTAAAGCCGGATTTATTTACTCTCGTCCTAGCTGCCAAGCAAACCGCTGGTGATGCTTTCGCCTTGTCGCTATTGGAAGTTGCACGGAAATATCCCTATCAGCGTGAAACCCCCGAGAGCGGTGAAAATAATTTTGTGCACGTAGGTGTGGAACGTGCCGTATTTCCCGATGGAGACGTCGGAACATTCAAGAACCGCCTTGGTAGTTCTTCCGTCGTTTGGAGGAGCATTTCCCTCAAACCGAAACCCACGCCGTTTGAGCGACGCGAATGGGCCCAGAGGTGGAATCCCTTCGGGATGTGCTCCTGGCCGCCGGAAGATGACACCATAGAGAGCTTTCATACCCACGTGCGTGAACAGGCCAAGGTGCTATTGGGAGAAGACTTGGCTCGCACCGAAAAATTCACGACATCGATAAAGGACGGGCTCGATATCAGGGAAACACTTCGCAACTGGCATACGGGCGACCTCTATATTAAAGAGATCCCTCCTGCTCGAGGAAATCTGGAAGTCGTCATCTTTTTGTTCGATACGCCTGCCGATACCGAGAAGTACGCTTGGCGTACGATGTGGTACGCTGAACACGATCAGGAATCGACGCTCTGCATGTATGCGACCCCGTTCGAGAACAATCTGGTGGGTCCTGCCATCGCGGAATCACAATATGGCGGGGCGTTCTTTGTTTTTCCTCCTCGAAATATCGAGGATGTCTGGCAGGACTCGCGCTTTCGCTATACGCGGACACTGGAGGAGCGACTGATCGCAGGAGCGTGTTTTCATTCGAGAGAGCGGTTCATCGCACTGGTGAGCCCTAAACCGCCCAATTCGCGCTGGCGACAGATTGCGCGGCTGCACAACAAACAATTGGTTCACATTCCCATTGGTCGATTTTCTGGGGAGACCATCGCCCGCATCCGTCGGTTCCATGTTCTAAACGGGAAAAATATAAGAAGCTACGCCGCTCGATTCATACGAGAAGTATGATGCAGTTTTTTTCACACGGTTCATCCGCATCGAAGCTTGAGGAAATGACGTCCGATGTTTTCCGGATCAGATGAATTTCATCCGGGAGGTTATCCCATGGCGATGAGCCCAAAAGGGCAAAAGCTGTTCGATGAAATGTTGCAAAAGCGCGGTTTTGTTTTTCCCGCGTTCGAGTTGTTGTGCGAGATGGATCCTGAACTCATCGAACATTATGAGCAGATGAAGAATCATGTGATGGGCAAGAAGGAAGAGATGCCTGAATTCATGAGGGAACTCTTTATTTCCGTTGCCATCGCCGTGCGAGACCCTTCTGCACATCACCAAATCAAGCTACACCTCAAACGCGCGATGAAATTGGGCGCCACAGCGCAGCAATGCCTGGAGGCGTTTGAGTCGATTCTGGCTCCTTGCGGGATGATGATTCTGATTGCCGGTTGTTCTTCCTTGAAAGAAGCACTCAAGGAAATGGATGAAGGCGGATAAGCAACTCGATGTTTGGTAGACTCAACGTAGTGGGCCACCGATGAGGGAGGTTTTCAATGGACGTGCAGGAACTAATCGCCAGATTTCCGGAAATACCCGAGGATTTACATGCAGAGGAAGTAATGGCTCGATTCGCAGCGGTTTTTGGCGAGCCCCTCTCTATCGCTCAAAAACCCTCTGCCTGTTCCACCGAGTACGATGCCGGAAACCATTATTATATGAAACTCATCAACCCGATAGGCATATACCGCTTGGGATTGATGAAACGCGAGATGCTGCTATCGCAGATATCCGGATTGGTCGAAAAACAACAGGCGGACTCAAGCTTCTTTGAAACGCTCGTGCCGCATGACGTTGTGGCGAGGGAGATTAAAGGTCCCGGTTGTGAATGATGGGAGCCTGTGCGGCTATTCCTCTCGTCTTCTGCACTACGGATGAGGGGTTTGTCATTCAGAGGAAATAATCGATTCGTAATGTGAGTCAGAGATATGCTGGTTGTCCCTAAAGCCGTTCTTGCAGGCGCATTTGCCAAAGAATTCCTCAGTTCATCCAGTGAAGCGGAAATCATCGGTGTGTATCGCAGAGGTCTGTATTTGGAAAATACCTCCGGGCGACTCGCGTGCATCGGGGCACAAAGTATCGGGCCGGGACCCTTGAATCTACTTTGTAAACTCACTGGCGACTTTGATTTCACACAAATCGTGGAGCCGGGAAGCACCGCTGAAATTCGGGATAGTTGGATGCGGCTTGGCTCTTGGATGACAGTCGATATATCCCGTCTAATGGAATGGGAACCCGAGCAGATACCGGGTGGGTGGGATCTGGATTTTTTTCTTGAGAATCTCCCGTTTCTCGCACAATGGATAGCCGAGACGGGGCCTCGCGAGGGTCTGGCACCGTTCATCACTCAGATCATAAGAAATGAGAAAATCTCGAGTGAGGGCACATTTCAAAAAATCTCCTGGCAGGGAATGGCAGATTTCGGGCACTGGTTTTTGGATTCGCTGGATGAAGGGAAAACCATTGGATTTCCCTCCACCGCTTGCAGGCTGGTAGGCCTCGGTCCGGGACTCACACCATCCGGGGACGATTTTTGGTGTGGTGTGATGTTGGCTTTGCGCACGCTGGGCTATTGGGACATTTTGGAAAGAGTTTCGAGCACTGTCTTGAAGCAAGCCAAGAGGCGAACGAACAAAATCAGCCGCGCGCATCAGGAGTGCGCGGCGGCAGGGCAGGGAGCGCACGCCTTGCATGAGACGATTTCGGCGATGGGGGTGAATGATGAGGCTCGTTTGCGTTCCGCTTTGTGCGAGCTAGATGGCATAGGGCATACCTCGGGCTGGGACTCATTGGCCGGTGTCGTGTGCGTTATGGTTTCGGTGGCGGTGCGGAGGGGTCGTCGTATTTTGGCATGAATTTTCTGGAGAGTGATTCATGAGCAAGGTGGCTTTGTTGGGAGTCGGTGCTATTGGCGGCGTGTTTGGAGTCCGGTTATGCCGATTGGAGAGGCATGACGTAACGCTTTGTGTGCGCAGACCCATCCAGAAGCTCGTGGTGGAAACACAGGATTCCGTCATCGAATCGAAGGTCAAATGCATCACCTCTCCCTCAGAAGCGGAACCCGTCGAATGTGTTCTTCTGGCGGTCAAGGGGCACCACGTGCCGGATATCGCGCCATGGCTGGAGGCACTCGTGGGGAGCAACACTGTCATCGCTGTTTTGCAGAATGGCGTGGAGCACAGAAAACGCGTGGAGCCTTACGTCAAGGGCGCGGAAGTGGTTCCCGTAGTGGTGAATTGTCCTGCGGGCAGACTGGCTCCCGGCCACGTGGCGCAGCAGGGAGGCGCCCAACTCGTTCCCGAAGACGGCCCCGGCGCGCGATTTCTCGTGTCTCTTTATGAGGACACAGACGTACCCGTAAAGCCGACTACCGATTTCACGACCGCCTCTTGGGCAAAGTTGTGCAATAACGTCGGCGCGGGTCCCGCCACCGCACTCACGAACAAAGGCAGGGGCGTGCTGCACGATCCGGATGTCGCCGAGTTTTGCCGGGGGCTCGTGCGCGAATGCGTCGCCGTGGGGAGGGCCGAAGGCGCGAAACTGGCCGATGACGTCGCCGAACGGACTATCGAGCGCTTACAAGATGCAGTTCCCGAAGCGACCACCTCCATGCTGGTCGACAGGCGCGCCGGACGTCCCATCGAGGCAGATGTCATGACGGGTGCGGTCATTCGAATCGGTGCCAAGCACGGCATCCCCACGCCCCTCAATGCGGTGGCGGATGCGTTGCTGCGTTCCATTAACTGCTGACCTCAAGCCCCCTGAAAAGGTGTATTTTGTCGTACCCCTTTGAAAACCAATAGGATAAATTTGCAGTTTTGTTGAAAAACATCTTGAATATACCGAATTTTCACATCTGCTTTATTTTTCTCCACCGGGTTTTTCTGTAATATTTCCTTGATCTCACCCCGGAACGACTGCATTTTTTGTCTTCTAGAATATGTCCAAGACTCACTAAATTTCTTTTACCTCTTATCTTGATATGATACTTTTCATCCTTTCATGCGCACACCTGACGCCTTTCGTTTATTGTGCTAGGTCATAGAGAAGATGCATCGTTTTTTCACGAGCCTCCAAAATTGCTTGGCACTTTATATAAGTGAGAAATTCCTTACATGCATATTGTAGTTTGGTTAATCAAGTGGACAACCACCACTTAAATTATACGGAATTTTACGGCCGACAGGAACGGCTCGATACGTTCAAAAAGGAGAAGAAAATGCGATTTCACCCGGGGAAAATACGCATCGTATGGATCATTCTGGGACTCTGCCTCACCCTCGGCGCGACGGAAACCAGCATGGCCGAGG
The DNA here is from genome assembly GCA_965200245.1 of bacterium. Lineage (GTDB taxonomy): Bacteria > UBA8248 > UBA8248 > UBA8248 > UBA8248 > Bin107. Next base: position 142,783 of record CBDATS010000008.1, on the reverse strand, counting down.
AACCGAAGCGTTCGGGATAGTACATGGGTGCCGCTGTCGGGATGAACAGGACTTCCGGCCTGAAGCAGGCGGGCCGTAACCGCGACAACATCTGCTACCCTGAGGATGACTGCAGCCATCTGGTCGGCGGCGCGCCCGATGGCTACCGATGGTACTATGATCTCCTGGCGGATGACGGCACTGCGTTCGACGTTTCCATTGGCCACGCTTTCGGCGCGTTCCGCCTGGAACTGGCCTTCACCCAGCGAGCAAATGACGTCAAGCAGGAATTCACCGGTATCACCTACTGGGGCGGCGAACCTATCATTCCCCGTCCGGAGAGCGAGGTCAATGTTCATCAAAGCTTTGTCTATGCCATGTCGATGAATTGACGACCCGCACTCTCTCGCTTAACGCCTATTACGACTTCCCGCTACAGGGTACTCGCTTCACGCCTTACCTGGGTGCAGGAGCGGGCGTTTCCTTCGTCGAACTCTCGGACTTGATTTTCTTGGGTCACTACAGGTGCAGGGACTTTACCGCGCCGGACTGCACAGGCCTGCGTGGTTTGCCAGACATCACAACGTACGACAGTGTCCAGCACGAGGACATCACCGACGCCGTCTTTTCCGCGCACTTCCACGCCGGCCTCGATTACCGCCTGAACAAGCGGGTGCTGCTCGGCCTCAAGCTCACCTACTCCATGGTGGACGACATGGAAGCCAGGGGCAGCTATATCCGTCATCCGGTTCCCAATCTGGCGAATTTCACCAAAATCAGCGGCATGGATCACTGGTCCCTTGTGCTCGGCGTGAAATTCTTCTTCGGTGACTGATGCATTCGCAGAGAAGACTGCACGAGAGGGGCTGGCGAATGACGACGGGGAAAGAGGCGACGAAGCCCTCCCCTTCCAATGCCGGGAATTTCCCTTTGCTGAAATACCGAGTCGAAGTGAACTGCGCTTCCTGACACGTGCGCAGACGCTCCAGGAGGAATCCATGACTATCCCCCCGCCACCTCGTGTATGGGGGATATTTCTGGTCTTACTGAGTCTTGTAGATCCGGTGGCGGGATTGCAACACTTGCAGGATATCGCCGTCATCGCGTTTTCTGATTCCTCCCTTGGCGACTTGCGCAAATCAGGGTAGGTTCATGGCCGCCAGGTTTCGGGCAGGTCGGAGGCGTTGCGACGCTCTGGACTTCGCGAGATGATTCACTATGTTCGGCGGAAGTAGCGACAGGAATCGCGCTGGGCACGATGAAGAAATTTCGCATTCAATGCGTGATGTGGCGAGAGGGCTGGGAGTCGTCTCCGGCCGGCAAATTAAGGATATAGTGGCACGAGCCCGATTCAGGAGAATCAGGGAGTGCCGCCGAGGCAGGGGGAAACTTCACGGATGAAACGCTCCGCCGCGGCGCGCCAACTGAAGGACGCCGCGCGCTCGACACCGCGCCGGCCGAATTCTTCACGCAAGGCCTCGTTCTCGAGCAAATCGATAAGTGCATCGGCCAGGGCAGTCTCATTCCCCGGGGGTGTCAGAATACCCGCATCACCGATTACCTCGGGTGCCGCGGCGACGTCGAGTGCCACCACGGGCAGGCCCGTTGCCATGGCTTCCAGAAACGCGATGCCGAAGCCCTCCTGAAGCGAAGGAAGGCAAAATATGTCCGCGGCTGCGTATTCACTTCGCACGGCTGCATCGTCGTGCACCTCGCCAAAGAGCGTTACGACGCTTTCGAGACCCAGCCTGCCGACTTGTTTTTCGAGATATTTGAGGCTTGGCCCGCCGCCCACGACACGCAGCCTGGCTTCAGGCACGACCGTGACCACGCGCGACATGGCTTGGATGAGACTTTTCGTGTTTTTTCTTGGGTATTGCCGCGCCACCGAGAGAATGGTGTGACCCGATGGGCGCCGTGTCTCCCGCACACGCTGCCAATGGCCCGGATGAATCCCGTTTCCCGTGACGCCGATCTTTTCCGCCACCAAGCCGTACGCCTCGCACGCCACGCCCCGACTGTATTCGCTGGTGACGATCACTCTGTCCGCGCGATGCACATTGGCACGCTCGAGGTGGGAGAGGACACGAAGATAATGACGAGGCGCGCCGCGCTCGAATCGCATTTCATCGGCCGAGATGCCGTGCAGGTAGACGATATACGGGACGTCTACGCTCAAATCAAAACCGTCGATGTCAAAGCCCACAATGAGGTCAAAATCATCGAACGGTACGCGGTCCCGAAGTTCCAGGTTGTAAAGGAGCCTGCCAAGCAAAAGGCTTGATGCGCGCTCGTTCGGGCCGATGATCTCCACTGCGTGCCCGATGGACTCAAGCCCCTCCGCCAGTCCCGTGACGGCCGCCGCCGTGCCCGATCCTCTCGCGACATCGAGAGTCCAGGAGTTCAAAAAAGCGATACGCAATCCTCGTTTCTCCCACAAAAAGAAGGCGCAATCATGCGCCCTCTCTGAGTTTCCTGACGAAAATTATGCGTTCCCTAGAGCACCTGATCCGATTTGGCCGCGAAGACGAAATCGCTCTCCGTCAAGCCGTCAATCTTGTGCGTCCAGACGGTGACCTTCACCTTCCCCCACGCCAGATAGATATCGGGATGATGGCCCTGCTCCTCGGCCATCTCGCCCACGCGGTTCGTAAAGTCGAGCGCCGCCCGGAAATCGGGAAAACCGTATTCTTTCTCCAGGTGATGCTCGTCCACCACACGCCAATCGTTGCCCAGTTCCTTCTGCAGGGCAGAGAGAGCCTCTCCCTTGAGCGGCGGTACGCCTCCCCTGCAAGGTACGCAATTTTTGGCCGCAAGTTCACTGCTCATGAATTTTCCACTCCTCTGCATGGATAAAATCGATCACGCTGTACGTTTCGAATAGACGCCTCATCATCGCGCCTTTCCCAAAAGGCCGCAAGGTGACACTCGCCACCTTGCGGTGCGCTGCCCTTGAGCGGGTCGATACAATCTGGCACAAGCAGGTAGGGTTGTGCTACCATCGTTTTGGCAAATTGGATCAAGGGCGGACAAATTCACCGAGGCGTAGGGAGTGTCTTCCCGATTTGTTTCCTCCCCAGGCATGGAGCTTGGAAATGAGCATCGAAAAGAGGCTTGAGGAACTCGGGATCGAACTTCCCGAAGTCCCACCTGCCGTGGCGAACTATATCCCCGGCGTGGCGGTGGGCGAGGTGCTTTTCCTCGCCGGCACTATCGGCCAGTACAACGGAGAAATCCCCGTTCGGGGGAAGCTCGGCGGCGGTGTGAGTGTAGAGGAGGGCTACCGCTCGGCGCGCTTGTGCGGCTTGAACCACCTCGCCATGGCGAAAGAATGCCTGGGGGGCGATCTCGATCGCGTCGTCAGGGCCGTGCGTCTCGTCGGTTATGTGAACAGTGCGCCCGGTTTTACGGAGGCGCCTTGGGTGGTGAACGGGGAGAGCGACCTCCTCGTCGAAGTGCTTGGCGAGGAACGGGGAAAACACGCGCGCGCGGCCCTGAACATCAACGAACTCACCTACGACGCGCCCGTGGAAACTATCCTCACCCTGCATATCCGCCCTTAGCCCTCCCGCGCTTCGAACACCTTATAGATGGCTGCGCTGTCGAGGGAGCCGAGCCCTATTTTCTGACCTTCCGTGAAAAAGGGCAGACAAAGATCGCCCAGCGGCATGTTTGCGTTCACGCTCTGGCCCAGGGCGAGGCCGAGCTTGATATCCTTGGTCAGCACGTCGAGCGTGCTTACGGGGTTCGAAAAGTCTCCGCTCACCATCCGGGGACCGCGATTTCTGAGTTGTCTACTGTCGGCGGCGCTCCTCATGAAAGCATCAAGCAATAGTTCTCCCTTTACACCCGATCTCAGACCCATGCGCAGGGTTTCCGCGATGGCGCATCGCTGCAGGCAGGTGAGATAGTTTATGAGTACCTTCATCGTCGCGCCGTCGCCCGCTGCACCGCAGTAGATCTGATCCGAAAGTAGACGCTCGAAAATGTCTTTCACAAGCGCGTGAGTCCGCTCCTCGCCGCCTACGAGAAACAGGCCCGATCGGTTTTTCACGTTCTCGCTGTTTCCGCTCACGCACGCCTCCATAAAATCAATGCCGCGTTCAGCACATAGCTTGGCGATTTCGCGCGTATCGTTCGGATCCGAAGTGGTGGTGTCGATAACGGCCTTTGGCTTTTTGTCCGGGTCGGCTGTGAAATAGCCTTCGTCCCCCTGCGCGCATTCGAGTGATATTTTCGAGTTCGGCACTGAGATGAATACGAAATCCGCCGCCTCGGCCACCTCCTTCGGCGATGCGAGAGCAACGCCGCCCATGTCCTCGAACGCCTCGCGCGCTGCAGCAACCGGGTCCGCACCCACGAGCCGGTAGCCATCCTCGATGAGGTTTCTGGAAAACGCCCGGCCCATGAGGCCCAGACCGATGAAGCCGATAGTTTGTTCTCTTTGCATGATCGCTTTTGTCTCCCTGCTTGTGTTCCCCGTTGATTGTCTTTTCCAAAGAGGTAAATCAGAATCGGCGCGGAGCGTCCTGGACTCAGCCTTGTTCTTTCGGGATGAGCACCACCTTGATGGCCCCGTCTTTGCGCTCACGCATCATCTCAATGCCCCGGTGCACCATGGAAAGCGGTATCTGGTGCGTGATCATGGGCTTTACGTTCAGCTTCCCAGAAGCGGCGAGGTCGATGCAAACCTCGAAGGTGTCAGGATGCCCGCGCGAGCCGATAATCTCTTTTTCGAGATGCTGAAGATGTTCGAGCGGTACAGACGCATCTACCGAAAACGCGCCCACAACCACGATGCGCCCTCCCTTGCGTACCATCTCGAAGGCTTCCTCCATCGTTTTGTTCTGCGCTCCGCCCACGACTTCCAAAACAGCGTCCGCCCCGTGCCCGTCCGTCAGGTCCTTTACAGCGGAGACGGGGTCGTCCTCTTGCACGTCAATCGTCTCATCCGCTCCCATCTCGCGGGCGACTTCGAGTCTTTCCACCACAGCGTCGATGGCGATAACGCGGCATCCCGCGTATTTGGCGGACGCCAGTGCGCACATGCCCACCGGTCCCATTCCGATAATGGCCACGGTCTCGCCTGCATCTAATCGCGCACGGTTCATCACCACGTGATAGCCCGTGCCCAGTGTCTGCATCACGGACGCCGTAGCGTCATCCAGCGCGTCCGGGAGAGGCAACACGCACTTCGCGGGCGCAATTACATGTTGGCTATAGCCGCCGTCCACGTTCATGCCGATAGAACGCGAGTCGTTGCAAAGGTTCACCCGGCCCATCCTGCAGAAATAACACGCCCCGCAGTGTACATGATTCTCGATGCAGGCACGCGCACCGACCGCCACGCCTTCCACGCCGGGACCCAGCGCGCTCACCACGCCCATGAGTTCATGGCCCGGCACGACAGGATACTTTGCGCGCCACACGTGGCCGTCTATCAAGTGGAAATCACTGCCGCATATCGCGCAGGCGCCGACTTCGACAAGTACCTCGCCCGGTCCCGGCTCGGGTACAGGCCGCTCGGTTAGTTCGAGTCGTCCTGGTTCATGCAAAATGGCGGCGAGTGAATTTTCGGTACGCAAGGGGAACCCTCCTGCGGTGATTTTCAATTTTCTGTAGTTCGGCGACGCACTATAAGATTTTATCGCCTACTTCGCCAGGGCGGATGCTTTCCTCGTTCCGCCGTTCCATTGTGTCGACTCATCACAATCGGCCTCTCGCCGTTTTCATTGCAGAGTCTTGCGCGCCTTGCGACGGGCGAGCCGGGAATGTAGGATTCGCCGGACTTCAGGGAGATTTCAGGATGGTGATTCAGAAAAAAGAAGTCGGCGTCGGCCTGATCGGCGCGGGCAAGATAGGTTCGCTTCGCGCGCACTTGGCGGCTACCTCGCCGGTGGTGAACTTTTTCGCCATATCGGACATTGACCCAGAACGCGCCCGGGCCGTGGCCCAGCAGAACGAGGCGGCCTTTCATACGTCGGACAACAGGGAGGTCATCGAACATCCCCAAGTGGACGCCCTCATCGTCTCGACACCCGAAGGCGAGCACACCGAGGCCATCTGCATGGCGCTCGAAGTCGGAAAACCTGTTTTGGTGGAAAAGCCCATTGCACTGACGCTGTCTGATGCGGACAGGATTATGGAGTCCAAAACCAAGGGAGGGGCAGAGCTTTACATCGGCTATACACAGCGAATCAGGCGAAAATTCCTGTCCATCAAGGAACATATCGACGCAGGCCGCTTGGGCGAGTTGATGACTGCACGTATGACCATCTATAACACTCGTCCCACGGCGCGGCAGGTCTACTTGCGTGCCCCGCACGCGAATCCCTTCACGGACGAGATTACCTACATGGCCGACATGGCGCTCTGGTTCTTCCAGCCGAGAAAACCGATTCGCGTCTACGCACAGGCAGGCAGTGAGGTGTTTCACGATCACCCTGATCAGATGGGCGATTACGGCTGGGCGGTCGTGACCTTCGAAGATGGCGCGGCGGTGTGTCTGGGTGGAAACTGGGCACTACCCGAATACTGGCCCGCCACGGTGGCGACTATCAGCATGGACATCTTCGGGAGCGAGGGCGCCATCCGCATCGACGACGGTCACAAGGACGTGATGATGGTGGGCAACGAGCGCGTCCCATCGCCCTATGCGCCGGATTCTTCGGTGGAGGTTGCCTTCCTGGGCTCTGCCATGCCGGGGGATTGGGCCGTGGGCGATTTCGTGGGGCCGATGAGAGACGAGACGAGACTTTTCCTGGAGCGCGTCACCACCGGAAAGGAAGTGCCGCTCTGCGATGCGGAAACCGGCCGCGCCGTCCTCGAACTTACACTCGCGATGGAAGAGAGCGCCCGCCGGAGCGGCGAGGTCATCGAACTGCCGTTTACCGGATGAGTAAGTGAAGCGGCTCTCCCGTATTCTCCGGAACCGGCGCAGCTTGGGGACGGCGGATGGCTCCGCAGGGCGGTTTCGCAGACCATCCGGGACAGGTTGAACGCTTCAACCGGTTTTTATGTTTTCTGCGAATGAAGTGGTGGCCGTACGTTATCGCCGCCGCTCGACAAGCGGAGAAAACTGGCAAAGGCGCAGTGCAACTCGATAGCCAGATGGTTGAAATTCCGACCGTCTTGCGGGCCAAGCGATTGCTCCAGCGTGCGGAGCGCTGTTGTTAGTGTAAGGAGGGGCTATCCGGAAAGTCAATTCTGGCAATTTAAATGAGGACCGCTGTTTGCCATGAAATGAATGAGACAGAATGTTTCCCCTGTCCATTCAGTTCATATACGAAGGGATGAAAAGTGAAACAAATCGGACTGGGAATCGTGGGTTCTGGGCGCATGGGGCGGTTGCGTGCGCATCTGGCGTCCGGCTCGCCGGAGGTGAAATTCCTCGCCTTATCAGACAAGGACCCGACGCGTGCAAAACTGATCGCCGAGGAGACGCAGGCCGATTATCACACCGACGACAACGAGGCGGTAATCGCACATCCTGATGTGGACGCCGTGATCGTCTCCACGCCCGAGTTCGATCACGCTGATGCTGTCTGCCGAGCACTGGAACTCGGAAAACCCGTGCTGTGCGAGAAGCCGATTTCATTGTCGCTTGAGGATGCGGACAGGATTCTTGCAGCGTATGAGAAATCGAGTGCTGAGCTCTTTATCGGCTACACACAGCGGCAAAGGCGGCGATTCCTGAACGCCAAGGAACAGATTCAGCGGGGCCGGCTGGGGCATCTCCAGACCGCGCGCGCCACGCTCTATAACGTCACCACCAACGGGGCAGAAATATACAAGCGCGCTGCTCATGCCGGTCCCGTCACTGATACGCTCACATACATGGTAGACATCTGCCTCTGGTATTTCGAGGGCAGAAAACCCCATCGTGCCTATGCCCAGGGGGGTAGCAAGGTGTTCCCGCACCATCCGATGGGCTGTGGAGACTGGGCGTGGGCGATCCTGACCTTCGAGGACGGCGGCACAGTAAACTTCGGCTGCTCGTGGATACTGCCGGATAACTGGCCGGCTAACATTACTTCCATCGATCTCGAAGTCATGGGCACCGAGGGCGCCATCGCGATTGACGATTCACACAAAAACGCTGTCATGGCGACGAACAAGGGCGTGCCCTCACCATATGTGGATGGTATTACGTCGGACATCGTGTTCCTTGAATCCATGATGGCGGGAGACTGGCTGGTGGGAGACTTTTGGGGGCCGATGCGAGATGAGACGAGGCTGTTTCTTGAGCGTGTGACGATGGGCAGGAGCGTCTCGTTGGCACTACCCGAACATGCGCGCACCGTGCTCGAAGTTACGCTGGCGATCGAGTATAGCGCGAAAAAAAACAGGCCCGTTGATTTCCCGCTCACGTACGCCCACTGAACCTGCGCTTGCAGTGAAATCCGAAGAAAGAATTCTGCTCTCGCATCCCAGGTTTGAACTCAAAAAATCCGCCTCGGGTATGGGTTTCAGCCTCTCGGGCGACCTGAATGCCGGGGGAGCGGCACGCGTCCTTGAAGAAATAAAAACTCAAGTCCTGGACGCCGGTTCTATGGGCCTCGATTTGGAGGAGTTGGAACTCATGGACGGCGTCGCCGTCGCCCGCATGGTGGACCTCATCCGCCTGCTTTTGAGCGCATCCGAGCAGGTTAAGGTTTTCAAATCGCCGCAGTCCCTGGCGCATACGCTCTACCGTGCGGGAATGCTGGAAGGCGCCTCGCGGCTCAAACTCATCGAACCTCGCGAGGAAGAGGGAACGACCAACTGAAGCGAGCGCGATGCGCGCACTCAAACATGCTCCACGTTACAGGAGTTTCCATGAGTCTCATATCCGCTGATGACACCTGCGAGAGAAAAAGGGTCCGCGTCCTCGACGCGGAGATGGCGTATTTCGAGAAGGGCGAAGGGCCGCCCATCGTTTTGCTGCACGGGAATCCGGCGACTTCCTATCTGTGGCGGAACGTAATCCCCCATTTGGAGGGACTGGGGCGGTGCCTGGCCCCTGATCTCATGAACAGCGGAGAGTCGGACAACATCCCGGGCGGTGGTTGCCGCTATCAGGACCACATCCCCTACATGGACGCCTGGTTCGAGGCGATAGGTGCGACGACAGATGCGTTTTTCGTGCTCCACGACTGGGGAGCGACGCTGGGGTTCAACCGCGTTGCACGTTTCCCCGAGCAAGTGGTAGGCCTCGCCTATATGGAATCCATGGTGCGCCCGCGTCTATGGACAGACATGCCTGAAGATAGAGTCGCGCAGTTCCAGATGCTTCGCGGCGAGACGGGCCTCGCCATGGTGATGAAGAATAACTTCTTCGTTGAGACTATGTTTTTCGAGCGCGGTGTCTTCCGCAATTTGAGCGAAGCGGAAAAAGAGGTCTACAGAAAACCCACTCGGGATATCCAGAAAAGAAGGCAGACCCACCAATGGGCGTGCGAGATTCCCTTCGAGGGCGAACCGAAGGATAACTTCGAGATCGTGAAGCGCTACAGCGATTATCTACGTGCTAGCGAGAATTTGCCCAAGCTTTTCATCAACTGCGAATATGGACACGCGCTGGCAGGCGCCGCGCGCGCGTTTTGCAGGGAATGGCCCAATCAGGAGGAAATTACCATCCCGACGCGCCACTACGGGCAGGAGGACTGCCCCGATGAGATTGGTCAAGCGGTAGCGGCATTTATCAAGAAAGTGCGGGAAGCTGGTTGAGCGAGTTACTTTCATATCTGGTGTATGGGCTGAATTGAAGAAGGCGGCGCATTCCTGCCGGGATGGGATTTACAACAACCCGTAGTTCCCCAAAGAGGGGATTTGCCACCGAGGTTCCGCCGGTATTCCCCCTCGTCCCGAAAAAACGCCCCAGACGAAAAGGTCGTATTGTCGATTATTGACCGGGTGCGGTGCTTTGGGACCATGCAATCCACCCCTGCCCGAAACGTGAGACTGACCGGAACTCGATTGCCTGGGTCAGCCCGGCAACACTCATCCAGAGCATATCCACGTCACTCCGCAAGGTTTCTCCCGGGCAAGGACAAAGAAGACGGAGCCGCCCCGATGCGGTCAATACCTCCACGGCCCCCTTTCGCTAGGTCACCGTTCCAGAATTCGCGATCTTCCTGATGACTCGCGAAGGAGTTTGCGTTGTAGACCCCATAGACGACTAGCAGGGACGAGAGAAAGAATGCGACACCTAAGCGGAAGCGCATGCTCTGGTTCAATCAGACACTCTCGAGGCGGAGGCAGAGGACCGAGTCACCCGCGATTTTCACCATTTTCATCGTGGTCTGGATTTCTGCACTTTGCTCGGGTCCGTCACTACGACTCGTTTCCTCCTTATGGATTCACCGTTTCGAGAGAACCCGAATCAGGGAGTGCAACTTCAATTATCGGGCGGCGGGTGTTTTGGTAGCGTGGGGTATTTCAAGAAGGGCGAATGTACCGTTTGAAGCCATCAAATATCCTATCAACCCTTTCTTTTGTGAGAACAGCCCAAAAATCGTATCCAGCACAAATCCCACCATATGGCGTAATTGAATGTCCACATCCACGAAATATTGTGGTTTTTCTTGACAATCCTCTCAAGATGCGGGAAATTGATGGGCCTAGGCGAAAGCACGAGGGGTTCCCCATGAATAAAGAAACCCGCATACGCATTCTCCCCGAATCGCTCGCGAACCAGATAGCTGCTGGCGAGGTGGTGCAACGTCCCGCTTCCGTTCTCAAGGAACTGGTGGAGAACAGCATCGATGCTGGCGCCGAGCGAGTGGAAATCGATCTTGAATCGGGCGGCGCCTCGCGCGTGCAGGTGGTCGACGACGGTCACGGCATGAGCGGGGACGATGCGCTGCTCTGCATCGAACGTCACGCGACAAGCAAGATAACTACGAATTGGGATCTGGGACGCGTAGCTACGCTGGGTTTTCGGGGCGAGGCACTGCCGAGCATCGCCGCGGTCTCGAAGATGATCATCACGACGAGGAGACCGGGAGACGACTTGGGAACCGAGGTGCGCATAAAGGGTGGCAAGCTCCAGCGGGTTACCGAAATGGGTGCCTCGCCAGGCACGCGGATCGAGGTGCGATCACTGTTTTTCAACGTACCCGCGAGACGCAAGTTCCTCAAGAGAAAAGAGACTGAGCTTGTCCGCTGCCTAGAGGTGGCGAATCAGGCGGCCATGGCGAACCCGAATGTCTCGTTCGTCCTACGCCACGGAAAGAGGACGCTGCTCGACCTGGACGCTTCTGGAGGACTCATGGCCCGCGCGGCGCAACTTGTCGGCGAGGCGGTGGCTTCCCATCTTCTCAGGATTCCCCGCGCTACGTCGGAGAACATGACGTTCAGCGGCTGGGCGGGCGCCCCGGGGCTGAACCGCTCCACTCGTGACGCACAATATCTGTTCGTGAACGGACGCCCCATCCGGGACCGCCTTTTTGTTCACGCGGTCTATGCGGCCTATCGCAGCTTCATGCCGGTGAAGCGTCACCCCGTCTTCATCCTCTTCCTGGATATGCCGCCCGAGGATGTGGACGTGAACGCCCACCCCGCCAAGCAGGAAGTGCGCTTCCGCTTCGCATCAAGCGTTTACGCTCTCGTGCGGGAGAGCGTCGCCTCTGTTCTGGGAGCGCGCCCCCAGAGAGTACGTCGTGACTTCGCCCACCGGGGTGCAGGCCATGCGGCCAGTAGTGCTGCGGGCTCAGTGACGGAAGACCCCACGGTTACGGAAGCATCTCCGACCTCTCGGGTCTCCGAGCCCGCTTTGCTGGGTGGCGGGGGATATATTGGATATATTGAAGATCAAGGCTACGCCGCCCCCGTAGATTACGGTGTTTCCAGGGAGAAAGAATCCCCGGAATACCCTCACTCTGCATCCGGTGCGCATACGCCGGGTCCTGCTGCACTGGCTTCCCAAAGTTCCCCGGCCGACCCTCAGGCTCCATTGTCGCTTGAGCGAATGCTTGAGCCGCCCCATCCGAGCGATCCTGTCGTTCTTTCGGAATGCCGGTATCTGGGCCAGTGGGAGGAGTGCTTCTTGCTGTTCGGATCAGCTCAGGGACTTGTGTTCGTCGATCAGCACGCAGCGCACGAGCGTGTGCTCTACAACCGATTTCGCGATCAGTTTCGCGAGTGCCACGTGGACAGCCAGACTTGTCTGGTGCCAGAGGAGATAAGACTTCGACCCGAAGAGGCGCTCGGCATTGAGGCGCATCGCGAGGATTTGCTGCGCTCAGGCTTCGAACTCGAGAACGTGAGTCCCGGAGAATACAGGATTCTGGCCGTGCCTGCGCTTCTTGCGAACCGTGGTCCCGCAGGTGTGGTGCGTCAGATTGCGGAGGGTCTCGCGGATATCGAACAGCCCGTTAGTTTCGCCGACCTGATCGACGGGATCATCGCAAGAATGAGTTGCAGGGGAGCGGTCAAGGCGGCCCGGACCATGCGTCCTGAGGAGGTGGCCGCCCTTGTCGAGGAACTTGAGAAGACGCCAGGCAGATGGACCTGCCCGCACGGACGGCCCATCATGCTTGTGATGGGTGTAGGTCCAGTGCAGAGGCGATTTCTCAGGAGTTGATCCGTTTTCGCGTCAAGACGCTGGCGCTCTTGACACCGGTGCCCATGCGAAACAAAATGGCGAGGCAAGAAAAAGGAAGGCAGTTGTTGTCCACGTCCTTTCAAAACAGCCTTTCGGTCCCGATTTCTTGCACAAGCCATCGGCCGCTGATGGTGGAGGAGGTCTTCATTACGCTCGCTCACTCTTGGCCTTAACGGTGCAATGGTGGCGGGCGTTTTCCTTACCTGAACCGAAAAGCTGCAGGGTCCTTCCCTGCTGCCTCTCATCCCAGGGAGTGGCGCATACAGATGCTCAACACCCCGATAGAAGAAGCCTATACCTTTGACGACGTGATGCTTCTGCCTGCACACTCGGAGGTGCTGCCGAAAGACGTGGATCTCTCTACCTCTCTATGCAAGGAGATTGAACTCGGTATTCCTCTTCTGAGCGCGGCCATGGATACGGTGACGGAATCGGGGCTGGCGATCGCGCTTGCCCAGCAAGGGGGCCTAGGCGTGGTACATCGCAGTATGACCATCGAACGCCAGGCGGCCGAGGTGGACCGCGTCAAACGCTCCGAAAGCGGCATGGTCACCCAGCCCATCACCATGCGGCCCAAGCAACAGATTCGAGAGGCACTGGAAGTCATGCAGGCCTATCACATCTCGGGCGTACCTATTACCGAGGAGGGTCGCCTCGTCGGCATCCTCACGAACAGGGACGTGCGCTTCGAGACGAACCTCGACAAGCCGGTCTCGGAGTTGATGACGCGCGAGAAGCTCGTCACTGTGCCGGAGGGAACGACACTCGACGACAGCAAGGGAATCCTGCACCGCCACCGCATTGAAAAACTCCTCGTCGTAGACGAGAGCTTCCACCTCAAGGGCCTCATCACGCTCAAGGACATCGAGAAGGTGCGCCGCTATCCCAAATCCGCCAAGGACAAGCTCGGCCGCCTGCGCGTGGCGGCGGCGGTGGGCGTGGCCGCTGATATGCGTGAACGCATCTCCGCATTACGGGAAGCGGGGGCAGACCTCCTCGTCGTCGATAGCGCACACGCCCATTCCGAGCGGGTGCTGCGGGCGGTGGAGGAGATCAAAGCCGGCTGGCCAGACGTGAAGGTGCTTGCTGGTAACGTGGCCACAGCCGAAGGCGCGGAGGCACTCATCTCAAGGGGTGCCGACATGATAAAGGTCGGTATCGGGCCGGGTTCCATTTGCACGACACGCGTGGTGGCGGGAGTGGGTGTGCCCCAATTGAGCGCGGTGGCGAACTGCGCGGCGGCGGCAGAACCACACGGGGTCAAAATTATCTCCGACGGTGGCATCAAGTATTCAGGCGACATCGTCAAGGCACTCGCTGCAGGTGCGCACGGCGTGATGGTCGGCAGCCTGCTCGCAGGGGTGGAGGAGAGTCCCGGCGAGCGGGTGCTTTACCAAGGGAGAAGCTACAAGGTGTATCGCGGCATGGGGTCAGTCGGCGCGATGAGCAACGGCCAGAGTCGGGACCGCTACTTTCAGGACGTGCAGAATGGCTATCCGGGCATTGAGGAGCACGCCTTCAGCGATTCGAAGCTCGTACCCGAGGGGGTGGAAGGCCGTGTACCCTACAAGGGACCGCTTTCCGCCACTGTCTACCAACTCATGGGTGGCGTGGCTGCGGGTATGGGGTATACCGGCTGCCGCAATCTGAAGGAATTGAGGAAGAAAGCGAAGTTCGTACGAATCACGTCGGCAGGTCTCACGGAAAGCCATGTGCACGACGTGTTCATCACGCGCGAGTCGCCTAACTACCAGCGTGATTGATTTTCTTGCTCCAAGTCGCCCCCTGCGTCGCCAAGCGTGTGCGGGCCGATGATTGACCGCGCCGGATGAGAGTACGACCGTCGCCCGAAAAACCGAAAGCGCCGGATTCGTCAGGGATGCAGGATCCCGATTCGTAACCTCCGGCGCAGATAATGTCAGCTGGCCGACCCGTCGGCGGGCTTGAGATTGGAGAGGAAGTGGCGATTCGCTTCGCTATGTCCTGAATTGAAGATGCGCGATCAAATCCTTATTTTTGATTTCGGCTCGCAGTACACGCAACTCATCGCCCGTCGCGTGCGGGAGTTGAACGTGTATTGCGAGATTCAACCCTGCACCCGCGACTGGCGCGAGGTTACAGGCCCGCATATCAAGGGTGTCATCCTCTCGGGCGGGCCAAGTAGCGTTTACGAAAACGGTTCTCCCTCGGTCGACCCCGCGTTGTTCGAGAGCGACTTCCCCATCTTGGGAATCTGCTACGGCATGCAACTCATGACACACCTGCTTGGCGGAAAGGTCGGCCCTTATGCCAAGAGGGAATTCGGTCGTGCCGAAATGTTTGTCGAAGAGCCGGTCGGCATCTTTCTCGGATCAGGCGGGGCCGAGACCGTCTGGATGAGTCACGGAGACACGATAGAGGCGCCGCCGCCAGGATACAAGTCGCTCGCACGGTCAGAAGGTTCCCCAGTGGCGGCGATGATGTCCGAAGACGGGCGTCGCTACGGCATACAGTTTCATCCCGAAGTGGCGCACACCCCGCGAGGCAAGGAAATTCTGCGCAATTTCGTCTACAAGATCTGCGGATGTGTGGGTGATTGGACGATGCGCTCCTTCATCGAAGAAACGGTCGAGCGCATCAGGAAGCAAGTCGGGCACAAGAACGTGGTCTGCGGTCTCTCGGGCGGCGTGGATTCCTCTGTCACGGCAATGCTCGTCAAAGAAGCGATAGGCGAAAGGCTCACCTGCATCTTCGTGGACAATGGCCTGCTCCGCAAGAACGAAGCCGAGCAGGTGGTGGAGACTTTCGGTGGAAGGCTCAATCTCGTGCACACGGATGGGCGCAGGGAATTTCTGAACGTGCTGCGCGGCGTCACCCACCCTGAAGCCAAAAGAAAGAGAATCGGTGAAATATTCATCCGCATCTTCGAACGCGAGGCGAGGAAGCTGGGCGATGTGAAGTTCCTGGCCCAAGGGACGCTTTACCCCGATGTCATCGAGAGCGTCTCGTTCAAGGGGCCTTCAGCGACGATCAAGACCCACCACAATGTGGGTGGCTTGCCCACATGGATGCGACTTGCCCTTATCGAACCCCTGCGCGAGTTGTTCAAGGACGAGGTACGCGAAGCAGGCGAGGAGTTGGGCTTGCCCCGCGAAATGCTCTGGCGCCACCCGTTCCCCGGCCCGGGTCTCGCCGTGCGCGTCCTGGGAGAGGTGACGGAAAAACGCGTAAAAACCCTCCAGGAGGCAGACGCTATTTTCATCGAAACGCTCCGCAAGCACGATTATTACGACAGGGTATGGCAGGCGTTCGCCGTTCTGCTGCCCGTGAACACCGTGGGCGTAATGGGCGACGCGAGAACGTATGAGAACGCCCTCGCGCTTCGAGCCGTCACCAGCCAAGACGGAATGACGGCGGACTGGGCACGCTTGCCTGCGGATTTGCTTGCCGAGGCATCATCGCGCATCATCAACGAGGTGCGCGGCGTGAACCGCGTGGTCTATGATATTTCTTCCAAGCCGCCGGGCACGATCGAGTGGGAATGAATCAAGGGCAATTAAGATCAATATGTTAAGCAGGAATCAATTTTTCTTCCTCTCGACCAGCCTGATTTTGTCGATATCGAAAATGGAGATTCTTTCGCTGGCGACGTCTTCGTCACCGGGCCGGTATATCCCGAACTTGAAATGCGGCTTCCCACACGGTTCTACTGCAAATTCTTCCTTTGCCAATAAGTTTTCTTCGTTAAATATCAGGTTGTAATTCGATTCTGTAAAATTAACTTCCAGCTTTACGTCTATCCATTTTCCTATCAATTCATTGATGTGGACTTTCCTTTTGAAGCGTTCATGCCAATATTTGGCTGTCAGGTGCTTGTTCGAGAATTTGAACATCAATGGTGGACCAACCCGGCAATCTCGAGTGGATTGGTGCATCTGAAAAAAACCTTCCCTTTGATGGGAAAATCCCTTTACGAACCGAACTTTAAAGGTCAATGTATAGTCTGCATCTCGATTCAAAGTACTCGCCTGTTTTATTTCAGCGCGCTCCCAGTATGGCGCGCCGTGCCTGGCAAGGGCATCGGTGCTGCATCCTCCCAGTTGCTTCCTTTTCAGGGTGAAGCGCAAAAATGTCTCATTTCCTTCGGTTACCCACCGTACTGAAGAAGAGTCCGGAAGTCCGCAATTATCGTAAAACTCAAGGTTCCAGTCTTTGTCTTGGTAGGTTTGCCTGCTGGTCGTATCGAAATACATGGCGGCTGAAATCCCTTTTGATGTAGTTTTACATCCTGCCAAAAAGACGATACAAATCAAGAGGAGAAACTTGCGCATTTTCTCTCATCTTCATCGAGTAATTGGAATAAGGACGCTGTTCATAGTTGCCGATGTCTTCGATTTACAAGTTAAGATAAAAGATGGTGTAGTGCCAGATTTAGGCTTATGGAATCAGCAAATTTACAGTGCAGTTGCCCGTTCTTTCCTTTGCTTGGCCCGTCGCCGCTTCTGAAATTACTCAGAGGAGTTGAAATTATATGAAACGCACGTCCCGGAACATACTCGCCGTGGTTGCATTATTTTCCCTGGTTTCGCTTTTCGCCGTAATGAGTGCCAACGCCCATGAGGCGAATTATCCCCACTGGCATATCGCACAGAGTGACCATGGAAAGAAAGGACACAGGCATGGGATGATCGGGCCTCAAGGGTATGAAATGAAAAAAACCGGCGACTCGAAGAAAGAACATGGTCACAAGATGATGAAAGGCCACAACCATGTGCACGAGATGAAACATTCCGTCAAAGTAATTCCCGCAGACTACAAGAACCCCCCGAGTGTGAAGATACACCTTGAGAAGGACGCCCACACCAAAGGGACACTCAACCTCTACCTGGAGCTTAAGAATTTTCGCTTCGCGCCCAAAGAAGTGAACAAGACATCGAGGATCAACGAGGGACACGCGCACCTGTACCTGAACAACAAGAAACTCACGAGGCTATACGGGGCTTTTTATTTCATGGATAAACTGCCGAAGGGAAATCTCGAGATCAGGGTAACGCTGAACACCAACATGCACGAAGACCTGAGCTATAAGGGAAAACTCATTCAGGACGTCATGGTGTTCAAGGATTCCAACAACTAGGCACGGGGAAGCGAAACCTTGCTGATTTGGACGCATTTCATTCTGGCGGTGCTGGCGATCGGGCTCGGCATGGTCAATCTTGCGTCCGCTAAAGGAACGCGCAAGCACCGCGTCATCGGCTGGTGCTGGATGGTCGTGATGACCTACGTCACGGTTTCTTCCTTCTGGATTCGCGAACTGAACGACGGCGATTTCAGTTGGATTCACCTCCTCACAATATGGACAATGTTCTGTATGGTGGCCGCAGTAGTCTCGATACGGCGGGGAAGGGTGCGTACGCATGCTGCGTTCATGACGGGCACGATGATTGGTGCCCTCATCGCGGGCGGATTCGCCATGATTCCCGGCAGGTTCATCAGCCAAATTTTCGGATACGGCGGTTAATCCGACGCGGGCAGAAATAAATTTCCTAGCCGCAAAAAGATACAGATAGCGGCCAGGGATTCAAAGCCATAAATTGAGATGCCGCATCGGCTGCACGCAAAGAAGTAAGCAACCAAGTCACGCCTGTATGAAATACCGCCCCGGGGAATAGATATGCCCTCTCCTTTCGTTCATCTGCATTTACACTCTCAGTACAGTCTTCTGGACGGCACCACGCGCATCGACGAACTTGTGCAGCGCGCCGCCGAACTCGGCCAGCCAGCTGTGGCGCTTACCGACCACGGGAACATGTTCGGCGCGGTGAAGTTTTACGAGGCGGCTAATAGTGCTGGCGTCAAACCCATTATCGGCTGCGAGGTGTACGTCGCCCCCGGTAGCCGGTTCGACAAGGGCTCTACGAACGGCGGAGGTCGCGCATATCACATGCTGCTGCTGGCCCAGAACCAGATGGGCTACAACAACCTGTGTGAACTCGTCACACGGGGCTTTATTGAGGGCATGTACTATTTTCCGAGAATCGACCGCGAACTACTCTCCCAGCATGCCGAGGGCCTCATATGCACGTCTGCCTGCCTACGTGGAGAGGTGAACGAGCATCTCCTGCACGGGCGTGAGGAGGCGGCGCGCGAGGCAGCAGGATTTTACAAGGAACTCTTTCCGGATCGCTACTATCTCGAACTCCAAGACCACGGTATGGAGGAGGACAAGCAGGTCATCCCGAGGGTCATCGCTCTTTCCAGGGAGATGGGACTGCCCCTGGTCGCCACCAATGACGTGCACTACCTGGACAAGGGGGATCACGGCGCCCAGGAGGTACTCATCTGCATCCAGACGGGCAAGACCCTAAACGACCCCAACCGCATGAAGGTCAAGAGCGAGGAGTTTTACCTCAAAAGCGCCGAAGAGATGGAGGTGCTATTCGGCGAAGTCCCCGAAGCCCTCGCCAACACCCTAACCATCGCCGAGCAATGTGATTTCAAGTTCAATTTCGGTGCAGCCCACTATCCGGATTTCGACACTCCCGACGGGGTCGACAAAAAAGAATACCTAAGGTGCACCGCTGAGGAGGGGCTTGCATGTAAACTCGTGTCACTCGGGATTGAGGGCGCAGAAGCGGAGCGATATCGAGAACGCCTCAGGATGGAACTCGAAGTCATCAACAGTCAGAATTACGAGGGCTATTTCCTCATTGTCTCCGACTTCATCCGCTACGCCAAGGAACAGGGCATTCCCGTGGGGCCGGGCCGGGGCTCGGCGGCGGGCAGTTTGGCTGCATACGCGCTGGGCATCACGGGTATCGATCCAATCAAATATTCTCTTCTCTTCGAGCGTTTCCTGAACCCCGAGCGCATTAGTCCACCCGACGTGGATATAGACTTCTGCATGGACAGACGCGACGAAGTAATCCGATATGTGCAGGAGAAATACGGGCGCGAGAACGTGTGTCAGATCATCACCTTCGGGAGCATGCTGGCGAAAGGTGTTTTGCGCGATGTGGGCCGGGTCATGGACATGCCCTACGGCGAGGTGGACCGCATCGCCAAGCTGGTACCCAACGAACTCAAGATCACCTTGGAAGACGCCATGAAGAAGGAGCCGCGCCTGCGCGACACCGTGTCTCGCGATCCGAAGGTGAGTGAGTTGATGGGCACGGCCAGAAAACTTGAGGGCAACATCCGCCACGCGGGAACGCACGCTGCCGGCGTAGTCATCGCGCCTTCAAAGCTCACCGACTTCGTGCCGCTCTACAAGGCCTCGGGTGGCGAGATGATGACCCAGTTCGACATGAAGGACATTGAGGAACTGGGCCTCCTCAAGATGGACTTTTTGGGTCTCAAAACGCTCACTGTGCTTGAGCGGGCCGCGGACCTCGTACGCGACGGAGGCGCGGAATTCGACATGGAGACACTGGCCCTGGACGATGCGGCTACCTACCGCCTGCTCGCCGAAGGGAAGACGACCGGCATATTCCAACTCGAAAGCCGGGGCATCCGGGAATATCTGCGAAAGCTCGTTCCCACGACGTTCGAGGATTTGATCGCCATGGTCGCGCTCTACCGGCCCGGTCCACTCGAGAGCGGCATGGTGGATGCGTTCATCAAAAGAAAGCACGGGCGCGAGAAGATAGATTATTTCTTCGATGAACTCGAATCCATCCTCGTGGGAACCTACGGCGTCATGGTGTATCAGGAACAGGTCATGCAAATCTCGAACGTGCTTGCGGGCTTTTCTCTGGGACGTGCAGACGTGCTGCGCAAGGCGATGGGCAAGAAGAGTCAGAAACTCATGGCCGAACAGCAGGCGGACTTCGTGGATGGGGCCGTCGCGCGCGGCCACGACAGGAAAAAGGTCGAATCCTTGTGGGATCAGATACAAAAGTTTGCGGGCTACGGTTTCAACAAGAGCCACAGCGCGGCCTACGCCTTGATTGCCTATCGTACGGCCTACATGAAGACGCACTATCCCCGCGAGTTCATGTCCGCGCTTCTCACGTGCGACCGGGAAAACGCCGACAAGGTCATCAAGGACATCGCCGAGTGTCGAAGCATGAATATTTCTGTCCTCCCGCCGGACGTGAACGCCAGCCAGAAAGATTTCACGGTGGAAAAAGGCGCTATCCGTTTCGGTCTGGCCGCCGTGAAGAACGTGGGCGAAGGACTGGTGGATGCCGTTTTGGCCGGTCGGGACGAGGATGGGCCGTTCAGGGACCTGGGTGATTTCTGCAGGCGTGTGGAGCATCGGCACTTGAATCGCCGGGCGCTCGAGAGCCTCATCAAGGCGGCGGCCTTTGATTCTCTGGGCGTGGGACGCGCTCAGGCGACGGCCTCACTTGACATCGTGATCGAAGCTGCGATTCGCGAGCAAAAAAGCATCGCTGTGGGACAGGGAACCCTCTTCGGAGGGGAGGAAGCCACCAGAAACGCGCTTCACCTGCCAGAGGTGATCGAATGGGAGGACGGCGACCGTCTCGCCAACGAGCGTGAGGTGCTGGGCTTCTACGTTTCCGGGCATCCTCTGGACGATCACAAGGAGGTCGTCGATCGCTTCGCCAACATCGACACCCTGCGACTCGCCGACGTCACGACCGCACGCGAACTGAAGATTGCGGGGATCATCCGCTCCTCTCGGTTGCGCATGACGCGCTCAGGTCGACGCATGGCGAACTTCGTGCTCGAGGATCAGGTGGGTACGGCGGAGATGACAGTGTTTCCAGACGTGTTCGAGAGTTGTCATGAAATTCTCGAAAGCGAAGAACCCGTTCTCATCGAAGGCGTCGCCGAAGTGTCGGACGACGGCGTGCAGGTAGTGGTACGTACCATCGAACCTTTGTCCAAAGTGGAGGTGAACCGCGCGAGTAAGGTGCTGGTTGATTTGGGCCGAGAGTGCCGCACACCGAATCGCCTTCAATCCATTCGAGACGTGCTAGCGAGGCATCCGGGCAACTGCTCGGTGCTCTTCACGCTCAGGTTCCCCGAGCGAGAGGTACGCATTGAGGCGGGGGAGGAGTTCGTGGTCGCACCGACGGCGGAACTGAGAGAGGAACTCGGTGATCTGGTCGGCGCGGGAGCCGTCTGCTTTGAGTAAACCATCCATCAGAGCCGTCTTCCTGGGACGGGTGGCGTTCGGCGAAGCATGGGATATGCAAAAGCGTCTGTGGGCCGAGCGCGCCGAGGGACGCCTGGGGGATGACGTTTTTCTTTTCCTGGAGCACGACCCGGTTATGACGCTGGGCAAGGGAGGGAGCGAGACGAACGTTCTTCTGAGGCGATCCCCCATCGACGGCGCTGAGGTTCCGCTCGCACGGATCAATCGGGGCGGCGAGGTGACCTTTCACGGCCCGGGCCAACTGATGCTCTATGCCATATGTGACCTCCGCGAATGGGAGCGAGACGTGCATCTTCACTGCAGACGTCTGGAGGAGATTTTTCGGCGCTATCTGGAGAAAGCTGGGTTTCGCGCCGAGAGAAGGCCGGGGAACCCGGGCCTCTGGGTGGAGGATGAAAAAATTCTCGCCCTTGGCGTGGGGGCAAGGCGTTGGGTGACAATGCATGGGGTTTCGTTAAACGCATCGCCCGATCTGAGATATTTCGAGATGATGCACCCCTGTGGTGAAGTGGGTGCGCGCGTGACCTCACTTGAAAAACTCATGGGAGCCTCGCCAAGACTCTCGAAACTCGTGCAGGATTTGCTTCCCGTTTGTGCAGACGTGTTCGATACCCAAATTACAGTGGAAACCGACCTATCGTGGGTTACAGGAATTTTAAGCGATGTTTCGTGAAACGATTCGTTCAAAAGAGGGCCCGTGGCCCTTTGCAGTCAGTATAACTGGCGTATTTCTTCTGCTCGGAGCAGAGCAGGCGTTCGCGGCCCCAAGCTTCGCCGATTGGGGTTTTACCACCAAAGTTTGGGAGCTTTTGAAGAAGGGGGGCTATACAATGATCCCCTTGGGGCTCTGCTCGGTCGTCGTGCTCATGGTGACGCTCGAGCGGCTTATTTCATTGAGGCGAAAGAAGGTTCTGCCCGACGCCTTGGTTAGAGCTTCGGAGAAGTACTGGCGAAGCGGCAATTTCGAGAGAGCCACCCAAACCTGCAAACAATTCGACTCGCCTCTCGCTCATGTGCTTCAAGCGGGGCTTGCGAGGCGGCACCTGGGAATCGGTGAGATGGAGCGCTCTATGGTCGGAACGGGTCAGCACGAATCGACCGTTTTGTCGCGAAACCTCAGAGGTCTGGGCGTCATCGCGAACCTGGCACCGATGCTGGGGCTGTTCGGCACCGTTGTCGGGATGATACGCGCGTTCGACGTTATCAGCCGCGCCGGAACGGGGAACCCGAATCTCGTGGCGGAAGGAATATCCGAAGCGCTGCTGACCACGGCGGCTGGCCTTTTGATAGGCATTCCCGCTCTTGCAGCGTACCATTTTTTCCGCTCGCGCAGCAGCCGCCTCCTGTTCGAGATGGAATCGGTCGCTCTCTCGCTTTTGCAGAACCTGGCGGCACAATCTGAAGAACCCGGCGAGAACGCGGACAGGTCTTCCGCAAAAGTAATGCAGGGTATGGAGAGTGTAAATACGCCGGACGAGGATTTATGATGCGCTTTCAGGTCGATTCGGAGGAAGATTACAGCCTCCAACTCACCTCGCTCATAGATGTCGTCTTCTTGCTCCTGATCTTCTTCATGGTCTCCACCTCATTCGTGGATTTCACCCGGAGGCTCGACATTGAACTGCCTGAGGCAAAATCAAGCGCCGAGGTAGTGAAGAAAAAATCTTTGTTGATTGAAGTCGGCCTGGAGAAGCGAATCACTTTGAACGGTAAAACGGTGTTGCTCGATAATTTGGAGAGCAAGTTGAAATCAGACATCGAGAGCGGAAAGTTCGAGCCTTCTCTCACTGTCAAGGCGGACAAGCGCCTTGATTACGGCTTCGTGATCAAGGTGATGGGACTCGTATCCGAAGCGGGTGTTCGGGACGTCTCGCTGGCCACAAAATAGTGCGACATTGTTTTCAGGTGCGGTGCAAAACCCTCCGCGCCTGTTTTCGTATTGGAGAGAAACGTGAACCAAAGGCGGGCCGATTCCACGGTCTCCATGCCGCGCAAGGCCGACTCTACGCGCGTACTTTTGCTCAGGCATGGTGCGGCCGAGGGTTCAAAAGAGGGTTATTTCTACGGCAGTACCGACGCGCCACTCCTCGCCGAGGGTGAAAAGCAGGTTCGGGAAGCATCAGCGCGCGTCAAGGGCTGGCTGATGGAAAGCGAAACGGTTCTTTACACCAGTTCGCTCGCCCGCTCCGTCAAGACAGCGGAAATTTTGGCAGACGCAATGAGCTTGAGACTCAAGCCTGTAATTGTGCCTGATATCGCCGAGCTTCACCTAGGTGATTGGGAAGGGGAAACGTACGCATCCCTCACGGAAAAAGAGCCAGAGCGCCTGGCCGCGCATTACAGGAACTTCGTTCATTCGAAGCCGCCGGGCGACGGGGAATCCGTGGCGGAACTCGCTGCGCGGGTGCTACCCGCGTATCAAGGCATTTGCACTAGGGAGAAGGAAAAGAACGTAATCATCTGCGCCCATGCGGCAGTAAACCGTGTAATCCTGTGCGATGCGTTGGATGCTCCATTGGAGAGCTTTTTTCGGTTGGAACAGGATTTCACGGCCCTGAACGTGATCGACTATCACGAGGGTGCACCCCTCGTCCGCGCCATGAATATTTGACGCGCTTCGCGCCTTCGGCGTGGGCAGCGCATGAAAGATCTCTAACCCCGTATACAGAGAGAAATCACGGAAGATTTTCTTTTCCCGCTGTTTTGGCCATGGCCGATACGATGCCTGTTTGAGAGAAATCATTGCCCTCAGCGCATCCAGATATTGGGCCAAGGCGCAGGAACAGCAATTGCCATAATTCAAGGCTGCTTCCCGACTGATTCCTTATTCCCTTCTGAATGCCTTGATGATCGCCCTACCCTCGGCTCCTGCGGCCTTTGCCCATTCGGCGGACATGATTTCGCCGATTTTCTTGAGACCGGCTTGGAGTTGCTTTCCCGGCTTTTGTACGCGCATGCTATTTTCGGCGAGTTTTTTGAGGTAAAAACTGGTCAACTCACGCGCTCGCGCAGTTCCTGCCGCTTCGGCCAATAGGGCGGAAGAGAGCAGGCAGTTGCGCGCGTGCGAATCGAGTGCCTCGAAGGCGCGTTTGTTTGCGAACACATAGTTACGCGGCAACCAGGCTTGGGTGTCGTAAAAATGGCTGACATGTTCCCATAGTTTCAGGTCATAACCTGTCGCGGACGAGGAGATGAAAGCCTCCACCTTGCCGCTTTCAAGCGCCCGTTTGAGTTCCGCAAGTTCGATATGTACAGAGGGCATTCCGGCGAGTTGCGCCAGCCGCGCCGTCGCGGCGCTGTACGCGCGAAACTTGATACCGCGCATGTCAGCGACGCCGCCTATCGCGCGTTTGAAATACATCCCCTGCGGTGGCCAAGGGACGGAGTAGAGCAGCACGAGGTTCTGCGTGGCGAAAATTTTCGTCAGACGGTTTCTGGCCGCGCGCCAGAGTTTCTCGGATTCCTCGAAAGACGTGGCCAGAAGCGGTACGGAATCAAAGCCGAAGACGGCATTTTCGTTCTGATGTGCGCTCAGCAGGCGTTCGCCGATGGGAATCTTCCCGCTTTGTACGGCTTGCTTGATCCCGCCACCCTTGATGAGAGAACCACCGGAATGCACCACGATTTGAAGTTTTCCCCCGGTGCATATACCTACCGATTCGGCAAAGAGTTTTCCATTTTGCGTATGATAGTTGGCGTCCCCATATGCCGTCGGCATGTTCCATTTTTCAGCCGCTTGGACCGCGTTCGCCATTAAGAGCAGACCCAAGGCCAGTCCCGTCAACCATTTCATACTTAAGTCTCCCGTTATGAGAACATTCCGTTTATCGTCGGTATAAGTGAACGATATGCGCCAATCATTTCTGTTATTCTTTATACAACAATTGTTGTCAGAGAACCCCGATTTTTTACCTTTTGGAGGGTTCCTGCAACTCATCAAAAACCAGAAAAAAGGCTCTGTCATACGTAATGGGTTTGGGTTACGTCTCTCTTCCGCTCACGCCGGAATTCTTGCACGCGTGTTACCGGGTCGTCAGGCCGGACACGAGTTGCACTCGGTTCACTGCCTGCAAAATGCGAAAAGTCATATCCCGGATTTGTCCTTCGTTCAATCAGCGGTCGAGAGCATCGGGTGGTATCAACACAAGCGACAGCTCTACGTGCCCAGGAGTATCAGCTATTCGGGTACGACCGAAGAACTCATATTGCCCGTTGTATCCTGAGGCGGCTGGCAGGCAGGAGAAGACTTCTGTCGCGCGTTTTCGCCGGAGTACGTGGACCCCGGAAACGACAAATACCGTACGAGAAACATACCGAGAATCTTGTGCAGCGCAACGCCAGAGTGCGCGGATTTCACCCGCGCCTTGTATGAGGGCACTGTCGGGCAAATCGTGTGCGTCTCCTCTTCTCAAGGTTCGCCGAGATGGTAAAATTGGTTGATGGTCGATATCTGGGAAAATTCCGTATTTGATGTCTGGTTCGATCTGGAGAGCCTCGGGGCAAACGTCCTTATTCAGACCCCTGTGTACTGCAAATTGGAATTCCGCTGATACGGGTGTATTCACGGTTCGTTTCTTCCGAACGCTGCGTGAACACGGCTACGTGGTCGTGCTTACAAACCTGAATACTCGGCAGGGAGCGCATCCATGTCCCATGCATATTGCATCGTGGATACGTGCTACGCCTTTGTGAAATTCGGGCACAACGAGCGGTTATTCAATAAAATATACTGTTCGCTATCCTTATGGGAAAATTCCTTCCGAGGCAGTTGACATCGCCCGCCCATCTGGGGTTTATATACACCTTCGTCTTCTCCAGAGAAGACTTTTGCTTGGTCGAATAAGAGAAAAAACCGATGAGAATGTACAAAAAGACCGTCAGCCTCACGAAGGAAGAGGCCAACGCGCAGCGCAGTTGGGTGCTGGTTGATGCAAAGGATCAAACCTTGGGGCGTCTTTGCACGCGCGTGGCTACACTGCTTCGCGGCAAACACAAACCCGACTGGACGCCGCATGTCGACAACGGCGAATACGTCGTCATTATCAACGCAGAGCGCATCGTGCTAACAGGCCGCAAACTTACGGAGAAAAAGTACTATCGTCACTCCGGCTATCCGGGCCATCTTAATGAAGTGAATGCGGCGCGCATGTTGGAAACGCATCCCGAGCGGGTGATAGAACACGCCGTGCGGGGTATGTTGCCGAAAAACAAGCTGGGACGATCTATTCTACAAAAACTGAAAGTGTACGCGGGCGACAAACATCCGCATGAGGCGCAACGCCCCGAAGTTATTCAGTTGGACTGAATTCCAAGAGGTTTTTGAAATCGAAATGGCCACGATACCGAAGCACTATGCCACGGGAAAACGGAAAACGGCCGTTGCGCGCGTCTGGATAGAGCCGGGCGATGGCAGGATTCTGGTGAACAACACGCCGGCGGACGAGTATTTTCTCCGCGACACCTCGCTCATGGTGATAAAGCAGCCCTTTGAGTTGACCGAGACGTGGGGCAGCTACGACGTGCGGGCCACCGTTAAGGGCGGGGGACTCACAGGCCAGGCGGGCGCCCTGCGGCACGGCATTTCCAAGGCGCTGTTGAGCGTGGACCCCGCATTTCGGACGATTCTCAAGAAAGCCGGTCTAATCACGCGCGATTCCCGTGTCAAAGAACGTAAAAAGTATGGATTGAAAGGCGCGCGCAAGAGCTTCCAGTTCTCCAAACGCTAACCACTGCGGTGGTCGATTCGGGGGCTGGCTTTGCCGGCCCTTTTTTGTGCGAAAAAACAGGTTGTAGCGAACGTACGCTCCGAGTGAGTTTTGATGCGAGTGAGCGAGGATTCTGGAGGATAAGGAGATGTCGAAAATCGCCGTGGTGGGTGCCACGGGATACACGGGTTTCGAGTTGTTGCGGCTCCTTGGTTCCCACGGGGGCGTGGAGGTGATGGCCTTCACGTCCGAGACTTATGCCGGCAAGACGGTGGGCGAGGTATTCCCGGCTTTGGTTTCCGTGCACGGCGGCTCGCTTATGAAGTTCGAGCTATCCGTCTGCGAGGGAGCCGACCTTGTGTTCTGCTGTCTGCCGCATCGAGTGGCGATGAGCACCGTGCCTTCCTTGCTGGGCGCTGGTCACCGTGTGGTGGATTTTTCTGCCGACTACCGCTTGCGGGATTTTGGCATCTATGAGGCCTGGTACAAGACAGAACACTCTTCGCCAGAAAGGATAAAGGACGCCGTCTACGGAATGCCCGAGTTGTATCGTGAGGAGATCAAAATAGCGCGCCTCGTAGCGAACCCAGGTTGTTACCCTACGGGGGCGATTCTCGCCCTGACCCCGCTTTTGAGGGCGGGACTCATCAAGCCGGATTCCATCATCGTGGATGCAAAATCCGGTGTTTCGGGTGCAGGAAGAAAAGCGGATTTGAGTATTCAGTTCAGCGAGGTGAACGAGGGTTTCAAGGCCTATGGTGTGGGGAATCATCGCCATACGCCCGAGATCGAGCAGGAGTTGTCCGCCGCACTTGGCGAGACCTTGCGAGTTTCCTTCACACCACATCTGGCGCCCATGACCCGGGGGATACTCTCGACCATCTACACTAAAGGAAAAGGTGGCGCCGACGCCTCGGCGGTCCGGGCGGCGCTGCACGACGCCTATGCAAATGAGCCGTTCATCCGCTTGATGCCCGAGGGCACGTTTCCAAATGTGACGCAGGTGGCCGGCTCGAACTATGTGGACATCGGCCTGACATACGATGAGCGCACCTCTCGCTTCATCATTGTTGCAGCGATAGACAACTTGGTGAAAGGCGCATCGGGAGCGGCGGTACAGAACATGAACCTGATGCTGGGGCTCCCCGAAGCGCAAGGTCTGCTTCACCCAGGACTTTGGGTGTGAGCAAAAAAGAAGGGGTTTTGGATGTGAGCGAACAAGAATTCATGCTGGCGATTGAGGGCGGCGTTTGTGCGGCCGAAGGTGTTCTAGCCGCTTCGGTGACAGCAGGAATCAAGCCTTCCGGCAAACCGGATATGGTGCTACTCGCCTTCGACCCACCGGCCACGGCCGCGGGCGTCTACACCCGAAACAAGATGTGCGCCGCTCCTGTCTCCCTGTGCAGGGAACGGGTCGGAAAAAACCCTTTGCGGGCGTTTCTCGTCAATAGCGGCAATGCGAACGCCTGTACGGGCGAGCAGGGTTATCGAGACGCCGTGCACCTGTGCGACGAGGTGGCAGACGCGTTCGACTGCCCGGAAACACAGGTCGCCATGTCTTCCACCGGACTCATCGGCGCTCCGCTTCCGATCGATATCATGAAGGCCCAGATCACTAATCTGGTGTCCGGCCTTTCCCCAGATAACGGCAAAGAGGCGGCGGTCGGTATCATGACGACCGACACGCGACCCAAGGAGTACGCTGTGCGGGTGAGTGGACCCGAGGGTTCCTACCACATCGGCGGCATCGCCAAAGGGGCCGGTATGATCGCCCCCGACATGGCTACGATGCTTGCCTATATCGCCACTGACGCCTTGGTTCCGCAAGGAGACCTCCAGAACATCCTCCGGGCCGTCGTGCACAAGACATTCAACTGCGTGACGATCGATGGCGATACTTCCACTAACGACACGGTAATTTTGGCCTCCACGGGTGCAACCGGCGTGGCACTCGAATCGGCGGAAGTTCTGGGTAGGTTCGAGGCGGGGCTTTACCGGGTTTGCAGGGAACTGGCCTTGGCCATCGTTCGTGATGGAGAGGGGGTGAACAAGGTAGTGGAGGTTAAAATAACTGGCGCTGCCAACAGGGATCAGGCGCATCTGGCCGCGAAGTCGGTTTCCGAGAGCCTGCTGGTGAAAACTGCCATTCATGGCGAGATGCCCAACTGGGGCCGGATGTTCGCAGCTGCCGGATATAGCGGCGCAGAGTTGGCACCCGAGAAGATGTCGCTAAGATTCGAGAGCGTGGAAGTGATGCGCGACGGCGCGCCCGTCCCGGGGTGGGCCGAAGCCTTGGCTCCCTTGCTCAAACAGTCCGAATACGGGCTCGAACTGGGCTTGGGGGTCGGCGAGGCGGAGGCGGTCTTCTGGACGACGGATCTGAGCGCAGAATACGTGCGTTTCAACGCGGATTACAAGACTTGAGCCCTTTTGATTCGTCGACTTGAATCGTAAGTGGTCCTGTGAGACATTCCATGCGCCGAGCAGTGGCGGACGCCGGGGCGGTGGAACTGCTCAGCGAATTACTCAAATAAAAACAATTGTTTAAAAATTCGGCCTCATCCGCCATGTGGTCGGCAGGGCCCCCCTCGATGAAAGGCGGGGCAAAAGGAGCGTTCCCGTGAATCCGATTACACTGCGCGAGTTATTGGAAGCCGGTGCCCACTTCGGGCACAAAACTATCCGATGGAATCCCAAGATGCGCCCTTATATTTTTGGCGCTCGAAACGGGATTTACATCATCGATCTTCAAAAAACCCTCAAATTGTTCAACACGGCCCGGGAGGTGATTCGCGATATCGCCGCGAAGGGCGGGAAAGTGCTTTTTGTGGGTACGAAGCAACAGGCCCAGGAGATCGTCAGGGAAGAGGCCCGCAAGGTGGGGATGCCCTACGTCACCCAGCGATGGCTCGGCGGAACTCTAACGAATTTCTCAACGATCAAGAATTCCATTTCGCGCCTCCTCGATCTGGAAGCGATGAAGAACGACGGAACCTTCGAACTCCTGGCAAAAAAGGAAGCGGTCAGGCGTGAAAAGGGCATGGCGCGGCTTGAGAAATTTCTAGGCGGCATCAAGCATATGGACAACCTGCCACAAGCCATGTTCGTCATCGACACGGGTCATGAGTACAACGCAATTCGCGAGGCCAGAAAGTTGGGGATTCCCGTCATCGCGGTCGTAGACACGAATTCCGACCCCGACGGGGTAGATTATTTATTGCCCGGCAACGATGACGCCTTGCGTTCGATTCGCTTCTTTGTGTCGCGTGTGGCAGAGGCCATCGCCGAGGGCGTAACCTTGCGGAAGGAAACGGGAGCCGAAGATGTCGAAGCCGTAGTTGCCTCGGGCGACGCGGTGGCGGCTGAGATAATGGCGGCGGCGAGCGGCAAGGGAACGAAGACGTAAGAATTACAACCATTTTTTCATCAATAGCCGGATTTCATGAGGAGAAGCGAAGAGCATGGAAGTAACCGCTCAAATGGTCAAGGAATTAAGAACGCGCACTGGTGCAGGAATCATGGATTGCAAGGAAGCCCTCAAGCAGAACGAAGGGAATTTTGATGAGGCGGTTCGCTATTTGCGTGAAAAAGGACTTTCCAGCGCCGCCAAAAAGGCGGCGCGCGCGGCGAGCGAGGGACAGGTATACGCTTCTCTCGGTGAAGACGGCCGCACGGGTGCCATAGTCGAAGTGAACTGCGAGACGGATTTCGTGGCCCGCACGGAGGATTTTCATGCGCTCCTCGAAACCGTCGCCGGCCACGTGAAGAATAATGGGGGAGATGATCTCGCCGATGCGCTGAAGGAGGTGACAACTGAGGCCATCGCCAAGCTGGGCGAGAACATCGTCGTCGCCCGCGGGGAGCGCCTCACCTTGGGAGACGGCGAATCTGGCAAGGTGGTTTCCTATATCCACCCGGGTGGACGAATCGGCGTTTTGCTTGCGGTAGGTTGTGAAACTTCCGAGAAAGCGGGAAATTCCGCATTTGATGAAACAGCGCGCGATTTGGCGATGCACATCGCTGCAAGCAGTCCCCAGTTCTTGTCCGAAGAACAGATTCCGGAAGTTGTTCTTCAAAGTGAGCGCGAAATTCTTCTTGCCCAGCAGAAGGATTCCGGAAAGCCAGAGAACATTCTGGAGAAAATTGTCGAAGGCCGCATCAATAAATACAAAAAAGAGATTTGCCTGCTCGATCAAGAGTTCGTCAAGGATACCGACAAGACGGTTCAGGCATATCTCAAAGACAAGAGCGCGGAATTGGGAGAGGAAATCAAGGTTTCTTCCTGGTCGCGCTTTCAACTCGGAGAGCTTTCCGCGTCGGGTGAAGGGTAAGCCCCGCTGACGCTACATTCGCGCCGCCCGCTGTCATTGGCTTGAAATTTCCGGGGATGTCCATGCACGGCGACCTGCGATTCAAGAGGATCCTACTCAAACTCTCAGGAGAAGCCCTGGGGGGGGAACTGAAATACGGGATTGACCACAACGTTGTTGACGACATAGCGCAGGAAATCAAAGAAATCCACCAGATGGGTGTCGAAGTCGCCATCGTGGTGGGCGGCGGGAACATTTTTCGGGGTGCGGCAGCCGCCGAGGCGGGAATGGAACGCACCAACGCCGACTACATGGGCATGCTGGGCACGGTCATCAACGCTCTGGCACTTCAACACGCGCTCGAAAAAGTAGACCTCGCCACGCGCGTCCAGAGCGCCATCCACATGGCGGAACTGTGTGAGTCCTACATCAGAAGACGCGCGATTCGCCACATGGAAAAAGGCCGGGTTGTCATTTTCGCCGGCGGCACTGGGAATCCCTACTTCACGACGGATACCACCGCAAGTCTCAGGGCCATTGAGGTGGGTGCCGAGTGCATCCTCAAGGCCACGAACGTGGATGGCGTGTTCTCCGCAGATCCCAACCGGGACGAAACGGCCGAGTTCATAGACCGGTTGACGTATATCGAGGTGCTCAATCGCCAACTTGCCGTCATGGACACCACCGCCGTCAGCTTGTGTATGGACAACAGTTTGCCCATTATAGTCTTTAACTTGCTTAAGCCCGACAACATCCGCCGTGTGGTGGAAGGAAAGAAGGTGGGGACTTTGGTGAAGGCGGCCGAGGCATGATGAGGCACTGCCAGTTGCCTGCATTCGGCGGGCGAGAAGTTTACATGAAGGATGCACAATGATTATTTTGGACTTCCAAGAGGGAGAGAAGGTCCATGGATGAGGTTCTTGATGCGTTACGAAAAAAAATGCAATCCACAGTGGAATCATACAAGACCGAGATCGCCCGCGTGCGGACCGGGCGCGCTTCCACGAACCTCATCAGCGGAGTGATGGTCGGCTACTATGGAGCCCCTACGCCCCTGAACCAGCTTGCCACGCTAAACGTGCCCGAACCCCAACTCATTATCGTTCAACCATTCGACATCAATTCCCTGGGCGACATCGAAAAGGCGATTCAATCGGCGGAGTTGGGTCTCAATCCATCGAACGACGGCAAGATCATCCGCGTGCCTGTGCCAGCGCTCACCGAGGAACGTCGCAGGGAGATGGTGAAGTTGCTCAAGAAGATGACCGAGGAACACAAGGTCGCGCTCCGCAACATTCGGCGCGATGGCAATGAAGGTATAAAAAACCTTCAGAAGAACAAAGAGATTACGGAAGATGATCTCAGGAAAGGACAAGGCGACGTTCAAAATATCACCGATCAGTTCGTCTCCGAATTGGACGGCTTGCTCTCGGTCAAAGAGAAAGAGATTCTGGAGGTCTAGTTTTTCCGGAGTGCGTATGGAACCTCGCATCGACCCACGCCTTGATCTCGAACGACTTCCCGACCATATCGGCATTATCATGGATGGAAACGGCCGCTGGGCCCAACAACGATTTCTCCCCCGCGTCGCCGGTCATCGCGAGGGCGTGAAGTCCGTCGACAAGGTGGTGGCGCATGCGCGTCGCATCGGCGTCAAAGCCCTCACCCTCTACAGCTTCTCTCTGGAGAATTGGAATAGACCCAAAGAAGAAGTGGACGCCCTCATGGACATCCTGGCCGACTACCTCCAGCACGAACTTCAAAGGATGCTCCGCGAGGGAATCCGTTTCAATACGATCGGCCACGAAGAGGATCTGCCCCTGTTCGCGCGCGAAATCGTTCAGCGCGTCAAGGAAGAAACGGCGGGTGAAGATGGGATGGTCCTGACCCTGGCTCTCAGCTATGGAGCGCGACGCGAAATCACCGACGCTGCTCGGGCTATTTCCAGAGAAATTCAAAAAGGAGTTCTTCAACCTGAGGAAATCGATGAGAGCGACATCGAACGCCATCTCTATACAGCGGATTTGCCAACGCTCGACCTTCTGATCCGGACCAGCGGTGAACTCAGGCTTTCGAACTATCTCCTCTGGCAGGCGGCGTATGCGGAACTGTATTTCACCGAGATCAAGTGGCCGGAATTCGGAGAACGTGAACTCGAGGATGCCATTCTTGCGTATCAGTCCCGTGTGCGGAAATTCGGTCTCACCGAGGAGCAATTTACGACTCGGAGAAATTAGGTTTTGACCCGTCTTGTCAGTGCCCTGTTGCTTGCGGTGCCCATTCTCGCTGTCCTGTTTTTTGCTCCCCCGGTTGTGTTTTTCAGTGTAGTGCTTCTGCTTGTTTTTCGTGCAGGCTGGGAATTCCAGACTTTGGTCAACCTGTGCGGGTGGCGCGTGAGAGCATGGGAAGGTGCCCTGGATGCCTGTGCTTTTGTGTTGGCTGTGTGGGTGGGCGGGGTTTTGCCGGTCCTGGTTCCGGCAGTGATTTTGTTTCGTGTCTTTCTCAAGGCATTTTCAGTAGAGACCTTTCGGGAAAGCCTTTCTTTGACGGGCATGTCGTTTCTCTGCGTGATTTGGGTGGGAGGTGCCGGCGGTTTAATCTCCCTTCTCAGAACACTACCGAGTGGCATAGAAACGACCTTTTTTTTGTTTGTTGTCGTCTGGGCGAATGATATCGTAGCCATGATTACCGGTAAGACACTGGGGAAAACCAAATTGGCGCCGAGAATCAGCCCAGGCAAAACGGTGGAAGGATCTATCGGGGGCATCGTCGCAGGCGTCCTTGCCGGCGTCCTCACGACGCAGTATATGGACGTTCCCGGAGCCGACCAGTGGCTCGCGATTCCCGTTTCAGGATGTATCGGGTTTTTCGCGCTCACAGGGGATTTAGGTGAATCGATCTTGAAACGTGCAGCCGGGAAAAAGAACGCATCCGACATTATTCCGGGCCATGGAGGTTTACTCGACAGAATTGATGGTTTGCTAATGGCGGGTCCCGCATTTTATGGTTACTTGTACTGGATTGGGTTCTAAGGCAACGCACATCGGGAATGGGTCAGAAAATGAAACCACGAAAAGTCGCCATACTGGGTTCCACCGGCAGTATCGGGGAAAATACTCTTGACGTCGTAGCTCAATTTCCCGAGAGAATAGAGGTGGTGGGGCTTGCAGCCGGAAAAAACTGGGAACGGCTCGTTGAGCAAGCGAAACAGTTTCGGCCAGCAATTGTATCTGTGGCTGATGACTCTGACGCAGCACGCATGATGGACGCACTTCCAAGTGGAACTAGGCTGCTTTCGGGCGAGCGGGGCTTGAGCGAAGTGGCGGCGGGTGCGGGCGCGGACCTCGTGGTTTCCGCACTGGTGGGTGCGGTTGGACTTCCACCGACGCTAAATGCTATTGATGTAGGCGCATCGATTGCACTTGCAAACAAAGAAGTACTTGTCATGGCCGGAGAACTCGTGACGTCACGCGTTTTCTCCAAAATGGTCGAATTGCTCCCCATAGATAGTGAGCACGCGGGCGTGGCGCAGGCGCTTGCGGACAGGCCTCATTCCGAAGTGGATCGGATTGTGCTGACGGCATCGGGCGGTCCTTTTCGGAACCATTCGATTGAGGCGATGGAGCATGTGTCTCTCGAGGAAGCCCTGAACCACCCGAACTGGAAGATGGGGCCCAAGATTACGATTGATTCCGCGTCCATGATGAACAAGGGTCTTGAAATTATCGAAGCGAGATGGCTGTTCAACCTAAAGCCCGAGCAAGTGGACATTCTGGTTCACCCGCAGAGCATCGTGCATGCCATGGTGGAGTTCGTGGACGGGAGCTTCGTGGCACAAATGAGCATGCCCGACATGAGGATTCCCATTGCACAGGCTATTTTCTCACCGGAAAAATTACCTGTCGAAGCCCCAAAACTCGATTTGGCACAGGTCGGCTCTCTTACGTTCGAAGCGTCGGACCCGGAGCGATTTCCCTGTCTCGCTCATGCCAAAGACGCGATGCGTGAAGGGGGAACAGCACCTGCCGTACTCAATGCGGCGAACGAGGTGGCCGTCGCCTCGTTCTTGTCAGGAGCATCCAAATTCATGGATATACCCGATATAGTGGGGGCTACCCTGGAGGCGCACCAGACTATGGAAGCGGACGATCTGGATACGATTCTTGAAGCTGATCGTTGGGCCAGGGAGTATGCCGCCGCCCGTCTGAACGGAAACGCTACGAACCACTAAAACTATGAGCCATCAAAATGGCAGGGAGGCATGCCACCGGATGGTTGCCACGCTGGGAGGTCTCGGACTGGTTCCTCTTGCTCCGGGTACAGCGGCTTCTCTCCTCGCCGTCCTGGCATATTTTCTGCTTTACCAGATCAATCCCTATGTGCCCATCTCTTTCTTGTTTGTCCTGCTTCCTATTGCCGTATGGGCGTCCGGCAAATACGAATCAAATGAGAAACGGCAAGACCCGCCGGAGGTCGTCGTGGATGAATGGGTGGGCCAGTTCGTCTGCTTCATCGGGATCGAACCGAGCCTGATCGCTCTGGCGGCGGGCTTTTTCCTTTTTCGTCTTTTTGACATTATCAAGTTGCCGCCCGTCCGGACTCTCGAAAGATTATCGGGCGGCGTGGGTATCGTGGCAGACGATGTCGCCGCGGGAATTATCGGCTGGGTAATCTTGTTTCCTCTCAATCGTTGGGAACTGATCTGAAATTCAGGGAGCAAAGACGAATGGCGGCACCCATAGAGGAATGGCTTGGTGAATATCTAAGTGGCAAAGGCTGGCGAATTGCCACAGCCGAGAGTTGTACAGGCGGTCTCATCGCAAGCCGGATTACCGATGTTTCCGGTAGTTCCGCATATTTCGAGCAAGGTTTCATCACTTACAGCAACGAGGCGAAAATGGCGCTTCTCGGGGTGTCGAAAGAAATTCTGGCGCCAGGGGACGACGGACCGGGAGCAGTGAGTGAAGCCTGCGCGCGTGCGATGGCGGAAGGCGTTCGAGCAGTGACAGGGAGCGAAGTCGGTTTATCCGTCACTGGAATTGCCGGTCCCACGGGTGGAAGCGACGAGAAACCGGTAGGCACGGTGTATATGGCCGTCGCGACGCTTTGCAGCGTTATTTGCCAGCATCACTTGTTCGAAGGCACCCGCCTGGAGGTAAAGGCCCATACGGCGCAAGCCGCCCTAGAGATGACGCGCGATGTCCTGGAAACGTCTGATTGACGTTTAATATTGTGCGGGAGTGCTCATTGCATGCGTGAAGCGGGCGTTCCAGCATCCCTGAAGATGTGTCGGCTTGGTGAGGGAGATTCTCCATGCGTGCGTTCTTGGCGATTCCGTTCAGCATGGATGAGCACAAATTACTTGAATCCCTTCAGGAATCACTTGCTACCATGCCAGCCCTCGACGATTTTCGCTGGACGAGGCCGCAGAACATTCACATCACCCTGCGATTTCTAGGTGATATTGAAGAGGAACAGGCAGAGATCGCCACTGATGCGCTACGCTACGCGGGTGAAAGCGCGCGCGCTTTCGATATTTTGTTGGAACGCTTCGGTGTCTTCCCGCATCCCAAACGTCCTAACGTGCTCTGGGTAGGTCTATCGCAAACGCCGGAACCTCTGGCGGAACTCGAAGCGAATATTTCCCGTTATCTTTCCGAAGCAGGATTTCCCGCCGAGAAGGGAGCATTCCTCCCACATTTAACGATCGCACGTCGACGTTCCCGCGAACGCCTACCTGCAGGGTTTGAAGGAGAACTTGCGATCGCGGAGCAACGGTGGTTGACACCCCCTCTCATCTTCTGCGCGCGCGAGGCGGTTTTATTCAGGAGTCAACTCAATCCCTCAGGAGCCATACATACAGCGCTCGAAAAAGTGAATTTCAGATCGTCAGGATAAGAACTCCGTTGTGTGTCTTCTGATGTTACCTTGAGTTCTGGCGCTTGTATTCTCTGATTCACTCGTAACCTCCATTATGCAGGAAGAAGTAATGTGCGTCTGGAAAGGTATGTCTGAATGGAATACTCTCCATAAGAACCATCCCATTTATCGCCAGAGTTTGCAGGAGATTGGCTTTTTTGTGGGAATTTCAGCTTTGCATACTTGATCTCAGAGAGATAATTACGTATATTTAGCGAAAATTAACGGTCGCCTGATTTGGGAATCATAAATAGATAAAGGAAAGGGATTTTTTCCAGGCAAGCCTTTTTGCGAGTGACGGCGTTTTTGCCGCATTGCAGAAGAGGGGCCGATCCCCTACATTCAACCTATGTCCGTCATCGAGCGAACCGGTGCGGGTACCTCCATCCAAGGGAGTTTTCCGATGAACCTCAAAAACGGGTCGCCTTCCTCAAAATCCGAGGATCCAAAAGGGCGCGAACGCCGTGAAAAGGCGTTGGACATGGCTTTCAACCAGATTAACCGTCAATTCGGCAAGGGTTCCATCATGCGCCTGGGCGAAGGGCCGGGCGTGGAGGCGATTCCAGCCATTTCGACGGGTTCGGTATCGCTCGACGCCGCCTTGGGTTGCGGCGGTGTGCCGCGTGGGCGCATCGTGGAGATATTCGGTCCCGAATCCTCCGGCAAGACGACCATTGCACTTCAAATCATCGCGCAAGTACAGCGAAGTGGCGGAATGGCCGCCTTCGTGGATGCGGAGCACGCGCTGGATCCGATCTACGCCAAGGCGCTCGGAGTGCAGACGGACAACCTCATCGTCTCCCAGCCCGACACGGGCGAGCAGGCTCTGGAAATAGCAGAAATTCTGACGAGCAGCGGATCGCTCGACGTGGTCGTCATCGACTCCGTGGCTGCCTTGGTGCCCAAAGCGGAACTCGAAGGAGACATGGGGGATCACCACGTCGGACTTCAGGCACGGCTTATGAGCCAAGCGCTCCGAAAGCTCACAGGCGTGGTGCACCGGAGCAACACGTGCTTCATTTTCATCAACCAGATTCGCATGAAGATTGGCGTGATGTTCGGTAACCCGGAGACCACATCGGGCGGAAACGCGCTCAAATTCTACTCCTCCGTGCGCATGGACATCCGTCGTATCGCATCCATCAAGGAAGGCGAGAACAACGTGGGCAACAGGACACGGGTGCGCGTGGTCAAAAACAAGCTTGCGCCCCCGTTCCGCACCGCGGAGTTCGACATCATGTTCGGGCGCGGCATCTCGCGGGAGGGTGACGTTCTCGACCTCGCCGTCGACAAAGGCATAGTCGCCAAGACGGGGGCGTGGTATTCCTACGGAGAGGAGCGCATCGGCCAAGGGCGCGAGAACGTGAAGCGTTTCCTGAGCGAAAACGCGGATCTTTTTGCGAAAATCGACACCAAGGTTCGTGCCGCAGTCGGAATCGGTGCGGTGAAAGAGACGCCTCAGGCAGAGGAGACCCCCCCCCAGGCGGCAGCGCCGAAGTAGAACCTGAAACGTCGTAACATCATAATATCAACCAGGTAAATTTTCAGATCGACACGACTGAGAAAGGAGTGTTCGAAGAGCAGGATAAGAGCGTTGTCGCTTGGGCAAACAGGGGCCGTGATTCACCGTTCAAACCGAAGTTCTGTTCTCGTTTCCCTCCATCACCGGGATGCAGTCTTTCGGGCGGGGATTCTCTCTCATCCAGGCGTAAACGCCGTGACGGCATATGCAGGGAATGCGAGACGGTGATACCGAGAAGAAAGAGATGCACGTTCAGGAGAATTGAAAAAGCACGCAGGAAAAGAAACAGCCTGGTACTTTTTCAGTCGCCTCAAAACGCCAGGGTGGTTTCAGCGCAGGACTGTTCTCCATTTCCAAGGAGGCAATTCATCCCCCCATTATCTGGATGATTACTCGAATTTGCTTCCCCACTTCGTATGGGGTACATGATGAAAAATGGGCTTGTCGCTTGAGCCTTGTTGCGCGTTCGTTTCAGTCGGGAATGTCTCATGGCCATCCTCGAAATTCTCAAATATCCGGCCCCGGCTCTTCGCCGGAAATGCGTGCGCATCGAGCACATTACGGAGCGCATAGAGGAACTCGCACGCGCGATGCTCGACACCATGCACAACGCGCCTGGTGTCGGCCTCGCTGCTCCCCAGGTCGGAGAGAATGTCCGGCTCATCGTGGTGGATATCTCGGTCGGTAAAAATCCCAAAGAGGTTCATTTTCTCGTCAACCCCGAAATCGAAAATACAGACGGTGAGCGCATCGTCGAAGAAGGCTGTCTCTCCCTTCCGGGAGTCACCGAAAAAATCCGTCGCCACGAGTCGGTGTGCGTGCGCGCGCTGAACCTGAGCGGTGAAGAAGTGGTTCTCGACGCGCGCGAGGTGCTCGCCTTCGTCTTACAACATGAGATTGACCACCTCGACGGAAAACTCATACTCGATCACCTTAACAAGACGAAGCGCGATGTCGTGAAGCGCCGTCTCAAGAAACAGGCCAGGGCCGCCTCTTAGAAAACCCCGTTTCGCTCGTGCTATATTTGGGCGTTATTCAGTGTGCGTTTTGGCGCGTGCTGGAGTTTTTCGTGGGGAGAATCCATGCGGGCGGTCTTTTTCGGTACATCCGAATTCGCTACGCCGACACTTCGAGCGTTAATCGCTTCCTCAGTCGAGATTGCGACCGTCTTCACACAGCCTGACAGGCCCGCGGGCAGGGGTCGCAGATTGACGCCGCCACCTGTAAAAACGTGCGCGCTCGAGGCGGATATTCCCATGCTGCAACCTGAGCAAGCCCGCTCAACCGACATT
Organism: bacterium; assembly: GCA_965200245.1. Taxonomy (GTDB): domain Bacteria; phylum UBA8248; class UBA8248; order UBA8248; family UBA8248; genus Bin107. The sequence continues at coordinate 102,364 of CBDATS010000008.1, read as the reverse complement.
GCCGAATTCCGGCCAGACGTGGGCGTAGTGGTGGCCTATGGACAGATTTTGAGCAGGAAACTGCTGGGTGTCCCTCGGCTGGGACTGTTGAACTTACACCCCTCCCTTCTCCCGCGCTGGCGGGGTGCGGCGCCGATACAACGTGCCCTTCTAGAAGGAGACACAGAAACGGGTATCTGCGTCATACGGGTCACGCCCAAACTCGACGCAGGCGGTGTGCTCGCACGCCGTTCACTACCCATCGGGGCGAGAGACACTTCCGCCGACCTGCACGACAAACTGGCGGAACTTGGAGCCAGGCAGATGGTTGAGACTTTAAACGCTCTTGAAAACGGCGAGGTCACGGAAGTTCCTCAGGATGAATCCTTGGTCACTTACGCCGAAAAACTCCAAAAAGGTGAAGCGAAACTCGACTGGCGTCTGCCCGCGAGCCGCCTGGACAGACTAATCCGCGGCTTGAACCCCTGGCCCGTGGCGGAGACCGTATGGCCGGGAATTACGGGAGGTCCGGTGCGGATATGGCGTGCCTGGCCATTGGCAGAGGGTTCAGGCGGAGTGGCCGGTGAGGTTATGGGAGTTGCAGAATCTCCCGAGGGCGCTGGAATCCGCGTGGCGACGGGCAAGAAGGATTTGGTGATCCTGGAGATACAGCCGCCCGGCAAGAAGAAGATGGACGCAGGCGAATTCGCAAGGGGATATCCGTGCCAGCCCGGCCTCGTACTTGGAGAGGTCTCGTGATACGGAACCTCGTGATGAGCGAGAACAGCGCGCGCTCCCCTCATCTCGTCAGGCGGGCGGCACACGCCGCGCTTCTTTCTTTCGGAAAAACTCCCGTTGCGGCGGATGTTTTGGTCGATCGGTTCACATCGGCCGAATTCGACACGCGTGACTGCGCTTTTCTGCGTGAACTGGTCTATGGCGTCCTTAGGTGGCGGGGGCGTCTTGATTTCATATTCGGCCGATTCCTGAAGAAACCGAACGTGGCCCCTCCCGTGCGAGAAGTTCTGCGACTCGGCACCTATCAGCTTTTGTTCATGGATCGTGTGCCCGAGCACGCCGCGGTAGACGGCGCGGTTTCCTTGCTGGATCGCAGGAACCTGATCTGGGCGAGAGGGTTGGTGAACGCCGTGTTGCGCAAGGTGGCGGAGCATAACGTATCGCCGCCCGGGAATCTTGAGGAGTATCTCACGGTTTGGGAATCTCACCCGCGTTGGCTGGTGAGGCGCTGGATGCGCGCGCTCGGCGATGATGAGACGCAAAAAAGATGTCGGGCGAATAACGAGGAGCCCCCGGTCGTATTTCGCGTGAACACCCGGGCGTCGGACGTCAATAGTCTGGCCGCTGAACTTGCGAGCGAAGGCGTCGTGACGCGTCCCGGATGCGCCGACCCCGATTGTCTGGTATTCCTGCCGGACGAGAGTGCACCAAGTGCGCGCTTCAGTGATGGGGCGGCTTACCGTGAGGGCAGATTCATCATTATGGACGAGAGTTCGAGCCTGGTGTCGCGATTCGCAGGCGTCGCACGAGGCGAGAGCGTTCTCGACGCCTGCGCCGCTCCCGGAGGGAAAACAGCCTGTCTCGCTTGGGCAGCGGGAGGGAGCGGAAGCGTCGTCGTAGGCGAAGTGTCACCTCGCCGCCTCACTCTATTGAAGCGCAATTGTGCTAGGATTCGGGCGGCCACGCGGCTCTTGCGGATGGATGCGATGAAGCCGCCCTTTCATCAAGCTTTCGACCTTGTTCTCGTGGATGCGCCGTGCAGCGGACTGGGCGTATTCCGACGGTATCCCGACGCGAGGTGGCGATTGAAAGAACAGGATCTGGAGTCGCAGGCGAAACGGCAAAAAGCACTCTTGGAGGGTGCTGCGAGAGCGGTGCGCCCCGGCGGCAGGCTGGTCTATTCGGTTTGCACGAACGAACCCGAGGAAACAGAAGAGGTGGCGGCCTCGTTCCGGGAACCGGGCTTCGTCCCCATACAAGGAGGAGGCACGCTCCCCCGTAGCGCCGGAAGGTTTCTTCAGCCGGACGGGAGTTTGCGGATAACGCCGGGTGATGGACTTGACGGCTTTTTCGCCATGAGTTGGCACAAAGAGGGCAGAAAATGCTGAAAGGGATATTGAAGGGCGTTTTCTGGTTTGTGCTCTTGGTGGGGCTTGGCGGCGTGGGGGGAGCCGTGGGCCTCTATGTCTTCAGGGGTGGGGAGGGTGTCTTCCTGCCCCAGGTGGCGGGTCTTGACGTGGTTCGAGCACTGGAACTTCTCGGGGAGAAAGGGATTCCTATGCAGGTCACAGGGCGCGAGTTCAGCAATGAAGTGTCAATGAACCATGTTGTGAGCCAGAATCCCCCTGGAGGCCGGCGCATCCGCAAGGGGAGAATCGTGTCTCTTGTTCTGAGTAACGGCCCGCGGGATGTAGCGGTGCCGGCGGTGGTGGGTGAGAACCTGAGCCGCGCGGAGTCGCTTATCCGCTTGGAGGGGCTTCGCGTCCGGTTGGTGGAACGGTTGTACGACCCCAAGAGGCCCATTGATGAGGTTCTGGGCGTTTGGCCGAACGAGGGGCAAAACATCAGGCGTGGCGAGGGCGTGGTGCTCGTGGTAAGCCAGGGTTCGCGCGAGCGCGCCTACGTCATGCCCTCGCTTATCGGGGAATCCGTCGACAAGGCCCTCGACAAGGTTCGTGCGCTCGGCCTGAACGTGGGGCGTGTACGCTATGTGGACCGCCCGGGCGCACTAAGGGCCTCTATCGTTTCGCAGATACCGCCGCATGGGCGACGCGTGATTGCGGGTCACCGTGTTCACGTGGACGTGGCGCGCGGCGCAGACCAGATCACGGGAAACTTTATCGTCTTGCGCTACCGCGTGCCGTACGGGAAGCCCAGGCGCGCGCTTCGCGTGGAACTCGAATCGAACGGTGTGAAGCGAGAGGAACTCGCGCGCGAGGTAAGCGCGGGCGAGGAAATTCACCTGCTGGTGCGGGTGAAGGGCCATGCGAGAGCACGTATATTCTTGGACGGCCTTCTGGTCGAAGAACAAACACATTAGGTAAGGAATTGACATGCCCAAGCCGGATATGACGCCAGGGAAAATCCGGATCGCACCTTCTTTGCTCTCATGCTCTTTCGAGAAGATGGGGGAGGAAATAGCCGCAGTGCGCGAAGCCGGAGCGGACTGGCTGCATTTCGACGTGATGGACGGGCATTTCGTGCCGAACATATCCGTGGGACCTCTGGGCGTGGAGGCGGCCAGGCGAGCTGTGCCAGATATGGTAATCGACGTACATCTGATGATTGCGGATCCGGATCGCTACATCGAAGCGTTTGCCGATGCGGGAGCGGACATCCTGACGGTGCACGTGGAGGCACCAACGCATATCCACCGTACCCTTCAGAGTATCCGCGCACGCGGCTTGGGAGTCGGGCTGACGCTCAATCCCGGAACGCCGCTTTCGGTGGTGGAGAACCTGTTGCCTGAAGTCGACATGATCCTTGTCATGAGCGTCAATCCGGGCTTCGGCGGGCAGAAGTTCATCCCGGCATCGCTGGAACGGATCCGGCGTCTAAAAGAGATGATCGCGGCGAAAGAATTATTTGTTCTCCTAGAGGTGGATGGCGGCGTTACGCCGCAGAACGCGGCGGAAATCCGTGCGGCGGGCGCTGAGGTGCTGGTGGCCGGTTCCGCTGTGTTCGGCGCGCAAGACTACGCGGAAGCCATACGCGGCATCAGGGGCGGATGAAGCCGGATGTGTGCGGGAATTTCACGTCCACTTTTTCGAGAGCTTCAGGCTGTGCGAATCGTACGCGGTTGACACCTTGCGCATAAAATCCTTATAAGTTGAGTTTCCTCGCTTGACCTTGCGGGTGATAAATCGGAAACATGTTAAATTTCAATTAGTTGGGGTGTTCGATGTTTGACGGTTTGAAAGATCGTCTGGGCGGAATCTTCAGGGACTTGAGAAGCCGGGGCGTTTTGGGTGAAAAAGAGGTTGACTCAGCACTTCGCGAGATCCGCCTGTCTTTACTTGAAGCCGACGTGAATTTTCGGGTTGCCAAGGAGCTAGTGGCGAAAATCCGCGAAGATATAGTCGGCATCGAGCGCGTCGCGCACCTCGATCCCTCACAACAAGTCATAAAGGCGGTTCAGGGGCGCCTCACTGAACTCATGGGCGCAAAGAGCACCCCGCTTGAGCGTGTAGAGAACGGCGTCACCACCGTGCTGCTCGTTGGTCTTCAGGGTTCGGGAAAAACGACTACGGCGGGGAAAATTGCTCTCAGGCTCAAACGCAGGGGACTTCGCGTTCTGCTCGCTCCTGCGGACGTAGCACGTCCCGCCGCCATCACCCAACTCAAGAGACTGGCCGAGCAGACGGGAGCAGAAGCATTCGATTCAGATGGAATGGCGGATCCCGTGGAGATTGTCCGGCAGGCCGGCGATAAGGCCCGGTTTGAGCATTTCGATTACTGCATTGTGGACAGTGCAGGCAGGCTCCACATCGACGACGCCCTGATGGACGAGTTGAAGCGGATGAAGGGAGAGGGGCGTCCCGAAGAGGTGCTCTTGGTCGCAGACGCCATGACGGGCCAGGAAGCGGTGAATCTGGGACAAGCATTTTCCGAGCGCATCGGCATCACGGGCGTCGTGTTGACCAAACTCGACGGCGACGCCAGAGGCGGTGGCGCTCTCTCGCTTCGCTCGGTGACGGGCGTACCCGTCAAGCTCGTCGGTGTGGGCGAGAAGCTCGACGCGCTCGAGGAGTTTCACCCTGAGAGGATGGCTTCGCGCATTTTGGGCATGGGAGACGTTATGTCTCTCATCGAGAAGGCCGAAGCCGCCATCTCCGCCGATGACGCAAAATCCATGGTGGAGTCCCTCGGTAAGGGGTCGTTCACCCTCGCGACGATGAAAGATCAGATTCTTCAGATGCGCAAGCTGGGTTCGATGGGCGACGTCTTGTCGATGATACCGGGGCTGGGAAGCCGGATCCCCGATGTCGAGATCGACGAGAAAGAACTCAAACGCACGGTGGCCATCATCGATTCGATGACGCCGGTCGAGCGCGCGAAGCCCGAGATCATCAAGGGCAGCCGTAGAAAACGCATCGCCGCCGGCAGCGGAACAAAGGTGCAAGATGTGAACCGGCTGCTCAAGCAATTCGCACAGACACAGAAGTTGATGAAGCAATTTTCCAAGGATGGCAAGAAAAAACAGATGCAAAAAATGCGTCAGATGTTTCATTTCTAGGGAGACACGTTTTGGCCGTAAAAATCAGACTTGCCCGTGGGGGCATGAAAAAGGCGCCGCGCTATCGTGTCGTCGTGCAGGATGAACGCATGCCGCGCGATGGACGTTTCATCGAGAGCATCGGTCGCTACGATCCGTCGCAGGACCCAGCGTTCGTCCATATCGACCTCGAAAAGGCGAAGGCCTGGATGGACAAGGGCGCCATCCCGACCCGGACAGTCAGGAACCTTCTCGCCCAAGTGGGCATCAACGATTAGGGAAGCTCCGTGAACGGCAAGATCGCCGTGGGTTTCGTGCTCAGGCCCCACGGCGTCAGGGGAGCCGTTCGGGTGGAACCTTGGCTTGATGACCCGGAAGTCTACGCGCGAATCGAGGAGGTGTTCTCCCGAGCGGAACCCGGACTGAGGTTTGAGGTGGCATCCTGCCGCCGGGGTGGCAAGGGAGTCATCGTCTGGAAGTTTGAGGGAATCGACACCCCCGAGGCCGCCGAGGCGCTGCGGGGGACGATTTTTTTGGCGGACAGGAAATTCTTGGACGGCCCCGAAGAGGGAGTCCTCTATTTCGAGGATTTCGAGGGCCTGGAAATCATCGACGAGGAGGGAACCCCCCTCGGACGCGTGGTGGACATGTTCGGGGCGAATGGCAATGACATCATCGTCATCCGCACGCCGGAAGGTGAGGAGTTGCTCGCGCCAGCGACACGCGAAGTCGTCTTGCGGCGCGAGGGGGAACGCTGGATTTTCCGTCTTCCAAAGTTCGATGACGAGAATTGAGGAGACGTCATGCGCATCGACGTTCTTTCCATTCTGCCCCGCATGGTGGAAGAAGCGTTCAGGGAGGGCGTCGTGGGACGCGCGATTGAGAGCGGCATTATCGAACTGAATGTCTGGAATCTGCGCGATTTCGCAGAGGGCAGGTATCAGCAAGCTGACGACGCGCCATTTGGAGGTGGGGCGGGCATGGTCATGAAGCCCGAACCCGTCTACAGGGGTGTGGGGGCGATTCGCGAAAACGGCCAAGTTGAACCGCTCAAGGTGTTGCTCACGCCGCAGGGACGGCTGTTCGATCAGGTCGCCGCCCGGAGATATTCAGAAGTACCTCGTCTACTCCTCATCTGTGGCAGGTACGAGGGCGTGGACGAGCGTGTGAGCGAATTGTGCGTGGACGAGGAGGTCTCGGTGGGAGATTACGTGCTCTCGGGCGGAGAGATTCCGGCCATGGCCGTCATCGACGCCGTCGGCAGGCTGATCCCCGGTGTTTTGGGCAACGACGCCTCCGCCGCCCAAGAGAGCTTCACTGCCGGTCTTCTCGATCACCCACACTATACGAGGCCGGCGGAATTCGAGGGACTACGCGCACCGGATGTGCTCCTATCCGGTGACCACGAAGCGATTCGTCTCTGGAGGAGGCGCCAAGCGCTCGAAAGAACACGCGAGAGGCGGATGGACCTCTTCGAGCGTGCCAAGTTGAGTGATGAGGATTTGCGCCTGCTCGAATCTTCGCGAAACTAGAAAGGTGGCGGGATATTGGGCAACGTCTATCTCGTGCTGATTCACTATCCCGTGCTCAATCGCGAGGGCGGTGTGGTGACTTCCTCGGTCACGAGCCTGGATTTGCACGATCTCGCCCGCGTAGGCCGCACCTATGGCGTCACGGGGGTATTTGTGGTACATCCCTCTGCTCCGCAGCGGGCCTTCGTCGAGCGAGTGATAAAACACTTCACGGAAGGCCCGGGCCGTACGCTACACCCCCAAAGGGCGGAAACGCTTGAGTTCATTGAAGTTCTACCCTCTTTGGACGCGCTTATCGAGCAGGTGGAGCGCAAGGAATCGAAAAGGCCGCGGTTCGTCGCCACAACGGCCAGGCGAGTACCGAACGCCGTGAACTACGAGACCCTCCGCGGCGAGTTGCAGCAGACGGACACACCCACCATCATCCTGTTCGGGACAAGCTGGGGTCTCGCGGATGCGGTGTTGGAAATGTCCGATATCGTCTTGGCGCCCGTTGAGGCGCAGGCCGATACGAATTTCAACCATCTCTCGGTTCGCGGTGCTGCTGCCATTGTGGTGGATCGCATTCTCGGTAAAAGAGATGTATAGTGCCGGTTTTTCAGGATAAGGAGCAGGCAGGTGAAAATTATTGACAGAATCGAGCGCGAGGGTATGCGCAAGGATGTTCCCGACTTCGAACCGGGAGATACGGTGCGCGTTCACTTGAAAATCGTCGAGGGCGACAGGGAGCGCATCCAGGTGTTCGAGGGCATCGTCATTGGCAGACAGGGTGGCGGGCTTCGCGAGCGGTTCCGCGTCCGCAAGCTCTCCTACGGAATCGGCGTGGAGCGCATCTTCCCGGTACATTCCCCAAGGATCGATAAGATAGAGATCACCCGAAAGGGCCGTGTGCGCCGCGCGAAGCTCTACTACCTGAGAGACCGCAAAGGCAAGGCCGCCCAAGTGAAGGAGAAACGCTGGAGATAGGAAAAAACCCGGAAATCCTGGTCGCAGGTCTCCACGTTCTCCTTTTTCTGCACTACTGATAACATCATACTTCCGCCCATCACGGTTCGAACTCTTGCCGACGCGCACGTTGTCATCGGCAAGAATCCTTACGGTAAGGGGAATGTGGCATGGGGCGAATCCTGGCGATTCTCTTGGTGACGATTATTCTTTTCGGTTGTGGCGGTGAGGATAAAAGTTCTCAACCTCCCGCCACCATGCCGGAAACCGGCTCTCCCGAAGGCGTCGCGCTAAACGAGAATGCGGCGCTCTCCATCAGCAACAGCTACCTTAGGGTTCAGATGGTTCCGGGACTGCCGCCTTTTGCTTCGACACTTGAGACGGACTGTGAGGGGCAAACCTGCACGATCAGGGAACCAAGAACAGGTATTGATGACTCCGTATCCCTGTCGGATATCCTAAATGCCGATACCTCCACCATAAGAAATCTAAGACAAGCCGCGCATTTCAACCAGACGAGAAACGGCGTCGCCGTTTATAACGGAGACGTAACCTTCAGATTGGAGGATCGTACCGTCGACGCCACAGCTTTTGGCGGCTGGATGGTCCACAGTTTTTTCCTCGCGGGTTGGGGGAATTATTCCGGTCCAAACTTCCCCTCGGCCGAAGTGGGCACGGGGCTTTCCATCGGCAACCCCACAGGCACGTATCCCGCCGTGGAAACCACATATAACGGTGTCATGCTCGGCGTGATCACGGGGGAAGGAAGAACTCAGGGGAACGGCGTGGCAGGAGACGCAACGCTTGAGTTCAGCATGGTGAATCCAGGAAGCACTCTGATCGATGTTGCCTTCACCAACATCACGAACAAAGCAACTGGTGATACGCTTTCCGATATGACGTGGGATGATATTACGGTTCGCACTGACGGAACGTTCGATGCAGGAAACATCCATGGACTTTTCTATGGCCCGGAGCATCAAGAGGTAGGCGGCACTTTCAATAAAGCTGACATTGTCGGCGCATTCGGCGCAGGCAGGTAAATCATACTTCCGATTCAGAAAGCCCGGGAATTCGTCCCGGGTCTTTCATGTCGTCGGTTCTTTCATTTCAGCCTTCCAGAAAATTCTGCACCTCTTTGTAGAGAACCTCACGGCGCCATTCGTACTGAGCGAAGTGCGTGGCGTCTCCCAGCGTGATGGAGCGCTTCCCTCGGCTGTTCACGAGCGCACGGTACACGGCGGCGAATATGGGGTCGGTCGAGCTTCTGTCGTGATCTCCCCGGATTGTCAGGACCGGACAGGTGATTTTACTCGCATCGTAGAGTGGCTTGTTGCGTGCGCGGTCGTAGCTGTCCGCCATCGCACCGTTGGGCACCCGGACAGCAGGGGTTTTTCGCCTGGCACCCTCGGGGTCGAATTTTAGCTGTTCGCTCCAGAAGAGTTTTACCGCCTTTTCGGTTCTCCATTTCGCGTGCCAGCCTTTTGGAATGCTCCCGCCCCATCGCTCGCGCTGATAGCTTTCCGTTACCCATCGCCATGCTCCCTTGCGGGGGTCCCAGCGTCCGGGCCGTGCGGGGTCTTCCCAACGCGCCGCAGCCTGGGGATTGTCGTAAGCGTAAAAAGGAGCATATAGAGCGAGCCGTCGCACCCGGGCTTGCTTCCCGGCGGTGAAGGCGGCTGTCGTCGTCGTGCCCCACGACCAGCCGAGGAGGTTCAGCTTCCCTATGGCGTTTTGCTCACAGATGAACCGCATTGCGGCGTCGATGTCGCGCACCGCGGTGATTCCCCGAACGGCAGGGGGCTGGCCAGCTGGGTTTCGGAGCATCTCGGGCGGACGCGTGGAAGGCCCGTAGCCCCGGATACAGAGGGCGTATACGTGAAAACCGCACGCGGCGGCGAAGTCCATCCACGAGTAACCAGGCAAGGGAAGGTCGAAGGCGACAGGCGCGGGCGTACTTTGCCCGTGCACCATAAGGACCGTGTTGGCCGCTTCGCTCTTCTTCATTCCACGCGGTTTTTTCTCTCTCAGGTGCAGCTTGATGCCTTCATCGTGCGAGTCGATGAGGTGGTCTTTTCGGGATATGTCTTTCTTCGCCAAAGCGTCATCTCCTGTCGGTGTTTTCTAACGGGATTATATCCAAAAGTGCCAAAACCGATAATCTCGACTTCTTAGGACTTAACATTCACCGGCCTAAGCCAATGACTGGACAGCTTGCTCGAAGATTGCATCTACCCGCAAATCGAAGAGTTGAAAATATGATACGGTCCTGCTTGGCAGCGATCCCATGAGCCACCCCGGAAATGTCCCTGCTTCCGTGCGACAACGTCTCTACATCCGTGCGAGAAGCGACCAATCTTTCAGTGAATTGCTCCAGTACTTCTCTATGGATTCGGTTACTTTACAGGTTGCCCCAATCCGACTATGCCGACCGGTTCCCTCTCAAAGGCACGTTGATGATGAGAGTATGGAGGTCAGTGGAGTTTTCCAACTAAGGACATCGACCTGATCGGAAGGGCCCACAACGGGGAGGCCGATATTGTCGCGCAGGGTCCGATATATCCTGCTTGTCGATGTGGAGCCAGACGGACTTGCCTTCGACCTGAATTCCAGCCGGACCGATATAGTTATCGGGGTACGGATTTCATCAGCAAAATATTCGGTTCTCTGGCACATTCGGTTCTGCGAGAGTCCATATGCAGATTGACACCGGATTTGGTGAAATCGTGTGCCCAGACCCTGAGAAGTCGAAACTTCCAGTCATCCTGGATTTCCCGGTACCAAAACTACTTTGCTATAGCTGTGAGAGTTTCATATCGAAAAACTTGAAGCCATGATCAAGCCAAGCATATTGAACAGGAGAATGAAGGATTTCTATGGCACCTGGTTGCTTTCCCGGCAGTTCGATTTCACCGGTACCAGACCAGGAGGGGCTATCAGGCAGGCCATCATGGAGACATCCATGCCGCCATACTTCAAGCGCCACTTCTAGAAAGTGGCGCTGCTCATGCCATGCTCACGACATAACCCGGGAACCGACGTGCAGGCCTCCGCCTGCTTGAAAATGCCGATGACCGGACGGTCCGAATAACAGTGCTTCTTCATAATAATAGGAGGTGCCCGAAACCTTTCCAGGATGTGGGGATTTTGCCGCACCACCTCAAACAGCATCCCCAAGCTCATGTGGTTGTGTTCGTTGCTTTCCCATTCTATCCGGGCTTTTGGGCATTTGCGCCATGGCCTTGTTCTCCCTGGCCTTGTTCTCCTTGAATATCTTCCTTCTTCTCTGGTCAACTCGAAACGAGACCAGGAGAGGTTTCCATCATGATATTCATCAACTGCGATGATAAGTTCCTCTTCATATAGCCATATCCACATTTCCTGACCATTGACAAAAACTGGCATAACGTCTGGTCTCCGTCCATCTTTGAACTTGCTGAATGCACCGACATGCACGAATGAGGCGGTATCGTCAGCAGTAATATCGAGTTTATTGAGAAGTTCAACGGCGAGTTCGAATGAGATGACGGGATCATCGTTTTCGCTGGCGGAAAATTGCTGAACTTCGTTGTCTTCCATATCGATTTGCAGAAGTGCGTATGGTTTCTCCTGCTTCAGGAGTACCCACAGTTTTGTTTTCCCAGCCTCAACTTCCCCCAAATAGCCTAGGGCCGTATCACGCTTGCTAACACAAATATCGAGGGCTTTTCCTACGGAAGTGAGTTTTCTAATTGTGAGAACTTCTTCCAGTTGAAAGTCATTATCGAGAGAGATGATCTCGGGTATTTTGCGAGACTCGAGTTCTCTTTCCTCAGCCTCTGCCAATGTTTTATCGAGATGGTCGGCATTCTCACGGGCTTTATCCAAAGTGTGGTAACAACTTGCCAGAAGCTTCCGGGCACTGTCCCGTACTCTCTTGTCCTCATCTTCCCTGTGCTTAATGGCTTCGCGGATACCTCTGAGTACAATGCGTACCACATCTTCACCTGTTCCCTGGTTTTCCTGCAGGTAAACCTCGATCTTTTGTTCTAGTTTTTTGAGATCGAAATCCGAGACGGAAGTTGTTTCCTTTTTCAAAAGGTTCCATTGCATAAGACATTCGGTGTTCATGAGTTTCCATTCCTTTTGGGATGTTTATGAATTATCCCACCATATACATGTTACCTGTTCTTGTTGGCCTCGCCCCCGTAGCGTGGAGCCTGGCGTTGGTCATTAAATATTACAACTCATGCTTCAATCATCTGGCCGTTGCGCGAATGTTAAACTGTAGGGAACTTAAGGCACCCATACGTCATATCGGGGCGTTGTTGGTTAAAATTCACAGAATAATCAACATACTATTCCCTCACGGGACAGATTTTGGAGGAAGTCGCGAAATCGGCTACGCGGGGCGTTCAGATAAAATCTCGCGTTTTTGAGAGATACCGGTTAACCGCGCAGATCTGAGTCCACTTGCTCCTCACAGGACACCACATAGCCATCAATATCGTATAGAGTTGCTTCGGTTTGGTTGACAAGCCTATGGGACGCCTAAAGTGAACAAATAGCGAATATACCACATCATCAGCGGGCCATGCAAGGCAAAAATCAACCAAATGGGCTATTTGATTGATGAATAACCAGTTCAGGGGTCTCCCCCAGCATACTTGATGCCACCATTGTAAGGCGAAGACGCCGCTAACACGCAGGATACCCTCCCTTGCGGCGTCTTGCCGCGTGCTACATGCTACCCCTTACCATCCAGAAAGCTTTGAGAGGAGAAAATCATCAGATACCCGAAAGTAATATTTGACGACCAACGCCAGATCCCACGCTACGGGATTAAAGCAACAAAACAGATGAGAGTTCACCATTCCATCCAATAGCACAACTCATTTGATCACGACCGGAACCCAGTGGAGCCAACCCATCGCGGATTATTACTGGCAGTGTTTTTTCTCGATGCATTGACACTGTTCCCAACACCTTTTGACGAGACTGTTGAATTTCGAGCCCTGCCAAGTGTGTCATAGTAAACAATAAAATATTGCCCAATACACTGGATGCAGGCCTCTCATCAGGCTCCAGATTTACTCTCCGACCATTTCGGCGGCTGAACCTCTATAACTGCTCCTGTCAACGATTTATTTCGACTATTCATCCCGGATCATGTACAATCCGTTTCATTGACGATGAAAGCCCATTACACACGATTACACTTTTTTCAATATTGGCCCATGGGAGGGGGGGGAAAGATGAAAAAAATGTTGCTTGCGATGACGTTGGTTTTATTCACAAGTGTGGCAGCCAGTGCGCAAACCATCAAACTGGGCCTCCTTTTCGGTTACACGGGGCCCATCGAATCCCTGACACCAGCCATGGCCAAGGGAGCCGAATTGGCGATGAAAGAAGTGAACGATAGCGGCGCTTTGCTTGGCGGTGCAAAGTTGGTTTCAGTCCGCGGTGATACCACATGCACCGATTCCGCTGCAGCCAGAGCGGCTGCAGAACGTCTGGTCACCTCCGATAAAGTGAACGCCATCGTCGGCGGGGATTGTTCGGGCGTAACTATCGCCATACTGGAAAGCGTGGCGAAACCCAACGGAATCGTGATGATATCCCCCTCGGCGACTTCACCGGCCCTTTCTACCATCAAGGACAACGGTCTGTTTTTCCGCACTGCTCCCTCCGACGCTCGGCAGGGGCAGGTTATCAGCGCCGTTTTGAAGGAAAGAGGCGTCAAATCTGCAGCCCTGACCTACACCAACAACGACTACGGTAAGGGCTTGGCCAATAGCATCAAGACCAACTTCGAGAAAGCGGGCGGCAAAATTACGATTTCAGCGGCGCACGAAGACGGCAAGGCGGATTACACGGCGGAAGTCGGCGCTCTGTCGGCGGCGGGCGGCGATGTTCTGATTGTCGCAGGCTACTTGGACCAAGGTGGCAAGGGCATTATTCGGGCTGCGGTCGATACCGGTGCGTTCAAAACCTTTGTGCTGCCAGACGGCATGGTTGGTGAGAGCCTACCGAAGGCGATCGGCAAGGCACTCGACGGTTCATACGGCACCGTTCCCGGAACAGACAGTCCAGGCAAGGCGAAACTCAGCGCATTGACCAAGAAGGCAGGTTTTAAGGCGGGCACTCCCTATGTGCCCGAGTCCTATGACGCCGCCGCCCTGATCCTGCTGGCCATGCAGGCCGCAGGCTCCAGCAAGAGCATGAAGCTCAAGGACAAAGTAATGATGGTTGCCAATGCCCCGGGTGAGAAGATTTACCCTGGAGAATTGGCCAAGGCGCTCAAGATTCTCGCCAAAGGCGGCGATGTCGATTATGTGGGAGCCTCGGCGGTCGAATTCATAGGCCCCGGCGAGAGTGCTGGAAGCTACCGCGAAATCCTGGTGAAGAACGGAAAGATTACCACCGTGCGGTACCGCTAGCCCGGACGTTCCTTGCGGATCCTATGATCTCGGTCGTCGATCTGCACATGCACTTTGGCGGCATTCGAGCCGTCGATGGAGTTTCCCTCTCCATCGACGGCGGCCGCATTACCGGCCTCATCGGCCCTAACGGCGCGGGCAAAACTACGTTGTTCGACGTCATCGCCGGGGTTCACCAACCGACGTCTGGCAGCATCTATTTGGCCGGGGAAGACATCACCGGCCGAAAACCACATGAATTGTGCGCCATGGGAATGTTACGCACATTCCAGATCGCTCAAGAATTTTCCACCCTGACAGTACGCGAAAACCTCATGATGGTGCCTTCGGGCCAGTCGGGAGAGAACCTTCTCGATGCTTGGCTACGGCCCAATCTGGTGCGCTTGGAAGAAGAGTGCGTTCGCGTCAAGGCAGATGAAGTCATCGAGTTTCTCGAACTCACCCAAGTCACCGACGAACTGGCCGGGAACCTCTCCGGCGGTCAGAAAAAACTCCTCGAACTCGGACGCACCATGATGGCAGACGCCAAGGTCGTTCTGCTTGATGAAGTGGGCGCTGGCGTTAACCGCACCCTGCTCAAGACGCTGGGCGATGCGATCCTGCGTTTGCAACGTGATCACGGTTATACGTTTTGCATGATCGAGCACGACATGGATTTCATCTCGCGCCTTTGTGATCCCGTGGTTGTCATGGCAGAAGGCGTGGTACTCGCGCAGGGTGGCCCCGAGGAAGTGAAAACGGACGAGCGTGTCATCGAAGCCTATCTGGGCAAGAAAACCAAACCGCTCCGATGAATGATTCCGGCGCCTATCTGATCGGCAAGAACATGACCGGAGGCTACGGCGGGCCGGACATCATTCACGAATGCACCATCAGCGTTGGCCGAGGGGAAATTGCAGTAATTGTCGGTCCCAACGGATCAGGCAAATCCACAGCTATGAGAGCCATTTTCGGCATGCTGGAGATGCGTGATGGATCAGTCCACCTCGCTGGCGAGGACATCACCAAGCTGAATCCTCAGGAACGCGTCGCGCGCGGTATGAGCCTGGTGCCGCAAAACCGTAACGTCTTCATCTCCATGACGGTGGAGGAAAACCTCGAGATGGGGGCCTTCACCCGCGAGGACGACATTACAGACACGATAGGGCATGTCTTCGACCTATTCCCTGTACTCAAGGAAAAACGCCGCCAACTCGCCGGTGAGCTTTCCGGCGGTCAGCGTCAGCAGGTGGCGGTGGGACGCGCGCTCATGACTCGTCCGAAGGTGTTGATGCTGGATGAACCCACCGCTGGCGTTTCGCCCATCGTGATGGACGAACTATTCGAGCGCATCATTGAGGTCGCTGGAAGCGGAATTGGAGTTTTGATAGTGGAGCAAAACGCCCTTCAGGCCCTCGCCATTGCCGACAGGGGCTATGTCCTCGTACAGGGTCGCAACCGTTATACTGATACTGGTGCAGCTTTGATGGCGGATCCGCAGGTACGCAGAGCGTTTTTAGGCGGCTGAGGAGATGGAAGGCACCCTGAACGCATTGATCCTGCTCTCGAATTTTGTCGTCATCCCCGCCACGGCGTATGGATGTCAACTGGCGATCGGCGCCATGGCCGTTACCCTGATATACGCAATCCTGCGTTTTTCGGATTTCGCACAAGGCGACACGATGGCTTTCGGGGCCATGGCGACTATTCTGCTCACCTTGGGGCTGCAATACGGAGGTGTTTCCATCGCCCCGTTGCCGACCGCACTATTGGCCCTGCCGTTCGGCGTCCTGTGCACGATCATTCTTTGCCTGCTGGTCGATTACTGGATATATCGCTTCTATCGCCGAGTGAGAGCGAAGCCAGAGGTATTGATGATCGTCTCCGTCGGGGTGATGTTCGTTTACCACAGCTTGGTGCGCATCATCATCGGCCCGGGTGATCGATGGTTCGTCGACGGAGAGCGCTTCATCATTACGGCGCCGATGTTCAAGCGAATAAGTGGTCTTGATGAAGGCGTCGCCTTCAAAACCACGCAGGGGCTGACCATGCTGACGGCCATCATCGTCGTAGTGGCGCTGTTCTGGTTTCTGAACCGCACGCGCACTGGCAAATCCATGCGCGCCTATTCGGATAACGAGGATCTGGCTCTGCTCTCTGGGATCGATCCGGAACGGGTCGTGCGCACCACCTGGATTATCGCCGCGTCACTGGCTACCATCGCAGGCGTCCTGTATGGGTTGGACAAGAGTTTCAAGCCGTTCACCTACTTTCATCTGTTGCTGCCTATCTTCGCTGCTGCCATCGTCGGCGGACTGGGTAACCCGGTGGGAGCGATCGCCGGCGGGTTCATCATCGCCTTTTCCGAAGTCGCGCTCACCTACGCCTACAGGAAATTCGTCGCTTATCTCACGCCGGGAGACTGGACACCGGAAGGGTTGGTTCAGTTGCTGTCAACGGATTACAAGTTCGCGGTGTCCTTCGTCATACTGGTGCTGGTTCTGTTGCTCCGACCCACCGGTGTTTTCGGGCGGAAGTCCTCATGAACCCGTATAGCCACAGGAGAGAGAACCTGCGCACTGTTTACATGTTTGCCGCCATGTTCGTTGCTCTGGCCATGGTGGGGGTGATCCAGAGCTGGTCCTTGGCGCTAGCGATCTTGAACCTTTGCCTCATCTCTACCGTAATGGCACTCGGCGTCAACATACAATGGGGTTATGCCGGACTCTTCAACATCGGTATCATGGGATTCGCGGCTCTGGGCGGTGTGACTGCCGTACTCGTCTCTGTTGCTCCTGTTCCAGCGTCCTGGGGAGCGGGCGGCGCCGGTGTCGTCGTTGCTCTGGCAATCTCCCTCATGACGATTCTAACCGCCGTGTTCACCGCCAGGCGCGCCCCTGCCGGACTGCCGCGAAAACTCCTCCTCGCCTGCATCATCATCTGTGGTTATTTTCTCGCACGGGCGTTCTATTTCCCCGCCGTGGAGGCCATCGAGGCCGTGGACCCGACTAAAGCCGGGTTTCTGGGTGGCTTGGGGTTGCCCATCCTACTCTCCTGGGTTGCGGGCGGCTTGTTCGCCGCTGCCGTAGCCTGGGTGATCGGAAAGATTGCCTTGGGATTAAGGACGGATTATCTGGCGATCTCCACGTTGGGCATTTCTGAAATCATCATCGCCGTCCTGAAGAATGAAGACTGGTTGGCCCGAGGCGTGAAGAACGTAAGCGGACTTCCCCGCCCGGTGCCGTATGAGGTCGACCTTCAACAGGCTGTATGGTTCCGGGATTTAGCCACCTGGCTGGGCGCATCGCCCGTGGAACTATCTTCTATCTTCGTCAAATTATGCTATGCGGGACTGTTCACCATTGTTCTCCTCGCCGTGTTGTGGCTTTCAGAGCGTGCGCTCCATTCGCCGTGGGGTCGGATGATGCGCGCCATCAGAGATAACGAACTTGCCGCCTCCGCCATGGGCAAGGATGTCACGGGACGTCATCTACAAGTCTTCGTACTGGGTTCGGCAGTGGTCGGCGTCGCGGGTGCTATGCTCACCACCCTGGACGGGCAGTTCACGCCCTCCACCTACCAGCCGCTGCGCTTCACCTTTATCATCTGGGTGATGGTCATCGTTGGTGGTTCGGGGAACAACTGGGGCGCGGTTCTGGGCGGTTTTGTCATTTGGTTTTTCTGGGTCGAAGCCGAACCCATCGGTCTTTGGACCATGGATATGCTCACTTCGGGTCTCGGACAGGACAGTCCTTTGCGTCAGCACCTGATGGAAAGCGCAGCCCACATGCGGCTGATGGTCATGGGAGTGATTCTTCTGGTGGTTCTACGCTTCAGCCCTCGTGGTCTGATTCCGGAAAAATAGGCAACATCCGTAAGTGACACCGACAGGTATAGAAAATCCGGGAACCAAGATTCCTGAAAGGCGTTCAAGAATAGAGTAGGCCGCGATGGTTTTATTATGTGAGTTTGCTGTGCTAACTTCTGGTTTGATCTTCGCCGCTCGGTGGTGAATCAAATTTCGGGTCGCTAGCTCAACTAGGCAGAGCAACGGACTCTTAATCCGTGGGTTCGGGGTTCGATTCCCCGGCGACCCACCAGTTTTACGCATTGTTGGGAGAGTCGGTTCTTTATGAAAACATTTTTGACCGTTGTAGTAATCTTGGTGGCGCTTATCTTCGTCTGGAAGGTTTTGCTCAAGGATCCTTTCGGAATTTACCCCCAAAAATAAGGCTTTCCTTTTTGCGCTTTCAATCCGGCGCATCCCACCTGACTCCTTCCGAGGATCGATGCTTCATCCTCCTTTTTCTAAAAAACCGGTCGCGACTCATTTTTTTTTTGACTTTCAGCACCAGTATGAAAGGAATGACAAAGATGAAATCCCACCCCATAAACCAGTAGATGTCATTATAGGCGAGCATGGCAGTTTTCCTGTCGATGGCCTGATTGATAAGGCCCATTGCTTTCGTTTGCGCGGTATGCGGGTCGATCTGCTTGCGGATCAGCATTTCCGTGAGTGTCTCTTTGTATGTAAGAAACATTGCGTTTGATTCGGTGATGTTACCCACCATGTTTACGCGGTGCAGGGCAGCGCGACGTTCGAGCAATATCGCCATGATGGCGAAGCCCAAGTTGCCACCCAACCGGCGTGCCAGGTTGTACAGACTCGTGGCGGAATTGATGTCAGCCACGGGGCGTGGTGCTGAAAGCGACGGTCGTCAACGTTACGAAGACGAAGGGCATGCCGAAACCCAGTATGACCAGGCGCGACACCATGTCCCAGTAGTCCGTCTGCACGGAGAGCCCTGACATCAGGAACATAGAGATAACGGCCAGTGCGACGCCTCCGCACATCAACACCCTGTAATCAAGCAGGTGATACAGATGGCCCACTATGGGCATCATGCAAAACAGCGCGATATCTCTAGGTGACATGACGAGACCAGTTTCATAAGAGCCGTGCTTGAGCACATTTTGCAGAAATTGCGGCAGGATGAAGGTGGTTCCGAACATCACGATTCCGAAGATAAGCACCACGAGGCGCTCAGGTTCAAGTTTCTGAGAACCCTGAAATCGACAATGAGCTCCTCCATCCGCAACTCCCAGAGGACCAACGCCGTAAGCGTTATGACGGTGAGAATCATCATCACGATGATGAAGCGCGAGTCGAACCAGTCTTTGTCTTGTCCGCGCTCCAAGACGATTTGCCACCAGAAATATCCCGACTCGGCGGCGAAGAATAGACCTACGCTAAGGGCCAGGAAAAAGAGGAATTTTCTGACGAACGAGAGTGTAAAGAGGTTTTTCCGAGGCCGGCTATTGGGGCGGAAGGCTGGCTTTTCTTCTTTTTTGATGAGCCGGCGAGAGAGGGATTTTTCCCATCTGGCGGTTTTTCTGTCATAATAGAATCCATGGGTCGACGAGAATGCCGACCATATGAAAAGTGGCAATATTCGAACGTAATCTGTCTAAATTTCAGCAAATAATGCGGTTTTGTCATTACACAAGGCGAAAGCCAGGACAATAAGTCTTGCCCCGTGCCTTTCAAGCGCGCCCTTGAGGTACGGTGTGCTTATGATCTACATGAGTGGGTGTTCAGGAAATGGGGAGGAATTCTGTTGTTCGCCGTAGCAGCATCCCACGAAAAAGCGGTGGAAGAGGGTTTGCGCGTAATGCAAGATGGGGGAGACGCATGCGATGCTGCGGTGGCCGTTTCCCTCGCTCTGGGGGTGGCGGAGCCTTTTTATTCCGGCCTTGGAGGCGGTGGTGTGGCGCTTATCTGGCGCGAGAGCGAGAAAAGAGCGCGCTTCGTCGATTTCAGCAATGAATGCCCCTTCGGCATGGAGCCCGGTATTTTCGAGTGCGATGAAAACGGCGAACACATCGGTCATGAGCACAGTCGAGGCCACCGTTCTATCCTGGTTCCGGGGTTGCTGCGTGGGCTCGAGGCGATTCACCGCGAATTCGGGCGGCGGCCCTGGGGCGATTTGTTCGAGGGCGCGATCCGCTTGGCGGATGAGGGTTTTCATGTCGGTTGGTTCTGTCGTCTCCAGCAGGAAGGGAAGCGCTTCAGGGATATTTGCGCGGCATACCCCGAATTCGCGAGAATATATTCATCATCTGGCAAACCGCATGCCGAAGGGACGCTCTTGCGCCAACCGGATTTGGCGAGAACGCTTCGAGAAATAGCACAAAATGGAGCAGAGGCCTTTTATGAGGGCGCGCTCGCAAAGGCTGTTGTAAACGAGGTGAGGAACGGCGGAGGTTATCCAGGAATCTCCGATCTTGAAAACTACCGTGTGAGGTGGGTGGCACCACTCGCCTCGCGTTATCGGAACCTCCATTTTCTGACTGCGCCACCTCCTTCTTCCGGTCTCATCCTGATTCAGATATTGCATTTCCTCGAAGTCCTGCTGCCTAAATGGGATGCTGCGAATGAAGCCGCACGTGGTCTGGCCCTCGCACGCGCCATGCGTGCGGCATTTCGAGATAGATTTTCGGTCTATGGTGATCCTCACCATTTCGACATGCCTGTGGAGCGACTCCTGAGCAAGGGATATGCCGTTGCCGCGATAGAGAAGGAGCGAGCTTCTGACGTTCATCTTCACAACACAGAGCCGGGTTCAACCACTCATTTCACGATTATGGACGCCAAAGGAAACATGGTTTGCCATACGCAGACTTTGGGAATGAATTGGGGTTCGGGCGTTGTGCCGCAGGGCACGGGCATTCTCTTGAACAACCACACGAACTGGATGGACCCCCGCCCGGGGCGTGGTAATTCCTTAGGTGCGGGCAAGCGTCCCATGGCAGGATATGCTCCCACCCTGGTTTTCGTGGAGGAGAAGTTGCGTTTGGGCCTTGGCAGCCCCGGTTCGTATCGCATTCCCACAGCGGTTGCACAGGTGATTCTGGATATCTTTTACCGGAACAAGACGCTTCAAGAAGCGGTGGAAGCCCCCCGCATACATCTGGATATCGGTCCTCTTCATGTCGAGAACGGGCTGGACGAGGCGGTACTGAAATATGCGCGCCTGCACGGTTTCGAAGTTTCGCCCTATACGTATCCACACCACTTCTTCGGTGGTGTACACGCCGTTGAGATAATCGATGACGGGCGTATCATTGCTTTCGGCGACCCGCGCCGTGCGGGAAGTGCAGGAACGAGACAATAGGTTGTAATCCACTCGCGCCTATGTCCATGGCCAGAGATATTTGCTGGCCCAGATTATCGGACCGGATGAAGTCTTTCTGACAGAGTATTACTGAAAGTCGAGCGTTTTCGCTTCGCGGCCCAGCGCGATTTGCCCGATGGTTTCGAGACAGCGGTCGTTGGCAGGCGGCATAACGATACCGGCCACCGCGTCTCTCAAATGACGTTCAAGCGGCAAGGAGCGGTGAAGCCCGCGTCCGCCACACAGACGGATTCCCTGCTCAGCGAGTTCCTTGGCAGCCTCGGTAGCCAAGTACTTCGCCTGGTTCAGGATGAAGGTCAACTCCATTTTGCCGAGGTTCCCCCTGAGCGCGCCCAGTTTCTCGGCAGCCCGGCGCGCATTTTCCAGTAGCATGGCCATTTCGCCGATCTGGCGTTGTGTCCGGTCGAGTTCCCCGAGAGGAACCCCGAGTCCAGATTTCGTCTTGTTGACGTAATCCACAGTGAATTGATAGGCCGCTTCCGCGATGCCGATGTAGACGGCAGTGTAACCCAGAGACCACATGCTCATATCCTTGCCCAGAATACTGCCCGGCTCCCCGATGATTTCATTCGGCCTCACGGCAACGTCGTGAAACATCAGCGAGTTCGACGCTGTTCCCCGCATGCCGATGGTGTGCCAATCGTCAAGGATTTCTATGTTTTCTCTCGACGAGGGTATCATCACGTTCAAAAGGCCATCCTGGAGTGTCTCCGCGCCGTCCAGGTAGCTCCAGGTGAAGTAATATGTCGCCCCGGTGGATAGGGAGCAAAAGTGTTTCTTGCCCTGCAGGCGGTAGAGGCCGTTGTCCTCGCGGATGGAAGTGCGTACCGCCAGCTTGTCGCGAAAGGAACTGCCCGGCTCGCTCGTGATGGAGGCGAAGATGGCTCCTTCGTTCACCACTTCCGAGAAATAGCGCTCCATCTGTTCTTTTGAGGCGATTTGTCCCAGAAAATCCACAACGGCACTGTGCATGTTGAAGGTTAAACCCGTGGATGCGCAGCCTTTCGCGATCTTCGAAAGCACTGTGACGTAAGTGAGCGAATCCGCTCCAATGCCACCGAATTCCTTGGGCACCATGAGGGAGAGAAGACCTGCGTCGGCCAGATCCCGATAGTTCTCGGCCGGGAAGCGTGATTCCTCGTCAATCGTCTTGGCCCGTGGCTCGAATTTCTCATTGGCCAGCGATTCTGCGAGATCGACCCATTTTTTTGAATCAGTATAGAGTACACCAGCGGAATTGCTCATCAAAAGTTTCCTCTTCATGTTGCTTTGGCAGTATTTTATTTCATCAGTCGTATTCGGCAAGCGCGGGCAACGGCTCATCCACGTTGATGGGATCAGTCGCCGCGAGCAGCGGCATGATCTCGCGGCCAAATATCTCCACTTCTTCGACATGGGGCCAGCCGGACAGGATAAACGTGTGAACCCCCGCGTCTACATACTCCTTGAGCGCTTTTGCGATCATGTCGGGTGTACCCACCAGCGAGGCACCCGCGCCCGCGCGGACGGTGTTCACGCCCATCCATAAGGTGTCGGTAATCCAAAGTGACTCACCCTTCGCCAGTTCGTTGACACGCGTCTGGCCCGTGCTTTCCGTTCTGGTTTTCATGTCGGCCCAGGCCTGCACGTTCGATATGTCACTTCCCTCGATTAGCGCCTCCGCCGCTCGCTTCGCCTCCGCCCTGGATTCTCTGCAGAGGATGTGCATCCTGACTCCGAATTGTATCTTGTCCTCGCGCCCAAACTCCGCGGCGCGGCGCTTCATGTCAAGTACATCTTTGGCAATGGTCTCCACATCCACGGCGTACATCATATGTACGTCCGAAAATTTCGCCCCCACACGGCGGCCGGGCTCTGAACTCCCACCTAGGTAGATGGGCGGCCAAGGTTTGGAGATGTGGATCGGGAAAAAGGCGGCTTCGCGTATGTCGTAATATCTACCCTCGTAGGTTATGGGATCATCGGCGCTCCAGATGCGGGTAACGATGTCCAGGAACTCCTCCGTCCTGTCGTAGCGCTCATCGTGCGCAAGGTGGTCACCGTAGCGCATCTGCTCCACGTGACTTGAACCGGTGACGACGTTGAGCGTAAGACGACCGCCGGTGAGCGCGTCGAGCGTGCTCGCCGTCTGGGCGGCGAATACGGGGCTGGTGAGCCCGGGGCGGAACGCCACGCAAAACTTGATTTTCTCCGTATGCTGGGCTACGCCCGCGGCCACGAGCCAAGCGTCCATGCAATGGGTACCGGTGGGAAGCAAAAGGTTCACGAAACCGGCTCGCTCGGCGGCACTCGCAACCTGGGAGAGATACTCGATGGTGGGTTTTCGCTCCGGCACCCTGGTATTGATCTTGTGACCGTCTCCTGCCCTGGCCGACGGGAGAAACCAGGCGTATTCCGTTCCCATATGCGAAACCTCCGAAGTAAGGGGAGTACTCAATATAACGCAAAAGGGATGTTTGCGTATTTTCTGCGCCAGATTCTGAAAATACAAACTAGGCGAATGCGCGTCAATCTCAAGACCAGGATGAGAAATCAAACGAGCATTTGTCTGTCCAGTTGGCGGTAATGAGCCGCTTCCGACGCGCGCTGGAGAGCGATATCCCCTTCACCATCGAGGTCGCTGATGGTTCGCGCCACTTTGAACACACGATGGCAGGCGCAGCACCAAGAATCCAGCCAGCAGTGTTCGTAGAAAAACGGGTGAGTTGCTGGAATTAGATTGACGTTGAGAAACAGGAGCTTATTTTCCGGGAACCTCTGAACCTGAGGTCATAACGGCCCCGGATTCGATGAGCGAGCGAATGTGCCCATCCGACATGAGGAGAACTTCGCGGAGGATTGCCTCGGTGTCGCCTCCATGAAGTGGAGCGGGCCTGGGGTCCGGGTTTCCGTTTTCCGTGCGGTTGAGTATGGGATTACCCACTATCCGAACGGTTCCTACTTCGGGATATTCGTATTTACGTATCAGTCGCCTAGCCTTGACTTGCTCGTTATCGAGTGCGCGGTCGAGCGGGTTCACCGGCGCGGAAGGAACTCCAGACGCCTCGAAAAGTTCAAGCCATTCCTCACCTGATCGGGTCATCAGGATTTCTTCCATGATGGGGAGAAGGATGTGCCTGTTCTTTGAACGCAGGTCGTTCGTTCGAAAGCGCGGGTCGTCCGCCAGTTCATCCATCCCCATGACCTCGCACATTTTTTTCCAGAAACGCTCCTCTCGCGGGGAGAGCACGATATATATCGTGGCCGTCGGGAACGCTTGATAGGGCACCATGTACTCATGAGCGTTGCCGGGCGGTTCCGGGATATCGCCGTTGTTGAGATACATGGTCGAGATATAGCCGAGCATGGCAAGTTGAACGTCGAACATGGGCACTTCCAGGTGTGTCCCATTTTTCCCTTTCGCCTTGGCCAGCAAACCCGCCATGCAGGCGATGGCCGTATAGAGGGCGGTGGAGATATCCGCCGTGGGTGAGCCATTTCTGGCAGGCGGACGGTTTGGCTCGCCTGTAATGGACATGTGGCCACTAACGGCCTGCTCGACCAGATCGAAGGCGGGCTTGTCGCGCCAGGGGCCCTGTTCTCCGTATCCACTCGAATCGACGAACACGATATCGGAGTTTCGCTGTCTCATCACGTCGAACCCGAGACCGAGACGATCCATCGTACCGGGCCGGAAGTTCACAATTACGGCGTCAGATTTTTCCACCAGAGAGAGAAACACACCCTTGCCTTCGGGTTTCTTCAAATCAATAACGATACCCTTCTTGTTCCGGTTGAAGGTAAGAAAGATGCTTGAAACAGCACCGATGCCCGCGATGGCGGGATTGCGTCCTATGTCGCCCTGGGGTGATTCTACTTTGATCACCTCGGCGCCCATATCTGCGAGGATCATGCCGCCGATGGTTCCTGCGATGACTTGTCCGAGATCCAGAATCCGGTAACCTTCCAGCATTCGAGTAATCCTGAAGTCAGTTTTTGGGAGCGGCTGTCGCCGTCGCCTTGATGAGCACGTCACCACGCTGGTTCTCTGCGCTCGCTTCGATTTCCACCAGACGCTCGCTTGCCTCTTCATAATGGCGCACGACCCTGGCTTTGCAAATCACCATGTCGCCAGGCCACGCTTGGGCACTGAAGCGGAGCTTCAGGTTCTTGAGAGAATCTGGTCCCAGCCATTCACTGAGAAGGCGAGCGAGATATCCCCCTTGCAGCATCCCGTGCGCGAAGGGTTTGTCAAATCCTGCCCGGATGGCGTAAATCTCATCGTGATGGTTGGGGTTGAAATCTCCGCTGGCACCAGCGTAGCGGACCAAGTCGGTCCGGGTGATGGGACCTGACGTCAACTCGTGCTCGGCACCTTCGGTGAGTTCTTCCCATTTCGCGTATTCAATGATCGTTGTCATGTAGGGCTCCATCAGGCCTCTTTGGGAGGGGCCGCGGTTTCGATGAGGGTTCGCCTCGCCACCTGAACTAAATCGCCCGTCTCGTCCACGAACTTTGTTTCGATAACAACGAAAGTCATCATTCCTCCTCGGCGACCTTCTTTCTCGCGCGTGGAGACAATGGCGTTTCGGCCTTTCAGGTTCATGCCTGCAACCAAGGGTTTATGGTACTCGAATTCTTGCTCCCCGTGGAGGCGGCGCTTGGGATCATAACCCAGATGTGGCATAGGGTCGTTCCCGTGATTTTCATGCCAGAACTGGCGCACGAACGTGGGTGGAGCAAGCAGATCTTCAAAGCCTGCCGACCTAGCGGCCTCCACATCCGTGTGCACCGGGTCGGTTAGTCCCAGTGCAAGGGCGTATTCCCTGATTTTTCCGCGTTCGACCCGGAATTCAAATTCAGGAAAGGTTCTGTCCAGTACGCTTTTATCCAAAGGCATGTATTCGCTTCCTCATAAGAATCACTGCATCATTCGAATAGCTGTCAGCTCCGGCTCATTCGGTGAAGTCATCAAACGTGTGGAGGTCAAAGCCCCAGTGCCTTGGCGATGATGTTTCTTTGCACTTCGCTCGTACCCGCGCCGATGGTGGCGAGACGCGCGTCCCGGTAATGACGCTCCATGGCATATTCTCCGCTGTAGCCGTACCCACCCATCACCTGTACGCCCAAGTCGGCCACCTGCTTATAAGCCTCTCCGGCGTAGAGCTTGAGCGTCGCTGCTTCGATTCGCCCCGCCTTTCCCTGAGACACCAGCCACGCGAACCGGTAGACTTGCAACCGCGCTGTATCGACGAGCATGTGCATTTCGGTGAGCATATGGCTCACTGCCTGGAATTTTCCGATGGGGCGACCGAACTGTTTTCTCTCTTTCGCATGATTGAGAGCCAATTCAAGGGCCGCCGCCGCCGCACCCGTACGCGCTGCGGAAAGACACAGGCGCTCGGTGGTAATATAGGCCATCAAGCCCTTCCAGCCGTCCCCCACTTCTCCCAAAACATCGGCCTCGCTCGCATCCACGGCGTCGTAGTGCACCACACAAGTACCCATTGCCCGGTGTCCGAGCAAATCGAGTTTCGACCAGGTGACACCCTCGGTGTCGGCAGGGATGATGAAATTTGTGATGCCCTCGTGCTTGGCTCCGGAGTTGTCCGTGCGCACGGCAACGAGAATATGCGTAGCCGTAGGCATGCCGGAAGTAAAATTTTTGGTGCCTGTGATGCGGAATCGGTTTTCTTCCCGATTAGCACGGGCTATGATGGCCGCCGCATCCGAACCAGCGTCAGGCTCTGTGAGACTGAACGCAAAATATTTCTTCCCCAGTATGGTGGCAGGGATGAAGTCTTTTTTCTGCGCGTCCGTTCCGCTTTCGAGGAGAGCGTCCACTCCGTAGCAGACGTTTCTGAATATCATGGTGGCAAGGTCAAGGTAATGCATTCCGGTGGTTTCAAGGACAAGGGCCAGATCGAGCGCGTCGCCTCCCATGCCGCCATATTCTTCGGGCGTGGACACACCAATCCAGCCGTCTTCAGCCAAAGCCTTGTACGCCTCGACGGGAGCTTCGCCCCTTTTGTCACACTCCATCGCGTATTCTGGGGGACATACCCGCTCCAAAAGCTCATGCAACGTGCGGCGCATGAGTTCCTGGCGTTCATTGAAAGAAAAATCCAAGCTGGTTGCCCTCTGGAAGTAATTTCACGGCATTGGGAGGCGATTCAACACCGGCTTGCGTGAAAAATCAAGCCGCCTGCGGGACCGAGGCGAAGTCACCCTCAATCCAGCACTTCGGGGTTGTGGATGTTGATCGGATTTCCATCGGCGAAGGCATTGACTTGATCGAAAGCGATTCCGAAATACCTCTCGAACGTGCCACGCGTGACATAGCCCAGATGGGGCGTACAAACCACGTTCTCCATGCTCAGGAGTGGGTGTTCCGCTCCGCGAACCGGTTCTTTTTCATACACGTCCACGGCAGCGAAACCGGGCCTTCCCGCCTTGAGCGCAGCCTCGAGAGCACCTTCTTCTATCAGTCCGGCGCGACTGGTGTTCACCAAAAGGGCGCTCGGCTTCATGAGGTGCAAATCCCTCGCTGTCACGATACCCCTCGTCTGGGGAATCAAGCGAATATGGAGACTTACTATGTCGGCCTCCGCGAAGAGCGCTTCTTTGCTGTCAGCCATCGGTACGCCGTCCGCCTTTGCACGCTCGGCGGAACCCTCTCTGCCGTATGTGATGACGTTCATGCCGAATGCCTGTCCCACGGCAGCCACCTGGACCCCGATGTTGCCGTAGGAATACACGCCAAGCGTTTTGCCGAATAGGTCCTCGCCCAGTGTTGCCTGCCAGCCGCCTTCCACCAGGCTTGTTATTTCTTGGGGAATAGAGCGCATCGCGCAGTGGATGAGTCCCCAAGTGAGTTCACAAGTGGAATGCGTGCCGGTGCCTCCCGCGGCCACGGCCACCTTGTGGCGCGTGCAGGCTTCCAGATCGACGTGTGAACCGAACCCGGCTCCTGTCTGGCTCACGATTTTGAGATTGGGGAGTCTGGCGAGCAACGCTTCTGTAATGTGGGTACGTTCCCTTATGAGGACGATAGCTTCTGCGTTCCGGAACCGCTCTGCAAGGGCATCTATTTCGTCGAGCGTGTCATTGTAGATGGTGATGTCATGTCCCGCCATTTTGGAGAAACAATGGAGGTAGCGGATACAATCCTGGTAATCATCTGAAATCACTACTTTCATTCGGGTGCCCTTTCGGTATGGCGAACATGGTGCAAGGGAAAAGATGTGTTTTTTGTCTATCTTTCAGAGATGTACTATTATCTCCGCTGATGGGAATTTTCCCAAGCCGCTTCTGGATTTTCAGGAGAAAGAATGGCGACCGCATCTGAAAGAAAAGTACAACTCACCCGGATGGTCAAGGCAGGCGGATGAGGCTCCAAGCTGGGTCCGGAGGACCTCCGAGAGGCATTGAGCCAGTTCGAGCCGTTTTCAGATCCGAACCTTCTCTACGGGACGAACGCCGGAGACGATACAGGCGTGTATCGGCTTAAAGATGATTTGGCCATCGTCCAGACGGTGGATTTCTTCACGCCCATCGTGGACGACCCCTATTCCTATGGCCAGATAGCCGCCGCCAACGCACTGAGCGATTGTTTCACAATGGGCGCACAGCCGATTACCGGGCTGAATCTGGTGGGGTTCCCCTGCCACATCGGTCTCGATGTACTGGGGAGAATCCTGGCTGGAGGCGCGGACAAGATGCGCGAGGCAGGTGGCGTTATTGTAGGCGGTCATAGCGTGGATGACGTCGAACCCAAATACGGCATCGCCGTCACGGGAACTGTCGACCCCAGAAAGATGGTAACGAACCAAGGGGCGAAACCAGGTGACAAACTTGTATTGACGAAGAAAATCGGTACCGGCATCGTTACAAACATCACCAAGCAGGGAAATCCGGTGGTGCGGGCCGCGCGCGGCATTTTCGGCAGAAACGGAAAACTCCGCGAAGGTGTATTCGAAGAGGCTGTGGAATCGATGAAGACGCTCAACAAAGAGGCGAGCGAGTGCATGATGCGTGTGGGTGTGAACGCCTGTACAGACGTCACCGGATTCGGCCTTCTCGGTCATTTACACAACGTGATGGAGGCCAGCGGCGCGCGGGCGCGCGTCGTGTTCTCCGATGTGCCCCGGTTCGAGGACTTGCTTCCCCACACCATTGCGGGCACTGCGGGAGGGGGTGAACGCAACCGCTCGTGGACGAAACCGTTCGTCGAAACGAAACCGGGAGTTGATGAGGAGATGCTCGCCTTGCTCAACGATGCGCAAACTTCCGGCGGGCTCATCATCGCGGTGGATGCAGAAAAGGCAGGGTCGCTATTGGACGAACTGCACCGGGCGGGCGTGGTTCCCGCCGCCGTATTCGGTGAGGTCGTGGAAGGACCGGCCGGTAGCGTAGTGGCAGAGCCTTAATCCTTCTCTTTTCAATGAGGAGCACAGTCTATGGAAAAGGCCATGTTCGGCGCAGGTTGTTTTTGGGGTGTGGAGGCGGCATTCCGCAAAGAAGGAGGCGTGGCGTACACTGCAGTGGGGTATTCGGGCGGTACGAAGGACGAGCCCACCTATCGAGAAGTATGCACGGGACGCACGGGACATGCAGAAGTCGTCTACCTGGAATTCGAACCCGAGAAAGTTTCTTATCGCCAACTCCTAGAGTTGTTCTGGCGTATTCACGACCCGTGCACGCTGAATCGCCAGGGACCAGACGTGGGTACCCAGTACCGCTCGGCGATTTATTTCTTCTCTCCCGGACAGGAAAGCGAAGCACGTGCCTCTAAAGAGGAACAGGAGGAGTCAGGGCGTCATTGGGGACCGATAGTGACCGAGATTACGCCGGCGTCACGATTCTGGATGGGCGAGGACTACCACCAGCAATATGCCGAAAAAAACGGGATCATCTGCCACTAGCCGCATACGAACGAGCAAGCCCCCGGCGGGGTTTTTCCCTGCCGGGGGCTTTTTTCTCAAGTTAACCGTATTGTTCCACGACGCCCGCCAACTCGTCGAGTTTCGGCAAGATGATATCCACCTCCTCCGAAGGCAGATGGAAGAGACACCTGCCCACGCCCAGGTCATCGAAAGCACGTAACTGCTCAAGGTCGGGGGGTGCGAAGAATATGGTGACGGGAATGGGCGCACGTCCTGCCTTGGCGGCCATATCCTGAAGTTCCCGGATCCGCGGCGAGAGGTCCAAGCCCCCGCGCGGCAACGGCATCCACTCGTCTCCGTAGCGAACCACACGATCGAGCGTCCTGGCACCGTTACCGCCCACGAGTATGGGCGGGTGCGGTTTTCGGATCGGTTTGGGCCAAGACCAGATGCGCTCGAAATCCACGAAATTTCCGTGATAGCTGGCCTCATCCTCCCTCCAGATGGCTTTCATGGCCTCGACGCGCTCGCGCAAGATGATCCAGCGTTTCTCGTACTTCGTACCGTGGTTTTCCATCTCCTCCCGGTTCCAGCCGCCGCCCACGCCGAAGAGAACACGTCCGTTCGAGATATGATCAAGCGTGGCCACCTCATTGGCGAGGGTGATGGGGTCGCGCTCTATGACGAGACATATGCCCGTACCCAGCATGATTTTTTCCGTCGCAGCCGCTGCTGCCCCGAGTGCCACGAAAAGATCGAGCGAATGCGAGTATTCCTTCGGGAGTTCCTCGCCACCGGGCCAGGGAGTTTTTCTGCTCGCCGGAATATGGGTGTGCTCCGGAAAGAAAATGGACTCGAAGCCCCTGTCTTCCGCCTCTTTGGCGACGCTGTGCGGAGAGATGGAATAATCGGTCGGGAAAATCGCGACACCAAACTTCATGATGAATTCTCCTGGTTCTAGATGGTGGATGATTCGCCGAAATCATTTATCTCATACCCAATGGGTTCGGTTTTTGCCCCTCGGGAATGATAGGGTCGTAGATGAAACCCCTCGTTTTCTCCTCAAATTCCTTTCGCACTTGCTTCAATACATCCTCATCACCGATGAGTTCCAAGGTGGTGGCCGCCATGGTCTTGGCGGCGGTCATCATGCCCTTTTCCCCGATTTCCATCCCGTATTGCTGCGTGGCGAGCCATGAATGCCCAGGCGTTCCGGGTGCATGGCAGGTAACCATCAGGTTACCCAGAGGCGTGAGCCAGCTTACGTTTCCGCGCTCGTTGCTCGGGCGGATGTCCGCCGGATCGAGTGGCGAAACCTCCTCCGAGAGCGGTTCCTCGTAGCCTAGTTTTCGGGCAAACTCCTTGGCTTCCGCCGTATAGGCGTGCGCGCCTACATATTCAAGATTTCGCTGCACGCAGTGAGCAAGGGCGTTATTGGGAAGATTCTCGTAAACGGCGGTGAGGAGGGTTTCCTTCATAGTGGTACCCGATGCCAGCGCACCTGCTTTTGCGCAGTTTCGCACGCGCTCGCTCAGTTCGTTGACCATCGCCCGTTTGGGCGCGCGAACGTAGTACCACACGCGCGAATAGGAGGGCACTACGTTGGGAGCCACTCCACCGTCCGTAATCACATAGTGAATCTTGACCGGCTCGATAACGTGTTCGCGCATCATGTTGACGCCGTAGTTCATGATTTCCACACCATCAAGCGCGCTCCTTCCGTTCCACGGGTCGCGGGCTGAGTGGGCCGTTTCGCCATAGAATTCGAATACGATGGAATCCATGGCGTTGGTGCTGCCCCCTCGGGTGAAGTTCTTCTCGCCGGGATGCCAGGTAACGGCGGCGTCGAGTCCGTCGAAAGCACCGTCTCGTGCCATGTATACCTTGCCCTCCAGGGTTTCTTCCGCCGGACAGCCGAAGCACACGACCTGGCCTTTTGTTCCTGATTCACGCAGAGCGCGTGCCGCCCCAATCGCTGCATAGGCACTGGCCGTGCCGAAGAGGTTGTGCCCACACCCGTGGCCCTGTTTTTCGTGGGAATCGCCGCAGTGGGGCAACGCGTCGTATTCCCCTAAAATTCCTACGGTCGGACCGCTATCACCCCACCTTGCGATGAATGCGGTGGGCAAGTCGCCCACACCGTGCTGCACATCGAATCCGTGTTGCTCCAGCACGTCTTCGAGGAGTTCCGCGGATTTGAATTCCTCCAGGGCGATTTCCGCAAAATTCCAAATTTCACGGGCTATTTCGCGTGCCTCGCCCGCTTGTCCGTCGAGGTAATCGACGGCTGTTCGCTTGAGCTCGTCCATGTCTTCCTCCACATGGTGATGCGGACTTTGTAGGTTGGATAGTGCGATTATAGCCTAGGTGAGACGTTTCGTATATGGGCCGTGGGATGACCCGGTTTCGGCCAGATGGGGTACGGTGGTGGTCGGGAGGCTCCTGAAAGCGGTGTGAGCAAACGCAGGCTATTGCGGGCAAATTCAGGGGAGACGATAAACTTATTTCTTCGTAATCACTGCAACAGGTGACATCCATGTGAGGGTAGCCGTTAATCCACACCACTCCGCGCATGCACCAAGTGAGAGAGATAAACGTAGGGTGAAGATATGTGCTTCTTTATCTTCTGGCTGCCGAAACCGGACAACATCGCCTGCTATTCGGAACATTCCATTACACGGTCGCCGTCCAGCATGCTATCACCAGGCCATCGACTGATGAGGATTTTCATCTGACATCCGTTGTCTGCTGTTTTTGAGAATGGCACGAAGCCCACCTCCACCTGGATTCATCGGAATTGCTCCTCGTCCAAGGCTTCCCGTCGCTACTTCCACTCCCATGCCTTGTGCTTGATGAACACCACTTCTGTGGGCGGCTGAAGACGTATGTATCGCCGTCGATTCTGCGGACGCGCCTGAATCCGGCGAGAAAGACGTTCAATTCCTCAAGCGAGCGAACGTCCATCGGAATCGCCACGTTGGGCCTGAGCCTGTGGATGAATTTCGCCATCACGTCGGGGTTCATCGCTCCAGGGTCCGAGATGATGACGAGGGCCACGTGCACCTTTCCCAGCCTTCTCAACTGCTCGGGGTTCATGGGCGAGCCCAGATCTCCCAGATGGGCGATGCAAAGCCCACCAGTCTCGAAGAGAAAAGAAGAGGCTCTCGAATCGCCGACGTCGAAATCGTCCCCTCCTCCACCCTGTACGATGGGCACGTTGCGGATGCGCACGTCGCCTATCCGGTAATCCACTTCGTTCCACTTCCCACCATCGACGGAGACGCCCCTGAGAACGACGGGGTTTCCGCCTAGCACATCGACGGAACTGTGGTTCATCGCCTCCTCGCTCGTCGTCGCCACATCGGGGCTGGTCTTTGGGATGGGGTAACCCCGGTGCGGGGAGAAGGGATCGGTCACGATGCGGATTCCCCCGGGAGAGATGATGCGGAAAAATGCGTGGCCAAACCACTGGATGCTGATGCGACGCGCGGCCTTCGTCCTTCGGATGTAGGATACGGGCGTTGCCTTCTTGAAAGGAAAATGGCGCACCAAGCCGGGCGAGCATTTGGCAGAAACGATGGCCGGGGCGGCCAGATGGCAGACGAGCAAAGCGAGGCAAAGCGCTTTTTTCATCCTTCTTCCCTCCTCCTGGCGTAAGATGGATAAGCGAAATACTATCCTGAAAAGGGGAGCGTGCGAAGAGGCAGTTCCCGGTCCTGGATAGGCTGGATTCACGTCTAGTGGAAGAATATCTTCTCAACACAAGTTTTTCAGAATCCCCTATTTATGACACGATGAACCCGCCTAACGAACAGCCAATAGACCGGATTCGCTTGTATGAAAGGACCCCTTCATGCCCATCATCGACTTGAGTCTCGCCCACTACGACGAAATGGATCCAGTGGCGGCCGCCGTAGGTAAAATGATGAACGCCGAAACCTCCGTGCGGCGCAAGTTCTTCCCGCCCCAAAAGGAACCCGATGTCGTCTTCGTCGACAGCTGGCTCTCCATATTCGCCCATGCGGGCACACACCTCGATTGTCCTCGGCACATCTACCGCTGGGGGAAGACGACAGACGAAGTGGAACTCGACCGCTTCATGGGGCCCGCCTGTCTGATCGATTTCTCATCCAAAGGGGCGGATGCACCCATCTCCGCCGAGGACCTGGAGGTCCATGCGGGGCTAGTGCGCGAAGACGACATCGTCTTGCTGCGCACCGATTTCACAGACAAATTCTGGGGTTCGGACGCCTACCTGAGAAACTCTCCCTTCCTGACCGGAGACGGAGCGAAGTGGCTCGTGGACAAGGGCGTAAAGGCGGCTGGATTCGATTTTCTGCAGGAAGAAGAGGTGAAAAAGACTCCCGAGAACGTACCCGAGCACTACGTCGTCCACCGGACGCTGCTCGGAAACGGGATCATTCAAATTGAGCATATGACGAACCTCTCCGCCATCGAGCAAGAACGTTTCGAGGTCATCGCCCTTCCGCTCAAGATGCCGGGTATCGAAGGCTCCCCCTGCCGGGCCGTGGCCGTCGTGGACTAGGTTTCCGGGATTGCCGGAATTTCATGCGGGTATCCCCAATGGCTGATGCAATTTTTGGCTCCTCGGGAACGCCCGTAGTCTAAAATCAGAATATGTCTATACTTAAACAAACCGGATACTTCTCATAGCTCTGTGAAATTTTCACGTCCACGCTTTTCACCCTATGGAGATACCCATGGAGGACGTTCTAGAATTCTTCTCCCGCGCGCCAACGACAGCTATCGCGGACGCCTCGATATTTCTGGGCCTCGACCTCATTATGAAGGATGTCGTTCCACTCACACCTTTCACCGAGAAGCGCGTCGCCGCCCCTGCAGCCACCATGCGCTCCGAACCCATCCGGGACGAGGTGAGCCCCTCCAATGTGAGCCTCTACGGAACGCACGAGGAGATGGAACCGGGCAAGTTCGTCGTGCTCGCCACCGAGGGGAGCGACATGGCGGTTCTGGGGGCCAACGGGGCACGCGTCATTCACAGGCGGGGTGCTGCGGGCGTAGTAACGGACGGACGGTCGCGCGACGTTCTGAAATCATGGAACTGGGGCTGCCCGTCTGGTGTTGCGGCGCGAGGCCCCTGCCCTACTCGAAGCGCCTCATCGCGGCCGAACGTGACACCCCCGTCACCTGCTGCGGGGTACGGGTCGCACCGGGAGACATCGTGGTCGCCGATGCGGACGGCGTGGCCGTGGTACCCAAAGATGAAGCCGAAGCCGTGCGCGAACGCACGCGGATCGTCATGGAAATCGAAGAAGAATTCACCAGAAGGTTCAACGCAGGCGAATCGGGTGCCGAACTCGTGAAAATGATGCGCAAAAAATGGGAGTGAAGATTCCGGGTACCGTGCCTCAACGTTTTTTCTTTCACCACGCCTTTGGCCTTGTTATATACTCACGACACGGAAGCGCATTTTGTGTGGGCCGCAGACGACGTATCGCATACGAAAACCGCACGCCCGACGCAGTCATTTACGAGGAGCCGGACGCCAATGCGCGAACCCGACACATTGCTAGAAGATCTGAAGCTGGTGAAATACAGGAACAGCTACTGGATCGTGCTCGAACCGGAAGGAATCCCACTGGTCGAGTTCGCCGCCCGGCACCGTGATATGCTCGGAGATCCGCTCTATCAGTGGATGAAGACTCGCCTCTCACGAGAGTCCATTCTCAAATTCCATGTCGACGGCCAACTCGACTGGGATGGATTCAAAAAATTCATGGAATCGAAAGGGTGGGATATCAGCCGGAACGAACCGGGCATTATCAACATCTGACTGAAAACCACCACAAAACAACACCATTGCCGTACCAGCACCACAGAAATAAAGCATGAGGAGAGATTTGCATGATTGGGTTTTTCTTGATTCTCACATTGCTGACGCCCGTTATCGCTGTGGAGGCCAACGAAGTTGCATCGTCCCATCACTCGAAATACGCCGGTCAAGAAAATCGGGCGATCAAGAGTCTCTCGGCCGAAGACATCGCTGAACTCAGACGCGGAGGTGGCTGGGGGCTAGCCAAGGCGGCGGAGTTGAACGGCGTACCGGGGCCGATGCACCTCCTGGAGATGAAAGACGAAATCGGCCTTGATGAGACCCAGCATTATGCCATCAGCGCGATATACCGGCGAATGAAAAGCCGGGCCATCCATCATGGCGAACGCCTGATCGATCTGGAACGGCACCTTGAAAACGGTTTCCGTAACCGAACCATTACCGACGCACTGCTGCGTGATTCCCTGAGCGCCATCGCCGAAACGAAAAAGGAATTGCGCTACGTGCATCTGGCCGCGCACATCGAGACTTTGAAAGTCCTCTCGGAGAAGCAGATACGAACCTACAACGAACTCAGGGGCTATTCCAAGTCAGACTCCTGCGTGAATGTGCCGAAAGGCCACAACGCGGAAATGTGGCGCCGGCACAACAACTGCAACTGATGATGGACCAAGCGAGAGATTCATTGCTCTCAAGAACCGGTTGGACGAGCGCAAACTCTACATCCTGAACATCAGACACAGGAAATCGACGGACGAACCTGTGGACTCTGGTTTTTTCTTGAATTGACCGGGACGGCATAAATTCTGTTTTGGGAAATAGCGGCGGGCGTCCTCTACGTCGCTCCGTGGGTATTGATTGTGTCCTTCTTCCCAGACCTCGTTATGGCAGAATCGAATCCAGAAACAAGCGGGGCGATCACCGCTTCGAGTCTGCTCGCGCTGCTCGTCTACAGCATTAGTGGCCCGTGGATTTCTTGCGATTCCAGGACAGGTAAACACCTGCAACGAAAACCCGGAATTCGAAATCATCGCCTCGCTGAACGCAAGAAAACAGCAACAGTGCCTGCAGCCGAGTTCCACACTGGCGGACCAGGTTCAGAAGATACCGCGCGTTAATTTCGGGCGTACTTCTTGCCCAGATTTTCCTCCCAGGTAAGGTATCCCTCCATCGCGCTGCGCCCGATGTCGTAGGGCTTTAGCTGCACATCCCTGGGCAATTCATCCAGCCCTTCGCGCCCGGTTTCGAGAGACAACCCCGCCTCCCGCCAAGCCGTTTTACCGCCTTCGAGATAACCCGCTCTGCGGTAGCCGAGTTTTTGGAGAACGAGCGCGCTCAGGGCGGATTTTCGTCCATCCTCGCAAACACACATCACTCGCGCTCTCTTGTTCACGGCCTGCTCGGGCACCTGTTCCTCCAATCGGCTCCTAGATACCCAGACGGAACCGGGCAGATGGCCCCTTTCATAGGAAGAACTCAAATCCACATCCAGAATTGCGCCGAATGTCCGGGCGCTCGCTTCCCCCGCCGCATAGGCGCGAGTCTGTGAGCGTGCTCGTTTGAGAAGAAGAATCTCCCCCGCTCCCGCCGGGCTTTCTCCCGAAGCCGCCTCGCTGGGCTTCTCAACCGCTCTTCCGGCATCAAGCCACGCCGTGAGGCCGCCGCGCAGCACACTCACATCAAGTCCCATCTGGCGTAGCCAGTAAGCCGCCATGACACCGCGCGCATTCTTGTCGCAATAGGTGACGACCTTGCCCGTGCGCACGGCAATCACCTCGTCGGTGCGCTGCGCTGCCTGTCCGCCGGGAATGGAGATGGCCCCCGGTATGTGACCGCCAGAAAACTCGGGCGCGAGGCGCACATCAAGCACATAAAGCGTGCTGCTGTCAGCCTGCGCCTGAAGCATTTGAAGTTCCTGTACCGAAACAAAGGGAATTCCCTCTTCTTCTGCCACCTGTGCACCCAGCATTTCCGCGTGTGTGCGGCTCTCGTCCGAGGGAATGGGAATCTCGCTCGGTTCCCCCTCATCGAGTTGCAAACCTTCGAGCATGATACCCATGCCACCGTTTTTGAGCGCGCGCGCGTGCGTGACGCCCA
The DNA here is from genome assembly GCA_965200245.1 of bacterium. Classification (GTDB taxonomy): domain Bacteria; phylum UBA8248; class UBA8248; order UBA8248; family UBA8248; genus Bin107. The sequence continues at coordinate 64,305 of CBDATS010000008.1, read as the reverse complement.
GCCGGTGAAGCACCTGCGTCCCGATGATGCTGCGGGTACGGCCCGCGCAGTTGATGATAAGGGGTGATTCCCTGTCCTGATCCAGATCCCAAGCGTGGAGAATAAGTTCGCCCCCCGGCAGGCTACGCCCTGTGGGGACGCAGAAGCGCTCGAATTCCACCTCCGTCCTCGTGTCAAATATTCGCGGCGGCGTATCGCTCTCGATTAGGTCAAAAAGCTCTCGTGCCGTAATTTCGGGCACATCGTTTTCCACGTGAATCCGCTCGCCGAAATCCTTGCTCGGCACGTTCGTTCCCGAAACCGTCGGATACGCTTGCGCTTCCCATGCACCGAGACCGCCTTCGAGTATCGAGACGTCCGTGTAGCCGCACTCATCAAGCAACTCGGCTACATGCTCCGCCCTCGGGCCGCCCTCATCCACACACACCACGGGTGTCGCCTTCACGGGCACCAGGCGCGCGGCCAGAAACTCGATCGCGCTGCGCGGGGCGTTCGTCGTCATGAAAATCTGTTTCTCGTGAAATTCCATCGGGTCGCGCACATCTAGCACTGCATGCGCGCGGGAACCCTCCATCAGTTCCTTCAGTACGACCGGGGATATTCTTTTCACCATGTCCGTATGTCCTCAGATTTGGGATGCACACCATGCGTCTAGCGGGAGGGAATGCCCGCCATGCGCCTGAATACCTCAATGATGGCCGAAGTGTCCGCATCTGCGAGTCCACCATACTCTGCGGCCTGGAGTACTTGCTGGTGCACGGAACTGAGCAGCATGGGGGAGCCGAGCTTCTGGCCCTGCTCCAGAATGAGCCTTACATCCTTGTGGTGCTGCTTGACGCGAGAGAGAGGATTGTCGTAATCAGCGTGAATCATGCGCGCGCCGCGCTGGTCCATAGCCTTGCTGTAGGCCGCGCTGTCCTTGAGTACCTCGAGCAGACGCTCCATCTCCAGTCCCGACTTCATGCCCAAAACGAGTCCTTCCGACAGCGCGAGGCGCGTCAGACCCAGCACGAGGTTGATGACGAGCTTCGTCCGCGCACCCGCTCCGTTCGGCCCCATATGGTGGATAGAGCGGGCAAAGTTGGCAAGAACAGGCCGCGCCGTCTCAAAATCGTTCTCCTCGCCCCCGACGACAGAGACGATCTTCCCCTCAAGCACCTGATTGCGCGAACCGCTCAGGCTCGCATCGAGAAAACCGATATTTCTGGCACGGAGATCTTCACCGAGTTGCGCCGATTCATCGGGACTGGAAGTGGAAGTGTCGATAATGATGAGACCATCACGCGCCACGCTCGCGATTCCCCCATCACCCAGGCAACTCTCGCGGACGATGTGGCTATAGAGTAGCGAGATGATGACGAACTGCGCATTTTCCGCCGCTTCCGCCGCCGAGCCCGTGGGCACGCCCCCGTTCTCGGCAAGCTCATCGAGCCTGCTCTGGTCGATGTCGAACCCGCGCACGCGGTGCCCCGCTTCGATCAGTTTCTGACTCATGGCCGTTCCCATGAGGCCGAGTCCTATGATTCCGATGTTCGCGCTTTCCGCCATTTCGCGCCTCCACACATAAAAAATCATCCCGCACCCCAGTGGGGACTATGAAAATCAAAATTGGGGTCGTCCATCGGGAGCGTACCCCGTCATCTCGATAAAGCCCACCCCCGTGAGCTTTTTTTCACTTGATGCGCTTTCGACGAAAACGCCCCCTTCCCAATAGGTGACTCCCGTACTGCCTTTCGATTCAATTTCCTGCGCGCGGGCGTAAGGTACAACCCGCAAGTGAAGGCCGTACGCCGGAACCTCGACTTCCCAGCCCATGGGATAGACGGCACCGCTTCGCTCGCTCTTCCAGGTATCAGTGCCCCGGAAACGGAAATCCCCGAGGCGCAAATGCTTGGCACTGCCATCCACCTCTACCAGCGTGCCGCTGCTCGTGGGCTCCACGCTCCCGTCTTTTCGCCTTACGAGATATAACATCAAATCCCGACCGTCGGACAACTGGAAGCTCAGCCAATCCCACCCCGCCTGTTCTTCTGTCAACTGGTTCGAGCCGAATTCATGGTCCATCCACGCCGTTCCGCGCACGTCGAACCGCCTCCCCTCCATCTCCAGGACGCCCGATGCGAGAAGTCGCGTGTAGGAATAATAATGAGACGCGCGTCCCGGACCCGGCGACTTCTGGCTCACTCCGTTCTCGCCGTGAACCACGAGGGGTTTTGCAGGTTTCAGACTGAGGCGCAACTTAATCTCGGGCGTCGCCGCGCTGATGCGAATCGAGGATGAGCCTTTCCCGACCGTGCTCTCGGCGCGCCAGTCGCGCAGCCAGACCTTGAGACCCGCCTCCGACGCGCCCGCCTGCTCAAGTTCGCCCCGGCTGATCCGCTCGGAAAAAAAGTGCTTTTCACGCTTCACGTCCAGAACAGAGAAATGTCCGAAATAGAGATTCCTGAGTGCCCAGCGGCTCTTCGATTTTGGCGGTTCTCCGGGACGAAGGCCCACCCTGAAGAACGTGAGCATGAACGGGTATTTTCCGCCTTTTGAATCCTGCAGATTTCCCGAAAAATACCACCACTCCGTGCGGAATGCCTCGTGCGCACCGTTATCGCGGGGAAACTGATAGCGATAGCCGGGCAACGCCTGCCGCCAAGTCGCAGGATACGTGGGTGCTGCGCCCAGGACAAAGATGGTAGCCAGAAGATATGCGAACCCTTTCTTCATTCTTCGCTCAGTGCCTCTCGAATGGGGATTCGCGCGGCGGTTCGGGCGGGGAGCCAGCTCGCCGCCAGCGATGCGAGCACCACCATGAAAAGATAGGCCGCCATACCCTTCCAGGGGAAGATATATTGAATCGTCCAACCGAAACTCAGCTTGTTGATCACGAAAATCAAAATAGTCGCCAGGCACATGCCGGACACAAGTCCGGCCAAAACGGAGAGCGCACCCAGAATGACGGCCTCTCCCATGATGGCGTACACGATTCCCCTTCTGCTCAGGCCCATGGCGCGCAGTGCGCCGATTTCATGCACGCGTTCCAGGATGTTTGAACCAAGACCCGTCGCCACGCTGAGAAGAGCCACCAGAACGGCAATGAACTCCAGCGCATAGGTAATGGCGAATGTCTGATCGAAGATGCTGAGTGCCCGCTTCTTGAGACCCGCGTTCGATATCAGCACCATGGTGGGGTCGAGAGCCTTTTCGAGCGATTTACGGACGACTTCTGGACGCGCACTTTCGGTGAGATATATTGCAAGGGAATTCAGACGATCATCCCTCCAATGTTTTTTCAAAAATTCGCGATCCACGACGACAGAACCACCGTCCGTAGTGTAGTCGTAAAAGACGCCCGCAACACGTACCGATATCTCCTCCCCCGGAGTCGGGAGGTGCAGGACATCTCCTTTCCTCACCCCGTAGAGGTTCGAGAACGTCTCCGTAACGATGGCATCGCCACGCGCCCTCGCCTTCATGAGCGTTTCTTTCGAATCGCCGTCTACGAACAGCAGGTGTCCCCTTTCGGCAACGATGCGGAAATCTCCGCCCGCAAGCATTATACGCTTCCCGTGCCAGGGCAGCCGAACAGTTCTGAAGCCATCGACCGCTGCGACGCCTGAAACGCCGCCAATCGTCCGGATCGCGTCTTCTGAAATGCTCGTGCTCGACCCCTTGATAAAGCGCGAGGCGGGCGCGGCGTAGAAATCCGCTCTCAGCGTCTGCTGCGTCCAGACTTCCACCGTGGCGCGAAAGCTCTCGATCATGACGATGAGGCTCACCAACATGGCTACGGCTATCGCCAGTGAAGAGAGCGTGACTGCATTTCGGTGCGGGTGCCTGCTCAAACCGTGTGCGGCAAGCCAGACGTTCAAGTCACCGCCCGCAATCCGCCGGATGAGCGCCGATCCACACAAAATGAAAGGCAGACTCGCGAGCACGGTGGCCAGAATGACCATCGCCGCAGATAGATAGCCGGGCAAGAGCGTTCCTCCTGCCATGGCTCGCAAGTTCAGCCAGTAAGCGATGAGGGCGGCTATCGAGGCGCTTGCGGCGAACGTGGCGATGTCCTTGGTCCGCACCTCCACCTTGCCGCGCCTGTCCACGACGCCTTGGCGGGGACTTTGTCGCGAGGCGACGATTGCAGGATAGATTCCCGAAACCAGTGAAACCCCCAGGCCCAGGCCAAATCCCCAGAGAAGTTCTCCTGGGCCGAAGATTAAGTGGCGCACTTCCAGAAATGCGTACAGGTTTCTGATCGTCTGGGAGATGAACGAGAGAGCGCCCTGGGCCATGAGCACCCCCATCGCAACGCCCAGACACGATCCGGCCAAGCCGATGCAAAGCGCCTCCGAACCGTAGAGCAGGACGATTCCTCTCGACGTCATGCCCAGTGAGCGCAGGATGGCGATTTCGCCTCTTCGCCGCAATACGGATGCCGACATCGTATTGTAGATCAGAAAACAGCCCACCAGGAGAGCGATGACGCTCAGCACCGTGAGATTGAGCTGGAACGATGCCAACAACTTCTCCACGTCGCGTCCGCGCCGCGCGGGCCGCTCGACGATTGTGCCGGGTGGCAGAAAGCTCCGGATTTTCTCGCGGATCGATACGATTTCGCCTCCATTTTCCAGAATCAAATCGATCCGGTCCAACTGCCCAAACCGCTCGAAGAGCTCCTGTGCTACACCGATGTCCATGATGATGAGACGGCCGTCCATTGACTTTGCCATGCCCTCGGGTCTGAGAACCCCCCGAACGCGAAAACGCATCCTCCGCGTGGCCTCGACTTCGACAAAACTGCCTTCTCCAACGCCCAGTGTATCCGCCACCCCACGGGCGATGAACAGGCCCTCCGGGTCGGCGATACGCGACAGGATTTCCTTGCGAGAATAGTCTTTTTCGAACTTGTAGCCTCTGAAGTCGTCGTCTCCGAGCAAATCAAGACCCAGGGCCAGGACAGCGCGACCCTGAGACGCGGTGCCACGCCGCCACCTCGCGCCTGAGCCTCCGGCCTTCCTTATCCAGACGTGCTGCTGCATGACCGGTGTCGCACGCCTCACACCCTTCGTACCGCGAAGGCGAAGAATCAAATTCTCATCCACGCCCAACCCGCCCGCGGACACCTCGAGCTGCGTCTTGCCCGAAATGGCGGCCAAACTGTTCCGAAAGGCCCCGGTGGCCGTTTCGTTCGCCATCTTGACAGCGATGAAAACAGCAACACCGAGCGCCACACCCACCAGCGTAAGCAACAGGCGATACGGGTCTTCCCTGAGGCGCCGCCAGGCGAGAAGGCGCAAGATCGAGACGGTGACGCCCATCAGGAATCCGCCTCATCCAGGCGGCCATCGGTGATTCCGACCCGCCGGGTGGCGTAGCACAAGGGCATCCTGTCGTGCGTCGCCATGATGATGGTAAAACCTTCTTCCCGGTGGAGTTCGGAGACGAGTTCCAAGACGTTCTTTGAGTTCTCGGTATCAAGGTTTCCCGTCGGCTCATCGGCGAGGATGAGGCGAGGTTTGTGGATGATGGCACGCGCGACGGCCACTCTTTGCATCTCGCCGCCCGAGAGTTGCCTCGGGAAGCTGTCCATCCGCTCCTCAAGCCCCACGCGTGCCATAGCGTTTTCGACCATCTCTTTGATTTCAGGTCGTTTCCGGCCCTGAAGCAGAAGTGGCAGGGCGACATTCTCATTCGCCGTCATCGTTGGCATTAGATGAAAGAACTGATGGATAAAGCCCACCTCTTTCCTGCGAATTTCGCTCAAGCCCTCATCACTCAGGCACGAAATTTCGCGTCCGCCCAAAAACACCTCGCCACTGGTGGGCGCGTCGACAGCCCCCATCAGGTGCAGGAACGTGCTCTTGCCCGAACCGCTGGGACCTGAAACTATGATAAACTCGCCCTGATTCGCCCGGAAACTCACGTCATTGAGCGCGTGAATGCGCATGTCGCCCGCGACGTAGGTTTTCGATACCTCTTTCAACTCGACCAAGGGTTGAGACATATCTTTTCTCCGAAGACGGAGTTGATAGATTTCGGGAGATCCTCGTCTTGTTCGAATCGCTTTCCGTCGTTTTTCTCATTGTCAAAGACTACGAGGCGTCGCGTCGTTTTTATACCGAAACATTGGGACTGAAAGAAGCGAGTGAAGCGAAAAACCACGTTCGCTATGACCTCGGAGGAACATCGCTCGTCGTACACGCACCCATTTCTGATGAGGAGATGCGCAAGTGGAATCTCGAACCCCTCCGGGAACCCAGAGGTTCCGGTGTGGTCGTCACGCTCACGCCCGAGGATGTGGACCGCGCCTATGATACCCTCGCAGAAAAAGGAGCGGCCGTGCTGTTCACGCCCCGCGATGCTCCCTGGGGCGTGCGCATGTTCATGCTGAAGGATCCGAACGGATTTTTGATCGAGGTCAGCAAACCCCTTGCAGGCGGCTCAGGATAGGCCCTCGAACACCGATCTTTCGCCGTTTCGCACCTCTACCTGCGATTGGGCGCAAACGAAGGACTCCTCGTTGTAAAGCCAGCGGCCCGTCATGCGGACGAACCACCAGAAGAAATTCCCATTGATCTGGCTCTGGTGCGCGGTGAGCGCGCGCCATTTGCGGCGAAGATATCTGCGGATATTCACGCGGGTGGTGATGAACTCATCCGGCGTCCCGTACCTGTCTTCCCGGAAGTCGGGATCGTCGAGCGGCGTTTTTTGTCCGAAAAGCTTCATCCAGCGCCAGGCGCGCAGCATTTTCGAGCGCGACCACGCCGTGTGATAGAACTTTGGCACGCGCCAGACTTCTGTGCCGTATTCCGAGAACCGGGAAGCGTCCGCGGCCGCTTCTATCGCCTCGGTGGTGACCTTGTTCGCCATCACGTGATCGGGGTGGCCGTAACCGCCCTGCTCGTTGTAGGTGATGACCACGTCAGGGCGATAGCGGCGGATATGACTCACCAGCCTGCCGACAGCTTCTTCCTCGTTCGCGTTCGTGAACGCCTCGGGATGCTCGTTACCCTCCCAGCCGTCCATGCCGGAATCCCGATAGCCCAGGGTGTGAACTTCTGAAATCCCCAAAATCCGGGCCGCGTGCGCGAGTTCTTCGAGCCTGATCTCGCCGAGTCTGTTTTGGTCCGCCTCTGAATCGGGGTCGAGGTTCTCCCCGAGATGTTCCATCTTACCCATTTCTCCGTTGGTACAGGTGATGAGAACGACGCGGTGGCCTTCGCGCGCGCACCTGAGAATCAGGCCGCCCGTGCTGCTGCACTCATCGTCGGGGTGTGCGTGAACGAGTAGTAGGGTGAAAGTCCTGGACATGAGTTCCGGACGCCCGGAGGCGACGAAAATTAATGGTGCTCCCAAGTGTCTCCAGAATTGAGCAGCGTATCGATATCGCCCTCGCCCTTCGCCTGAGCCGCGGCGACCTGATCGCCCATTAATCCCTCGAACGGCGGACGTTCCACCTTTCTCAGGACACCCAGCGGTACGGGACCGCCTTCGAGCTCGACCCGGCTCAGGATATGGGCGTAGCCCCCCGATTCGTCGTTTACGCGGTGGAGGGTGATGTCTGGAGAATCGGCATCGACAATGCGAACCCTGTAGTCCTCGAGAGAAATGCCCTTGCGGTTATCTGCCGGACCGTAGACGAGGGGCTGGCCGTCTTCGAGATACATCACGTTTTGCTCCTTGAGTCCCTTTTCGGTGAACTTGTGCCACGCGCCGTCGTTGAACACGATGCAGTTCTGCAACACTTCAAGCATCGACGTTCCCTCGTGGTTCGCCATTTCCTCGAACATCGAGGCCATGTGCCTCTGGTCCCTGTCCGTCGTTCGGGCGACGAAGCTGCACTCCGCCCCCAAGGCCAAAGTCAGCGGGTGGAGTGGATAGTCCACCGAGCCGATGGGCGTGGACTTCGTGCGCGAGCCCAGAAGCGAGGTGGGAGAATATTGACCCTTGGTCAGACCGTATACACGATTGTTGAATAGGACGATCTTCACGCCCACGTTGCGGCGCATGGCGTGGATCAGGTGGTTGCCGCCAATGCTCAGCGCGTCGCCGTCGCCGCTGATAACCCAGACGGAAAGATCCGGATTGCTCACCTTCACGCCCGTGGCGAACGCGGGCGCCCGTCCGTGAATGGTATGGAAACCGAACGTATCCATGTAATATGGAAATCGCGCAGCACAACCGATGCCGGAGATGAATACGAATTTCTCGCGCGGAATCTCGAGCGTCGGCAGCACCTTCTGCATCTGGGCCAAGATCGCGTAATCTCCGCAACCCGGGCACCAGCGCACGACCTGGTCAGACTGAAAATCCTTGCGGGTGAGGCCCAGTCCCCCACCGTTCTTTGTCGTCGTTGACATTTAGAGCAACTCCTCAATCTTGGTAATCAGTTCGCCGACCTTGAAGGGTTTTCCCTGAATCTTGTTGAAGCCGATCGTATCGATCAGATACTGGTAGCGGAGCATCTTGGAAAGCTGGCCCAGATTCAATTCGGGAACGAGAACTTTTTCGAAACTATTGAGAACTTCTTCGAGATTCGCAGGGAAGGGGTTGAGGTGGCGGAGGTGAACCTGGGATACCGAGGCGCCCCTGGCCTGTAAGGCCTCTATCGCCGCCGTAATGGCACCGAAGGTACCGCCCCAGCCTATGACGAGAACCTTGCCACTCTTCTCACCGATGACTTCCGCGGGCGGAATGTCCTTCGCGATGCCTGCGATTTTCGCGTCACGCTTGCGCACCATGAACTCGTGGTTTTCCGGTTCGTAGTTGACGTTGCCTGTACCATCCTGTTTCTCGATGCCACCGATACGGTGTTCAAGACCCGGCGTGCCGGGAATCGCCCAGGGACGCGCCAGCGTTTCGGGATCACGCAGGTATGGCAGAAAGCCTTCGGGGTCCGTGCGGAATGTCACCGGCATCTCGGGAACGTCATCCGCCTTGGGCAGCAGCCAAGGCTCGGAGCCGTTGGCCAGGTAGCCGTCGCTCAGAAGCACGACGGGCGTCATGTATTTCACCGCCAGGCGGCATGCCTCTATCGCTGTCCAGAAACAATCGCCCGGTGTGGCCGCCGCGACGACGGGTAGCGGACTTTCGCTGTTGCGCCCGAACATCACCTGCAGCAAATCGGCCTGTTCGGTCTTGGTGGGAAGTCCCGTGCTCGGGCCGCCGCGCTGGATGTCGGCGATGACCATGGGAAGCTCCGTCATCACGCCCAAGCCCATGGCTTCAGCTTTCAGGGCGATGCCGGGGCCGCTTGAGCACGTCACACCGAGCGAACCGGTGAACGAGGCACCAAGCGCCGCGGACACTGCCGCGATTTCATCTTCGGCCTGGAAGGTCTGTACGCCAAAATTCTTGTGCCGGGAAAGTTCGTGGAGAACGTCGCTCGCGGGAGTGATCGGATAGGCACCCCAGAAGAGGTTGATACCCATTTTCCTTGTTGCCGCGATGAAGCCGTAGGCCAAGGCGACGTTGCCTGAGATGTTCCTGTACCTACCGGCCGGATACGTCGCCTCGCGCACTATGTAGTTACTGGTGAAGACCTCCGTGTTCTCACCGAAGAAATAGCCCGCCTCCAGCGCACGCGTATTGGCCTGAACGAACTCCGGGCGTTTTCCGAATTTCTCTTCGATCCACTCCGTGGTCGGCTCCAGCGGACGCGAGTACATCCAGTACATCAGGCCCAGCGCGAAAAAATTCTTGCACCGATCCGCCAGGTTGGACTGAAGTTCCATGTCCTCCAGGGCCTGGCGCGTCATGGAAGTGATCTTCACCTCGTGAACCTGGTAGTTGTTCTTGAACTCCCCGTCCTCGAGGGGGTTCGAGTCATAGCCCGCCTTGTCGAGATTCTTCTGGCCGAAGTTGTCGACGTTGGCGATGACAATCCCCCCGCTCTTCAAATCGCCGATGCTCGTCTTGAGCGCGGCGGGGTTCATCGCCACGAGCACATCCACGGCGTCGCCGGGCGTATGAATGTCCTTGCTCGAGAAGTTGATCTGGAATCCGCTCACTCCGGCGAGGGTTCCGATGGGCGCACGAATCTCGGCGGGGAAATCGGGGAACGTGCTCAGATCGTTCCCGGCGATGGCCGCCGCGTTCGTGAACCTGTCTCCGGTGAGCTGCATTCCGTCGCCGGAGTCACCGGCGAAGCGAATCGCCACCGTTTCGAGTTCGACAAGCTGCTTCTCGGCCCCGTTTTTACCTGAAGACTCAGACATAGGTTTGGATGTCCTTTAGTTGGATTGACAAGGAGTCGGAAAGTACGTGGAGGGCTTTATTCACTGAGATATGCCCACTGAGATATGCCATATATCAAGCATGTCTTTTTTGAACATGTCTTTTTATCAGTCCGAGTGGCGATTCATCGACCAAGCAGCCAATCGCAGATTATGCGGAAATGAATCGTAGTCGTCAACGTAAATCCATGTTTTTTCAAAAAAAATCAAACACATCAGCCCGCGCGCGATCCGTCGAGACCCAAATCCGAGGCGACACCCTGCATGGCGCCCAGCGTGAAGGCCACGTGTTCCTCAAGCGGCACCCCGAGTTCCGAGGCCCCCAGTTCCACGTCCCCGCGGTTCACGCCCTTGGCGAAACTCCTGTCCTTCCACTTTTTGCGTATGCTTCGCGGCTTTACCTGGCGGACGTCCCTGGCCGGATTTACCAGGGCGACGGCGGTGATGAGGCCCACCAACTCATCCACGGCAAAAAGCGCCTGGGCGAGGCGCGTCTCCCGCGGGACGTTCAGATACTGCGCGTGGCCCAGAATGGCCTGTATCATCTCCTCGGGATAACCTGCCTCGCGCAGGACAGCACAACCCGTTTCGGGGTGCTCTTCCGGAGAGGGATGCTTCTCGTAATCCATGTCATGCAACAGGCCGGTAATCCCCCAAAGTTCCTCGTCTTCTCCGTATTGCCTGGCATAAGCGCGCAAGGCGGCCTCCACGGCGCGGGCGTGCGCTCTCAGGCCCGGGCTTTTGGTCCATTCAAACAAGAGCGCCTCGGCACTCGGACGATCCAGTTCCACGCTTGGATCCCCCCTCACGATAACGACAGAACGAATCAGGAGCAAACCGCTCGCTATTGCTAAACCTTGCGCTTCGGCCTGAATCTGTCAAGGTGCGCAGCCTCGCCTGAAACGCTTTGGTTGTGATACATATTCCTCCCGGGACATTTTCCGACGAAATTTCACGCACCGACAGATTTTTTCAGGGAGAATACCATGCTCTACAACAGGGAACGCGCGCTGGAACTGATGCGGGAACACGACGTGGTGGCCATGGTCGGCACGACACTCGAGAACGTCACCTACCTGACAGGCCACATCGGCTGGGCGCAGCGCGTATACCGTGCGCGCAAAAGTTACGGTGTCATCACCAACAATCCCGACGCAGGCACCGACCTCATCATGAACCGCGCGGACAACACCTATTACGCCGCCTACGGCGGACACGCGGAGAACGTCTACGTCTGGGGCGGACAGGCGAACCACATCGAGCCGGAAGGCTACGAGCCTCAAGATGACGAAATGAGGCGCTACCGTGAACTCCATGCCAGCGGGGCCAGGCACGCGACCCTGCTCGACGGACTCCTCGCCGCTCTCAAGGACAGGGGCGTCACTTCCGGCCGAATCGCCCTGGACGAGGAAGGCTGTCCGGACAGCTTGTTCGCCATACTCAAGGAAAAACTCCCCGGCTGCGAATTCATCCCCGGCTCGGGCCTTTTCCTGATGACGCGTCTCGTCAAGACGGCGGACGAACTCGACCGCCTGCGTGAAGCGGCCCGGGTGAATGAAGACGCCATCACCAAAGTATTCGAATTCCTGCGTGAGGGCGTGAGTGAGCGCGAGGTGGCCGAGGTCTGGAGGCAGGAGGTGGCCCGACCCGGCGGCATGTGGCACTGGTTCCATTTCAACTCCGGCCCGAGGGGCGTCTTCATCTTCCCGCCCACAGAGAGAAAACTCGAAAAAGGCGACGGCTTCATGTTCGATGCCGGACTCTTTCACAAGAACTACAATGCCGACACGGGAAGTTGCGGCTCCATCGGCGAACCAGGCGCACGCGTGCAGCGCGAATGGAAAGGCATAGAAGATGGTTTCCACGAGTGCCTGGAAGTGATAAAGGCAGGATGCACGGGCAATCAGATATATCAAGCGCTTCTCAGGGGAATCCAGTCGCGCTTCACCGAGTTCGACGCCCCCTTCGCAGGCCACACGATCGGCCTGGAAGCCAGAGAGTTCCCCTTCATCCTGGGGCCAGAATCGAAACACAACCAGCCCTTTTACCCTGCGACTTCCGAGATTCCCCTGCCCATCGATTCGGTGATCAACATCGAGGCACCCATCGGCACGTTCGGCCTGGGGGGATACCAGATCGAATACTCGGTCGTCGTGAAGGAAAACGGCTGGGAGATGCTCATTCCCCAGGACAGGAGTTTCCGTATCATCGACGCTTGACTGGAACAATCAGGATTCGCTTCACGGGCACGAACACAAGGGCAACAAGGCAATAACGGGAAAGGAATCTTCCTCAACCCGATAAACCTGTTAACACATGGGGATGCCGCAAGCTTCGAGGCGATGCCCAAGTCATTCGGGGATCAGTCCCCGGAACGGTTCCGGGAAATTCCAGGCCACGAACCGTCCCGTTCCAGCAAGTTCGGGATGAGCGCTACCATGTAGCGGCCGGCTACAAATCCGCTCCGCCTGAACGTGTTCCTGCCAGAGGTTATGGATTTGGATTGTGGGGCATCATTCGCAAAATGCTTCGCCGCATAGTGTGAATACATTGAACACCTTGAAAATCTCCTGAATTGACCTCGAACGAAAAATAGGGTGAGATAGGGAGTCGCCTCTTTTCTCTATCCTGGAGAATGCCGATGCCCCATCATACCGACAACTTGCCGAGACGCGATTTTCTCCGGAACAGTGCCTTCGCCGGTCTGGGCGCAGGACTCTTGCCCTTCGCGCGCGCCGTGGACGCGAATGCCGCGCAGAACCGGGTGCGCCGCTACGTCACCCTGGGCAAGACGGACATCAAGATGTCCGATATTTCATTCGGAAGCAGCCGGCTCGGTTCCGACGAAGAAGACCTCGTTCTCCACGCGCTCGACCTCGGCATCAACTATTTCGACACCGCCGAGAGCTACTCCTGGGGGGAATCAGAGACCACCATCGGCAAGGCACTCAAGGGAAAACGCGACAAGGTCTACATCGCCTCCAAAACACACGCAGGCCAGAGCGACTCCAAAGCCTCGATGATGCGATCGCTCGAAAAAAGCCTGCAAAAACTGCAAACCGACTACGTGGACGTTTATTTCAACCACGCTGTGAACGACGTGGAAAGGATGAAGAATCCTGAATGGAGCGAGTTCGTGGCACTCGCGAAAAAACAGGGAAAAATCCGCTATTCCGGCATGTCGGGCCATGCGGGCAATCTGGTTGAATGCCTCGATTACTGCATCGACAACAGCGTAGTGGACGTGTTTCTCGTCGCCTACAATTTCGGCCAGGACCCGGCCTTCTACCAGCGCTTCACGCGCGGGTTCGACTTCATCGCCAGGTTCCCGAAACTGCCCTTGGCGCTCGCGCGGGCGAAAGCCAAGGGCATCGGTGTCATCGCCATGAAGACGCTGATGGGTGCACGACTGAACGACATGCGGGCCTACGAGAAAGGGGGCGCCACCTTTTCGCAGGCTGCATTCCGCTGGGTGCTATCGAACCCGAACGTAGACTCGCTCATCATCTCGATGACCAGCAAGGAGAACCTCACCGAGTTCGTTGGTGCCTCGGGATGGAAGAAGATTTCGCGCCGAGAGATGCCGATTCTCAAGAAATATGCACGGCTCAACGGAACCTCCTACTGCCGCCATGCGTGCAACGACTGCGCGGGCGCATGTCCGGAAAACGTCCCCATCCCAGACGTGCTCCGCACCCGTATGTATGCGACCGACTATGAGGACGTGCGATTCGCAAAGGCCGAGTATTCCCTGCTGGGCGCGGGCGCATCTGCGTGCCTCGACTGCAGCCATCAAAGCTGCGCGGGCGCATGCACGCACGGGCTACCCATCGAGAAGATGACCGCGCCGACCCACGAACTGCTCACGGTGTAGTCCGAAGACCGAACCAAGCCGCGGCGGACCTTTTGGAATTCGCCGTGCACGGCCGCCTTCCGGCATGACGGGAGATGCCCCATCGACATCGCCATCACCGGCGCCAACGGCACCGTCGGCAAAGCGCTCATCGAACGCATGGCTGACAATCCGGCCCAGGGGTCTCCCCGTCTGCGCGCGCTCGTGCGGGACGCGGGCCGCAGCGCGAACCTTCGCGATCTTCGCGTCGAAGTGGTTCCGGTGGACTACAACGACGCAGAAAGTCTTGAACACGCCCTGGACGGCGTCGACTGCGTGGCACACCTTGCGGGTTCCCTGGTCCCGAGACCGGGGAACTCCCTGCTGAAGGCAAACCTGCTGACCACAAAAAACGTCGCCGAAGCGAGCCGCGCGCAAGGCGTGAAGTCCTTCATCTACCTGAGCTTTCCGGGTGCGGATTCCAAATCCCGCAACGAGTACATAAGGACAAAAGGCCAAGCCGAGGATTTGATTGCGGAGAATTTCACGTCGGGCGCGATCTTCCGCGTGCCGATGATTCTGGGAGTCGGCTCTCCCGCGATGAACCAGATTAAGCGGCTGCTCCGATCCTCGGTCGTCCCCCTCGTGGCGGGCGGCGCGGTGCGGATACAGCCGATATACCTGGGAGACGTGCTTGACGCGATAGAATGGGCGATTCTCAACCCGGAAACACCGCTAGTGCGCATGAATCTCGTGGGACCGGAAACGCTCTTCTACCATGAACTACTGATGCGCGCCGGGCGGAAGTTCAGGAAACGACCCCGAATCCTGACGATTCCCAGGGGGCCGGCCCGGCTCGCGTCGAGCATTATCGGCAGTCTTTCGTCCTCCTCTCCCATGAGCCGCACCGTATTCGACATCATCTTCTACGAGCACCTGTGCAGCGATGAGGAGATCGGAAGCACCGCGCCCGTCGCCCGCACGAACGTGGATGAGATATTAGACCTCTCGCTGATACAGGAAGAATAGTTTCTGCACCTTCAAGGAGTTTCGTTTTGGAGCAAAACCACGAATCACATCAATCAAGCAAAGCTGGGCGGCTCATCCCCATCGGCCTCACGGTCGTGATCTTTGTCATCATCTTCTGGCGGATTCCCTTTCACGAGTTCGCCCTCGCCATATCGAAGGCGAGACTCGCTCCCTTCCTGGTGCTGATGGGGTGTTTTTCCATCTGTTTTTTCCTGATGGACACTTTCGTCCTGAGCAGGATGATTCGCTGGTTCCACGGCCCGTTGACGTTTCCGAAACTGCTGCCCGTGCGCGCCGTCACCTATGTTGTCTCCATCATCAACACGCAACTCGCCCAGGTAGCGCTTGCGCTGTATTTTCACCGCAGGTTCCAGACCCCGCTCGCCGTGATCACGAGCACGGTCGCCATGCTCATCCTGCTGGAAGTCACGAACCTTATTTCCTTCGCCACTATCGGCCTCATCGCCTTTCCGGGCGGCGCACCACTCGTGCTGTTCGCCCTGCCCCTGGGGCTCGCCTGCTTCTGGTTATTCATCACCCGGGTGGCGCGCGGGGGATTGGGTGTCATCGGCGCAAAAATCGGCGGCCACACACTTCTCAACACCTTCCGGGCCGTTCGCTTCAGGCAAGGCGTCACCATCCTGGCGCTCAAGGGTTCGGTATTCGTACTCTCCCTGTTCGTGCACAAGTACGCCCTGACACTGTTCGGGATGGACATTCCGCTGCTGCAGCTGCTGACCTTCCTGCCACTCGTCTTCATGATTGGCGCCCTTCCGGTGACGGTGGCACATCTAGGCACTTCTCAAGCCGCCTGGATTTTCTTCTTCAAGGACTATGCGAAGGAAGCGGACTTACTCGCCTACAGCCTCGTCTCCCATCTCACTTTCATGCTGGCAAACGGGACTATCGGCCTGTTGTTCATGCCGAAGGCGTATTCGGATCTGTTTGGAAAAAGGCGCGTCGCTCAGGAGCGCCCATGACTCGATCGTACGTTACGGACGAACAGGAAAAGGGCATAGAGGAAAACCAAATCGCCGGCCCAGGGCAGGACGGGCGCAAGCCACTCCCACGATAAACCCTCCATCAGCACTACGCCGCCCACCAAGGCGTAGAAACAGACCCCCGCCCATTTTCCCGCCGCATCTTCAGGCAACGCCTCGTCAGTGCGCCCCGCCCCGCCTGTACAGCGCAAGACGAACTGCGCTCCCAGCATCAAGACGCCCAGGGCGGCCCAGGGGCCGAGCTGTCCCGTCCAGGCGGCGGCTGCGAGCGCCGCCGTGTTGAAGGCAATGTCCGACAAGGCGTCCATCTGCCCCCAGAAATAACTCCTGATCCCCGCCCGCCTCGCCAAAGGGCCATCCGCGAAGTCACTCAAGACAGCGTAGACGTAAGCGGCAACGAGTAAAGCCCGCCACCGCCCGTCGGGTACGGAACCTATACGGAGCAAGGACCAGACGATGAGTGGAATCATCAGAAACCGCGCGAGCGTAAGACCCCTCGCCAGATACGCGAGACTGGGCCTCATCGAGCCTCTCCCATCCACCCGGTTTCCTCCTCGGCGGCCAGCCGCGCGAAAACGCGAAAAATCCCGATCACTCTGCCTCAATTGACACATCCGCAGCAAAGTTCTAGCTTTGGACTACCAATGCCACGTTATGAGAAACGCGTTTCACGACAATTGAGGATTCTTCATGCCCAAGTACGCAATGGCGATCGACCTCGAATCCTGCATCGGATGCCACGCCTGTACGATCGCCTGTAAATCCGAACACGACATTCCCATCGGCGTCTGGCGATGCTGGGTGAAGGAAGTCGAAAAGGGTTCCTTCCCGAACACCAGGAGGGAATTCCTGCCCGTCCTGTGCAACCAGTGCGACGACGCTCCCTGCCAGAACATCTGCCCGACGAAGGCGCTCTTCAGGCGCAGGGACGGTATCGTGGACCTGGATCCGGACTGGTGCATCGGGTGCAAATCCTGCATCGCGGCGTGTCCCTACGATCAACTCTTCATCGATCCCAACACGATGACGGCGGAGAAATGCAATTTCTGTGCGAACCGACTCGAAGCGAATCTCGAACCCGCCTGCGTGGTGGTCTGCCCCACGCAGTGCCGCGTGTTCGGCGATGTGGAGGATTCGGAATCGAAGATATCGAGGCTCACCACGCAACGCCCCTACCACGTGAGGAAGCCCGAATACAACACCGCGCCCAACATCTATTATCTGGAAGGCAGCCGCCAGCTTCTCGATCCCACCGAAGCGGGCCAGTCGGGCATCTACAAGCAGGGCGAGATGGACATGGAACGAGAAGATGTCGTGCCCGAGTGGGAGAACAAGCCCGGCGAGAGCCGCACCGTCTACGACACCTTCCATGAGATTCCCTGGGAAACGAAAATCATCACCTACCTGCTGACCAAGGGCGCGAGCACGGGCCTTCTGGTCATCAGCCTGTTTTTGTGGATGTTCGGATTCAGGAGTTCGCTGTTCTCCTTCTGGATGCCCGCGCTCAGCGGAATCCTCCTCGCCGTCACGGGTGCGGTACTCATCACCGACCTCAAGCGTCCCGAGCGGTTTTACTACATCATGCTGCGCTCGAACTGGGGAAGCTGGATGGCCTGGGGCACGTGGTTCATCGCGCTGGACGGCGTCTTCACCTTCCTCTGGGTGCTGGGCGCCTTGGTGGGCGCGACGGGCTTCCTGAATCTCATCCTCTGGCCCACCATCATCCTGGGCGTGTTATCCTCGATATACACGGGCTTTTTCTTTGCCCAGGCGTCGGCGCGCGATTTATGGAAAGGAAGCGAGAACACGCTTGATATCGGCGTACAATCGGGCCTCAAGGGCGCAGCCATCCTGCTTCTGTTCGCCACGCTTTTCCCGATCGCGAGTCAGGACTCGGCCCTGCGCGTTCTGGGCGGACTGCTCGCCGTCCTTGTCGTATTGCACCTGAGCATACTGATATTCTCGATTCTCGTGCATCGCTTCGGCTCAGTCGCCCATGAGCGGGCGATCCACCTGCTGACAAGCGGACCATTCAGGAACGATTTCTGGGGAGGGGCCATCGTCGTTGGATGCGTTGCCCCCCTGCTCCTTCTATGGCTGGGAGGATTCGGCGGTTTCAGCGCAGTGCTGGCGGGCATCATGGCCATGGCGGGCGCGTATCTTTGGGACAAAATCTGGGTGAAGGCCGGACAGGCCATTCCCCTTTCGTAATCCGGGAGTTTCCAGAGCATGAGCACAAGTCATCTTCAAGTCGGCAAGGGCGCGCGCGATGTCGCCTCACTGGGCCGCCCCGACCTGCTGGCCAAGGCCCCGCCCGCAGCGCCTGCGGGACAACTCAACTACACGAACACGAACGGTACCCTCACTTCCTACCCGAGTCCCGACCAGTGGGACAACTGGACAGAATACGAGAGCACCAAATGGCCGCAGAAGGTGACGAGAAACTACGCGCTGGTTCCGACCCTCTGCTTCAACTGCGAGGCGGGATGTGGCCTTCTGGCCTACGTCGACAAGGACGACATGAAGATCAGGAAAATCGAGGGCAATCCCCTTCACCCCGCTTCGCGCGGGCGTAACTGCGCGAAAGGCTGGGTGACGCTCAACCAGGTCTACGACCCCGATCGCATCTTCTATCCCCTGAAACGCGTAGGCGAGCGTGGCGAGGGCAAGTGGGAACGCGTGAGTTGGGACGAGGCGCTCGACGACATCGCAGGCCGCATGCGGGAAGCGATCCTAGAAGGGCGGCGAAACGGCGTCATCTACCATGTGGGGCGACCCGGTGAGGACGGCTACATGTTCAAGACGCTCGCAGGCTGGGGTGTAGACGGCCACAACAGTCACACCAACGTGTGCAGCTCCTCCGCCCGCATCGGCCAGTTCCTCTGGAACGGGTCAGACAGGCCCTCGCCTGATTTCACCAACGCCGACGCCATCCTGCTCATCAGCAGCCACCTCGACACGGGCCACTACTACAACCCATCTGCCCAGCGCATTATCGAGGCGCAAACCAGCGGCGCAAAACTAATCGTCATCGACCCCAGGCTCTCCAACACGGCGGCGAAGGCCGACTACTGGCTGCCTGCCTACAGCGGGACCGAGGCGGCGATTCTGCTCGCCATCGCGCGCTATCTGCTCGATACCGGACAGTTCGACGCGCAGTTCGTCGAGGAGTGGATGAACTGGACCGAATACATGCGGACCGTTCACCCCGACGACGAGGCAAGTTTCGAGAACTTCATCGAGAAACTCAGGCAGGAATATGCGCAGTTCACCTTCGAATTCGCGGCGGAGGAGACGGGCGTATCCGCCGATCTCATCGCCGAGGTCGCCCAGGTCGTCGCTCGTGCCGGAAACAGGCTTTGCGTCCATGTCTGGCGAGCGGCCGCTACCGGCAACCTTCACGGCTGGCAGGTGGCGCGCTGCCTGCACTTCCTCCCCTCGCTTACGGGCGCAGTGGGCACTGTGGGCGGAACCCACCTGGCGAGCACGCACAAGTTCGTGCCCCAACACCCCAACCCCGCGCCGGGACCAAAAGAATGGAACGAGCTTCTTTTCCCCCGAGAATACCCCCTCGCCTTCTTCGAGATGAGTTTCCTTATGCCCCACCTCGTGAAGGACAAGGGCCACAGCGTGGACGTTTACTTCACGCGGGTCTACAACCCGGTATGGACGAATCCGGATGGTTTCATGTGGGTGGATATGCTCAAAGATCACGACAAGATAGGCTGCCATGTGGCCCTCACCCCCACATGGAGTGAAACGGCGTGGTTCGCCGACTACATTCTACCCATGGGCAACGCCACGGAACGCCACGACAACCAGAGCCAGGAGACGCATCCCACGAAGTGGGTAGGTTTCCGCCAGCCCGTGCTCCGCGCGCTTCGCGAGAAGATGGGAGAGACGTTCAAGACCTCACGGGAAGCAAACCCCGGTGAGGTATGGGAAGAAAACGAACTCCACATCGAACTCTCCTGGCGCGTGGACCCGGACGGCTCGCTCGGCATCCGGCAGTATTTCGAGAGCCCCTACAGACCGGGCGAGAAGATCACGGTGAACGAATATTATCAGTGGATGTTCGAAAACGGTGTGCCGGGACTGCCCGAGGCCGCCGAGAAAGAGGGACTGACGCCTCTCGAATACATGCGCAGATATGGGGTTTTCGCCGTGCAGGAAAACGTGTACGAACCCCACATGCACGAACTTTCGGATGAAGCGATGCAAGACGCTCATGTAGACGAGGCGACGGGTTCGGTCTGGAAAGAAGGTGCCGTCATCGGCAATATGAGCAAGGGAAGGCCGAGGACGGGCTTCTCGACGCCTTCCAGGAAACTTGAATTCTACAGCCCGACCATGGCGGCCTGGAACTGGGATGATCAGACTATACCCAGGTACATGAAAACCCACGTCTACTGGCGCGACATGCAAAGGGAGAACAACGAGTTCGACCTGCTGCCCAACTATCGCCTCGCCACCCTCATCCACACGCGCTCGGCCGTGAAATGGCTCTACGAGATCACCCACAACAATCCGTTGTGGATACACACGGACGACGCCGCACGCCTCGGACTCAAAACGGGCGACCTCGCGAAAGTCGAGACCAAGATAGGTCATTTCGTCACCAGATGCTGGGTGACCGAGGGATTGAGGCCCGGCATCGTCGCCATGGCACACCACCTGGGTCGCTGGCGTCTGAGCGAAGACCAAGGCGCGCCCAAGATCGCCTCCGCCGTCGTTCGCCTCGACGAGAAGGGCAACGGAGAATACACCATGCGCCAAGTGCACGGCGTCCAGCCCTTCAAGAGCGACGACCCGGACACCGAGCGCATCTGGTGGCGCGAGGTAGGTGTCAACCAAAACCTCACATTCCCGGTCAACCCCGACCCGGTGAGCGGCATGCACTGCTGGCACCAGAAGGTCCGGGTAACGAAGGCGGGGGCGGCGGATCGTTACGGTGACATCAGTGTCGACACGAAGAAGAGCTTCGAGCACTACAAGGAATGGCTCGAGATGACGAGACCGGCACCAGGCCCCGACAACCTCAGGCGTCCGCTTTGGTTCGCCCGGCCCAACAAGCCCCAGGCCGAGGCCTACACCATCTCCGAATGAACCTCCGCTGGAGGCGCCGCGCCGCGAATTCGGAGTATGCAGGGCAGGCGAGGCTGCGCGCCCAACTCTACCGGGTTCAGGCGCGAGCGATGCTCGACCCGCTCGACGCGGAACTCGCAGGTTTCCTGCTGGAAAACTATCCGTTCCTCTTCCCCGAAGGATTCGAGATCACAGAAGAGGCCTTCCAGAAGCTTCGGGTCGATTTCACGAACCTCTTCGTGCTCTCCTCCCCACCTTATGAAGCCGCCCTGATGGATGAAAGCGGGCATTTGAACTCGAAGAGGACGGATGACGTAACCGATTTCTACCGCGCGTGCGGCTACAACCCGGGAAAAGGAAGCGAGGGACTCGCCCATTCCAGCGTGCTGGCGATGGACCACCTAAGTGTGGAACTCGAATTCCTGGCCCGGCTCGCCGACGAGGAGGCGGACGCCTGGAGAGATGGGAACACGGAATCTGCACGGGAAAAGCTAACCTTGAGCGCGCGATTCATGGACGAGCACCTCATGCGCTGGATGCCCATCTACACGTCTAGCATGGAAGAGGACGCGGAAACACACCTCTACCGTGAACTCGCCGGATGGATACGTGAATTCGTCTTCTCGGACAGGAAATACATCTCCAGGATACTTTAACGAAGAGAGAGGTAATTATCTACAAAACTGACTGAAACAAGATGAGCACGGCTTCTCGATATAGGGGATTTATATACCTCTCCTAAACTCCTCCTTCCGCCGTCAGTCCTTTTTCCTTACCAATTTCCATTTCCGGTTCAATTCTTCCTTGCCGGGCATCTCGTTCTCCCACTTCGGCTTCTTATCGACTTTTCTCAACAGAATGTCCTTCACCGCGACCTTGAATTCATCCATTGTGATTGGATCGAGTTCCGGTTTGGATGTTCTCATGCAAGTTACTAAGGAAGGTTTAGTGCTTGCTTGCGAGCTTTTGTAGAGTCGTCGGGTTTTTTCTTTTTGACTGCGGGATTCTTGAAAATGCCGGGGATGTGCAACTGCTTCGGAATACTTGTCTTCCCCACGTTCAGAAGGTCATTATTTGCGCGATACGCTTCAATAATGAACATCTGCTCCAGATAATCAACTACTCCTTTATTGAGGGGTCCCGCAAGTTTTTTTCCTCTCCCGGTAAGTCTGGCCACGAAAAATAGAACAGGCTTGCCTCTTTTGATTTTTGTTTTTACTACATTCTGGTAGT
Source organism: bacterium (assembly GCA_965200245.1). Classification (GTDB taxonomy): domain Bacteria; phylum UBA8248; class UBA8248; order UBA8248; family UBA8248; genus Bin107. The sequence continues at coordinate 41,902 of CBDATS010000008.1, read as the reverse complement.
GGTCTTGCTTGTGGTCTTGAAAAACTTCCTTCTGAAATGGCCTACTAGACTTGCCTACATACCAAGGGGTAAAGTTTTTGCCTACATTTACGGCGAAGATGTAACAACCGCGTCCCTCTTTTAAATCCTAACCAGTCTTTTCAAGAACATTATTCCAAAATTCAGTTTTAGCCTCTAAATCCAGTACCCATTTACCATTTTCTTTCTTTCGTTTTAGTTCAAATGGCCCAAAAACCTTGTACTCATTTATGTCCGGGGCAGTTTCTTTTTTCGCTTGTTGCTGCATGGTGGTGGCCTCCTCCCATCAATGTTGTATGCCCTACCCGATAATGGCGTGTGCCCAGCCTCATAAGGCCGGGCCTTTTACCATCATCACACGAGAAAAGTGGGTGAGACCTCACCTATTTACCTTTATGACGAGGGAGCTACCCCCATCATCTACAAGGCTGTTGTATTCAGCGAGAAACCCGACTTTGGTCAGCCAGGAATCCCGTGCAATGATGGTAACGGTGAAAAACGATACAGGAAGAAATTCCAAGTTGTCAAACAGGAAAGAGAAACGAGTTCCTTTGATTGTTTCCGTTTCAGTTCATAATATTTCAATCACTTGCCAACCATCCCCATGAACAGGGATTTGATTCGGTCAATAGTATCAATCTCCCTGACCCAATGCCTGGACAGCTTGTTTGAACGTCGTATTCACCTACAAATCGGTTTTCAATTCTGCCTTGCCTGGTTGAGATGATGATTTGACTATTTCTGCCGTTGGTCGTTTTGGTTAACCAGCCATGGTTATTTTCCAATTCTTCAACTGAGAGAGGCCAGCTGTTCCAACCACGCGGATTTCGCTCCTAAACCAGCACAGGCCCTATGAGGCGTCTTCTTTCACGGCATGCGCCCACTTCCGGGCCTGTGCGAGGTGACGCCTGAGAGCCTGGGTCTTTTTCGTCCAGTCGCGCCATGCGGCTTTTGAGGGTGGACACGCCTTCGACCAGGCGCGGTAACGGGCGAGGTTCTCCTCCGCCACCCCGTCGATGCACGCGAGCAACTCCAGCACCCGGCCGTCCGAACCCGCCTCGCGAAAGAGATTCTCCAGCATTCTGGCACGGCTTTGAACGCCTGCGCGCAGGCCCATCTCCTGAGCCAGGGAGCGAATGCGGCTTCGCGTGAGAAATACGCCCGATCGAGCGGGCGTCACCAGAAAGGCCGCCAACTCGTGGAGGTTCCCGCGCTGGAATGTTCGTGTGATGTCAGAACTCATAACAACAATTATACGTGAAAACAACGCGCATGACACCGCCTCGCAACTCCCGGCGCGGACCCGCCTCTACCAAGGCGCGAGACGCCGGTTCACGGGAATTTCGGCGTGGGTGCCCGGCTCGTTTATGACAGGGCGGGTTGCTTTGTGCTATGAGGAAGATAAGTTCGAAGCCCGCGCCCGGAGTGCTATATTTGAATCCAGGGCGCAGTGAAATCCGAAACCCCAGTTTCCGACCCATGGTGATAACGCCTCATGGACGAACCCTCCTCTTTGGAAGAAAACACCGATTTCGCCATCATCCTCGTGCGTCCGAGGGGCGCGCGCAACGTGGGTGCCATTGCGCGCGTGATGTCGCACTTCGGCCTGTCCGACCTGCGCCTCGTCTCGCCTCGCTGCGACGTCAAGAGCGTGGAGACGCGATCGATGGCGATGAACGCGCAGCCACTTCTGGCAGACGCCAAGCACTTCGCGAACCTGCGCGAGGCCACTCACGATTGCGGCTGGCTGGTGGGGACATCGAGGCGCCTCGGCAGGAAACGGCAGCCCACCATGCGTCCGAGAGAAGATGCGGGCGCCATGCTCGAGCGCGCATCGGGCATGAAAGTCGGCCTCGTGTTCGGGCAGGAGGACAAGGGCCTGTTCACCGAGGAGTTGAGCCTGTGCCAGGAGAGGCTCCTTATTCCGGCGTTGCCGAGCGGCGAATCGTTCAATCTCTCACAGGCCGTGCTGATCGTCTTGTGGGAGTTGTTCTGCCAGAACCAGCCTGGCACCCTGCCCGGGACGGCCAACACGAAGCGCGAGCGTACGAATGAGCATGAACCCGCACCGCGCGAGGAAATCGAGGGACTGGTGGATCATCTGCTCGAATCCATGGAACAGATAGGTTTCACCCCCCACAACGACCCGAACCGCGTGGCCCGCACGTTTCGGAAGATGCTCGACAGGATGGGACCGGACGAAAGGGAGGTCCGGGTGATGCGAGGCGTGCTGCGCCAGGCAATATGGAAACTCCTTCACCCGGAAGAAAAAGACGGCGCGCAGGAGTCTGCCGTTTCGCCCCTTCCGGGAGGAGTGGATGAAGAAAACTAGATCCACCATATTCAAGTAAGTAAATCCGCAAATAACGTGAGACGCATGGAACTGGACGATTTCGACTATCACCTGCCCAGGAATCTCATCGCCCGTTACCCGCCGCCAAACCGTGAGGACGCGAGGCTGCTCCATCTCCCCAGAACGGGAGAAGGGATTGCGCATCTTCAGATTACAGACCTGTCACATCATCTGCGCCCGCGGGATTTGATTGTCCTGAACGATACGAAGGTCAACCCGTGGAGAATTCACGGCAGGCGAAAAAGCGGAGGTCGGGTAGAGGTCCTTCTTCTCAAGCAACTCTCGCCCGGAAAATTCCGCGCCATGGCGCGCGCCAAAAGCCCCCTGCCCGAGGGGGAAACAATCGTTTTCGATGAAGAGCACCAAGCCACGTTCGGACCGCAAGGCCTCGAGAGAGAACTCGAATTCTCTACCGTGGACGGACTTCTCGAATGGCTGGAATCTTTCGGGGAGATGCCGATACCACCCTATCTGTGCAGAGGCGCCGAATCTATCGACAAGGAGCGCTACCAGACCGTTTTTGCCAGAAACCCTGGCGCTGTCGCCGCGCCCACAGCTGGACTCCACCTGAGCGAAACACTGCTCGAAGAGATATCGGCCACTGGCGCGCGCATCGCAAGGATCACCCTCCACGTGGGGGCCGGCACGTTCAGGCCCGTTCAGACGCAAAACATCAACGAACACGAGATGGGCACGGAAAGCTACATTCTCACCGAAGAGGCCGTCGCCTCTATAGGCGAGGCCAAAGCGGGTGGCGGCCGGATTCTGGCGGTGGGCACAACCGTGGTCCGTGCCCTGGAATCCGCCTATATCCAGGCGAACGCACATGGCCAGACGCCAGAGGCGGGAGAATTCAGCACCCGCCTGTTCATCCGGCCGGGCTTTCGGTTTCAGGCCGTGGATATGATGCTCACTAACTTCCATCTGCCGCGATCGACCTTGCTCATGCTGGTGGCGGCGTTCGCGGGCAGGGAGAAAGTCCTGAACGCATACGCGCAGGCGATAGATGAGGGATACAGGTTCTACAGCTACGGAGACGCCATGCTGATGTATTAGGCGGACGGAAGACTCACCACTAATGAAACCTCACATCGGCGCCGTTCACCGCTTCTTTGAAATGCTTGCCCGCCTTGAATCGCACGACCCGGCGCGCGCTGATGGGCGCTTCCTGACCCGTCTTGGGATTGCGTCCCACGCGTGCGTTCTTCTCTCTCACCTGAAAAGAACCGAATCGCCTGAGAATGACGGAATCGCCGCTCTGGAGGGATTCCTTGATGGCATGGATGATCGTCTCGACCGCTTCTTCCGCCTTCACCTTGCTGAGGCCCGTATCTTCCGATACGAGGTTGATGATGTCGATCTTCGTCATAGAACTCTCTCCACTCTCTCCAGACTTACCCGGAGTCCCACTTCCTTCCATGAAAAGGGAATTCCATACATGAAAAAAAGATAAATCATGAACTCACCACTATATGATGTAAGATATTGTATTATTTATAAATATTATGGTTTATTGAGTCAAGTGGGAGTTGCCATTGAAATTTCTGCAAAATCCGTATGCCCCCCTTGAGTATTATTGAGCTTACTACTAGCCTTCCATGTGAGCAACTATATTTAAATTCACCAGATCATCGTAAAGGCAAAATAATGAACCAATTCTCTGCGCCGGTGCGCATCTCGGGCATCAAACCCTTCCTGGTAATGGACATTATGGAGCACGCCCATCGACTGGAAGCGCAGGGCCGCGAAGTCATCCACCTTGAAGTGGGAGAGCCCGATTTCGACACACCCGAGGTCATCATCAGCGCTGCAGAAGCCGCGCTGCGCGCCGGCCACACCCATTACACGGCGGCGTTGGGGATTCCTGAACTGCGCGAGGCGATAGCAGAATTCTACAACCGAAAATTCGGCGTCTCCGTTTCGCCCGAGCGCGTGATGGTGACGAACGGCACGAGCCCGGGCCTGATGATGCTCTTCTCCGTTCTCGTCGATGCGGGCGATGAAATCATCATTTCAGACCCTCACTACGCATGCTACCCGGCCTTCATCCTCTCCGCCTGCGGAAAACCCGTGCGAATCTCCACTCGTGCGGAGGATGGCTTTGCGCTCAAGGCGGAAGCCGTTCGCGATTACCTCACCCCGAAGAACAGGGCCATCCTCGTCAACTCGCCCTCAAACCCCACGGGCACTGTGCTTTCCCGCCAGGACATGGCGGCGCTCGCCGAGTTGGGCGTCCCTATCGTGTCGGACGAGATTTATCACGGACTCAGCTATCAGGATGAGGAACACACGGCGCTCCAGTTTACGGATGATTGCTTCGTCATCAACGGTTTTTCGAAGTATTTCGCCATGACGGGCTGGCGGGTCGGCTACCTCATCGCACCCCCCGAATACATCCGCCCGCTGGAGATTCTGCAGCAGAACTATTTCGTCTCGCCCAATTCCTTCGTCCAGTACGCGGCGCTCGCCGCCCTCGCAGAAGGGGTGCCCGAAGCGGAGCGCATGCGAGAAATTTATGACGAAAGACGCAAAATCATGCTCGCGCGACTCAAGGAAATCGGCCTCGAAATACTTCATGAGCCGACTGGCGCGTTCTACGCCTTCGCTGACGCGCGCACCCATGGCGCGGACAGCCTGAAACTGGCCAAGGAAATTCTTGAGGCTACAGGTGTGGCCGTGGCGCCGGGAGCGGATTTCGGGCCGGGAGGAGAGGGGTTCTTGCGCTTCTCCTATTGCAACTCCATCGAAAACATCGAAAAAGGTCTCGAAAGAGTAGGAGCATATCTGCGGGAGAGATAAAAAACCGCTGCCCGGCGGAGCGGACAGCGGCAGGTATGCACCTTTGAGCGAAACTATTCCCCGTCGTCGAAACCGCCATCCATGAACGCTTGATCCATATCGGCCAAATCAAATGCCGAAACGGTTTTTCGCCACTCAAGTTTTTCTTCGATGATTTCGCGAAACACGATTTCCTCGGGCGTCTCGTTAGGCTGGGAAGGCACCAAAGGCTCCGTGCCCCGCCTGAGCTGGGCCACCCGCTTGGCGAGTAACACCGAAAGCAAGAAACGATTTTTGACGATACCGAGCGCTTCTTCGAACATTTCGTCATAAGACGTTGCCACGGCCATATAATCCCCCGGATAAGGTAAACAATATAGATGCCCGGGAATGACGCTCGTTAAAACGGCGTCTCACCGATCACCCGAACCTAGCCGAATCCCACCTCTCGAACATATATCATTTGCAGATCGGAGTGAACCTGATTCAGAAGATATTCCTCCTCTTCAGACAGATTTCCTTTTGTCTTCTCATTGAGGGCAGCGAACAAATCGACGAAAATCTTGGAACTTCGCGGATCTGCAGCCCCTATGCGTTCACCCGTCTGCGGATGAATGCCCATCGCCGCCAGAGCGTTTTGCTGAACGATGGCGATGAGCATCTCGAAACTCTTGTCTTCTTCGTCCTCTTTCGTCTCATCGCCTGGAGGCTCCGCCTGCGTTTCGGCCTCAGTTTGCGGAACCTCAGGGGGCGACAGCGGTTCCCTCTCCGTCGGTTCAGGAACGGCGGAAAACACGCCGGACCTTGGTGTTACGTCCTCGTCCACCGGCTCCGGGGAAAGCACCTGCCCTTCACTTCCCGAAGCAGGCGATTCTTCATCCACATATCCCCTCACCGAAAATCTTCGGTCGGAAACCTTGAATCCCTTGTTTTCTACGTTTTCTTCTTCCATCGCTACCCCTCTGGATCCGGGTACCGGGGCTATCCGACACCGTCTCTTCCCGATTCGCCCGATTGAGCGATCATCCCCAAAGGGAACTTAGCTTATCGAGAATGCCTTTTTTCCCTGTGCCGTTTTCCCCAGTTCCCCCAACTCCGTTTCTCTCCATCTTTTCACGTTCGATCTCCGACAACTCGCCAAACAGCCTCTCCTCGTCCGGCGTCAATTTCGTCGGGGTCCGGACCTGAACCAGGAACATATGATCGCCGCGCCCCTTCCTGCCGAGGCGTTCGAATCCCTCGCCCCTTAGGCTGAGCACATCCGAGGACTGCACCCCCCTGGGAATTTCAAGTTCGGATTCCCCGTAGAGCGTCCGTACCCTCACTGTGTCCCCCAAGGTCGCCTGCGAGAAGCTAACGTACACCTGGCTCGCCACATCCGCACCGTTGCGTTCGAATTCCTCGTGCACGAGCAAGGAGACGACGACGAACAAATCGCCTGCCGGTCCGCCCTTGGCACCCCCTTCTCCTTCTTCGCGAAGGCGCAGTCTGGCACCCTCGTCGACGCCGGGGGGTATCTTCACTTTCACCTTCCTCTGCTCCATGCGGCGCCCGACCCCACTGCATTCCTCGCAGTGCTCGGTGATTTGAATGCCCGCGCCGTCGCAGTTTGAACAGGCGGTGGAAAAAGTCATGAAACCCTGGCGGTAGGACATCTGGCCACTGCCGCCGCAGGATGGGCACTCGCGAATCGCATCGGGCGACTTGGCCCCGCTGCCACCACAATAGACACATTCCACAGGGCGTTCGAACTCGATCTCGCGTCCGACACCCGTTGCCGCTTCTTCGAATGTCATCTCCATCTGGTAGGCGAGGTCTCGGCCCTTGCGCGGCCCGTCCCGGCGCGCGCGCGAGCCAGCGAACACGCCGCCGAACAAATCCCCGAAAATATCCCCGAACGAGGAGAAGATGTCGTCGAAACTCGAAAATCCCTGATGCCCCATCCCACGAAGCCCGTCGTGGCCGAAGCGATCGTACGTGTTTCTCTTCTCGGGCTTGCTCAGCACCTGGTAGGCCTCGGAGGCTTCCTTGAACAACTCCTCCGCCTTCGCATCGCCCGGATTCCGATCCGGGTGATACTTCATCGCGAGGGTACGATACGCCTTCTTGATCTCGGCGTCGCTCGCGTTGCGGCTCAAGCCCAGCACTTCGTAGTAATCACGCTTGCTCATGTCTTCCCTTCACCCCGAAAATCGAAAACACGCGAAGATACTATGAGCGCGAATCCGGTTCAAGGGCATGCGGTCCGGGTTACGGGCCTGTGTACTTGCCCACCGAGACGCGCGCGGGTCTCAATACCACATCACCCAGCTTGTAGCCGCAAGCCAATTCCTCCACCACCAAGCCGCCCTGTGCCTTGTCGCTCACTTCGACCATGCGCACTGCCTCGTGCTCCTCGGGGTTGAATTCGGCACCCATCGCCGCAAGAGGCTCCACTCCCAGATTCGATAATTCCTGAAAGAATCGGCCCTGAATCATCCGGACCCCCTGTACGAGTGTTTCGAGGGTCTTGTCCGCTTCCCCCCTGGATACGCCTCCGTCCGCGGCTGCCGTGGCGCGCGCCAGATCGTCGGCGATGCCCAAAAAACCTGACACGGCCTGTTTTTTTACCTCTTGGGTCCTGCGCACCATCTCGCGTTCCTGGCGCGCCCTGAAATCGGCCGTCTCCTTGTCGATTTTCTCGATGTGCTGCTTGAGCTTCTCCTCGGCAGCGGCGACCTTCGCCTGGAGTTGCTCGACGTAGGCTGGCACGCGCGGGGTCTCTTCGGCCTCCTCTGCGTTCTCCTCTCTCACTTCGCCGTCCTCTCGGACGCGCCGCCTGTCGACGATCCGCGGCTTCTCCCTGGCTTCCTCTTCCAAACGGACTTCCTCCTTCGGCTCTACATTCGCAGCTTCGGCCTTCATGCCGTCGCCGTTATCCGTCCCGACACCTGCTTCTTTCGCTTTCATGAAACGACTTCCTCCCGAAACCTAGTATCTCATCTCCATCAACCGCCGAATCCTCTCATCCATCGGCGGGTGCGTGCTGAACAGATTCGCCAAGCCACCTCCAGCGAGCGGGTTGACAATATACATGTGGGCAGTCGCCTCGCTCGCACAGTGGAGTTCCTCGCGATGTGCAGCCTCGTCAAGTCGGTGCAGGGCGTTCGCCAGTCCGATGGGCGTGCCCGCGATTTGTGCGCCCGTGGCGTCGGCGAGATATTCGCGCGAGCGGCTCACCGCCATCTGGAGCAGCGTGGCTGCAATGGGAGCGACTATCGCGGCGACGATGATGCCCAACAAACCACCACCGCCTTCCTCGTCATCGTCCCTGCCGTAGGCACCGAAGAACGCGGCGAACTGCACCATTTGCGCAATATACATGATGGCACCCGCCAGCGAGGCAGCGATGGTGCTCAGAAGAATATCCCGGTTTTTGATGTGGGCGAGTTCGTGCGCGGCCACGCCTTCGAGTTCCTCGCGGTTGAGTTCGTGCAAAATCCCCTCGGTGAAGGCGACAGCGGCGTTCTCGGGATTTCTGCCCGTGGCGAAGGCGTTCGGCACATCTTCGGGAATCACGTAAACGCGCGGCATGGGCAGGTTCACGCGACGCGCCAGATCCGCCACCATACCGTACAATTCGGGCGCATGTTCGGGCAATACCTCGCTCGCGCCCGTGCTGGCGAGAACGATCTTGTCCGAATACCAATAGCTGTAGCCGTTGATGCCCACCGCCAGCACCAGGGCGATGACCAGCCCGGTTGCCCCGCCGAGAAGATTGCCAATCAGCAGAATCAGGCTCGTCAACAAAGCGAGCAATAAAAAGGATTTGATGGAATTCGTGCTCACAACCGTCTCCTCCTGACGCGCACGAGCTTGGCGGCAACCGAAGGTATCATGGCCTGCATCTCGGGCGTTGCGCTGCTCATCCGCTCGCGCAAGTCCTCGAACGCCTGGCTTTCTATCAACTCCTCAAGTTCGCCGAGGCGCTCAAGTGCGCTCATGAGCTTCTCGCGAAGCTCGATGATGACCTGCACACCTGCAAGGTTCACGCCCATGTCCCGCGTGAGCGCCATGATGATTTCCAGTTGATCGATATCTTCTTCGGAGTAATAGCGCGTGCCACCCTTGCTGCGGTTCGGCTCGATGAGACCCTGGCGCTCATACAACCTGAGCGTCTGCTGGTGAATCTCGAACATCTCGGCCACCGCGCTGATGGTGTAGCGCCCGTTTCTTACGCCTCTACGCGCCATGGTCCTCTCCCGCACATATGGTCATCCATCATCCGCTCCCGCTTTTACCCGAAATCGTCTACAAACTACATGCTCACGCCCGTCATGTTCGCCCGAGGAGACGTGGGGTTCCGCTGCTCCAGTTCGCGGACGATCTCCCTGCTCTCCTCGTCCATCTTCTCCGGCAGAATAACCTTGATGGTCACAAACAAATCGCCCTTTCCAGAGTCCTTGAGTTTCGGCGCACCCTTTCCCGAAAGCCGGAACACCTGGCCGTTCTGGGTCGAGGGAGGAATCGTCATCTTCGTCACCCCCTCGAATGTATTAATCTCCACCCGCGCACCCAGCAGCACCTCGCCGAGGCTGACGGGAAGATCGAGACACAGATTATCCCCCTTGCGCTCGAAGAAAGGATGCTCCCGCACCTTTGTGACGATAAAGAGATCTCCTTGCGACCCACCGCTCAGGGAGGCTTCACCCTTGCCCGCCAAGCGTATGCACGAGCCGTTCGAGACGCCGGGCGGTATCTTCACCTGAATACGCTCCGTTGTGTGCTGGATTTTCCCGTTCTTCTGTGTGGTCTTGGGCACGGTGATAGTGGTGTTGAGCCCCTTCAGGGAATCATCGAAACCAATCTCCATCGAGTAGTTCACGTCCTGGCCCCGCTGGGGGACCTGGGTACCCGCATGAAAGCCTCTTCGTGCCGCACCACCGCGCGTGCCACCGAAAATCCCGCCGAAAATACCGCCCAAGCCGAATTCGCGCAGAATGTCTTCCATACCGGGCGGGGTGCCATCTCCCCAAGGGCTGCCCCTTCCGAAGGCGGCATGCCCCATGGTGTCGTACTTCCTGCGCTTCTCAGGGTCGGATAGGACGGCGTAAGCCTCACTGATTTCCTTGAAGCGCTCCTCAGCCTTCGCATCCCCCGGATTGACGTCGGGATGATACCTGCGCGCCAGTTTCTTGAAAACGCGCTTCAGCTCCGAATCCGAAACGCTCCGGTCGATCCCCAGCACTTCGTAATAATCATGCTTCGCCATACCACCCCTCATTCGGGCAAGATGCCTAGGATTTGTCCTTGTCCACTTCCTCGAACTCCGCATCCACCACATCGCCCGAGGCCGCACCGTTCGAGCCACTGCCGGTCTCGGGAACGCCGTCGTCACCGCCGGCCTGGCTCGCCTGCTCGTACATCGCCTGGGCAAGCTTGTGCGAGGCCGCCTCAAGTTTCGCCTGCGCTTCCTTTATCTCCTCCACCGTCGCGTCTTCCTTTTCAAGGACCGTCCGAAGCGCCGCGATGGCGTCTTCTATCTCTTTCTTGTCTTCGGCCGAAACTTTCTCCTCATTTTCATTGAGCATCTTCTCCGTGCTGTACGCCATGCTGTCGGCCATGTTTCTCGCCTCGACGGCCTCACGTCTCTTCTTGTCCTCTTCTGCATGCTCGTCCGCGTCGGCTACCATGTTGTTGATCTCTTCCTCGGAGAGGCCGCTCGAACTCGTGATGGTAATCGCCTGCTCCTTACCGGTACCCAAGTCCTTGGCAGAGACGTTCACGATACCATTGGCGTCGATGTCGAACGCCACCTCGATCTGGGGAACACCGCGCGGCGCGGCGGGGATGCCGACCAGGTGGAACTTGCCCAGCGAACGGTTGCCCGCAGCCATCTCGCGCTCGCCTTGCAAGACGTGCACCTCGACGGAGGGCTGGTTGTCCGCAGCGGTTGAGAAGGTTTCACTCTTCTTGACCGGAATCGTCGTGTTGCGCTCAATGAGCTTGGTGAACACGCCGCCCAAGGTCTCGATACCCAGAGAAAGCGGGGTAACGTCAAGCAATAGAACGTCCTTGACGTCTCCGACAAGCACGCCACCCTGCACGCCCGCGCCAACCGCCACGACCTCGTCGGGATTCACGCCTTTGTGAGGCTCTTTTCCGAAAAATTTCTCCACCGTCTGCTGCACCAGCGGCATCCGCGTCGAACCGCCCACGAGCACTACCTCGTCGATGTCACCGGGCTGGATCTTCGCGTCATCGAGCGCGCGACGGCAGGGAACCAGCGTTTTCTCGACCAGATCACCCGTCAACTGTTCTAGCTTCGCGCGTGTGAGCTTCAAGTTCAGGTGCTTGGGACCCGAGGCGTCTGCCGTAATGAACGGCAGGTTGATAGTCGTTTCCATTGAACTCGAAAGCTCGATCTTCGCTTTTTCCGATTCCTCGCGCAGGCGCTGAAGCGCCATGGGGTCGCCCGAGATGTCAATTCCCTGATCCCTTTTGAACTCCTCGGCCATCCACTCGATGATTCGGTGGTCGATGTTATCGCCACCCAGGTGCGTATCGCCGTTCGTGGCCTTCACCTCGACCACGTTGTCCCCCACCTCGAGGATGGAGATGTCGAATGTACCGCCGCCGAAATCATACACGGCGATGGTCTGATCTGCCTTCTTGTCGAGCCCGTAGGCGAGTGCAGCGGCCGTGGGTTCGTTTATGATACGCTGGACGTTCAACCCGGCGATTTTTCCGGCGTCCTTTGTCGCCTGGCGCTGGCTGTCGTTGAAATATGCAGGAACCGTGATGACAGCTTCCGTCACCTTCTCACCCAAATAGTCCTCGGCGGCCTGCTTGAGCTTTTGCAGCACGCTCGCCGATATCTCGGGAGGAGCGTGCTCCTTGCCGTCGATCTTGATACGCGCGTCGCCGCTGTCCGACTTCACGACCTCATACGGCACGATGGTGACTTCTTCGGGCACTTCGTCGAAACGCCTGCCCATGAAGCGTTTTGCAGAATAAATGGTCCTGGTCGGGTTGGTCACTGCCTGGCGCTTGGCCACGAGGCCGACAAGCTTCTCGCCGTCGTCTGTAAACGCCACGACGCTGGGCGTCGTGCGGTTGCCCTCCTGGTTGGCGATGACCGTAGGCTGCCCACCCTCCATGACGGAGACGACCGAATTGGTGGTGCCCAAATCAATTCCGATTACCTTCGACATCAACCTTTCTCCTTATCCAATCGAAATTTCATGCTCATTCAGGTAAAGTGAACAAACTTGCTTTTTGTCAATCCATCCTGCGTCAAAGATGCCCTTCTTGAAAAATCCGTATTTTCGCTTGTGCCTGCCTTATACCTCCGCCTCCATGAGTACGGCGAAGCTGAGCGCATCCATCCCCGCCGCATGGTCGACCTCTACAGTTTCACCGGCTTCAAATTCGCCGGCGAGGAGCTTCTTGCTGAGCGGGTTCATAACATACGTCTGTATCGCTCTCTTAAGGGGCCGCGCACCAAAAACCGGATCGTATCCGCGCTCGGCCAGGAAGTTCCTGGCAGCACCCGTGAGACGCAGCCTGATTTTCTGGGCTTCCAAGCGTTTCTCGAGTTCACGCAACCGGATATTCACGATTTCGCCGATTTGTTCTTTCGTGAGCGGGCGGAAAACGATGGCCTCATCGACGCGGTTGAGGAACTCGGGCCGGAACACCCTGCGAAGTTCCGCGAGCAATCCTTCGGGCTGGTCAATTTCCTGTATCCCGCCTCCGACAAAGCCGATATCGTTTCGCGAAAGTTCGTCCGTACCTACGTTGCTCGTCATGATGATGACGGCATTTCGGAAATCGACCGTGCGACCATGCCCGTCCGTGAGCCTTCCGTCGTCGAGCAGTTGCAGTAGCAGGTTGAAAGTCTCGGGGTGCGCCTTCTCGATCTCATCCAGAAGGACGACCGAATAGGGCTTTCTCCGGACGGCTTCTGTGAGTTGTCCCCCCTCCTCGTAGCCGACATAGCCCGGCGGAGCGCCGATGAGCCTGGCCACGGCGTGTTTTTCCATGTACTCGCTCATGTCCACGCGGGCCATCGCAGACTCGTCGTCGAAAAGGAACTCCGCAAGCGCGCGGGCGAGTTCCGTCTTGCCGACGCCGGTGGGACCCAGGAATATGAACGAGCCGATGGGCCGGTTTTCGTCCATGATACCCGCCCGTGCGCGGCGCACGGCTTCTGCGAGGGCCTCCACCGCCCTGTCCTGGCCCACGACGCGCCTGTGAATGTTCTCCTCCATGCGCAGGAGCTTCTCCCGCTCCTTCTCCAGGAGCCTGCTCACGTTGATACCCGTCCAGCGGCTCACGACGGCAGCCACATCGTCCTCGGTGATTTCCTCCTTGAGCATGCGACCGTTGGCTCTTTTTTCGAGTTCTTCTTCCGCATCGCTTATTTCCTTCTCGGCCGCGATAATCTCACCGTAGCGAAGTTCCGCCGCCCGGTTCAAATCCCCCTCGCGCTCGGCACGCTGGGCCCCGGCCTTCATTTCCTCGACGCGCTCCTTGAGCTCGCGCACACGGGAGATGACGCTTTTCTCATTCGCCCACTGGTTTCGCTGTTCCCTGCTCTGTTCATCGAGAGAGGAGATTCGCTCGCGTATCTGCGCGAGACGCTCCCGGCCATCATCGTCCTTCTCCCCTTCCAGGGCGCGTTCCTCGATCCGCAGCCTGAGAAGTTCGCGCTCCTGCCGGTCGATCTCCTGAGGCAGGCTGTCCAGTTCGAGACGCAGGCCGCTCGCGGCCTCGTCTATCAGGTCAATGGCCTTGTCCGGCAGATGGCGGTCACTGATGTAACGATGCGAGAGCACGACGGCAGCGACCAAGGCATTGTCCAGGATGCGGACGCCATGGTGGATCTCGTATTTCTCCTTGAGGCCGCGCAGGATGGAAATGGCGTCCTCCAGGCTCGGCTCATCGACCATCACGGGCTGAAAGCGACGCTCGAGCGCGGCATCTTTCTCGATGTGTTTCCGGTATTCATCAAGCGTAGTAGCACCCACGCAGTGGAGTTCGCCACGGGCGAGCGCAGGCTTCAAGAGGTTCGAGGCATCCACCGCCCCTTCCGCCGCTCCTGCGCCCACGACGGTGTGAAGTTCGTCGATGAACAAGACGATTTCGCCGTCCGATTCGCTCACTTCCTTCAGCACGGCCTTGAGCCTGTCCTCGAACTCACCCCGAAACTTCGAACCCGCGATGAGCGAACCGATGTCGAGACTGAGCAGATGCTTGCGTTTGAGGCCTTCCGGCACGTCGCCATTCACGATGCGCTGGGCGAGGCCTTCGACTATCGCGGTCTTGCCCACGCCGGGGTCGCCAATGAGCACCGGGTTGTTCTTCGTACGACGCGAGAGCACCTGCATGACGCGCCTGATCTCGTCCTCCCGGCCCACGACGGGGTCGAGTTTGCCGGAGCGTGCCTTCCCGGTGAGATCGATTGCGAAACGCTCAAGCGCCTGGTAGCGGCTCTCCGCATTCTGATCGGTGATTCGCTGGCTCCCGCGGATGTCCTTCAAAGACGAGAGGACAACCTCGCGGTCGAGACCAGTCGCGCGCAGGATGTTTCTCACCTCTGCGCCTCCGTTTTCAAGCGCGGCCAACAGCAGATGCTCGCCGCTCACGTATTCATCCGCCATGATCTTCGCTTCTTTTTGCGCCGCCTGGAAGAGCGCCGCCAGTTCCCGTGTGACGTATTGGGGTGCGCCGTTTCCGGCGACTTTCGGGAGCTTTTCCAGAGAAGCTTCGAGTTCGCGGCTTAACACGTGGATTTTCAGCCCCGCCTTTTCGATGAGGTGCGCAAGCACGCCTTCTGGCTGAGCCAGAAGTGCAAGGAGTACGTGCGCGGGCGTAACGCCCTGGTGGCCCCTCGCCTGAGCCGACTCCTGGGCATGCTGAAGTGCTTCTTGCGTCTTATGAGTGAATTGATCGAAATTCATGAGAGTTGCTCCGAATCATTATCCAAAAATTCGATGAATCTCCCGGCGCCGAAAACCCGTCAATATGGGAGACCGGCGGCCAAGACCGTTTGAAACAAGAAAAATATAATATCTTATTATTTTATTGTCAACTTTTTTGAATAATAAAATGAAGAATTATTCAGGATACGCTCGCGAGATTCCCGTCCGTTCGGGAGTAAATAAGGAATTACGTCCGAAAAGATGGTGGAATTTCAAGGGTATATGGGGATCGATCTTTGCAAAAAAGGCGAAAAGGTGTAATACTGGAGGTGTCGTCATCACGGTAAATTTCAACAACCCTCATAAAGTCATAAAAGTCAAGGAGATACAACCTATGTCGGATGGAACGGTCACGCTGTTCGATCAATCCCAAAAGAAACCCCAAGCTCTTGAAGGCATTGTGGTTACGCCGAACGCCAACAAGAAGGTGGTGGAGATTCTCAAGGCCGAAGGCAAGAGTGGCCACGGGCTCAGGCTCGCCGTCACGGCAGGCGGGTGCTCGGGTTACAACTACGGCCTTTATTTCGAGGAATCCGCTAACCCTGAAGATAAGGTGTTTTCCGCCGATGGATTCGACGTGTACGTGGACCCGCAGAGTTATCC
Source organism: bacterium (assembly GCA_965200245.1). GTDB lineage: Bacteria > UBA8248 > UBA8248 > UBA8248 > UBA8248 > Bin107. The sequence goes on along the minus strand of CBDATS010000008.1, from coordinate 26,185 downwards.
CGTCATCGCCGGAACGGAAATCGATTTCGTCGACAGTCTCCAAGGCTCGGGCTTCAAGATCAATAACCCCAACGCCATGAGCATGTGTGGTTGCGGCAAATCGTTCACTACGTGATGGAACAATAACCTTAAAGCCCTGGGCCTCACACGCCCGGGGCTTTTTTATGATGAACGAAGAGATTCGACGTGAATCGAGCGGATAAAGCCTCTGAGTGGCATTCACCCGGAGCGGTCGTTCTCATCTCCTGTTATGAGTTGGGGCATCAGCCCTTGGCCGTCGCCTCACCCCTGGCGTTTTTGCGCGAAGCGGGATTTCAGCCCTGGGCGATGGACGTGGCGGCAGAGGAATTCTCGCCGGAAAAAATAGAAAATGCGAAATTCGTCGGCATCAGTGTGCCGATGCACACGGCACTCAGACTCGGCGTGGAGGTGGCGGCGAAAGTACGAGAAACGAACCCTGAATGTCATATCTGCTTCTATGGCCTCTACGGCCTGCTCAACAAAGACTATCTTCTTGGAAACGGCGGGGATTCGGTTATCGGCGGCGAGTTCGAATTGCCGCTCGTGAACCTTGTTCAAGAGTTCTCCCAAAACTCGGGGAACATAAAGGTTCACGGCGCGGCGACGAGAGCGCACACATCCGGTCCGTTTCTCAAAAAAATACCCCTGCTAAAACCAGCACGAGAGGAATTGCCCGCGCTACAGGCATACGCCCATCTCGTCAAGAATGGGCAACGCTACCCCGCCGGAGCCGTCGAGGCAAGCCGAGGCTGCAAGCACCTGTGCCTTCACTGTCCCATTCCGCCGGTTTACGAGGGCCGTTTCTTCATTGTGCCACAGGACAAGGTTTTGGAGGACATCGAAGACTTGGCGGCGCACGGGGCGCGTCACATCACCTTTGCGGATCCGGATTTTCTGAACGGTCCCGCTCATGCGTTACGGGTCGCCCGCGCGGTGCACGAGAGGTTTCCCTCGCTTACGTTCGACTTCACGGCCAAGGTGGAACACCTCCTCAAAAACGAGAATCTCCTGCTTGAGTTCAGGGAAAACGGATGCGCGTTCTTCGTCACGGCGGTCGAATCACTGAGTGACATTGTGCTCCATCATCTGGACAAGGGACACGACAGGGAAGGTGTTTTCCGGGTGGTGAGAGCCGCCAGAGAGGCACGTGTCTCCATCCGGCCGTCGCTCGTCGCATTCACACCATGGACAAGTGCACAGGATTATTTCGACCTGCTGGATTTCATCGAAGAATTCGCCCTGATCGACGAGGTCGACCCCATCCAGATGGCCATCCGCCTGCTCGTTCCGCCCGGTTCCTGCCTGCTCCGCTCCCCGGATATGGAGAGATACCTTACCGAACTCGACGCGGAGAATTTCATCTACCGCTGGAAACACCCCGATGAAAGAATGGACAAACTGCACGAGGAGGCGCTCCTCCTCGCAGAAGATGCGGCGGCACGCCATGAAGACGCCGCTGAGACCTTTGCAAGAATTCGCGAACTGGCGGCGGACGTTCTTGAGCGTCCCGCTCAGGCACGGCCAGGGGCTGTCTTCGCACCCGACCGAATCCGCCCGCCCCGCCTGAGCGAATCGTGGTTCTGCTGAGCGGAACCCACGCAGGGCCAGTTGGCCCTCTAAGCCAAAGCCACCGGATACGGCCTACTTCAATACCCGGGCGTAGGTATCCTCATCGAAACCGACGATGAGGGTGTTCCCGTGTTTGATGACCGGCGCCCTGAGCGTACCCGACCGGCCCATCAAAAGCGCCAGCACGTCTTCGCGTGCGGGCTTTCCCTGCTTGATGTTTAGGTGAATCACTTTCCGCGCCCTGGTCGAATACACGTCCGACACACCATTCAGGACGGAATCGACGTTGCCCTCATCCACCACGTCTTTTTTCGAGTTGGCCTGCTCGAAGACCTCGATACCATTTTCCGCAAGAAACGCTTGCGTTTTGGCGCAGGTCTTTCAACCGGATCGATGATAGTACCACTCCACTGTCCTCGACATGTCTCAAAATCTCCTTACGGAACACGGAACGAGATTTCCTTTCGCTCAAAACATAACGGCAAAAAGCTTCCGAGACGATTCGACTTCCATTCACTCATCATTGAAGGCCTGAGGTGCGAATTTTCCAATTGCTTCAAAGGTTCATGACGGCGACGGCTCGTATAGGAGAGCCCGTACCCGCGCGAATCCTGAGCGGAAGCCCCAGGTAGAGAAATTCCTTGCCAGCTACCGCCTCGATGTTCGCGAGATTTTCCGTGTTGTGGCGCTGGAGTTCCCGGCATAGCACGTGACAGGGAAACGTCAGCTTGATGGTGTTCACGCCGGCGTCGATGCTGGGCGCATCCTGGCCGATGTTCACCACGCCGCAATCGCGATAGAGGAAGTTCGCGGCCTCATAGCCCAAACCCGGGTACGTGGTGAGGTAATCGTCCGTCGGATAGGTGCGCTTGAAATGCCCGCCCGTGAAAATAAATGTGCCGTCTTTGGGGGGCGTGAGTTCCGCCGCTGAAAGCTCGTCCTGAAGCAAATGCAAGGATATCTCTTCCATCGGCTCCACCTTGCCTGTGAAGTCAAGCGCAATCGCACGGGTGAAGAACCACTCGATCGGGGCCTGATCGATATTGGGCGCCGTTTCGCGCTCGTCGATATGGCTGACTGAATCGGTATGTGTCGGACCATGATCGCACATGTGGAGCATCATCGCCGCATAGGTGATGTCCTTGGGCCGAATCGGAGCGTTGGCCGCGTCTTCGTGCCGTGCAACATACTCGATTTCGGTGGCCGGATGCCCTGGAAACCTAGGTGCGCCGGTGTATATCTCCTGGCTCAGATCGATGATTTCATACATGCTCACCTCCTACCTAAGAACGTACCGCCAAGCCCCCGCATCCGCGCGCGGGGGGCTTCCCCGTCAATAGGACAATCAGGCGACGCCGCCTACCGTGACGCCGTTCGACACCGGACACTCAAGGTCGGGCCATATCTTCGTCATGAACGTCTCCAACTCGTAGATGACCTCCTCCTTCGGGCACTGCGCGTAGTGCCAGATGAGAGTGATGAACTCAGCGGGCACCTTCTCGTACGTCTCTTCCCACTCACGCTTGAGCCTGTCTACCGGACCACCGAGGAAGATTCCGCTCTCCTTGATGTTCTGAATCCAGTCGATGCTCTCAGTATCGTCGGGAAACTGCGGGAAGAAGGGTACGTAGAAGTTCTGGTAGATGTCCTGATCGTATTTCCTGAGCTTCTCGTCATATTCCTCTTCGGTGTCCGTCACGTGAATCCACCGACATACGCATTGCCGCTCGCCATGGGTGAAGTCGTGGCCTGCCCTGGCGGCTTCCTCCACGTAGAGGTGGGAGAATTCCTCCATCTTTTCCAGTTTTGTGAAATACACCGGCCTGAAACCGTGCCTGGCGGCGAATTTTATGGAATCGGGGCTCGCGCTTACAGCCTGAAACACGGGCGGATAAGGATCCTGATAGGGTTTGGGCACGACACTGACTTTCCGCACCCGATTGTCGTCGCCGATCTCGCCGATTGCGCCTGCATCCCGGGCACTCTTCCAGGCCGGGTATTTGATGCCTTCCTCGTATGGGTAGGGAATCTCGTAGTAATTTCCCCTTACTTCCACCGAATCTTCCTGCCAGAATTTCAGGAGCATCTCGACCCGCTCCTCGAAGATGTCCCGGTTCTTCACGTCGTCGGCCCCGCCGAGAGCGTCGGAGACAGTAGCCCGGGTATCACTGAATTGCCCCAGGACGTTCGACCATCTCGACTGATACCCGCGCGCCAGGCCGCAGAAAAACTTGCCCTTGGTGATATGGTCGAGAATGGCTGTTTCCTCGGCCACGCGAATCGGATCTTGAGTAGCCATGACATACCCGAGTGCGCCCACTCTCGCGTTTTTCACGTGCGCGGCCCACCACGAGTTCAGAACCCCCGGATTCGGGCCTACCTCATAACCCTCCGAATGCAAATGATGCTCGATGGTGCTGATGCCCCAAACGCCCATCTCATCGGCGGCTTTCACGATGTCGACCCATTCGTGAAGCACGTGATGGTACAAATCCCTGTCTCTGGCCAAGGGTCTTTTCTGCTCCCGTTCCTCCCGGCTTTCCGTCGGCAGCATGGGGTACAACTGTATGATCACTTTGGGTTTCGCCATTGCCTTGTTCTCCTTCTTCGAAAGAGGTTTGCTTCATCCACGGGCGCCGGTGGCCAGCACCTGTTTCGATGAATTCATTTTTTTCTTCACCTTATGGAGCAGCATGGAGAATTTCTCTCTCTCATCGTCCTCCAAATCATTCATGAGTTCCGATATGCGCGCGTAATAGTCGGGGAAAATGGCGTTCAGGCTCCCTTTTCCCTTGGGAGTCAGGCGTACGATGACTTTCCTGCCGTCATCGTTGTTACTGAAACGCTCGATGAGTCCATCACGTTGCAGGCCCTTCATCAAGCCGGTCATCGTCGCACGCGTCACGCCAGCCTGTCTGGCCAATTCCGACGGGCTGAGGCCCGAGCCGTTGTTTCTCACCTGTGAGCGCAGCAGCAACAACAAAACGATGAACTTGCCCTGCGATACGCCGTGTTCGGCAAGATACGACTCGAAGGCGGTTAGCATATCACTGCCAACTTGCAGAAAAAGATAAAACAGCATGACAGAGGATGTATCCAAAGAGGAATACTCAGGTACAAGGGGACGGAAATCTTCCTCGTCCGGCAGTTCTTTCATGTAGAACATGGCTTTGTCCCGAAAATAAATATTATGGAGCCTAATTATATGGAGCCTTACAATCAAAGTCAAACGGCATCCAAACCCTCAAATTTCACCCAGGCTCCAATATCCATATACAATGGTGCCAAAGAAACCACATTTTCAGGCCTTGAAACATTCATCAAATGGGATATATTAGCGGGAGTAGGCCATATACTCGGAGCTTGAAGATTTCTAGCCATCAACTTGCTAACATATTTTGGCCGCTTCGTTCAAAATACCGATTGATTTTTAATCCAGGAGGATTCCTCAAATGCGTTCTCAAGATTTCACCCGCTCGACCGGGCAACGTGTCATCGCGCAAGACGCTGCCGCGTTCATGCAGCGCGTCTATGGATGGATGACACTCGGGCTCTTCGTCACAGGTTTCAGCGCGCTCTACGTCGCATCCAGCCCCGCCGCCATTCAGTTCATCTTCGGAAGTTCCATCTCGGTATTTCTGGTAATCGGCGTTCAACTCGCGCTGGTATTCTCCATCAGGCCTGTGATGCGCAGCAAAGGCTGGCAAGCGGGTGCGCTTTTGTTCCTTCTCTACAGTGCGACGCTGGGCGTCACCGTTTCCACCCTGCTCCTGCGTTATACGTTCACCTCCGTGGCCCAAGCGTTTTTCGTCACTGGCGGCGCGTTCGGCGGATTGACCCTCTTCGCGTTCGTGACGAAAAAAGATCTATCGGGCGTGGGCAATTTCTGCATGGTAGGACTCATCGGTATTATTCTCGCCAGCGTCGTGAATATTTTTGTGGGCAGTTCCGCCATTCATTTCGCCATCAGCGTCCTGGGTGTTCTCATCTTTGCGGGACTTACCGCCTATGACACCCAGAAGATGAAAGAATACGCCTACACCCAGGAGACGGACAACGAAACGGGCAGGCGGGCCTCTATCATGGCGGCTCTCGAACTCTACCTCGATTTCATCATGATGTTCATTTATCTCACGCAACTGCTTGGTGCCTCGCGCGAATGAACAAGGCAGACATCTCCATCCACAAAGCCGGGGTCTGGACCCCGGCTTTGTTACATTTTCTGCGTATTGCGGGTATCGCGTCCGCTGGTTAAACTTTCCGGTAATGAATGATATAATTGAATTACGAAAGACTCAACATCCCCTATCGCCCTCGCAGGAGAATGATCTTGGGGCTTCGGATCTTCATAGGGGCAATTATCGCAGTCCTTCTTGGCGGGACAGGATACTTCGCCCAGCAATCACTAACCACGAAAAATCTGCTTCAACAAAGAGAGGCTGAACTCTCAAAAGAAAAAGAGAGTTCCGCAAAGCTGAGAAGTGGCATCCTTCGTTTCAAAAACCTGGAACAAAAGGTGAAAGGTCTGGAGTCACGATTCGAAAACGTAAACGCCTCCGCCAAAACGCGGTTGGAAAAGCTGAACAAGCTCGTCACCGAGAAAAACACCGCCATAGAGCAGAATAAGGCGAAAATACTAAGCCTCGCAACCGCTCTCGAAAAAAACCAGACTACCCTCGATAACGAGCGCAAGGCACGCGCCGAAGAGGTGAAAGACCTCGAAGCACAGGCCAAACAGGCAAACCGACTCATTGCGGAGAAAAGCACCTCCATCAAGCAGGAAAAAGCCAAAATCCGAAATCTCAAAGTTACGCTCGACATCCTCAGCGGCTCCCTCGATAACGAGCGTAAAGCACGCGTCGGATTGGAAAAGGTGAACAAACAAAACATCGAACTGCTCACAGCCCGCGCCGAAGAAATTAAAGGTCTCGAAGCACAGTTCAAAGAGACGAGTCGGCTCATTGCAGAGAAAAACACGGCTATAGAGCAGGAAAAAGCAAAGGCGCGACAACTCGAAATCACCCTCAAACAAATCCAGACGAACTTCAATGGCGACCGCAAAACACAGGCGATGGTCGAAAATTTAACCAAACAAAGCATTGAACTTGCTACGGCGCAGGTGAAAGAGATAAAGCGACTCGAAAGATTTCAGGGATCACTGGAAGCCCAGCTTCAGAAAGTGGACAGTCTTATCGCGTCCGCACAGCAAAAGGCAAACGAACGAAAGTCGAACGAAAAGACGGCAAAGGTGAATACACAAGACGCAATGCTCGCGAAAAACCAGGCTGAAGAATTGAAGCGCCTTCAAAATTCAAGAGCGCTTCTCAAAGCCCAAGTTCAGGAGATGGGGCGGCTGATTTCTGAGAAAAACGTCGGCATCGCGCGCGAGAAAACGAAAGCGAAAAACCTCCAACTAGCGCTCAATCAAATTCGCGTAACCCTCCACAACGAGCAAAAGACGCGGGTGAAGACAGAAAAAGAAAATGCGCGAAACGCCGAACTTGCCAGAACAAGAGCCGAAAGTATAAGAAGCCTCACGAAAGCCAGGGAACTTCAGCAGGCACAAATTCAGGAGATGAGCCAACTAATCGCCGAGAAAACCTCTGTAGCCGAACTCATCAAGAACAAGCTGAATCAGACAAACCTGAGCCTAGCGGAAACAATCAAGAAACACACGCTGGCGATCGCGCGCTCGAAAGTGCTGGAGAAAAGGGCACGCGAAGAGGCCGAACGAGCGAAAAGGCTCGAAGCAGACCTGAGCGAGTTGGACGCCAAACTGAAAAAACAGACCGTCAACCTGGAGCAGACGAGAGATCAACTCCGCGTAACCATCGTGAACAGCCTCTTGTTCGATTCCGGCAGCGCCACGCTCAAGGATAAAAGTTTCGAGACGCTTTCAAATATCGCGGATTTTCTCCAGAAACAAAAAGACAAGATGATCCGCATCGAAGGGCATACCGACGATCAGCCCATCAAGAGTGAACTGCTCGTTCGCTATCCATCGAACTGGGAACTCTCGTTCGCGCGCGCTGTTTCTATCGTCAAATTTCTGGAATCGAAAAACATATCGCCCGCGCGCATGTCGGCAACGGGACATTCGTACTACAGGCCTGTGGCGGGAAACGACTCTGAAGAAGGCCGCGCCAAGAACAGGCGAACCGTCATCCTGCTCAGCAGCCCAAGGCCAGCGGGGGAAGAGGCGTCTCGCTAGTTATTCTCAGATTTTGAAAGCTAAATCCGGAGGACCGCTTCGAGTTCGGAGCCGAGTTCGCGCTCCGCGATAACGGCGGCGGTGAGCCTCTCTTCCTGAAAGATTTCGTTCGCCACGCGCTGAATATCCAGCCCATCCACGGAGTCGATATCAGCCAATTCCTCCTCCACGGAGTATATCCTACCTCTCAGCATGAGGTTCAATCCGTTTCGGCCCGCATGATATTCCGAACTCTCGTGTATCTGCAGATTTCCCTTGATGTAGCGCTTCGCTTCGGCGAGTTCATCCTCTGTAACGGATTCGTTCTTGAACTTACCCGTTTCGGAAAGCATCACCTCGGTCGCCTCCACCGCCTTCTCAAGAGCAACGCCCGCCTTGAGCTGTACCATGCCGGTATCGGTGTAACGATGCGGAGCAGCACCCACACTGTAGGCAAGACCCCGCTTCTCGCGTACTTCAGTGAACAGTCTGCTGCTCATCTTCCCGCCAAGAATGTTGCACATCACCCGGAGGGGAGTGGCGTCCTGGTGATTCAGACCGAAGGCGCGGAACCCGAGCGCAAGATTCACCTGATCCGTCTGGCGGGCCTGATCCACGATTTTGGCCTTACTTTTCCCCGGCAAACCGGGAGGTTGAGGCTTCTCTCGGCTGCCGCTCCGCTCCCCAAAGTGTTTCTCGGAGAGCATCATTACCTCTTCATGCTTTACGCCGCCCGCCACGGAGATTACCGTGTTGCCAGGGACATACCATTTCTCTATCAGTTCGCGCATGTGTTCGGGTTCTATCTCGTTGATGGTATCCCGGTCCCCGATGACGCCCATCTGTAAGTTGTAGATCGTGGTCTCCAGCATATCCGAGACCCATATCCGCGGCATATCCTCATACATCTTCAACTCTTCCAGAATGACCATTCGTTCCCGATGCCACTCGTCCTTGTCCAGCAGGCAGTTGTTCACCGCGTCCGCATAGACTTCCAGGACGGTGGCGAACGCATCGGCGGGCGCCGTGAAGTGATAGCAAGTGCGCTCGGGCGCGGTGTTGGCGTTTATGGACGCGCCGTTACCTTCCATCTCTCGCGCGATGTCGAGTGTCGTTCTCGAAGGCGTGCCCTTGAAAACCATGTGCTCGAGCGCATGGGAGACGCCCACCACTGCGTCGCGTTCATGCCGGCCGCCGCAGCCGAAATAAATGTGAAACGCCACGGCCGCCGATTCCGCGCGTTCCGCAGTTACGACGCGAATGCCGTTCGAAAGCTTATCCTCGAAAATTTTCATGAGGCCTCCTGAGCGGGAAGACGGCGCTCTTTCCGCTGAACGATTTGATGTAAATTGGTGCCGGAGAGAGGACTTGAACCTCCACGAGCCGAAGCCCACTAGAACCTGAATCTAGCGCGTCTACCATTTCCGCCACTCCGGCGAGAAGATTGGTAGTCATCCCCTATATCGGTGGGATGATGGATTGTCAAGGATTCGAACCGATGAATCAAACCAATCCCTGCCTGTTTCATCTGATATAGTAGGTGGCAGATAACGCAGCCCAAGAATCCGTATCCGGCGAAGGCGCAGGAGAAGATGCCCAAAATTACGCTTTACACGCGAAACGAATGCTGTCTTTGCGACGATGCGAAAGAAGCGATGATGCACCATTTCCCGGACCTTGTTATTGAAGAGGTCGACGTGGATACGGATCCAGAACTTGCCCGCCTCTACGGCGAGGAAGTGCCGGTCGTTTTTCTGGGAAAAACGAAGGTATTCAAGTATCACCCGGATATTGAGCGGTTTCGTCGTTTGCTCGAAAAAACAAACTCATGAGTTTGCTCACCTTTTACGGATTCATCACTCTCATCTCCCTGAGCGGCGTCATGTCGCCGGGACCTCTCACGGCGTTCCTCATCGCGCGCGGCAGGGAAAGCCCGTGGGCCGGCGTTTGGGTAACTCTCGGACATGCTCTGGCCGAAGTCCCGCTCATTATTGCCTTATACGCTGGACTTCAGCCTTTCTTTGAAACCCAAGGCATACGCGAGGGCGTCTCCCTGCTGGGCGGGGGCGTACTGATTTATCTGGGAAGCGGCGTGTTCCGGAATTTCCGGGCCTCAGATACTGCCGAGCAAAAGGGCGCCTTACAGTGCAACTCTGTTACCGGCGGCGTCCTCCTCACATTGTTGAACCCCTACTGGTTTTTGTGGTGGATCACCATCGGCGCGAGCCTCATCACCCGGACGCTCGAATTCGGATGGCTGGCCGGTCTTGTGGGAATGACGGTCGTTCATCTATCGGCGGACGCCGTGTGGGCTGTTTTCGTGACGTGGTCTTCAAATCAGGGTAGCCGAATGATCGGCAAAACCGGGTGGAGGAGAATCGAGCAGGGCTGCGCCTGGGTGATGCTGGGCTTCGGGGTGTTCTTTGTATACGACGGACTAATGGAAATTCTCGCCTAGGCGCCCAACTTTTCCCGTCCGCTTTCGATATCCCGGTGAATTTCCCGCACGAGTTCTTCGGGACCCGAGAACTTTTTCTCCGCACGCAAGCGGGAAACGAACTCGACCCGAATCGATTTCCCATACAAATCTCCATCCCAATCCAGCAGATGGGTTTCAAGAGTTACCTCTTTCTTATTGAACGTGGGACGATTTCCGATGTTTGTCACGGCAGGATGCCGCGCGCTTTCCCGTCCGTCTATCTGCACCCTGCAGGCGTACACCCCGTTTTCAGGAATCAGGATAGGTGGGTAATCCACGTTGGCCGTCGGGATTCCGATCTGGCGGCCCCGCCCGTCGCCACGAATCACCCGTCCTTCTATCATGTGGTGCTGCCCCAGCAGGCGCGCCGCTTCTTCCACTGCTCCACCGAGAAGCAGTTTTCTGATTTCCGTGCTGCTGACCCGCCTGCCCTCGAACATGTACGGCTTCAACACGTGCGTTTCGAACCCGGTGCTCATCCCTTCATCCTGCAAGAGATCGACATTTCCCGCGCGGCCCTTTCCGAAACGAAAATTGAAACCGATCACTACCAGAGATGCTTTCAAGCCCTCACCGATAATCCGCCGCACGAACTCCCGCGCCTCGGTTTGCGCAAGTTGGGGCGTGAACTTCTGGACCACCACGGCATGGACGTTCTGATCCTCCAGGCGGGCCAACTTCTCTTCCAGGGTGGTCATAAGAGAAGGCCGCCTTTCGGGGGCGACCACAGAGAGCGGGTGCGGTTCGAATGTTAATATGACGCTCCGGCCGCGACGCCGGGTGGCTTCTTGATTGATGAAGCGACAAATCTCCCGATGGGCTAGATGAACACCGTCGAAATTCCCAATGCTCAAGACCGAGGGAGAATCCTCAGGATCATAGGCGTCCACTCCCTCAAACACTTCCACCGCTTGCTCACCTCGAAAGAATCGCGTTTTGTGCGAAGCGACTTCGAACCGAACGCTTCTACCAAATCTTTCTAGCAGAGCGCTGCGCACTTGCGCAAGAAAGATACGGCGACGCCCTATCTCCCTAATTTACAATAAGTAATCGCCGTGCAAGAAAAAAGGTGTTTTCCTTTTCGCCCGAATGCGCGTAATATGTCCTCCAAGTTGCAGGACAATCTAACCTCAAGAATGTAACGTAGATTCGTGGTAAAACCGGTTGCGATACAAGCCGCCAGCCACGTGGAGCCAGACAGTTTATGAGACCGCCCAAATCTTTTTCTCTGTGTATTGGCCTGCTTCTCGCGCTCCTGTGCTTTTCCTCCCTTACGTATGACATCTCCGCTGCGGAAGTCGACAGGTCCGCGGAAACTTCTTTCGACCGCCCCCGCAGCAATGTGCCGCCACCGAACATCAAGGGGCCTCGCCTTGCGCTCTCCATACGGGAAGCCGTGAGCATCGCCCTTGCGCGCAATTTCGACATCACCATCGCTGGGTTCGATCCGGACATCGCCGAAAGCAATGTTGTCAGGGAACGTTCCGCTTTCGACCCTCAAGCCTTCGTGGAAACAGAGGTCGGCAAATCCAAGCTCGGCTCGGCGAATAGCGCTATCGTGAATAATCTCGCGGGCATACTGGAAACAGACACCCTTGGGATAGCGGCCGGCATTCGCCAAAAAATCATCACAGGGGCCGAGTATTCGCTTATTCTGCGAAATATCCGAGAATCGACGAATTCCCAGCAAAACGTATTCGACCCGACCTATCAAACCAGCCTCACCTTTACTATTGAGCAGCCCTTGTTCAAGAATTTCGGCATCGACATCAACCAAGCCAGAATCAAGGTGGCCATGGTCACGAAAGAACAAACACTTCACACTTACCGAAGCAAGGTCATCCAGACTGTGGACGCTGTGGAACAAGCTTATTGGAACCTCGTCTTCTCCATTCAGAATCTCGAGTTCAGGCGAAAGTCTCTCGGCCTCGCGAAAGATCTCTTGCGTCGGAACAAGATACAGGTCGATGTCGGCACCCTCGCCCCGATAGAGATTACGGAAGCGGAAGCCACCGTCGCCTCCCGTGAAGAAGCTCTTCTCGTGGCGGAGCGCGAAGTAAAGGACAGGGAAGACACTCTGAAAATGCTGCTGAACGTCACGGACAAGCCTTCCTCCTGGGGAATCGCCATCCAACCCAGCGATAAGCCGGAGTTCAAGAGAATCAAGTTGGACGAGATGCAACTCACGCTCAAGGCCTTGCGCAAGCATGCCGCGGTCGAGAGCGCCCGTCTCGAAATCGACAAAAGAAAAATCGACATGAAGGTAGCGAAACAAAACCTGCTGCCCGAAGTCAATCTGAACGCATCGGCATCCAACAACGCTGTAGCGGAGGATCAAGGCGAGGCCTTCGAGGAGCAGTTCAAAAACGAGAAATACACTTTCTCCGGCGGGGTCACTTTCCGCATCCCCATCGGAAACAGGCGAGCGAAAGCGGACTATCGTCAAGCACGACTCAGGCACGCCCAAACGCTGGCCTCCTACCATCAAACGCAGCAGGCCATCATGGAGGAAGTGCGTCGCAACGCGCGTTGGGTTCGTGTCAACATCAAAAGAATCGAGGCGACCCGAGTCGCCAGAAGGCTGGCGGAAGAACGCCTCGACGCCCAGGAGAAAAAATTCAAGGTCGGCCTCTCGACGAGCAGAAACATTCTCGAAGACCAGGAAAGGCTGGCCAACGCCTTGACCGAAGAAACCAGGGCCCTCATTGACTATCACAAATCTCTTGCCTCGTTGGACAGGGCAACCCATTCCACGCTCGAGCGATTCCAGATCGAAATGTCCTATCCCGGCGACGCCAAGGTGAAATCAACCAAATAATGAATCATCCCCGAATCTTGGGTATAGACTTCGGCGAGAAACGGGTGGGCCTTGCCATCAGTGATTCACTAGGTCTGACCTCTCAGCCACTCGGCCTCATCGAGCGACGATGCGATACACAACTACTTGATGAGATGGCTAGCATTATCCGTGAGCGCGATGTCGGTCTGTTGGTCGTGGGTTATCCCATCAGTCTCTCCAATCAGGACACTCCGAGGGCGAAACGCACGAGAAAGTTCATCTATTATTTGCGGAACAACCTCGAAATTCCCGTCGAAAAATGGGACGAGCGGCTCAGCACGACCCAGGCAGACCGGATAATGAACGAAACGGAAGTCAAACGGAGCTACAAGATAAAAAAGCGCGACGTCATTGCGGCGCAACTCATTCTGCAGGCGTACCTCGACTACCAAAATATGAAGCGCGACATCTCCGATGGCTGAAAACAAAAATCCTACCGAAGAAGGCGAGGTGTCCGAAATAGTGCCTCCTGCCAAAAAACGGCGGATCGGGAAAGTCCTCGTCGCACTTTTTTGCTTTATCATTTTGCTTGCGTTGATGGGCTATGGATATCTGGACGATGAATTCCACCGGCCCGCGAACCCCGGGACGCATGAGGTGAGGCGGATTCACATCCGCTCCGGCATGTCCTTTGCCCAAATTCTGGAATTACTCGAGAAAAGCGACTTGATCCGAAACCCTTGGTTGTTCCACCTCCAAGCCAGACTAAGAGGCGGCGCCAATAGAATTCAGGCCGGCGTTTATGAACTGAAGGCACCCATGTCGGCGCGAGAGATATACCGACGTTTATCGGAGGGGCGAGTTGCTCGACGCACGTTGACGATTCCCGAGGGTTACAACGTCCGCGAAATCGCCAGAACCATTCGGCGCGTCAAACTCGCCGATGAAGCGGAAATTCTCAGGCTTTCTGAGGATCCGTCTTTTTTGAAAGAACTAAAGATTCCCGGAACTTCAATAGAGGGATATCTGTTCCCCGACACGTATTATTTTCCAGTGGGCGTTTCGGCGAAAAAAATTCTGGGATTCATGGTTCGCACAATGCGCAAGAAGTTCTCGCCCGCTCTTGGAGAAAAGGCAAAAGCAATGGGATTTACCATGCACCAGACGCTCACTCTAGCCTCGATAATCGAAAAAGAGACCTCCCTCGGCAGCGAACGCCCGCTCATCGCCGCCGTATTCATCAACAGACTGAAACGAAGAATGCGCCTCCAGAGTGACCCCACCGTCATCTACGAGCTTCCTCACTACGAAGGAAACATCACCAAAAAAGATTTACGATACGATTCTCCCTATAACACCTATCTCCACAAGGGGCTCCCTCCGGGACCCATCGCCAGTCCGGGGCTGGAATCCATCAAGTCGGCCCTGAATCCCGCCAAAGTGAAATATCTGTATTTTGTGGCCAAGAAGGACGGCGGCCATCACTTTTCACGAACGTATCGCGAACACCGTCGCGCCGTGAATCGATACCAACGCAGATAGAGACAGGTTGACCTTGGAATTGCGGTAGTGGCATGATTGCCTCCTGACATACCGATGGCGGAAGGCGCAACGGCTCCCGGGAAATTCAAGCGTGTTCTCCCGGTTCCGTATCCTCTATTCGGATCATCCAGTGGACACCCGGAGGAGGACCGAACACATGTCAACCAAACTGCTTCTCCTCGACGAAAGCCTTCTGGTACAGCGCGTCGTGGAATTGGCCTTCAGGGACAAAGGGGTCGACGTTTTAATTGCAGAGAATGCCGACGAAGCGCTGAAAATGGCGGAAAATACGCCGCCGGACCTCGTCGTAGCCGGCCTGGACCTCAAGCATTCGGACGGTCTCGACTTCTGCCGCCGTTTGCGCGATAAGCCGCAATTTGCACACTTCCCTCTCCTCGTTTTAACAAGCACGCGCAACAGCGTGAGCGATGAGGAAATCAAGGCATTGGGCGCGGTAGCGAACATCGAAAAACCATTCAAACCAATTGTATTCACGACGGAAGTGGAACGCATCATCGCGCCTTCCGAGAGCGCTCCAAGGCCGGAGTGCGAGGAGCAGGCAGAATCCGATTCTCCATCTGCGATGGCAGCCGGGAAAACAGCTGCTACGGAAGCCGATGAAACGAAACGGGCTCCCGCTGCAGCAGAGGATCCGCTCGCGCTGAATGGCGAAGCACTCGCCCCCATCATCCAGAAACATCTCGAAGATGCCGCGGAAAAAATCGTTCCTACACTACTTCATCACATTGAAGAAATCGTGGCGCAACGACTCCCCGATATCGTAGAGAAGATCGTCATTCGAGAAATCGAGAAAATCAAACGCGGAGAATAAGTTTTGCTGGAACCACGCTACGACCCGAAAGGGGCCGAAGATCGCTGGTATGCCACGTGGCTGAAGCTCGGATATTTTCATGGCACGCCCGACGACGGTCAGGAACCTTATTCCATCGTCATTCCGCCGCCGAACGTGACGGGTTCGCTCCACATGGGCCACGCGCTGAACAATACCCTGCAGGACATCCTCATCCGCTGGAAGCGTATGAGCGGCCTGCGTGTCTGCTGGATGCCGGGCACCGACCATGCGGGCATCGCCACCCAAAACGTGGTGGAACGCCAGCTCGCCGAGGAGAACCTTTCGCGTGAATCCCTGGGAAGGGAGAAATTTATTGAACGCGTCTGGAAATGGAAAGAAGAGAGCGGTGGAACCATCATTCGCCAACTCCACCGCCTGGGTGCTTCTTGCGACTGGGAACGAGAACGCTTCACGATGGACGAAGGCCTCTCCCGCGCCGTGCGTGAGGCCTTCGTGAGACTCTATGAAGAGGGGCTGATCTACCGTGACAATTACCTGGTAAACTGGTGCCCGAGATGCGAGACGGCCGTCTCCGACCTGGAAGTCGAACATGAAGAACACGACGGACACCTCTGGAACTTCCACTATCCGCTCTGGGACGGCGGAGAGGGTGTCACCATCGCCACAACACGCCCCGAAACCATGCTCGGCGACACAGCCGTGGCCGTTCATCCCGAAGACGAGAAATACAAAAACCTCGTGGGCGCGCATCTGCGCCTGCCGCTGTTGGACAGAAAAATCCCCGTCATCGTGGATTCTTTCGTGGACGCCAAGTTCGGCTCGGGCGCCGTGAAGGTGACGCCTGCCCACGATCCGAACGACTTCGAGGCCGGCCTCAGAAACAACCTGCCGCAAGTCAACATTTTCACGCCGGATGCGAAAATCAACGAAAACGGAGGCCCCTACGAGGGACTGGACCGCTTCAAGGCGCGCGAGCGCATCATCGCCGACATGGAAGCACAAGGGCTGTCGAGAGGGGTGGAAGCCCATCGTCACGCCGTGGGGGGGTGCTACCGCTGCGGCACCGTAGTGGAGCCTTATCTCTCGAAACAATGGTTCGTGCGCGCGAAACCTCTGGCGGAGGAATCGATACGTGCCGTCGAGGACGGGCGAATCAAGATCATCCCCAAACAGTGGGAATCCACCTATTTCGAGTGGATGCGCAACATTCGGGACTGGTGCATCAGCCGCCAGATATGGTGGGGCCACCGGATTCCCGCTTGGTATGACGACGAAACAGGAGAAGTGATTGTCTCGCGCGAAGATCCGGACGACCCGAAACTCAGACGCGAGACCGACGTACTCGACACATGGTTCAGTTCGGCCCTGTGGCCCTTCTCGACGTTCGGGTGGCCGGAGGACAATGAAGATCTAAAGTATTTCTATCCTACGTCCGTCCTCGTCACGGGCTTCGACATCATCTTCTTCTGGGTGGCGAGGATGATCATGACGGGCCTCAAGTTCATGGACGATGTTCCCTTCCGGGACGTCTACATCCACGCACTTGTGCGCGACGAGCACGGGCAGAAGATGAGCAAGACGCGCGGGAACATCATCGACCCCCTGGAGATCATCGAGGAATTCGGCACCGATTCACTGAGGTTCACCCTCACCGCCATGGCCGCCCAAGGACGTGACATACGCCTTTCCACCGAACGAATCGCCGGAAACCGGAATTTCTGTAACAAAATCTGGAACGCGGCCCGCTTCGCCCTTATGAACCTGGATGACAGCGTTCCGCCCATACCACCGAGAGAAGAACTCTCCCTGGGGGACAGGTGGATATTAAGCCGCCTGAACGACGTGACTCGCCAAGTGGATGAAGCTCTCACAGAATACCGCTTCAACGACGCCGCCCTCGCGCTCTACCACTTCACATGGCATGAACTGTGCGACTGGTATCTCGAGGTCATCAAGCCTGTTCTCTCCTCTGGGGAGCGCGGCAACGCTAGCCGCGCCGTGCTCGCCGAAGCGCTGGAACGCACACTACGGCTCCTCCACCCGATCATCCCCTTCATTACCGAGGAGATCTGGCAAAAACTCCCAAACCGCAGGGGCGCGAGCATCATGATGGCCGAATGGCCCAAACCCCTGGATGACTGGGACGACCCCGAGGCGGAAGAGGAGTTCGAGGCCTTGACAGACATGATTGGCGGAATCCGGAACATTCGGGGGGAACTCAACATCTCTCCCAACAAGGAGATGCCCGCCCATGTTCTCGTACAGGACCCTGGCCATCTCGACGTCATCATGCGCGAAGCCGAATGGATTCGGCGACTGGCCAGAATCGCGCCCGACTGGAAAGTCGGCCCCGACGTGGAGCGGCCCAAGGCATCGGCCCACACCGTTTTCGGATACGGACAGGCATTCATCCCCATCGGCGGACTCATCGATGTCGAAGAGGAACTCAAACGCCTCCACAAGCAAATCGCCGACGCGGGAGACGCGATACTGGGTCTTGAGAAAAAGCTCGCCAATCCCTCGTTTATCGAGCGAGCGCCCGCTGATATCGTGGAAAAGGACAAAACCCGCCTGCGCGAGACCATTGAGCGCGCAGAAAAACTCCGCGAGAGCACAAAGCGCATTGCAGGGCTTCAGGACTAGATGGACCCCACCCGCGTCGAGGAGAAAATGCTCTCCTGGCGGATCGAAACGATTGACGAAGCAGATTCCACTAACGATCATGTTTCCACCCGCGCGCGGGAAGGCGAACCGTCCGGCCTCGTGATACGCGCAATTTCCCAGACAAAAGGACGAGGAAGAAGGGGGCACTCCTGGTTTTCACCACCCGGGGGACTCTACTTCTCGGCCCTGCTCCGCCCGAGCGGCGAAGCGGAGGCCTCGCCCCTCCTCACCCTATTGCTCGGCGTCGCCGCAGCGGAGGGAATTTTCGAGGCGACGGGCCTTCCTGTCGGGCTCAAATGGCCGAACGACCTGCGGGCGAGGGGCAAAAAAATTGGCGGGATCCTGTGCGAATACCTCCGCCTTCAGGGCCAGTCCCCCGCCGTCGTCGCAGGTCTGGGCATCAATCTCACGACGCGGGAAGCCGACTTTACTCCCGAGTTGCGAAAGACGGCTTCCTCGTTACTTCTCTCGGGAGGAGAGACACCCGACGCGGAGCGAGTTCTCCACATACTCCTTGAGCGCATTGCATTCCGGTACAAAGAATATGAATCGTACGGTTTCGGCGCCGTGCGGGAACGGTGGCTCGAATTGTGCGACAATCTGGGCCAGAGTGTCTCCGTCCGCGTTGCGGATGAGACGTTTATTGGAAAGAACAAGGGTATTGACGAGTCGGGCCGCATGCTGCTCGAAAAGCTGGACGGCTCTATCGAGAGAATAAATTCGGGCGAGGTGGAACTTCCATGAACCAAGGCTTCCATTTGCTGGCCATCGACGTAGGCAACACGCAGACCGTCGTGGGTCTTTTCGATGGCAAAGAGCTTCTCTCGAGTTGGCGGCTCGGCTCCGTAGCCCGCCGCACGACGGACGAACTGGCCATTCTCATAGAGGGGTTGTTCCGGCTGGGCCAACACAGGATGTCGGACGTGGGTCGCGTGGTGCTCGCGAGCGTCGTCCCCCCCCTTGGACCGAATCTCGAGGAAATGGCGACCCGCTTTTTCGGTGTGAAACCGCTGGTCGTAGGCCCGGGGATACGAACAGGAATCTCCATCAAGTACGACAATCCCCGCGAAGTGGGGGCGGATAGAATCGTTAACGCCGTCGCGGGCTACCAACTCTACAGCGGGCCTTTGGTGATCGTCGACTTCGGAACGGCCATCACCTTCGACGCGATTTCCGCTGGAGGGGAATACCTGGGCGGTGCCATTGCTCCCGGTTTGGGCATTGCCCTGGAAGCACTTATCGATAAAACGGCCCGTCTCCCCAGAGTCGAAACCGCCGTGCCACCCTCTGTCATCGGAAAAAACACGGTGCACAGTATTCAGGCCGGCATCGCCTACGGCTACCGGGGCATGGTCCACGAAATCGTCGAGTGCATGAAAACGGAACTCGGGCGCGACACGAAAGTCATCGCAACAGGCGGACAGAGTCTGGCCTTAGGTAATGAAAACGGAGTTTTCGACCTCATCAACCCTGATTTGACGCTTCTGGGCCTGTGCTTGATCGCCGAACGAAATCCCTGAACAACATAAGGCAGCTTGCTCATGGCAGGATGAAGCCGTAAAGAGGCACTAATGAGCGCGTTCCTGAGGAATTCTTTTGCCTTCGGCTTTCTCTCCCCGAATCGGCTTCTATCAGCATGTCGAAACAGCAAACGGATGCTTGCTCCTCAGGATGTGTCATTACGTAGTGCTGGGCGGCATGTGGCATTCTGCGCTGTTTCTTGCGTTAATGGCTTCGACCCCGCCCAGGGACTTTGTCTGCTCGGGTCCTGGTCTCGGTGAACGACTAGACACCGCTCTCGCGCGAGCCGGTATCAACTTCATAGCGCGATCCTTTGTAGTTTCACTCAATGATTTCATATTCATGTGGGTGCAGGTATTTCACAGTCACGTCTTCTCCGGTTTGTCCATTCTCAAGGCTCACCTCGTCCTCATGCACAGGTAACGCCCCGGAAAGTCCGCCGGTGGATGGGGCAGGGGCCATGACGCTTGAGAGCTGCCAGATGATCCCGTGTGGGATAGCCCTTGTGTTTGCCGAAGCCATAGACCGGAAAACGCCCGTCCATCCGGGCCATCACCCAGTCGCGATACACTTTGGCAACCACACTCGCCGCTGCGATGCAGGCACAGCGGGAATCACCCTTCACAAGGGGGGTCTGCGGAAGCGCGGTGGGAATCTTTCTGTTTCCATCGACGAGGACATGCGCGGGAGCCGGTCCAAGCCTCTCCACGGCAGTCGCCATGGCGCGAAGGGACGCTTGGAGGATGTTGATTCTCTCAATTTCGCGCGGTCCGGCGGCCGCCAAAGCAACGGCGCGCGCTTTCTCCAATATCTCGGGCAAAAGCGCTTCCCTTTCTCGCGGGGAGAGTTTCTTGCTGTCGTCGAGATTGGCGACAAGATTTTTCGGATCCAGCACCACGGCGGCGGCTACCACCGGGCCCGCCAAGGGGCCGCGACCAGCCTCGTCCACGCCTGCTACGTACAAGACGCCTTCCCGCGCGAGTTCGCGTTCGATGGAATACATGCAAAAACCGAAAGGGCGGTGGATTCCTTGAATATATCGACGAATCCAGGCGTTCTCAAGGGGTGGTCCCGCTACCGGGCGAAAGAAGAACGGACTCACAACCCCCGATTTCTGGATATATCGTAAATTCACTCGGTTTTTCTATAAACCCACAAAATCCGTGCGCATGCATGGCCCATCAAATATGGTGCTTTAAACAAATTATTACTACAATATATGGATTTTCCTGCCATATCGACGTCCAACCTGCCCGAAACATCGTTTTCTGAAACTATAACTCTATAAATATCAATAATTTATACTTATGATTACAGAAATCGCTTTAATCATACATTTCCGATGAAATTTTTTATTTTAAATAAAATTAATAAATACAATTACATACAGTATTAAATAAATTTTCTACTTGAAATAAATTTTGGGCTTTTGGTATATTCGGCATCGTCTCAATCCGTCCCGTTGGTTGGTGGAAATGACGAACCTGGAAAGAGATCTCTTTTCCCTCATCACACTCGTCAGCAACGTCACGGAAGCATACTCCGCCTGTTTATTTCTTGAAAACAAAAGGCGAAAAACTTACCAACTCACCACATACCACAGCCTCAGTCCCTATATTCTCACAGACGCCTCGGTCGACATTGGTCAAGGTTTCATGGGTTGGGTTCTGGAAAACAATGAACCATTGAGCGTTAATCAGTTTGAAAAGGACACCCTGGTTCTCGGTTATTACAGCCGAAACGAGGATATCAAATCCTTCATGGCGACACCCCTGCCGTCATCCACAAACAAAGGGGTGCTTGCCATCGACAGCAAGAAAAGCTGGTGTTTTACCTCCAAAGATCAAAAAATACTCGCGGGGTTCGCCCAGCAATTCGCCTATCTGGCTGACGGTGCTTTGATGAGCGTTCAAAAGGAGCGACGCTCCATGAACGTTCCCGCTTTCAATAAATACCTGTCTTCGCTTCGCTCAAGCGAAAACGAGGGTCAATTGTTGAACGCTATATGTCAGGCACCACGCGAGTTGCTCCCCTTCGACGCCTGCTTCCTTGTCCTCGTCGACGAGGAAGCAGGCGTCTCCCGCCTCGTAAAAACCTCTGGATTCGGGGAACTCTTCCTGAATGAAGTAGCAATTAGCGAGCACGCAAGCCTAGCGGGATACGTATTGAATAAAAAAGAAAGCTTGAGGCTCCCCGATCTTAAGGGGAAAAAGGGAACCAAGCCCCTTTTCCATCAAGACGAGCCTCGGATCGATGCCCGTTCCGCCGTGTGCCTCCCCCTAATCTCAAGGGGTGAAATACTTGGATGCCTGGGCTTCACGAGCAGACGCCGTGCCCAATTCGATGTCTCCTCCATACAACGCGGAGAACTCATAGCAGCTATTGTCGCTGACGCCATTGCAAGCCGGAAAAACGAACTGCGCTGGCAAGCTCGTCTGGAAATCGACCCCCTTACCGGCGAGCAAAACATACATTATCTGCATTCTCGCCTTCACGAAATGATCTGCGAGGCGGAAACGAAAGGACGTCAACTCGCATTGTTGAGCATCGCTCCAGACACTTCATGGGAATTTACGGATTCATGCGAGGAAGAGGTCATCATTCTGCTTTCAAATTCGCTCAAGCAATTCGTCGCCGAAAACGATATTTTGGTACGATACGAAGGGTCACGTTTCTTGTTGTTGCTGCAAGACTCCTCACAAGAATATGCCGAAGCCGTTGCAGAACGCATAATTCATGTCGTGAATCACACCCCTTTCCTTCTTGGAGGAAAAGAGTTTGAAATCACGATTTCGATAGGTGCCGCCTGTTATCCTGAAACTGCACAAAGTTCGAAAAACCTGATCAAATCATCTCTTGAAGCACTGGCTTTCGCTCAAAAAGGGGGTGCGGTAAGCCAACTTTGCTTGATGGGGGAAATAGGTAATGGAATTCAATTTGTTTAAGCGCCTGAGATCATGGATGCGTCCCAATATCGCGATGGACCTGGGGACAGCGAACACACTCGTGTACACAAAACATGCCGGAATCGTTCTTGATGAACCCTCCGTTGTCGCATTGAACTCCAAAAATGGAGGGCATGTTCTTGCCGTCGGCAAGAAAGCCAAAGAAATGTACGGCCGGACACCAGAATCCATTCAGACTATACGCCCTATGAAAGATGGAGTTATCGCCGATTTTGATGTAACAAAGGCCATGATTCGCCATTTTGTGGGGGCAATCGTACCGAAAAGATCTTTCAGCCGACCAACCATGATGGTCTGTGTTCCCTCAGGAATTACCAGTGTTGAAATGAAAGCCGTCATCGACTCCGCGACTCAATGCGGAGCCGGAAAAGTTCATCTAATCGAAGAACCGATGGCGGCGGCAATAGGCAGCAAACTGCCGATTCATGAAATCGCCGGTTCCATGATCGTTGACATAGGGGGCGGGACAACCGAAATGGCCGTCATCTCCCAATACGCCATTGCATATTCAGAATCGCTGCGCATGGCGGGAGACGCAATGGACGAATGCGTACAACGCCACATCAAAAGGCACCATGGCTTATCGATCGGCGCATTCGAGGCTGAGCGCGTAAAAATAGAGATTGGAGCAGCAGCCCCACTCTCGGAGCCTCTGGAAACGGAAATTTCGGGTGCAGACGTTTCAACAGGTATGCCCCGCACAATAAAATTAACCAATGAATCCGTGCTCAAGGCTCTTGACGGCCCAGTGAAAGCCATCGTTGATTCAATCAGAAAAGCACTCTCCAAAACCAGCCCTGAGCTTGCCTCGGACATTTCTCGGCGAGGAATCGTATTAGCCGGCGGCGGTTCGCTCTTAAAAGGGCTCGGGACAAGGCTACATGAAGAGACAGGGCTTCCCATTTATAGAGTAAAAGACCCACTCACCACGGTAGTGCGTGGAACCGGACATGTACTAGACCATTTCAAAGACTTTAGGCAAGTTTGTCTGAACTAAAAAACTTCACGAGCACCACTCCCCTACCGGGGGCCCGGCCCCATGCGTAATACCGGGCCCCCGGCCCTTCCCACACAGAATGAACATAGCAGGTATAACCTCAGACAATGATCAGGTAAAACAGGGGAGATTCCCCCATTCTATCTCTGTAAACTTGAGTTACCTTCACAGGAATACAAAACAGCTTTCCCACAATAACCCCTTACAAAAATCGCAGACAAAAAGACTTGAATAGAAGGGGCATCAGTCATCGGGGCATATGGGATTTATGGCCAGGAATAATGCGGCAATTCCATGCGAAGAACGAGTGAAAACGAAAAACCTTCAATAGCTAATCCTCTCCACCGAGGCGTCTTTCCAATGCTTTCAGAAAAGCTTCCATCACGATATCCGTAGGCATATCCACACCAGTCCACATTTTCCAAGCAGCCGCGGCTTGATATACCAACCAACCCGTTCCGCGGACAATTTGAGCCCCTGAGTTTCTGGCCGCCTTCAGGAATTCCGTATCAGGCGGGATGTAAACCGCATCAGAACAAATACAACCTTCTGGAATAGAGTCTGCGGGAATAGGGGTAGCTGCAACGCGCTCAGTGTCTCCCCACATCCCCAAGCTCGTTGTATTCACAATTATCTCGCAACCATCCAAAGTGGCATCCAGATCGTCCAGGCCAGTACCATTTACTGTAACCGCAGGGAAGTTTTTCTCCACAAACCGTGCCAGTTCCAAAGCTTTCTGTGATGTTCGATTTCGAATTTCTATATGTGCCGCTCCGCATTGGGCAATTTTGACAGCTATGGCTCTTGCAGCTCCCCCCGCACCCAGAACAAGGCATTTTTTTCCTTCAGGATGTTCTCCTGTCGTTTCTTCAAAATATTGGAGCCATCCGGTACCATCCGTATTATGCCCAACAAGGCGTTCGTCTTCTTCAAAAACTATCGTGTTTACCGCACCCATGAATCGGGCGTCCTCACTCAACTCATCCATGAGTTTGGCTACGGTCACTTTATGCGGAATTGTGATCGTGAGCCCGCGAAACCCCATCGCCTGGGCTCCCCGCACAGCTTCCTCCAAAGTATCCGGGTGCACCTCATAGGAAAGGTAGTGATAATTCATACCCAAAACCTCAGCAGCTTTGTTGTGAAGCACAGGTGACAAGATATGACCTGCCGGGTATCCAAATACCCCCAGTGGTATCGGATTTGGCATGAAGGTTCTCCTTGGCATTATTTCATCGGGGCAATGTGGTATTGGCATAAAATACCTGTTTCTATGACGATATACACATTAGACTAGAGACTCAGGGATACGTTCGCAATCGGGTGATTTTTGCATCGCTTGATCTTCGAATTCGAATTTCTGCATGTGCCGTCTTGCATTGGGCAATTTTGATAGCAAGGGATTCAGGTTCTATAATGTTTAGCATCACACCAAAGACCATATATCTACGGGAAAACTGCGAGTCGTTGCCGCCGAGAAACTCGAAGCCGACCCGAACGATCAGGAAATCGAAAGGGACGCGTTCTATCTACAGCCGATCACTCCATATCATTGGGCGAAGTGGCAAAAGCGGTGCCAAGTATTTCAGGCTACATTATGGGTCAAGGGGAAACGCAAGCGCCAGACCCATGCTCCATCTGCATGGCGCAACTTGCGGAGGTGGCCGTAAATCAGGATTCGGGTGAGGTGAAAGCTTTGAGGCTAGTTTGCTCACAAAACGCAGGTTTTGCCATGAATCCGATTTCCGTCGGGTGGGTACCCGGTTGCTCGAAATTCCAGTGGGGGTGCCACATTTACGAAGCGCTCGGAACAAACCAACATGAACGCTATCACCGATGCAAATCCCACAAAATTACCTGCCGATAAAAAAGACGGGAATTATATGATTAACTTGGCAATGTATATTTGGATAAATAAAGTTTGATATATAAAGGGAAAATCAGACATGCCAGGCCATCGAAAAATGTTGGAAATGTTTCTGGAAGCCGCAGACGGGTTTCCGATTATCCGCAATGGCGAAAACGCAAGCGATTATACCCGCAGAATTGGCGGACTGTATAAAGGCTGGATACTTGAATCGGGGATACACATCAACCCCGTCAGAATGGAGAATGCCGTGGATATAATCGAGGGCGAAGCCTTTGATCGATGGCACGACCACATGGATATGCTCGCCGGCGAAGAGGAATATGAATATGAAGAACTGATGACCGAAAGCAACTTCAAGAGACTCAAGAGCAAGTGGCAGAGGTATCATTGTGGGGTCATATCGGCGTTCAAAGATAGATACGGCCTGAAAAAGAACCGGGAAAGAAACAGGGAACTCCGGGCCGCGCTCAACAGACATTACAGCGTCACCAAGGTAGGCGGCGGGTATTGCGAGACATACAGGGAAGGAGATGAACACAAGTATTACGATCTGGATGATGAAGAGAGATGCAAAAACAAAGGCGAACTGGGGAAATGGGTAAAGGAAGAGTCTGCATTTGTGGCCGATATAGATGACCCGCATGGCGATGGCGAGCGGCTGAAAGAAGACCTGATATACTTTGGTAAGAGATATGACCAAGACGGAGTACTGTTCCTGCCCCTGTATGACGATTATGTTTTTGAAATAGACCCAGAAACCAGCGAAATGGAAA
>CBDATS010000007.1:0-3027 GCA_965200245.1 bacterium | reverse complement strand
CACAAGGCATACCGCTGCACGGTGTATCCGGCTGGCCGCATCGTGCCCTTGCTTCGAGATACTCCCGCGGAGCCGCCCGGGGAAGGTATTCGTTCTCGAAGCGGGCGATGTCCAGATCCTGCGACGATGCCAACCGGGTCGGATGCACAGGTCGAAGGGGCGATGACCGAACCGACGTCTCTCGTTCAGGATGCGTTCGTCCCGGGCGGCCGCGATGTCTCGCCGGGAACCGATGCGTCCCCGGATCCTGCCGCGACAGCGCACCGGCAGAGAGTCCGACGGGTGCATAGTCACGATCGCGAGATCGTTGCCGACCAAGGTCCGCCTCTCCACGATCGTCGACGGCGACGGTACGATGTTGCCGTCCATCATCATGTCGGCAAGCTGGCGCAGCATCATCGTCCGTGACTGTCGTTTCGGCGAAATCTCCATCGTCCCGCACACCGACGAAGACGACATCCGGCTCGCCACGACCGGACAGATCGTTCGCGAACGTGCAGATCGCTTCCCGGATCGCTCTGGGGGCGCAGGGCAACTCCATTGTCGGATTGGGCAAAGTCCCGGAGCACGACTCCGCCCCGGGCGGTATGCCAGGAACATTCAAAAGTCGGGTTTGTGCCGACTTGACGTGAACTCTGCCTGTGCGGGAGGCTCCGAAGGGGCGTCTGATTGGTTTCGGAGCATCGTCCGGACAGGAGAGTCGTGGCTGCGGCGGCTTTTGAAGAGCCCTCTCTGGGGGGGCGGATTGAATCTCGGACCATCGAATGTGTGTTATCGTTCCAGCCATGGGGAACCCGGTCACGCATGGCGGTGCAGGCGAAGTCCGTCGCGCTCGGGCCGCGTCTGGACGAGCAGAGCCGTTGCCGATGGGCGGCTGTTTTCGGGGGCTGACCACCCGGGAGGAAACAATCATGCTTCAGGAAAGTCGAGAAATCATCGTCGAACACGAACACGCAAGAGCGGTGGTCTCGTTCGTCGCAAGCGTATCGGAATCGAGCATCATCTCGCTCGTGCGGACCGTGAACGAACTCAGGAAGCGACGCTTCTATCACGATATCGAGTTGCAGATTGCCTCGCCTGGAGGCGAGGTGATCGCACTGGAGTACTTCATTGAAGCGCTCCGCCACTGGCAAGAGGACGAACTCGATTTGACGACATGCGCGCTCACCTCGTGCTCGAGCGCTGCCGCCGTCATGCTCTCGCTCGGAATTCGTCGGCGCAAGGCGAGTCCGGCTTCGAGTCTTCTCTATCATTTCAGCAGAATTCACGCGAGGGAGCGCGAACCGATTACGCAAACGCGCGCGCGCTCGTTCGTTGAATCCCTGGAATCGATCGATAAGCGCATCCTCGAAGAGCTCGTCTCACGTGCGAAGAAGAACAAGTTCGAGGCGAAGGACTTCACCAAGGAGGATCGGCACACTCTGGAGAAAATCCGCGAATCACTCGACCGGCAGTCCCGCGACGGCGACCCGAATCCGATTCCATGGCTCCAGAACTGGATTGAAGCCGAGCGTTGGGAAGAGCTCTACCGTGTGCTGTGCGAATCCGATCGGCCCATCTCTGGCCGCCTCGCCCATGCTCTGGGTCTCGTCGACGAGCTTGTCGAGCCTAAACCCGTTCAACCCGAGCGGCGCGAAGACCAGCGGCGCAAGGACCAAATCATCACGATTCCCGCGTGGGAAACGGTCTACAAGGACGGGGAGGTGGATGTACAACACATGAAACGTCATGTGCTCGTCATGGGTGAAACCGGTTCCGGGAAGACTAAAAGCGCCGTCCTTCCCGTGGTCGCCGCTGCATACAGTTCATCCAAAGTCAGTGTCGCCCTCGTTATCGACCCCAAGAAAGAGCTCTTCACCGAGATACAACACGTTGCGAACAGCACCGGCAAGCGCCTCGAACGGATCGACCCCGACAAAATAAAGATTGATCTCATGGCATCCGAGGAGTGGACCGTTGACGAGCTGATCGAGAAAAAGCAGTACTGGACCGCGGCGGAGCGCGTGCTTCAGCGTGTAGCGGGATTCAGTGGAACAAATCCGGCTCGGGATGTTGGTTGGAAAGCAGCCTATCGAGCCGAGAACCCTACTGGGATCGCGAAGGACTCCAGCTTGCGACCACCGTCATCGCCATCGCTATCTGGTGGTCCGCCGACTGGCGGTCCATTGCGCGCTTGATCCGGGACAACCTCGAAAAGCACATGGGGCACGGATCAGTCTAACGGCTGGAAAAATCTATTGAATTGCTTCTCGAAGTTCCATAGCATGAAAGAAAGACAATGGAAGTGGGAAAAACATATCCAGGAGATTCGAGATGACTATGCGCGTGAATTCGGTGTGCTGCCCGCATCCGGTACGCCCATCGATGAATTCGGTGTGCCCGGTGTGCCCGCATCCGGTGCGTCCATATCCGATCTCGATTCATCGCCGGTTCATGACGCAGAGGATGATTGTCTCCAGATGGCATTGCTTCCTCTGATAGACATAGACGGATTGCTATCGGAAAAAGTGTTTTCGACGGAAAAGATTATTAACCACGATAATGTCCGATATAATAAGACGCTCTACTACATACTTAACTATATCTGGAATCCCGAAGCCATCGATAAATTTTACAAAAACCGGTGTCAATCTGAGGATGATTATTGGAAGGAATTGAAAAAAATCGGAGGAATCAATCCGAAAGAATCCGAGCTGATTGACTCCGCGATCAAAGAATACCAAAAACTCAGAAATGAAGAATACAACAAAATCGGAGGCGAAGACATTACCCTGGAAGGTTTTGATTTGCCATACACCGTTAGCAGGCTGATGATGATTGGAGGTAATTATTGGAGTCTCCATCCCTGTGGATACACCGTATCCTATGTCGACGACGATGGTCACGAACGCAAATATTGGGATGATTACCATGATTACCCTCCTGATGTCGAGCTTTGGTATTCGACGGATATTATGGGTAAGAGCTACGCTTTCATGTTCGCCCCTGATGAGTTGAAGGATATGCGGTTAGGCGGGCGGACTTTGT
>CBDATS010000006.1:0-5799 GCA_965200245.1 bacterium | reverse complement strand
CGTGTCATTACGCACGATTCCTCGCCTGCCGCTGAACGTCGGACCAGTCAGTAAACTGTGATGAAGCGGGCGTTACGCATCTGTACCTGTATCGGGCCGGAACAAGTTCGTGTTCATTGCGGGACAAGTTCGAATACAGTGCGATTTTCTTGACAACATGACGAATTCCGGCAGCATTGGGCGCTGAGGGACGGAATTCATGCGAAAACGTGAGACAAATTCACAGACCGTCGAACAAGAATCCCGGAGTGTCGTGGCCGGGACAGGAGAGGATCGCCCAAACCGACGAGAACTCGGAAGCGACCCGCTCAACCGCAAGATCATCGAGATACTGCAACACGAAGGACGCATGCCCTATCAGCGCATTGCGCGCGACCTGGACGTTTCCGAGGCTACTGTGCGCAAGCGTGTCAATCGAATGGTGGAAGCCGATGTGTTGCGCATTATCGGGGTTGCCGATCCGGTTGCCCTTGGCAACGAGGGATACGCGCTGATCGCCATGCGACTGAACGCGGGTGTCGACCCGCGTTCCGTGAGCCGGCGTTTCGAGGATCTTGATGAAGTAACATTCATCCTCTTCTCGGCAGGTCGTTACGATCTGATCGTGGAGGTGATTTGCGAATCCCGTGCCGAACTCAGGGATTTTCTTTTCAGCCATTGCTATGGACGCGCTGACATTGCTGCAATCGAACCGATGCTGGCGCTCGCGATCTACAAGAATCTCATGAAGTGGGGACGACCACAGCGACCTTTCACACGTGACGACACGCACCGGCCAGGACCTTGTTCGGGCAAGGCAAACGCGCACGTACAGCCTGCTGACGCCACGCAAGGGATCAACAGAGAATGAGCAGTCCAGGGACACGGTTCGTGTACAAGTGGATCCGTGTGACAAGGTCACATCCCCGGGCCTCGAAGGCGATGTGTACGAAGTGAAACGAGTTTCAGAGCGTGCGGGTAGATAAACAGTGAACGGACCCGGATCACGCCGCACGCAACGCTGGTTCGAGTTTCAGCGTCCGATACCGGGCCGTACGCGTGTTCTGCTCGGAATCTCCATCTGGTTCATCTTTTTCCTCCTCTGGGAGGCTGCAGTCCTCTTCCAGTGGGTGAACAGTCTCTTCATGCCTCCACCCGAAAAGGTTCTTCTGGGCCTCTGGTCGCTGCTGACCCAGGACGCGTTCATCATTGATATCGGTATCAGCGTCTATCGAATTTCGGTCAGTTTCGCCCTTGCCTGCGCGATTGCCATCCCGCTTGGCATCCTGATGGGCTCGTTCCAGCGTGTTGAATCCTTCGTCAACCCCCTGGTCTCCGCGTGGCGGTATCTTCCCGCGCCTTCGTTCATCCCGTTGTTGCTGATGTGGTTCGGAACCGGTGACGGTCAGAAGAT
Organism: bacterium; assembly: GCA_965200245.1. Lineage (GTDB taxonomy): Bacteria > UBA8248 > UBA8248 > UBA8248 > UBA8248 > Bin107. The sequence goes on along the minus strand of CBDATS010000006.1, from coordinate 4,406 downwards.
CGCGTTGCTGTTCATCGGCGTTATCTGGTTTCTGATCACCATCATCATGGACCATGTGAAGTCCGTGCGCCGCGAACTCATCGAAACCTCAATGACCCTTGGGGGAACCCGCTGGCAGATACTGTACACCGTCGTCATTCCGGCCTCGATGCCCAACATTCTGGTGGCGATGCGCCAGATGCTGGCCGTGAGCTGGACCTATCTGGTCATTGCGGAAATTGTTGCTGCCACCACGGGCATCGGTGCGGTCATGATGCGCGCCAAGCGTTTTCTGCATGTCGAAAAGATCATTGCGGCAATCCTTGTCATCGGATTGCTGGGTCTGTTGTTCGACTTTCTTTTCCGACTCCTTCATCGCCTGCTCTTCCCATACCTAGAGACCGAGCGACGATAGGCCAAGAGGAGTTCATGTATGCCGGATCGGGGCGGTCATCAATCCGGACCGGTGATCAATCTGTTTCGAAATGGGAGGCACAAACTTGAAACATCATGCATTCAGTAAGTTCGTGGTCATGGCGGGACTCGCACTCGTTGGAGCCACGTTTCTCTGGTTCGCCAACCCGGCAAATGCAGACAAGGAAGAGGTTCGAATCGCAGGACTGACCTGGCCAGGCTACGGATTCTGGTTCATCGCCGAGGAAAAGGGTTTGGCGCCGGATCTCCAGATCAGTTATCAGGCGATCGAAGATCCCTTCCAGACCTTCAGTCTTGCGACTGCCGGACGACTGGACATTGTTTCCAGCACCATAGAATTCGCCCCTATTGCCGCTGCTGAAGGTATGCCGGTCAGTCTGGTGGCGTACGGCAACATCTCCTACGGGACTGACAAGATTGTCGTCGGCCCCGGCATCGAGAGTGCCAGTGATCTTGTAGGCAAGAAGGTTGCGGTGCTTGAGGGCGGTCTTGCGCAGCTCTACATGGCGATCTGGCTGGAGCAGAACGGCGTGGCGTATGATCAGGTTGAGTATGTCAATCTGATAATGGACGACGCCGCTGCCGCGATGATTGGCGGTGACGTCGCTGCTGCAGAATTCTGGGATCCGTTCGGACCGCAGGTTCTCGAATCCAGGCCCGAAACGCGGCTTGCAGCACAATCACGCGAGCCGTTCTGGCTGCAGAATGCCCTCATTGCCGACGCTGTCTTCATGAATTCAGACTTCATCGAGAATCGACGCGACGTTGCGCTGAAGGTCATGCAGGCGCTCTACGATGCGATCGCCTGGTGGAGGGAAAATCCCGCGGAGGGCAATCAGATCATTGCAGAAGGCATGAAGATGCCGCTTGAAGACGTTGAATTGGTGATTGGTGCAGACGGTACCGGCAAGGACGGCGGGCTTTATCCATATGGCTTCCTGGAAGCAGCACGATTCTGTGGTGCGGCGCCGGGTGATCCTCCATTCGGACAGACCAACGGACAGATTTATGACCATTGGCGCATGACAAATGAGTGGTGGATCAAGTTCGGTCAGATGTCCACTACGATCGAGCCGGAAGAGGGCATCGACTGCTCGCTGCTCGCAGATCTGCACGAATCCGGCTACGGCGAGTAGGCGGACGAGTTCACCGGTGAGCCAAATGTTTCACCCGGACGGAGCGGTGGCACAGCTCCCGCTGTGTTCGGGTGATTCGAATTCCCTTGCGCCGAGGCATACCGTGCAGGTCCGGGCACGACTGTCGCATCGGGATATTCCATGAACGCGCCACGTCATACGAAGCTCTCTGTCATCAATCTCTCGAAGGAGTTTCGCCTGGGCACGGGCGAAACGATCCAGGCGGTCGACGGTGTATCCTTCGACGTCCCTGACAATGATCTCTGTGCGCTGCTTGGGCCTTCAGGATGCGGCAAATCGACAATCCTGCGCATGGTTGCTGGTCTGGAGGAGCCGACAAGCGGTGTGCTGATGCTTGATGGAGAGGAGATTTCAGGTCCGGGCAGGGAACGCGGCATGGTCTTCCAGTCCTACACCTCGTTTGACTGGCTCAATGTGCAGGAGAATGTGGAATATGGCATGCGTCTGAACGGTGTTCCCCGGGCGGAACGTCAGGATCGGGCGATGCATTTCATCGATCTCGTCAGTCTGAGCCGTTTCCGCCATGCTTATCCTGTTGAACTCTCCGGCGGCATGAAACAGCGTGTAGCGATTGCCCGCACACTCGCCAACGAGCCCGCCATTCTGCTCATGGATGAACCCTTCGGAGCACTTGATGCCGAGACCCGTTGGACCATGCAGGAACTCCTGATCAACATCCTGGAATCAACTGATACGACAGTCCTCATGGTCACGCATGACATCGAGGAAGCGATCTTTCTTGCTGACCATATTGTTTTCATGACCCGGCTGCCTGGCCGCATCAGGGAGACAATGTCGACGGATTTCAAGGGTGGCAAACGGATCGCCGACAAGGAAGCGGTGGTCAACATGTCAAACTACAACACGCTGGAGCGACACATCATGCATATGATGCGTGAGGAAAGCCCAAGCCGCGATTATCTTTCCGCGTCCGGATGAACGCCCAATGATCAAGTTCCCTTGTGAACCTTCGCATCGTGAGAGAAGGAGAGGCTGTCAACGATGAGCCATACCGAAACTCGAACCTGGGACTTCGTGCCCCATCAACATCAGGGTCCGCAGCAACATGCCGATCCAGGTGACCACATTCGTTCACCCCGGCTGCACAACGGAACCTTCAAGTCCAGCGGCATCGCGACATTCCTGGGTGCTCCCTACTGTCCTCCGCAGCGCGACGCAATTCGTGACATGGGAGCCAAGCTGTGTTTCCTCGGTGTACCCTGGGATCAGGGTCAGATGGTGCGGGCCGGGACATCCCAGGGGCCATCGGGCCTGCGAGAGGCATCAGCCCAGTACTTTCCGTACATGTTCGAGTACGACGTTGACCTCGTCAGCTTCTACCGGCCCGTGGACTGCGGTGATGTGCCGATTGTCCCCGGCAACAACAACCGCTCCCACGAATTCATTCACCAGTACATCACCGAGTGTCTCGAAGGTGGTGCCAAGGTCATATTCTGCGGCGGCGATCATTCGGCGCCGATTCCTGCTGCCCGTGCGCTTTCGGATTTTCACCGGAACGGGCGGATCGGCTACCTCCACATCGACTGTCACCTCGACACTGCGCCGGACTGGGGCGGTATCGACAACACCAATTGCTCAGGTCCCGCTCGTGCACTCGATCTGCCCAATTGTCATGCCGAGAACATGGCACACATGGGTTCGCGCAACGGTCTCAACCCCAAGGACTGGCACGACTTCTTCGTGGACAACGACGTTCACCTCATTCCGATGATGGAAGTCGTTGAACGCGGAATCGAGACGTGCACCCGGGAGATCTTCGATATCGCATGGAAAGGTACGGACGCCGTCTACTGCTCCTGGGATACCGACTCCCTGGACGCAGGATGCATGCCTGGGACCACAGCGCCGGAATGCTTCGGAATCAAGTCCCGGGAAGCCATCCAGCTTGCCCGCATTGCCGGTACCTACGGCGCTGACATACTGGAAATTTCCGAACTGTGCCCTCTCTTCGACGTAAGCCAGATGAGCATCAAACTGGCCTGCTGCATGGTCTATCACTACCTCGGCAGCCAGGCCAAAACACTTCGGGACAAGGGAATTTCGCCTTGAGTCCGACGATCAGAAACACCAGGAGAGTCGCCAAGATATGAACCCTGCCAAAGCCTACGCCCATCTATTTTCTCCCCTGGGCGGCGATGAAGCCGACAACTACCGTGCGCCAGGACAGATTACGTTCCTGCGCGCGGGACACGTTGCACTTGATGCTGCGCAGCTGCGGGAAACCAACGCCCGCTACGCCTTTCTTGGCGTACCCTTTGACGAGGGCAACATCGGCAAACCCGGCTCCGAGGAAGGCCCGAGAGAGTTTCGTCTCGCTTCCCAGGAGTATTTCCCCTACTGGTTCGAGTATCAGGTCGACCTTGAAGGAAGCAGTGTCGACTGCGGCGATGTACAGATGCCAAAGGTCAACCCGGAACTGAGTCGCCAGCGCATCTATAAGGCGGTACGCGAAATTCTCGCAGCCGGACTCACGCCGATTATCTGTGGTGGTGACCGTTCCATATCCATACCTGCTGCCCGGGCACTCTCGGATCACATCGGCAGCGATGCAAAGATGGGTTGCCTGCATTTCGGGGCTCACCTCGATCTTGCAGAATCCTGGGCTGGCGAGAGGAATGTCAGTCCTTGTGCGCTCGCCCGAATCACCGAATTACCCAATTTGGCGGGTGACAATGTCAGTCACGTCGGTGCCCGGAATTCACTCAACGCCAAGGATTGGATCGATTTGGCGTCGGATCGTGGCATCCGTTTCTTTCCGATGTTCGAACTTCTGGAACGCGGTGTCGACACTGTAGCCGCAGAAGCGATTGAACG
>CBDATS010000005.1:0-849364 GCA_965200245.1 bacterium | reverse complement strand
ATATTTTCATCGTGATTGTACGGTTTCGTTCCTCTTTGCGGTACCTTTCATTCCTCCCCTCAAGGGGAGGAGGTTTCAGGGGAAGCTATTCCCGCTTTGCAGGTGGAGTGACGCCGATTTCTCCGCGCAGCAGACGCCGGAAGGCTGCACGCCGCCTGATTTCCTGCGAGAGAGTGCTCACGGTGCGTCTCCAGGTCACGGAGAGAACGCCTTCGGCACGCTTGTGCGCCTTGCGTGCGATCTTGCGGTCGCGCTCGATCTGGGAGTCGTCCTGCTCGGCGTGCGAGACGACGGGCGGGTCGACGTAGAATACGTTCAGCCCGTTTTCCCCAGAAACGGGGGATTGCCTGGTCGATTTCACGCATCATCATGGGCGTGTTCTTGAGAAAATGCCGCGCCGCCTCGCGCGTGATGACGTAACCTTCGTTGCCGTAGTCGTGGTAGCGCACCCGCCCGACCCGGTGCCCTGTTTCGAGGCGTTCGCAAGGAATGAAGGTTTTTGACGAACGCCGGTTCAACTTCACTATGTCGAATGCGAAGGGCCTGCGTTCCAGCGCGTCCAGCACTTTGGGTAAGTCCGCCGAGAGACCTGCGTCGTCTTCGAAAATCGCGACGGTTTCGGGCCCGTTCTCCACGATTTCTGCCATCACCTGTCGCTGGCTTATCCAGTTGGCGATCGAGCCGTCAGCCTGGGGCCAAAGACCAAGCTGGCGCCTGGTTTCCCTGTCGACCCGGTCGTAATGTTCCGGTGTGAGTTCTCGCTTGTCAAAGGCGGGGTAAAAAGTCGCTTCCAGACCCACCAATGCGAATTGTTCCTCCATCCGGCGGCGGCGCTCCACCGCACTGGCGAGATTGATGACGAACGCTTTCATGGTCGGGTTCCTTCGCACCGGTGAATCTTCACCACCATATCCACCGGAGATTTTGACGCATATCGTCGTGTATTATCAAAGTGGCAGGCTACGGTGGCGCTCGCGAACAAGGTCGAGTATCAGGTGTTCGTACTGATTGATCGAGGCGTCGAGCGAGAACTCCTGCGCCCTGGCAAGCAATGTGTTCCTGTCCGGCGGAGAGTCGAGGACGCGTTCCATGGCCGCCGCAGGCGCCGAGTCATCCCCTACGGGCACAAGAGGGCCGAACCGGCCGTCATCGAGAATTTCAGCCGGTCCGGAAGGGCAGTTCGTGCTGACGCATGGGCAGCCGCAAGCCATTGCCTCGATTAGTACATTGCCCAAACCCTCATATCTGGACGAAAGGACGAACACCGAGGCGCGGCTCATGAAGGCGTAGGGATTCGAGGTCCAACCTGGCAGAGACACTTTTTCCTGTAGTCCCAATTTGCGGATCATTTTCTCCAGACGTCGCCGCCAGCTTCCTTCCCCCAGAATGACCAGTCGGACATTGCGATTCCGGGAGACCTTTCGGAATGCCTCAAGTAAAGTCGGAAAATCCTTGACACATGCCAGTCGCCCGGCAGCCAATAAGACCGGGGGGCCATCGTCCGACATCCAGGGATGCTCGGGAGCGGCCCGAGCCAACTCGGCGATGTCTATTGAGACGACCGGATTGTAGATTCGGGATATTCTTTCGCGAGGCAATTCGAGGGTGAGGGCCAGATTGTCCGCGACGCCGTCCGATACGGTGATGACCCGGTCAGCAATCGGAAGCAGGATTGTGTAGAGCTTGCGGAATCTGCGCTTCCTGTTCATGAGGACGTTATTCACGATCGGGATTGTTACGGGTTTCAGCTTGGTGAAAGAAAGTGCCATCAATGTCGTCACTTTGGGGCTGGGGAGCGAAGGAATTATGTAGTCTGGTTGCTCTTCGTCGATATAGGTAGCTATGGAGCGGGCGTCCTGCAACAAACTTTTTCGGAGAAACCTGAGTATTCTGAAACCAAAGCGTCGCGCGAGAAGAATTCGGTCGCGAAAGTCATGTATCGGCTCCGGTTTCAGTGCAAATATGCGCGCCTTGGGAGGCACTTCATCCACAAGCGTGTCTATTTTCTTGAATACGAGAATGTCCACATGATACCCGCGTTCGATTAGCCCTCGCGCCAATCTCAGTACGGAACGTTCCGCTCCGCCACCGCCTAGATGAGGAATGGCAAAGGCGATTCTCGTGGGTTTTTCAGGTTCGTTCATTTCTATTTTCCGCTCATCCTCTGCCCCGGCGCGATGATCTTCCGAGATGCCGCTTCTCGTCACCTTAGATTCTAGATTTACGCAGCCTAGCTTAGGAGCATTTTGAATTGCTGTCTTTCTTAACATCCCACACCTTGTGGTAATAGAATGCGCGCTTGAGTGCCTCTTCCCTGAGATTGCTGAGCGCGCGGCGCCCCAGTTTCCATAAATTCCGGTTCGGACGTGAATCCGCCGCTTCCTGCAGAAAAGAATGGCCGCCCGCCTCGTTTCCGTCGAATACAACCGGCGTTTCTAGGGAGAAGACGTTCAACCCGCTTTCCCAGTATGCGTGCAGCGTATGATCGGTGCGATTGATTATTTTTGGGAAACGCTTCAGAAGGCGACTCGCTCCTTTTTTCGAGACCACGTAACTCTGTGCCCCCCAGTCCGAAAACTTCGTGATGCCCAACCGGATTCTCGCATCGACCCTCTTGAGTAGCGTAAAAGGCTTGTTCTTGTTGTGTCTATGCAGAAAAATGAAGTCGAATTCCCAGTCCGAAGCGTAGAGCTGCGTAAGGGAATCAAGCGTGCTACCGATCTCGGGCGAGAGTGTTATATCGTCTTCAAAGACGGCGACGAGCTCATCCTCTCCGGCCGCGACACCTCCAAGTACCTTCCTGTGACTCAAGTGGCAGGCGATCATTCCATCTGAAAGCGGGCGGCGGCCCTCCTTGTCGCGGGATTTTCTGTCCACGATGGCCCAATCCTCTTCGTTCAGTTCGCGCCAGTCAGTGGCGTCGAAAATCTCGAATTCGATGCCTAAAGTGTCGAACTGATTTTGCATTGCCTCGCGCCGGGCTTCTGCGCGTGGCAAGTTGATAACGATGCACTTTATCGCGCATTGCGCAATGTTCACTGTTTCACCCCTCTACTTCGCTTGATCCGATGGTTCCACGCGGAAATTCGTTAAAATTTCTCAATTAGCGCAAACTGCGCTACTCCATCTGCTTGGGCGATAGTAGCATTTTTCATTGATTGGGTAAGGAGGAGAGAGGGGAAAAGATAGGTTATGAACTCTATGTTTCTCCCTGACTAGTTAACGGATATGAGTCTTGCAGTATTCTTGGTTGCTCACAAATTTGCGCATGGGATACAGGAGCGAACCATCGCCTTCATCTTGACCAGATACTTGTTGGAGGTCTGAGGATTATCGCCTTTGGAAAATACCCTTGGCGCAATCTGTAATCAATGCGGGTTAATACCGTATCTTCCCAACGGTTTTTGAGAAGCACATATCACAGAATCTTGCGTCTCATCGTACTAGGGCCGAGACTTATAGTTAATCAATATCGACCCGTTCGAGGTTTTTCGGTATCGTTTTCAATTGATCTAGACGCCTGTCTAAAGAGTTAATCACTTAAACTGGCAACATGCGATATTCCATTAACACCAATGATTGACAACTCCCACTGCAAGCGCCGGGCCGTTAGCAGTGTGTATATCCCGTCTAGGACACGCTCCGTGAGCGTTTCAATATCAAGTTTGCGGTCGAAGAACCGGCCTCCTTCGATCCAATTTGTTCTAGTTTTCCTGAGTACAATGACCATCGTCCAATGTGCATATTACAAACATTATTGTTGGCAGCGATATTGTTGGTATGCAACATTCTTCGTCCGAGCAAGGTTCTCATACATTCTAGGTCGGACCGTGCTTACTACGTGCTGGCGAGTTGAAGCTGTTGCTCGGTGTTTCCTACCCAATTACGGTTACCTGAGTACTCCCTTTCCCAAGCCCCTTTCCATTGTTGTTCGATGACTCATCAAACTGATCTCGGGTCAGATAGCCGTTTCTACTTGAACGGCTTGGCTCAAGCGACACCTGAACGGAAGCGTCAGCCGTGCTTGGGGATGGAACGGTTCGGAACCCGTTGCGCGATTTCTAGGAGTAGTTACGGAAAGCACGATTGGTGATGCAAGCGCGGTTCTGGGGAATTCGCCACCCTTCTGGTAACAGTCGGAGCGCATAGCCTTGAACGGCTCGCTGCACAGTACGGTATCCCGGCTGGCATGCTCATCCGTTCGGATACGCACACTGTTTGCGAGGGTCAGCTCGGAAAGAAGGAGGTCGCGCTGGAAGGGGTGACCCGGCGCTTGCGCATCCATTTCGGTGGCCCGTGAGTCGCGTCGCCTCAATCAACAGCAACCTCGATCAGAAGTCGGCAGTGGTCGCTGGGGCCCCACTCCTCGACTTCATTGAGCGCACGGACCTTCACCCGCTCGTGAAAGCCGCGTGAAGCGAACGCGTAGTCGAGTTGGCGGTCGGCATCCGCCGAAGATTTTCCCCTGATGTAGAATGTTGGAACATTTTTCGTGTCGCTAGGTACGTCGGGCTGTGGAGTCGCCGATTGACGGCCGTCCGTTGCCTGTGGCCCCAGAAAGTGGAGCCCGAGAGAATCGAACCGGTCCCATACGGTTTGCTCCCGTTTCGGCAACGAGAGTCTGTCGCCTGTCGCCCCGTAGAACATGTTCAGTTCACCAGCTGCAAGAATCCGGTGTTTCGCTGGATCGATATCGATATGGCCGATGAAGGCTGACAGGTCTGAAAGGATGCGGTGCGCCGACACGTCCGAAGCCCCGGTCGACCACGGACTGCCGGTCGACGGGTGGGGTTTCATCCAGCGCGCATACATGGACACGGCAACAAATGAACTCTCCTCCCGTCCGCGCGGCACCACCCTGGCGGCGGCGATGGTCCCTATGCCGCTCACACCGATGTCGCCCTCGCCGAGGTCGCTGATGGGCGGAACCTGCCAGAACCACTCGACGTCAACCCGATCGGACAACTGAACGACCAAGGGCCACCGGTCGTACAACTGCCGGTTCCAGAACACCTCGTCCTCGCAGCGGAGGAGATGTACGAGTTCGCCGGGCGGGTTACCTGCTTCTTGCAGGAGGGCTACATCTGCCTCTCCCTGCTGCGCCATCTCCGCCAGAACGCGCATGGCTCTATCTGCTTGTTGACGTTCCAGCACACGACCCTGATCACTTCGAAACTCCTTTTCCCGCCCGGCGGTATTCGATATCCATATCTAATGAGGGTGGGAATTCTACCCCAAAATGCGAGTCGTCGCGAACGAAGTGGGGGACCGTGGCCTGTATCATGAGTACCGGCGCCGTTACAACCGCGGGCTATCATGCCGGCCACGCCGTTGGTAGTCTCCACGACGGGGTGATCTTCGGCTAGATGGGCATAGCTTGGTCGTGCCCGGATATCTTGCCCACCAGCGGCAGGTTCTCGCCAGACATGACGACGTAGCTCGCTATGATATGGCGCAATCGCATTGCAGGGAATTCTGCCACGACCTAGACATGAGACGTTCACACGGAAGGTGCTGCTGAGTTGCGGGTTTTCAGGGCGAAATATAGGCAATTCCGCCCATATAGGGTCTTAAAATGTCGGGTATCTCCACACTCCCGTCCGCGCGCTGGTAATTCTCCAGAATTGCCACGAGAGTCCGCCCCACCGCGAGGCCCGATCCGTTCAACGTGTGTACAAATGATGGCCTGGAACCAGCATCGGGCCGGAAGCGGATGCTGGCGCGCCTCGCTTGGAAATCCTCGAAATTGCTACAGGAAGATATTTCCCGGTAGGTGTCCTGCGACGGTACCCAGACCTCGATGTCGTACGTCTTGGCAGCGGAAAAACCCAGATCTCCCGCGCAAAGCGTAACGACGCGATAGTGTAGCCCTAGTTTTTTCAGCACATTCTCGGCGTCGGCGGTCAGGCTTTCGAGTTCCTCGTAACTCGTCTCGGGCCGGCTGAATTTGACGAGTTCGACCTTGTTGAACTGGTGTTGGCGTATAAGGCCGCGTGTATCCTGGCCATAGGACCCGGCCTCGCTTCTGAAACAGGGGGTATAGGCGGTGTATTTGAGAGGGAGAGCTTCACCGCTCAGAATTTCTTCCCTGTGGATGTTCGTGACGGGCACTTCTGCAGTGGGGATGAGATAGAATTTTCCGTCGTCGACGCGAAAGAGGTCTTCCTCGAATTTGGGCAACTGGCCTGTGCCGGTCATGGCTTCGGGATTCACCATGAAGGGTGGAAGCCATTCGGTGTACCCATGCTCGCTAGTGTGCAGGTCAAGCATAAAGTTGATGAGGGCGCGTTCCAGACGCGCGCCAGCCCCCCGGTAGAGTGCAAAGCGCGCCCCCGCAATTTTGGCTGCGCGCTTCATGTCCAGAACGCCCAATGCTTCGCCGAGTTCGTCATGCGCTTTGGGTTCGAAGTCAAAAACCGGTTTTTCGCCCCAAACCCGCACAAGGGTGTTGTCTTCCGCGCTCTGGCCGTCGGGAGTGGTTTCGTGCGGCGCATTGGGCAGTTCCAGCAGGAAATCGTGTTGCTTTTGCTCAAGTTCTCTAAGTTCTTCCTCCATGGATTTCGCCTCGGCCGTCAAACGCTGATTTTCAGCCAAAAACGCTTTTATTTCCTCTTCGGACGCCTTGTTGCGCTTGAGTTCGCCTATTTTCTTGCTGCGTTTTCTCGTCTCAGCCACCCGGCTTTCCACTTGGTGCGTTAAATCCCGCCTCCTGGCGTCGATATTTACGATATCAGGGACGTTCCAATCGCCGCCCCTGCGAGTGAGCGCGCGCGTCACAGCTTCCGGGTTGTTTCTGATGAGACGAATGTCGAACAATTTACAACTCCTCCATGATGTTTCCTGATGGGTTAGTGAACATAAAACGAGAGGTTGCGCCCGTCAATGGAAACTTCAATTTGACGTCTCGTACATGGGCTGGATTTCGATTTTGGAAATAAGGTATTCTGATTCTGGTGGAGTCAAAGGGTATTCCGCAGCGTCAACGGATATGTGGAGAAGACGATGCTCGGCATGTTGCGCTTGATCACGCGCTCGGGAGGAGCCGTGGCCGTATGCCTGGGAATGGTGGGCTTGGCGTTTTACGGCATCGCCCAGATGAGCGTCATGATAGTCGATGAACCCGCCCGGGGTCTGAAGGTTCTGGGCGTCTTTTTCTGTCTCTCCATCGTATTTTGCCTGATGATGAAGTGGGTCTTGCGCCAGGCGATCTTGCAGGCTCTCCGGCCTATCGGCGCAGCGAAAGAAGCGACGTCCCGCCTTGTCTCTATTGGAGAAAAAGGGGGTAAAAAGGCGTTTCGTTCATTGGGACAAAAAACGCGATACGCCGGCGGTATCGTGACGTGGGCGTTAGGTGGGGTAGCCAGCACCGTATGGCGCGTGCGGTATGTATGGCCTTCCTCCTGGCGGGGACGGCGTCGCGATGATGCGCAAAGGCCCGCGGATGTCATCCCACTCAAGAGGAATCAAAAGGGCTCCTGATCGAAGAAGCGTATCTCGGGTCTTTTCGATTACTTTTCCATTTGCTCGAAAATCAGATAGTGGCTTTGTTCCATGTTCAGATTCCTGTAAACTGCCTGAGCCGCGGTGTTTTGCGCGTCGACGTATACGTTTTGAATCCACCAGTATTGCGCGTTGTTCCCATCGCTCCACTCCAGAGTCACCCGGATTTGCCCCAGAATTTCATCGCCTCGGCAGGCAAGGTAATACCGTCCCATCGAAGGGTCGGAAAGTGATTTTCTTACGCCCCGACGGACTGTCTCGGGGTCGAGACGAAGATTTTCACTCTCGAGAGCCAGTTCAATGTTGAAGAGGATGATGGTTTCCATGTCTTTGGCGGTGGCGGGGCGTATGTCGAAATTCATAATGACTCCGGATTTGTCGGGTTTTGGTTTCGTTTGCTTTGGCAGACCCTGTTCAATTCGTGAAAGCAAGCACATCCCCCATCGCGGGATATCATTATCCAGGATGTGAAGATGGAACTTTGTGTGAAATACCACCCGTTGAGAAACATAGCGTTTTGCGAACACAATGGAAACAGGTACGGGGCAGGGCTGCTATTTCCGGAAAGTGCAGGAACTTCCTCGTACGTGCGTTGTCATGCGAAAACAGGCAGGATGTGCGGGCAAGTCGACGCAAGGGGAACTTGGAATGCGTTTGAAACTCATGACCTTGATGGTTTCCATTGCCCTGTTCGCTGTCTCAGGTGTTGTCAGGACGGCATTCATGGGCTTTTTCCCCTCCTCTGCCAGGGCTGTCGGGAATGAAGGAAGCACCGGGGAACGGAAGCGTTGGCAGGATTTCGTGAGCGAGCACTTCCGCTATCCCCTGCGTCCCATGGGCGAGGCACCCCAATCATACAAGGGCGCAGAACGCTCACTCTTGCCGGAGAGTTGCGGGAGTTGCCACGCCGATCAATACGAACAGTGGAAGACCTCGTTTCACGCCAGGGCGATGGGTCCGGGCGTATACGGTCAACTTGTCGATATGTGGAAGGCGAATCCCGGACAAGCGCAAAGCTGCAATGAGTGTCACGCTCCCTTGGCGGAACAACAGAAGCGTGTGAAGATGGGTGCCGGCCCTCAGGCGAACTGGCGAAAAAATCCGGTGCACGACTGGAACCTGGAGATGCACGGACTGTCCTGTGCCGTATGTCATGTTCGGGACTGGCGCGTATATGGACCGCTCAGGGAGGAAACTCCCGGGAGTGAAGCGACGGGCAGCGGTCCTCACGCGGGAGTGGAGCGCACGCCTTTTTTCAGCCGCGCTGAATTTTGTATGAATTGTCACCAGCACACTTCTCCCGGGCCAAACGGAATACCGGTTCAAAACACGTATAACGAATGGAAAAACTCCATCTGGGGGCGGGAGGGCGTCGCATGCCAGAGTTGTCACATGCCTGGACGTGCGCATCATTGGCGGGGCATACATGACAGGGATATGACCCAGAGTGCCGTGTTGGTCGACGTTACGCTGGAAGAGGAAGCGGCGGAAGGGGGGATCGTGATGGCCAGGATCAAGCTCACGAATACGGGTGCTGGCCATTATTTGCCCACCTACATTACGCCATCCGTGGAGGTCGTCACCGGACTCGAGGATAGGGAGGGACGGATCATGCCGGGTTCAAGACAAATCAACGTGATTGCACGGAAACTGTCATCTGATTTTGCCCGGGAGATTTACGATACGCGCATTCCTCCCCAGGGGTCCGTCACCTTCCGTTACAGAAGGGGGCAATTCGAGGGCGCGACGGGGTTGAGGGTGCGCGTTCATGTGCGGCCCGACGCCTTTTACCAGAATTTCTACGTCGAGTTTCTGAAAAATCCGGATATTTCGGATTTGTCCCGCAGGCTCATCACCCAGGCCCAGGAAATTGCGGCTTCATCGAGCTTTGACATCTATGATGAAAAATTTGAGCTGAAAAACTAGGAAACCGGTACGGCAGCGCTTTTTTCGTGAATGGCGCGAACGATGTCTTCCGGCGCAATTGGCAGTTTGTTGAGGTGTGAGTTGGCCGGATCCCCGATGGCGTCTGCAATCGCGTTTGCAATCGCGGGCGCCGCCGGAATGAGTGGCATCTCCCCCGCCCCTTTGGCCCCGTAGGGACCTTCTACGTCGGGAGATTCCACGATCACGCTTTCAACTTCCGATACGTCCAGACTCGTGGGGTTGAGTTGACTCTCGAAATCCGCGTGTTCGATGATACCCCCTTCATGGTGAATCTGCTCGGTGAGAGCCCAGCCCAGACCTTGGGCGATGCCGCCCTCTATCTGTCCGTTCAGGGTGAGAGGGTTCATGGCGAAGCCCACGTCCTGGGCACTGGTGATTTTCAGGACCCTGGTTTCTCCGGTTTCGGTGTCGACCTCGACCTCGGCAATTTGTGTGGCGAATTCCGGACCGGGCCTTGAGGGTTCCGGGTGACCACGCACGTTGTCCGTGCGGTGGGGGGGATTCTCTCCGCGATAGGAACCGCGGCCCGTTACGGGGCCGTCGCCCTTCCATACGGCAGAATATGCCACCTCGGCGAATGGAATGGCCCGCGAGGGTGCCGCGCGGACGAATATGTTTCCATCGTCTATGTCCAGGTCTTCTGGAGAGGATTCGAGCATGCGGGCTGCCTGGCGAAACATTTGCTCTCTGGCGTCTTCCGCCGCCATGCGCACCGCGTGCGCCATGTTGAACGTGGTGCGGCTGCCTGCGGAGATAGCGTCGAAGGGGGTGGTTTCGGTGTCGGCGATTCGGACGCTTACTTTCTGGACCGCGATTCGAAAAACCTCCGCCGCCACCTGTGCCATCACAGTGGCTGCGCCCGTACCCAGATCGGAACAGCCGGCCAGCACAGCCAGACCTCCGTCTTCATTCACTTTCACCACGGCACCCGACGCCCCTCCACCGGTGGGGTAGCGCGCAGCACCGATACCCATACCGCGCCGGATTCTGCAGTCCCGATTTTCTTTCTTGTGTTGTCCCCATCCCGCCTTTTCGCCTGCGCGTTCGAGCGTTTCCTTGATGCTCACGCTCTGGAGGATCGTGCCGGCGGGATCCTCATCGTTTTCATCCATTGCATTGAGAAGCCGAAAGGCGAGCGGGTCTATTCCCAATTCGGAGGCGATGCGGTCAGTATGACGCTCGCAAGCGAAAGCGACCTGTGCCACGCCCAATCCCCGGTACGAACCGCTGGGAGGGAGGTTCGTGTATACAAGCAGACCATCTACCTTGACGTTTGGAATTTTGTATGGTCCCGCGCTGGTGTAGCAGGATTTCCCCAACACCATCGGTCCCGTCATGCAATAGGCACCGTTGTTCGAGGTGATTTGCACATGGCGCGCGATGATTTTGCCTTCCCGCGTCACGCCCGTGCGATAGCGCATGCGGTATGCGTGCCTCGGGTTTCCCGTGATGGTTTCCTCTTCACGATTAAGAGTCAGCTGAACAGGCCGGTTCGATTTCCTGCTCAGAAGAACGACCAGAGCTTCCAGCAGATGCTGGGATTTGCCGCCGAAGGCGCCACCCACGTGTGTGCTTACGACGCGCAGTCTGTTCATGGGGAGTTCCAGTATTTCAGATGCGATGGCGCGCACTACGAATGCTGCTTGGGTGGGCGAGTAGACTGTCGTGCTGTCTTCCGGTCCGGGTTCTGCAAGCATGGCGCGGGGTTCGAGATAGTTTTGGTGAACGCGGGGCGTTTCGTATTCGTCCTCGAATACATGGTCGGCGCGCGCAAGAGCTTCTTCGATGGGTTCGCCGGATTGGATAAGGATGTCGGCGGCCACGTTTCCGTAGCGCACGATGCCTGGAAAAGACGTGTAATCGTTCAGGGATTCGTGCAGGATCGGTGCGTCCTCTTTCATGGCTTCGTCCGTCGTGAAAACGGCAGGGAGCACCTTGTAATCGACACGAATCCTGTCGACTGCGGCTTGCGCGGCTTCAGGTGTTTCGGCGGCGACGGCCGCCACGCGCTCGCCGACGTAAAGCACTTTTCCGATAGCCAGCAACGGTTCATCGCGCACCAGCCTGCCATGGCGAATGCCGGAAAAATCATCTGCTGTGACGACGGCGTGCACGCCGGGAACCTTCCAGGCATCGGTGGTGTCGATTTTCCTGATCCCGGCATGGGGATGCGGGCTAAGGAGCTGCTTAGCGGTGAGGGTGCCGTGTCTTCTCAAGTCATCGCCATAATCAGCGAAACCGGAAACTATCTCTGCGGAATCGAGCCTCGGTATGGATTTGCCCAGAAAATGATAGCCAGACATTGGCGCCCTCGTCATGGTGTTCAAGATTTGTCATTTGGTGATTATGCACTTGAGTGAATGGGGCACAAGATGCAGATTCGGGAGATTATGGCGACATGGAAAAAATCGCACACTCCACTTATACGTCAATAACAGGCTTGGTAACAAGTATTAGCATCTTACAAGATATTGCGGGATCCGCAAGCAAGGTGTCTAGCATGATCCCGTATATTTCAGCTTTCGTTCCGATGATCTCAATAGCAGGGATTGTATATTTTAGTTCTCGATTGACAGGGTATATCTGTATTTTTTTCCATGAAAGACGACCTTCAACAAAACTGATGGTGTTGTATGAAGACATT
This sequence comes from bacterium, assembly GCA_965200245.1. Classification (GTDB taxonomy): domain Bacteria; phylum UBA8248; class UBA8248; order UBA8248; family UBA8248; genus Bin107. The sequence continues at coordinate 837,273 of CBDATS010000005.1, read as the reverse complement.
GCTATTGCAAGAGGAATAGCAGAGAATCTTTTGCGAACCCAAAGCAAAGATGTTGCGATTCTTTTTTCCTGTTTGCATGAAATTATACCATCGTTACTCACCTTGGGAATTAAACCGCCAAGCATATCTCCTCAAGATTCTCATCACGCTTATATTATCACATGGTATAATTACTTGGTTTACTTAACAGGTTATTCAAAGGTTGGTGATATTCAACAAGCTAGGAATCTCAAGGTACCAATCTTTGACCTCTGACTTGAACATGGGCCAAGTTCAATACTTCGGCGAAACCGGTCGTGCAAAACTGGATACCGGAGTCTATCTTGCCTTCAGCCTTTCGGAAAATCCCCGAATCCGCCTGGCGTTCGCGCCAAAGTCGCCAACACCAAAGCGGGCCTTCGATCGAATGTCGAGGCGGGTCTCGCCGTTCCCCGACGTGACCCGTATGACGATGTCGTCGGTGAAGCCGTACCAGAAAGTCGTATCGTAGGCTTCGATGCGACCCGCGGTCGGTTTCGATGACACAATCCGCCAGCCCATGGCGCGGGCAGTGTCCAGGGCGCGGTTGAAAACCTCTTCTTTCGATGCCTGGAAGATGAGTGGTTTCAGGTCCGGATATGCCTTTTCCTGAAGCCGCGCGATGCGCGCACCCTCGTAGTTCGCCGGGTTTCCTGCTCCTTTTCGCAGGGGGAGAAGGGCCTGAAAGGCCGGCGGATTCCGGGTATCCGTCGTGATGTCGCGAATATCGGGCACACGTCTCGCGATTTGCATTTGCGCATGAAAAAAACCCGCGACGGTGAAACCCAGGCATATGCCAAGGGCGGCGCAGACTGTCCTTGCTCTGGACGCGTCGCGCAGGGCGAACAGTCCGCCCGTCATCGAAATGACCACGGAGATCAGTGCGATGACGGCCGAGACCTTGAAAATCTGGAACCCCGTGCCGAAATGCCAAAGTCCACCACGATAGCCCAGCCCGGAAGCCGCGGCAGCCAGCACGCAAACGATCGATATGAGCAGACCCGCATACGGTAATGACGAGAGGGTGGTTGACCTGTCAGCCATGAATTTTCCTTTTCAGCCTCTTAATGGCTGCCTGCAATTCCCCGGGACCTTCCGGGTATTGCTCCACATGCCCGCAGGCGTAGTTGATGGAATTGGCGAAGTTTCTGCAGGCCGTGGCTGCAATGATGTCGATGATGTTTTCCTCACTGAAACCGGCGTCCCTCAGACGCTCGATGTCCGTTTTTTCCATTTCATGGGGAGTGTGAGTGAATTTCCCTGCATAGTCGAGCATGACGCGGTCGGCGGAATCCGGGGAAATGGGTTGAATCCAGTTCATGGCGGTCTCCTTCAGATATGGGAGAAGAGACTCTCAGGCATGGGAAAAATACGCAAGGGAGAAACCCGACAGGTCCGGATGTTTCTTCCTGCGGATGCACATGTTCTGCCGCATGGACTGCCGCCGTTGCCTGCCGTGGTGTGAATGTTTCATTATCTATATGGACGTTTCGCTTTCTGCATCATGGAGGACACCATGAGATTCGACCCAACGCTGATCGTCATCACCGACCGCATGATCCTGGCGCAGGCTTCCGGGTGGAAACTGCGGGATGCGGTCCGCGCGGCAGCGACGGGGGGAGCCACCATGATCCAGCTTCGGGAGAAGCACATGGGTGGCGTGGAGATGATTCGCCTGGCGGATGAACTGCGGGAGGCCCTGGAGGGAACCGGCTGCGCCCTGACGGTGAACGATCGCGTGGACGTCGCCATGGCCTGCGGCGCGGAAGGGGTGCACCTGGGGCAGGGGGACTTTCCGCTTCCGCGAGCCAGGGCGATTGCGGGAGACGCGCTGTTTTACGGCGTGACGGCCGGAAAACCCGAATGGGCGTCGCGGGCCGCCGCCGAGAATGCGGACTATATCGGCGTGGGTCCCGTCTACCGGACGGGCAGCAAGGCGGATGCGAGGGAACCAATCGGACCGGAGGGATTCCGGCGAATCGTCACGCACGCCCCCGGGGTGCCCGCCGTCGCCATCGGGGGCATCGGCGCCGGGAACGTGGAATCCGTCATGGAGGCCGGCGCGGCGGGTGTCGCCGTGATCGGGGCGGTGATGGGAGCGCCCGACCCGGAGGCCGCGGCCAGGGAGCTGCGCAGGCGCATCGGGAGGGCGGGGAAATGAGAGGCGGATCGGCGAGGGGATTCGGCGAGTTCGCCCTCATAGAACGCCTGCGGGAAAAACTCGGCCCGGTCGGGAATGACGCGGACGTCATCGTCGGGAACGGGGACGATGCGGCTGTCATCAGGGCGGCGGACGGGAAATGCTGGGTGGTGACGTGCGACGCGCAGGTGGGCGGCGTTCATTTCCCGCTCGCGGGGGACGTGTCGGGTTTCTCGGTCGGCTACAGGTCGCTGGCCGTGAACGTGAGCGATGTGGCGGCCATGGGGGCGAGGCCGCGCTTCGCCCTGATCTCGCTGGGGATTCCCGGGGAGACGTCCGTTTCGTTTCTCGACGATGTGTATGGCGGGGTTCGCGCGCTGTCGGAGCGATACGACATCCTGGTTCTGGGCGGAAACGTCACGCGAACGGGCGGACCCTTGTTTGTCGACGTGTTCCTCGTGGGCGAAATGATGGAGGGGAAGGTTCTGCGCCGAAGCGGTGCCCGTGCGGGTGACCGGGTTCTGGTGACAGGAACCCTGGGCGATGCCGCCGCGGGACTTCATGTGTCGTCACATCTGCCGTTCCATGTCCGCGAAGGGTCGGGCGCTTCGCTCGTGAGCGCACAGTTCGAACCGCAGCCCCGTGTGGCCGAGGGAACTGTCATCGCGGAATCGGGGCTGGCGACGGCGATGATGGACATCAGTGATGGCCTGGCCGGCGACATCCGTCATCTGTGCGAAGCAAGCGGGACGGGCGTGCTCCTGTGGGAATCCAGACTGCCCGTCTCCGCCGCCCTGCGGAAGGCGGCGTCGCTCGCCGCCAGAACCCCCGCCGAATGGGCGTTGCACGGCGGAGAGGACTACGAGCTTCTCGTAACGGCGCCCGCTGAATCCGTTGACGCGCTTCAGGAGGCCGTGGAACGGACGGGAGGTGTGCCGCTCACGGCAATCGGAGAGATTCTGCCGGCTTCCGAAGGGATTTCCCTCAGGCGCGCGGACGCTGTATTCGAGCTCAAAAGCCTCGCTTGGGAGCATTTCCCTTCTTCAAGGCGTTCGTAACAAATCCATGGCTACCACCTGGCCACGGATCTCCGAAATATGAACCGTTTCCTTGTGTGTACAATAGGCGAAAGTTCCCTCTTCGTATCCGCACGAATCTGAAACGCGCTGTTCATCATTCCCGACCCGGGAGAAAAGCTGGGGATTTTCCGAAGATTCCTTGACAGACAGCCTCTCCCCTTTGCACATTTTGTGCTTTCAAAAAAACTTCTTGCATATTTCTCAGGATGGGCATGATGGAACGTACAAGGACCATTGAAGGGAATTCGCGTGCTGGATTTGTCCCGAATCCTTGCCGGACCTTTTTGCACCACGATGCTCTCGGATCTGGGTGCGGAAATCTTGAAGCTCGAACCTCCCGGGAACGGAGATGAAACGCGCACCTGGGGTCCCCCGTTCAAAAAGGGAGAGAGCGCCTATTTCATGAGTGTGAACCGCGGAAAGAAGAGCATTGTGGTCGACCTCAAGAAACGTGAAGGACTCGAAATCACCCGCGCAATCGCAAGGAAGGTGGATGTCTTGGTAGAAAATTTTCGCCCGGGGGTCACAAGGCGTCTGGGTGTCGGGTACGAAGCGCTATCCGCTTTGAATCCTCGATTGGTATCCGTTTCCGTGTCCGGTTTCGGGCAGACCGGACCGTATCGGGATCGCGCGGGTTTCGACATTGTCGGTCAGGCAATGAGCGGCATCATGAGCACGACGGGCGAACCCGACGGCGGGCCTTGCAAGGCCGGGATTCCGCTGAGCGACCTCACGGCGGGCATGTGGGCGGCTTACGGCGTAAGCAGTGCATTGTTCGCCAGAGAGAAGACGGGCAGGGGGCAATATATCGATCTTTCTCTCCTGGACAGCAGCGTGTCCCTGCTCACGAACCTGAGCGGTTGCTATTTCATGGATGGCAGTTTCAGCGAGCTTTGGGGTTCGGCCCATTTTCAAATCGTTCCCTATCAGGCCTTCAGGGCCAGGGACAAGGAAATCATCATCGGGGTGACGAGTGACAGGTTCTGGGGTTATTTCTGTGACATCATCGAAGCTCCGGAATTGACGAATGACCCGAGATTCGTCGACATCCCGAGCCGGGCAAAGAATCGGGGTGAACTCATTCCCATCCTGGAGAGGCATCTCTCCAGGCGAAATGGAAACGAGTGGCTGAAATTGCTGGATGAAAAAGGGATTCCATGCGGCCCAGTGTATAATGTCGGTGAAGCGCTCGAAGATGAACAGGTTCGCCACAAGGAGATGGCAGTGGAAACGGACCATTCGCTACTCGGAAAGTTCAACGCTACCGGTCTTCCCCTGAAATTCTCCGAGCATCCGGGCAAGGTACAGGGACCGGCTCCGCTGCACGGGGAGCATACCCGCGAAATCCTGTCACGATTCTTGGGGTTCAGTAACGAGAAGATAGAAGCCTTGCTTGAGAATGAGGTGGTTCAGGAACCCAAACCTCGCTCTGAAGTCGGGATTCCCCGGGAAGGGTAGGTTTCCCTTCCGGTTCACTCCTTATTCGGTAGACAAGCGCTCGACCAGCCCGCCAAGAAGTGCGCCTCTCGGAGCGATGGAGTCGAGTTCCAGGTATTCCTCATCCGTGTGCAGATTTCCCCCCACGGGACCCAGACCGTCGAGAACTGCGACACCGAGCGGGGAGAGATAATTTCCGTCGGAACCCCCGCCGCTGGGTGCGTGCATAAATTCGACGCCTGCGTCCCTGGCGATTTCCGCCGTGATGGAGACGAGCCTTCTCGCTCCGGCGTTGAACTCCATGACGGGTCTCCCGCTTAGTATTTCGAATTCCGAATGTGTTCCCTCGATGTGAGGGCTGGAAGTAATGCGGTGCAGTTCCTCCATCATGAAATCGAAAATCGCTTGTCTTTCTGCCCGGACTTCAATGTGACAGGAAGCCTCATTCGCCACGATGTGTGGCCTGTGTCCGCCCGAGAGGCCAGTGATGTTGACTGTCCCCCCTTCGCGCTCCAGCTTTTGAATCGCCACCATTTGGAAGGCGAGTTCGTGCACTGCACTTCTGCCTTCTTCCGGTGCGACGCCCGCGTGGGCGGAGACGCCGCTGACGTTTAGTCTGCCGTAGCAACTTCCTTTCCGCGAGGAGACGATGGAACCGTTCGCGCGGCCCGACTCGATGATCAATGCGACGTCGGCGTCTTTTCCGATTCGCTCTATCACTTCTCTCGATGAGGGATTTCCGCGTTCTTCGTCGGTATCGTACAGGATGCTGATTTTCGCGAACTCCTCGAATCCTTCGGCGAGTATCGTTTCCATCACGAATTGACATGTCACCAGGCATCCCTTCATGTCGGCTACTCCGGGACCGTAGGCGATTCCGTCTTTTATGGTGAACGGTCTTTTCGCGGCGGTTCCCTCCGGGAAAACGGTGTCGCAGTGCCCGATCAAGAATATATGGGGGCCGCTTTTTCTCGCGCCGTTGAACGTAGCGAGTAGATGGTCTCCCGTTTCATATGTACCCGGGATCATCTCTATGTCAGCCCCCATCGCATGATATTCCTCCGCAAAATGGGAGGAAACGGCGTTCGTTCCCTTGCCGGGGAACGTCGGAGAGTCGATATTTACTACGTAGGCGATTTGCTCGATGATCTCATCTTTTCTGGCTTCAAGCGCTTGTCTGATGACGGCGGCGCCTACCATGGTTTCACCCCCTGCGATAGAAAAGCCCTGCGACTGAATCTCCCGCGATCATAATGTCGTATATGCCTTCGGGGATGGATTCGAAAATCACCTGCGCGTCCTCAAACGCCTTTTGCGAGGTGCAATGGCTCAGATAGAGTATCCGCTTTGTGCTTTTCGGAAGCCGATTCGGATAACTTTCCGGATGACTCGCCAATTTCACCAGATGGTGTGCTTCGATAATTTCCCCGGTCTCCAGGTCTGAGGTGACGCGTACCTTCTCCATACGATGTACGATTCGCTGATCCGCTGTTTGTCCAATTGCAGCTAGACCCAGCACCAGTACACAGTGTGTCGCACCTTCGGGAACGATTGGCTCATCCGGTCCCGGAGCCTTGATGAGACGTTTCCTCGCGCCGTCTGTTTTTACGACCAGCACTCCCTGAAAGCCCGAGGCATACAGCTTTTCCACCTGTTTCGCCTCGAGGCCACGAAACATATTCTGGGGCAGTTTTTTTTCCACCCAGACAACGGCACCGCGACCGGACCAGTCCCGGGCGACGGATCGCCACTCGGCGCGACCCTCCTCGCTCAACAGAACGGGCGGTGCATCTTCGCCACCCAGAGCGTGGAGGTTCGTCGTGCTTGTGATGATGACGGGAAACGGTTCATCAAGCATCTCCCGAATGAGGCGTTTCATAAGCGTGGCTTTTCCGCCGGCACCCATGACGCAGATCATGTCGCCGGGGGAGATGTCCATCAGCGGGCGCAGTTTACGGAAAGTGGACGTTTGGATGGACATCTTCAGGCCGCGGCTCGATAGATTCTCTCGATATCCTCAAGCGTGAGTTCCTTGGGGTTACAGTTCAAGAGACGTTCGAGTTTGAAGGCTGCTTCGGCCAGTTCCGGGATTGCGTGGGCGGGGACATCCACTTCACCGAGCCTGGTGGGCACCCCGCAGTCGCGGCAGAGTTTCTCTACTGCGCCGACGGAAAGTGCTGCCGCCTCTTCTTGGGACACGCTATCGATGGATTCACCCAGTATTTGGGCGATACGGGCAAATTTTTCAGGTGCCGCCGCGTGGTTTTCCTTCATAACGTGAGAGAACATGAGTGAGTTGCTGACCCCGTGCGGAATATGAAACCGCGAGCCGAGTGGATACGCCAGGGCATGAATGGCACCCGCCCCGGCTCCGGCGAGCGCCACTCCACCATAGTAAGAACCAAGTGCCATGTCAGTTCTGGCCTCGATGTCGTTGCCATCGGCGCACACACGCCTTAAGGAACCGGCGATGAGTTTCATTCCCTTCAGGCTGTATATCTCACTGAGAGGAGTCGCGTTTCTGGCCACGTAGGTTTCCAGGCAGTGCGTGAAGGCATCCACGCCCGCGGCCGCGGTGACTTTCGGCGGTGCAGAAAGCGTGAGTTTCGGGTCGACGATAGCGGCGAAGGGAATGACGTGCGTACTCACGATGGCCAGTTTCACCTGCTCTTCCGGCACCGAGAAGATAGCGTTGGGTGTAGCTTCGGCACCGGTTCCGCTCGTGGTGGGAACAAGAATCGTGGAAAGGCCCGGTTTCGGCACGAGTTCTATTCCCAGATAATCCCTGGGCGCACCGTCGTTTCCCAGCAACACGCCGATCGATTTGGCCATGTCCATCGAACTGCCGCCGCCGACCCCGACGACGAGGTCGAAAGAGGCACTTCTGAATTCCGAAAAGGCATTTTCGAGGTCGCCGATGGCGGGTTCGGGTGGGCATTCATCATATATCGTGACTTCGACGCCTGCCTCCTCCAGGGGGGCCAGCGCCATGTCCGCTACGCCTGCGCCTCTCACGCCCTTGTCCGTGAAAAAAAGCGCGCTTCGAGCGCCCAGAAACTCCGCTTCGTCCTTCATCTTCGAGATTGTTCCGAGGCCAAACCAGGTCCTTTTCGGGTGGCGTATGCTGTACATGAGGCGAACTCCTTGCGCGTTAGCGTTTATGTTGGGAACTGATTTGTCTTGGGTATTCCAGCCAATAAAACCGGCATTATCCCCATGTGCTCGGCTGGATGCAACGAATTTAGGTGGATTTCACCAATCAAGGATTCCAGTGCCTGTTCGTGATGATATGCCATGCGTTTTTGTAGGCGATGATCCTCCTGGCTGCCGGGCTTATTTTTTCAAGCATGTTTCTGCGGAAATGGAGCGTTTCTGCGGCATATTTCGACGGGGTGGCCGGGGAGGAATCGTTCCCGACTGTAAAATGACCTACGCGCGCTTCGAGCAAGGCCCTCCACTCACGGGAGAACGCCCTTCCCGGATCGTAGAGGTGATTTTTCCGCTCATCGGTCCGCCCCGCGCTTGTCGGCGGGTCTTGGGTAAGGGTGAAGAGAAGACCTGTGTGCCTCATGCTGAGCGCCCGGAGAAGGCCGTGCCCGTAGCCGGGAAGAGCGCCTGGATTCCGCATCCTGCCCGCTTGCGTCCAGATAACCTTTGCCTCAGGGGATGCCCTCAAATGTCGCTCGAGCATTTCCAGAGCATCGTCATCAGGAGACATGTCGAGCAAAAGGAAACTTTTTTTCGTCGTCGCCAGACGAATAATCGTTCTGAGAGACTCTCCGGCCCGCCTCGCCTGCGCCTTGTTGGTTGGCACAGGCCGCCAGGTGATTTTCCCGATACCGAATGCGCCGCCTGCGAGTTGTCGTTTGATGTCGGACAAATATCCCTCACCGGTTTGCATCCAGTCTTTTTCAGTCGCCGAGGTGGTGAGCGGAATCAACCGATTGGGGTAGCGCTGGAGCGCCTTTTTGATCGTCTCCTCTCTCGCCGAGGTGACTGCGCCGAGTGCTACGCCCGCTCGATTCATGCCCTCGATGAGTTGTACGGGGGTCTTCCAGTGGTCGAGTGAGATTTCCAGGTCAATCAGGGGATATGGATCGGACGAGAGGTAACTCCGGAGCGTGCGCTGATACAGCCTGACCCGTGTTTCACGATCAATATCCGCGTTCGATTTCAACGGATTTGACGGTTTCGCGGCATGGGTGGTCTCGGTGGTGAAGATTGGCCCGATGAGGAGCGAGATCGAGAAGACAATGAAGGGGAGCACCAGTCTTCTCGCCTTTACGGTTTCTCTCGAAAGGGGGGAGGTCACGGGGAAACTACTCGTTCACGATGGCGACGGCGCGGATGTGCGTCCCCGTGGCGCCTTGCCAGTGAAGCGGCAAGACGCTGGCCGTGAATCCGTGGGCGACGGGGATGTTGTCCAGATTGCAGAGATTCTCGATGTGCCAGTATTCGCGCGTCTGGAAGAGGCGATGACACGGCCAGGGGTCTTTTCTCTCCAGCATCTCTTTGATGGGCAAATCGAATCCCGGCGCGTCGATACCCATGACGCACACACCCTGATCGATGAGCCACTCGGCGCTTTCGTGCACCATACCGGGATGATCCGTCAAATAGCGCGGCTCGTCGTTATAGGTTGCCGCCCCGGTCCAGAGAAAGACGATTTCTCCGCCTTGAATCGAGTAGTTCTCCTTCACGAGAGCGTCTTTCAGGTCATTGATTTCAATTGACTGGCCTGGCTTTTTGTGACGCATTTCAAGCCTCAGGCCCGGCCCGTAGCACTTCTCCAGCGGAATGTCCTCGGACCACGAATCGTTCATGCCGCCGTGGCTTCTCGCGTCGATGTGGGTACCACAATGCTCGCTGAATATGCACACGCTGTGGGCGAACAACTCTGGGAAGCCCATCTTGTCGGTTCCGATGCGTTTTGCGGACTCGAATGTGGTCTCGATCAGTTGAATGACGGGTTGTGGTGTGCCCGGGTAGCGTTCCATCCACATGTGAACGGGCATGGACAGGTCAATAATCTGCGGCATTTGCTCGCATCTCCTCTCGTTTTGTCGCATTCGCAAGTTTCATGCGGGCGTCTATGCGTCCAATATACATCATCGTGTCGAGGGAATAACCTCCGGCGGCTTTCCTTTTTTTGTCGGTCCAGTTTACGGAAATTTTGTCAAAACATCTTTATGGCTCCCATTTTTAGCGATTAATTCAGAAACCAGGAGTTGTGAGTCCGTTTTCGCGATTTGCGGCACTCCGTAACATATTGATATCATTTTCAAAAGCTCATTTTCTTGAGCGATGGAAAATTGGGCTCTCAAAATCAGTAATCAAAACACAAGCGGATTCATTGCAACTTCTGTTCATTCACTAGGCGTATGCCAGCCCGCTCACCTGATTTCACGCCGTTGCCCAGACTTCCCAAGAAGCTGAGTGTGGCGTTTCCCGTCGTATCGGGAAGTGCCCATTGCGACGCCTTCGTAAAAGGCCAATAGACAGAACTGACAGCCGTTCGCGAGAAGGTGGTAAAAGCCGAAGCGAGTCACGTGGGTACTTCTTGATTCGTGTAAACGTGAGTTGAGAGAATCTGGTGGAGCATCACGCGGACAGGGTAATGGCGGAGAATGCCGGGGAACGTGAGGCCCGGATGCAACAGGCACCTCGGTGGCACAACTCGAAAATCATCACCCAAAAGTCGGTTGCATGTCCCTTTCGCCCATAATGACATTTGCGCATTATGAGTTTCGATACTCGTGCTACCATCAAAGTTCTTCAGGAAGCGGGTCTTGGTGAACGGCAGGCCGAGGCTATTACCGCAGCGATAGGTTCGGGTCAGAATGACCTTGCAGCGAAAGAAATACTCCGCGCCGAACTGAGGGATTTGGAAATCAAGATATACGAGTTCGGAATTGCGTTGCGGCCATAGCTGTCACCATCCTCAAGTTGACTTGAACGCCTGTACCTGAGTGTTTATCGATTTATTGGCGGTAACGATTCCTTGTAGTCGACTATTTTGTTGACAAGGTTTCTATCAACCATACTGAAACAATCGAACCCTTGCAGATTGATTTGGAAAAGGCTCGCATCTATCAATTTGACGTGTCACCCTTGGTTCTGCTGTGCTCCGAAGGCATTGGCGAGGTCAAATCGCGCTTGGCGGAAGAGTTCGAGGAGCACATGCGGTTTTGTTGCGGCTCCGGGACATCTCCTATGTTCTGAAAGCTTGGGCGGGTGAATCGGGTAGGGCAAGTTCCCGTATTTTTGCAATGGTAAAGCAACGTGATAGTGTGAGAGTAAATGGGGGCAGAATATCTCCACCCGAAAAAGAAGTTTGGTTTTACTGTAAAGGAGGAATAAATGGAACATCATGAAGTTGAAATCTCAGGCCCCGATGGGAAAAAAATAAAAGGAGTAGATATTCCAATTGTCAATTCGCAGGAGAAAATGAGTGAATATACCCTTGATGATGGGACTACCTTGCGAGCCAAACTCGTTGTTACCGGTATTGTCCGATTAAAAAATCAATGGGACAATGATGGTCATCCCGTTTATGTCATCCAGAGTCATAATGCGGTAAGAGTAGTTCAGTCGCATCCATCATTGCGACAAAGGTGACAGCCTCTATGAATATCACAGCATTGGATGTGAATATCTCAGCGAGCGAACCTATAAGTTCGTGCTCTTTTGCCCCCCCCCCCTGGAAGATGGAAACAGAGTACTCTTGATACGTCGGATACTCCAACCTCATCCCTCAGCATTGAAGTGAAAGAAGTATTTCTTGAAAATGGGAATACCATTTCCCCCCGGCAATCCGTTCTTGTGTTGCATTTCATTCGTTCTAAATCGAAGCCATATTACAGGGTAGAGAATGAAGGTTTAGGGCTTTCTGTTTATGCCGATACCATTGAGGATCTAAGCATTATCGTGCATGAGCAGATTGCCATTCTCTGGGAAGAGTTTGTCTTGTGTGAGGATGAGAAGATGACGCCTCAGGCACAGCAACTCAAGGTACAATTGCTCAAGACATTTGAATAATAATGGTGCAACGAGAACGTAGTAAAATCCAAAAAAATCTTTGCAGAAAAGGATTTCGCGAAAGAGAAGGACAAAAACACATCTGTTTAATCTACTACACATCATCGGGTGTCAAATCTGGAATTATGACTTTTTTGAGCAGGGGTACCAGCTACAAATCTATAGGTGATTCGTTGTTGGTTAATATGGCCAAGCAATGTAAATTATCGAAAAGCGAGTTTGTGGGGTTGGTCGATTGCGGTATGACTCAACTGAAATATGAAGAACATCTCCAAGGTCTTGAAATCCTCCCATAGTCCGAGGTTTCATCTCTCTAGGTTCTATCTCCCATTCGTTCCAATCCCGCCAGCACTTCCCGAAAACTGTTCAGGCCCGCTTTGAGGCTTTCGGTATTTTCAGGAATTCGACGAGCGCGAGCCGACTCGCTTCGTATGCATGCATACGCGCGTCTCAAGGCGGATGACGACGAGTGTGCCTTTGGTTCCGGTGGAAGAAAAATCGGTTTTGACTAGGGAGTTCGACGCGAGTGATATAAGAGTGGCCGTCGAGATAGGAGAATCTGCGGGCGAAACAGGTCATCATATTCCAACATGGAAATTTGCCTAAACTGCAACTACGGGAATCGGGCACAGGCATCAAGCGTTTTTCGTCTTTAGACTGAAGTTCCCCGATGATTTCGTGTTGATTTTGGGTTCAGGCGATTGATTTCATGGGGGATATTGCGGGCGGGAACAGAAATGCCGTTCCCATGTACATCGAAACCGTTCCCAACCGGAATTCACCGCCTGCCATCCTGTTGCGCGAAGGATGGCGTGAGGGCGGGAAAGTCAGAAAACGCACGCTGGCCAACCTCCCGAAATGGCCCCAAAGCAGGACCGACACCCTGCGCCGTCTGCTGCGGAACGAACCCCCTGTTGGTTGGACGATGCCTTCGACATCGTGCGTTCCCGACCCCACGGCCATGTCGCCGCAGTGCCCGGCACACTGCGGAAGCCGGGTCTGGAGCGGATCATCGCCCCCGGCGCTCCTGCGCGCGTGACCGCGTGGTGGCGATAATCGTCGCCCGGGTACCCGATCCGGGGTCCGGGCCAGCCACTGCCCGGGTCCTGCCAGGGCCACGGCGCGGGATTCGCTGGCCGACACGCTGGATTTGGGTGCCGTTGTAATCCTGTTCCCGGTAACCAGCTCCTGATTCATCGAAACAATCCGCATAATCAATGGGATAGCCCGTGATAGTCAGGGAACTTCAGCCTAAAGCACTGTAATCATTGGAATAAGTCTGGTACTCGGCGGATTGTATGCCATTTTGTATACTACTTCAAAGTTTTTTTCTCTTGACTATATTTCATTATTTCAATCGGACAGAGCTAGATGGAAAATCGCGATGTCTGGCTATGAAACATTGACGCATCGGGACCACCAGGTTTTCACTTTTGTCCTTTTCGAGAATGCCAGAAATTGCCCGGAATCTGCGAGAGTTTGTATTGGGTCGCTTTCGTTTTGATTGCATATTGCAGATTAACAACTCCCCAACGAAGCTCGAAAAACTACTACCTGCAATAGTTTCAAAAAATTACAAGGATTCCAGGGCCGTTGAAAATCCTCCTGCCGCCTGAAAACGGGCGGTCGGTAAGGCGGATTCAGCTTCTTGACGAATCAATGGACAAATACTAATAAAATTCCTCTTATCTCGACCGTTTATCATCCAATTATTGATAAATATCTTAAATACAGTTAAATTTATTGGTATTATGTCGACTGATAATCAAAAAAACAATTTCATAAGACTCAATGAATTCCTGGCCCGGCACGCCGTGTTCACGATGGACGAACTGGACCGTTTCCTGTCCGAGCGTGGATCCGGAAACACCCACACCCGCAATTCGCTGCTGGCCTACCACCGCAAGCAAGGCCGGATCGTCCATGTGCGTCGCGGCCTGTATGCAACGGTTCCCTGGGGCATGGACCCCGAAACCGCACCGGTCGATCCATTCCTGGTGGCGGCCAAGGTGACCGGGGACGCTGTACTGGGCTACCACACGGCTCTGGAGTTCCACGGGAGGGCATACTCGGTCCATTGGCGGCTGGTTTACGTTTCGGCGACCAAGTCGCTTCCACTCACGTTTCAATCCCACGAGTTCCGGCGCGCGCCGGTACCACCGCCGCTGCTGGCGAAAGGAGAGGAGATGTTCGGAGTCACCCGCCATATGCGATCCGGCGTGAAACTCCGGGTAACCAGCCACGAAAGAACCATGGTCGATGCGCTGGATCGGCCGGACCTGACGGGAACCTGGGAAGAGATATGGCGGTCCCTGGAATCGGTGGAGTTCTTCGATCTGGAACAGGTCATCAAGTACACCCGCCTGTTGGAGAATGCGACCACCGCCGCAAAGGTGGGGTTTTTCCTGGAACAGCACAGGGAGTCTTTGATGGTGGAGGAGACCCATCTCGATAGCTTACGCAAGCTGCGCCCGAGGCAACCCCACCATTTGACGCGAGGCAGACCCAGAGGTTGTCGTTTGGTGAAAGGCTGGAATCTGATAGTCCCGGATGAAATCCTGAATCGGTCTTGGGGAGAGGTTCCGTGAGATTTTCCGCCTCGGAAATCCTGCCCGTGGCCAGAACCGACGGATTCAATGCGGAGGTGGTCGAGAAGGTTTTCCATCTGATGCATCTCCTGAACGCCCTGAACACGCACCCGTCGCTCAAGGGAAGATGGGTCCTGAAGGGCGGCACGGCCTTGAACCTGTTCGTCCTTCGCTATCCCCGGTTGTCCGTGGACATTGACCTCAACTATATCGGCGCGCTGGAGCGCGAGGAAATGCTGGAGGATCGAACGAGAATCGAGCAGGCGGCCCAGGCGGTTTTTTCCCGTGAGGGGTTCACGGTCCGGAGGACGCCAACTGAACACGCCGGAGGGAAATGGCGGCTGGGCTATCCAAGCTACACAGGGCAAACCGGGAATCTCGAAGTCGATTTGAATTTCATGTTCAGACAACCACTTTGGGAGATATATCACGCCGATTCGCATCCGCTCGGGGACTATCAGACCAAAGACGTTCCCCTTCTCGACCTTCATGAACTCGTGGCCGGAAAGCTCTCGGCGTTATTTTCCCGCAGACAAGCAAGGGATATGTTCGATTGTCATCACATACTCGATACGGGCACTCTTCAGCACGAGCGGCTCCGCATCGCCTTCGTTGTCTACGGGGCGATGAACCGCAAGGACTGGCGAACCATCTCGATCACAGACGTGGACTACGATGAATCGGAGTTGGCGAGGCTGCTCGCTCCTACACTCCGGGTTCGTCAGCAAGGAGAGCAGGTGTCACTCTCGGAATACGGGATGCAACTGCTAGAGGAGACCAAGAGTGGCCTGTCTGCTTTGCTTCCGTTTTCCGATGCCGAACTAGCATTCCTCGACCTCTTGTTGGACAAAGGTGAAATCGACGCGACGATCCTGACCTCCGATATATCCTTGCAAAAGCGCATCTAGGTCCAACCGCTTCTGGAATGGAAGGCCCTCAACGTGCGCAACCATAAGGGATTGTCCTGACATGAAATCGTTCTGGCCATCAACGCGCTACACGGCCACTTCGAGGAGTTTGGAGTATCACACCGAAGAGACCGATTAATGTCGGCCAGCTGGCGTCGGCCTTTCGTATTTCCCAGAACTGGAAAGTATTGGTCAGGATAGGAGAATCTACGGGCGAAACAGGTCGTCATATTCCAGTGTGGAAATTTGCGGGAACTGCAAATGTCGGGAATGGGGCACAGACATTGAGCGCTTCTCGTCTTTAGCCGCCGCTCATGATGGCCGGAAGGCGGGATTTGGGCGGGCAGGGTTCGGAGGGTTCCGTTCCCTCCACGAAGGCTTCCACTCTCGGTTCTCCCTCGCACGAATGCGAGGGTAACAGGCCGGAGAGAGAGTCCACCTTTACCAGTTTGATGCCCGGCGGTGGCGTGGGAGTGCGCAATTCCGTTTCTTTGCCTTCGAGAAAACCTTTCATCACGTCGACCCAGATGGGAAGAGCAGCACTTCCTCCCGAGGCCCGGTAGCCCATGTCCTTGTTGTCGTCGCGGCCCACCCAGACGCCCAACACGAGGTCTTCGGAGAAGCCGACGAACCAGGCATCGCGGAATTCGTTCGTCGTGCCCGTTTTTCCGGCCAGGAACGCGTCGAGGTCCCTGGCCTTTTTCCCGGTTCCGTGCGTGACGACGCCGCGTAGCAGCATCTTCATCTGATATGCTGTCTCCGGCGAAATGGCGCGGTGCTTCGTGGGGATGTTCTCCTCCAGCACCCGGTTACTGCCGTCGGTGACTTTCGTGATATCGAAAGGTCGCGCGTAAATGCCCTGCGCCACGTAGGGAATGTAGGAAGCCGTAAACTGGTACGGCGTTACCTCGATGGAGCCGAGCGCGAGCGAAAGATACGGGTTCATTTTCGAGCGAATGCCGAGCCGGTGCGCGTACGTGACGGCCTTTTGCGACCCCATCTGGTCGAGCAGCTTGATGGTCGCCAGGTTGAGCGACGCCTCGAGGGTCCTTCGCATGGTGACGGGGCCGTAGAACTTGTTGGTGTAGTTTCTGGGTTTCCAGTCCTTGAGCGTGCCCGGTATCCGGCGCACGAAGGGGGTGTCCATTAGAATGTGGGCGGGCGTGTAGCCTTGGGAGAGGGCCGTTGCCATGATGATGGGTTTGAAGGCTGAGCCCGGCTGGCGCCGCGCCTGCGTAGCGCGGTTGAACGGAAAGCGGCGGAAATTGGTTCCGCCCGTCAGGGCGCGGAGCGCTCCCGTTCCGGGGTCGAACGCGACAACGGCACCCTGTACGGTTTCCTGCCATTCGAGAACGATCTTTTTCGAGGCGCGGTCTACCTTGATCACGCGCCCCAGTAGAAGGTCGCCCACCCTGAGTCGTTTGGGGTTGATGCGCATTGGAAGGGGCATCTCCGCCTCGTAGTTCTCGATAATGCCGCTCACCGTCCTCCCGGTTATGTCCAGAATGTGAAACTGGAACCCGTCTCCCAGGCGCGGCGGTCTCTTGAGTTTCGCCCCGGCCTTCAAGAAACCGCGTTTGATGTTGATTCTCTCTATCCCGTCAACGAGCGCGCGATGTGCGATTCTCTGCAGGCCGATGTCGACGGTCGTATGGATTTGGAGACCGCTCGTATAAAGGGATTGCCCGAAGCGGCGGCCGAGGCCGATACGCGTTTTCTCGATGAAATAGGCGGCTTCGGGCGCGATGTTCATCGTCTTCGGAATGACGCGGATCGGCTCTTCCTGCGTGCTTTTCGCCTGCTCTTCTGTGATGAAGCCCGTCACCCGCATTCTCTCGATCACCAGGTTGCGACGCACCAGCGCTTTATCGGGATTGATTTTGGGGTTGAACCTCGTGGGCGCCTTCGGCAGCCCGGCAATCATGACCGATTCGGCCAGGGTGAGCTGATCGACGGTTTTCCCGAAATAGATTTGGGCCGCCGCCTGCACGCCGTACGCCCCACTGCCCAGATATATCTGGTTCAGGTAGAATTCGAGTATCTCATCTTTCGTGAAGCGTCGCTCGATATCGAGGGCCAGAAGCGCTTCCCGGATTTTTCGCTTGAGTTTGCGCTCTGGAGTGAGAAAGAGAACTTTCGCCAACTGCTGCGTGATGGTGCTGCCCCCCTGAACGAAGTGGCCCGCGATCAGGTTCTTGGCGAACGCCCGGAAGATGTCCGGGTAACTGACTCCCGGATGGTCGTAGAAGCGGCTGTCCTCTATGGCGAGGAATGCTTGGCGCAGCGTGGCAGGGATTTGCTTCAGGGGGATGGGCTTTCTTCTCTCTTGGTACAATTCCGCAATCAACTCGCCCCCCCGGGCGTAAATGCGCGTGATGGTGTTGGGCTTGTAGTTATGCAGACGTTCGATTTCGGGGAAGTCGTACATATAACCGAAACTCGCGCCGAGTCCCAAGCCACAAGCAATGGCCAGAGGTATCAGCGTGAGGAGTAAGATTTTTCCGCTTCGGGAACGGGGGAACAACGGACAACCCTCTCCGGGGAGACGAATTTTCGAGGTTCAACTCCGCGTTTTGCGAAGTTCAACAATTATAGGTTTGAGCCGTCCTTTTCGCAATGTCGGAAATCCGGTGTAGCGTCTAACTTTGAAAAATCCCAAAGTTGGTTAATGCCCGTTTTCTTGTCAAGTGGCCTGTATGTTTTTTTTGCGTAAAATGCAATAATTCTAACTCTCGCCCAAACGTATGCGATAGTCATTACCATGTGATACGGGATTTATTCTTTGAACAGGAGTACAGAGAAACGATCAGAAGGTTCCATGAGAATTCACGCAGAAGCTATGAAAAGGCATGAAGAATCTATGGTTGCCCTTTGGGCCTTGATTGAGCGAACGGGAGGATAAAATATGCCCGCTGGCCCATGGGGAGAGAAAAGACCCGGGGATGTTGCCGGGTGTGCCGTTCGTGTCGCCCAGATTGCAACAGGTGTAGTATTGGAAACTCAAACGGAAGGCCAGGTAAATGCCCGCAAGGGCGGCCACAACCTAGGAGAATTCGGCATGAGTCAAGGAGAAGCCAATACACAGGGAACTTCTGAACGTGCGGAAGAACACGCAAACATGCTGGAGATGGCGTTGGCCCGTCCGGGTATTCGTGAGGTCATGGAGGTCTACCATGGCTGGATAGACAGAAAAAAAGGGATTGATGTCCATCGCTGGGCCACGAAAGAGGCTCAACAGATCACGACAACGAACTATACGACGGCTCGTTAAGTCAGGAGCCTCAAATTGCCGATATGGAGTGAAATTCTGGACGAGTTGCGTTCCACGCAGGAGCAGGGGCGTCCGCCTGATTACGATAAAGTTCGTCGCAAATACCTTTTGCAACTTCACCGGAATTCCAAGCGTAACGTGATCCTGTATGCATCGGGATGACTGCAAAGAGGCGAAGCACCGCCCGGGTTAGTTTCTATTGGTGATGAAGACATACAGGCGTTCATGGAAGTTATCTATGGCATGAACGGTAACGAACTGGATCTGATTTTGCATAGCCCCGGTGGTTCTCCTGAAACAGCCGAAGCGATCGTTTCTTATCTGCGTTCCCGCTTTGAGCATATTCGGGTGATCGTTCCACAACTCGCGATGTCGGCAGCCACCATGATCGCGTGCGCTGCAGACAAGGTTGTGCTTGGTAAACATTCGTTTCTTGGTCCTACCGACCCGCAAATCCTGTTGCCGACACCATTGGGCGTGCGCATGGTTCCTGCTCAGGCGGTATTGGATCAGTTCGATCGCGCCCAGCAAGAATGTGTTGTCCCGGAAAAATTGTCAGCTTGGTTGCCGACACTAAGCCAATATGGTCCTGATCTCTTGGTGCAATGTGAAAATGCGCTAGCTATGTCGAAGGAGTTGGTGAGGACATGGCTAGAGACATATATGTTCTAGGGTATGGATGATCCGCAGGAGAGGGCCCGGGAAGTTTCCGATTGTAGGTTGGAAAAAAACGAAGAGTTTCAGGATCTGAGTCTTTCGGTGTTTCATGCAACGACCCATACGTTTGCTGGTACGAGTGCCGTAAAGATTGTCGAAAACCATACTGGCCGTGCGTTTATCAAGCATCATACTGTCCAACCTGTTCCACCCGTTCAGGTTGGAATATCCCCGGAAAACCTAGGAACTCCTAATCCGTAGGCATCAATCAGGGCAAACACTACAGGCAATGGGGGCATGGGTGTCGTTCCTGGTTATCCGACCTCAAAACAACTTAGTTCTCTTTGGGAAACCTGGGAGGCTGGATTCCATAATAGGAAATCGTCGTATCTTCTCGCGTAGTGGCGCATCTCCTATGTTTGAATGACCGGGCTTTTGACAACCCTATTTCAGCAGGAATGCGCCGCCTTCTTCAATTCAGCCCATACACCGGTTCTGATAGAAACTCTTCCTTCCCTTTATCTATATTGTCATGAAAAAGACACTACCAATACACATTCGCTCGTTGACAAGGGGGAACGAGGCCGACATAAAGGGATGCGTGAGCAGCATTCGTATCCCGTCGTCCACTTGTCTCGAGGGGAGCGTATAGGGTGATCGAACAATCGCGTGTTCTGGTGCTCAACCAGACGTATGAGCCGATCAATGTCTGCAACGCGCGTCGTGCCATTCGCATGATGATCACCGGCAAGGCGGACACCGTCGAGACAAACGGCCTGCTCGTCCGCAGCGAGGCAATGGAGTTTCATCTTCCCGCCGTCATACGCCTGAGAACCTATGTATACGTGCCGCGCCGGAGCCGGATTCCGTTCAGCAAAAAGAACGTAATGCGCCGCGACGAGAATACCTGCCAGTATTGCGGGACAAGGGGTGGTTATTTGACGGTGGATCACGTGCTGCCGCGCTCGCGCGAGGGCCGCTCCACGTGGGAGAACGTGGTTTGCAGTTGCCGAAAATGCAACGCGAAAAAAGGGAATCGCACCCCCGATGAGGCGGGCCTGAAGCTCAGGCGTCGGCCCGTCCAGCCGAAATCATTCCTGTTCCATCACCTGAACCATCGATTTTCCCGGAACCTGCATCACGTGTGGGAAAAATACTTCCAACCTTGGCCGCCCTCCTGACACCCAAGGTTTATCGGTCTTTCCTTATCCGCTAGAATTCGAAATGCTCGTTTTCTGAATCGTCGTGGTCGGAGACAGGTGGTCATTCATGAGTATTTACGAACTGGACTCGAAATTTTCCCCCACAGGCGATCAGCCCGAGGCGATAGACGCCATCGTCCGCCAGTTCGAAGAGGGACAGAATCATCAGGTTCTCTTGGGTGTCACCGGATCGGGCAAGACGTTCACGGTGGCGAACGTCATCGCGAAGTTGGGAAAGCCCACGCTCGTCATCGCCCACAACAAGACCCTGGCCGCGCAGCTCTACAACGAATTCAAGGGGTTTTTCCCGAACAACGCAGTGGAGTATTTCGTCAGTTACTACGACTACTATCAGCCCGAGGCCTACGTTCCCACCACGGATACGTTCATTGAAAAGGACGCCTCGATCAACGACGAACTCGACTGCCTGCGCCACGCGGCCACGCGCTCCGCGCTGATGCGCGACGACGTCATCGTGGTGGCGAGCGTAAGTTCCATCTACGGCCTGGGTTCGCCGGCAGATTACTTCGATCTGCATATCGACATTTCCGTCGGTATGGACATGGATCGCGATGAACTGCTGACGCAACTCGTGCGGATTCAGTATCGACGCTCGGACGCGGCCTTGCGACGCGCCTCTTTTCGCGCGCGCGGCGACATTGTCGAAATCCTGCCCGCCCACGAGGAAGAGCAGGCGATTCGCGTCGAATTCTTTGGTGATGAAATAGATGCCATCACGGAAATCGAACCGTTGCGGGGAGTCGTTTTGAGAAAACTCGATCGGGTGGAGATTTACCCCAACAGCCACTACATCACGCCCGAGGAGAGGCTCTCGACCGCCATCGAATCCATACAGGAGGAATTGTGGGAACAGGTGGCGGTGCTGAACGCGCAGGACAAATCCTACGAAGCGCAGCGCTTGCAGCAGAGAACCTTGCAGGACATCGAGATGCTTCGGGAAGTAGGCTACTGCCACGGGGTGGAGAATTACAGCCTGCACCTTGACGGTCGCCTCACGGGCGAACCGCCCGCGACCCTGTTCTCCTATTTTTCGCGTGATCATCTGGTAGTAATAGACGAGAGCCACCAGAGCATCCCCCAGTTGCGGGGTATGTACCGGGGCGACCGCTCGCGCAAGGAAACCCTGGTGTCGTATGGTTTCAGACTGCCCTCGGCACTGGACAACCGCCCGCTCGAAATGAGCGAGTTCGAGTCGAACCTCAAGAACACGATCTACGTTTCTGCGACTCCCGGACCCTACGAACTGGAAAAGAGTGAAGGCGTTGTCGTGGAACAGTTGCTCCGGCCCACCGGCCTGGTCGATCCACCGGTGGAGGTCCGGCCCGTGCAGGGGCAGGTGGACGATCTTCTGGCAGAGGTGCGCCAAGTGGCAGCGAAAGGCGACCGGGCCCTCGTCACCACGTTGACGAAGCGTTTCTCCGAAGATCTGACGGAATACTACGAGGACCTGGGTGTCCGGGTGCGGTACATGCACAGTGACATCGACGCCTTGGAACGGGTGCGTATCATACGCGATTTGCGTTCGGGCGTTTTCGACGTTCTGATCGGTATCAACCTGCTGCGCGAGGGGCTGGATTTGCCGGAAGTCTCCCTGGTCGCCATATTCGACGCGGACAAGGAGGGTTTCCTGCGCTCTGAAACTTCACTCATCCAGACCTCGGGCCGCGCGGCGAGGCATGTGAACGGCCGGGTCATCATGTACGCTGATCGCATCACCGACAGCATGCGCCGCGTGCTCGACGAGATGGACAGGAGAAGAAGTATCCAGGTCGCTTATAACGAGGAGAACGGGGTTGTTCCCCGTTCCATAAGCCGCAGGATGGACGAGCTTCTCGAAGCCTCGGGCGAAAAGGAATTCGCGGACATCCCCGGGTGGGAAGAGACGGACGAGCCGGAATTCTCGGAAATCGACGCGGCGGCACTGGATGAACTTCGCGCCCGGATGCACGAGGCGGCCCAGAAACTCGAATTCGAGAGGGCTGCTGAAATTCGCGACAGGATTCTCGCCATCGAACGCCGTCAGTTAGGCCTCACACCCTCGAAAATCGCGACATGAGTGATTCTGCCCTGACCCCCAGCCTCTTTTCGGTGGGCGAGGGCCGCTCGTTCCTGAAGTCCTTGCCTGAAAAACCGGGGATATACATCTTCAGGAACCAGGCGGGAGATGTCCTCTATGTCGGCAAGGCCTTGCGCTTGAGAAGCAGGGTGCGGAGCTATTTTGCAAAAAGGGCGGGGCGAGGCCCATGGATACAGAAGATGGTGGAGGAATCCGCCACGCTGGAGCACATTGTGACGGCCAACGAGGTCGAGGCTCTTATTCTGGAGAGCAATTACGTCAAAAAGCACAAGCCGCGCCACAACGTGCTCCTGCGCGATGACAAACATTTCCCCTACATGAAGTTGAGCACGAGCGAGGATTACCCCCGCCTGAGCATCGTGCGACGCCCCGCGGGAGACGGTGATTCCTACTTGGGGCCCTTCCCCTCGGCGAGCAGTCTCAGGCGCACGATTCGTTTCCTGCAGAAAACGTTTCACATCCGTCCCTGTACGGGTGGACTGGAGGACAAGACGGCAGAACGCTGCATCTATTTCCAGATGGGTCAGTGTCTGGGACCCTGCGACGATCTTCAAAGCAAGGAGGCGTACAGGGGCGGCGTCAGCGACGCGCTCGATTTTCTCAAGGGAAAAAATCGGGAACTGGTTCGCAGGCTCGATAGGCAGATGCGGGTATATTCCGAGGAACTTCAGTACGAAGCCGCCGCCAGGGTGCGGGATCAGATTCGCGGTATCGAGCACGTCACCGAGCGGCAGACCATGCTTTCTGTGAAAGGCGGCGAGCAGGATGTGCTCGGTTGCCATCGCGAGGGGGAAAAGGCGACGTTTCGCCTGTTTTTCATCCGGGGCGGCAGGCTGCTGGGAGACCAGGAATTCCACGTGGCCGCCCGTGAGGGCATTCCCGACGCAGAGGTAGTCTCCGCGTTCGTGAAGCAGTATTACGCGGACAAGACCTTTTTCCCGGATGAGGTCCTCCTGCCCGCTGTAGTGGGCGACGCCTCGCTCATCGGTGAGTGGCTGTCCGAAAAACGGGGCAAGAAGGTGTCCGTCTTTTATCCCCGCCGGGGAAACAAGCGCAGACTGGTCGGGATGGCGAGCGAAAACGCGTCACACGCACAGGAGCAGGAGAGCGCACTTGTCAGCAAGGAGCAGCAGACGCTTGAGGAGATACGCCGTGCCCTGGGGCTTGAGGAACTGCCCGTGCGTATCGAGGCGTTCGACGTGTCGAACCTGCAGGGGAGCCACATCGTCGGCGCGAGCGTCATGTTTCAGGACGGGCGTCCGCTCAAGGACGGTTACCGCCGCTACAGGGTACGGAGCGTGGCGAAATCGCCGGACGATTATTCCGCCATGCGTGAGATAGTGTTCCGGCGTCTGGAGCAGCTGGTGAACGAGGGGAGCGAAATGCCCGACCTTCTGCTCATCGACGGGGGCAAGGGGCAACTCTCGTCGACGGTTTCTGCACTGGAGGAACTCGGCGTGGCGGATGTGGCGCTGTGCGCGCTCTCGAAGGGAAGAAGTTCCGACAACCCCGAAGCGCACGACGTGATTTTCCTGCCCGGCCAGCCCGATCCCGTCCGGCTCTCCGAGGGGGGGATGCCCAAGCTCATGCTCCAGAAAATTCGCGACGAGGTGCACCGCTTCGTACTGACGTTTCATCGCACGCGCCGCAGTCGCACGGCGCTTAGAAGCGGCCTTGATGACGTTCCCGGCCTTGGCCCCAAGCGAAGGCGCGCTCTCTTGCGCGCCTTCGGGAGCCTGCGGGGCGTCCTGGAGGCGAGCGACTCCAGACTCCTGGAGGTGGATGGGATCACTCCCGGGCTTGTCGCCGCCTTGCGGGAGAAACTCGGCGGTGAAGGCGCATCCAAAGACCCGGCCGGGGAGGGTGATTCCCTGAGGAGCGAACCTTGAGGGCGAGGGATATCGGCTACTCCATATTCACAGGTCTTCTGTTGGCATCGCTGTTCCCGCCGTTTCGCTTCGAGGTTCTGGCTTGGATTGCGCTCGTGCCGCTGTTGTGGTCGATCGAGGGCAAAAAACCGCAGCAGGCCTTTACGCTGGGCCTGGTGAGCGGTCTGGTTTCTTTCGGGATTATCATCTGGTGGGTGAAAATTTCCATGGCCACCTACGGCGGATTGCCGTCTGCACTCGCGTGGCTGGTCACTGCCGTCCTGACGCTATACCTTGCGCTCTACCCGGCGCTGTTCGCGTATTGCGTGGCGCGTGTTCATCGGGGTGGATCGTTTCTCACCCTGCTGATGGCGGCACCCCTATGGGTTTCCTTGGAACTTTTGCGCGCCTATTTCATGACCGGCTTCCCGTGGGCGCTGCTGGGCTACAGTCAATACCGCCATCTGCACGTCATCCAGATCGCCGATCTTGCAGGTGTATATGGCGTGTCGTTCTTCATTGTGTTCGTGAACGCGGCGATATGGCATTTCTTCCGCTTTCCGCGAAAGGCGCCCTTCGCCGTCGTCATCGGCGCTTCGCTCATGGCAGCACTCGTGCTGGGCTACGGTTACCTGAGGCTCCAGGAGGTGCCTGCCGAGACGGCGGGCGAGTCGCGTGCGGTGGGTATCGTGCAGGGCAACGTCGATCAGTCCGTCAAGTGGTCTCCCAGGTGGCGGAGGGGCATTCTCGAGAAGATGGGGGGACTCACGAGGGAGTTGAGAGGCCGCTTCCCCGGGGACGGTTCTGCTCCGCCTCCCCTCATCGTCTGGCCGGAGGCCGCGGCTCCTCTCGTCTACGAGCGAAGCGTGCGGGATAGAGAGTTTCTTCGCGAATTCGGCCGGGAGGCGAACGCGCACCTGCTGTTTGGCGCCCTCGGCAGGCGTGAAGTGAAACAGGGTCCGAAACTCACGAACTCGGCATATCTCATCGGACCGGACGGGGAGGAGGGTGGCCGATATGACAAGATGCACCTGGTGCCCTTCGGCGAATATGTACCGTTCGCCAAATGGCTGTTTTTCGTCAGGAAGCTCGTGCCCGTCATCGGCACCTTCAGGTCCGGAGAGAAGTCCGAGATATTCGATATCGCAGAAGGGAAATTCGGAGTCCTGATTTGTTTCGAGGTGATTTTCCCGCGCGTTGCGCGGCGTATGGCGAACGCGCAGTTTCTCGTCAACATCACGAACGACGCCTGGTTCGGCGAGACAGCGGCTTCCGAGCAGCACCTCTCGATGGTGGTGTTCCGGGCGGTGGAGTTGCGCGTGCCGATCGTCCGCTCGGCCAACACGGGTATCAGTGCGTTCATCGAACCCACAGGAGCGATTCGGGTGAGAAGCCCCCTTTTTGAGGAGTGGATACACGCCGGCACCGTTGCGCTCAAAAAATCCGCTCCCGGCATTTACGCCAGAATGGGGGATATGTTTGCATACGCCTGCGTCTTGTTTTCCCTGGTGGCGATTTTCTCGTTTCGCTCCAGGTGGAGTTCCCGAATGTGATAAGATGTTCATGACTGCCCGGAAGGACTCCGTGCCGACAGGTCATGGAGTTGTAAATCAAAGGATGGGAGATGTAGATGGAAGAGCTAGACAGGAAATGCGAGCAACTGGAGGCGCGCCTCCGTGAACTACGAGGGCGGCTTTGACCTCGACAGACTGGAGGCGGAGTGCGCCAGACTCGATAAACTCGCCGGAGAGGCGGATTTCTGGAACGACCCCGAGGCCGCACAGAACACGTTGAAGCAGCGTGCCTCGCTTGAGAAGACGATACGCAACTGGGAGGACCTCAGCGAGAGACTGAACGATCAGAAAGAATTTCTCCAGCTTCTCCAGATGGAAGAGACGTCCGAGTCGGAACTCCTGAGCGAAATCGAAAATGCGCTTTCCTCGCTTTTCAAGGGGATCGAGCGCCTCGAATTTCACCTGGTCATGGATTCCGAAGAGGACAAGGCCAACGCCATCCTCTCCGTGAACGCAGGCGCAGGCGGTGTGGAAAGCCAGGATTGGGCCGAGATGCTCTTTCGCCTGTACACGAGGTGGGCGGAAGAGAAAGGTTACAAGGCGCGCCTCGTTTCCATACTGGGAGGAGAAGAGGCCGGCATCAAGAATGCCACCTTGATCGTTCAGGGGGATTACGCGTACGGCTACCTTCGGGCGGAAGTGGGTGTGCATCGCTTGATCAGGATTTCGCCTTTCGATGCCAGCGCCAAACGGCATACCTCGTTCGCTTCGGTCGATGTCGTTCCCGAGGTGTCGGATGACATGGAGATCGAGATAGACGAGAACGACTTGCGGATTGACGTGTTCCGGAGTTCGGGCGCAGGCGGTCAGCATGTGAATACCACGGATTCCGCGGTGCGGATCACCCATATGCTCACGGGCATCGTGGTCTCGTGCCAGAACGAGAGGAGCCAGCACAAAAACCGTGCCACGGCCATGAAACTGTTGCGCGGCCAGTTGTACGAGCTTGAGAAGCGCAAGCGCGAGGAGGAAAAGGAAGTGCTGCACGCCATGAAGAAAACCATTGGTTTTGGGAGCCAGATTCGCTCCTACGTCTTGCATCCCTACCGCATGGTGAAGGATCATCGGACCGACGTGGAACGTTCCGATGTAAACGCCGTGCTGGATGGAAATATCGACGCCTTCATCGACGCCTACCTGCTGTTGCTGATACAGGAGAAGGCGAACGCGCGCGCGTAATCGCCGACGCCCGGATTGGGGCGGGCGAACCGCGTTTTTACTCGACGCTGAAAGTGATATGGGAGGAACGCCCCCGTGGCGGAAGAAGTGGCATCATCGCCCGAAGAGCGGGACGATGAAAATATCCTGAGCCGGAGCCGCAGGAAAAAACTCGAAGGCATTCGCGCATCCGGTGCCAACCCGTTCGTGAACCGCTTCCCGACGACACACCGGATCGGCGTTATCGTCGCGCAGTACCACGATGTCCCTGCGGACGGTTTCGATGAGGCGAAAGAGCAGGATTTTTCCGTGGCAGGAAGAATCATCGCCAGACGGGTGCAGGGGAAAGTCGCCTTTCTCGATCTGCGCGATGGGACGGGGCAGATTCAGTTGTTCATTCGGATGAACGAGATCGGCGAGGAGGCCTTTCAACTCGCCCGGGAACTCGACATCGGTGACATCGTTGGCGTCGAGGGCGGGGTGTTCCGCACGAGGATGGGAGAACTCTCCGTCTGGGTGCGCCGCATTGGCCTGCTCACGAAAAGTCTCCGTCCGCTTCCGGAAAAATGGCATGGTCTGAGAAACGTGGAGGCCCGCTACCGGCAACGCTATGTGGACCTGATAGCGAACCCCGAAGTGGTACAGGTGTTTCAGGTGCGTGCCCGTATGATTCAGTCGATACGCCGCTTTCTGGATGATTTGAATTTCCTGGAAGTCGAAACTCCGATGATGCAGGCCATCGCGGGCGGTGCGACAGCCAGGCCGTTCACCACCTACCACAACACCCTGGAAATGCCCCTGTTCCTCCGCGTGGCGCCCGAACTCTATCTCAAGCGCCTGGTCGTCGGTGGAATGGAACGCGTCTACGAGATCAACCGCAATTTCCGGAACGAGGGCATATCCACCCAACACAACCCGGAATTTACCATGCTGGAATACTATATGGCCTATGCCGACTATAACGACCTGATGGTGTTGACGGAAAAAATGCTGACCTCGCTGGCCCGGGAGATTCTGGGTAGTGAGGTGCTCGTTTACGGGGACGAGGAAATCTCGTTCCAGGCGCCCTGGGCGCGATTCAAGTGGCGCGATTCCATCGTGGCGGTGGGCGGCGCACCCGAAGAAGTGCTCGAAGACGAGGAAAGGGCTCGCCTTTTCGCGAGAAAAGTTGCAGAACCCAGGGGCTATCCCATTCCGGACGATATGAGCCACGTACACATTCTGGAGTATCTTTTCGAGGAAATCGTGGAGCCGAAACTTCGACAGCCCACGTTCATACACGATTTTCCCAAGGCCCTTTCGCCGTTGTCCAAGAGCAGGGAAGACGACCCCGACACCGTAGAGCGCTTCGAACTCATCATCGCCGGGCGCGAGATCGCCAACGCCTATACGGAGTTGAACGACCCGGACGATCAGCGCGCGCGCTTTGAGTTGCAGGAAGCGGCTAGGGAGGCCGGCGACGATGAAGCCCACGGGATCGACTGGGATTACCTGACGGCGCTGGAATACGGCTTGCCGCCTACGGCGGGCGAGGGAATCGGGATTGACAGGCTGGCGATGCTGTTTACGAACTCGCATTCGATTCGCGACGTCATCCTTTTTCCGCTGTTGCGCAAACAACAGGACGAATGATGTCGCTCTCCACGGAACTGTTCATCGGTCTCAGGCACCTGCGTTCGCGCGGCAAGTTTGCCTTTGTCTCGCTCACCACCTGGATTTCCGTGCTGGGCATCGCACTGGGTGTCGCCACCCTTATAGTCGTGGTGGGTGTCATGACGGGGTTTCAGCGTGAATTCCGCGACAAGATACTGGGTACGCAAAGCCATATCGTCATCACGAAATCGGGCGCTTCCCTCATGCGCAAGTGGCGGGATGTCCTGGAGAAGGCGCGCAAGCATGAGGGTGTGGTGGCGGCGAGTCCTTTCGTATACGGGCAGGCGATGTTCTCGTTCAATAACCGCGTTATGGGCGCGGTGGTGCGCGGTGTCGATCCGGATCGGGAAATCGACGTGACGGACATTCGGAGATATCTGAAGGGAGGCTCACTGAAAAAGCTGCTGGAGCAAAACGGTGCGGGCAAGCCCGGCATCATCGTCGGGGCCGAACTCGCGAAGAATCTCGTTTTGACGGAGGGGGACGTGGTGACGATGGTGAGCCCCGTGGGGGAGGTCACGCCCATGGGTCTGGTGCCCCGAACGAGAAAATTCCAGGTGGCGGGAATCTTTCGCAGTGGTTTTTATCAATACGACGCCGGGCTCTCGTTCGTTTCGATGAAGGAGAGCCAGACGTTCTTCGGGTTTGGCAAATCCGTTACAGGAGTGCACCTGCGCGTCAAGGACATCTTCGAGGCCGAGCGTATTTCCCGCAAAATCCAGAGTGGACTTTCGAGTCGGTATTCGTCGCGCTCCTGGCAGGAAATGAACCAAAAGCTCTTCTCCGCGCTCAAAACCGAAAAGACCACGCTGACGATCCTCCTTCTTCTCGTCGTGGTCGTGGCCGCCTTCAACATCATCGGTTCGCTGGTGATGGTGGTGATGGAGAAAGGTCGTGAAATCGCTATCCTGAAGTCGATGGGCGCTACAAGCGGCGCAATATTGAGGATATTTTTTGTCCAGGGCGCCTTCATCGGTCTGCTGGGCGCCGTGCTGGGAGTCGGTGGAGGCCTCGTTCTCGGATGGAATCTCCATATCGTGGAAGATTTTCTGGAACGCGTCTTTGGTCTGGACATCTTGCCTGCCAGCGTTTACCATCTGGAACGGCTGCCGGTGTTGATGACGCCTGCAGACGTCTCCGTGACGGCGATTGCTGCTCTTGTCATCTGTTTGGCGGCGACGCTTTATCCAGCATGGCGTGCTTCTCGCGTCGATCCGGTAGAAAATCTCCGTTATGGTTGATCCGGGAATATTGGAGATGAGTGATTCCGCTTCACCCAAGGGCATATCACCGAAAGTGATTGTCACCAGGGGACTGGAGAAATCTTATTCCATGACAGGCGGCGTGGTCATGGCGCTCAGCGGCGTTGACCTCGAAGTCGATCATGGAGAGATGGTCGCCGTCATGGGTGTTTCGGGAGCGGGGAAAACAACCTTGCTCCACCTTTTGGGAGCGCTCGACAGGCCGACAAAGGGTGAGGTGATTCTTGAGGGCAGAAGCCTCTCTGATTGCTCCGAAGCCGAACTGGCTCGCCTGAGAAATCGGCACGTAGGCTTCGTTTTTCAATTTCATCATCTTTTACCCGAGTTTTCCGGCCTGGAAAATGTTATGATACCGGGTCTGTTCCACAGAGAACGGAAAAATAGAAGCGAAGTGGAGGAGCAGGCTAGGGAATTGTTGGGCCGCATGGGCTTGGCCAAGAGATGGAATCATCGACCCGGGGAACTGTCTGGTGGAGAGCAGCAAAGGGTTGCCATAGCCCGCGCGTTAATTAACAATCCTTCTGTTGTGCTTGCGGATGAACCAACAGGAAATCTGGATTCATCGACTGCGGAAACGATATTTGAACTACTTCGGGAAATTAACGAGATAGGTAGACAAACGATTCTGGTGGCGACGCACAACGCTTTGATGGCGGAAAGAATGGATCGTGTGATCGCTGTGGTGGATGGGAGAGTAGCTCAACAGAAGTAAGGAGGGCCGTATGTTCAAGCGATTCACGGAACGTGCCCGCAAAGTCATTATACTGGCCAGAGAAGAGGCGGAGCACCACAGGCACGAATATTTGGGTACCGAACACGTCCTGCTCGGCGTGCTCAAGGACGGAGGCGGAATCGCCATCGCTGTATTGCAGAAGCTGGGGGTGGACCCCAAGCAGCTTCGCCTGGAGCTTGAACGTAATTTGCCCAAGAGTCTGAGCGGTCCCGTGGAAGGGGACATTCCGTTTACCCCGAAGGCGAAAAAAGTGCTCGAATATGCCGTTGAAGAAGCCCGCCTGATGGGTCACAACTACATCGGCACCGAGCATCTGCTGTTGGGTATCGTGAGAGAGAAAGACGGGCTGGCGGCCAAGATACTGGCCAGTTTTGGCGTGAAACTCCAGCAGACGCGTGAGCAGACCATCAACCTCCTCAGAGAGCCTGTGGCGGCGCGTTCGCGTGAGAAGAGCAAGACGCCTGCGCTCGACGAGTTCGGCCGTGACCTCACGGAGTTTGCAGATGAAGGGAAACTTGACCCCGTCATCGGGCGGGAGAACGAGATAGAGCGCGTCATACAGATTCTGGCGCGGCGCACGAAGAACAACCCTGTCCTCATCGGGGAACCCGGCGTCGGGAAAACGGCGATCGTCGAAGGACTGGCGCAGTCGATCATATCGAAGGAAGTTTCCCAGATTCTTTACAACAAGCGCGTGGTGCAGCTCGATCTGGGGGCACTTGTCGCGGGAACGAAATACCGTGGACAGTTCGAGGCGCGCCTGAAGGCCATCATGAAGGAGATCACGCAAAGCCAGGACGTGATCATCTTCATCGACGAGTTGCATACCTTGGTGGGTGCAGGAGCGGCGGAAGGTTCCATCGACGCTTCGAACATGCTCAAGCCCGCGCTCAGTCGTGGGGAAATCCAGTGCATCGGCGCGACCACACTGGACGAGTACCGCAAATACATCGAGAAAAACGGCGCCCTAGAGCGTCGTTTTCAGAGCGTGATGGTGGATCCGCCCTCGGTCGACGATACGGTCAGCATCCTGAAAGGTCTCAGGGACAAGTATGAGAAGCACCACCGCGCGCAGGTGACGGACGAGGCGATCGTGTCCGCCGTTCGTCTCTCCTCCCAATACGTGTCGGATCGGTTCCTGCCAGACAAGGCGATAGATGTCATCGACGAGGCGTGCAGCAAGGTTCGGCTCGAAAAGGAGACATTCCCGACCAACATTCGGGATCTGCAACGCCAGATCGAAGAGACGGTTCGTACGAAGAAGGACATGATCGAGAGGCAGGATTTCGAGAAAGCCGTCGAGTTGCGTGACCAGGAGGAGCAGGACAGGTCCAGGCTCGATGAATTGAAAGCCGAGTGGGAGACAGGCCAGACGGACGAGGAGCCCAGCGTCACCGAGGATGATGTGGCCTACGTCGTCAGCCGGATGACCGGTATTCCCTTGCAGCGCATTGGAGAGGTGGAGAACGAGCGTCTCCTGCGGATGGAAGAGGAACTCAACAGCCACATCATCGGGCAGGAAGAAGCCACACGCGCCCTTACGAAGGCGGTTCGCCGCGCGCGCGCGGGCCTCAAGGGGCCGAAGCGCCCCATTGGCAGTTTCCTGTTCCTCGGCCCCACGGGCGTGGGCAAGACCGAGATGGCCAGAATGCTCGCCCACTTCATGTTCGGCGATCCGAACGCGCTTGTCCGCATCGACATGAGCGAATACATGGAGCGGTTCAACGTCTCGCGCCTCACCGGTGCGCCTCCCGGATACGTCGGCTACGAGGAGGGGGGGCAACTCACAGAACGCGTTCGCAGAAAGCCCTATTCCGTCGTGTTGCTCGACGAAATCGAAAAAGCGCACCCCGACGTCTACCATGTCCTGCTTCAGGTGATGGACGATGGCCTGCTCACCGACAGCTACGGGCGCAATATCGATTTCAAGAACACGGTCATTATCATGACGTCGAATA
This sequence comes from bacterium, assembly GCA_965200245.1. Classification (GTDB taxonomy): domain Bacteria; phylum UBA8248; class UBA8248; order UBA8248; family UBA8248; genus Bin107. The sequence continues at coordinate 804,631 of CBDATS010000005.1, read as the reverse complement.
TCGCAGCGCGATCCATCGAGAAGGGGACCTCCCTCGGTTTCCAGAGGGCAGACACGGGACTCGGCTTCGACAGGATAAAGGACAACATCCGCGACGAACTCAAGCGCACCTTCAATCCGGAATTTTTGAACCGGGTTGACGACGTCATCATCTTCCGGCCCTTGACCCATCCGGACATACTCAAGATCGCGGATATCGAACTTGCCAAGGTCAACGAGACGCTCGCTGAAAAGGGGATGACGATCGAACTCAGCGACGATGCGAAAGACTGGCTCGCCAAGCAGGGCTTCGAGCCGGCCTATGGCGCGAGACCCCTGCGTCGTGTCATTCAAAGGCATATCGAAGATACCCTCAGCGAGGAAGTGTTGCAGGGCAGATTCCAGGACGGGGGAACGATTCTGGCGAAACTGGCTGGGGATGAACTGATATTCGAATTGAAAGAAGACACGGAAGTGCTCAGTGTCCAGGACCTATAGATTTACCGGAAAACCGAAGTTTCTTTCCCCTTCTTTCTCGGGGGGGTGACCTTATGCGTACTGCGGCGAAGGTGCTGGCATGCGCCGTTTTGGCTGTTATGGTTCTCGTCGTCACTGTTTATCAGGCGGCGGGACAGTCGGCCTCGCCGGCCATCACGATTCGTGCCATTGAGGTTCAGGGAAATCGCAAGGTCGATCGCTCCACAGTCCTCTTCTACGTGAAGCTCAAGGAAGGGCAAAGCTACACGAACGTAGAACTGGTCAGGCAAACCCGCGAGGACGTTCGCGCCATATACAAACTGGGATTCTTCCGGGACGTGCAAGTCAAGGTGGAGTCTCTGGAAGGCGGGCTCCGCGTGGTTTATCAACTCGACGAAAAACCAACGATCAACCAGATCGAAATCATCGGAAACAGCAATCTGGACCTTGAGAAAATCCGCGAGCGCATGGCAGTGAAGGTTCAGACCATCGTCAACGAATCCATCCTGAAAGAAAGCGCTCGCAACGTCCGGAAACTCTACCAGAAAAGCGGCTATTATTTCGCGCGCGTAGAAGCGGTTCTCAAGGAAAGCGGCCCGAATACGGTGTCCGTCACCCTGGTGATCGACGAGGGGGAAAGTGTCAGCATCCGCTCCATCAATTTCGAAGGCAATAGCAGGATATCCAGAAGGGAACTGCTCAAGGCCATGGAAACCAGCGAGAAGGGTCTTTTCTCTTTTCTGACGAGTTCGGGGGTATTCAACGAAGAGGTACTGCAGAGAGATCTGGTCCGGATTCGCCTGTTGTATGAAAGCCGAGGCTACGCCAAGGCTCAGGTCAACCAACCCATCATCCGCGAGGACCGGGCGAGGGGCCGCATTGACATAACGATTCCCATTCGCGAGGGGCTTCGCTACACAGTCGCCAAAATCGAGGTCCGCGGCGGGGAGGACGTCATTCCCGCAGAGGAAATCCGGCGGAAAATGCTCGTTTTCGTCGGCGATATCTTCAACAAATCCCGTTTGCTTGCCGACGTGCGGGCGATTACGAGCCAATTCTCAAACCGTGGCTATGCGTTCGTGGACGTCAACAGTTTCACGAAAACGGACGACGAGAGGAAAACGGTCGACATTACCGTTCGAATCAACAAGGGGCGAAGGGTATACATCGGAAAGGTGGTTGTAAAAGGCAACACCCGCACGCGCGAGAACGTGATTCGCCGCAACGTCCGCGTCATCGAGGGGTCGCTGTACAGCGCGAGAGGATTGGATTTGACGCGTCAGCGCCTCAGACGCAAGAACTATTTCGAGACAGTCAAGGTTGTTGAAAAGCGGCGTCCGAACAACGATGAAATACTCGACATCGAAATCGAGGTGAAGGAGAAACCAACTGGCTCGATCACGGGCGGCCTCGGTGTCAACAGCGATGAGGGTTTCTACGGGCAGGGTGAACTGAGAGAAGCGAATTTGTTCGGCAAGGGCCTGACTGGTTCCTTGTTCACCAGGATTTCTTCGCAGCGCTTCGATTTGGTAGCGGAATATTTCGACCCCAACTTCCGCGATTCCGGCTACTCGCTCGGGGGAAGCCTATTTTTCGTCGGTCAGGAATATGAGACTTTCGACAACCAGAAACAGGGCGCCCGTATAACGGTCGGCAGGGAGTTTCAGGAATTCCTGAGGGGTTTCATCTCTTATGAGATTGCGGAATCTGAGATCAGTGACGTTTCCGATACGGCGATATCCACGATTCTCGAGCAGGACGGGGAAACTTTCCTCGAAAGCAGCATCATGCCAAGGCTGGTGTACGATAGCCTGAACAGACCCATTTTCCCGACGGATGGCACATACTGGAGCATCGCCTCCACGATCACCACTTCGATGTTGGGTGGAGATGTTGACGTGCTCACCGCCGAGGCCGAATTCAGGCAATATCACAATATCGGGGAGCGTTTCCGGATCCGCTTGTTAAGGGATCTGGTCTTGAGTCTGCGGGGCAGCGTCCGCTTCGTCGAAGCGCTTGATGACGAAGTGCCGGCTTTCCGTCGTTTGTACGCCACCAGAAAGTACACTGTTCGAGGATTCGCCTCCAGCGATCTGGGGCCGAAGGACTCACAAGGCGAAGCCGTCGGCGGATTCTCCGCTGCTGTCGGATCGGTCGAATTGACGCATCCTTTTATTGGTCCGACGCAGGTTGCGGTTTTCTTCGATATGGGAAACATCTGGGATGAGGACAATGCGTTCGATTTCGGGGAATTGCGATACGGCGGCGGAATCGGCTTGCGTATCGTGACGCCTATTGGCCCCATGCGGCTCGATATTGGATACAAGCTGGACAGGGAAGAGGGCGAGCGAACAAGAGAAGTGCACCTGGGAATCGGGGCTGCGTTCTAGAATCGCGTGTGTCGGTTTCTCCCTTGACGAGGAGGATGTTTGCAGTGAGGCGATATGGTCCATCCGTGTTGGTCTTTTCGATGCTTTTAGCCTTCGGGTGTGTGGAGCATGCAGAATCGGCGAGCGAGCGATACGGTGTCGTCAACATTCAGCGCGTGTTACGGATTTCGAAGGGTGGCCGAACCGCAAGTGCGGCATTGGAAAGGGAGAAAAACAGGCTTCAAAGCGCGATTCGGAAAAGGCGTGACGAGCTGAGTGTTCTGGCGAACAAGGTGCGGGACCTGCAGTTGGAGATCGAGCAAAAGAGCGGAGTCTGGCGCGAGGAGGAAAAAGAGCGCAAGACGTTCGACTTGCGGTCCCAGAGAAGGGACCTCGCACGTGAGCAGGACAATTTGAGACGATTGGTGCGAGAGAGCGAACGAGACCTCCAGGAGCGCCGGAGGATTGCCACAGAGAAGGTCTTGAAGGAGGTTCGCGTGATCGTCGAGGATATCGGAAAGAACGAAGGTTATGACGTCATCATCGACAATGCCTCAGGCGGTGTATTATTTGTCAACCCGAAAGTGAATCTCACGGAGAAGGTGATCAAGCTGTACGATCAGAAGAAGAAATAAAATGCTTCTTGCGGACATCTCAAATCTGCTTGGCGGCGAACTCATCGGTGACGGGAACATTGACATACAGGATGTGGCCGAGTATGAAAGCGCATCGCCGAAAGATCTGAGTTACGTTGAATCGGCGAAAATGCTGAGTACGCATTCCGATGCGGGTGCCCTCATCGTTCCCCGTGGTCTGGAAATCGGTCGTCCCGCAATTTCCACCCAAAACCCGAAGTTGTCCTTCGCTCGTGCGGTTTCGCTGTTCCGTCCCCCTCGGGAATTCCAGTCGGGCATTGACGCCAAGGCCGCCGTTTCCCGTTCGGCCCGTCTGGGAGACGGCGTATACGTGGGGCCTTTCGCGTCTCTCGCAGATGGCGTCGTAGTGGGAGAGGACTCTTACATCGGAGCGGGGGCACGCGTCGGCGAAAACGTCGAAATTGGTTCAGGGTGTTTCATCCACCCGAATTGCGTTTTGTACGCCGACGTGGAAATTGGCTCCCGGGTGATCCTCCATGCGGGCGTCGTCGTCGGGGCGGACGGGTTCGGTTACGTTCCCGATGAAGAGGGCCGTATTTTCAAGTACCCGCAAACGGGCAGGGTCGTAATCGAGGATGACGTGGAAATCGGTGCGAACACGACGATCGATCGCGCAGCGCTCAGGGAAACGAGGATCAGGCGGGGCACGAAAATCGACAACCTCGTGCAAATTGCCCACAATGTCGAGGTCGGGGAAGATTGCATTCTCGCGAGCCAGGTGGGCATATCGGGCAGTGTTCGGATTGGCCGGGGTGTCATGATGGGGGGTGGCGTCGGAGTGGCGGATCACGTGGAAATCGGAGACGGCGCGAGACTCGGAGCGGGAACCGGCGTGCCAAAGAGTCTTGAGGGTGGGAAGACGTATCTCCATATCCCGGCGGCGGAAATTCACGATGCGCGCAGGCGAATCGCGGTCCTCCGGAATCTGCCGAGGCTGGCCGAAAGAGTCAACGAACTCGAAAGAAGGATGGGCAAACTGGAATTATGATGGACAGTCAGCGAATACAGGAGATTATCCCGCACAGGGATCCGTTTCTTTTTGTCGACCACGTAACGGAACTGGATCCGGATGAGGTTTCCATCGTCGCCCAAAAGAAAGTCTCGGAAGAGGAACCGTTTTTCAGGGGCCATTTCCCGGGTAATCCCATCATGCCGGGTGTATTGGTCATTGAGGCCTTGGCGCAGGCCGGTCTGATTTGTCTGTTCGAGTTGGAGTTGATCGAACCCGACGCAGAATTCTTCTTCACGGGAATCCAGCAGGTGAAGTTCAGGCGTCCCGTCGTTCCAGGCGACTTGCTGGAGTTGCGCGCGAAACTTTTGAAAAACAGAAGGACTTTTTGGAGATTTGAAGTGCAGGCACTTGCGGAGGGCCAAACCGCCGCCGAAGGTATTCTATCCGCCTATGCCGTACCGAAAGCCTGATACCCCTTGAACGACATAGCTCCCACTTCCCATATCGACCCGCAAGCGAAGATCGGGAGGGACGTGAAAATCGGACGTGGCGCCTTTGTGGGCGAGGACGTGATTCTGGGAGACGGGTGCGAGGTCGGGCCGAACGCAATCATTCAGGGTCCCGCGGTCATTGGCGAGGGGTGCCGGATTTTTCCGAACGCCGCCATCGGTCTGGAGGCGCAAGTCGTCGGTTTGCAGCAGGATTCGGGTGGGGTGGAGATTGGAGCGGGTACGGTCATCCGTGAAACGGCGACAATTCACCGGTCGATGCGCCAGGGCGAGAACACGGTGATAGGTGAGAAATGCTACATCATGGTCGGTGCGCACGTGGGTCACGATTGCCACATCGGTGATGAGGTGATTCTGGTGAACCATTGCTCTCTGGCGGGACATGTGGGAGTGGGAAACAATTGCTTTATCTCGAACTTCATTGGCGTGCATCAGCGAATGAGAATCGGAGAAGGGACGATTCTGGTAGGTCCCGCCGGGGTGAGGAAAGATGTGCCTCCTTTCCTCAAGATGGCGGGTGAACCTTTCCGCGTGGTCGGCCTGAACGTGGTCGGATTACGCAGAAGAGGTGTTGGGTCCGATGCGAGAGCGGACATAAAACGGGCGTACAAGATTCTTTTCAACGAATCGGGTACGGTGGTGCAAAAGCTGGAGCTGATTGAAGCGCAGGTGCCATTAGGAGCGGAAATCCGTTCCGTGGTAGAATTCGTGCGGAGTTCGAAGAACGGCGTCTATCAGGGTCGCGTATAAACATAATTGGTTCATGGGGTTAAAAGGTTATGCCGGATCCTTTGCGAGTCGGCGTCGTCGGTATCGGCCATATGGGCAGTTATCATGTGGCCGCGCTTTCCGAGCTTTTGGAGGCGAAACTGGCGGCTGTCTGCGACCTTGTTCCCGTGCGCGCCGGGGAATTGGCCGATAGATACGGGACGGATGCGTTTTCCGACCCGGCCGATCTGATCGGGCGCGTCGATGCGGTCACCATCGCGGTTCCCACCTTGCAGCATTTCGATGTGTCCTCCCTGTTCCTCGACAACGGTATTCACGTGCTGGTGGAAAAGCCCATTTGCACCAACATGAAGGATGCGAGGAAATTGTTCGACTTGGCGACCCGTAACGATCTGGTTCTTCACATCGGCCATGTCGAGCGCTTTAACGGAGCGGTTCAGGAATTGGGCCACATCGTCGATGCCCCCACCTTGATTGAATGCCGCAGGCTGGGGCCCTTCACCCAGAGGGTGCGCGAAGATGGCGTGGTGCTCGACTTGATGATTCATGACCTCGACATCGTTTTACGGTTGGTGGATGAGAATATCGGTTTACTCTCGGCGACAGGCGCCAGCGTTTTGTCGGATCGCGACGACGTCGCGAACGTACAGATATGCTTCGAGAGCGGGTGTGTGGCGAATCTCACCGCCAGCCGGGTGACGCAGAACAAGATCAGGACCCTCTCGGTATCGCAGCCGGATGCGTACATCACGCTCGATTATGCAGATCAGGAACTCCGAATCCATCGCCAGGCGATGAGCGAGCACCAACTGACGCTGGAGCAACTCAAATACCGCGAGCAATTCCAGGTGGAAAGAGTATTCGTCCACAAGGGCAATCCGCTGAAGCTGGAGTTGCGGCATTTCCTTCAATCGGTGCAGGCATCGGAGGTCGTCGCCGATCCGGAAAGGGAATTGCGCTCTCTGGACGTCGCTATTCGCGTTGTTGAGATGCTGAAAAGCACTATGGCCACAACCTACTGAAGCCTCCCATGCTGGATTCCCTAGATAGAATGGGCCTCGTCGCAGGTTCGGGCGGGTTGTCTTCGGAGTTCGTGTCGTGTGCGAAAAGGCGGGGCAAACGCGTATCGGTGGTGGCCTTGTTGCCCGAGGTCGAACAAGTGCTTTGCGGGCAGGCCGATTCCATCGCCCATATCCCTCCCACCCAGCCGAACAGAATTATCCGCTTTTTCAAGGATGAGGGTGTCGAGGAAATCGGACTTGTGGGCAAGGTCGAGAAAAGCCTTTTGTTTCAGTCCCTGCGTTTCGACATGACAGCTTTGCGCTTCATGAAAAATGCGAAAAACACGGCCGATGCGACGATCATGGACGCCGTGATCGAGTTCGTAGAGGAAAACGGAATGCGGGTAGCTCCCCAGACGGAGTATCTCGCGCATCTCATCGCCCCGCACGGAAGCATCACAAAAAAGAGGTTGCGCCGGAGTCGGCGAAAAGACGTGCAATACGCGTTTCGGATGGCGCGGAGTGTCGCGGCCCTGGACATCGGCCAAACCGTAGTGGTCCACAAGGGTACTGTGGCCGCAGTGGAAGGCGTAGAGGGCACGAACGAGGCGATTCGCAGGGGTTGTGCTCTCGCTGGGAAGGGGGCTGTCGTCTGCAAGGTGGCGCGTCCTGAGCAGGACTTGCGCTATGACGTGCCCGCTGTGGGACCTGAAACCCTTCAGGCGATGCGCGAAGGCGGCGCTTCTGTATTGATCCTGGAGGCGGAGCGAACATTTCTCATCGACCGGGAACGCCTGGTGCGGGAAGCCGACGCAAGTGGCATCGTCATTGTCGGTTGGCAGGAAAATGAACAAGGATGAGTGCTTGGCGAACAATGTCATGGTGCTCGCCGGAGAACCGTCCGGAGACGTTCATGCCGCGAACCTCGTGAAGGTGCTTCGGGCTGAAATTCCCGACCTGCAGTTTTACGGGATGGGAGGGCCATTGATGGCCGAGGCGGGTGTCGATCTCATGCACGACATCGGCGACATCTCCATTGTCGGGTTTGCCGGGATTCCCCGTGTGTATCCCAAACTGAAAAGAATCAAGAAACACTTGATGCGGAAGATTGAGGATGACAAGCCGGGTGCCGTGATTTTCGTCGATTATCCAGGCTTTAATCTCTCCTGCGCACGTACGATGCGCAGACTGCGGCAACCGCCCAAGAGCATCTATTTCATCACGCCCCAGGTATGGGCGTGGTGGAGAGGCCGCGCCCGCGCAATCGCGGACCTTTTCGATCTGGCCCTGAACATATTTCCGTTCGAACCCCGGATTTTCAATGACCTGGGCGGGAGGGCCTTCTTCATCGGCAATCCCATCGCCTACGAGCTTCGTAACGCGCCTTCGAAAGAAATCGCCCGTCGCTCACTCGGCGTAGCGATGTGTGACAAGGTGGTCTCGCTTCTCCCCGGCAGCCGGCGCAAGGAAATCGACTTTCATCTGAATGCCATGGTGGATGCGGCAAAGCTCATCCATACGCAAATACCGGGGGTGCGCTTTTTCATTTCGGAGGCGATGTCATTGCCCGAAGACTACGTTGCGAAGCATCTTCGCACGTCCGGAGTCGAGATACGGGTAGTTCGGGGCGACGCCCCGGCGGTGATTCGCGCAGCCGACGCCGTGGTTGTGGCGAGCGGCACGGCCTCTCTCGAGACGGCTCTCCTTGGTGTGCCCATGGTCGTTCTCTACGCGACGGATATTCTTTCGCATACGCTGGCCAAGTATTTTCTGGTTCAGGTGGACTATATTAGCCTTGTGAATTTGTTGTCTGGCTACGAGGCGGTTCCTGAGTTGCACCAGAAACAGGTGCGCGCGCAGCCCATTGCGGACGCATTGAGGGGAGTGCTTCTGGACGATGACGTGAGAGCAAGGCAAATCAGGGATTTCGACAGAATCCGTAACGCCCTGGAAGGGGAGGATCCCTATGCGTGCGCAGCAGGGCATATCGCGGCGGAACTCGGTTTTGAAATACAGGATATACAGGATGGATGATGAGTCGGTCGCTTATGATGAATGGGGCAGGAATCCCGATGCGCCGCTTTCGGCGTGGTTGGGCGGCGCGATCATCGCAGGTTATCTTAAAGCGGTTTCAGCTACCTCCTCGAAAATTTTTCCGAAAACGGAAGCGAATGAGAAAATACGCTTGAGGCTCGATGAAAAATTCATCTGGGCGTACTGGCATCATCATTTGGGTCTGGTCCCTTTTTTTTTCCCGGGTCATTATCACTACACGGGCATGGCGAGCAGAAGCCGGGACGGAGAATTGGTGACCCAGTTCCTGGCGTGGCTCAAGGTTCATTGCGTGAGAGGATCTTCCTCATCTGTGGATGGAACGGATAAAGGTGGGTCCTCTGCGATTCGGCAGATGGTCAGAGTGGCAAAGAAGGGGGAACACCATCTTCTGATTACACCAGATGGACCGAAGGGCCCTCCGCAGCGGGTGAAAAAGGGAGTTGTGTCCTTGGCAAGCATCACGGGGTATCCGGTTTGTCCGGTCGCTTTCGCGGCGTCGCGCTTCTTCACCTTCCCCACGTGGGACAAGACGATTCTCCCATTGCCGTTTGGGAGAATCGTTGCTTGCTGTGCAGAGCCTCTGGATGTTCCCCGCACCCGGGACAAAGGAACCTTGGAAGAGATGCGCGTGGAAATTGAAAACCGGTTGATTCATGCGAGCGAGGAGGCGCAATACCACCTGAAGAATAGATCGAGGAAGTAGGCCGCTCATGCTGTTTCTCTATAACCTCGTTCTTCTTTTCGTTTCTCCGGCGTTGCTCGTATATTTTTTCGTCCGTTTGTGGCTTCGCGGGTTCGAATTGCGCGCCGTTCGTGAAAGATTCGGGTTTCCTCCCGAACTGCCTGATTCGGCGGAAGGCCGTCTTTGGCTGCATGCCGTCTCTGTGGGGGAAGTGGGCGTGGCAGCTGTCCTGGTACCTGCGCTTTTGAGAATAAAGCCAGAGCTCAGGGTCGTTATTTCCACGGTGACGCAAACGGGAAGAAACGAGGCGAAAAAAATATCGGGCGTCGAGCAACTCATCTATTTGCCGCTGGATTTTCCTCCTCTCGTCCGTGCTGCATTGATGCGCATCCGACCGTCGATGCTTGCGATCATTGAGACGGAAATTTGGCCGAATCTCATCACGGAGACAGCGAGGTGCAACATCCCCGTTTCGATCGTCAATGGGCGGCTTTCCGAACGGTCATATCTTCGCTACAGGCGTTTTCGATTCTTCTTTGCTCCGATTCTCGAGCGTGTAATGGACGTGCTGGCGCGAGGGGAAGAGGACGCCGGACGATTCTCGGGATTGGGCGCAGTTGCCGTGCGTGTTTCTGGAAACGTGAAATACGATGCGCCATTGTCCCCGCAGGAGCCTCCGCATGGTGGGTACGGGTTGGGCGCGTGCGAGCAAATCATCGTGGCGGGCAGCACGCACCCCGGAGAAGAGAAACTGATTGGATCGGTTCTCGCCTCCGTTCAGCGGAAAATGCCGGGTGTCGGCCTTCTTCTCGCGCCGCGCCACTTGAATCGGGTGGCCCAAGTGGAAGCGGACCTTCGAGATGCAGGACTCTCTACCGTGCGTTGGAGTCACATCGAGAGTACGGACACTGGGCATCGGGTGGTCATCCTGGACATGATGGGAGAACTCGCGGGCGCCTATGGATGTGCGGCGATGGCCATCATAGGGGGAAGTTTCATTCCGCATGGGGGTCAGAACCCGATAGAAGCGGCCCGCTGTGCCGCGCCGTGCCTGTGTGGTCCCCACATGGAGAATTTTGCCGAGGTAACGCGTGAGATGGTCAAACAAGGCGGCGCGGTTCAATTGGACGGGCGGGAGAATCTGGAAGCTGCCATCATGGAATGGCTGGAAGATCCGAAGGCGCGAAAAACAGCGGGCGAGGCCGCACGCCGTGTGGTGGAGAACAACCGGGGCGCTTCTGAACGAACCACGAAATACATCGTTCAGGTTCTTGAGGAATCGTGCGGGGGAACTTCATGAGTTTTCGGCGCTCGATTCTAAAGGCCTGGGAGAGCGACCCCTCCTCCCCTGCCTGGTCTCATGCCTTGGCGAAGAGCCTGTCTCCACTGGGAAGTATCTACGGTGCCGCCATGGCGAGTCGACGCAGGCGCTATGAAACAGGGAAAGTCCGTGTCGCGAAAAACCCTGCGCCCGTCATTTCGATTGGCAACCTCACTCTCGGAGGGACGGGCAAGACGCCCACGGTCGCATGGCTGGCGGAAAAACTGGCCTTGCAGGGAAGAAGACCCGCTATCGTGAGCAGGGGCTATGGCGCGAGGCCCAGGGACGTGCTGGTCGTGGGCGACGGAAAGGGAAGCCTCATGACCTCGCCGCCGGCCGCGGATGAGGCGGCGATGCTCGCGCGACGCTATCCTGACCTCGTCGTTTTGACGGGTGCCGAGCGTTCTTTCGTTGCGGAAAAAGCGGTGGAAGAATTCGAGGCCGATGTCGTCGTGCTCGACGACGGGTTCCAGCATTTGGCGCTTGACCGCGACGTGGACGTGGTGGTTTTGCGCGGGGATTTTCCTTTTGGAAACGGCAGGGTGGTTCCCGCAGGCGTTCTTCGGGAGCCCGTTTCGGCTTTGGGGCGTGCAAATGTTGTATTGGTGACGGGTGAGTGCTGTGCTCAAACGAGATCGGAAATTCACTCCCTTGCACCGGATGTTCCGATTTTCACGGGACATCTTGCGCCTGATGCGCTCCTGGATGCACGAGGGGAGATAGCGGGCGCACCGGAGGATTTGAGAGGTGTCAAGGTCGTCGCCGTGAGCGGGTTGGGGAATCCGCGTGGCTTCGAGAAGTTGCTTGAATCGCTGGATGCCGAGGTGCTGGCGCATCACGAATATCCGGATCATGCCAATTACGCGCTGGCAGATGGAGTGCGGATCGTTTCGTCGTTGCAGGACACAGGGGCCGAATTCATTCTGACCACCGAAAAGGATGCGGTGAAGCTGTCTTCTTTGCTCAGCAAAGCACCGTTTCGTGTCCTTCGTGTAGTGATGCGGATTGACGATGAGGTGAGTCTGAGTGACTTAATCGAGAAAATGGCGTTTTCAGATTGAACGACCACATCACGTTCTGATGGAAGCGAGCAGATAGGCCCCTCCCGCGAGGAAAATTGCATTCGGTCCCCATGCCGCCAGGATGGGCGGCAGGCGTCCGGCGTGTCCGAACGACAGGCTCGCGTGGAAAAGAACGAGATAGACGGCGCCGATTCCGATGGCAGTGGCGACACCCAGGGCGGCTCCTCCGCTTCTGCTGCTTCGTATGGAGAAAGGCACACCCACAATGGCCAATACGAAACAAATGAATGGAGCGGAAACTTTCGCCCACAAGTCTACGGCGTAGCGGGTGGTGTTTGCGCCGCGGTCGCGCAAGTCTTTGATGTAGCGACCAAGTTCCTGATAATTCATCGTCTCTGGGTTCGCGCCTGTTTTTTCGAAGTTCTTGGGCACTTCTTCGAGCGCGAAAACTTTTCTTTGAAAGGTTTGTTGCTTGATTTTTCCTTCGCCCGCAAAGTCGTGGATGAAACCTTTGCGGAATTCCCAATGTTTTTCCACAGGCGTCCAAACCGCCTCGGCTGCGTCAATGCGCTGCTTCAGGCGGTTTCGCCCGTCCATTCGGTACAGGGTGACGCCTCTCATTGTTTTGGATAATGGATCGTAGTGTGTGATGCGCCAGATGGAGCCGTCTTTCGAACGGTACCAGATTTTTCCTCTCTGTGAATGCGTTTGCGGCCCGGTTTTCTTGATTTTGACCCGCCAGATGTATTCCACGCGCTCGTTGGTGAACGGAACGATGTATTCATTCGCTCCGAAAGTGAGAAAGCTGATCCCCAGGCTGGCGATGAGGATGGGCGCAATGATTCGGAATAGGCTCAGGCCACCTGCGCGCATGGCGAGAACCTCGTTCTCCCTGGAGAAAAGGATCAGCGTTAACGTGCTCGACAGAAGAACGGTGAGCGGAACGGAGAGAAAGACGAGATGGGGTATTTTGAAAAGAAAATAAAGCGTCCCGTCGGTCAGCGTCGCGTTCTCTTCGATGAAATCGTCGATTCGCTCGATGAACTCCGCGATGAGGAAAAGAGTGATGGCTCCCGATTGGCAAAGAAACGCCATTTTGAAGAACTGCTTCAATATGTAGCGTTCTAGTATGCTCATGGCGGGATTTTACGTTTTTTGCCGGATGAACAAGGAGAAGGGTTTCGACAGCAGACTCCAGGTGTTGATGGCGCCGCGCCGTCCGACGGTTTGCACCAGATAACCGGCGAGAATGGCCAGCAACGCGTTCGGGCCCCATACGGCGACTGAAACGGTCATGTTTCCGCTTTCCGCCAAGCCTTCGGCGAAGGTGACGAGCATGTAATAGAGAATCATAACACCCAGGCTCAGGGCAAAGCCGCCGTGTCGTCCCGATCGTCTGTTCCGCACGCCGAGCGGTGCTCCCACCAACGCCAGCAAGAGACAAGTGAAAGGCGCCGCGAATTTCTTTTGCAATTCGACGAGAATGGCGTTGTATCTGCCCGTTCCCGGCTCGTGTTGTTTCAATTTGTTTCTGAGTTCATCGACGGGAAAGGATCGCAGGCTTCTCCTGAGTGCTTTCGATTTACCGATGGATTGCGCGAAATCGAAATTGAGGTCGTAGTTCTCGAAGCGCGCGATTTGATAGTGGTCTCCCGAGTAAGAGAAATCTTCACTCGTATCAGTTATGTCCTCGGGAATTTTCTCTGAGCTGCTGACGGTGTGGACGGTTCCTCCGACGAGGCGCAGCCAAATTCCGGAGGATGCTTTCGATTTGATGAGCATACCGCGTTCCGCGAAGATGACCCGGTTGGTACCGGCCTCTCTGGTGTCTGAAATGATGATGCCTTTCATCGTCTTGCCCGAGTCTTCGGTTTTTTGCACGTAGAACATGACTCCATCGAACTGGCTGTGAAAAACCTGTTCTCTGAGATCGAAGGCGGCGACCCTGCTATGAAGCATTCGCTTTCCGAGTTCCGAGGTGAAGTCGTGACTCCAGGGCAGGCCGAACACCATGAGAAATCCGTTCAGGACGGCTGCAACTGTCCCCACGGCCGCCACGGGGATGAGTTGTGAGTAAAAAGTCATGCCCGAGGCGGTCATCGCGAGCGATTCGCTGTCGCTCGACATGCGGCTGAACACCATGATGCTCGAAATGAGAATGGACATAAGCAGGGTGACGGAGAGCAGTACAGGCAGGGCGGCGATAAGAAATTGCGCCACAATGGTGATCGGCACTCCACGGTTCACTACCAAATCCGTGAATTGAAACATTTTGTGCAACAAGAGGACGAACGTGAGGAAGAACAAGGATATGAGAAGATAGGACACCAATTCACCTAGGATATATCGGTGCAATGTCTTCAAGTGAAACCCTCTGGGATGTGGTGTCTTGATGGGTTCTCATCACACTATATGAGCGATTGGCGGATTGCAAAGCGTGTTTTCATGTTCATTGACGCCTGTAACGCTGGTTGATAGCGTTGAAAGAAATGGGGTTTTGGTTTTTTCCCCGTGATTCAAGGTGAGGCGACGATTGCACTGTTCGGACCCACGGATTATCGTCAAACGACGCCGAGAGGCCCATGGAAACGGGACATGCGCAAGGGCCCTCGATTGTCCCCCGAGTTACGCGAGAACATACCCTTTTGACTAATCACGATTGCATGAAACGAACAGATGGCGAGTGAAGTCGCCGGATTGCTGAACGAAAAACGAAGGATAAGCAAGAATGGGCAATGAAAAAAGGTCAGGCGAAATACCGGCCGTGTTTTTCGACAGGGACGGAACTTTGAATCGTGACGTTGGCTACGTTACTCATCTTGATGTGTACGAACTCCTCCCGAGAGCGGCAGCGGCTGTGCGGAAAGTGAACGAGGCGGGCTGGCTCGCCATCCTGATCACGAATCAGGCTGGCGTGGCGCGGGGTTACTTCCCTGAAACAATGATCGAAAAGGTGCATCGAAAGCTTCAGGATGAACTGGGCGCTAAGAGCGCGCGGCTCGACGCCGTCTACTATTGTCCCCACGTTCCGAGTGGAGACGACCTCGATTACGCGATTGATTGCAAAATGCGCAAGCCCTATCCTGGCATGATCCTCAAGGCGGCTGAGGAACACGATGTCGACTTGGAGAAATCCGTCATGCTGGGAGACAAGTATTCCGATCTGGAAGCGGGCTGGCGCGCGGGTTGCAGGTCTGGTCTTGTGCTCTCGGGGTATGGCCGGGGGGAGCGGGAACTTCGCGGAGCACAGTGGCCCCGGCAACCTGATTTCGTGGCGGAAGACGCCTACCATGCTGTAGAACTCATCTTGCGCGAGACTGGGAATCACTAGCATGGATGCGCATCTGGCAGGTTACATCCAAAAATTCTCGTCCATCCGCATGGCAGTAATCGGTGATTTCATTGCGGATGAGTTCATCCACGGTGCCACATCGCGCATCAGCCGCGAAGCGCCCGTGCTCGTTCTGGATTTTATAGATCGAGAGATCGTTCCCGGCGGTGGCGGCAATGCAGCGATGAATGCGGCAGCTCTGGGCGGGAACGTGTGGGCCGTCGGCGCGCTGGGGGCCGATGAAGTGGGCGAAGCGATCCTTCACGCGATGGGCGGCCGCCGAATCGACACCGGGTTTTTATGGAAAGATTCCGGGCGTGTCACTCCCAGGAAGACACGCATTATGGCGGGGGGACGCAACACGAAGCGTCAGCAGGTGATCCGCGTAGATCATGAAAAGAAACTGGAACTCGGCAAGAGAATCGAATCGCAGATGTTGCGTGAAATCAAGCGGATGGCAAATGACGGGCTGGATGCTATTTTGATCTCGGACTATGGACTTGGCGTGGTGACGAAGGGCGTCAAGGAGGCTATGCGGGCGTTATCCGGCGAACTCATCGTCACGGTGGATAGCCGCTATGCGGGAGACTCGTTTCCGGGGGCTACGGCTATTACGCCAAATGAGGAGGAAGCCGAAGGGTTGCTCGGGTATCGGCCCGATAAGGATCGGCTGGATGAGGCGGGAACTTCTTTGCTCGAAATAACAGACGCGCGGGCGGTCCTGCTTACCCGGGGCGACAAGGGGATGACGCTGTTCGAGGGCGATTCTCCGGGAGTGGACATTCCCATCTATGGGTCGGAACAGGTGCTCGATGTGACCGGGGCGGGGGACACGGTAATCGCCGCTTTAACGCTCTCGCTCGCTTCGGGTGCCTCGATGCACGAGGCGGCGGAGATAGCGAATCGCGCGGCTGGACTGGTGGTGATGAAGGCGGGGACTGCAGTTGTGGAGCCCCATGAACTCTTGGCGGTGTTCGAGGGGGAGAGCGTGTGAACATCAACGTGAACGGACTGCAAGCCGGAGAAGGTTTCCGGGCGCATCGAAAAAGGGGCTACGGATGGGTGAGCGTTTCCTCATTGTCCGCTTGGGAGCGATAGGCGACGTTGTCCATACCCTTCCCTTGGCGTCGGCCATCAAGGATGCACGGCCCGATTCTCACATCACTTGGGTGGTCGAGCCAGTCCCGGGGGAAGTGCTTCTGGAAAATCCGGATATCGACGAAATCCTGACTATCGACACCAGGGTGTGGCGGAAAAATGTGCTCACAGGCGGTTTCTCTGCTCTCAGGCACGACTTGTTGGCGGTCAGGAACGCAGGTGCAGACGTGGCGGTCGACGCCCAGGGGCTGATCAAAAGCGGTTTTGTGGCGTGGGCGTCGGGAGCGCCCGTTCGCGTCGGGTTCGAGCATCGTTTTTGCCGAGAGGGGATGAACGTGCTTTTCACGACACATCACGTGCAGCCGCCGGAAAGTCCCCACCACGTCGTGGAGAAAAACCTGTCTTTCATGGAGTCGTTGGGCTTACCAGCTCCTCCGAAACATGAATACCGCTTTCCGCTTCATGAAACGAAAGAAGAGCGTGAGTGGGCGGAAAAGTATCTTGAGAATGTGGGTATGCACAGAGATGCTGCATTGCTAGTGATTCACCCTGGCGGCGGTTGGGTGACAAAACGCTGGGACACGGCCCGTTTTGCGCAACTCGCCGATTACTGGCATGAAAGCGGCTTGGGAAATGTTCTCCTGATTTGGGGTCCGGGGGACGAAAAGATGGTGGAGGAGGTGACCGCGGCCACGAGAACGCGGCCCCACGTTACTCCCGCGACGAGTGTTCGGGAAATGATGGCGCTGATTCGGCGCGGTTCTTTTTTTGTCGGCGGTGACTCGGGTCCTTTGCACATTGCCGCTGCCTTGGGGGTTCGATGCTTGGCGATTATGGGACCCACGAAACCCGTGAGAAACGGTCCGTGGGGAGAGGGGAATTCGGTTTTGCATCACCGTCTCGCCTGTAGCGACTGCTATGCGAGAAAATGCCCCGATATCGAGTGCCTGGATCGCGTGCGGATCGAAGATGCGATGGATGCGCTGAACCGTCTTCGGGCTGCCCCATGAAATAGATGGCGAAATATGCGAAACTAGCGATCTTTCAAAAAAGAAAAAACAGTTTTTCAGGGGTTTGATTGGAAATTGGAGATAACCGGAAAATGAGTGTCGACAAGGAGTTGTTGGACATATTGGCTTGTCCCGTCACCAAGACCCCGCTCGAGTTGAGCGGGGACGGGAATTACTTGATCGCCCGGGAATCGGGTCTTGTCTATAAAATCGAAGACGGTATCCCGATTATGCTCGAAGACGAAGCCATCCCGCTCGGTGAGTGGGAGAAAACAGAGGGGAGAGGTTAGGAAAATGTCCGGCTTGGTGGAAACGTCTGCCGAAGCCGATGCGCGAAACAAGCCTGTTTTCAAATCGATACGAAAACCGGTGAGCGTCACGATTATCGTCCGAAACGAAGCGAAGCGCGTTGGCGCGTGTATCGACAGCACATCCCGGGCGCATGAGTTCCTCGTCGGGGATGTGGGCAGTGCAGACGCCACCCGGGAAATTTGCCGAGAACATGGCGCGTTGTTTATTCAAAATCCCTGGCAAGGTTGTGCGTCGCAAAATTTCGTTTCCTCAAAGGCGAATCATTCCTGGATGTTGAGTCAGGACGCGAAGGAGTGCGTAAGTCCTGAACTCGCGAAAGAAATTCTCTTCGTTTTGTCCGCCGATGGCCCTTGTGATGGGCATTGTGTGTCCCGGGAGAACATATTCCTTGATTCCTGGTCTCGTCATGGTGATCTTTGGCCGGATTGCGAACGGCGATTGTTCAGGCGAGACGCCAGATTGTTCAACGAGAAAAGCGTGTGCAAGTCCGTGGTGGCGAAAGGGTGAGTAGATGCACTTGCATCCCCCTTGGATCGCTAAAAGCTGCGATGATTCGCTTTTCGGTTTTTACAAAAGCAGGTGAAATTCGCTAGGTTGTCGACGGAAGAATTGTTTTTTCACGGAGCGCAGCCCGGTATCACCGATTTCGTCATCCGTCCTCTTGCATTTTTTCAGGAGCTATTCCCTGAAGATGGGCCTTAAAGGGTTTATGCGTATTGGCAGAATCCGCCTGTCACGCGTACATGCGCACCGTCTTGTGTGGGAACTGTATTGAGGACGTGAACACCCTCAGCGTGTGCTTATGAAATCACCCCAGCCATGCGCAGTGCAGAGCCAGGTAGGCCCGCTATACGATTCCAATATTGCGGAGAATGACGAATGAGCCGTACCCGGGTGTATCTCAGACTCTTGGAATACCTGCGGCCATACTGGTTTCGGTTCGGTGTCGCCGTAGTCTGCACAATCGTCGTGGGCGGTCTCAATGCATATCCCGCGTACCTCGTTCAGCACGTCATCAACGATATCTTGATCTCCAAGCGTTCCGACATCGTCCTGTTGATTTGTCTCTCCCTCGTCGTCGTCTATGCGGTGAAAGGCTTTGCTGCGTATTGCCAGAACTATTACATGCTTTGGGTCGGTCAGCATGTGGTGATGGATGTCAGAAACGAGCTTCACCGCCACCTCGTGAATTTGCCGCTCCGTTTTTTTGAGATGAAGACGACCGGAGAGTTGATGTCGAAAGTCATATACGACATCTCCTTGATGCAGCATGCGGCGACGGAATCTGTGCGGGATTTGCTCCGAAACGGGTTTACCTTCATCGCCCTGCTCGGAGTGGCGATTTACCAGAGTCCCCGAATGGCGCTGATCTTCATCGTGCTCGTCCCTTTGGTGGCGGTTCTGGTTTTGACGATGGGAGAGAAGATTCGCCGAATCACGCGGAGGACCCAGGTGCGCATGGGGGACATGAGCAGCCTCATGAAGGAAACCTATGGAGGTATTCGCGTCGTCAAGGCATTTGGAACCGAAGATGCGGAAGAGGCTCGTTTCATGCGCGCCACCCGTTCTTTTTTCGATACCATCATGCGCGCCATGCGCGTTCGTTCGCTGGCGGCCCCCATAGTGGAAATCATCGGGGGCCTGATGGGAGCGGGAATTCTGTGGTTCGGCGCGCAGGCGGTCATACAGGGGAACATGGATCCGGGAAAGCTGACGAGTTTCGCTGTCGCCCTCGGCATGGCCTACCACCCGTTGAAATCCTTCACCCGCGTGTTTCACAGTCTTGTGGAGGGCATTGCGGGGGGACAGTCGGTTTTCGAGGTTCTCGACGAGCATGCTCCGGAGAACAAGAACCCCGCTGGCGAAGTGATGGAGCAGCTTTCCGGAAACATTCGATTCGAGCATGTCTATTTTTCCTACACGGACGAAGCGACGCTGGAAGATATCAACATTGAAGTGCCGGCGGGATGCACGCTGGCCGTCGTTGGAATGAGCGGTGCAGGGAAAAGTACGTTGCTGGATTTGATTCCGCGTTTCTATCTGCCCGGTCGGGGGAGTATTTTCTTCGATGGCAAAGAGGCGTCCGTATATTCACTGAACAGCCTGCGCGCCCAGATCGCCGTGGTGACCCAGCAGGTGATCCTGTTCAACGATACGGCGGCGAACAACATCTCCTATGGCGCAAAAAGTCCCGTCAGCCGTGAAGAAGTAGTCTCGGCGGCGAAAGCGGCCAATGCCCATGATTTCATTGCGGAGCTTGAAAACGGGTATGAGACTCTGCTGGGCGAGGAGGGGGTGCGCCTGTCCGGCGGGGAACGCCAGCGCATCGCCATTGCGCGCGCGATTTTGAGAGACCCTGCTATTTTGCTGCTCGACGAGGCCACGAGTGCACTCGACACGGAGAGTGAGCAATTGATTCAAGAAGCCCTGGAGCCTCTGATGAAAGATCGCACCACGTTCGTGGTGGCTCACAGGCTCTCCACGGTTCGAAACGCCGATGCGATCATCGTGCTGGATGGGGGACGAATCGTGGAGAGGGGGACGCACGATGAATTGATGAAGCAGGGCGGCTTGTACCGTAGGCTCTACAAGATGCAGTTTGTGAACGAGGAAATGTCCCTTTCCGGTGAAACGAAAAGTGCTGCGAACGGGGGGAACATTACATAGATCGATTTATTCGGGAGGTGACACCACAGAGTGGAAATCAAATCGCGCGCTTCAACCGAATCAGGGGTTTTGCTCTTGTCTCCTTTCGTTTGTTGATGGTTTGCGTGCCCGCCATGATAAAATGGAACGAGGGGCGCAATTTTCGAGGAAACGCGGTTTCAGGTAGCGAGCAGACTGGCCGTGACAGCGGGTTTATTGAGTGCCGGGGTGTTCGAATGCAACTCGGCTATTCCGAGAGTCTTATGCTCGTGTTCACGGTGGTCGCCTTGCCTGTTATGGACAGGGCGAGTGAGATTGCCAAGAGTAGTTGCCAGGATTCGTGCGTTTAGCGGAACTGGAACAAAGATTGTAAAAAGCCCAATTTTTCAACCGATTCAACAGTCACGAGGTCGACCCCACCGAGTTCCTTTCCTTGCAGAGCATACGTCACACGGCCCACCTTTTGGCCAGCGCGGACGGGAGCGGGAATCTCTTTCGGCAACTCCACCTTCATGGATATCTTTTTCCCCTCGCCCTTTCTCACCAGCGCCTCGACACTTCCCTTGAGCCGGATGCGTACCATCCGTTTCTTGCCATTGGATACTTTGATTTGCTTAATCTTCGGCTTTTTGATTTTGCCTAAATCGAGCCAGCTGAATTGATTGAACCCCCATGCAAGCAGACGTTTCGCCTCTTTGAATCGACGTCTGGAGTGGCTCGAGCCCATCACGGCTGTGATGAGTCTCAGGTTTTTACGCTTGGCAGTGGCGACGATGCTGAATCCCGCTTTTCTGTGATAGCCCGTTTTGAGTCCGTCAATCCCGCGAAAACGCCCGAGGAGGGTGTTTGTGTTGGTCAATATGAAGCTCCCGTTGCGGAATGGAGCATTCTTGGTGGCGCTCCACTTCATGATGAGCGGGTATTTTATCAGTTCGCGGGCCAGAACGACGGCGTCGCGCGCGCTCATTTGATTGGTCGGCTCGTTCTTGCCCGATGGAAGGCCGTTTACGTTGACGAAAATTGTATCCGTCATGCCGAGTTCCTTGGCGCGTTTGTTCATCATTTCGACGAAGGCTTCGGTGTCTCCGGCGATATGTTCCGCCACGGCGTAGGATGAATCGTTTGCGGAACTGATGATGATGGATTTCATCAATTCCCTCAGAGAAAATTTTTCCCCTTGCTTCAGATACACCTGCTGGCCCCCGATCCGCGAGGCGCTCGCACTGGTGGTGATGATATCCTCAAGATGAATGGTGTTTCTATTCACGTGCTCCATCGCGATCAGGGCGGTCATCATTTTTACGATGGAGGCAGGTTCCGTGGGAAGCCGCTCGTGTTTCGCTTTCAGGACGCGTCCCGTGTTCGCCTCGATCAACAGGATTGAGCGATAAGGGACGGATTTCGGGCGTTTTCGTTGCGCAGATGCGGAATCGACGTCAAGCGTGAGAAAAAATGCAAATAACGGTGCGAACGTAACGATGGCAAGACGGAATCGCCGACCGAGTCTCATAACGGAATACATGCGTTTCCCTTATATTTTCCCGGGCGGATAAGGCGGGTTTCATAATGAGCCCAGTGGATGATTGTTGCCCCTTCTGGACTCCGGTCAGTCAATTAAAAACTTTTTTCTCGTGTTTGTCAAAACGGAATGATTTTGGAGAGGCTGGAGCCCCTTTCCGTTGTGGTTGCCTTTCCATTTGGTAGTGACAACTCGATTCTACCCACTACTCTTCCACACCACTTCTTGCGTCTGTTCGGTTGCTCTGATAAAATCCCTACTATCGGAGGGGTGTTGGATCGAATCCTTGTTCGCAAAGGTGATGCGTTTCAAGCTTGTTCTCTCGAAAATAGGGTATGACATTCTTTTTTGCCGCCATGGGCGGAAGGAGAAGGAGGTCTTCTCATGTTTAAAGGTTCTTATGTCGCGATGGTGACTCCGTTTCGCGGCGGAAAGCTCGACGAGGAGGGCATTCGCTCTCTGGTGGAATTTCACATTGAAAACGGAACGCATGGAATTGTGGCGTGCGGCACCACGGGAGAATCCGCCACGCTGAGCCATGAAGAAGACGACCGGGTCATAGAGTTGACGATCGAACAGGTAAACGGAAGGGTCCCGGTCATCGCTGGTTCCGGTTCGAACAGTACCGCCGAGGCCATTCAGCGCACCCAGTTCGCCTTGCGAGCCGGTGCGGACGGTGCACTCTTGGTGGCACCTTATTATAACAAGCCTACGCAGGAGGGGCTTTATCAACACTTCCGCGCTATTGCCGAATCGGCGGACATCCCGATCGTGCTCTACAACGTGCCGGGTCGCACGGTGGTGCAGATTGCGCCGGACACGGTAGCACGCCTCTCCACGATTCCCAATATCGTGGGCATTAAGGAAGCGACCGGGAATTTGGCGAACTGCTGCGACATCATATCCTGTGTGCCGGACGATTTTATCGTGCTTTCAGGTGATGACTTTGTCACGTTGCCGATGATGGCAATGGGTGGCGTAGGTACGATTTCGGTGACGGCGAACGTCGCGCCCGCAGACGTGGCCAGGATGTGCCAGGCTCAGCTTGACGGAGATGCCGCAACGGCGAAAGCGTTGCACTACAAAATGTGGGAACTCAACCACATGATGTTCTGCGAGACGAACCCGATTCCGGCCAAGGCGACCTTGGCGATCATGGGGTACATTGCACTGGAATACAGGCTGCCACTCTGCGCGCCCTCTGACGCCAACATGAGAAAACTGGAAGCGTTCGCGAGGGAATACGGCTTGGTCGAAGAAGCAGTGGCGGCGTCTTGAACGTCGCAGAACGAGAGAAGCAAAACGAAAGAACGGGAGGAGGCGAAAGGCCTCGTTTACTTTGCCTGCCGGTGCCTATTCTTCAAGTCCGAGGACCTTTAGAGCGTTTTCGCCGAACCAGAGTCGTTTCACTTCGTCTTTGAGCGGGAACTTCTCGAGCTCCGCCAGGCTTTCACTTGGGCTGATCATCGGCCAGTTCGAAGCCCAGAGAATCTTGTTCTTGAGTACCGAATTCCCGTAGCGGAGCAGAGGCTCCCAGCCGGTATCAGGCGTGGCGATATATTTGGGCATCGTGCCGCTGACTTCTATATACAGGTTGGGGTGTCTCCAGCTTACCGCGATCATCTCCAGTATCCAGGGCCAGCCCCCGTGCACTGCCACGATGCGGAGTTCGGGAAAATCCTTCGCTACCTCGTCCAGATAGATCGGACGCCCGAAATCGAGCAGATTTGAACTGGAAAGATTCATTGACGTGTGGAGCATAACGGGAATGTCCAACTCCACGCATTTGGCGTAAATGGGGTAGAATTTCTTGTCGTTCGCATGGAGACCGAGTTCCCATGGCCCCATGTTCACGCCTCGGAGTCCATACTCCTTCACGTCGCGCTCCAGATCGCGCAGTGCGTCCATACCGCGGAACGGGTCGCACCCGGCCGTTCCAATTAGGCGGTCCGGGTAATCCTTGATGTATTCGTGCAAGGCATCGGCAGGAAATTTCGTGCCCGATATCGTCGTCATGTCGGAGGTCTTGATCACCGCCTTGTCCACTCCCTGTTTGTCCAGGAAGGCGACGAACTCCTCCGGCTCCATATAGTGGTGCTCTTCCTCATTGCCGTACACCTTATCCCCATAATGTTTGGCATAGTCCGCAAATCGGCCCACCGGTTTCAGGTACCTGTCCAGACCTTCGGGAATAGGGCATGAGACTCTAAAATCGATGATCGGTGTCGGCATTCGCGTGTTCCGTAAAATTAATATCTCATATGAACACAGACTACATCAGGAGCCTGGCTTTTGGATAGTCGGGAGAGGGAAAGCGCGTTATCTCGCCAGAGAGAATCGAATCCATTATCCTCTTTTTTTCTCTTTTTATTTTGTGACCGGGGACTTTCCATGACGAAGCGCGACGAAGCATCGACCCATTGGCTTTGGGCGATTTGCGCGGCCCAGGTGCCAATGATGTTCGTCTATGCGAACTATGTGGCGGCGCTTCCGCTGTTCAAGGCAGAGTGGAATCTCACGAATGTGCAGGCCGGTACGATTTATACGGCGTTTTACGTGGGTTACATCCTTGCCTCCGCCGTGCTGGCTACTGCGACGGATTACATGAGCGCCAAAAAGATATATTTGGCCTCGAGCCTTTGGCTGGCCCTCCTGAATTTCATGTTTCCCCTTCTTGCCAATGGTTTCATCAGCGCATCGGTGTTTCGGGGTTTCACGGGCTTGGGACTGGCTGGCACGTATGCGCCTGCACTTCGGCTGGTGGCCGAATACGCCCCGGAGGGAAGGCGCGCCCGGATGGTCGGAGTGTATACGTTCTTTTACACCATTGGCGTCGCCATCTCGATCTACGTGACGGGCGTGTTCGTCGCGAATTTCGAATGGCGCACGGCATTCGCGCTTACCTCTCTGGGGCCAGCCGCCGGTTTCCTGGCCATGGTGTTTCTGCTTCCGTCCTTGCCTTCACCGAGGGGAGATGGAGACACTGGATTTGAATTGCCCAGGCTTCCGGCTACCGTGTGGGTGCTCATAGGTGTGGTGGGAGCGCACCGGTGGGAAGTGTTCGCGTTCAGGGGATGGATAGTCACCTTTCTGGCGGCATCTTTGGTGATGACGGGTGCGGAGACGCGTGAGAGCGCACTCCACCTCGCTTCTACATCCGCTGCTCTGATCATTGGCCTGAGCGCAATTTCGAAACTCATCGGCGGATGGTTCGCTGATCGCATCGGCAGGCCACCCACTATAGTCGCGAGCCTGTTTTTGAGTGGTCTGATTTCAGTTTCCATCGGATTCGCTTTCGGAGTGCCGTTCACTGTTTTACAGTTTCTTTGCCTGATTTGGGTGATCGTCATGCACGTAGACGCTCCCGTACTGGTGGTCTTGACCACGGAACTAACGCCCAGACGCCACCTTGGTTCGGCGCTGGGTATCCAGTCAGGGTTAGGTTTCTTGCTGGGCTCCCTCTCGCCCATGGTGGTGGGAAAATTTCTGGATATGAGCAACGAATCAGGTGCTCTGCCCGTGAACTGGAACTGGGCGTTTATCGGACCGGGAGTCGTGGCCATCTTCGGAGCGGTCGCCACAATTTTTGTCGCCCGGCGTTTCTCCGCCGCCGAAAAGCCGCCGGAGGGTGAAGCACAGGCTTCACGGCCATAAAACCATACGTTCGCGGTGCAGGTTTCATCCCCACGATTTTGTCTGCTTGACGATGCACGCAGTTTTGATACGATTTGTCTCACCTTTTGTAAAGCATCTTGCTTATTGGTTGGCAGGTGAATAGAACGTGCGCTGAAGATTCTGGAAATCTGGTTTCTTCGCATTCTATTTTTTGAACTGTTACTTCACGAGCAGAGGAGAATGGAAAATGTGGAAAGGAATTATTGTTGGTCTCATGGCGGTCGCTTTTATGAGCGCAACTGCGTTTGCGGCGGATGAAGCAACCATGCGTGCTGCCAAGAAAGAGGGAAAAGTCACTTGGTATTCCTCTGTCACCCTGAATATCGCACAGCATGTATGCAACAACTTCAACAAGAAAAAAATGGGCGTTCAGTGCGTCCTCCACCGCGACGGTTCCGGCAAGCTCTATCGTCGTTATCTGCAGGAGCGCAAAGGTGGCATTTTCGTTGCTGACGTGCTTCACACGTCGAACCTGGGCCATTTCCTGAACCTGAAAGCAAAGAAAATCATTACGCCCTACAAGCCTGCCGGGACGGATAAATTCAACCCGAAGTTTGTGACCAAGGACAACTACTGGACGATTCTTCGCGCGGGCGTTTTGATGCCTTTCTACAACACCAAGAAAATCAAAGAGAAAGACGCTCCGAAGACATATGCCGACTTCCTCGATCCCAAGTGGAAGGGGAAAATCGTTCATTCGCACCCGAGTTACAGTGGGTTCGTCACGAACGGCATGATCAATATCGTGAACAGGTTCGGCTGGGATTACTACAAGAAAATGGCCAAGCAAAAGCCGAAGATCGTGCAATCCGCGGCTGGCGGCATTCCCCTTGTCGCACGTGGGGAGGCCTGGCTGGGTGCCGGCACGACTTCCTATGCCCTGCTCAAGCAGATGCAAAGAGGCGAGCCGCTCAAGCCCATCGTTCCTCCCAAGGGCTTGGCGTTGGTGACTTCGCCCAACAGCATTTTCACCAAAGCTCCGAATCCCAACGCCGCGAAAGTGTTCACGGATTACCTGTTCAGCAAGGAGAACATGCAGCTTCTGGCGGACTACTTCCTCTATGTGGGCAATCCCGATGTGAAATACCCCAAGGGACTACCGGCGCTCAAGGACATCAATCTGATGGCCATCGGTGGAGACGAGTTGAAGAAGAAGAACAAGCCGACGCGCAAGATGTTCAAGAAGCTGTTCGGCGTTTAAAAGCATGAGCGGGAGCGGTTTCTTGCATAACCCAGGAAATCGCTCCCGCTTTGTTATTTTGACGATGGGAATGGCCAGAGAATTATATGGCGCCTGGAAGCTAGAAGGATACATGGGCATATGACGCAGGATGCACAACAACTCCCTGGAATGATGTCGGGGCAGAGTCCCTCGGCCACGAGAAAATTCGATTTTACCGTCATTGTCTGGGTGGTGATCTTCATTCTTTTGATCATCCTGGTGGCGAATCCCATCTTTCAGCTTTTTAAGGAAAGCTTCTTTGTATCTGATGACGAGGCTGGTGGTTTCACGTTCCAGAACTATATCGATGCTTTCAAGACCACGGAGTACTACAAGCCGATATACATCACGATGATGCTCGCCATCTCTGTAGGCGGCATATCACTGGTGGTAGGGGCAGTAATGGCTTGGGTGGTCAGCCGAACGGATATACCTTGCCCGAACTTGATCAGAAACGGCATCCTGGCTTCTTTCGTTACACCACCTTTCCTGGGTGCCATCGCCTGGATATTCTTGGCGGGAAAAAACGAAGGGTGGCTAAACAATTTGATTCGCTGGATATTTGGGCTAAGCGAAGAGTTTTATCTGTTCGACATATTCACGATGAAGGGCGTTATATTCGCCATGTCGCTCTACACGTTCCCCCTCGTCTTTATTGTTGTTTTGGCAGGCTTGAACAATATCTCATCGGATGTGGAAGATGCGGCTAACGTGGCGGGAGGCGGTACGTTTCACACCATGTTCAGCATCACTTTACCGCTCGTGGCACCCTCTCTGTTTGCCGGGTTCATCCTGGCCGCGTTGGAAGCGATGATTCTTTTTGGTATTCCCGCGGTTTTGGCTATTCCTGCAGGTCAGCACACGATGACGACCCAGTTACGCGCTTTCATGGTTTCCGAAGACGATCTTCTCGGACTAGCCTCGGCCTACGCTATGCCCATGCTTATTTTGGCAATCGGTATGGTCTGGACGCGGGGCGTTGTTCTGGGTCGCAGGGGTTACGCCACCGTTGGCGGCAAGGGAGGTCAGAGGCGACCGCAAAAGCTGGGCGTTTGGCGAATACCCATTTTCATACTCTGTCTGATCCCGCTCGTTTGCGCCATTGTACTGCCCGGATTCTCTTTGCTGACCACTTCGTTCATGAAAAACCTGGGTGGTGGACTGGTATGGTCGAATTTCACCTTGTGGAATTATCATTTCATCCTGACGAATGATGCGGTGAGAGTGTCGATCTACAATACGGTTCTCCTTGCCATCATGTCTGCGACTGGCGCCACGATAGTAGCTGCGATATCCGCTTTCATTGCGCAGCGCAAGCTCATCAAGGGACATCAATATCTGGGATTCATGGCGACCGCGCCTATTGGCATCCCCGGCATCGTCCTGGCGGTAGGTTTGTTCGCGGCCTACACGAAACAGCCGTTCGTACTCTACGGGACGCTGTGGATCATGTTCTTGGCGTATCTCACCAAATACCTGCCCCTTGCGTATCAGACATCGAACGCGGGTCTCACGAGTATTCACCCAGAACTTGAGGAGAGCTGCCGCATCATGGGGGCGAATCGGTTGCAGGTTTTCAAGGACGTGACGATTCCCTTGTTCAAAACAGCTGTCATCGCGTCGTGGATATTGGTATTCATGCCATCTCTCAGGGAATTGAGTGCCTCGGTCCTCCTTTGGACGACGAACACAAAAGTCATCTCGGTTGTCATCGTCGATTTTTATGAAGAAACGTTGTTGGGTCCCATATCAGCCTTGGGAGTCTTGCTCTTACTCATCACTTTGGTGGCGATAGGGGTCGGTTTCCGCTTGGTGGGCAGAGACTTTATGCGTTCCGCTGGATAGAGAAGGGAGATTTGCGTTGGCGGTTTTAGACTTGAAAGGCTTGTTGAAGATATTCGGTACCGACGTTCGGGCTGTGGATGAAATAGATCTTCATATCGAACACGGTGAATTGATCTCTCTTTTGGGACCATCGGGTTGTGGAAAGACGACGACTTTGCGCCTCGTAGCGGGTTTCATCGAGCCGAACGGCGGTGAGATCGTCATGGATGGGGAGACCGTCTCGAACGCAAGTAGCGTCATCCCGCCCGAACGGCGCAACATGAGCATGATTTTTCAGAGCTACGCCATCTGGCCGCACAAAACGGTCTCCCAGAATGTGGGCTATGGGTTGAAATTCCGCGGCATTACAGGCGACGAGGCGGACAAGCGTGTAAAAAACTTACTGTCGGTCGTGCAAATGGATCATCTGGGTGCCCGGTATCCGGCAGAACTCTCGGGCGGCCAGCAGCAGCGTGTTGCGTTGGCCCGTGCCCTCGTGGTCGAACCGGCAGTGTTGCTGCTTGATGAGCCGCTCTCGAACCTTGACGCTAACCTGCGTGAGGAGATGCGCTTCGAGATCAGGCGTCTGCACGATGAATTCAACATCACGAGCATTTACGTGACCCACGACCAAGCCGAGGCCATGGTTACCAGCGACAGGATTTGCGTCATGAATAGCGGGAAGATCGAGCAAGTGGGCAAACCGTCCGATATTTACGACACTCCGGCAACGAAGTTCGTGGCTGAGTTCGTCGGCGTAACGAACTCGATACCTGGCAAGATAAGCGCTCCGGGGCTGTTTCAGGCGAACGACGGTGCCAAATTCATGATGAACGAAGACGGTGGAAAAACAGGAGAACTCGTATCCATTCGGCCTCATCGGATTCAGGTGCATTCAGAAAATGCTGATGTAGGCGGCACGGATTCTCAGAACATGATCGATGGCAAAGTGACGCGCGGTTATTATTTCGGTAGCACGGTGGACTATCTCGTGAAGGTGCCGGGTCTGAATGAGCCGCTTCGCGTCATCGGCGACCCATATGAGTTCTTTGGCGTGGGCAGCAAAGTCAGGTTGACCATCGACAAGGCGGCAGTCATTCTCGTGAGCGACAGTTAAAACTTCACGATGCAAATCGTTATTCCCGACGATTGTTTTCAGTTGTTCGAAAATTCCGCAGCTCTTGGGCGATTACGCGTCTTGGGTGACGTTCATTATTATACCGATAATGCCGACACCGAAGAATTGCTTCGCGAACGACTGAAGAATGCGGAGATAATTCTCACGACCAGGTACCAGACCG
Source organism: bacterium (assembly GCA_965200245.1). GTDB lineage: Bacteria > UBA8248 > UBA8248 > UBA8248 > UBA8248 > Bin107. The sequence goes on along the minus strand of CBDATS010000005.1, from coordinate 774,942 downwards.
ACTTCAAGTCGACCGATTTGCTCGATCATATTCCTCATCTCAAAATGATTTCCGTAATGGGCACACGCCCGCGCATGATCGACATGGGTCGCGCCAACGCACGCGGGATCGTGGTGAGCACGACACCTGCGGCGAGCGCTGCGTCCGTGGCCGAGCACACGATGATGCTGATTCTGGCACTCGCGAAAAGAATGCCGTTCATGTTCCCCGCTTTGAAAGAGGGTGACTGGCCTCAGGATCCAGGGGTTGAGCTCGCCGGAAAGACATTGGCCCTTATCGGCTTCGGTCATATCGCTCGCTTGGTCTGTCGCATGGCCTTGGGTTTCGGGATGAGGGTCATCACCTGTTCTCCTTCTATGACACCTGAACGCGCGCAAGCCGAAGGGGCGAAAGCGGCTTCCGTCGATGAATGTCTCGGTGCCGACGTAGTGTCTCTCCATCTTCATTTGCCGGCGGGTGCCGCGCCTTTTATGACAAAAGAGAACTTCGCTCAAATGCAGGAGACGGCGTTTTTCATCAACACGGCGCGCGCTCAGATTGTGGAAGAGGATGCATTGCTGGATGCCTTGCGAAAACGGCGCATCGCCGGCGCGGGCTTGGACGTGTTCGAGCCTTTCGAACCGTTGCCGAGAGATTCGGTATATCGTTCTTTGGATAACGTCATCATCACACCGCATTCGGCGTGGATTACGGATGGTACCTACGCGAGGTTTCGTGACGTGCCTGTGGCGAACATCGAATCGTTCCTGAGAGGCACGCCCGTCAATGTTGTTACAGATAACGCGTAGACGGACGTACGAAACAGTTCCAGGGTGCTGATGCGCCGCCCGGAGCGGATTTGTATTTTATTCTTCTTTTTTATTCGCATGTTGTTATACACAGAGGCACCTCAACGCCGACGATGATGGATGCTATCCAATAAGCGAAATGATTAACGCGGTCGATGCCGCCTGCGCGGCTTCCGTCATCTGGCAGACGTGGTCACCGAGGCAAGGAGCATCAATAAGGTGAACGAAAAACAAACAACATCGAACTCGGGATGACGATACAACAGATTTGACAGTGACTCTTCAGACGTGCCGATTTTTTTGCTACGCGGGCTATACCGAAAGGGTTCATTTGACGTTCGGGCGTCAAAATTGCCAGAGGTTTATTGAGCGAGAGATACGTTGCAGCGGAATACAGAATACAAAAACATGTTTGTCTATTTCATTCCAGCAGATCATGGTGAATACACCACGTTTTGTGGGTTGCCCGATAGGGCAGCGGCGACATTTTCCACTGACATCAGAAGGCCTGCTTCGGTCACTTCGGGTGTGATGCCCGCATTGTGCGGGGAGAGAACCACGTTTTCCAGTTTTCCAAGCGGATGATTCGCGGGCAAGGGTTCCTGGTCGAACACGTCGAGACCCGCTGCAGCCAGGGTTCCATTTTCCAAAGCTGAAACAAGCGCGTCTTCATCTACGACGGGCCCCCGTGCAGTGTTGACCAGAATTGTGTTCGGCCCCATGCGGGAGAAAGCTTCCGCACCAATCATTCCGACAGTGTCTGGTGATTGGCGCACGTGTATTGAGACGATGTCGGCCCGTTCATACAAAAGGTTCAAGTCAACAAACTCGAGTCCTAACTCTTCAGCGAAATATTTGTCCGGGTGAAACGTCCAGGCGATGAGTTTCATACCGATGCCGGCAGCGATGCGGGCCGTTTGACGTCCGATGGCGCCCAAGCCGATGAGGCCAAGCGTTTTCCCGTTCAATTGTTTCATCTGTCCCCGGGGCCAGTCGCCCGCACGCGTGGCGGAATCGTTTCCGGGAATCTGGCGCGCCACAGCCATCATCAAGGCCAGGGTGTGCTCTGCTACCGAAACGGCGGCCACACCCGGCGTGTTTGATACGATGACACCTGCGCGGTCGGCCGCCCCCAAGTCGACATGGTCCGTGCCTGTTCCCCAGATCGAAAGTATCTTGAGACCTTCACAGTTCGCGAAAAATTCCGCATCGAACTTGCAAAAAGCCCGGATGTTGATGATTCCATCGGCTCTTGAGACACGTCTCATGAGTTCTTCGGACGTTTGCGGGTTCGAGGTATGTATTTCCGCATCGCCGATTTCCCGTAGGCGATCCTCTGCGCTGCTACCAGTGAAAACGGAAGGGTAATCATCTGGTACTACGATTCGGTTCACGGAATAGCCCCTTTGAGATCATCAGAGAATGATTGCCGAGGTGATTTTCTTTCGTCACCCTTGCATGCATAATAGCGTTTTTCTACCGCCATTCTTATGACACCAAAGGAGACAAGACAAGTGGAACCTCTCGATCCGCGTAAAGACAGCGTCGTTCCTGGTGAACGTGCCATCGACAAGCCGGAACTCCCCGCGCAGGGCTATGCCTTCACCATGTCCGCCGACACCGAAACGATTGAAGGAAAAGGTCAACTCAAGCTGGGGACACACAGACACTTCGAGGTGTATTGCGACGAACCGCCACGTATCGGTGGTGAGGATTCCCATCCACAGCCGCTTTGCTATATCGCGATGGGAGTGGGATTCTGACTCCTCACCCAGCTTGCGCGGTACGCGCATATGATGAAAGTGTCCTTTACACATGCGAAAGTGCACGTGGATTTCGATTATTTTCTGCGGGGTTCCGTTCTAAAGGGCACGGTGAATTCCGGCTGCAACGAAGTCCGCACGCACTTCGAGGTGGAATCAGATGAACCGGCAGAGAAAATTCTGGCTGTCATCAAGAACGCGAAGCAAGGATGCTTCGCCGAACAAATGGTGACGGCCGCTGTTCCCCTGAAGAGTTCAGTGAGCCTGAATGGCGAATCGGTCTCCTTGAGCGGTGTTACGGAATGATATTCATGCCTGAAAACAGGCATCGACACCCCGGATTCCAGTTGCTGTATAACTTAAGTTCGAAGGGAGCCTTTTCTCGCTACTGAGACAGGAGAATTACGCGGAGGCCGCGTTTGCTTCGGCAGCACGCTGCCCTGCTGCGGTACCTGCCAGCCGTCCATATACGGAACCTAGGGTAAGCCCTGCTCCTCCCGGGTAGTTGAAATAGTAGACGCCGCCCACGAGTTCTCCCGCAGCGAACAGACCGGGGATGACCTCGTTTTCCGTGTTCATGACCTCTGCTTTGGGTGTCACGCGGATGCCGCCGAAGGTAAATGTTATGCCAGTCGTGACAGCGAAACCGAGATAGGGCGGCTCATCGATGGGAAGTGCCCAGTTCGATTTCGGGGGGTCGATGCCCTTCGTTCGTTTGCCGTCCTTGATAGTCGGATTGTATTCGCCCGGCTGAACGGCGGCATTGTATTCCTGAATGGTTTTGGCAAACACGTCCACATCGATCTCCAGTTGCCTCGCGAGTTCTTCTAGCGTGTTGGCCTCGGCCTTGGTGATTTCGCGGATGCGGTATTCGTCGCGCAGCATGTGCACCGTTTTCTGATCGAATATCTGGAAAGCGGCTCGTTGAGGCTGCTGCAGGATGTTCCTGCCATATTTTGCGTAGGTGTAGTTTCTGAAATCGGCGCCCTCATCCACGAAACGTTTGCCCTCGATGTTCACGATGATACCGAACGGATAGGAATGTTTTTGGTAGGATTCTCCTACCGTGAGGTCGCCGAAGGGGGGAGCGTTCAAATCCCAGGCGACGGCGTGACAGCCGCTCCAGTTGCCGTAGGGTTGCGCTCCGATATCGAGCGCCATTTTGATGCCGTCCCCCGTGTTGTATGGGGTACCACGGACCTTTGCGAGTTCCCACCCCGGCCCGAGGTAGCGGCAGCGCATCTCGGCGTTTGCCTCGAACCCGCCTGATGCCAGAACGACCCCGTGGGTTTCGACTATATAGGGTCCATCGGGGCCTTTAACTTCGACGCCCGTCACAGTGCCCATTGGGTCGGTGATAAGTCGCATAGCCTTCGATGCATAGCGAATCTCGACGCCGGCGTTGTTTGCAGCGTCGAGGAGTGAGTCGATAAGCCCCCGGCCACCACCGACGATCTCGAGAACCAACCCTCCCCAGAAACGCATCTTGCCGTCTACCTTGAATGCCTGTCGACCGCTCGCGAGAATGAGCCGCAGGCCTTTTGACTGCATCCATTTCAGGGTTGGAAACGACTCGTGGATCAGAACGGAAGCCAGATCTCCATCGGTCTGGTATTCGGTCAGCATGGCCAGATCGTCGAAGAATTTTTCAGATGTGTAGGGGTCGATCTCGATATTTTCTTTCTCTGCATCTGAAAGATCGGGCACGAGCGAGTAGATGTCTTCGATGCTATGGAAGGCGAAGCGGAAAAGTCCTCCCGAAAACGCTGAATTCCCGCCCCGCCACGCTTCGGGCGCTTTTTCGAGCACCAACGCTTTCGCTCCTTGATCTCGAGCTGCAAGCGATGCGCAAAGGGCGGCATTACCGCAACCTACGACGACGACATCGTACTTTTCTGTAGCATTCGGCATTTCTCAAAACCTCCTCCAAGCCTTCCGTTCCAGATGGCATGTGTTAATTTAGATGTGGGTATGAGGCCATTTCCACAGGGGTGTTACGTCGAATCCACAAAGCAGGAAACTGGCTCCTAACTAGCATATTGAAAGGATCGGGTCAAAAACACCCTTGGCGAGACGACCGACTAGGGCATGGCGTTTTCACGAAACTCAACGCCGCCCACCATCCGTTTGGTTGACCATGACCGCAGGCTCTCATAGAATTTTCTCCGTATTTTTCACTTTCATGTAGGAAGACCATGGAAACGAGTGTATACAGGAGTTACATGGAAGCGCAGATCGCTCATATCACCGAAGCCTGTACGTATTGCGGGAAGTGTTATGAGGTCTGTCCGATGGTCCCGTATTCGGGTGCCAAAGGAGCGGATCCCGAACGGGTAACGAAATCCGTTGTTGACATCCTGAACGGTCGTCCTCACGAAACGGAAGGGGCGATTTGGGCCAAGGCTTGTCAAAAAAGCGGGATTTGCATCGAGGCCTGCCCGGAGGACGTCAATCCACGCGAAATGCTCACCTACGCCAGACTCAAGCTTCAGAAGATCGAGTCGGAAGAAGTGGAACTGCAGAAGACCAGCCGGGCTTATTTTCAGGATTTGAGCAGGAAGATTCGTTTCATGGCGGCACTGCAACTCGAACCCGAGCAGTTCAGGCGCCTTACCGCCGTGCGGGGCTCCGAGGCGGATAATGTCGATGCAGTGTTTTACTTTGGATGCAATATCCTCCAGACTCCACACATCTTGCTCTCCTGTATCGATGTTTTCGACCGTCTTGGGCTTGATTATGAAGTGGCAGGCGGTGTGGGCCATTGTTGCGGAATTAACCACATCAGGCGCGGGGATCTGGAGGCGGGAGCCGCGATGGGTGCTCGTTCCCTCGCGCACTTCAAATCATATGCGCCGGAAAGAGTCATTACGTTTTGTCCCACTTGCCAGATGCAATACTCTGAGTATCAAAATCTCTACACCGGAAGGCCGGTTCTCCCCATTGCGGATGAGCCGGGTCTTGGCAGGGAAGAAATCTTGCCGTTTATCCACATCACGCAATATCTGGTGGAAAATCTGGAAACCCTGCGAGAAGAGTTTACCCAAAAGGTGGATAAACGCGTGGCCGTGCACTTGCATGGAGGCACTGAAGGCGTCGAGGAAAACGTCATGAAAATCCTGAAAATGGTTCCTGGCCTTGAATTCGTGGAAATTGAACAACTATCGGATCACGGCTATCAGTGCCCCACATTGCTCATCCCTGAGGCGAAAGCGGCGATGCGAGAAAAACTTTTCGATTCGGCACGCCGCGCCCAGGTGGATTCCCTGCTCACGGTTTATCATAGCTGCCATCGGGAATTATGCGATATAGAAAAGCATGAGCCATTTCAAGTCGAAAATTTCATGACGATTATCGGCCAAGCCATGGGTTTCGAGTATCCCGACTACACGAAGGCATACAAAATCTATGAGGATATCGATCAGGTCATTCGTGAAGCCGGGGACATGCTTCACGCCTTCGGAATCAAGCCCGAAAAAATACGCGAGCAACTTCAATCGGCACTATACGACTGATTGCCGGATCCTTCAGGTTTCCTGTCCATGATGGGAAAGGTCGGATATTATTTCCGCATCAGAACAATGTCGAAATTACCCAGTTCGTAGGTTTTTCCCCAGGAAACTTTCTTGAGCGGGATGATCAAAGAGGGCCGCAATTGTTCATGGTCTCCCAGTCTCGGGTCGCCGCGAAAATACAGTTGCGTAACCAGTGACTGGTAATCGGGATGGCGGACATAGAAATGAATGTGTGACGGCCTCGCCCAGAAGCCAAAGCCGTAGCGTCCCGGATGCACAGTTTCGAACTGATAGAGACCTTGGTGTATGGTGCGCATGCGTGCTCTGTAGAGATAATTCCCCTTTTCACCCATGCCGTGGTAGCTACCGTTTGTATCCGCCTGCCATACGTCAATCGTCGCGCCCTCAAGCGGTTTTTGAGTGTCGTACCCGTAGACGTGGCCACGGATGATCATGGGAGAGCCCGGTGCTCCCTGAGGCATCAGGCGGCCGCGGAAAGGAGCCCCCTCTTTATAATAAGGTCCCATGGAATCCGAAGCTGTCGGCTTTCGTCTTTTGGGCGGAACCTCATCGAGTTTCTCGCCTTTCGCGATCAGGAATTTTCCGAATTCCCCCAGTTCCCCATAGGCAGGCGTAGGGGAGAGATTCTTGTAAAGCCCAAAAGCGCTTGAAGAGAGCGCGGTCAGGCCCAGCAGGAAGTTTTTCAGCAGTTTTCGTCTGTTCCATTTTTTCATGGCGAAATTCCCTGGCGGCGGGACTACCCTCGGAAAACAGTATCACCCAGCGAATTTGATGACGACACGCTACATGTGGATGCATGCTATCAGGGGCTACTTCGAACGGAATTAGCTTCGTTGTGCCATTTCGATACTGATGTTGTCTGGACCTTTGATGAAGGCGATTTTCACCCCCGGGCGTATTTCCCAAGGTTCGCAGATCCACTCGGCACCCTTCTCGGTAAGTTCTTTTTGAGCCTCGTCCATGTCGTCGACCAGGAGTCCGAAATGGTCCAGCCCGTAGCGGGGTTCGGAGCCCGTCCGCACAGGGTCTTCTCCCTCAGCTCGGCCCGAAACGAGGAACACCATGCCGTTCAGGTCCAACTTGAACGACGGTGCGCCTCCCAACGTTCTCTCTTCCACGACGTTGGCGTCGAACATGTTGATCCAGAAATCACGGGCAACGTGCGGATCCTCGCTCCTGAAATGGAGATGATCGTATGAGTATTTCGCCATGCGGGCCTCCCTTATCGATAAGTTGTGAACTTCGGTTTTGAAGCCGTGTCCGGTTGTCTATGACTCGATAAGCTTTATATCCCAAGGATCCCACGGTCTGTAGTGGCAAGAGGCTTGAAAGCAAGACTAGCCGGGTCCGCCTTCCTCTTCCTGAATGAGTTTTTCCGCCTCGGCCATTTCGTGGAATAGCGCGCAGGTAGCCGAGAAATCTTTCTCCAGCTTGTCGAAGAGTTCCCGAATCTGCTCTGGCGAGGCGACTGTCGAGAGTTCGCTGTGGACGGCCTGCCACGTGAGCGTACCGCGTTCGCCGCGCTGGAAATCTATATCTTCTCTCGCTGTTATGGTGTCGTAAATCTCGTGTTCGTGTTCGAGCAGATCTCTCAGCACGGGTTCGTAGTTCGGGTCGTTCGTGTTGAGGTACCGCATGAGGTAGTGCCGGAACTCAGGGTCTTCCTTCATCGGCTGCGGGTCGGACATCTCTCGAATCGTTTGGCACGTAGCCGAGAAATCTCTCTCCAGACGCTCGAAAAGCTGTTCGATGTGGAATGGGGTGAGAATGTCGGTAAGTTCCGTAAAGACAACGTGCCACATATGAGGAAGCCTCTCCCCACGGGTCGCCTCCGCGCCCTCGCCGACGGTACTCTCGTCATAGACCTCATGTTCGTGCTCAAGCAGATCTCTCAGCACGGGCTCGTAGTTCGGGTCGTCCGAATGAAGGTAGCGCATGAGATAGGGCTTGAATTTGCGCACTTTATGGCGTCTTGGCATTGCAATGTCCTCAGTGATTCAACTCCCTGGAATAAAGTCCTCATTATATCACCAAATCGGGTTGCTTCGCCATGAGATTGTTATCCGGGGGTGTGGAGTGAATGGGTATAAATTTTTGACCTGGAATGAGGTATCTACTTTCAGGATGTGCGGAGGCGGGTGGGTCCAGATGTCGTTACACCGGAAGGCGCCAGCTTACCCGGCTCACCCCCGATTCCAACGATTTGATTTTCAGAAACCTGCAACAATGGTCGTTGGCAATCTGAAACAGTTCGTTTTTCTCTTTTCCAGGTCATTACAGAATGGCCGTTCAATCCATGATGAGTGGTAGTCATCACCCCGACGTTTAACTTCAATAATCCATCAGGACATTGCATGACTTTGCGCAAACCCTGTTGCCCAAGATACTGGGCCTTTCGTTTCGATGTCAGGTTATCCCACCCCCCAATTCCTTCGGATAGGGCTCGAAAAGAGTCTGCGCCTCGAGATATTTAGAACCAAGGTGCGCGATCCACCCTCTGAGGGTTTCGATCAACTCGTATAGCGGGGCTTTTCTCTGACGATATTCTTCTATCGCATCGAGAAAGAGCGCTTTGTCTCTCGATCCATTTTTTTTCGAAAAATGTCCCATAGCGTGGGTGAGAGCGTTCACCCATGAGGCGCGCGTAGGTGAACGGGAGAGAAGTCTCGTGAGTGCGCCTTCGTATGTGGAGATGGCCTCACGGAACGCGTATTTTTCGCGGTTCGCCGCGATGTGCCCCATCCCCCTCATTATCTCTTGGTCATAGGCCAGGAACAGGAGCTTGTTCTCCGCGTGGTAGCGGGTGAGGCTGGCGGGGTGGCCTGATTCCCGGGCTTCGCGAAAGGCTGCAAGCGCGAAGATTTTGGTGAGAAAACCTTCACGGACTTCGGTGTCGTTCAACTCGGTTTCGTCCACGAACGCGCGCGCGCCGAATCTCTCGAGAACGGCGCCTGCGAACAGGCCCGACCCCAAGGTTACGTGATCGCCCGCTGCAGCGGAAGGAAAAATCTTGGCGTCGGTGATCGCGCACGATGGTGATTTTGCCTTGAGAATAAAACCGTCAACTTCTTCGATATTCTCAAGAAACCGTCTGGAAAAGGTGTTCATCTTTCGTGTGAGTTGCCTCTGCGTGGTGGGCTGGTAGAGACGTTTCTTCCCGTCTTGTAAGTGGATTCGTATCGGGTCTCTTGGCGTGGACAAGCCAATCGCCACCTCGGGACAGACGGGCCGGAAACGCACATGGGGTTCGAGCCGTTCGATGAAGGGTGCCGAGATTCGCTCGCCGTTGTAGCGGCATGCCTCGAACTCCAAGCACTTGCTCACCACGACTACTGGCTTTGGAAACGCGCGGCTCATCACTTCTCTCGCGGGATGATAGGTGCAGCAACCGGGATGCGCATCGCTATTCCCGGGGCGACTGCCGGGTACGTTTATTCGTAGTCATAAAAACCTTTGCCTGTCTTTCTGCCCAGCCACCCAGCCGAGGTCATCCGGCGCAGGATGGGCGGGGCGTAGAATCTCGCCTCGCCCAACTCTTCGGCCATCGAGTCGGCAACGAAGGTCTGCACATCTACGCCTACCAGGTCGATGAGCGTGAGTGGCCCCATGGGGTGTCCGAGTCCCATGCTGATGGCCTTGTCCATGCTCTCGCTGTCCGCGAGGCCTTCATCGAACGCATGGGCGGCGTGATTGAGATAAGGGACTAGCAAGCGGTTCACCAGGAAACCGGGTCTGTCCTTGACGGGAATAGGTGTCTTGCCGATTCGGTGGCAGAACGCGATGCCGAACTCTGTGATCTCGGGTGCGGTCTGGATGGCTTCGACCACCTCAACGAGCCGCATGGCGTAGGGTGGGTTGAAAAAGTGAAGGCCCACCACGCGCTCAGGGGTTTTCGTCTTGGCCGCCATGGCGGTCACGGAGAGGCAAGAAGTGTTCGACGCAATGATCGCTCTTTCTTTCGCTATTTCTCCGAGTTTTTCGAAGAGTTCGAGTTTGGCGTCGAGGTTTTCGATGATCACCTCGATAATGAGGTCGCAATCGGAAAGCGCCCCCAGATCGGTCGAACCGTCAAGGCGCGCGAGCGTTTCCTCTTTTTTGGCTTCGTCCATTTTCCCGCGTTTCACTGCGCCGTCGAGGTTCCTGCGGATGCGGTTGAGGCCCGTTTCGAGAGTCTCCGCGCTCACCTCGATACCAGTGACTTCCAGCCCTGCGGTCAAACAGACCTGTGCGATGCCCGAACCCATGGCCCCTAGGCCGATGACGCCGACTTTCTTCACTGCGTCCGCGATGGTCTGCCCAGAGGAGAGGTCGCGCGCATTCGCTGCGTCTTCTTCCGGTTCGGCGACGCCGAACACGCCGGCGGACTTATAGGTGTAAAACCCCTTGCCCGTCTTGGCGCCCAGATAGCCCGCATCTATCATGCGGTCAACCAGCGGCGGAGGGATGTAGCGCGGGTCTTTCAGTTGTTCGTACATCGAGAGCGAGACTGTGCGGTGGATATCCAGTCCCTCAATGTCAAGTAGGCGCATGGGACCCATCCTGTAGCCGAGGCCCAGGCGCACGCCCGTGTCCAGATCCGCCGGGTTCGTGTAGCCTGATTCGATAAGGCGGATGCAGTCGTTCTGGAACGCCACGAGGAAGTAATTCAGCACGAAGCCGGGTGCATCTTTCACCAGAACGGGCGTCTGGCCGACATCTTCCAAAAAGGCCATGGTCGCACTCGTGGTCTCTTGACTCGTGAGGAGGGCAGGGGCAACTTCCACGAGTCTGTTGAGTGCTGCCGGTAGGCAAAAATGCGTGCCGATGGTCTTCGAAGGGCGTCCCGATGCCGCTCCCATGTGGGAGATGGAGAGTGTGCTCGTGTTGGAAGCGATGATGGCCTTTTTGCCTAGTACGGCGTTCAGGCTGCGGAGCAGCTTGTTCTTCTCCTCGCTATCTTCGGTGATGGCCTCGATCACCAGGTCACAATCTTGAAGTCCCGAGATCGATTCGGCTTGCGTAATTCGACCCAGCATCGCTTTTCTCTCCTCAGGAGAGGTCTTGCCCTTCTCGATGCCCGCGTCCAGGAATGAGCGTACCCGCGTCATGCCCGCCTCCATGGCCTGCGCGTTTGCCTCGAAAACCGTCGTTTCCTTGCCACCCCGAGTGCAGACGATGGCGATGTTCGAACCCATCGTCCCCAGACCGATGACGCCTACCCGTTTCACCTTCATGGAATTCTCCTGTCGATTTTCAGCGGCGGGGAGAGCGCTCTCCGCCTTCGTTGCAAGAATTTCAAGCGCGCATTTTCAGTTTGATGGTTCTTCGAAGAGGGGCGCTTGCACATCTTCAAAGGGTCTGTACGTGAGTGTCTTTGTAGGCATCACGTCGGATTCTTGTCAATCCGGCCTTGCAAGTTCGCCTGTCTGATCTATGATTTTCCCCGACATGAACATGCCGCGCGAGAAGTTGGAACAACTTATTGAAGAAGCCGCGCAAAAAGGCGAGCCCCTCTCCATGGAGGGTGAAGACCTCTCTTGGACGGACCTGAGCGGGTGTGACCTTACCGACGCCAAATTAAGAGGCGCGAGTCTGGTACGCGCGGACTTGAGCGCCGCCGATCTTTCGGGCGCAGACTTGCGTGAGACGGATTTGCGAAACGCCGATCTGGAGGGCGTCGTCCTGCGCGACGCGCTCCTAAGCGATGCCGACGTCGCGGGCACAAGTTTCCGCGACGCGGATTTGACAGGCGCGGACATCGAAGGTGTAAACTTCGGTGAGGCGATCATCGAGGGCGCCAGGTTTCTCTAGTGCCTCTGGCTGTTCCTCCCCGTGCAGTATGATAGAGACCATCTTCCGCAGGCCAACCACCCCGTGTCCTTCGTGACGGGGTAGTACTCCTCCCCCGGACAGACGATAAAAGCGCGTTCGAGCCTTAAATCCTCACAGGCGTGACGGAAACCCTTGCCGAGACCCCGGAGTGACCATGTTTTGATCCCAGTAGCCTGTGACCGTTTTTTCCTGAAATTTCGAATATGGGGTCGATCTCCGCGCCCGCCAAGGTGCGATAGAAACTCGCCATCTACCGGGGCGGGACGGCGACGAGCAACTTCTCCATGACGAAGCTCTCTCGCTCCGTTATCGGGTGGCCTGCGAGCGCGTCCTGCACTTGGTGGGGTGTGAGACAATGCCCCTGTCTCGCAAGTAGGAGTTGTACGATTTCACCTTGTGTTTCTTTATGTTCGCGTGGAACGGAAAAACATGACTTTCAACGTATAAGGATAATGCCCGAATTCGCCCGGTGAAATGCCCCGCCCGAAGAAGAATCCACGGTGTGTTCAGAATGGATGCGACATTACCTATAAGGCCTAAACTGCGATTTCTTTCGTTCAAACGTCTCGGTATCGTCTGTTCTGGAGATATTCTAGTCGAATACCGTGTCGTCGTAGTGCCCGGTGTCCACCACCGCTTCGATGATAGTCGGCCCGTCAGCGTCGAAAGCCTGGCGGAGCGCCTTTTGAAGTTCCTCCGGCGTTCGTGCGCCCACGGCAGGCACGCCGAAATAATGGGCGGGCGGCGCCTGGTATTCCTCAGCCTGGAGTTCGGTGCCGTAGCGGCCGTAAGCGCGCCTGTCCTGTTTCACCTGGATGAGCGAGAGCCAGCGATCGTCCAGCACGACTATGGGAATGGCGAGGCCCATTCTCTTGGCGACTGCTACCTCGCCGCACGTCATCTGAAAACACCCGTCCCCGATAAGGGCAACCACGGGTTTTTCTGGACATGCGAGCTTCGCGGCGATAGCCCCCGGCAGACCAAAGCCCATTGAGGACCACCCGTTCGTGATGAGGAACGTGCGCGGCTCGTGAACGGTCCACTGGCTGGCTATCTGGTGCGTGTGTGCGCCCACGTCAAAGGACAGGATTCCCTCCTTTGGCGTCACTTCGCGAACCACGTCGATGGCCTGATGAGCCGCGAAGTTTGGAACATCGGGGCGCAGGGCCTTCTGGAATTTTTCTTTTTGGCGCAAGGCGGCGTCTGAAGGCCACTCAAAGCTGCCGGGGGCGAAGCTGTTCATGCGTCTCAAAGACGCATCAAGGTTGCCCACCAACTCGTGCGTGATATCGACAGAAGCATCCGCATCCACCGGGTCAATGTCCACGCTGGCGAGGGGCACGTTCTTGATCCATTGCTCGTATTCCACCTCGACGACATCGTAGCCAATCCCCAGAATCAAATCGGCGCTTCTTAAGAACTCTCGCTGCACTTGGCGCTTGCCGCGTTCGATGCACCCGACCGAAAGCGGATGGTCTTCATCTATCATCCCTTTGGCCATGGTGGTCGTGGCGAAGGGTAGCTGGTGCTTGTCGATGAAGGCGCGAAGAAGCGCTGGGTTTTCCATCCGCATGGTCGTGGAGCCCAGAACGGCGACGGGCCGCTTGGCGTTCTGAAGAAGGGATTCCAGTTTTGAGAATGCGCTCTCAGGTGCGGGGCGGTGACGTTTGCCCTGAGGGATGGGCGGTATATCCTCGGTAGCGGGTGCGAGCGACACGTCTTCTGGCAAATCCAGGTGGACGGGGCCGTGCGGCTCGCTTAACACGAGGCCTATCGCTTGTTCCAGCACGGAGGCGACACGACCTTTCCTGAGCGGATAACTCGCTTTGCTGATGGGCCTGTAGAGGGTGTGATGGTCAATGTACATCTGAATACGACGTCCCAACTGGTGCGTGTGCAAGTTGCAGGTCAGCGCGATGAGCGGAGAGCGGTCCAGATAGGCGTTGCCCACGCCGGTCGAGAGGTTCGTAGCTCCAGGTCCCAGGGTGGCGATGCAAAACCCGGGCGCGCCCGTCAGGCGGCCCATCACGTCAGCGGAAAAGCTCGCCGAGCCCTCGTGCGCAGTGAGGACAAAGGTGATTCCCCCTTTGCGCATGGCCTCGAGCATGGGCAGCACGTTTCCACTCGGAATGCCGAAGCAGTGCGTGACGCCCGCTTCCTTCATGGTTTTGACGATTAAATCTGCGTTGTTCATGGGAAATCTCCGCGTCAGGATGATGAATGACGATAAATGTTGATGAGGTCTTTAAGTAAAACGGCGGCCGCGCCACGCGGATCGCTCTTTCCGCCCGTCACGGTGACACGATCCATGGTATCGCTCGTGTAGGTGATTCCCTTCTCTGCACCCTCAACCCCTGCCAAGGGATGATCGGGCGAGAGTAGCACGGGCGCGACGCAGGCCGAGACGCGCCCGCTCTCGCCTCGCTTGGCTGTGCCCACCAGACGCATGATTTTGCCCGCAGCACTCGCGCGTTGCACTTTTTCGAGTGATATGCCGGTGATACCCGTACGCTTCACGTCTGCGGGCATCAGGTCCGCACCCATGCAGACGTTCGCGATGAGCGCGAGCTTGTTCGACGTGTCGAAACCCTCCACGTCGAGCGTGGGGTCGGTCTCCGCGATACCGAGCGACTGCGCCTCTGCGAGCGCCTCCTCATAACTCTTGCCGTTTGTCCGCATTCTGGAAAGTATAAAATTCGTTGTCCCGTTCAGTACGCCTTCTATGCCAAGAATCTCGGCACCCGCGAGGCATATCTCCGCCACGTCTATGGTCGGGAGGGCAGCTGCAGCAGCGGCGGAGATTTTGAGACTTGAATTTTTCTCACGCGCCAGCGCAGTCAGTTCGCGGTAGGCGCGGATGAAGGGTCCCTTGTTCGCGCTCACAACGTGGATGTTTCTTGAGAGCGCCTCGCGTATGTGGCTCATGGCCGGCTCGCCCGTGCGGATGTCGGTGGGCGTCGTCTCAATGAGTATGTCGGTGCTTGCCGAGCGAATGAGGTCGATTCCACTCCAATCGGCTTCCAGATGAGGATTCCCTTCGAAACTGCCTGTCCGCTCGAAGGTGTCCGCAGTTGTTGCGGGGTCGATTCCAACGGGGCAGTGCAGGCTCCCGTTGAGTTCTCCCACGCCAACAATGGCCGGATCGAGGTCATAAGCCGTGCGCATGAACTCTGATTTTTTGTGGATGAGTCTCGCGAATTCACGTCCCACGCGCCCGAACCCGCAAATGATCACCCTTGTCTTATTGGCCAAGCGTTATCCTTTTCGGTTGTCAATTCGGAATCCTGTGACTGCCCGACTCTTCATGCCACGTCGGGTGGCGGGCGGTCAACCGCATTTTTCACGCGCACAAGGATGCGCCTCGTTGCTGAGAGAAGGAAATTATGAGAAACCTGAGGGCCGTTCCGCGATTATCAAGAATAGGTGTTTTCAGGATTTATGACGTGAAAGGGGAAAACATGCCGGCTCTGGAACTCACAGCGGCGTTTGGCGATTATGATCGGACCAACATTCTCAAGATGGGTGCGGTTCGCCCGGAGGGGGTGAATCTCCGGGTGCTTTCCTTGCCGCCCACCGAGATATTCTTCCGCATGTGCAGATACCAGGAGTTCGATCTGTCGGAAATGTCGATGGGTGCGCACATGTTCCTGCTCGGTGAGGGCGAGAGCCCCTTCGTGGGGATGCCAGCTTTTCCGAGCCGCGTCTTCCGGCATTCGATGGTTTATGCCAACACTGATGCGGGCGTCAATCAGGTGGCGGACCTGAACGGCAAGCGAATCGCGATCCGCGAATGGGGAATGACGGCGGTGGTGTGGATTGTGGGCATTCTCGCCGAAGAATACGGCCTCGACGTGAGTTCGGTGGATTGGGTGGCGGCCATTGAGCCGCGCGTACCGATTCCCATGCCGCCCGGCGCGCGCATCCGCTATATGAAGCCCGGCCAGACGGTTTCGAGCATGCTCGATTCGGGCGAGGTAGACGGAGCGCTGATTCATCAGGTGCCCGAGTGCTTCGCTAAGGGCTCGCCACGCGTCAAGCGTCTCTTCCCGAACTACAAGGCCGCCGAGACGGCGTACTACAAGCGAACGGGTGTTCATCCCATGATGCACTGCGTTGTGCTGAGACGCGATATTCACGTGAAAACCCCCTGGGCGCTTGGATCCATTTACCAGGCCATGTGCGAGGCGCGCGAAAAGACGATGGAACTTTTGAGCGATAACGGTGCCCTCTCGGCCATGATTCCGTTTCTACCCTCTGTGATGGATGAGACACGCGAGATTTTTGGCGATAATTTCTGGCCCTACGGGGTGGAGGCGAACCGCACGTCTCTCGAAAAACTCCTCTCCTATGCCCACCAGCAGGGCCTCACGCCCGGCCTGCTTGAGGTGGAAGAACTCTTCGGTGAGAGTGTGCTGAACACCTGATCGATCGTTCGGATCTACTTCATCCAGCGGAACCGCTCACCAACGCTGAAATGGAACTCCTCATGGCGTCAGTCTCTAAAATTCTCTTCACCGCTCCTTTCCACCATCTCGAGTCATCCCTTGCTTCCCGCGTACGCGGCATGGGTTGCGGAGATCCACTGGCGCACAGGAGAGTGGTCGTCATCTCGAGCAGGCTGCGTGATCACGTTCAGAGCGTTCTTGCACGCGCGAGCAGTTTCGCAGGGGTGGAGGTTCTGGGCATGATCGACTTAGCGCGTAAGATTGCCGAACCCGAGCGCTCCTTGGCGGAACTCAGGCGGATCCACCCGGCTTTGGCCGAAACCCTGGCCAAAGAGGTGTTCGAGTGCACGCGCGGAGAGTTCGCCTTCTACCCCTCCGATTCAGTGGGATACGGAGAGAACCTCTACGCGACTTTGACGGACCTGGCTGAGGCGAACTTTTCGCCCCATGATTTGAGGAAACTCAGCCAGGAGATTCCCGGCCCCGATGCGGCGCGACTGTGGGACTTGGGGGTTTTGATCGAGCGTTACAGGAATTGCATGCGTGAACGCGGATTTTACGACCTATCCTCGCTTTTCCTGACCGCGTGCGAGAGGGCGGAAGCCGACCCCCCGCGCGTACCCACTATTTTCTACGGTTTTGCAGAGATGAATGCGATTCAGCGCAGGCTGGCGGCGGCTGTCTGCCGGGAGGCGCAGTCCCAAGCCCTGGTACCTGCTCAAACCGACGCGCCCGCCTGCGCGTACGCGCTGCCCTTTATCCACTGGCTAGAGGAGCAGGGTTTCCAGCGCGAACAAGCGGGGCCGATCGCGTCCAGGCCGCTTTCGGGACTGGCCGAAGCGATCTTTTCGCGCCATGGAGCGCAGGCCGGGCCTTTGGCGGCGGATGCCATGCGCGTCGTAGCTGCCCCCACAAGAGGCCGAGAAGTCCGGGAAGCCTGCCGGGAGATGCTCCGGGCACGGGAGGATTTCGAGAGTGAAGATGAGGTATGCGTCCTGATGACCGAGCAAGGCGGCTATCAGGACTTATTCGAGGAGACGTTTCAAACCCTCGAAATTCCCTGTCTGACCAAAGGAAGGAATCCTCTGTCGGAAACGTCCGCCGCCCGGTTGTTTCTTTTGATGCTTCGTCTTCCGGTTGAGGGCTATCCGCGCGCCGAGTTGATGCGCTTTCTAGGGGAGGGAGGCTTCATCGGCACGCCGAGGTTTCGGTATCTTGCCGAGAAATACGGATTCGAAGAACTTGTCTGTGACGACATCCTTGTGTCCAGATGGGAGTTTTTCTCGAGAAGCCTGCCTTACCTGAGAGGTGCGGACGCCTGGTGCGCAGAACTCGATGACGCCTTGGAGAGAATGAAAGAAGGAGATGAGGAGCGTCCTGCTGCCTATTCCCTTGCCATCTCGATGTCCGAAGTCGTCGATCTCATGGAGAGGATCCCCGAAGCGGGGTCGCTCTCTTTGTTCGTTCAATCGGCTCTGGAAGTCTTCTCAGAGACGACATGCGATTTGGTCGACGCTAAAGCAGTTAAGGATGTGGTCCGTTTGCTGGCGGATTTGGATGCTGTTACCGGCGAGATGACGCGTGAGGCGTTCTACGATCTTTGCGAGCTGTTTTTCGAGAAAACCCCCCAGAGCGTGAACAAGTTGGAAGAAAGGCATCTGGCGAGTCTCTCCTCTATCCAGAGCGCGCGCGGGATTTCCTTTGACACGGTCGTGCTCGCAGGCATGGGCGAGGGCCTGTTTCCGGCTCAGGGGAGCGAAAACCCGCTCCTGCCCGATTCCACCCGCGAGGTGTTGAACCGCGTGGCGAAACAGCGCTTCCCGGAGAGGGAAATGGCGCTTCCGCTCAAGAAATACCGTGACAATGAAGCGCGTTTTCAGTTGTGGACGATCCTCCAGTCGGTGAGGAAACGGCTCGTTATTACGGTGACGAGTGTCGAGGATGGCACGGGGAATGAGACGGCGTCTTTCCCCAGCCTTTACCTGCATTATCTGGCCGATGCGCTGGGAGAGGCGAGAGACGGCGCGTGGGGCCTTTTCGCGGGCTTGCGCAGCAACACCGCCACCACGACACCGAATGTCGGAGCCTGTTCCGGGAATCCCGTTCAACTGCGAGAGTATGACTTGGCGCGCATGGTGGAGCAGATCAGGCGGTCCGAGGCGGGTGCCCTCGCCTACATGAACGATTTCCCCGGGTTTCTCCGCAAACGAAACGCCCTGGCCGAGCGATGGCGGCAGGGTGCGTTGACCGCATTTGACGGTATGCTCACGACCCCCGACTTGCTGCAAATCATCCGGGAGAGGATTCACTCGCCCGCGTGGCCCCTCGGCGTCACTGCGGTAGAGGTTTTTTTCGGTTGCCCGTATCGGTTCGTGAACGAGCGCCTGTATCCGCGCATGGAAAAGCGCGAGGAACCTCTACCCCCTTTCGTCTTGGACGGGAGGAGGAGAGGGCAGTTGACGCACAGGGCTCTCGAACATTTTCATCTATGGCTCAAGCGGGAGAACCGGTCTATTGACGCGCTCGATGAAACGACCGCTCAGGGCGCGCTCCTAGATGCGATTCACGAGGCGTTGCGTGAGGAGGCGGATGCGGCTGAATCGCCGCCCCTGCTCGCGTTGCCATGGGCGGTGCTCGAAAACACATTATACAGGCGCTTGGAGGGTTACCTGGAGCAAACACGCGCGGAGCAAACGGGCAGGCAGCCGGTGAGCGTGGAAGAGAGATTCGGCGGCCGGGGTTCGGAGCCATTACGGATAACGCTTCAGGCGGGAGAACTCGCCCTGAGTGGTCGGATGGACCTGCTAGAGGAAAATGAAGCGGGGGAATACCGCGTCATCGACTTTAAGACCTGGGGAAGAAAAAATTCACTTCCTGCCAAAGGAAAAATTCTGGACGGTGGCGCGAGTCTTCAACTTCATCTTTACGCGCGGCATCTGCGCGCGCGCACGGACGCCTTGCCGGAGAGTGCCAGAGTAAGCGGCGCATACGTCTATCTTACGGAAGAAGAGGGTGCCGAAGAGCGCGTGCGATCTTCTGAGGATATCGAAGGCCGCATGGCGGATGTGGATGCGCTCCTGGATTATTTCCTTGCCTCATCCGGGAAGGGACGGTTTTTTCCGACTCCATCCGACGTTGGCTGCAGGTATTGCAATTACAGGATGGTTTGCGGGCCCGACAGGATCGAGCGCGCCGCACGAAAAGAGGGAGCGCCGGAAATAAACGAACTTCTCGTGTTGCGGGAGAGAGCGGTATGAACGCACACCCACGCGATCAGGTGCAGCGACGCGAGGCCACGACTTGGACGCGCGGCCCCATTCTCGTCGAAGCGGGCGCGGGTACGGGCAAGACGACCCTGCTCGTGGATAGAATCCTTCACCTGATTCTAAGTGAAGGCGTGCGTCTTGATGAGATAGCTGCCATCACTTTCACGCGAAAAGCGACTGCGGAACTGAAGGACAGGATCCGCCGTGGGATTCGCGCAGCGGCGCTTGAAGAACAGGGCGAAGAAACGAGAGCGCGATTGCAGGATGCGCTGGAGAACCTGGAATCCGCGCGCATCTCCACGATCCACGGCTTCGCCCTCAACCTCTTGCGGAGTTTCTCGCTGGACGCAGGGCTTCCCCCCGAAGCAGGAAATGTGGATGAAATCGAGTACGAGGCGCGACGCGACACGGCTTGGCGCGACTGGCTGACGCAGGTGCTGAACGGCGAGGATGCGCAACTGCGTGATTTTCTGGAACTCGGTTTCCAGGTGGCCGATCTGGAGAGAATCCGCGACGCCCTGCTCGACCTGCCGGAGTTGAGAGAACATTTCCCCCGTTCACGAGACGTTTCTCCCGATAGAATCTACACGGAAGTAGCGGAAGCGTTCAGTACTTGGGCGGAGGTGGGGCGCCACTGCATGAATAAAAAAGACAAGGCTTTCCAGCAACTGGAAATGGCGAGAAGCTGGATAGAGGGTCTCTCCGAACTTTCGCAAACCGAGCTTCTGCGTGAGTTTTGGAATCCCGGGTTCAAACTGAACAAGGGGGTAGGTTCAGCGGCGAACTGGGGGAGTTCAAAAGAAGAAGGCAGAGAAAACCTAAAACACTTCCGGAGAGAATACGATAGGTTCTTGCGAGAAGGAGCCGCGTTAATCGCCCACGAGATGATCGCCGGTCTGGTTCCGCTCGTTCGAGACTTCACCGAGTCTTTCGAGCAGGGTCTTCGCGAAGCGGGGCTTTTGTCCTATCAGGACATGCTGTTTCTGGCAACGAAGCTCGCCCGGAAAAACCCCGGTGTGCGAAGGAGAATCCGCGAGGGAATCAAGCATTTTCTTGTCGATGAGTTTCAGGATACAGACCTACTGCAGGTCGAGTTAATTTTCTTGCTTGCAGGAACAGGAGATAACGCTGACTGGCGAGCAGTGCGGATGGATGACGCCAGGCTGTTTCTCGTAGGCGACCCAAAACAATCCATCTATCGCTTCCGCCGGGCGGATATCGCCATCTACCATGAAGTGCGGGAGAAGATTGGGGATCTCCCGGATGGACGAGTACTGTACATTCAAGAAAATTTCCGCAGTACCCCCGGCGTGGTCGATTTCGTGAATGAGGTATTCTCACGCGTCATCGTTCACGACTCCGCGAACACCGCTGTCCAGCCTGAATACGTCGAACTCGTTGCGCATCGCGAATCCTTGGAACCGGCCGTTTTCCTGATCAGAAGACAAGAAGGGGGAGACAGACCAGCCGAGGGTAGCAAGGTGACAGCAGAAGACAGGAGAAAGAGTGAGGCCGCATGCCTTGTCATGGCGATTCGCGATTTGGTGGAGAGGAAGGTAGAAATTCGCGATAAAGAGCAAAACAAGCGTCGGTTTGTCCACTATGGTGATGTCGCCGTCTTGTTCCGCACGAGAACGGGTTACGCGGAGTTTGAGGGTGCCTTTCGCGCTGCGGAGGTTCCGTTCGTGACCGATGGTGGGCACGGGTTTTACGACAAGTTCGAGGTTGGCTCGGTCATCTCGGTTTTGGCCGCTGCGGTGTGGCCCGGCGACCCGCTTGCACTTTCCGCCGCCCTGCGCTCTCCCCTGTACGGTTTTTCGGACGTGGAACTCGCCCGTTACTTTTTGAAAACGCAAGACCCGCCTGGGGAGTTGCAAGAGGCGGTTCGAGAAATGCGCCTGCTTCACAAGATGAAGAGAGATTCGAGCGCGCGTTCCCTTTTGGAGGAAATATACCGCCGTACGGGAGCGCTCGAGTTGTTCATGGCCTCATCAAACGGAGAACAGCGCGTCGCCAATCTGGAAAAACTCCTCGACATGGCGCACGAGTTCGCAGGCGGGGGGGTGGGGGGCGTGGATGCTTTCACCACGCATCTGGTAGCGCAGTACGGACCAGAGCGCGATGTCAAGGAACCAGAGGCGTTTTTGGATGCTCATGAGGGACGAGCGGTTCGGTTGATGAGCGTTCACCAGGCCAAGGGGCTGGAATTTCCTGTCGTTGCCTTGGCCGATTTGGAGGGAAGTGTAGATCGGCACCCCAGGGAGCGTATCGCGAGCCACGAGAAAGGAAACGAAGCGGTCGATCTGCATCTGGGTTCGGGAAACAGACGACTCGATACGCTGGGCTATATGGATGCGCTTGGGCGCGAAGACCGGTTCCAGCAGGCGGAAACAAAGCGTCTTTGGTACGTGGCGGCGACGCGGGCGGAGGATTATCTGCTCTGGCCGGAATCGGGTTTTCGTTTTTTCATGAAAGACGCGGGCCTGGGCGAGGACGAGATAGAAAAAATGAGTCAGATGGTCTCCGTCATCGAAGTTTTGCCGGAGGCGTCGAAACCTGCTGAACCCATCCTGCGGCTTGGCGACGAAGCGTTCTGTCCAGAAAACGGGGAGCCGGGGATCATCCTCACGCGGCGTGCTGCTCTCGATGAGAGACTAAAACGCCTGAAAAAGCCGATCGACATGAAAAAACCCTTGGCTCCCAGCGGACTCGCGAAAGGTCTGGATGCAGAAGAATCTGTCACCTCATGGACGCATCCAGATGAGGAGACGCCACAAGACCAGGAGGTTCACGCAGGAGGCACGGCGTTCGGGAACCTTGTTCATGCTATCCTCGCGCGTCTTGAGCCGCCTACGCGCGAATGTTTGGAGAGTTTGCAGGAAGTGGGCGTTGCCTTCGCCCACACACTCGATTTGGGCGAAGACGACGTTGCGTTCGCCATGGATTTGATACGGAATTCTTTGGAGAATGGTATTCTTGCGCGTGCAGGCGTAGCACCGAGGCGCTGGCAGGAGTTGCCCTTCATGTTCGAATTGGAGGGCAGGGTGATTCGGGGATTCATCGACTTGGTGTTCGAGGAAAAAGAGAAATTGACGATTGTGGACTTCAAGACGGATAAGGTTGCCGAAGGCGAGGAGGAAGAGAAGGCATCGTTCTATGAGAACCAGGGGGGTGCCTATGTCATGGCGCTTGAGGCGGTGACCGGTCTGGAAGTGGATGACCTCGTGTTTTCTTTCCTGCGTCCGGGCGTAGACGTTTCTCGCCGTGTAGATGATGTGTTAAGAAAGCACGTATGCGAGGTCGTGGCACAAGCGGAATGAGGTACGTTCGAGGTACTTCGGCCTGCTCTGGATGAGGGAGGATTATACGTGAGAGTCGCATCCATTGAGGTATTCCGCGTCGACATGCCGATGCGGGATTTTTTCAAGAACGCGAACCACAATCACAACGTCCAGCCTGCGGTCGTCGTCCGGGTGACTTCGGACAACGGTTTTTGTGGAATCGGCGACGTCGAACCCGTGGCAGGGTATTCCGGTTTGAATCGCGACGATATCGCAGACGCCGTGGAACAAAAGCTCGCACCCGCGCTCATCGGCGCGAACCCGAGAGCCTCGCGCGAGATTACACGGAAAATGGACGATGTCTGTGATGGCTTCGACGGCGGAAAGGGCGCCCTGTCACTCGCTATGGCGGACCTGCATGCGAAATACCTGGGCGTTCCGTTGCATGAGCTTCTCGGCGGCGCGGTGAAGAAGGAGGTGCGCTTCAACGCCTGGATCGGCATCAAGGCGCCCGATGAGGCGGGGCGCGAGGCGCGGGGTTTCTACGAGCGTGGGTGGCGTGCGTGCAAGGTGAAGACGGGGGGAGATGTAGAATCCGACGCAGCACGGGTGCTGTCCGTGCGCGAATCGACGGGGGATGATTTCGAGATACGAATCGATGCGAATGAATCCTACGGCAACGTGGAAGACGCCATTGCTCTCGCTCGTGAAGTAGAGGGAGCCGATATCCACCACTTCGAACAACCTGTTCCGAGAACCGACATCGAAGGGCTCGCCAGAGTACGCCGCTCCATCAACATCCCCGTCATGGCGGATGAGTGCGTGTTCGGGCCGGAGAGCCTGCTTGAGATTATTCGGGCGGAAGCCGCCGATATCGTCAAGGTCAAAATCATGAAGCAAGGCGGCCCCCTTCGGGTTCGGGACATGGTCGCTACGGCAGAGGCTGCCCGCATGAAGCTGGTAATCGGCCACGGATTCGGGCTGTCGCCCTACACGCTGGGCGAGATTCACGTGGCGGCGACTTCGAATGCTTTCCTTGCGTCGATTGAATCCGTCGGCCCTGAGAAAATGCTTGACGACGTCGTAGATTCTCCGGTCGACATGAGCACAGGCCGGCATACGATCTCCGACGCGCCCGGGTTGGGCGTCGTTCTGGATGACGATAAACTCGAAAAATATCTGGCGAGACAGGTTGTGAAAATATAACTTCTGGTGAATCGGTTTTTCTCGTCCAGACGTTGCAGTGCATCTCGCATTCGATTGGGAAACTGCGGTGCCATTTCCATTTCAGGAAGCGTTGTCGCTCCCTGATCATCTATTGGCGGCGTTTTTTATTTCCCCTTCGCCCTGGCGGGAGTGTTCGTCTGCGGCGACGCTGTTTTCACCCTGCTTGTCAAGTCCCGCGTCTCGAAGGGCATAGACCCCAGATGGGACGAACTCGCCATGCAGAGTGCAGGGTTGGTCTGGATGTTCGTGCTCTGTGGTATGACTCCATGCCTACTTATCCAGGAAGAGGCGTGGAACGGGTGCTTTATCACGGGCTCATCTTTTTTGTGGGTCATAGCGCATTTTTGTCTTTCAGTGTTTTCGGTGGGCGGTCATGTTCTCATGTTTCTTGGAGGAAAAACCTTCAGTTGGTAGAGTACCGCTACGATGCCAAGCGGCACGTGTTGGGTACAAATCGGCGCGAGGTTTGCCTTTTGCTCTTTACATGATGCAGACGGGATCGTCGCAGGCTGGCTTTACTCAGGGATTCCGGGTTCGTGGAGGGAATACTGGTGTCAGGTGGGTCACCCTTCATAATGTTTCTTGTAGGTTGCGCCGTGTTGTTGTTCGAACTGCTTATCGACGCTATCAGGAGAGGAGGAGACGTGAGAAGGAGCGGTTCTTTGGCCATCCTGATCGTTTTTATCCTGGCAATACAGGTGGGTTCTGTACGATTGACTTTAAGTCAAAATGATTTCTTTCTCTTTCGGTCGAGCGCTTTTTCCGGGCAGACCCAGGGCCGACCGCATTGATTATCGACATCTGTAGCTTCTTGCCCGTAGCGGAGTCCTATCGCGCCCGCCTCTCGGGCTGGGCGTCGATTCCCGGTTACCTGGAAATGTTCGCGAAGGGCTTGAGCGCTTTTTGCGGCGTCGAGGAAGAGGAGTTTCGCAGCAAGGTGGTGGGGACGACGCCATCGGAAATCCACAGCTTCATTGAGGAAATATCCGCGAGGCTCGGACGGCCCATTGAAGAGTTCATATCACTTCTGGGTGCAGCGGGTTACGACAAAGCGGTTGTATTCAGCATCGATCAGGAGAGCACTACCGGCGTTTCACCGCTCGACCCTAATGTCCTCGCCCGTGCGGTGGATTCGTATCCGGAACGGATTCTGGCCTTTCAGGGCGTCGACCCCAACAAGGACAATGCGGCGGTCACGCTGGAAGAGGGCATCCGCAAATATGGTCTGCACGGAGCGTTTCTCGTTCCTTTTCTGCATCGCTTGCCCGCCGATGCGCCTGAATATCGTCCCGTCTACAGAAAGTGCGTTGAACTGGGTGTTCCCGTATGGATTCACACGTCGGTAAACTGGGCGCCCGCTCATCCAATGGAACTCGGTAGACCTCTGGCTTTGGATCGCCTCTGCGGCGAAATGCCCGACCTGAAGGTTATCGCTGGCCACGGCGGCTGGCCCTGGGTGCCGGAGATGGTCGCCGCCGCTTGGCGGCAACCGAATCTCTACATTGACCCCTCAGGTCACAGATGGAAGTATTTTGCTACGCCGCATTCGGGCTGGGAGATGCTCCTTCATTTCGGCAATTCCACAATACAGGATAAAATTCTGTTCGGAACCGATTGGCCGCTTCTGCCGATATCTCTCGGGGAGATTTTAGAGGAGGCGATGAATCTCCCTCTCAAGCCGGCCGTGATGGAGAAATGGCTGGGAGGGAATGCGGCGCGCCTCCTGGGGTTGGACGAATGAGCGAAGAAAATCCGCACTGGCGACCGATACTGGGAGCCGCCTGTTTCATCATTTTCGCCGTTTTTGGCTCACTGGTCTCGACGAGCGGACTCATTGGTTTCATACGGGATGATTTGAACCTCACCTATGGCGCGGGCGGTTTTCTGCTTTCCGCACCATTTCCGTTGATTGCTTTTTTCGCGGTCGCAGGTGGGCGACTGGTGGATCGACTGGGTGTCAAGAAGGTGGTCGTGAGCGGTGTATGCTTCACTCTGCTGGGAGGAATTGTCCGTCTCTCGAGCGGAGATTTCTGGTCGCTCGCTTCGGGAATCGCGCTCGTGGGTGCGGGCACAGGACTGGTGTTTCCCGTCATGCCGAAAGTGGTGGGGACGATAGTTCCTCTTCAACGAAATGAGTTGGGTTCCGCCGTCTACACGGCTTCCATCATAGCAGGCGCGGGTTTGGGTGTTGCAGCCTCGCACTACATGGCACCGGCCGTAGCGATTTTGCCCGCCGGGTGGGGAGGGAATGTCTGGCGCGGCGGCTATCTGGGTTGGGCGCTAGTTTTGGTTGTGGCGTTTATCGTTTGGCAAAAAAGCACAACCTCGCTCACTGTAGACCTGGAAACCGAATCCGCTTCGACCCAAAGCGTCATGGTGTATCGACTACCTGCTGTCTGGGCGGTCGGGACTTCTCTGTTCGTCAACAACATCGTCTTTTATACGAGCTTGGGTTGGCTGGCCACGGTTCTCATAGTGAAAGGCTGGTCGCAGGCGAGTGCCGCACTTATCGTGTCAAGTTTGCCTTTACTCGGAATTTTTGCTTCCCTGAGCGCGCACAAAATAGCGCTGGCCATTGGTGGCGAACGGGTCATGATAGCTTTGTGCGGGTTGTTCACGGCGTTGGTACTGGCCCTCATGCCGGCGGGAAACGCATGGATCGTTGCGGCGGGAACCGCCGCTTTGGGCCTCACCACGAATTACTGGTTTTTGTTCTGCCTGGCCTATCCCGCGCAATACGTACAGAAAAGCCAGGTGGGTAGGGCGGGCGGCTTGATTATCGGTATGGGTTATCTAGGCGGCTTCGTCGGTCCTTGGACGATTGGAGCGATAAGGGACTGGGCCGGCTCGTTCGGTCCGGGTTTCTACGTGTTGTCGGTTGTATCCCTCATCGGGATATTGTGTGCTCCGTTTTTCGGGCGTCATGCCGATCAAGGCAGGGGGTGAGGGATTTTGGATGTGACGTTACAGAGGATGAAGCTGAGGCCCGTGGAGGCCGCCCCTGCTGAACATCAAGGCCAGAAAATGTTGGTGCTCAGAGATCCACTTCATCTGAGCGAGGCCGTTCTTTATGCTCCTATGGCGCTGATTCCGGTGTTGAGCCTGCTCGATGGGCGCCACACTTTCGAAGACATCAAGGCGCAATGCAGATCCCTCCACGGGATGCATATTTCTGAAGAGAGCTACAGGGCGATGATTGCCCGGCTCGAGGAGGCGCATTTCCTGGAAGGAGACGACTTCGCCTCCTGGAGCGCTTCCTGCCGGGAGGCTTACCTGCGTGATCCGGTGCGCCCGAGTTTTCTGGCGGGCAAAAGCTACGATGCGGACCCTGCGCTTTTACGCTCCCGAATCGATGGTTTTTTCATGGACGCCGAAGGCCCTGGGATGCCCGTGAATATTTCCCGGTCGCCGGCCGAGCCGCTTCGGGGTGTGGTCGCCCCGCATATCGATTTTCATTGCGGAGGCTCCACATTCGCGTGGGCGTATAAAGCTATCGCAGAAAAAGCCGACGCCGATTTGTTCGTCGTTCTGGGAACGGTCCACGCTATGACGAAGTACATCTATAACCTCACGTGCAAATCTTTCGAGACGCCGTTCGGCGCGTTGCAGACGGACACAGGGTTCGTGGAACAGCTCTCGGACAGGTTGGCGGTGAACTCCTTTCAGGATGAATTTGTACATCGCAGTGAACATTCCATCGAATTTCAGGCGGTTTTTCTGCAATATCTCTTTGCTGACGTTCGGCCGGTCCGGTTCGTTCCCGTCTTGGTGGGTTCGTTTCACGGGTTTGTCTCGGAGGGACGATCTCCCCGAGGTGATGGGCAGGTGGAGACTTTCGTCTCCGCGTTGAAAGAGACAATGGCGGCGCACCGTCAAAACGGAGGGAAGGTCTGCCTGATAGCGAGTGTGGATTTCGCCCATGTCGGCCCTCAGTTCGGCGATGAAACTCCCGTGGATGAGGTGCGGCTGAAAGAACTCGCCCAAGCGGATGGGAAATCTTTGGAGGCGGTGTGCCGTGGAGATGCGGAAGCATTTTACTGGAGCGTGGTCAACGATGGGGACGCGAGAAACGTGTGCGGTCTAGCGCCCATCTACACCATGTTGCGTGTTCTGGATGGTTGCGAAGGGGAGGTGCTCCGCTATTCACAATGGCCTGACCCAAACGGAACGGTCACTTTTTCGAGTGTGGCTTTAACCTGAAATGATTTGATTCCCGTACATCTTGAATTGCAGAGGAGAAAGGATCGTTGCTTTATTTGAATGAATCCGACGTAAAGAGACTGGTGAACATGTCCGATGTCATGGACGTGGTGGAAAAATGCTTCAAGGCCCAGGGGGAAGGGCGTGCGCCGAATCAGCCGAGGCGACGGGTATTTGTCCCCAAGGGTACGATGCACGTCATGTTTGGCGGGATCGTGGATGAAAACGAGGGCTATTTGGGTCTCAAGGTCTATACCACGTTTCCGGGTATCGGTGTGCGGTTCATTTTCCTGTTGTGGGACGCGAACACCTCCGAGTTGCTCTCACTCATGGAAGCCAACGTGCAGGGGCAGATGCGCACGGGAGCTGCGAGCGGCGTCGCCGCGAAATACATGGCGCGAAATGACGCTTCGGTGGCCGGGCTGATCGGCACGGGCTGGCAGGCGAGGTCGCAACTTGAAGCCCTCTGCTGCGCGCGCGACCTCAAAATGGTGAAAGTGCACAGCCGCCGCGCCGAGAAGAGAGAAAAATTCGTTCAGGCGATGCAGGGTAAGGTGAGCACGGAACTCGTTCTGGTGGAATCGGCGAGCGAGGCCGTGAAAGGCTCGCAAATCGTATGCACCATTACCACGGCGCGCGAACCGGTATTTGATGGAAA
This sequence comes from bacterium, assembly GCA_965200245.1. GTDB lineage: Bacteria > UBA8248 > UBA8248 > UBA8248 > UBA8248 > Bin107. Next base: position 745,970 of record CBDATS010000005.1, on the reverse strand, counting down.
CGATCTGGAGCCGGGTACGACGGTCATTGCGGCAGGTTCGAACCGCGTCACGAACCGTGAAGTGGACGACGAAACTTTCCGTCGTGCAGCGGGAGGGAGAATCGTAACGGATAATCTGGAAGGCGCCGAATTCGAGAGCGGCGACTTGGTCGGTGCCATTCGGGCGAAAGTCATCCAGTGGGGTCAGGTATCGGAGATTGGGTTGATTGCGGCGGGCGTGATGCCCGGGCGCGCATCTGAGGATGAAATCAACCTCTTCCTGAGCCAGGGAGTCGCGATAGAGGACGTAGCCTTGGGTGCAGAACTCTACCGGCGTGCGAAGGTGCAAGGCGTAGGTGCAGAACTCCCCGTCGAAGGGTTTTTCAAGCAGGCGACTTGAGGTTTCCGTTGTACAGCACTAGTTGTTGAGCCCCGCGGTTTTGTCGAAAAACTCGCGCACGGCGTTTTGATCCACGTCGCCGAATCCCATGGCCGATGAAGCGATATACACCTGTCGCGCCATCGCGGCGAAGGGCGTCGGCGTCTTCGTCGCTTCGGCCATCTCAGAGATGAGCCGCAGGTCTTTTCGCATCAGGTCGACCCTGAAAGCAGGCGTGTAGTCCCTGCTTGCCAGGGCAGAGCCCTTGATGGCCAGAATCTTGGGGATGGAAGCACCCTTTAAGTATTTCATCATCTCCACGGGGTCGAGTCCTGCGCGCTCACCCAAGGTGAGGCCTTCGGATACCACAGAGAGAAACACCGAGACGATCTGGTTGGCCACGAGTTTCATGTGCAGGCCCGCGCCGTTCGGCCCGAAATAATCAATGGACTCGGAGATGGCCTCAAGAACGTCGCGGTGCCGGTTCATCGCTGCCTCATCGCCGCCGACCATCACGTTGAGTTCCGCGCTTACTGCGCTGGGTGCGCTGCCACTCACGGGCGTATCAAGGAATATCGCACCTTTTTCCGCCGCTTCTTTCGCGATGGCCTGGCTGCCGACGGGAGAGATGGTGGAAAAATCAAAACAGACGACGCCCTCCTTCGAGGTGAGAAGCGCACCTTTTTCTCCCAGATAGGTCTCGTGGACGTCCTTGGTTTCGGGTACGGAGGAGCAGATGACGTCCGCAAGGGAAGCCGCCTCGGCAGGGGAGCCGAAGGTTTTCGCTCCCGCCTCTTCCGCCCGGGCGCGGGCCTCGGGTGCCGGATCGTATCCGTGAACTACGAATCCCGCCTTCAGAAGATTGTTGGTCATGGCCCCGCCCATGGTGCCGAGCCCCAGGTATGCGACGATTTTAGGCACTGTGCTCTCTCCTTCGATGTTTGGATTTCCGGATACGTGTTCTCGTCTGATTCGATTCGGGACCGTCCGCTTCTCGACTGGTTTTGAACACCCCGATTCTAGCGCATAAGAGAGAAACAAAATACTTCGTGTGTCGCTTGCCTTTTTTCGCGGGCTTGGCTATGGTGGCACTTCTTTGCGTACCGGGAAGGGTGTATCCCAAGATATTGATTTTCGTTGAGGTTTCAAGATGCGCGAGAACATTCAACTAGAATGCACAACTTGCAAGAAAGTGCGTTACACTAGCACCAAGAACAAGTTCAATACGCCGGATCGGCTTGAATTCAAAAAATACTGCAAATTCTGCCGAAGCCACCAGCCGTTTCGGGAGACCAAATAGATGAAGGCCCATACGAATCCCGTAGCGCGCAAGCGCTGCGCGGTTACAGGCAAGAGCGTCATGTACGGTAACAACGACTCGCACTCGAACAACAAGACAAGGCGGCGCTTCGAGGCGAACCTCCACGTGAAGCGTTTCTATCTGCCCGAGGAAAAGCGCTGGGTGAAGTTGCGCGTGTCGGCGCGGGGTCTCAAGATCATCGCCAAGCGCGGCGTCTCGATAGTGCTGGCGGACATCCGAAAGCAGGGCGGCTCAATCTAGGAAATCTATCCCGCGATTCCTTGCAAGATTTTTCTGATTTCATTAATGCAAAAAATTTCAATCATTTGTGGTTGACTTGCGCGTATTCGAAGATGTTTGCCTGCCGGGAGTGCCGTTTACTTCTTCCCTTTTGAGGAGAGACACGCTCTCATTGAGTGTCTCGTTCACTTCGGCGTAGTCAAGAGGTGTTCTGCCGGATTTGTCCTTTAAGCGCAGGTTCGCGCCGGCTTTGATGAGTGCCTTGACGACAGCGGGACTCTTTCCGAACCACGCCGCGAGGTGGAGTGGTGTCCACGCGCCGCGTTTATCTCGCGCGTCTACCTCCGCTCCCCCTTTCACGAGTGCGCGCACTACGCCGGGAGTATCTCCCTGCGCCGCGAGATGAAGCGGCGAACGGCCGTAGTCGTCGCGCGCGTTTGCCTTCGCGCCGGCTTTGATGAGTGCGGCGACCATGTCGGGCTTCTTGTTGAAGTGCACCGCCAGATGGAGCGGTGTCATGCCGTTCACGTCACGCGTATTGGTTTGCGCACCTGCCTTGGCCAAGGTCCGTACCAGTGCGGGTGTTCCCCCGAAACCCGCCGCGCGGTGCATGGGAGTGAGGCCCACCGCGTCGCGCGCGTTCGCATCTTTCGTCTTTAGACAACGGGCGATGTCCGTAGCCTCGGCACGAATGAAGAAGGCTATAGTATTCCATTCCTCGCACGATTCGGGTGCCGCGCTCGCGGTTTCTGCGCCTATGCCTGCGACGAGCGCAGTGGCGAGTACAAGCGCCTTGGTCCGTAGCATCATCCTCTTGCTCCCGTCGTCATCGGGATGGCGGCTGTTATTCTGGAGTTGTTCTTCTCCAGCGTTTGATTGTATATGAGTCTCTGTCGGGTATGATCAACGTTATTCCAGCCTGCGCCGAAATGACTATTAAGCCCCTCCGTTATATGCTTTCTTCTTCTCCCAGCATCTCTTTGTACTTCTCGTACGAAGGCGGGAACCCGCCCGAATAATTGAGCCAGTTCGTCACCGGATATCGCGTTGCCCCGGCTCTATGCGTGGCTTCAAGGCCTTTGAGTATCTCTTGCATCATGGAGAAGGGAAACGAAAAGGCCACCTCATGGTCCTGTACCTGCCCGAAGATACGATCTCCCGTACAGGGCACAACCATCTGCGGTTCTCCCGTCGTATGCGGGGCGATAGCCAGATCGGCGCAGTCGATCCTTCCACGAAACGCGCTCTGTAGAGTTCCGCCACGTTTCCACAACCACGCTTGTCCCAGTCGCATGATTTGTGCCCCGTTTCCGTAAACGACTATTGAGTCTGGCGTGAACGCCGCGCGGTGGAGTGGCGCGACGAGCACGCCCACGTATTCCCCCTCGGCCAGACGGGGAACGCTCTCCTCACTCAGGCGACCTGCTTCGAGGTTCTCCGTGTAGAGGTCGATACACAGGTTACCCTCAGTGTAATGGGGAAGACGTTTTTCGAGGCCCAGTGCCATCGCGCCCAGCACGCAACTGCTGTCCTCGCGCCCGAGAGCGAGTGCCCATCCATAGCGTCGTGCCATCGAGACTGCTTGGCAGGTGGTAAAGCGGTTGCCCAGGTGTTCCTGCGGCCGTTTCGTGCGAGGCGGAACCTCCTCCCAGGATTTCAGGAACTTCACGGCAACAGGAAAGGAGGCGAGGCGCAGATATTGGTTCATTTTTTCCTCGTACCCGGCATTATCCATCGCAATCCTCGTTTGTGCCGCTAGAGGGCATCGAATTATTCCATGTCCATGTCGTACATGAATGCACCATATCATCATAGAGCGAGGTGATTATGAATGAAAGGCGTGTAGCCGAACTGAAGTGTGTGAGAGGAGAGACAAAGGGGCGCTCAGGATTTCCGGAACCTTGCCGAATACACAGGGTCGCAAGTCGAGCCAAAAACACAATCTCTCCCTTTTTGGGCAGGATTGCCCCGCTTCGGATATATTTGAGCAAATGGTTTGAACTTGTTACGACAATGTTACTGACGGTTTTCACGTCATTCGAAATGTAGCAGTACGGGTCGTATCCTTGGGCGGCGAGTCACATCCGTGTAATGCGAAGATGGCACATGCTGCAGGACGCGCGGAGGGAGAGGCAGCAGACTTTTCAATCTAGGGTGAGATGAGAAGGGCTTGAATGCCGTATATAACTAGAGTTTTACATCGGTATCCATGCTCCCACGTCCACGGATTTCGCGAAAGTGGTGACGTTTGACGGCAGCACGGACACGACCAACGAGGATCCTGCCGTCACGAATAAGGTTCTCCAACTCAATCCAACCAACTCGGCTAATGTGGCCAGTGTGACATATCCCACCATTGCCACAGTCGTTGCCGAAAGAGCCCGGGACGCTCATATTCAGCGCCGGAACGACAGTGGTGGTAGACAACTCGGACACACCGGAGTATGAGGTTTGTGCGGCCGTTCCGGCTTTCGCCCCCCAGCTACCTACAGGGGCGTAAGCGGCTCAGCGCTTACTTCGGCAACGGCCATGCGACAAGCACTTTCGGCGCACGGGAAATTAGTCAACCCGTCAAGACCCTCCGGAGGGGGATAGAACAATACGCAAGCGATGCGGAAAGCGGCTTGCAGGCTACCTTCCCTTCGCCTGAAATGTAGGCTATATTATGTCCGATTCTGCTTCGGTAATACCCCGTTCAAGAGCCAGCCTAAGGAAAGGAGAATGAGGCGGAGAGGCTCCCGGGAGCGCTCTCTACACACCTCACGCACGCCATGAGGAAATCCATATTACTCGTCACCTGCGCCATATTCATGGTGTTTGCGTATCTTTGCGCTGTGGATGCCGATGCAGCGCCTTCGCGGTCTCACCTTTCCAAGGACCCGAAAGTCCAGGAAGCGCGCAGTCTGCTCAAACAACACCGCTACTACGAGGCGTTCAAGATTCTGCAACCAATTGCGAGGGAATCGAAGGGCCGTGCAGACAGGACGGATGTACTCTTCCTCACAGGCCTTTCGGCCATCGAATCATCAAGGCGCCTGCCTGCGGATAAGGAAAAGGAGAAACTCGCCCTTCTTGACGAGGCCATCGCCGTGCTCCGGGCCATCCTCATTGAGCAGCCTGGTCTCGTGCGCGTACGGCTCGAACTCGCGCGGGCGTTCTTCTACAAACAAGAAGACGACCTCTCGCGCGGACACTTCGAGCGCGTACTTGCCGGCAAGCCGCCCAAGGCGATGGTTGCCAACATCAGTCGTTTCCTGCGCATCATGCGCGCACGCAGACGCTGGAGCGCGTATTTCGGTTTTTCCCTGGCACCGGATACGAACATCGGCGGAGTATCGGATTCGGAACTCATCTACATTTACGATCTGCCTTTCCGGCGTAATAATTTCGAGGGCGAAAGCTCGGGTATCGGTTTCGTCTTCTGGGGAGGGGTAGAATACCAGCATCCCATAAGCCAGCGCGTGCGTCTTCGTCTGGGCACGGATTTATCACGCCGGGAATACGAGGAGAGCCGCTTCGATCAGATGACGGTCTCGCTCCACGCAGGGCCGCGATGGTGGCTGACCCCCAAGACGGAGATGAGCCTGCTCGCCAGCGCGCGCCAGCGCCGAAGCGGTGGACTCATCCACAGCCACGAGTTCGGGGGGCGTTTTGAACTCGAACATCTCCTGACGCCCCGTATCCGTCTGAGCGGTAGGGCTGCCTGGCACGAACGTGACCACGAACGGGACAAGTATTTGGACGGCCCGCAACTGGATTTCGCACTGGTGGGTTCATGGGTACTCACGCCGACGCTCCAGCTTCGAGGTGGACTTGGCTACGCGGCTGAAAGTCCCGAATCGCGCACATGGCGCAATCGCAGCCGGTGGGGACGGCTGGGCGCTTCGATCGCTTTGCCCTACGGCTTCACCGTGGGGGCGAACGCGGAACTTCGCATAACGGACTACTCGGGGGGATGGTTCCCCTATGTCCCCGACAATTCTTCCCGCTCGGACGATGTACGTATATTGAGTGCCTCGATCTTCAACCGTGGCTTTACGACCTTCGGGTTCAGCCCCCAACTCATCGTGGTGAACGAGGAACGCGAGTCTAATGCGCAACTCTACGATTACAAGCGCACCCGCGCCGAACTTCGCTTCGTGAGGCAGTTCTGATACGACGCAAGGCGTTTGAAGAAGGGTTTGGAGACGGGCCCCACGCGGGAAGGGACGAAATCTCTTTGCCTGGAACTGGAGGCCGACTCTCCCGCTGGTCGAACTGGTTTCAAAAAGGGGCCGTTTGCGAGCAATACCTGCTTAATTCAGGGAATTATAGCTGTATAGGTTGTGCAGACAACCGCCCATTGTTCAGGTTTGCTCACAGCTTGTGGACGCCGCAGCCGAAGATATAACCTTTCTGGCGGACGACCCATGAGGACTTGGGAACTATTTTACCCGTTAGGGGGTCTTTCCATCCGTAATCCACCCATGCGCCCTTTGGTTTCGCACCATTCAGAATGGCGCGGCCAATGTTGAGCCCGTTGGCGTCGATGAGCGTCGTGGAATTCTTGCCAACGAGAGTACGATCCGCGGCGTGCGCAACGATAGCTCCTTTCTCGTCCGAGCGAATCACAAAAATGTAGAGGTCCAAGTGCCTGAATTCTGGGGCGGGCCGGTTGGTGAAGCGATCAAAGGCCGCTTTCGCGCCCTCCTTGTTGAAGAAAGTGATGGCCCTCTCCACCATCCCCTGTGCCTGCTTTGGGGTGCCACGCTTTTGTGCGTGCTTGTCTGCGAGGGCGGGTGCGGTAAACAACAGCACGGATACAAGAATCGCGATTTTCAGGGTGATGGTTCTTGTCATGGTCTTGTGTCCTTTTTGGATGCTTAGGCTCCTAGCATATCCGAACCAAAGTAGCACATGTTCGCAAGCATTATCAATTTGGCGATGATTCTTGGTCGTGCGGTTTGACCCGTAGGGGCCGTTCGCGAAAAGCCTCTACATGATTCCAGCAATCCCTCCTTTATCAGTCGGGGTTGATTCCGTTTGTCTCACTCGACCCGGTGTCCTATCATCAACTCCGACAAAGAACGCGCACCTTTGGGAGAAGAAGAGATGTCCAAGACGGCGGTTGGTTTCGTGGGTCTGGGTCTGATGGGAATACCGATGGCGCGGCGCTTTCTGGCGGCGGGCTATCCGCTCGCGATATCGAGCAGAAGCCGTCCGCCGGTGGATGAAATTGCGTCAGAGGGCGCAAGGGCGTGCGATTCCCCCGCCGCAGTGGCAGCCCATTCGGAGTTCGTCTTCACCATGCTGCCCGACGCGCCGAACTTAAAAGACGTTGTCTACGCGGAGAATGGACTCTTTGACGCCATGAAGCCCGGCAGCGTCTTGGTGGACTGCACGAGCAACGACCCGGCCTTCTCCGCCGAGGTCGCAGCAGCTCTTTCCGGCAAGGGTGTTAGCATGCTCGACGCGCCAGTGTCAGGAGCACCCGAGGGGGCGGCCGCGGGGACGCTAGCCATCATGGCTGGAGGCCCCAAGGACGTATTCGAACGCTGCAAACCCCTGCTCGACGTGCTGGGAGCGAAGGTGGTTCACGTCGGCGAGCCTGCGGGTTCTGGCTGTATCGCCAAGCTCGCAAACCAGATTCTTGTAGCTGTTACGTTTCTCGGCGTGGGCGAGGCGCTCGTGTTCGGGGCCAAGGCAGGACTCGATCCGGCGGCTCTCGTGGACGTGATGGGTGCGGGTCTCGCGCGCTGTGGAGGGCTGGAGGTAAAGGCACCCAAGGTTCTGTCGGGCGATTTCTCTCCCGGCGGGAAGATCACGAGCCACATCAAAGATTTGCGCTACGCGCTTGAACAAGCCCGCGAGCGCGGGGTTGCGCTTCCTGGCGCGTCACTCGTATCGCAGATGTTTAACTCCTTGGCGGCGAACGGAGAGGGGGAACTCGACCACATCGCCCTCGTCAAGGTGCTTGAGCGCATGGCGGGCGTGGAGGCACGTGCATTGTAATATGACCTTGAAGGGTGGGTTTATGAAATACGTGCGGGGAACTTGCACATATTTTACATCATTAGGCTGTTTGAATGTGCCTGCAGAAAATTTTGCCTGATTCACATATCAACGCCGCAGAAATGATCCGGGTGAACGGGACGAGGAGACGCCATTGAAGCACGAACCTGTTTTGGCAAAGCTGAACGAACTCAGAAAAGACGCGCAGGGTGAGGGAAACGTCGAGGAAAAGGCACTTTATCATGCGTTTTGCTTTGTCTCCTACGAGGTGGGCGCGTTCGCGGACTTTGTGGAAAAGGACAGGGAACCGAGCGAGAAAAAAGACGTAGCCACAGGTTCTGAAGCAGAAGAATATATTGATGCCCTTGCGGGCTTGAGAGACGAAGTCGCAGATGATCCCGAGGACATGGAGTTCATCGCGCTCGCTCACGTCGCAACCTTCATCTCGAAGATATCGGGGGACTTTCAGCATTATCTCGACGAGGCGGGGGAATGATTTTCTTGCCTTGCTGTTGTTTCTCATCGTCATTCCGGCTTTTGCTGAGATCGAGGTTGGGTAGAGTAGTTCCAGCGCGCTGCAACCATAACAGTTCGGATAAACGCGTTCCGGCATGACTAGCCAAGTCGTCATCGGCAAAGCGTGACTTCGGGGAAACACACGGATTCTTCCCTGCAATCCATTGTGGTAGGGGCGAACCTGGGTGTACGCCCGCTTTTGTGCGCCTTTGGGCAGTCATTCCTTCTTTGGCGTGGCTGAACGGACGCATTTGGCAATCGCTTACTCTGCAATCGCGATTGATCCGTTACCTTGTCATTCCTGAAATCGATGGTGTATTGTCAAGTCTCCTTTCGTGGTTTCGCATGGGCCCATTCGTCGAGAAACCGCTTGAGACGCGAGGACTCCAGGCTGGCCTCCGCCGTATTCGCCGCCTCGTGGAGGGACACGCTTTTCGGGGAGTTATGAAGTGGCGCTTCCGCTTGATGGCGTTCGAATTGTTTCGCTGGGAGTATCCATCAGTGGGCCAATAGGCTTGCGCCATCTGGCCGATTTCGGCGCGGAGGTCCTGAAGGTTGAGGTTCCCGGCAGGGGTGACATGGTGCGTCTCTGGGATAATGAAGTATTCGACGAGGGGGCGGTGCACTACTGGGTGAACCCCAACAAGAAGAGCGTGACGCTCAACTTGAAAGACGAGCGGGGCAAGGAGATTCTCCGGGGAATGCTCGAGAGCGCGGATATTTTTCTCGAAAACTTCAGTCCGGGAGCAATCGACAGGCTCGGCTTCGCCTATGAGGACGTGAAGAAGATAAAGCCCGATATCATCTACATCCATACCTCAGGCTACGGACAAAACGGCCCCTACCGCGATATGAAAGCGTTCGACGGTCTCATCCAGGCCGAAGCGGGTATCATGGAGATGACGGGCCCTCCTGGTTCCCCCGCAAAGATGGCGCACTCCATCTGTGATGGAGTGACGGGGCTTTTTGTCGCCCTAGGAGCGATGATGGCTCTAAGGCAGCGTGACAAAACGCGCGAGGGCCAAGAGTTGGATATCTCGATGTTCGACTGCATGGTGAGCATGCAGGGTTATTTTCATTTTCTCTATTTTCTGCATGGCAAGAAGCCAAGCCGCATTGGCGTGGAACATCACTTCCTCGCACCCTACGGGGCCTACCCCGCCAAGGGGGGAAAGCTCATCGGCGTTGCGTGCGGAAACGAGAGCACTTGGCGACTGCTTGCCGAGGTCCTCGGTCATCCCGAGTGGATAGAGGATCCGCGCTTCGCCACCAACGCGGACAGGTATGCGAACAAGGACGCCTTGCTCGCTCAAGTGCTGCCGATCCTCGCTACAAAGGAGTGCGAAGAGTGGCGGCGTGTTTTTTTGGAAGCGGGTGTCCCCTGCGGAGCGGTGAACGATCTGGGCGAGGTGTGCGATCATCCACAGACGACGCACCGCGAGATTTTCCCTGAGGTGGCGGGCGAACGCGGAAATTTGAAGATGTGCCGTTTCCCGGTCAAGTTCAGCGGTATGACGCCCAGGCTCGAACATCCGCCGGAACTGAGCGCACACACCGAAGAGGTGCTGGAAGCTCTCGGCTATTCTCCGGACGATGTGGCGGATTTGCGCCGCGACGGGGTGATTTGATGTCTCGATAAACTTTACTCGCTCGATTTCAGGAAGGAGCGTACATTGCATTTCGAGTTCACCGAACTACAGACGAGCGTTCAGAGGATGATGAAGGAATTCGTGGATCGCGAGGTTATGCCCATCGCCATGGAGTACGAACTCGCAGACAAATACCCTACGCCCGTTGTGGAGAAGATGCAGGAACTCGGGTATTTTGGCTTCACGATACCTGAGGAATACGGCGGGAGCGGCATAGATGAGGTCTGCTACGCCATCGCCATGGAAGAACTCTCAGTCGGCTGGATGAGCGTGGCAGGCATTTTGGGTACGCATATGATGACCGCCTGGATGCTACTCAACTACGGAACAGAGGAGCAGAAAAAGACCTATCTCCCCAAGATGGCCACCGGCGAGTGGCACTCGGGCATGGCGCTCACCGAGCCGGGTTCTGGTTCCGACGCAGCTGCACTCAAGACGCGTGCGGTGCGCGAAGACGATCAGTGGGTGATGAATGGCTCCAAAATGTTCATCTCGAACGCCGAGCACGGCACGATGTTCAGCGTGTTCGCGCGCACCGACCCCGAAAAACCCAAGGCGAAGGGTATCTCCTGTATCCTCGTCCACAAGGGAACGCCCGGTTTTCAGGTGAGCCGACATCTCAAGAAAATGGGCTACCGAGGCATCCGCACAAGTGAACTCGTATTCGAGGACGCGCGCGTGCCGCTTGAAAATCTGCTCGGTCAAGAGAACGAGGGATTTCCGATGATTATGAGCGCCCTCGAGGGCGGGCGCGTCAACGTGGCGGCACGAAGCGTGGGGCTCGCCCGCGCGGCCTTCGAGGATTCGATGCGCTACGCCCAACAGCGCGAGACCTTCGGCAAGCCGCTGGCAGGGCATCAGTTAATCCAGGCGAAACTCGCCGAGATGGGAACGCGCATCCACGCCGCGAAGCTGATGACGTATCACGCGGCGAACTTGAAGGCCCAGGGCGAGCGATGCGACCTGGAAGCCGGAATGGCCAAGTTCTTCGCGTCCGAGACAGCGGAGTTTTGCGCGAGCGAGGCGATCCAGGTGCACGGTGGCATGGGCTATATCCAGGAGTTGCCCGTGGAGCGCTATTTCAGGGATTCGAAGCTCCTGGTGGTGGGCGAGGGTTCGAACGAGATTCAGCGCCTGATCATCGCCAAGAGGCTTCTGGAACAATTTCCCGCCTAGTGGGTAGATGAAAGGGGAAGGAATCTACATCCGAAAGCGAGTATCTGTCGCCGGTTCATGCCAATAGGGTGGACAGGCGTATCACGAGGATAATGAAAATGCCTGATTTTCAGATGGGACGCTGGTATGAGGATTTCGTAGTGGGCGAGGTGATCAAGCACAGGCCGGGTCGCACCATACTCGAATCGGACAATACCTGGTTCACCCTGCTGACGAACAACACCCACCCGATTCATTTTGACGCCCACTATGCGTCGAAGACCCAGTTCGGAAAGCCGCTCGTCAATTCGGCGCTCACGCTGGCCGTCGTGGCCGGTATGACGGTTACGGACACATCCTACCGTTCGGTGGCGAACTTGGAGTGGACCTACATCAAGATGCCCGCTCCCGTTTTTGCAGGCGATACGCTCTATTCCGAGTCTGAAATACTCGACAAGCGCGAATCGAAGAGCAGACCCGATCGAGGCATCGTCACTATCAAGACGCGCGCCTATAACCAACGCGGAGAACTCGTGATGGAGTACGAGCGCAAATCCATGGCCGCCAAAAAGGGCATGGGTGCTATACCCGATTACGACAACATCGAGTTGGACGGGGAATAGGGCAGGTTATTTGCCGGAGTCTTCGGCTGGAATATAATCGGTTCTACTTGATCGCTCGCTCGATAGGTGTCCGCAGGGCGAGGCTGTCTTCTTCCGCAATTTGTTGCATGAATATGTCCAGCGCGCGGGTTCAACTTTCGACGAATAAACCAAGAACTAGTTCATTACTCGTCCTTGGCCGCGTTTTGAAGACCTTGCCGGAGGTTTACTGGGCTTGTCGCGCATAATCGTAAAAGAGTTTGACCGTGCATGGTGATCACCCTGCGATCCTATCCCATTGATTGAGAATTATATGCAAAAGTCCAAACCGAGTTACTGTCGGATCTGGTGTATGGGGCTGAATTGAAGAAGGCGGCGCATTCCTGCTGAACCGGGTTTGTTGGAAGCCCGGTCATTCAGCAAGGAGGAGATGCACCACCATGCAGGAAGATACGACGGTTCCCTTCGTGAATCCAGCCTTTCGGGACGAACTGAGTGAACTGTTGCGCGCGGGCGCGCAGCGCATCATCCGCCAGGCGGTGGAGGCGGAACTGCGGGACTTCCCGGAGGAGCACGAGGCCGCGCGCGACGCCCGGGGTCGCCGCGGGCCGGTGCTTCCGCCCGGAGCTGCTGCCCCCCTGCCTGAAGAAGACGGGGCGTGTGGAGGCGGTGATTCCCTGGTTCCGGTGCAAGGGGGTGTCAACGAACGACTTCGGGTCGGCGCGTGGCCTGTCCCCGGCGACGGTTGCGCGGCTGAAGGAGGGCCGGGAACGCGGGTACGCCCAGTGGCGCGAGCGCGACCGGGGAGGGGACGGGATCTGCGTGAACGTGCGCAGCGGGGAGAGAAGGTGTCTCCTGGTGGCAGTGGGCTGCGACACGCGTGGTCGCAGGCACTTCCTGGCCCTGGAGGCGGGGTTCCGCGAGTCGAGGGAGAGCTGGAAGGCTGTTCTTCTGAGTTCAAGGGACCGGGGTGTGAAGGCGGCAGGGCCGGCGGTGGGCGACGGGGGGGCCGGGGTTCCGGTCGGCCCTGGCCGAGGTGTATCCCGAGACCCGGGGACAGCGCTGCCGGGTGCACAGGACGGCGAACGTGCCCGACAGGATGCCCGGACGCGTGCAGGAGGAGGCGAAGTCGATGCTGCACGGGATATGGCGCTCCGACACCCGGCGGAACGCGCACGGGGCGTTCGAACGCTTCCCCGCCACCCGGGAGGCGAAGTATCCCAGGGTTGCGGAATGCCTGGCGGGGGACCGCGGGGAACTGCCCGCCTTCCACGACTTCCCCGCAGCCCACCGGAGGCATCTGCGGACGACGAATCCCCGCGAGTCGACCTTCGCCACCATCCGGCTGTGTACGGCGAAGACGGGGAACTGCCTGAGCGGGAGGACGGCGCCCGGTCCCGTGCACCGGCTCGCCATGAGTGCGCAGAAGCGGTGGCGCAGGCTGAACGGCTTCCACTGCCTGGCAGACGTGATCGCCGACGTGAGGTTCACCGATGGGGTGAAGGAAAACGAAACGGGCAGGGAGGCCGCCGGACTCGGGACGGCCGTACACCGGATTTGACAGTAACTCGTCCAAACCAGTTTTTCTTAATTATCCCATCTCTAAAACTTATTTTTTGTCCGATTGGATTTGATATTCTTTTCTAAGGTGGGACAGATCAGGAGCATCTGGCTGACTCTCTACCCATTCCATGAAATCATCAAAAGTCTTCGAGTCATTATAGCCCATATAAAGAGATTCTTCATAAAGAGATTCTTGTGTTTCTTTTAGGTTTGATAGATCGGGGGTGCTTGGTACATCCTCTGCCCAAAGTAGCCATTCATAGATTTTTTTAGATGCGATGTATTTCTGATTCGCCATTTCCTCTTTATATGCTTCTCTAAGACGGGACAGATCAGTGGTGTTGAGTTGACTCACTACCCATTCCATGAACTCACCAAAAAACTTGTCCTCGTAAAATTTCTCATAAAGAGATACTGACAGTATTTCCTTTAGGTTTGACAGATCGGGGGTACCTGGTAAACGCTCAGCCCAATACAACCAATTTGAAAGTTCATTTTTGTACCCAATCCAACTCTCCGGATCCTCCGCCTCCTCAATATATGCCTTTCTAAGATGGGACAGATCAGGAGTGCTGGGCTGACTCTCCACCCATTTCATGAATTCATTAAAAGTCTTAGGAGCATGAGATTTCTCATAAAGAGATTCTTGTATTTTCATTAGGTTTGACAGATCAGGAGCGTCGGGTACAGCCTCAGCCCAATACAACCATTCATAAAGTGCTCTCGGGATGTGGAATTTTCGATTCGCATTGGCTTCGACCTCTTCCTCCGTATCGTAAAAATGCCTGAAAAATTGCCTTCTCACCTCGACATCAGGTGAGCGTGGGTCGCCGGTCAGCCCCTCGGGTTCCCATTGTTCCCTTTCAAGTGTTTCTCGAATTTCTCAAGTTCATCGCCTTCAAGACCCACTCTAATCTTTACTGTGTCATAATTATCTTCATATTGATACTTTCTCTCACCATTAACAAACGTATACTTGATTCCATCGACTACTTGGTACTCGACCTTTTCTGATTCACTCATGATATTGGTCTCCTTTACATCCCTCTCTGATCTTACTCCAAAACTCCTTTTGGAATAAAACCAAGATTTACTAATCCTCTACTTATTTATACGGCAAGTTCCCTCAAGAACAGGGGATATCCAAAAATGAATGAAGAAATTACAAAACAGCAATTTGAAGATGCGGTAAAGCATATTCTGCTACGCGAAGTTCGGAAAGAGAATCTGGAAAAGCGTACGCCTTCGCGCGAAGAACTGGATCAGAAATGGAAGCTGGAAGGCAATATGGAAAGGTGGGAATTGAAGAAAATGTAGTACCTGTGCAGACTTTTGTATATAAATCCCTATTTTCTGGATACGGTACTTTTCTTCCCTGTATATACATCTAACACTCCGTTCATTGTGCTAGGGTCATAAGGAAGATACTCTTGTTTCTCGCGAGTCTCCAAAATTCCAAATTATCTAAGAAGTTTCGAAAGAACTTACGGTTACATGACTTTCCGATATCAGGATCGACCATCAGCGGAATTTGGGGTTGTGTCCCATTGAAATGATCATGCATTGACTATAGTCGCGCAAGGGTGATGGAGGGTGTAACGCTTGGCACAGGCACCGCTCGCCTTCCGCGTGTTGCCGGGCGCACGATAAAGATAGGGGATGCGTTGAAAGGGAAGACAGAACTGGGTCTCGTGCATTCATCCGCCGGGAGCGTTGAGAAGCGATGGCACCAGCTACGCGGCGAATTTAAGCATTCGAAACATTTAGTCACTCACTACAAGAAAGCGCCGGATGAAAAAACCGGCGCACCGATGAAATGGAAGCGAAACCCGCAACTACCAACCGACATATGAACCAGGCCGCGCAAGGCGGTTTTCCGCGCCGAAGCAGGCCGACCTCATGGATCGGCGAGAACCTCCTCCAGTCCACCCGATGGAGAATTCCCCCTTGACCCCCGGTGTCCACGCAGATAGGTTGAGTCTCAAACCATTCAGCGAGCGGAGAGATTCCGGTGTTCGACGAATACATCGACAGCCACAACCACATGCACGCCTTGAACTGGGACGAGTGGGAGTTGCTCGGCACGACGGGCATGCGTGCGGCCGTGCTCTCCTGCGGCAACCCTCACCTCTACCGAGAGGTGTGGCAGGAGGCGCCGGGTTACGACGACATCATGCGTTTCTGGGAAGGGCCAATAGAAATGGTCCGGGCACTGGAGGCGCAGCACTTCATCCAGATTCGCTGCGCGGTCGGTATCAGTTCGATGACGCGAGTGAACGACTGGGAAAAACTGCTGGAGGAGATTCCCGGTTTCCTGGAAGACGAAAACGTCGTCGCCCTGGGCGAGATTGGCCTCGACCCCACGCAGTATTTCTCCCTTACCTGGCCGATGGAAGAACAAGCCGCATGCCTCGAAGTGCAGGCAGAACTCGCGAAAAAATACGATAAACCCATCATCCTGCATACGCCGACGCCCAAGAAGAGCAAGGATTTTCTCGGAAATGTCGCTGTGCAGGCGGACGTGCCGCCCGAGCAGATCCGACTCCACTACATGCAGAAAGACCTGGAAATCATCCGGAAAACAGGTTTCGATGAAGCCAAGGTCGCAGTTGATCACACCGACGCCACGACGGTCGAGCACATCCACGAGCACTCGCGCGCCATGTGCGCCATCAGTATCGGCAGCGCGCTCAGGCCCTTACAGCCTGCTCAGGTCATCGAATGGGTGGAAAGGTTCGGACCGGACAGGATTATGCTGAACTCAGACCATCTGGGATATAGGCCTATAGACATTCTCTCGATTCCCAAGACGCTGCGCGCCATGCGGAACGCGGGTCTCTCTGATGAGGCGATCCGCAAGGTGTCGTTCGAAAACGCAGTAAAGTTCTACAACCTCACCCTCTAAGGACATGCAATGAACGAAACGCAGGACCCATTCGAATATTTCTTCGATATGCCTTGGTCGGACGGACTACCCGTTGTGACGCCCACGCACGAGCGCCTTGCTTGGATGCTGAGCGGCGCAGGCCGAGATCCGGGCGAGGTGCTGGGTGACATTCCGCCCTCGCTCAACACGGCGACGGTGGAGAGTGTCGCCTTGCACTCCCTGATGGCGGGCTGCAAGCCTGAATACTTGCCCGTAGTGTTGGGAGCCATCGAAGCTATGCTTATCGAGCGTTTCAACCTCGTGGGCATCCAGGCTACCATGTTCACCGGAGGGCCTCTCTTGATTCTGAACGGCCCTTACGCACGGGAGATCGGCATTCATGGGGGATCAGGTTGTTTCGGCCCGGGCTTTCGCGCGAACGCCACCATCGGCCGGGCGATAAGACTGATCATGATGAACCTGGGTGGCGGCATTCCTGGCGTCTCGGATATGAGCACATTCGGTAGTCCCTCCAAGTTCACCTACTGCGTCCGCGAGAACGAGGAGCAAAGCCCTTGGGAGCCGATGCCGATCGATTTCGGCTTCGGGCGGGATGCTGACGTCCTCACCGTCTGCAATGCCGAAGCCCCCCGCCTGGCGATGGACGACGTGAGTGCCAAGCCCGAAGGTGTCCTCACCACGATTTCGAATACCATGTGCACCATGGGTTCCACGACGGCCTACACGCAAACGAACTGGGTGGTTGTCATCGCGCCCGATCACGCCGAAATCCTGACGAGGGGGGGCCTGAGCCGTGCGGACGTGAAGCGTGAGCTCTTCGAGCGTGCGAGAATGCCCGTAGGTGTCTTGAAAAAAGGTGGACGCTACCGGGGGCGTGAACTCTCGCGCTGGCCGGAGTGGGTGGATCACGATGACGACGATTCTCTCGCCCCGATGGTGCACGAACCCGAAGACATTCTCCTGATCGTCGCAGGGGGAATTCCCGGCCCCTCCTGCCTCGTCATACCCGGCTGGAACACATCGAGCCGTGCCATTACGCAGGCGTATCGCACGATCTGAGAGGACTTCTCCCAACGATTTGGGATGGAAAGCGACATCGTGGTTCTAACGTATCCCGGAATCACGGCTATCTGCATTCCCATAAGGGCGGTTCGTGAACCGTACCTGTGGCCACTAGGCTCAGGAATCGCGCTTCCACCGCAAAAGCACCGATTTACCCCCGATGAAGAATCACCTGAAATTCCTCTCTCATCTGGATCACGGAGCGCAAGGCCGCTATAATTGCGGCGTTCACCGAACCGACAACCAAATTTCCACGGTGGCCAACCGCGCCGCCCGCATTCAAATATCTTCGTTGAACCGAGGAGAAAAGCCGAATGAGCGATTACAAGACCGAAGACAGGGACGGAATGCGTATCGACTGGGACGTGCCCATTCCCATGGAAGACGGTGTTGTCCTGCGGTGCGATGTCTATCGCCCCCGGGACGATGAGGGGAAATACCCGGTCATCATGACGTATGGCCCCTATGGGAAATACCTCCATTTCGAGGATCTCTATGAGACCTGCTGGACGCGCATGGTCGAAGAACACCCCGACGTGCCCGCAGGTTCCACCAACAAGTATCAGAACTGGGAAGTCGTGGACCCCGAGAAATGGGTGCCCGACGGCTACGTCTGCATCCGCGTGGACTCGCGTGGCGCGGGCCGTTCGCCGGGCGTCATCGACATCTGGTCGGCACGCGAGGCGCAAGATTTCTACCAGTGCATCGAATGGGCAGCCGTGCAGCCCTGGAGTACTGGCAAGATCGGGCTGAACGGCATCTCGTATTACGGCATGAACCAGTGGCAGGTGGGAGGCATGCGGCCGCCGCATCTCGCCGCCATGTGCATTTGGGAGGGCGCGGCTGATTTCTATCGCGAAATGGCCCACCACGGCGGCATCTTCTGCAACGGCTTCGCGCGCAACTGGCCCGAGATGCAGGTCTACAGCGTCCAGCATGGACGTGGCAAGCGCGGATTCAAGAGCCGTTTCACGGGCGACTGGGTCTCCGGCCCCCCGACCTTGACAGAAGAAGAACTCGGCGCAAACCGAAACGATTTCGGCGAGGACTGCTTCTCCCACAAGCTGGACACCGACGAATTCTGGCAATCGAGAATGCCGGACTTCAGCAAAATACAAGTACCTCTACTCTCCTCCGCCAATTGGGGCGGGCAGGGTCTTCATCCGCGCGGAAACTTCGAAGGATTTCTCGAAACGGGTTGCGAAGAGAAATGGCTTGAGGTCCACGGCATCGAGCACTGGACGGAGTTCTATACCGACTATGGCGTCAATATGCAGAAGAAGTTTTTTGGCCATTACCTGAAGGGCGAGGACACCGGCTGGCCGGATCATCCCCGCGTGCTGCTGCAGGTTCGCCATCCGGGCGAACGCTTCGTTGAGCGGCACGAGAATGAATGGCCCCTGGCTAGGACTCGGTGGACGAAATTTTATCTCAACGCCAAGAACCACTCGCTCGAAGGCGCTCCCGTTGAAGAGGCGGCCACGACCACCTATGCAGGTTTCAGCGACGGTGTCACCTTCACCACACCGCCGATTGCGGAAGAAACAGAAGTCACCGGTCCCATCGCGGCCAAGCTCTTTGTGTCGTCCGAGGTCAAGGACGCGGACATGTTCCTCGTGGTACGCGTCTTCACCCCGAACATGGAGGAAGTCGTATTTCAGGGTGCGCTCGATCCGCACACACCCATCGCGCAGGGCTGGCTGAGAGCCTCGCACCGGAAAATCGACCCCGAAAAGACCCTGCCCTACAGGCCGTATCACACGCATGATGAGGAACAGCCCCTGACGCCAGGTGAGATATATGAACTCGACATCGAAATCTGGCCCACCTGCATCGTGATTCCGCCCGGCTACCGCATTGCCTTCACGGTGCGCGGCAAAGACTATGGATATCCCGGCGGATCGGGCGGCGGCCTGTCCAACATGAAAAACGAATTCACGGGCTGCGGTTGCTTCATTCATAACGACCCCAAGGACAGGCCGGCCGAAGTGTTCGGCAGGAACGTGACGCTCCATTGCGGCGGGGAGCAAGGGGCCTACGTGATGCTGCCCATAATTCCTGAGAAATAACGCAGAATATAAAATTTCCCATTTGCGAGATGAGGTGAAAATGAGTGATATCGACCTGAGCACGGATCCGCAATACCGAACCGAAAAACGGCACGGTTTTCTCATCGAATGGGACGTTCCCATCCAGATGGAGGACGGTTTGGTGCTGCGGGCGAACGTCTACCGGCCCGATGACGCCGGAAAATACCCCGTCATCCTGAGCTACGGCCCATACGCGAAAGACTTGGCCTGGCAGGATGGCTACGAAACGGTGTGGGAGATTTTCTCCGAGGGGCATCCCGACGCAGTCGCGGGTTCTTCGAACATCCACCAGAGTTGGGAGGTCGTGGATCCCGAGAAATGGGTGCCCGACGGCTACATCTGCATCCGCGTGGACTCGCGCGGAGCGGGCCGCTCGCCGGGCTACATCGACCACTTCTCCATGCGCGAGGCGAAAGACTTCGCCATCTGTGTTGAATGGGCTGGCAAGCAGCCTTGGTGCAACGGCAAGGTGGGCCTCACGGGCATATCGTACTACGCCATCAACCAGTGGCATGTCGCGGGTCTCCAGCCCAAGCACCTCGAAGCCATGTGCATCTGGGAGGGTGCGGCGGACTTCTACCGCGACATGAGTCACCAGGGAGGCATCCTCACCACGTTCCTGACAAACTGGTGCGACATGCAGGTGAAATCCGTGCAGCACGGTCTGGGTGAAAACGGCCCCAAAAGCCGCGTACACGGTGGTCTGGTCTGCGGCCCCGACACCCTGAGCGAGGAAGAACTCGCAAAGAATCGATCGGACTTCGGCGGCGACGTTCTCGAACGTCCGCTGGACGGCGAGTGGTACCGGGACCGATCTGCTCACTGGGAGAAGATAAAGACGCCCTTCATCTCGGCGGCGAGTTGGGGCGGGCAGGGTCTCCATCCCAGGGGGAACTACGAGGGTTTCATGCGCGCGGCATCTACGGAAAAGTGGCTGGAAGTCCATGGTCTCGAGCACTGGACGGAGTTCTACACCCCATACGGGGAGAAACTCCAGAAGCAGTTTTTCGGCCACTATCTCAAGGGCGGGGACACTGGCTGGATGGAGAAGCCACCCGTCATGCTCAAGGTGCGCCACGTGGGCGAGAAATTCGTCGAACGAGGCGAGAACGAATGGCCCCTCGCTAGAACGCAGTGGACGAAGTTTTATCTCAACCCAGTCCATATGAGCCTCGACACCGCGCCCATCGCCGATGCGCAGACCATCACTTACGGAGGGTTCAGCGACGGCGTGACTTTCATGCTGCCGCCCTTCGAGCAAGAGACGGAAATCACCGGTCCCATCGCGTCGAAACTTTTCGTCTCATCCGAAACGAAGGATGCCGACTTGTTTCTCGTGGTGCGCCTGTTCACGCCCGACATGAAGGAGATCACTTTCCAGGGCACGCTCGATCCGAACACGCCCATCGCGCAGGGCTGGCTGAGAGCCTCTCACAGAAAGCTCGTCCCCGAACTCTCGACGGAATGGAAGCCCTACCAGGCGCACGATGAGAAGCAATACCTCACCCCAGGCGAGATATACGAACTCGACATCGAGGTCTGGCCCACCTGCATCGTGGTACCGCCCGGCTACAGGCTCGCGCTCAGTGTGCGCGGCAAGGACTACGAATACAGTTGCGTCACCACGCACAAGCTCTCGAACATGAAGAATGTCTTCAGGGGTTGCGGGCCTTTCTTGCACGATGACCCAACGGACAGGCCCGAGGAGATTTTCGGGAAAAACGTGACGCTCCACTGCGGACCCGAGTTTGCGTCTTATGTCATGCTACCCGTGATACCGGAGAAGTAGGAGGAAAAGAAACGAAAGGCGCAGGAATTTTTTCCCCCTTGTGTGTTTGGCATCTCATCTTCAGGATGCTCAATACTCAAGGGGAAAGTGTTTTTATGGGGAGAGAGTTGCTCTTCCCAATTCAAGCGACCTGGAACTCCTTTTGGTTCGAGGTCGTCCAACCGTTATCGATTCGACATCATCGAGACGGTTCGCGAATTCTGTTTATCCTGCAGGTTGAGCGACAGTGTGCGCCATGTCTTTTTTTCTGCGCAGACTTTTTCTTGAGGGATAGGAGAGTACGAACAGAAGTGATGCGACCCCAGCCGCGAAGCTGAGCAAGATGGAGAGCGTGTAATCGCCCGTCATGTCGTGCAGCAGCCCGCCCATGAACCCGCCTGTGGCCATCCCCGAACTGGCGCCCGTGATGAACGCACCGAACAAAAATCCCACTCTTCTGGGGCCGTAGTATTCGCGCGTGACAACGGGATACATCGTCCCGTGACCTCCCATGCCTGTGCCGACCATCAGGGCGATGACGTAGAAAACGAGTGGAGAATCTGTCCACAGCAGGAAGGGCACCGGTAATGTCTGTGTCACCAGGGTGGTGAACAGCGCCCATTTGGCACCGATGCGGTCAGCGAGCAGGCCCAGGCTGATTCGTCCGATTAGCGTTCCCAGTCCCATCACGCCCACGAGGCTTGCCGCCTGTACGTGGGATATGCCTGCCTCGATAGCAATGGGCACCAGGTGAACGATGAGCACCGAATGGCAGATACAGTCGGTGGCGTGGCTTGAGATGATCATCCAAAAGGGTCTGCGTTTGAGAATCTCCCGCATTCCCATGGTCGCTTCGGGAAGAATCGGGTCGGCCTCTTCCTGTTTTTCCTGGGGCCGAGGGTTCTCGCCGCTTTTCGGTGTTCGCGGTACCAGGGAGATGGCCGCCGGAATGGCGACGACGAAAAAGAGAATTCCCAGGTAGAGGTAGGAGTTTCTCCACCCGTGCGTGCTCACGAAGTAGCCGGTGAGGGGCGCCAAGACCAGAATGCCGAGACCCGCACCCGAACCGGCCAGTCCGGTCGCAAGCCCCCGGTTTCTGGTGAGGTTACGTTGTATGAAGGCCTGCACAGGCGTTGCGATGGCAGCGCGTCCGAGACCTGCCATCACGCCGGTGAACAGGAAGTAGTGCCAGAGGTTCTGGATGAAGAATGAAAGGAGCAATGCAACGCCGACAATGAAAATTCCGATGAGCAGCACGGGTCTCGTACCGAATTTATCGGAAAAGCCGCCCGCAATCATCGAACAGCACGCAATCATGACCATGTTGATGGAATACGCCGCAGAAGCCGTCGATCGGTTCCAGGCGAATTCATCTATCAAAGGGTTCAGGAATACGCCGAAGAGAAAATTGAGACCTGAGAAAAGCCCCAAGAGAACGAAAGCGGAGACGATGAAAATCCATTGTTTCGGTGAGAAGAGGCGATGTTGTTGATCCAAATGCGTTTTCCCAAAAATCGGCCGAAAGGTTCGAAAAATGGCTGTATGAACCGCATCCTAGAAGATGCAGCACGTGCCCGCAAGCGACCCGGGCGGTCCTCCTTGATTTTCATGCCCCTTGGGTGCCCTCATCGCCTGTTGCCTTGTAAGCAGTTCTCTGTGTGTCCTCATGCACATAAATTCTCGGAATTGTGCGTTTGAAAAACCAATCATTATGTATCCAAGGTTCGAAGTGTGTAGTGGAACATTCCATTAATATACCCTCGGCCCGGAGTCACTTTGTAATGCTTCAAATTGAGCGGAGACTTTTCGGTGTGCATTGTACTCTGTTGTGATTACGCATACCCTATTTTGAGAGCGTCTTTTGCCGGGTGTTCCAGAAATGCGGTGAATACGTCGACAAAACGTCGGGTGTGGACGTCCTTGGCGACGGTGACCGTTCTCGCAACGAGGTTGTCCACTAGTATAATCTCTGTCTCCGTAGTTTGATGCCCTCTGCGACTAGTCGCAAGAGTTGTAATACTGATCCCCGAGAACGGACCAAGAACTTTGCCTTTATCGATAATGTGAAGAAGATGCTCAACGAGTTGGGTTCAAAATCCTCCTTGTATTTCATCCATCGGAAGCCTGGATTTCATATTGTCTCGGAATTAAACCAGGCGACGCGTAAGGCCATGATTGATTGTGATTCGATCACGAAACGCATATACAGGGCATGTCAGGCGCACGCAGCACCTCCGTTTGACGATTCTGTTACCAGCCATGTTCTGGCGATATCCGCTTTTGTCCATTTATCCGGCAAAACCGGATGTGTTTGCTGTTGCTGGTGTTTCCGCGTTTCTTTTCTCATCGGAAAAATTTACTCGGTGACGGACGGGTTGGTATTGGTTGACACACTGGGTGGAATGACTCCAAAAGGGTTATGCGCCAAGGGTTGAATTTGTGTTAGGAAATCCAGGATGCCAAGGAGAGAAGCAAAGTCTCAGAAGACGAAGACCCATAAACCTTGGGGCGGGAGGTTCCGGGGAAGGACGGACGCGCGCGTGGAGGCCTTTACTGAAAGCGTTTCGTTCGACTACCGCTTGGCGCCGTATGATGTCCTTGCTTCTATCGCGCACGCGGAGATGCTTGGTGCACGGGGGATCATTACGAAAAAAGACGCCAGCGCCATCGTCGCCGGCTTAAAGGCTATTCTGAGTGAAGTGGAGACGGGCAAGTTCGAGTTCCGGACTGAACTCGAAGATGTGCACATGAACGTCGAGGCGGCACTCACGAAGCGCATCGGCTCAGTCGGCGGCAGATTGCACACCGCCCGGAGTCGAAACGATCAAGTGGCCACCTCGCTCAGGCTGTGGCTCAGAAGCCGCATCGACGAGACAGGAGAGGCGCTTTTGGCGCTAAGGCGTGCACTGTTGGAGCAGGCCGAAGCGCACGTCGATACCGTGATGCCCGGCTACACGCATTTGCAGCGCGCGCAGCCCGTCTCGCTGGCACATCACTTGCTCGCGTATTCCCAGATGTTCAGGCGCGACGGGGAGCGTTTCACCGAAACGCGCTCCCGCGTTAACGTCCTGCCGCTGGGTGCGGGCGCGCTTGCGGGCACGAGCCACCCCATAGACAGAAAAATGGTGGCAAAACGACTCGGGTTCGATTCTGTCGCCGAGAACAGCATGGACGCTGTGAGCGATAGGGATTTCGCGCTCGAGTTCGCATCCGCCGCCTCAATTTCGATGATGCACTTGAGCAGGCTCGGGGAGGAGATCGTCCTCTGGGCGAGTGGAGAGTTCGGTTTTGTAGAGCTTGCGGACTCGTTCGCAACGGGAAGCTCGCTCATGCCGCAAAAGAAAAATCCCGACGTAGCCGAGATCGTCCGGGCCAAGAGTGGACGCGTAGTTGGCGATTTCATGGCCCTGCTCACCTTGATGAAAGGGCTGCCGCTCACCTATAACCGGGATATGCAGGAGGACAAGGAATCCCTGTTCGACGCCGCGGATTCCCTTTTGGCCTCCTTGGAGGTCATGGCGCCTATGGTCGAATCCGTTCGATTCAGGCCGGAAGCGATGGCCCGGGCCGCAGAGGGTGGGTACATGACTGCAACCGATTTGGCCGACGCCATGGTGCGGCGGGGGGTTCCCTTCCGCCAGGCCCACGAGGCGGCGGGCCGCGCCGTGCGAATCGCCATCGAAAAGGGGATGGCGCTCGGGGAGTTGGGAGCAAAGGATTTGGAAGAGGCTGACTCCCATCTTAACCTGGATGACTTGGCGGAAACGGATTTGGCGAAATCCCTGCTTTCGAGGGGCAGTGCTGGCGGCGCTTCCAGGAGAAGTGTGCGGTCCCAGATTCGGGCCGAAAAAAAACGTCTGGGAATATAGGATCATGAAAAGAATATTACTGGCGGGCGTCTTGGTTGTCGGGATAACCTGCATGGCCGTGGGTTGTGGCGTCAAGGGACCGCCGAAACCACCCAGGAGTCCGGTCGCTTCGGGTTCGTGAGAACTTGAGGTTTGCCGGACTCGGAAAGAGAGCTTTCAGAATGCACCATTTCGAATACAAGGACGGGCAGTTGTGCGCCGAAAATGTTTCCTTGACGCAGCTGGCGGAAGAGGTGGGGACGCCTTTCTACGTCTATAGCCACGAAACGCTCTCGCGTCATTTCCGGGTCTTCGACGAGGCGTTCGCGTCCGTTCCGCACCTCATCTGTTTCGCTATGAAGAGCAACTCGAACCTGGCGATACTCAGGCTCTTCGGTGTGATGGGCGGAGGGCTGGACATCGTTTCGGGAGGTGAATTGTTCCGCGCGGTCAAGGCAGGCCTCCCCGCAAACCGCATTGTATTCGCAGGTGTCGGCAAGTCGGATGAGGAAATCGCCTTTGCGCTTGAGAAATGTGTCTTGCTTTTCAACGTAGAGAGCGAAGAGGAACTGGTGAACATCGGCTCCGTGGCGAGCCGCATGGGCAAGCGGGCGAATGTCGCGATTCGGGTAAACCCCGATGTCGACCCCCAGACCCACCCCTACATCACCACAGGACTCAAGAAGAGCAAGTTCGGCATCGACATCAATCGAGCGCGGGAACAGTACCAGACAGCAGCAAAACTCGAGGGGATCGAACCCTCCGGTGTACATTGCCATATCGGAAGTCAGATCACCTCGAGTGCCCCGTTCGCCGATGCGGTGGAAATCGTAGCGCGCTTGGTGAGCGAGTTGCGCGCAGACGGGCACGACATCCGGTATCTAAACCTGGGCGGTGGACTGGGCATCACCTATCACGACGAGGCACCGCCGTTACCGAAAGACTATGCGGCGGCCATACTGCCGAAGCTCAAGGGTTTGGGGTGTACGCTCATTTTCGAGCCGGGTCGCGTCATCACGGGTAATGCAGGCATTCTTGTCACGCGCGTACTGTATGGGAAGAATAATCCGGACAAGCGCTTCGTGATCATAGACGCTGGCATGAATGACTTGATCCGTCCCAGCCTCTATCAGGCCTTCCAGGACGTGTGGCCTGTCGAGGAAGCGGTGCGGAGCAGGACGAAGCATCTGACCGACCTCGTGGGCCCCGTCTGCGAGAGTGGAGACTACCTTGCCAAGGACCGGGATTTACCCGAATTTTACCGTGACGACCTGGTGGCCATCATGAGTTCGGGTGCGTATGGCTTCACCATGGCGTCGAATTACAACTCGCGCCCCAGACCCCCCGAAATTCTTGTGCGCGGGGAGGAGTATCATATAATCAGGGAACGCGAGACGTATGACGATCTCGTTCGCGGCGAACATATTCCCGCATTCATCGGAGAGAGGCAGATACATTGAGCAGAATCGAATTCACCAAGTTCAGTGGAAGTGGCAACGACTTCATTTTCATCGACAACAGGAGTCTCAAGCACCGCGCTGATGAAATGATCGATTTCGTCCGGCGGGTTTGCCGCAGGGGCCAGTCTGTAGGCGCAGACGGACTGATGTTCATTGAACCAAGCGAACGAGCCGATTTCAAATGGCGCTTCTTCAATGCCGACGGCTCCGAGGGCGAGATGTGCGGAAACGGTGGACGCTGCGCCGCGCGGTTCGCGAGGGAGTTGGGCATCGCCACGGATTCGGTCTCGTTCGAGACCATCGCGGGCGTTATCGATGCGACGATGAACGATTCGACAGTGAAGCTGCGAATGACGCAGCCCTTCGATTTTCGCTCAGACATTCGGCTCGACATAAACGGAAGGGAAATTGTGGTCGATCACCTCAATACCGGTGTCCCCCACGCGGTGGAGTTCATGGACGACGTGGAGGCTGTCGACATCGTGGGCGATGGTCGGGCTGTCCGCACCCACGATGCGTTTGCGCCTGCGGGTGCGAACGCGAATTTCGCGCAGATAAGCGGGGAGAGTTCCGTGATTCTAAGAACCTATGAGCGGGGTGTCGAGAACGAAACACTCGCTTGCGGCACGGGTGCCGTGGCGACGGCGATTCTCGCTGCCACGCGTGGTCTGGTGAGTGCTCCAGTGGACGTGAACGTGCGCAGTGGCGAGATACTCAAAATCTACTTCGAGGGTGTCGGCAGTCAAGCGCACGATGTCTACATGGAAGGGGCAACCAAGCTGGTCTACAAGGGGGAAATGACGGAAGAGGCATTGCTGTAAATCGGAGACGGCATTACCCTTTTCCCTCTGAAGATGCTGGGTAGGGAAAATCATCCTGCCAGAGTTTTCTCAGAAGAGCGCATATCAGTCCTGAAGCAATGACGATGGCACCCGCCAGGGTGATGTCGAGCATATCGTAACCAGCATATATCTCATACATCAGAATCCACATGGGTGCTCCCTTGAGTGGGGCCCGAAAACCTGCGGCATGGTTTTCACGCCATGCCGCAGGGGACCTGGAAGTCTAGTAGGTCTTGGGGTTGTCCCCGGAGCCGGAACCTCGGTACATCTGGTGATGGAATCGGTGGTGTCCTCGGCCACGGTGCTTTCTGACGAATTCAGATAACTGCTTCTGCTGCTCGGCGTTAAGTAAGGATTTGCCCTCCTGAATCGCTTTGAGGCGCGCAATCCTCAAGTCCGCGCGCATTGTGGAAATCTCGCGTATTTTCTTCTCCACGTCGGCAAGGTCGACTTTCTCGTTATCGAGCGCGCGTCTGATGTCGATTCTGCGGGTTTTCATTTCGGCGCGTTGTTTGACAGACAACTTGGAAAACGCGTCTCTGATGTCCTTGAGGCGTTTCACCTGATCATCGGTGAGCTTGAGCTCTTCTTGGTTCCTCAGCGCGATGGAAATCAGAGGACGCGCCGAGTAGGGTCTCGGGCCGTGCATTCCGTGGCGTCCCCGATGGTGCCGGTTTCCTGTGAGATGCGCTTGTTCCATCATCTGTTCTATGATTTGTGGGAAATTCGGCATTCGATCCCGGGAAGATTCTTGCTCGGCGGCCCAGGATGCACCGACGAGGCCGAGGCTTAATACGGCGGCCAGGGCGATTGTCGCCAGGGTGCGATGTATGTGGCGTTTCATTTTCGTATTCCTCCGGTTTGGCGTTTGTATTTCAAAGAGTAGCGGCATATTGAGCACGAACTCATGGTTTCATGGCCGGTGAAACCGAGGTGTCCGGACGTATCTTTTTGGCTCTCTCTATTCTTCGTTGACGTCTCATCTCGCGTCTTTTCTTGTGTTTTTCGACCATTTGGTCGAAAGATATTTTCTGTTCGTCGTCCAGGAAAGATCGCACGTCATTGCGGATTTCCTGCATGATGGAATTGATCTGGGGCCTCATCCGGCTTCTGATTTCACGGATGCGCTCGTAATGATTCTGGAGCGCACGATCGACGTTCGCCCGTTGTGCAGAATTCAAGTTCAAGTCGTGTTCCAACCGTCGTATGAATCGTCTTTCGCCTCTGGCGCGGAAGGAGCGGGTGCCGTGCTTCAGGGATCGTACCTGGCTGGCATGGAGACCTCCCATGGTACGTTGCTCTGCCTGGAGGAACTCGTAATGCGCATGTTTGCGTCCGCCGACGTAGCCTGTTCCAGCGCCTGCCAGGAACACAATCAGCAACACCGCCGAAACCTTTATGAATTCTTTCGTGAACCAGTTTCTCATTGTTCCCGTCTCAATATCCCTAAGTGTGCAGGTGAGTCGTAGATAGCGTATTGAAGCAAGTCCTGGCCTGTTTCCGCTTCGAGTCCGTTGCCAATCATCATAATGGGGTTCAGGGGGTTCCTCTCCAGACTGACCATCAGGCTCGCCCTGGGTTCGAGGGTCTGCATTTGTATCCTGACGCCTTGGCTCCAGAAAAGACTTGCGATGATGAGCATGACGCCCAAGACCGCCGCGGCGAATCTCGGTCCCGTTGTGGCCAGTGCCGAGACGAAGGAGAAAGTACCTTGGACCTGTGCTTCATGGGCGACAAGCTGGGGACGCAGCTTTTCCCACATTTTTTCGTCAGGCGCAGGAGCATTCTCGCGGGCAGCCTCGAAGAGGGACTTGCACTCCGTGACCGTCTCGTCTTCGGTCCGGGGAGCGTCCCAGTCCCGCGCCCTTCGGCGCTTGTCGAACGCCTCCTTCCACCAGTACATCACGAATCCTCCCGGCTGTTTTCGGCCACGTGCATAAGGCTGGCGCGCGCGCGATTGAGCCGCGAGCGCACCGTGCCGGGCTTGATCTCAAGCACTTTGCCTATCTCATCGTAACTCATTCCCTCGAGTTCACGCATTACCAGAATATGGCGATGTTTTGCCGATAGGTGCGACAGGAGTTTCTGGAGTTTGTCGCTCGCACGCCTTTCCTGCATCTCCCGCAGCTTATCCTCTTCTTCCTTGTCTCTGGATGGCGGTTCGTCCACGATATGCTCTTCACTCAGTTCCAGCGGCAGTGGCGCGGCGCGCTTCAGGTAATCGCGGCAATGGTTAACCGCAATTCGGTAGACCCAGGTGGAGAACTTGGCGTCTCCCCGGAAATTGTGCAGGGACAAGTATGCTTTCAGGAATATCTCCTGAACGACATCGTTAGTGTCTTCCTTGCGTTCTCCGATCATCCCCCACACGAGGCGCTGTATTTTTCCGACGTTTTGGCGAAACAGGGGTTCGAAAGCGTCCCTGTCGCCGTTCTGGCAGCGTTTGACCCAGGCGGATTCATCGAGTTCTTCTCGCCTGATATCCAAAAGCCCCAATCCCCATGCCAGTATTGCCAGAGAGAACATCGTTTCCGCCTTATGGTATCAGATATCTTGTTTGAATATGGGCATTTCCTTCTCCTGCAACCCTTATGACGCGCGCAGGTTCCCACTTCTTCCCAAAGCGCGTATGATTATCTTTTTATGTTCTCCATGGAAGACTTATTTTCTCTGGAGGGGAGGGGAATCCTGTGTCGATACGAATCGTTGTGGCCGGAGCCGGCGGAAGAATGGGGGGACGCATCATCCACCAAATCGCCTCTTCAGACGATCTCACCCTCTCGGGCGCTCTCGAGCGCGAAGGATTTGAAGCTTTGGGTGCGGATGCGGGCGCGCACGCAGGCTGCAGGGAATTGGGTGTGGAACTCACCAGTGATCCATCCTCGCTGAGCGGTGATGTGCTCGTTTCCTTCGCGATTCCCGGGGCCAGCGTCGGTCATGTGCGTATTGCTGCCGAAAAAGGAATGGCTGCCGTTGTCGGCACCACTGGCTTCTCCGACGCGCAACACAAAGAAATTGCGGGTTTCGGCGACAAAATCGCCTGCGTTCTCGCTCCGAACATGAGCGTGGGGGTGAACGTCTCCTTTCGCCTGATAGAAGAGGCCGCCCGACTCCTCGGCGACGCCTATGATGTAGAGGTCATGGAAGTGCACCACAACCAGAAGGTGGACGCCCCCTCGGGAACGGCAGTGCGCATGGGGGAGATTCTGGCCCGTGTGATGGGCAAGCAATATCCCGAAGACGCGGTGTTTCACCGGGAGGGCCAGACGGGGATACGCCCCGAAGGCGTCATTGGGATGCAGACGCTGCGTGGCGGCGACGTTCCTGGCGAGCACACCGTCTACTTCTTCGGCATGGGCGAGCGGGTGGAAATCACGCACCGCGCAGGCAGCCGGGATAATTTCGCGGTTGGCGCCGTTCGCGCGGTCCGCTGGGTGGCCGACAACCCCCCCGGCATCTACGGCATGGCCGAGGTTCTGGGGTTGTAGGGAAATTTGGTTTCGTGTCTAAGGTCATCAAAATCACTAGAAGATAAGGGAGACAAGGATGGCTCGGGAAATCGAAGCGGTCGGCGTCGAATATGTGAAGGCCACCGATGGGAGAACGCTGGCGCTGGTCATCAGAAACGATTTTGACGATTATGCCGCCTTCCCGCCCTATCTGGATTCCGAAGCCGAGCGAGCCCATCTGGCGGAAGCCTACTCCGGCGCCGATCCCGAAACTGAGCGAAGAACGAAGGCGCACATGACGCCGGACGAGAACCCGCTTCAAATCGTCATGCTGAACCGAAACCCCGGCGCCGTAGTGAACCCCCACTACCACGAAGTGACGGAACGACCCGTGAATACGACACGTCACCAGATTATGATTTGCCGATCTGGCCGTATGCGAATCGGGGTCTACGCCAGGGAAGGCGATCATGCGGGCGACGTGAACTTGGCGCCTGGCGACATGATTCTCATGTACGAGGGGCATCGCATCGAATTCCTGGAACCGGGTACGAAGGCCATCGAAATAAAAGAAGGGCCCTTCCCGGAGACCGATGAGGCAGACAAGGTCGATTTTTGATGGGAATTATTTGCATGGCTTCATGACTTGGCAGTGGGCTTCCGGGCTCTGGACTTGAAAGGGAACTATGTAATTACTCCTCCCTTACCATGAAACCGCGCTTCGTCCAGAATCCCGTGTTCTGATTCATCGGTTTCGTACGTCTTTGTTTTGGAAAGGATTTATTCGGAACATGTCCGCCCGCATCGGCATCATTCATGCGACCCGCGTCGCGGTATCACCCATAGAAGCCGCGTTCGAAAGCCATTGGCCCGAAGTAGAAGTAGTGCAACTCATCGACGAATCCCTGATGCGCGACCTGAACGCTGTCAGCCATCTCACCCCTGAAATCAACGAGCGTGTGGAGAGCCTCGCGGCATTCGCGCATCGCGGTGGCGCAGAGGCGATTCTCTATTCATGCTCTGCTTTCGGAACGGCGATTGAGGTTGTGCAGGCGAAGTTTCCAATCCCTGTCTTGAAACCAAATCAGGCGATGCTTGAAGAGTCGCTAGCGCTTGGAGGTCGCATCCGTATCCTCTCTACGTTCAAGCCTTCGGGCCCCTCAATGCGACGTGAACTAGAAGTGCTGCCTGAACAAAGAGGAGCCGACCTCACAATTGACTACTCCTACGTGCCGGGCGCGCTCGACGCACTTCAGGCAGGCGACGGGCAGGCGCATGATTCTCTGATTGCGCAGGCAGCGGCGGAGGAGCCTCTGGCCAACGTCGTCCTGCTCGCGCAGTTCTCCATGGCGCGGGCGCGGTATGAGGTTTCCCGGCGGGTGGATTCGGTAGTGCTGAGCATCCCGAGAGCGCCGTGATCGCGCTTGATCGGTTGATGCGTGCGCCTGTGAACGGAAGCACTCAAGTTACGAGCGGAACGGCGGCAGCCACTTCTGCGAAACACACTGTTTAGCAGGGGTGGACCTGCGTGTCCGCCCCTGCTAAGACGCAATCCCTCATTACGTTTTCCCGCCCGATCCTTGCCCTGTTCTCGCCGCCGGTGGATAATGGCGTATTCCTCTTGCCCTGAGTTTCCTACTTGTTCGATTCATTGCATCCCAACCTGATGGCGCTTGTTTCGGCGTTTTTCATCTCCGTCGCTAGGACACTCTACCGGGGTGCGCTCATGGACCTGAGTCCACTCGTGACGACGGTTATCGCGACCGTCATTACCACCCTTTTCGCGCTGGGTCTCTACGCGATGGGTGAGGGTCTCGACCACTGGCCGATCTACGGGATCCTGTGGTTCGCGCTCGTGGGCGCGGTCGGTGGACTGGGCGGACGCTATATGGGGATGATATCCATCAAGTTGGTAGGTTTGGCGCGCACGCCCATTCTGACGCAGACGGGTCTCGTCTGGTCCTCGGGGCTGGCTGTGTTCCTGTTGGGTGAGAGGCTCACTCCGCTTGTGGCGATAGGGACGCTGGGCATCATGGCGGGCGGGGTACTCCTGTTATATGACAAAAAAGCGATCGAGAGACGCGTGCCGCTCGCCTACTACCTCATCCCCGTGGTGGGGGCCGCCTTTGCGAGCGTTTCGCACATCGTACGCAAATATGGCTTCGTCCACATCCCCTCTGTCACGCTGGGTATGGCGTTCTCGAACACGACGACGCTCACGCTTTTGCTCGCGAGTTTCTTTCTCTTCCCGGCTACCAAGATGAAAAGCGGTCCCTTTACGCGACACTCGCTCCTCATTACGGTTCTGGGGGCAACGTGCAACTTTCTGGCCGCGTTTTTCTTCTGGTGGGCGATCAAGGACGGCGAGGTCATTCAGGTCGTTCCCATCAACCGGCTCTCGATCCTGATCATCATCCTCTTCTCCTGGCTGTTCTTCAGGAAACAGGAGCGTGTGAGCATGCAGGTGATTATCGGCGGTATCTGCTCGGTATTGGGCGCATGGGCCGTCGTATGGGGGAAGTGGTTTCGGAGATGGGCAGCGCCTGGGCCAGCTTGTTCTCTCAGGGTGATTCCACGCGCTCCCATCCCCCCGTCTTCGATGATGCTAGCATGGCCGAGAGCAGCGCGACCAGGGAGGCTCCCTCGCGTCCGTCGGTGAAAGGGAGCGCATCGCCGCGCACGCTCATTGCGAAAGAGTCCATGTGGCAGGCGATCATGTCGGTCTTCTCGACCGAGAGGATTTCGGGTGTCTCCTCGCCTCGCCTGTGGATGACGAGGCCGGATGCAGCGGGCGTTCCGCCTTGAGGGTCGGCGTTCACGTAGAGATTCGCTTCGATACCGAACAAGGCAAGCTGGTATCGGCGCTGTGTCACGAAGCTTGAACTCACTTGGGCAATCAGGTTTGAGGCGAACCGAAGTGTGCCCGAAGCGGTGTCCGGAATGCGCCCCGCCGTCATCTTCCGCTCCAGCACGACAAAGACTTCCTCTATCGGACCCAGGAGGTACTTGAGGATGTCGAGAAGGTGAAAACCCGGTCCCGTGAATGGCCCGAGAGGCGATTCTTCAGGATCGTCACGCCAGATTTCCTTGCCGAAATTCTGCGCGCGAGAGTTGCCGAAATGCCCCGACACCTGCGTCACCTCGCCGATCGCGCCCGCGTCCAACAGCGATTTCGCCTTTTGAACAGAGGCCACCCAGCGCCAGCAATGTCCTGCCATCAAGACGACACCCGCTTTCTCACACGCCTCTACACAGGTGCGCGCATCCCCCGGCGTGACGGCAATGGGTTTTTCGACAAAAACGTGCTTGCCAGTGCGGGCCGCCGCACAGACCTGCTACTTATGCGCGCTGTGGGGCGTCGTGAGGACTACGGCGTCGATATCCGGCTCTTCAAGTATGGCTGTGTAGTCTGGATAGGGTGTGCACCCGTATTTTTGCGCGAACGCCTCATTGCGCTCGTCCGATCTCGTGTGGCAGGCGGCGATTTGAAGCCCGTGCGTTTTCTGGATGCCTTCCGCCAGCACACCGGCCCAGCGACCCAGCCCGACGCAGGCGAGACGAATGTTATCTCCGCTCATGATGATTAATATACTATCACGATCCCCAAGCGAGAAAATTCTCCGGTGCGACTGCCCTTCTCGCACCGGATGAATTAGGATGCGAACTTCTCTTGTATAGTTGAGGAAATGGAATGTCCACGGATCTGACGGGAAATACCTGTATCGTCACCGGCGCGAGCCGGGGCATCGGGCGCGGATGTGCACTGGCACTGGCGAGCACAGGCTGCCGCGTGGCAGTGAACTACCGGAAACATACGGAGGAAGCAGAAGGAACCCGCCGCCTGATAGAAGAGGCGGGTGGAGAGGCCTTTATCATTCAGGCGGATGTCTCGAATGCCGAAGATGTGCGCCGCCTCGTAGATGAGACGAGGGAACACTTTGGCCCCGTCTCGATTCTCGTCAACAACGCAGGTATTGCCATCAAGAAACCTTTTGACGAACTCACCGAGGCCGATTGGGATGAGACGCTTGCCGTGAATCTCAAATCCGCGTTCTTGCTCACTCAAGCCGTACTGCCCGACATGCGTGCGGCGCAGTGGGGCAGAATCGTGAATATTTCATCGAACGCTGCCTTCACGGGCGGTCGTGTCGGGCCGCACTACGCGGCGTCCAAGGCGGGCATGCACGGCCTTACCCACGGTTACGCAGCCGCCTTGGTGAAAGAAGGGATTACTATGAACAGCGTGGCGCCTGCTGTGGTAGAAACAGACATGATGACGCACGACCTCCGCGTAACCACACCGCATACCCCGATGGGCAGGTTTGGAACGGTGGAAGAGACGGTCGACGCTGTGATGCTGATGGTGCGAAACGGCTACATCACCGGCCAGACGCTTCTCCTGAACGGTGGCATCCATTTCCACTAATTCACAACACCCAGAGGCCAGATAGATGAGAAACGCAAACGGAGCATCCTTGCTACTCGAAACCCTGCTTGATGAGGGCGTGACGCACCTGTTTGGAAATCCGGGAACAACGGAGCTTCCCCTGATGGACGCGCTCGTGAACGAGGAGCGGCTCAAGTTCATCCTTACGTTGCACGAGGGCGTGGCCATCTCGGCGGCAGAAGGCTATGGCCTCAGCACGGGAAGGCCCGCCGCCGTGAACCTCCACGTCGCGCCCGGCCTCGGCAACGCGATGGGGCTTCTCTACAACGCGAAACGCTCGGGAGCGCCAGTGCTCGTCACTGCCGGGAACCAGCCCCAGAGCGGACACTTTCACGAAATCATTCTCTACGACGATCTCACGCGCATGGCGGAACCGCTCGTGAAGTGGTCCTACGAGGTGCGCCGCGTCGAGGACCTGGAACAAGCCGTGCGTCGCGCCGTCAAGGTGTCCATGACGCCACCGACGGGTCCCGTGTTCCTCTCCCTGCCCGGAGACGTCATGCTCGCTCCCGCCTCGGAGCTAAAGGAAAAACCCACGCGCATCGACATGCGCTTTGCCGCCTCTGCCGAGTCGATCGAGGTGGCCGCCGCGCTGATCGCGAAAGCCGAACGGCACTGCGTCGTTTCAGGTGCCGGAGTAGCGCATTCGGGTGCGCTGGAAGAGGTGGCGCGCTTCGCCGAGCAAATTGGCGCCAAGGCATATGAAGAGAACTTTGCCAACGTGATCGCATATCCTATGGAGCACCCGCTTTACGCCGGGAAACTCCCCATCCTCGCCAAACCCTTGAGAGAGCGCCTCTCGGAATTCGACCTGGTGTTCCTCGTCGGTACGGAAGTCTTTCTGTTCTCATACCCCGCCGACGTACGGCCGCTGCCCGAGGGTTGCCGTGTGGTTCATCTGGATATCAACGCCTGGGAAATGGGCAAGAACTTCGGCTTGGACGCCTCGCTGTATGGAGACCCGAAAACCACCCTTCCCCTCTTGTTGGAAGCCGTGGCGAAAGCGCAGACAGCGGATCAGGCAGTAAGAGCCAAAGCGCGCGCAGCACAGATTGCGCAGGAAAACCAAAGCTCGCGCGAAGCAGTTCCGCCAATTGCAGAGGCAAGCGATTACTCGGAAGGTATGCCGCTTCCCGCCTTTCACCAAGCGCTCGGCACGGGGGCACCCGAAGGCACCGTATGGGTGGATGAAGCGCTCACCTCCGCGGGGCCGGGCTTCAGACGTGCTGTGGGGTGCACGGCGTCGCAGATTTTCGGGAGAAAGGGTGGCGGCATCGGAAACGGTCTGCCCATGGCGCTTGGCGTGAAGATAGCGTCGCCCGATCGTCCCGTCATCTGTCTCTCGGGAGACGGCTCGGCCATGTACTCGAACCAGACCTTGTGGACGGCGGCGAAATACGGCGTCGGAGTGATCTTCCTGATCGCCAACAATGGGGCTTACCACATCCTGAAAGGGCGTGTGCTGGCCCTGGACGGCAAGGCGAAGGAGTTTCACCGGTTCGTCGGCATGGATTTGACGGAGCCGAATCTCGACTTCATCAAGCTGGCTGAGTCGATGGGCGTGGAAGCCGTGCGTGTCCATTCGCCAGATGAACTTGAGATGCACCTTGCGGAAGCCGCCCGGGGCGGTAAGCCTTTCCTCATCGACGCTATCGTGAAACCTGCCTCTTTAGGCGGCGCACCGCAGGAACTGTGAGGAAAAAATTCAGACCGGTTTTTGGCCTAGGATCGTCAGGCGTTTTCGGATGATGGAGAATTCCGTGCCCTCACCTCTTTCCTCGTACCAGCTTCCGCCCTGATCACGTAGCGCCTCGAACGCGGCTCTGAGCCGTGGGAAAACCTCGGGCGAGGTCTTTGCGGAATCCATCCATTCATCGAAGGACGTTTCCCTCCTGTCGACGATGGTCTCCTCGATCCGGATTCCTTCTGCATGGAATAAACCCTCCATCTCCTCCTGCGATAGATGCCGCGTGATGGTCGGCTCTCGGAGTCTGTCGAGCGCATCTATCTTCTCGCGTTCTTCGGCCTCGTTTGGGTAGTGATAATCAATCAGGAAGACATGGCCGCCCGGGCGGACGGCGCGCGCCATTTCGGCAAAAACTTTTATGGGGTCATCCAGATGGTGGGACGTGTGCCTGCAGATGACGGCGTCGGCGGCTCCTGCCGCCAGGGGTGCGTCGTGCGCGTTAGCCATGACGTAGCGGGCGTTCGCCTCGAGACCCCATTCACGCAGACGCTCGCGCCCCCTTTTGGTCATCGCGGGCGTGAGGTCCAACCCTACCACGTTCCCGCCCAACATCAGAAAGGGTTTTGCGGAAGTGCCAGTGCCCATGCCGAAATCGACCAGCCAGCAGCCTTCGCCGAAACCGATGTGCTCGGCCATCGTACCTAGGCGAGCCTGTTCCGCGTCGCTGTAATAGCCGCCGTAGGTCTCCGCCATCCGCGTGAAGGTTTCGATATTGCGCTGCTTCGCCGAATCCATTCAAAGGGCCTTTTCAGGGAATTCACCATACGCCCATGGTCCCAGAATTATCAGGGAATCATACACTGGGTTCGAGAAAAACTCTCGTCAAGTTTACAAAATATGCACACTGTTTTAATAATGAGCGAAAAATCAACTTCCAAGATAAGGAGAGCGAACGATGGGCAAGATTCTCGATACATTTGCAGCCGAATGCCGCGACATTCTCAAGGATAATTCAAGCAAGGCGGGCCTTCAGAAGGTAAGCGACGCGCTTGAGCAAGTGCTGGTCAAACAGGAATTCGTGCAGGAACATCTGGGGCCAGACAACGACTCCCCCCGCAAGCTCCTCTACAAAGACCCTGATCTCGGTTTTTGTATCTTCGCTCACGTGCACAAAGGTGCGACTGGAAGCCCCCCGCATGATCACGGTGAGTCGTGGGCCATCTACGGCCAGGCGGTGGGAACTACCACGATGACGGATTACGAACTCGTCGAACGGCCCAACGGCGCAGCACCCGGCAAGGTGCGCGCCGTGCGCAGCTACGACCTGACGCCGGGCCTCTCCAAGGCCTACGACGTGGGCGAATTTCACTCGCCCAAGCGCGAGGGGGAGACGCGACTCGTTCGTATCGAAGGCATCGATCTCGACACCATCACGCGTGACAAGTACGAGGCGGTCTGAATCCTCCGCGTCGCAGCGCATTGATTTTGTAGTTGGAAAAGATTTGTTCCGACGTGTCGCAGGTGGGCTTTCTCGGTGAAAGCCCGGGAAGCCGGTGAGAATCCGGCGCGGACCCGCCACTGTGACCGGGGACGAAAGCGGCCATTACCACTGGTACACGCTGCCGGGAAGGGGTCGTGAGTAGGATGATCCGGGAGCCAGGAGACCGACCTGCGATAGCCTGATGAACCGTCACGTCCTCGCGGAACGGGAGGTGGGTGGTATCTTGTGCATTATGACACCCTGAATCGAGAGCATCACCGCACGGGCGTGGGTTGCGTACGCGCAGCGATAAAGTTTCGCCACAAGCGCGGTGGACGCATCCGCCGCTGAAACGGCTGACAGGTGTTCGGGAATCCGGTGCGAATCCAGAGCTGCCCGGCAGCTGTAAGCGCCGCGTCCTTCATGGAATCCACCGGGGACACACCCGGGAAGGAATGAAGGATGGCCATCGGCGCGAGCCAGAAGACCGGCCTGCCAGCGTCAACTCCCTTCAGATCCACCAAGGGTCTGTTACGAGCGCCAGGGCCGCTCAAGGAGACGTATTTTCATGAAAAGAGTTCCGAGGAAACTCACCAATTCATCCATCCGCATCCGGGGAGGTCTGATCGCTGCGTGGCTCGCGGTGCTTTTCCTCTTCAGCGTTGCAGACAATGCCTGTGCGCAAAGCGCTGAGGAGGAGCTTTATCTCGATCCCATCACCGTCACAGCTACGCGCACGCCCGAGCGGCTGAGCGACGTGGCCGATTCAGTGGAGGTGTTGGGACTTGAAAGGATCGAAAGCTTCCTGCCCGGAGATGCCATAGACTTTCTGAGTGAGGGGGCGGGCGTTGTCCTCCCGCAGGCGAGCGGACGAGGCGGGCAGACGAGCCTTTTCTTGAGAGGGAGCGAGAGCAACTTCACGAGTGTGATGCTCGACGGCTTCAAGCTCACTTTCCCGGACGGGAGCGCGTATGACTTCGGCCACCTGTCGCCCGAGTGGATGGGTGCAACCGAAATACTCAAGGGTCCACAAAGCCCGTTGTACGGATCGGACGCGGCTTCGGGTGTCATAAACTTCCTGCCCGATTTCGGGAAGCCGGGTGAGGCACCGAACTTCAGCGTCCGCTTGAGGGGTGGCAGTGACGAAACATTTGAAGAAGTTTTCAAATTAAGTGGCGGAACGGCCAAGAGCGGATACGTGGCGAGCTTGAGCCGTCTCGACACGGGGGGGCATCTTCCCAACGACGGCTACTACCGCACTGTAGGGACGGTGGGGCTGGATCATTTCCTCTCTGAAAACGCCAGGGTGCGCTTTATCTTTCACGCCAATCGGAACCACTACGACCTCCCTGGTCCTGCTCACCAGGGATACACAGAACCCAACAAATACAGGGATCTTACGGAACAACTCATCGGCGCGCGCGCGCATCTCAAGCTAACCCCGTGGTTCGAATACGTTCCGCGCGTCTCCATTTATCTGAGGGACACGATTGATGAGAACAAGCCCGACGTGCTGGACCCAAGCGCGAGCAAAACGGAGACAGACGGCTCAAGGTTCCACTTTGACAACCAGATGAATGTGAGGCTCACAGGCAAGCAACTGGGCTTGCACGCCCTTCGCAGTTCCATATCCACACTCGGAGTCGAGTGGGAGACGGAGGACATTTCCATCCAAAGCATGTCCGCCTTCGGGGACAGTGAATACGACAGCGACAGGCGGGCTACTTCCTTCTACGCGCAGCAACAGTTCCGGCTCCAGAGCGGTCTCACCCTCGCAGGCGGGGCGCGGGTGGACAGTTTTGACGTCGGCGAGGACGAAACGACCGGAAAACTTTCGGCATCCTATAAAATCCCGGGAACTGACGCGCGGATTCGCAGCGCGGTGGGCGAGGGAGTCAAGCGGCCCTCCTTTGCGGAGTTACTGGACGTCTGGGGACCCGGTAACCCGAACTTAAGGAGCGAAAGACAGAAAAGCTGGGAGGCAGGTTTCGATCAGTTCCTTGCGGGGAACAAGATCAGGTTCAGCGCCACATATTACGTCAACGAGATCGACGATCTGATCGCCTGGTCGTTCGTGCCGTTCGAAAACGGTACAAACTACGAGAACATTCAGAAAGCGCGAGTCAAGGGAGCGGAACTCTCCCTCTCGCTCCTCGATATTCACGACTTTACAGTCCATGCAAGTTTCAACGCCATAGATACAGAAGCGCTCGAAACACAGGGTCTCGGCGCGCCCCACTACGTGAAAGGGGAAGCGCTGCTAAGACGCCCGGACTGGTGGTGGAGCGGATCGATCAGCTACCACCCCGAACTCCTGAAAGCCACTCTGAGAGGGAACACGGTGAGCGACAGGTGGGACATCGACGACTCTGCGCCGTGGCCCTTCCCTCGGGTGGTGAACCCCGGTTTCACCAAGGTGGACCTTGCACTTTCAGTGGACATCGTGAAGGGCGGAATCTTGATGTTCGATAAGACGAAGAGATCGAGGTTCAACAGCTTGACGGTGGAATTCAAGGTGAACAATGTCCTTGATGAGGAATTTGAAGCCGTATACGGCTACGAGTCTCCTGGTCGGCAGTGGTTCGCGGGCGTAAGGGCGATGTTCTAGCGGGATCATCTCGACTGAAGATGGAAATTGCGCAAGGGGCGCACGATGCGCGCAAGGCTTACAATTTTCTTCCTGCTGGTGGCTGTTCTGATGGGAAATGCACTCTCACAGAGCCTGGGGGAAGCGGCATACGCACGCGTCGCAGGGAAGCCCGCGCGCCTGATCGCCATGACACTCGCTACCGCTGAGATGCTCTTGGCACTCGCGCCCAGAGAGAGAATCGTTGGCCTGCACAAGCTGGCCGGACATCCGGGCTATTCCAACGTCGCCGACGAGGCGCGCGGGATTCCGCTCATCACCAGCGTGCCCGAGCGCATCATCGCTCTGAGACCCGACATGGTATTCGCCGCCTCGTATTCGAGCGCCACATTCCTCGATCACCTGCGCAAAACCGGTGTACCCGTCTCCATATTCTCCTCCTTCAGCGACGTGGATGACGTTTTTGCAGCTATTGAGAGGATGGGTCGCCTGATCGGAGAAGAAGCAAAGGCACAGAAACTCGTCGCGGACGCGAGAGGGAGAATACGTGCCATACGAGCGCGCATTCCGACCGATGCGAAGCCCCCGCGCATCCTGTCCCTCGTGCAGGGCGGCTGGGTGACGGGCGCCGAGACTTCGCACGATGCGCTCATCCGTCTCGCAGACGGCGTCAACGTGGCCACCGAACGAGGGATTCGGGGTGCGCGCAGGGTGTCGGCGGAGCGGATCATCGCATGGAATCCCGACGTCATCATGGTGGGTGTGAACCCCGGATCGGGTACG
Source organism: bacterium (assembly GCA_965200245.1). Lineage (GTDB taxonomy): Bacteria > UBA8248 > UBA8248 > UBA8248 > UBA8248 > Bin107. Next base: position 704,206 of record CBDATS010000005.1, on the reverse strand, counting down.
AGCATGAGGGACGCCATCCGTGCGAATGCGGTCTATGCTCCCTTAAGAACCAAGAAGATCGTAGAGATCCCCTATCCGCGTTTCTCAAGCGTATCCCAGTACATCATCGACGGGCTGGACGACCTGGTTCGGGGACTCTACCGATGAGCAGACACGCCCCGGCAGCTTTGCTTTTCGCCACGGCCCTGCTCCTCGCGGTTCTCAGCATCCGCCTGGGCGTGGTGGATATCGAAGGAGGGAAAATCCTCGACGTCATCCTGAGCGAGGTGGGTATTCTCTCCAAAAATAGTGCAGAAGTATCCGCGCATGAGCGCGTCATCATCTGGCATATCAGGCTTCCCCGGACGCTCACAGGCGCTTTCGTGGGTGCATCACTCGCGTATTCGGGTGTGATGCTACAAAGTCTTTTCCGAAACCCGATGGCGAGTCCCGTCGTCATCGGGGTCAGCACGGGTGGCGCGCTGGGGGCTACGAGTGCCATCGCATTGGGTTTCGGAGCCGTCTCCATCTGGGCCGTACCCTTAAGTGCCTTCGGCGGCGCGCTGGCGACAGCATTCCTCGTCTCACTCATCGCTTCGCACAAAGGACACACGCCGCTGGGTGCGCTCATTTTGTGCGGCATGGCGATGAACTCTATCGCAGGTGCGCTCACGACGCTCGTGCTCAGCTATAGCGTGAGCGATTTCGAGATCGCACGCCAGATTCTATTCTGGCTCATGGGGAGTCTCACGAATCGCACCTGGGAGCACGTAATTCTCATCGCACCGTTTTTCGCCGCCACTGGTGCAGCCGCCCTCTTCTTCGGCCGCGAATTGAACCTCATGATGTCAGGAGAAGAATCCGCGATGGCACTAGGTGTGAACACTGCTCGAACGAGGGTGTGTGTACTGACAATCGCTGCGGCGGCGGCGGGATCGTCAGTGGCCGTAGCGGGCGTGGTGGGCTTCGTTGGTCTGCTCGTTCCCCACATTGTGCGGATGTTGGCCGGGCCGGACCACCGCCGGCTTCTTTATCTGAGTATGTTTGCGGGTGCAGCCTTCGTGATGGGGATGGACCTGTTCGCGCGAACGCTCGCACCAGGCGGCGAGATACGCCTGGGTGTTCTGTCTGCGTGCATTGGCGGGCCGTTTTTTCTGTACTTGATTGTCAAAAATCGCGCGCGCGCGGAGAAGTTCTGATGCTGCTCAAGGCTGAGAACGCATGCGTCGAACTCGGTGAGCGGGACGTGCTCCAGGGTGTTACGGCCGAATTCCGGCACGGTGAACTCACAGGTATCATCGGCCCGAACGGTGCGGGGAAGACGACGCTTCTGCGCGCGCTCGCGGGTCTGCTGCCCGTGAAGAGCGGGCGCATCTCGCTGGAGGGTGAATCCATCGACTCGTTCGACAGAAAGGAAACAGCGCGCCGCGTGGGCTACCTTGCCCAGAAGCACGAACCCGACTTTCCCTTTCGGGTCGATGAGACGGTGATGATGGGGAGATATCCCCACCAGGGCAGGCTCGCGCCCGAGACGGATTACGACCGCGCGGCGGTGGCCGCCGCCCTTCACGACATGGACGCTGAAAACCTGGCGAATCGCGCCGTCAACGAACTCTCCGGCGGAGAGCTTCAGCGCGTCCTGATCGCGAGAACGCTTGCCATGCAAACGCCCGTCTTGCTGCTGGACGAGCCTTTCGCGAATCTTGACGTCAGGCACTGTCTCGACATTCTCGCCATCCTGCGCGCACAGGCCGAAGAGGGCCGCGCCGTGGTGGTCTCCGTCCACGATCTGAACCTCGCGCACCGCTACTGCGATCGCCTGGTTCTGCTCCATCAGGGAGAAATACTAGTCCAGGGAGACGTAAGAAGCGTCCTGACACCCCGGTTCATCGAAAAGGCTTTTGAGGTGTATGCCGAAATTCTCACTACGGACAGCGAGGATGAGCGGTATTTCGTCATGCACGCGCTGGAGGAAAAAAATGAGAACCGCCAAGATCCTCATCGCGCTCGCTTTCCTCCTTCTCTCTTTGTCTGTGCCGCTACCTGCCCAGGAGATAAAGACGTCCGTGGATGCTCCTGCCGTCGAGGCGGAGCGTCCCGCGCCGAATGAAGCCCCTTCTTTCACCTTCAGAAAAAGGCGTGTGAGGGTGGATGCGGACGTTCGCCTTAAGGCCATTCTCGGACGTATCAAGCGTCATCAGCATTACCCCGCAATCGCGCGCGAATCGGGTGCCGAGGGCACGGCAACCGTGAGCTTTCGGTTGAGACCCGACGGGCAGCCGCAGGGTTTGCGAATCAAGAAGACCTCGGGTAACGTCCATCTGGACGACGCTTCGCTGGAGGCGGTGCGAAAAGCGGCGCCCCTCCCCTATCTCGATAAGACACTCGTGCTGACAATACGCTATACTCTCCTGCGAACGGCCGATTAGCCGGGAATCACGCCTCGTGGCTCTCTCCTAGCCAAGGGCGCAACGAGCGGATGGTGATTTTCTCCCTCCCCAATCTTTTTTCGATCAAAACTGCCGGATGTTGGAATCCGCCGAAATACCTGGGGATCAAGGCGGACCCGGGGCCTTTTGCGGATATTGTGTAAGATCAAAATCCCCGTGGTTTGTCTGATTCCGCCCACTTGGGATTCGGCATTGGTTATTTGTTTCAGGGAGCGCAACCCCTAAGTCAATGGGAGACTTCCCAAACCGCCTTAGTAACGACATCTGACCGTAGAGCGAAACGATGGTCTGCTCCTTCCAACACTTCCAGGCGTGTGGCGACACCTCTGGGAATCCATTAATCAATTTGTTATCCTCACCACCTGTCAGTGCGGCGATTTTCGTTTTCAATTCAAGCCGTGTGAACGTAGCCAAAAGCGGAGAGGTTATCATTCTGGATTCTTCTTTCTGACTTGCTGCTCCGGGCCGACTGGATGTGTCCCACTCTGCCATTTCTAGGTATTGCATCCCCAACTCACGAGCACGGTTCTCTCGGCGAGGCCCGGGTTCCTCCCCACCGGGTCTGACGACCCCGAGAGCCTCAAGTGACGACGCTAAATCTCGCCTACACTTCATCCGCCACGGCGCTTGCGGTGTCGAGGCCTGCGATGATGCGGTTTTTCTCACGCAGGATGCGCGTGTAGATGACTCGCCCGGCGTCGCTTGAAGGACCACGCTCCACGAAATTTCCGATGCACTGAAGGCCGGGAAGCCGGAATGCACCACTTGCCGGGTCGTGATCGAACGGGCCTGCGAGGGTGTAGAGAACGGGATTGACCGCGTGACTTATCTTGAGAAGTGCGCGGTTGGCACGGGCGACATCGACGTCATCAAGTTTCGCGCCCAAAGCCTCACACGAGCGTGCGAAACGCGCGCCTGCATCTCGCAAATCACCCAGATACACCGCGCCGTCCGAGAGCGCATCAAGCCGATCGATCTCCTCGTTCACGACGGTGGCGGTGGTGGCGGGGTTCAGGGGCACGCGCTCCATGCTGCAAAGCTCGTGGAGTGCTGCCGCATATAATCGGCAATGCTCGGCGAGCAAGTTCCCATCCATCTTGTCGAGTGTGTCGGCAGGGTGGTGCCAGTATTCGGGAAAGCCGCTGCTTGGGTGATCCTTGTGGAGATCGGGGTGGCCGGGCGGGAGCACAGGCAGGAAAGAGAACGAGGGAATCCCCACGCCCCAGAAAGACTGATCCGCCATCTTGCGGGGGTGGTCCGGCTCGGTCGTCTGTCCGCCGATGCACGAGATGACATCCCGCACCCAGTCGCGGATATCTGCCGTGCAGAAGGGACGGTAGAGTGTCGCGCCCCTGCAGCCGGGCTGATCGATGTTCAGGTAGGCGGCGCAGTTTCGGTACAGTTCGTGAAACATGTGATCCGCATACCAGGTGGAGCCCGAGAATCGCCCGTGCGAGTGGCCGTTCCACCAAGCGACCTTGAGACCGCGCTTCAGTTCGCCCCGCGTTTCATGCGCGATACGCGCAAGCTCAATGAGAGTAGCGTCGCCCGCCGCGTTGTCGTTTGCACCTATGTGCCAGGAATCGATGTGCCCGCCGACGAGCACATACTCCTCACTGCCGTCTGAAGGCGGGATACTTGCCACGGGCATCAGCGTCTCACGCCAGGTGGTGTCCGTCCTGGCATGGACACAAAGGCTCACCTCTTCCTTGCCCCGTAAGCGCTCGAGAAGCGCAGCGCCCTGTTCGCGTGAAAGGGTGACGACGGGCGTCTTCGGCAGGCGCGCGATGTTCTCGGGCGTCGGCGCGCCCCAGATGGTCGAAACGGTAAGCTCGTGCGCGTAGCCTTTGTTGACATAAACCTGCGCGAGCGCGCCGCGTCGTTCGAAGTGATGAAAGCGCGCGGGGCTGAGCATCCCTTCGGCCACGACGATTCGCCCCGCCACAGGCGTCTCTCCCGATGCGCCCATATAGAAAGGATCGGTGAACGGCGCATCGGGCGCATCTGCCTCGCCCACGTAAACAGCCTGCCCGCTAACGCCGTTCTCTCCCGTGGAGGCGCCGAAGACGGCGGTGATGGCGGGAATCGTCACCGAGTGTTCTCCGGATATGTGGAGAGTCGTCTCACCTGGTATGCTGATGAGCGATTCGAACGCATGCACCTCAACGTCTATCCCTAAGTCGGTGAGTTCGGCTACGATATATCGTACGGCTTCGTTCTCGCCTTCTGTGCCTGTGTAGCGTTCCCATTGGCAGATGCTTTCCAGATGTCTCCACAAAGAATCGGCGTTCACTTTTTCCGAAGCGGACATGGCGGCTCCATAGAAGAGGTATGGAAAGGCAATCCACGCATTCTAGTACACCGGCTCGCTAAAACCGAATGCCGAGCGTTGTGGAAAAGGCCACTTCGGGCGAGAATCCCTGAAACGCCTATCGGTGGGAGTTGTGCGCATGTGGGAAAAAATATCGAGACCCTTCTTCCTGACGCTCGGTTGTATCTGTCTAGCGCTGGGTTTCATCGGCCTTTTGCTGCCCGTCCTGCCGACGACGCCCTTTATCCTCTTGGCGGCGTTCGCCTTCTCGAAGAGTTCGGAGAGGCTCCACGCTTGGCTGCTGGGCCACAAACTCTATGGCCCGCTGATCATGAACTGGCAGCGTCACGGCATCATCCGTCCAAAGGCGAAATGGACTTCCGTTTCGCTCATCGTCGTCTTGTCGGGTCCTTCGATATATCTAGTGAGCGTGCCGGCATACGTCAAGATTCTGCTCGCCGCGATATGCGCGGGAGTGATTTGCTTAATCCTCACGCGGCCAAGCGCGATACCCGGAGATGGGGAGTGATCCATCACCGGCGCAGGAGAGTTTTTTTTGGTAGGGGCGGGCCTGTGTGTCCGCTCCTGTAGTCCATCTACCCGCTATCTTATTATATTCAGGAGACGCAAATGAACGAGGAGCGCTACGAGCGAGGTCTTGCCATACGGAAATCACTCGGCATCTACGGGGAGGACGGCCTCGCAGGCACGTTCACCGAGATGACGGAACTATCGCCCACACACACGCGCGCCATCGTGGAGTATTGCTTCGGCACCTGCTGGAGCCAGCCTCTACTCGACAACAGGACGCGAGAGATGCTCATCGTCGCAGCGGCGGCGGCGCAGGACCTCACAGGTGAGGTGGAGATTCACTCGCGCGGTTTGTTGAACCAGGGACTCAAGCCCGAGGAGTTGATAGAGGCTATCGTCTCGCTTTGCCCCTATATCGGTTTTCCAAAGACGAACCACGCTCTCGCGGCAGCGAAACGCGCCATCGAGAAACACGCAGGGGGAAGGGCAGACCCGAACGAAAAGGATGGTTGATGAACATTTTGCGGCGGTTGTAGTGGGACGGCCACGGGAGACAGGGTAGCCACGGGTGCATGGCGAACGCAAAATGGACGCTCTGCTGCGGTTTCGATTCGATTTTTGTGGTTTCGTAGTAGGGGACGGGTCGCGCTCTGTCTACGATAGGCTGTTTATCTATGCGGCCTCTGCAGGGAAATTGCAGACGGCCCCGGATGTCGAACCTTATACGGCGGGAGAATTGCTCCAGGACAGTGGAAAGGAGTATTTGCAGCGCACGCCCAAGTTGCGCTGGATATTCGTTGATCCCTCATTCCAACCTCTCCCTGAGCCACCGAAACGACTCGGGTGCCCACTCGGCGAAGTGCTTGAAGGCGCAGTGTCCGTCATCGGGGTAGACGCGCGCCTCCTTGCCGGTAACGGGGCCGTGCTCGAGCATGTAGTAGATGTTCCCGATGGGGGCGAGGTGATCCTGCTTTCCGTTGATCATCAAGATGGGGCAGACGATTTTCTCCACGAGCCCCAACTCGCTCAGCGACCAGCGCTTGAAAAGCGCTTCTTCCTGTTCAACTGTAGTGGGTGGAAACGAGGGGCCGTCTCCGGGTGCACCGAAAACGTAGGCAGCGCGTCTTTTCCTGTTGGCGACGTAGTTCGCCATCTCCGCCTCCGTCATGCGGTAGCCAAAGTGATGACCCGCGCTCGCCACGGCGGCACGCACCTTCTCGGGGTAGGAACCTGCGAGCAGCATCACTGAATGCCCGCCCCGGCTGATGCCGAACGCGCCGATGCGCTCCGCGTCAACCTCGGGGCGGGCGGCGAGATAATCCACCGCCGCCTTCCACGCGGAGACGGATTCCGGTTCGTAGGAAAAGGGGTTCTCTCCTGTACCGGGGCCATCCATCACCAGAGTGGCGAGGCCGTGGTCCAAGGCCATCTCGCCTGCCCAGCCGCGGTCTTCCTTGAACATGTCCCCGCCACACATGATGAGGACGGCAGGCGCTGGATTGGCATCGTCTGCGTCTTTGGGCGCGCGGAAATGGGAGGTGATGTGCCTGCCCTCACATTCTACATTTACAACCTCAAGCGGTGGTTCGAGATACTCGCACGCTCTCAAGTAAACGCGTATACAGTCGCGGTTCGCTTTCTCTTTGAGCGGGGTGAGCGGGCGGGGAAATCGCGCGATACTGTAATAAGTCTTGGCAAGCAGGAATTTTTCCTGTGCGCCGGTCGTATCACCACTGGCAGCGGACTCTTCCGCCTCTTGTTCATGGCGCGCTCCAATCCCGCGCCAGAGGGGAACCCACAGATCGTCCGTCGTGCCCTTGAGAGACGCGACGGTGTTTTTCAACTCCTCGAGATCCTGGATCATGGAAAGCCATCGGCGATAGAAACCGCCGTGTTCCACAACGAAGGGGTCTTCGCTGGGCGCGAAAGGGAGATTTTCAAGTGAGGAGTCGGCCATCGTTTCTTCCAGCGAAGATCTGTCCTGAACAGGGGACGAATCGATCTAGGCGTCCAAGTGCTCGTAGATTTCGACGACCATGCCGCCTTTGATTACGCCGTCGCTCAGGTGGCCCACCAGGACTTTTTCGGGCTCGCCCGGCCCACCGCTGATGGCCATGTGTACGTGGACGTAGGGCTGAGGTTCGTCCCAAGTTACGTCGCCGAGCGCCTGGGGAGGCTCATCCGGCCAGGTGATATTGCCGAGTGCCACGAGTTCGCGCCAACCCTCGAAGTGCAGGCGATCGACATCATAGCCGTTCATGCTCTTGAAGCCCGATATCATGTCTGTCTCGGCGAGGGCGCCGATGAGAAACACCGAACCCGCGCGGATGTTTTTCTCTTTTACGAGATCGCACAGGTTCGTATAGAAATTGTCCCCGGCCTCGAGCGTGACGCGAAAGATACGGCCGATTTTTTTCTCTTCTACCCTCATTTGCGCCTCCTTGTCAGATGGTGATGGAGCAGGCCTCTAGCCCTGTGCAATGACCTCGTCATACAAACGCTCCAGCCCATCTCTGAAGGTGTCTTTCCTCTGCTGGAGCCAGTATTCGCCGCGTGTTTCGTCGGCGTGGAAATATTTCATGAATTTCGGGTCTTCTGTGGCTTCTCGCTTCTCCTTGCCCGCGGCGACAACCTCAACCATGATCTCCATCATCCCGCTCAGGCGAGCCTTGAGTTCCGTCGCTACTTCCTTGCCGCATATCTCGCCGTGACCGGGGACGATGGTTCCGATATGGAGGCCCTCCACCCAGGCGAGCGCGTCAATCCACTCCTGCACGAAAGCGTCACGCATACCGGCAGAGGGGCCGTTGATCACGACATCTCCTGCGAAGAGTACGCCCTCCTCGGGAACGAGAACAGAAGTACATGCCGGGGAGTGACCTCCCTTGCGATGAATCTCGAACGTGAGCGGCGGAAGGTGTAACATGAGACTGTCCTCGAAGCAAAACTGGGGCAGCGGGACGGCGGCGTTTTCGATCTCCTCCGCCTCTTCGACGAAGCCCAGATCATGCAGCGTCTTCACGAAAATTTCTTTGGAAAAAGCGTTTTCGCCCTTCGATATCTCGTTATAGACATACTGGGGGGCGATGAGCGCCACGTCCCCTTCGATGAACGAAGAGCCTGTAGTGTGGTCGCCATGATAGTCGGTGGCGATGAGGTAGCGTACCCCCAGCGGGCTCAAACACGAGACCTCTTCCTGCCATTTGCGCGAATCGCTCGGCCGCACCGGGCAATCGAGGAGAACGACTCCGCTCTCTGTGGCGGCGGCGCCCACGTTCGCCCAGTCATAGTCGGTCTCTGCGTACAGGTGCTTGGACAAGTGCTTCATGGCGGTCTCTCTCTTCTGGTTGACGTGAGCAAGGGTGTTCGCGCAAGAATACTCCCAAGCATACATTCCGGCAAGATGGTCGGTCACTTTTGCAAAAGAGGGGAAAACTGTGTTGGAACTGATACTCCTGGGTGTGGGCGCGCCGCCGCCGACCCCGCAGAAAAGCGGTCCTTGCAACGCGGTCGTAAAGGGCGGAAAGATATATCTGGTAGACGCCGCACGCCACGCGGCAACCCAGATCATGAAGTCAGGCTTTCATGTCAGGGACGTGGATCATTTGTTTTTCACGCATTTTCACTCGGATCACTACACGGGATTCGGCGAGTTCTTTATTTCGCGTTGGATACTGGGCGCATCGACGCCGCTCAAGGTCTACGGGCCTGCGCCCGTCAAGGAAATTGTCGAGCGGATGCTCCGCTACTATGAATACGACATCGATCTGAGAGTAGAAGAGGGAAAGCCCAGGGCGGGAACCGATATCGAGGTATTCGTCCTCGAACCCGGCGATGTCCTGGAAGTGGACGGTCTCGTCCTCCGCATCGATAAGGGCACACACCACGGCAACGTGGACGACATCCTCTCCTACGCGTTCGAGGCGGAAGGGAGAAAGATTGTCATCGCGAGCGACGGCAGCCCCACGGAGAAGCTTGTTCCCTTGGCGCAGGGAGCGGACTTACTGGTCATGCACCCCTGCCTGCCGGAGTTGATCAACGAGAATTTCGGGGGTTACAGAGCCACGGCAAAAATCGTGTCGGCCCATCACGCCACGGCGGAAGAAGTCGGAAGGACGGCCACCGAGGCGGGCGTCGAAAAACTGGTGTTCGCACACGTCGTTCCTCCCCTGGCACCGAATGATAAGGTGCGCGAGGCGATAGCCCCCTATTTCGGGGGCCCCATCGTCGCAGGCGAGGACTTGATGCGGCTTTGAGATGGGCGGTCCCTTCAGGGGCGCGGGTTTTCTTGAGGGCTTAAGAGAGATAGGGTGCATTGTACCGGATGCAATGGAACCCCGTTTGTGGCATACTATACCTATCCGATTTAAAATAGTCGCGCGCTTTCGTAGCTAAGCTGTCCATTTTCATCTTTCGAGAGGAGAAACAAGATGAGAAAGTGGTTCGGATTCTTATGTCTGGTCCTCGTATTGAGCCTCGTGCCGGTTGGCTTCCATGCGACGGACGCAGAGGCAGCCAAGTTCCGTATTGGCATGCATCGCCAGACGTTCGGTTCCTTCACGGCAGTCGCCATGGGGATGGGCTATTTCGATGAAGAGTTTGGCAAGGGCAATTGGAGTGTGAAGGTCTTCCCGCAGGGCAAGCTCGTCATCGAGGCGCTGCTCTCTCGCAGTCTCGACGTGGGCCACGGCGCCACGCGGCCCTACGTGGACGGCGTGGCCAAGAAAGCGGGGCTCGTGATGATCTCCGCGAGTTCCTCCTGGTGTAAATCCATTTCGATATGGGTGCATCCCGATTCTCCCATCAAGACGGTGGCCGATTTGAAGGGCAAGACCATCGCCGAGAAAAAGGGCACATCCACCCACTTCGTGCTGGACAACGGCATCCTGCCCGCGTTCAAGATGAAACCGAAAGACATCAAGATCATGAATACCACGACGGCGGAACGCCTCTCTGCCTTCCGCGCCAAGGTGGTTTCCGCGATGGTCATCGGCGCGCCCACTTCTTTCCGGCTGGAGGATAAGAAATGGGGCAGGCCCATCGTGGATTACTGCAAGTACGACAATCCTCCAGCTATGATCTTCATCGAACTCGCGAACCCCAGGACGCTCAAGAGCAATCCCGACGGATTCGTGAAGTACCTGCGCGCCTACCTTAAGTCCGCGAACCTTTGGAAGAGGGATCCCGACAAATTCGCGAAGGTCTATCACAAATGGCTGATTTCCAAGGGCCGCAAGGTGGATTACTCCATTGCCAGGCGTTCCATCAACGTGGTGCGTCCGCTGTACAAGATCACGCCGCGCATCGTCAACGCCCTCAACGCGACGGCCAAGGTGCAGAAGGGCCGCGGCAAGATTCGCCGCCTGCCCGATTTCTCGGGTGGCGAGGGCATTGAGAGAGGTCCGCTCGAGAAGGCGCTGGCCAGCATGAAGATGAACTAGGTTTTTCGGTTCTGTTCGAAAGGCTGCGGGGGCACGCGGGTCGAGCCTCCGCAGCCTTTGTTTTTACTTTATCAAAGCGCGAGATTTGGCGGAGTTTGAAGAGTGGCTGAACTGAAGATATCAGGGATAGTGGCGAAATCACTCAAGGTTCCCTTGACCCGTGCGATAGGAAGCGCCAACAGCACGAAATCCGAACTCGATTTTCTGCTGGTCTTTCTACACACAGAAGACGGTCCGACAGGCTGCGGCTTCGCGATGGGCCTTGGAGGGGAGACCTCGACGACGCTCGTCTCCTACATCGAGAAAGAGCTGGCTCCGCTAGCGATAGGGCAGGACGCCTTGGCACCCGAGGCGCTCTGGGTGCGTCTTTGGGGACCGAACAAACCCAGAATGCGCGGCGGGCTGGGCATGCAGGCACTCTCCGCCGTAGACACTGCATGCTGGGACGCGCTCGCAAAGGCGGCGGATATGCCGCTTTCTCGTATTCTGGGTGGTTTCAGGGATGAAGTTCCCGTCTATGGCAGCGGGGGCTGGCTCACCTTCACCGACGCGGAGATTGTGGATGAATGTGTAGGCTTCATGGAGAAGGGTATCGACTCGTACAAGCTCAAGCTGGGAACGAACCGGGATGAGGATCGGATCCGCACCCTGAGAGATGAGGTGGGCGAGTCAGTCGTTTTGTTCGTGGACGCGAACCAGAAGTATAGTCCCCGCGAGGCGCTTGAAGTAGCCGCTATGCTCGCCGAATACGACGTGCGCTGGTTTGAGGAGCCAGTGCTCGCCGATTCGGTAGACGATCTCGCTGATGTGGCCGAGAAAAGTCCCGTACCCGTCGCCGCTGGGGAAAACGCCTACATGCGCTGGGGCTTTCGCGAGATTTGCGAGAGGAGGGCGGCGGTCTATCTGCAGCCCGATGTGGGCCGATGCGGCGGCGTGACGGAGTTTCGGAAAGCCGTCCACTTGGCGGAGGCCTATAATCTTTCGCTATGTGCGCATCTTCTCCAGGAGGTGTCCGTGAGCCTCCTCGCCGCAACGCCGAGCGGCTACATGGTGGAGTACGTGGAGATGCTGCCTGCAGAGACTCTTACGCGGGAATTTCCCGTATTGAACGGTTGCCTGGCGGTTCCCGATGTCCCTGGCCACGGGGTGGAATTCACCAAAGAGGCCATACGGCAGTATAGTGTCTGAGGAGGAGGGGATTTGGTGGAGAGAATCGCATTTTTGGGACTCGGCAACATGGGAGGAGCCGTTGCCGCCAATATCCGCAAGGCGGGCTTCGATGTCGTGGGCTACGATCCGAATCCCGTGGCGCAGGAAGCCGCACGTGAGGCGGGAATAGACGTTTTCGATTCTCCCGCCGAGGCGGCCCGTGGAGCGAACTACGTGTGCAGTTCCGTCCCCAGGGGGGAACACGTGCACGACGCCTACTTGGGCGAGAAAGGCGCGTTGCTCACCGCAAAAGAAGGCGCCGTTTGTTTCGACTTCTCCACTATCCTGCCCGAAGAGAGCATTGCGGTCGCTGAAGAAGCAGCAAGCCGCGGCTTTCATTTTCTGGACGCCCCCATCAGCGGCAACGCCACCATCGCGCGTGATGCGAAAATCGGATTTATGGTGGGAGGGGACAAGGAAATCCTCGACAAGCACTGCGCGGTGCTCGATTGCGCGTGCGAATTGCTCGATTACTTCGGACCCAACGGTTCGGGGCTCCGGATGAAGCTCATCACGAACCATCTTGTCTCATCCCAACTGTGCTCTTTGGCGGAGGGCTTCACTCTGGGTGTGAAGTCAGGCCTAGACCCCGAGCAGATGATGGAATATCTCTATTCGAGCACCGTATTTCGTGTAATGAACACGCGCGGCTGGGGGCTTGGAAGAAAAGAATATGAACCTGTGAAGTTTGCGCTCTCTCTCATGCACAAGGATCTGGGCCTCATTCAGGAGTTTGCCCGCTCGAACGGTGCACCCGCCCCGGTGCTCGACGCGGTGCAGAAAGCCTATCAGGGAGCGATGGATTTAGGCCTCGGTGATCTCGACCAGGGCGTTATTCGTGAATGGTTCGAGCGCGAGGCGGGTTTGAGTGACTAGACGGGGCCGTCTTGCCGGACGCTGATCAGGAGGATGATCTATTGGAGCAGTTGACCGAAAACGTCTTTTTTTATGACTGCTATCCCACCGTGGGCATGGTGGTTACAGATGACGGCGTCATCGCCATCGACGGTCCCATGCGGCCTTCGGAAGCCATCGCCTGGCGTGATTTCATCCGTGAAAAGGGCCCGCTTCGCTACCTTGTCAATACCGAGCACCATCAGGATCACATTGCGGCGAACTGGTTCCTGGAGCCCGAGCGGATCATATCGAGTGAGATTACCTATGCGGATTTCTACACCTCTATCGCCACGCCGGAAGAGGGCAAGGAACGCATGCTCAAGTACGAACCCGAGAGCGAAGCGCTTCTTGAGGGCTTCGAACTCAGGGCCCCCGACATCACCTACAAGGGGAGGATGACGATTCGCCTGGGCGGCAAGAAGTTCATCCACATCGAAGCCCCCGGCCACACGCGAGGCCAGACGGTCGTGCACGCAGTGGAAGATCGCGTGGCGTTCACGGCGGACAACCTGACGCCCGCCTTCAACGTGGCGTGTCACTCCGCTGATGTGTGGGGCTGGTTCCAGTCCCTTGGAGTGCTCGAAGCCCTCGACGTGGATTGGTTTATACCCGGTCACGGCAAACCCTGCCGGAAAGACGAAATTCCCCGTCAGCGCGAGAAACTCCATGAGTTGATCGAGAAGGTACGGGTGCTCAAGAATGGCGGCCTCACCCGAGGGGAGGTGCAGGACAAAGTGTTCGAGGTCTATGAATCCAGCTTGAACAGCATGGATCACTTGGGTGAGCGCCTCACCATGCTGCGAAGGGGTGGCCTCGGCAACATCTATGATTATCTGGACGAACACCCCTCGGGTCCGCTCGGCAACCGGACGGATCCGGTATGGCCGAACATCTGAGGCGGGCGACACGACACTTATCGTATTCCATGGACAATAAAGAGACTTTGCGATGGAGCCGATGAATCTGCTCGTCATCATGGCGGATGAACTGAGCGTCAAAACGCTCGGCTGCTATGGACACGAGGTGGTGAAGACCCCGAACATCGATCGCCTCGCGGCTTCGGGTATCCGTTTTACGAGCGCCTATACAAATTCTCCGATTTGCACGGCCGCGCGGGCGAGCTTCGCCACTGGCCGCTACGTGCACGAGATTGGCTATTGGGACAACGCCAGCCCATACACGGGCGAGCCCACCGGCTGGGGCCATCGCTTGCAGAATAAGGGACACCGCGTCACCTCTATCGGCAAGCTTCATTACAGGAACGCCACGGATCCCACCGGCTTTGATGAGCAAATCGTGCCCATGCACGCGCGCGACGGGGGCGTAGGCAGCTTGCTCGGATCGATTCGTGATGAGTTGATCGTCCAGAAAGCGGACAAGCTTGCGCTCGAAATCGGCCCGGGCGAAACGAGCTACACGAACTACGATTTGGACATCACCGAAAATGCCTTCTCCTGGCTCGAGAAAGAGGCAGGAACATATAGCGACGCTCGCAAACCCTGGATGACTTTCGTCTCCTTCGTGTCTCCCCATTTTCCACTGATGGCGCCGAAGAAGTATTTTGATATGTATCCGACTGACGCTGTGCCTATGCCGAAGGCCCACGCGCTCGACGGCCGTCCCCGGCATCCCTGGATAGAGGCGTTTCGAAAATACGTGCCTTCGGACAGCTTTTTCGACGACGAGCGAAGGCGCGTCGCCATCGCCTCATATTTCGGACTTTGCACGTTTTTGGACGATCTGGTGGGCCGCGTGCTGGAAAGTCTTGAGAAGGCGGGTCTCGCAGGTTCCACCCGCGTCATCTTCACGAGCGATCATGGGGAGAACCTCGGCGCGCGGGGAACCTGGGGTAAGGGCACGATGTACCAGGAATCGGCCGCCGTGCCGCTCATCATGGCCGGGTCGGATCTGGAAGCAGGTGTGGTGGTGGAGACGCCCGTTTCGCTTCTCGATTTTTACCCCACGATTCTTGAATCTGTCGGTGTTGCGCTGAACGAGGAAGATGAGGCCCGCAAGGGCCGATCGCTGTACGAAATCACGCGTGCATCTTACGACCCAGAACGGGTCGTTTTCAGCGAATACCACGCCTCGGGCGCCGAGACGGCAGCTTACCTCATACGCAGGGGAGAGAAGAAATACATCCACTATGTGGATTATCCCCCGGAGCTCTACGATCTCGCCGCCGACCCCGAAGAGCAGGACGACCTCGCCGGAAAGCCCGAAAGTGTGGAGATTATCGCCGAGTTTGAAGGCGTCCTGCGCGCCATTCTTGACCCGGAAGAGGTGGATGCGCGCGCCAAGCGTGATCAAGCAGCACTCATCGAGCGCCTCGGTGGTCGCGCCCACGTTATCGAAACCGCCGGTATTGGCGCAACGCCCACGCCAGGAAATTACGGGGATGATGGATATTGATGCAGGGAATTGCAGAGATCGCTCTCTGTGTAACCTCTCGTCATCTATAGCCCTGTTCGCCCGTTCCTGTCTGGCTTCATGCCATGTCGAAATTCCTGCTACGTGATACGTCGGTTTCGTTCGTGGATCGCCTCACGATTTTCATAAACGAGCGGATTAACCCTGGTCGCTGCAATTCGGCGAGCCACGTGGTGCGTACCCGTCTTCGGCTGCTTGAGGAAAGCGAAGTCAAGGTGGGGGCCATGCGTGGTTCTCTGATGGAAAGCGAGGACTTTGACCAGGCGGCGAAGTCTGTGGGTGACGCGCCCACCATCCGCTGGAAGTTCAAGCGAGCGGCGTTAAGTAAGGGTAAGTGCTTACCTCCTCGCTTCAATGCCCTGCCGTAATCCACTGTAAAGATTCTGCGAGCCGCTCTCTGGCCCGGGCAATTTCGTCCGAATCGATCAGCAGTTTTCCGCCCGTCTTCACTTTCTTGCCCGCGATGAATACGGTATCGACGTTCGAGCGCTCGGCATAGAAGACGACGGCACGGGCGGCGTCTCCTGCGGGCATCGTATTGAGATCGTCTTTACGGATGAGGACGATATCGGCCTGCTTGCCGGGTGTGATGGAACCGATTCTCTCGGCCATCCCCAACGCTTGCGCGTTGTTGATGGTGGCCCACGCCAGCACGTCGCGCGCCGAAAAGGATAGGGCGGGGGCACGGTAGGTGTTCTCATCCAGACGGCGGTTGTCAAATATACGCTGTGCTTGCAGAGCGTGGCGCGTGGCGTGGAGCATGTTCCCGCTCACATAGGTCTCAAGGTCCACGCCGAGAGACGGTCTGCCTCCCAGTGCGCTCACACGCCCGCAGACGGCCTCGCCTCGATTCGTCTTCATCTCGGCCGATGGCGTCGCCGTGATGGAAGCCCCTGAGTCTATGATGATCTTGAGTTCCTCATCGTCCACGTAATTGCAGTGCACGAGGTTGTGGTCGGGGCCGAGAACGCCCTCCCGGGCCAGTGTAAGGTAGCCTCCCTTTACCTTCCTGCCCGCGTCGCCCCAGATGTGCGCGCTCGACAACAGCCCGTATTCGCGCGCCAGGCGCATATCGTGGAGCACGACCTCAAGGGGGGAGTAGTCAGCACCCAGAATCGCCATCGCTAGGGTAACGCGGGCCATGTCATCGGATAGGCGCCCCGTCCGCAGTCGCTTGATTTCGCTCGCAGGATGGGGAATTTGCGAATAGTGCGACTCGCCCGCCTTGGTTTTCGGCTTTGGCGTTCCATGCCCGAAGAGTGCGCGGATACCGGATTCTTCCAGGGCGTCGATTCCTGCGTCGGTGTGTTCGGGCGTGGAATTGTTGTGGCACCAGTCAAAGAGTGTCGTCGTCCCTGAGTCCATCTGCGCCCATGCGCCCACCAGCGTCGCGATATAAACATCCTCAGGCCGATAGCGCGGGGCCAGGGTTTCATGTGCGATTTCGAAATAACTGCGCCCGCCCCAGTCGCCGCCCATGCCTCGAAGCGCAGTCTGCCAAGTGTGCATATGAGCGTTGATGAAGCCCGGCAGGAGGATCATACCCGTCGCGTCGATTGTTTCCGCGTCCGGAACGGCGAGGTTCTCGCCCACCGCGGATATCAGCCCGCCCTCGATCAAGATATCGCCGTGTTCTATCTCCCCGACGTCAGAGTCCATCGAGAGGACGTCAGCGTTACGGATGAGTGTTTTCTCCATCTCAGCTTCCCGCCTCGGGGAATTCATCCGGCCAGTCGGCAAGCAAGGCTTCGAGATAGGCCTTGAGATCGTCAGGGTTCTTGCGGCGGATCTTGTTCTTGTCGATTTCTTCTTGTGTCTCGATGGGAATTCCCAACGCGTCGTTGAACTTGTTTCTCATGTTGAAATAGGTGATGACCATGGTGAGTTCGACGATCTGAGAGTCGTTGAAGTGTTTTTTCACCTCTCGGAATACGTCGTCTCTTTCCCTTGCCGTACTCAAAGTGACATGCTCCGCCCATAGCAGGACGGCGCGCTCTTGCTCGGTGAAGGGGCCGTAATCCCCCTCGCCGATGGCAGCTATCTCAGCCTCCGTGATGCCCGCTGATTGACCAACCGGCGTGTTGTGCGCCAGTCAGTAGGCGCAGTTGTTGAGTCGGCTGGTGTTGATGATGGCGAGTTCTTTCGTCTTTGTGCCCAGTGTCGAACCCAGCCCCTGGCGCAGGAGTGAGGAAGTGAGCGGCAGCATGAACTTCGTGATATAGGGTTGGTTCGCCATCACACGCCAAGCGTTGGGGATTCGGTTGAGCAAGACGCTCGCGTGGTCGAAGAGGTGGTTCACGACCGGGTCGTCGGCGCCTGATTCGAGCATGGGTACGCGGGACACGGCTTAACTCCTTTCGGGTTCTGGGTTTCGGGAGAATGGTTTATTCTCCGATAAAACGTGAATTTTTGGAACCACAGGGTCTATGGTGTCTCTGCTTGCGCTTGAACGGACCCGGATGGGAAGATGCGCCCGATCGAATAGCGGAGTTCTTGGATCGAAGGAATGTTCGTGAGCACATCAAGCGAGACGAGAAGACCAATTGGACTCGCGGTGGTCGGGTGCGGGAAGATCGGGCGTATCCGCGCCGAGTTCGCGCGCCAGAACGCGGCTGTCGAATGGATCGGCCTGTGCGACATCGACGAGAAGGTAGGTCGGAAACTCGCCGAAGACGTTCAGGCTGATTTTTTTACGACTGACTACCGTGAACTCCTGAAGCGCGATGAGGTGAACGCCACTGTTCTGGCCACCTATGCAAACGAACGGCTCGATCCCATCCTGATCGGCGTGGAGCGGGGCCACCGGATGCTGGTCGAAAAACCCCTGGCGATAGATGCCGATGTTTCCCAGAAGTTGGCCGACACCATTGAAGAGGCGGGTATAGACTCCGTCTTGGGCTATACGCAGCGCTTCCGCCGCCGTTTTCTGTTGGCGAAGGAGAAGATTTGCTCGGGTGAGTTAGGCGAGGTCTCTTCTGTAACGGGTCGCGCCTTCCTGAACCGCATGAATCCGGTGGCGAACTCCACCAAGACGGAATTTCCGACCAAATTCACCCCCATGGTCATTTCCGGCACCCATAGTGTGGATCTGTGCTCCTGGTTTCTGGAGGGACGCAGGCCTGTCGAGGTATACGCACGCTCGGTGGACAAGGCGATGGCTCCCTATCTCACGAAAGATTCCACCTTCGCTATCGTCACCTACGAGGACGGAACGATTTGGAGTATGAACGTGAGCTGGGCGTTGCCGAGCGTCTGGCCGGCGGAAGTCTATTCACTCGAACTGGGGGTTGTGGGCACAGGGGGCGTGCTCACAATAGATGACACGCATCGGGATGTCGTCTTTGCTACCGCGGAACCACATGAATCCGCGCGCTTGAAAGAAAAGCGAAATGTCAGTTTTCTCACTAGTTACCCGCCGGGGGATATTGTGTTCAAACAGCTTTGGGGCCCCATGCGCGAGGAAACGCGTTCGTGGTTCGACAGGATATATCTGGGCGTCCCCACACCGCACACCACCGCGCGCGAAGCACACGAGAACCTGATGCTATGCTTGGCGATGGACCATTCGGCGAAAACCGGACAAGCGGTAAGGCTCCCTGTCTCGCCGGGGGATTTGGGTTAAGCGGCTCTTCGCTCTTTAAGGATTTTCTGGTCAAAACGGCGATTCAGGCGGTGGCAGAGATCCCCGACGCTTATCTGGCATAGAAGCGCGAGGGTGAGGCGGCCTTTTTTACGTCTTGACTGTTTCACGGGAGAAGATGATGACGGTTTCAGGAGGAGAGAGGAACCCGATTGGCTTGGCCGTAGTTGGCTGCGGGCGTGTGGGGCGCATTCGCGCGCGCTGCGCCAGGGAATACCCGGGCACGGACTGGCTGGGTTGTTGTGACCTCGATGAGAAAAAGGGCAGGGCGATGGCCGAAGAGTTCGGGGCCGATTTTTTCACGACGGATTTCGCTGAACTTATCCAGCGGCCCGAGGTCAACGCCGTCATCATCGCCACGGACGAGGAGTGGCACGCAAAACCGCTCTGGGAAGCGGTTGAACAGGGACACAGGATTCTCGTGGAAAAACCACTCGCCACGAGCGTCACGGAGTCGGCGAAAATCGTAGAAGCCGCCGAAACTGCAGGCGTTGAGCTTCTGGTGGGCTACACCCAGCGCTTCAGGAGGCGCTGGCTCACGGCACGCGAACACGTGCAGTCGGGAGTGTTGGGCGAGGTCACCTCTGCCACGACGCGTGCGTTGCTGAACCGCCAGGTCGGCATTACGAGATTGTCGAAGAATGAAGATCGCTCCACGTTAACGCCCATGGTGATATCCGGCACCCATGCGCTGGACGTCATGCTGTTCGTAATGGGACCAAAGAAACAACCCGTCGAGGTTGTCTCGCGCTCCATGTCGCGGGTGATGACGGGCGTCGGTACGCAGGACGCCACCTTCAGTATCTTCACCTTCGATGATGGAACCATCTGGAGTATGGAGTGCAATTGGGGAATGCCTACCATCTGGCCCGCCTCGACCTACGGCGTCACCATTAGCGTGGTGGGTACGGAAGGTGCGCTCACCATCGACGACACCCATGCCGATTTCATCATGGCCTCCGAAAACCCGCTGGCCTCCCACCGGGGGGAGGAACGCCACGTGCATCTGCTCGAAAGTTACCCGGCGGGAGACATGTCGAAAGGCCAGTTCTGGGGTCCGATGCGCGATGAGTCCATCGCTTGGCTCTCGCATCTCTACACGGGCGTCGATATGCCCCACGCCACGGGAGTCGAGGGACACCGAAACCTCATGCTCTGCATGGCGTGCGACTTGTCCGCTAAACGAAAGCAGACCGTAAAGCTCCCCATCGACGCCGAAGAGCTCGAAGCGGGCCTCAAGGCGAGAGACTAGTCCATCGTCGCCGTTGGAGGCGGCCAGCCCTCCGATTTGTTCTTGAACGATAGGTAAATGAATTCGGAATCGCCGTTGTTCTTGAACTCGTGCTCGGTTCCCTCGGGGATGTGGATGATGTCCCCGGCGATGACGGTTTTTTCCTCATCGCCCACGCGAAACCAGGCTTTTCCCTCGACGACGTTTATGAGTTGTTCGCAGTCGTGCGTGTGCGGGCGGGCCAGCTTGCCCGGCTGACTCACCGAGCGGTTGAGGGTAACGTGCTCGCCGATAATGATGCTGCCTTCTGAATCGGACGGTCTCGCCAGGTTTTTTCGCTTCATCTCGTTCCAACGGTAAAACGGCATGTTGCGGCTCCTTATCGAAAAAAACGGTTTTTCAGATCGTTCCACAATTCGATACCCAAACGCTCGCTCGACGCCCGGGATTCATTGACAGTGAAACGCTCACGTCTGTAAGATTCAGGCCCAAGCATACAGAAGAGAACGCTTGTTGAGAATGCGGGGAAGCGATTCGTTCTCAGTGGAATGCGTCTCGACGAGCGGTGATTGTTCGATTTGTGTTGCCGAAGTTTTATGTCACCTCATCAAGGAGAGTAAAAATGAAGAGAATCGTCATGATGTTCGGAATTCTGGCGCTGACCCTGCCGTTCCTGACGGTGGGGGATGTCTACGCCGCGCCTGCGAAGTACGACCTCGCGGTTGGCAGCCTCGGTGGCACGATGGGCCGACTGGGTGCAGGCCTTAGCGAAATCGTCAACAGAAAACAGAAAAAGATCATCCTCAGCGTGGTGCCCGGTGGCGGGCGCGCGAACCCGGCCCGTGTGGGAGGGGGAGGTGCAGACTTCGGTTATACCTTCTCGAACTTCGCCGCCGCTGCCATGGCAGGCAAGACTCCTTTCAAGAAGTCCTTCAAGAACCTCCGGGGCATCGCCACCTTCTGGGCTTCGTGCTACCACCAGTACGCTGCCAAGGAACTCTATGATGGGGGTGTCAAGACCTGGGGCGACATCATCAAGTCGAAAAAGCCCCACAAGCTGGCCCCTGCCAAAAAAGGAACCAGCACGGAGTACGTAGCGAGTCTGATCGTCAAGCACTACGGGACGAGTTACAAGGAACTCACCAAGCGAGGTTACAAACTCACTTTCCCGGGTGCTGGCGGCATGTCACGCGCGATCAGGGCGCGCCAGATCGATTTCTATTTTCACAATTCGGGCGACCCCAACGGCGCAGGCATCCAGGCGGCCTTGGGCCGCAATCTCGTGTTCCTGGATATGGCGGACGACGTGAAGAAAATGCTGGCGGGCCACGGTTTCACGCCATGCCAGATTCCCGGCGGTATCTACAAGGGCAACCCCAAACCCAAGGACTCCATGGGACTTTCGGGCGTGCTGCTCACCACGACCAAGATGAGTGCCGACGTGGTCTACTCTATCCTCAAGATTGCGAAAGACGAGCAGAAGTTTCTGGGCGGCGTCCATAAAATTTACAAGAGGTGGAATCCCAAGAAGGCGGGCATGAATATTGGCGTGCCGTTGCATGATGGTGCCAAGCGCTTCTACAAGGAAATCGGGGCTTCGATGTAACCATCCCTGGAATGAGGCGCAAGCGTGAGCGATATGAAAGAAAGAACCCCTCTGGATTGGCTTGTTCTGGCGGTTGCAGTCAGCATGTCCGTCTTTCACATTCAGGTGGCCTACACGGGAGGGTATGAACCGCTGTACCAGAGGGCGCTCTCGTATCTCTTCGGGATGACCCTGATATTCATCATTTATCGAAAACCCGCAGGAGGCGGGTGGCGAGCCGTCGTGGCGGCCGCCGTCTGCCTCCTCGTGGTTGTCTCCATTGCCTACCCGATACTGTTCACCGATTATTTTCTGGATCGCTTGTATTACGTCGACCCGCTCGAGCCCATAGATTTGTTTCTGGGAACGGTGGTTTTGTTGTTCACCTTCGAGGCGGCACGCAGGACCATCAACCTGGCGCTTCCGATGATATCGCTTTTCTTTTTGGTCTATTCGTATTTTGGCCCCTATTTTCCATGGCATCTGGCGCACAAGGGGGCCCCTTATATGCACATCATCGATCACCAATACTTTACCTACGATGGACTATGGACGGCGCCCTTGAGCGTCTTTTCGGTCTATATCTTCTTGTTCATCCTCTTCGGCGCGTTTCTCGACCGCATGGGAGCCGCCGATTTCTACGTGAAACTCTCCGTGTCCATCGCAGGAAGGCTGCGCGGAGGCCCGGCGAAGGCGGCTGTCTTCGCCAGCGCCATGACGGGCACGATCATGGGCAGCGCGAACGCGAACGTAGTCACCACGGGTTCGTTCACCATCCCAATGATGAAGCGCACAGGTTTCAAGCCTGAGATAGCAGCGGCTATTGAGACGGCGGCCTCCACAGGAGGGCAGATCATGCCGCCCGTCATGGGGGCTTCCGCGTTCCTGATCGTGGAGTTCACTGGCATATCGTATTGGGAGATCGTGAAGGTCTCCATCCTGCCCGCCGTTTTGTATTTCTTTTCCGTTTACGCGACCGTGCATTTGGAAGCGAGAAAAGAAGGCTTGGTCGGTATGCCCAGGGATTTGATACCCCCCCTTGGACCCATCATGAAGGAAGGGTGGTTCTACCTTCTGCCCCCGCTGGTGATCCTGGCGATTCTCATGACGGGCAGAACCGTACCCTATGCAGGTCTCGCGGGTATTCTTTCCGTCGTGCTCCTGGCCGGGCTCAAGGGCGCCCTGGTCATGCTGGAAAAGGCCAGGAGGGAGGGCGTGAACCTCACAGAAGTGGTGAGTGAGGTTGGCCGCGGCCTCTGGAATATCGTACTTGCGCTTGAGAAGGGGGCAATTCAGTCACTTCCCATCTGCGCGGCGGTGGGCGCGGTGGGCATTATCATGGGCGCGTTGTTCCAGACCGGTCTGGGTCTCAAGTTCTCCTCGTTGGTCACGAATCTGGCGAACGACAACCTGTTCATGGGTATCCTGCTGGTGGGTGTCGCTTCTTTCGTACTCGGCATGGGTCTGCCAACGAGCGCGGCCTACATCGTCTTGTCCGTCATGGCCGTGCCTGCGCTTTTGGAACTCGGAGAACCCTACATGCTCTCGCTGCTCTCGGCACACCTCATCGTGTTCTGGTACAGTCTGGATAGTTGCTTCACGCCACCTGTGTGCGTGCCTGCCTATACGGCAGCGGGGATAGCGGACGCTAACCCGGCGAAAGCCGCCTGGGCGTCATTCCGCACGGCGAAGGGCATGTATATCCTGCCCCTGATGTTCGCCTTCACCCCGATTCTGCTCATCCGACAGCCTTGGCTCTCGCTTGAGACTTTTGTTGCGGGGCTTCTCGGTTTCCAGGCTTTGGCCGCCGCCATGGTCGGATTTATGTATTTCCGCTTCTCGATACCGATGCGCGGGCTTTTGTTCGTGGCGGCGGGACTGCTGTTCTGGCCGGGCTACGTTAACCACTTGGCTGGCGCGGTCATATTGGGCGCGGTATTCATCCTGCAGAGAAGGCGTTTCGCCGAGGAGGGAGAACCCACGCCCGCCCCCGTGGCTGGAGGCGCCGCTTCTGTGTAAGGACTCGGTGCTGCATGCCGCCGCTGGCATGACGACTCCACCATCGGCTGGCGGGTTCTATTGTCGTCTTCTTCATTCACGCCCTTCAGGAGACAGGTTTGCGCGTCACGCTGCTTGAGAATTTCAGGGCCGTTTTCTACACGCCGTTCTACGCCGCTTCCAGTCTGGGGGCCTACGAAGAGGAGGGCGTGGACGTTAGCGTGGAAACCTCGCCCGACCCCGCCCGGAACACGAGTCTACTCATCTCTGGCGAAGCGCAGGTCAGTTGGGGCGGTCCCATGCGCGTCTTGGTGGCGTACGACAAGGACCCGGGCTGCGATCTGAAGGTGTTCTGCGAGGTCGTCTGCCGCGATCCGTTTTTCCTGATCGGGCACGAGCCGAATCCCGGGTTCCAGATAAATGATCTGATAGGCCCCAAAATCGCCACGGTGAGCGAGGTGCCCACTCCATGGATGTGCCTGCAGCACGACCTCCGCCTGGCAGGGCTGGATCCGGATAAGTTGAACAGAATCCCGGACCGAACGATGAGCGAAAACGCCGACGCCCTGCGCGCGGGCGAGGTCGACATCATCCAGGTGTTTCAACCCTTTGCCGAGGAGTTGATTCGAGAGGGGGAGGGTTACATCTGGTATCAAGCGGCGGAGCGTGGTCTCACGACTTATACGGCGTTCTATGCTTCGGCCTCGTTCCTTAAGGAGCAGCCCGAATCCGCCCTCGGCATGGCGCGCGCCATGGTAAGGACCGAACACTGGCTCGCGGAAAACGACGCCGAGACTGTCGCCCGGCTCGTGAAGCCTTGGTTCGTGGAAATGGATATTGAGCTTCTTGCGGCGGCCATTGCGCGCTACCAAGGCCTCGGTCTCTGGAACGAAACCCCCCGCCTCGCACAAGAGAGCTTCGAGTGGCTTGGGGCAGCGTGCCTGAGTGGAGGTCTGATAAAGACTGCGGTCTCTTTTGAGCAGGCGGTGGATATGCGCTTCGTGGATGAGGCTGTTTTGTAGAAGCAGTTCACGAATGGTCCCTATGACAGGCGTGAAATTCCTCCCGAATTGATTGGAAGAATGCAGTCTCTCCCTGATCGCTCGGGACTGACTCTTTGTGATTCCCCGTAACTATCTGCCAAGATGGCCGGGACTCAATGCTCCTTAAGTGAGGAGGCTCCCTCATGGCGTTTCGCCACACCACGCCCGAAGGCCGCGTATACATCTCCCACAGGCCGCAGGTTTTCGCTCACGAGGCGATGGTCGTATCCGGCCATCACTACGCGAGCCAGGCGGGCCCGAGGATCCTCGAAAAAGTTGGCAATGCGATAGATGCGGGCGTTGCGGCGGGTATATGCCTGAGCGTCTTGCTATCCGACATGGTGTCCTTTCTGGGCGTAGCGCCCACGATTATCTATCTCGCAAAAGAAGAGCGTGTCCTCACGATCAGCGGCCTTGGCCGCTGGCCTAAAGCGGCATCCATCGAGTGGTTTGAGAATAACTGCGGTGGTGAGATTCCCCCAGGAGTGAGGCGCGCCGTCACCCCCGCTGCGGCGGACGCATGGCTCACGGCGCTTGCATGCTACGGCACAAAAACTTTTGCTGAAGTCGCCGGGGACGCTATCTCCCTGGCTGAAGATGGTTTCGCCATGCACCATTTCATGTATGAACATATCAAGGGAGCGGAAAAAGACTACTTTCGCTGGGAATCGACGCGTCCCGTCTACTTCCCGGATGGCCATCTCATCCCTGTTGGTAGGCGGGTGCGTATTCCCGAACTGGCTGAAACCATGCGGCGCATGGTGCGTGCAGAGGAGTCGGCAAGCGGCGGAAGAGCCGCAGGCGTTTGCGCGGCTCGTGATGAGTTATACACCGGCGAGACGGCCCGCCTGACTGTCGATTTCATCCAACGAGAAGGCGGGTTGATGACCATGGACGATCTGGCCGACTTCCATGTGCTGGAAGAAGAACCCGTGGCAACGGAATATCTTGGGCACGAGGTCTTCGCCTGCGGTCCCTGGTGCCAAGGGCCTACGTTGCTTGAAGCGATGAACATTCTCGCCAACTTCGACATGGAAGCTTTGGGCCATAACTCACCCGACTATCTCCACGCGCTGATGGCCGCGTTAAACCTCGCGTTTGCGGACAGGGAGGCCTTCATTGGCGACCCCGAATTCGTGGGCGTGCCGATTGAGGGCCTTCTATCCAGTGAATACGCCGCTCGGCAAGCGGAACGGATCAATATGCGAAGTGCCTTCGCCGACATGCCGGAAGCCAGAGACCCCTGGTCGCACCAAGGGTGCGCGCACCCGTCGCGTTACGACGGCGCGCACAGCGTTCCGCAAGCCTTGGGAACTGAATTCCAGCACGATACCTCGTATTGCACGGCGGTGGATTCGGAGGGAAATGCGTTTTCCTGCACGCCA
Organism: bacterium; assembly: GCA_965200245.1. GTDB lineage: Bacteria > UBA8248 > UBA8248 > UBA8248 > UBA8248 > Bin107. Next base: position 678,076 of record CBDATS010000005.1, on the reverse strand, counting down.
TCGGACCCAGCGAACACGATGCCTTTCTTGCCCGGTGTGGGCGCAACCGTCTCGGGGCGCGTTCCCAAAGTTGGCTCGACCCGGCGCATCCGAGTTCACTCACGCCCTGGAAGCGCCCAAGGCTCACGCCGAATCCCGCCCTCACGCTCAAAGACGGCGCATTCTACATGACGCTTGGCACACCGGGGGGTGACACCCAGCCTCAGTCGATGCTCCAGGTTTTCCTGAACCACACGCTCTTCGGTATGCCGCCCCAGATGGCGGTCGAAGCGCCGAGGGCGGCCACCTACAACTTCCCGAATTCCTTCTGGCCCCATCTCTACGAACCCGCGAGCGCGCGGGCGGAGGCGCGGCTTTTGAGTGATGTCGGCCCCGTGCTCACCGAAATGGGCTACAAGATGGGCGTGTGGCCCGATTTCGGCTCGCCGCCCGGTAGCGTCTGCATGATCGTCAAAGATCCCGAGACGGGTTTCTTGCTTGGCGGGGCCGACCCTAGACGCTAATCCTACGCCGTGGGGTGGTAGGGGGACGTGCCCTCGAAGTCGCTACGGCAGAGACACCTTTGCTAACCGTGGGTCTTGCCTCTATCTCGAGGCTTTGGCGAAGGATCAGGAGATAACAGTGAGCTACACACATTTTCATTTTTGAGAAGCGCTCTTTTTTCTAGCTTTGAAGCCCCGATTTACCTCTGACTCATGAGCCGCTGTACTCGCTTGCTTCCCTGCTTTTCTGCGCGGAGAATGAGTACGTGAAAACGGAGGAGGCGAAGATGACTTCACCCGAAGACAAGCGCACAGAACACGCCGAAACTTCCGCTCATGACGATTATTTGCTCTATGACGGCGAGTGTCCGTTTTGCAGTTTCTATGCACGAAAATCGGAGTTTCGTACTCCGAACGGACGACCTTTGAAGCTCATCGACGCGAACCGTGCGCCTAAACTTCTTGGCGAGTTGCGTGTTCAGGGCTGTGAGGTCGATGAGGGGATGGTGCTCGTTATGAAAGGCAAGCGCTACCAAGGCGCTCAAGCGATGTCGGTGCTTGAGTCGATGATGAGTGAATCCGGCTGGTGGGGCAGTTTCTCTCGGTTGTTCGCCTCGAATCCTTCGCGCGTACGGGTGTTCTACCCCTGGTTCCGCCGCTTGAGACGCGTGGCACTTTGGGTCGGGAGGAAGGGTATTTCGAGGAGATGAGGAAGGTATCCCCTTGCTCTCTATAAGGTTCGCAAATCAGGGAGATTGCGAAGAAAAGCGGGTCGAATCTGAAGCGGGGAAGGAGGAAATAATGGGAGTATCTCTCTGGCGTAGCCTGCATGAAATCTAGCGGTCTATCGGATCGCGCGGATCGAATGCGTCTCCCCACACGCCACGCCGGTATCTCTTGGCGAGGTTTTCCGCTTCTATCAACTCTTTTCGGTAGCGCACATTGGGGTGTTTCACGAGGGCGCGTCCCAGGCCTCGGAGCACTATCAGGACATTGACGAGGCCACCTTCTTCGAGGAAGACGTAGTAGAGGCTCTGTCCAGAGGAGTCCAAAGGTTTTTCGTCGATTTCGAGGTTCACCGTCCTGTTCTTGATGAGGCGCTTGAGGAACGTACGGGCCTGCGCGGAGCCGGGCGTGCCAGGCGCAGGGGCGGCCACGCCGATCAAGGCGGAACGTAGGCCGCCGCCGAGTTGAAAACTCGCCCCGTCATAGACCTTGGTGACACGCGAGGTAAGGCGTTTTCGGGTCTCGGCTCCCGAGGCAGGTGCGCAAGCGAGTATCACAAGCACAAGCGCGCACAGAATGGAAAGCGTTTTTTTCATTCTCGTCTCATGGAGTCATCATGGGATACGCTGAAACCTTTCGAAATTTATGGAGATATGGGTCCTGTCGGTGTCTTTTTATACCACAGAACAAACCCATGCGTCTTTTGCCTTCCCTTGCTTGTTGATCGTGAAATTTTGAAGGGATTTATGAGGTATGGGTTGATGGTTTTGTTAGATAATTCGAGGGTTGAGCCAGGGGTGTTGAAAGAATCAAGCCGTCGCGAGCATATCCGGCGCCCGCAAACCGCAGGCATGCTTCGAGAGATTCACTTACGTCGTGCATCAGTTTCCACCCACTTAATAAGGTATGCCCCATAACAGTTCATATACTCCCTTTGATTGCGGCTCACACCCCCTTGCCCCTACAATGAAGCATCGCGCTCATTCCGTGCGTTTTTCATTTCTTTTTTTTAGGAGCTTTTGGTGGCCAATGTTGTAACGCTGAAAGAGGGCGAACGGTTCGATTCTTTCTTCAATATCCGCGAATTCGAGACACGCCAGAGCCGCGCAGGCCGAGAATATCTCGATTTGGTACTTGAAGACATGACAGGCGATATCCCCGCCAAGGTCTGGGAGCCTGCGACTCAGGCCCAAGGGCCGATTGGGGTGGGTGATTTCATCAAGGTGCGGGCACTGCCGGAAAACTACCAGGGCCGTCTGCAACTTCGCGTGGAACGCATCCGCCGGGTGAACGAACAGGATTATGAGAGTGGTTTCAGGCCCGAGAACTGCGTGCAGCGTACGCCGTACGATATCAACGTCATGTGGGAAGAAGCGAAGCGTATCGCGGACAGCTGCCACCCGCTTGTGGCCGCCTATCTCACCGCCATCCTGAATGCGTATGAAGAGAAATTCCGCGAGTGGCCTGCCTCCCAGCGTATTCATCATCCTTATCTGGGTGGTTTACTGGAACACACCCTTTCGGTCACGAAAACGTGCCTCTACCTCGCGGACAAATACGACGTTTCGAAAGACCTTCTCGTCGCCGGCGCGCTCCTGCACGACATTGGAAAACTGGAGGAACTCTCCACCGAGGGCGCAACACACTACACTCCTGCTGGCAGCTTGCTCGGCCACATCGTGCTGGGGCGCGACATCGCTCGCGAGTGGGCGGGGCGCGCGGGTGTATTCGCAGAAGGTGAGAAATTGCCCGAGGATTTCCTGCTGCATCTCGAGCACCTCATCCTGTCGCACCAAGGCCAGCCCGAATGGGGAACCGTAAAGGTGCCTATGTCGGCTGAGGCGCTCCTTCTTCACTACGCGGACGACATCGACGCCAAAATCCATCTCTTGAAGCGCGTGGTGGCCGAGGACAGAGGGGATGGGGATTTCACGGCTAGAAACCACATCATGGCGCGTGCCTTCTACAAGGGCAGCCCGCCGATCCCGCCGGAGAATGTATAGGATGCCTGAAAGTGAGGGGGATACTGTTTCTTGGTTCTATGCCAACGCGGTTCGTTACAGACCACTACTGGAGAATCTCTGAATGTCTGACCAAGCAATGAAGATCATGAACAAGAAGACACGGCGCATCGTCATGCTGGCGGTAGACCACGGCTACTTTCAGGGTCCGACTTCGGGTCTTGAAGAACCGGGAAAGACCATGGAACACCTGATGCCCTATTGCGATGCGGTGAGTCCCACGAAGGGCGTCTTCCTTCGCTGCATGCCAACGGAGGGCAAAACGCCTGTGATTCTGAGGGCTTCGGGTGGTAACGCTATCGTCTATTCAGACCCCGTGGAACTAGAGCGCGAACTAAGCATACGGATGGCGGGAGTCGAGAATGAGACGGCGCGCGAGGCTTTGCGAGAGCAAATCGCAGATGACATTGTGAACCGCGAGCTATCGAACGAGTCCATCACCGTCTCGGCGGCGGAGGCGGCGCGCTTGGGCGTGGCGGGCGTTTCGGTGTCCATCTATGTGGGCGCGCGCTACCAGAAGGAGTCCATCGTGAATCTGGCGCTCATGAGTGAAGAGGGTCGTCGGGAGGGTCTGCTGGTCTTGGGGATTACGGCGGTCGGCAAGGAGATGACACGTGATGCGCGCTACCTGGGTCTTGCAACGCGCATCGCCGCCGAACACGGGGCAGATGTGGTGAAGACCTATTTCTGCGAGGGCTTCGAGCGGGTGGTGCGCGGTTGTTTCGTGCCCATTATCATTGCTGGTGGCAAGAAGGTGCACGAGCGCGAGGCGCTCATGTTTTGCCGACGCGCCATGGACGAAGGCGCGGTGGGTGTGGATATGGGGCGGAACATCTTCCAGAGTACGCATCCGGTAGCAATGATTCAGGCGGTATGCGCCGTTGTGCATGACGACTTGGTCCCCGATGCGGCCTATGAAATGTTCAGGGATTTGAGCGCGGCTTCTCTCACGGCCTGAGGTCTGCGCGTAACTCAGGGAGTATTGTCATGCCGGAAACCATGCGAGCGGCGGTTTATTTCCGAAACGCCGATGTGCGGATCGAGGAGATGGAGATGCCCCGCGCCGGATTAGGTGAACTTCTTGTCAAGACGCAGGCAAGCGGCATCTGCGGTAGCGACGTCATGGAATGGTATCGTGTGGGGACCGCGCCACGTGTGCTGGGCCATGAGGTGACAGGTGTCGTCGCGCAAACGGGAGAGGGGGTGGAAGGTTTCCGTGTGGGCGACCGCGTCTGCGCCACCCATCACGTACCGTGCAACTGCTGTGCCCTGTGCCTTCGCGGCGACCACACCGCCTGCGCCGCGCTCAAAAGTACGGATTTCGACCCGGGCGGTTTCGCCGAGTTCATCCGTCTGCCCGCCATCAACGTGGAGCGCGGGACGCTCTGTCTGCCCGATGAGGTGTCCGATGAGGCAGGAGTGTTTGTTGAGCCTTTGGGTTGCGTGCTGCGCGGCTGGCGGCGTTTCCGGATGACGCCTGGCCTGAGCGTACTCGTGGTGGGAAGCGGCATGACGGGTCTTCTGCACGTCCAGGCGGCACGCGTCTTCGGGGCTGCGGCCGTTTTTGCGACCGATGTTCATCCCTGGCGTTTGGAAGCCGCCGAGCGGTTCGGCGCGTACGCGTTGCCCCCGTGTGAAGACATGGCAGAGGCCTTGTGTGAGGTGAATGAGGGCCGCTTGGCGGATCGCGTTGTCCTGTGTGCGGGCGCGCCCAAGGCTTTGGAGACGGCACTCGCCTGCGTGGCACCCTGTGGCGTCCTGCAACTATTCGCCCCTATGCCGCCCGGTTATCGCCATGAGATGGATTTGAACCGAATCTGGGGCGAACAGATCGCCATTACCACCACTTACGGCGCGGCACCGCTTGATCTGGAAGAAGCGCTCGCGCTCATCCGCGCCAAGCGCGTCATGGTCGAGGAGATGATCACACACAGGTTCCCGCTCGCGCAGGCACAGGAAGGCTTCCGCCTCGCCGCTGAAGCCGGGGAATCCTTGAAGATAGTTCTCAGGCCGTAGGTTGTCGGAAAGCCAGGATCCTGCGGAAGTGCGTTAAAGGGGGCAGTGTTTCTGCGAGGTTGCGGGTCGTGGGATGCGAGGCGATGGAACTCGCTAAGTGAGAAAGAATGACCTGCAAGAAGAAATGAAGTATCAGCTTTTCAAATTGTGACATTCTGAGCGGCAGGCATCCAAAGCACCGTATCCCTCACGGTAAGAAGCGCAATATTCCCGCTTACGTACTCCGGGATGGAGTTTTATATCGAATAACCGTTATTCATCCACGGGATGGTAGGTCAACTCGTTTCCGGAAGAGATGTCCTCATCGTCCACTGTAGCTTCGTCTTCATAAAGTGCGTCGGGTGGAATGTCATCGGTTAATTGTACATCATCGACTTCCGTGTCGCGTGGAACGGGACAGGACTCCGTGAGGAGCGGGGCAAGTTTCGCCTCACGGCGGATTCTTTCTGGAAGGCCGCTCCATCTTCTTCTCACGCGCGCGTTTCTTACCGCCATTCCGAGCGCTTTCTTCGTCCCGACGAACACCGCCAGACGCCTCGCCCTCGTGAGAGCAGTGTAGACGAGGTTTCTTTGCAGCATCGGGAAATGTTGGGTGTGGAGCGGAATAACGATGGCGGGGTATTCGCTCCCTTGGCTTTTGTGGACGGTGATGGCGTAGGCGTGCATCACCTCGTCGAGCGCGTCGCGCGTGTATTCGACGAGTTTCGAATCGAAGGCCACCAGAATGCTTCCCTTCTCTGGTGCGACGTTTCTGACGACGCCGATGTCGCCGTTGAACACGTCTTTGTCGTAGTTGTTGCGTATCTGGATGAGCTTGTCCTTGGTGCGGAATACACGGCCTCCGCTCTGGAGTGCAGGGGCGTTTCCGGCAGGGTTGAGCGCTTCCTGCAAGCGGGCGTTCAGGCTCTGTACGCCGAGCACGCCGCGCTGCATGGGGGAGATGACCTGCAGATCGGCAATAGCGTCGAAGCCGAAGCGCTCGGGAATGCGTTCTCGACATAGCTCGACGATGATATCCGCGCAACGCTCCGCTTCGCTCTCTTCGATGAAGTAGTAATCGTGCGGCGCGTCTTCTTTCTCCCCCTTACCGCTTCTGGGCATCTCCCCCCGGTTCACATGGTGGGCGTTTTCGACGATCAGGCTCTCCTGCGCCTGGCGGAAGACCTCCGTGAGTCTTGCCACGGGCAGGGATTCTGAGGTGATGGCGTCGCTAAGTACGTTGCCGGGTCCCACGGAGGGGAGTTGGTCCACATCGCCCACCAGAACGAGTGTCGCCTGATCGGGAACCGCGCGCAGCAGGTGGGCTGTCAGATGCACATCGAGCATTGAGGCCTCGTCAATGATAACGATATCGCCCGTGAGCGGATTTTCGGCGTCACGGGTAAAGCCGCCAGAGTGCCAGCTATATTCGAGCAATCGGTGGATGGTAGCCGCTTCGTGGCCTGTGACTTCCGAGAGGCGCTTGGCCGCCCGGCCTGTGGGCGCGCCGAGGATGACCTGAAGGCCCAGTTTGGTATAGAGATTTGTGACGGCGCTGACGATGGTCGTCTTGCCGGTGCCGGGGCCTCCGGTGACGATCAGCACCTTCTGCGTGAGCGCACCCTCTATCGCTGCGCCCTGATCCTTCGTCGCCATACCGCCTTCAAGAGCGCGCCGGGCGAGGTGGCTCAAGCGCTTTTCCGTCGTGTTTCCGGGTGTGCCTTGTCCATGCAGGGCGGCTTCCAGCCGCGCCTCATCGCGAGTCGTGCGGATGAGCGTAGCGAGTCGGCGGGCGACCTCGCATTCCGCCACATAGAGCGGGCGCGCATATATGCGCTTGTTCTCGTCTGAAGCGAGGTTCTCGGCCACGTTCGCCGATTCGACTACTATCGGTCCATCCTGGCGCAGTTTGTCGATGACAGGGGGGAATGCATTTGTTTCGATTTCGAGCATTTCGGCGGCGGTATCGATCAGGTCCCCATATGGCAGGAAGCAGTGGCCCTCGCGCTCGGCCAACTGATTCAGGACGTAGACGGCGCTCGCAGCGAGGCGCTTGGGCGAGTCCACGGGAATCCCCAGCCGCTGCGCAATGCGGTCCGCACTCTTGAAGCCTACGCCGTGAATTTCAGCTGCCAGGCGGTAGGGGTCTTCACGGAGAATGCGTATAGCCGCCTCGCCGTAGGTTCTGAGAATTTTCTCCGACAGGTGCAGCGGGACGTCGTATTGACGCAGGAAGAGCATGATCTCCTTGACCTCGCTCTGGCTCTTCCAACTCTCGACGATTACCTCAAGTTTCTTCGCGCCGAGCCCATTCACTTCCATTAGGCGCTCGGGGTAATTGTCCAGAATCTCAAGAGAATTTTCCCCGAATCGCGCCACGATTCTCTTGGCGAGTGCGGGGCCGATATTATTCACAATGCCCGATGCGAGGTATTTTTCGATTCCCTCGACCGTTGTAGGTGTCAATGGGCGGGCGAGTTCGGTGTGGAACTGGCGGCCGAACCTGGGATGATCCTTCCAGTTACCCTCGAAGCGCGCTCTCTCGCCCTCTCGGATAGAGGAGAGATAGCCCACTACGGACACGCGCGGGAAGTCCTCGTTGTCCGGCTGGACGAGCAGGACGGTGTAGCCAGTGTCCTCCGCGCGGAAACGAATCCGTTCGACCGCGCCGGTCAACTCGGTTCCGTCTTGCGGGAAAAGGCCCGCCTGCGGGGGAGGAGTTCCTCTGCCGGGACGAGGGGTTCTGTGTTTTCGTGTCATCGGTAGTTCCTGGCAGTGCGATTTGTCACCGTGTGTACATTGGGCGGGGTTAGTGCGAGAGTCGGTTCATCCATCGCTCGTTCCGACATTTTTCGCCTGAATCCAAAGTGCTTCGAGTTCATCGAGTGACACGTTTTCGGGTGAGAGTCCCCGGGTGCGCAATGCTTGCTCCATATAATGAAACCGCATGGTGAAGCGCTCGATGCAGGCGTGAACTGCCCCTTCTGCGTTCACCCCGAGTTTTCGGGAGAGGTTCACGGCGGCGAAGAGGAAATCGCCTATCTCCTGCTCGATCGCCTCGTGGTCACCATTTCGCATCGCTGTCTTGAGTTCTGCCCACTCTCCTTCTATCTTTTCCGCCGCGCCGGTCGCATCCGGCCAGTCGAAGCCTACGTACGAGGCCTTTCCCTGAAGCCTTTGGGCTCGCTGGAGCGCGGGCATGGCGGGGGGCACGCCGTCGAGAATGGATGCCGTATTCTTCTCATCCCCCACGCGGGCTTCTCTCTTGCTGATCTCCCAGTTCCGGAGCACCTCGTCGCTGGTCTCGGCAAGGGCATCCCCGAACACATGTGGATGGCGGTCTATCATCTTCTGCGCGAGGGCGAAGGCGGTCTCCTCGGCATTGAAAAGACCCTTTTCCTCTGCAAGCTGGCAGTGGAAGAGCACCTGAAGCAGGAGATCGCCCAACTCTTCTTTGAGCATCGCCGGGTCACCCGCCTCAATGGCCTCCATCACTTCATGTGCTTCCTCGACAAGGTAGGGCTTGAGACTCTTGTGGTCCTGTTCCTTGTCCCAGGGGCAGCCGTCCGGTGCCCTCAGGCGGGCCATAACCTCCACCGCGCGCTTGAAACCGCTTTTGTTCTCGCTCAAGGTTCGGCCTCACGATTGGGGGAATTCCGACGAGCGCAGTATACGCGCAACCACCAGAAGCAGGCAATCCGGCTTTAATGGACGTATTGCTCGATATGGGAGAATCGAGGGCGCATGAGCGCAACATATTGTGATGGATCAAACTCGACCGGGAAAGTGGGTGGTGCGAACCGATGGTTTATTGATTCGTACTAGGAAATTGGTATTTTCGGGAATTATATATTTGACTCACCAAACAATTTAATTGGGACAGATCGCGCAAAACAACTTCCAAGATGTTTTCACTCTTTCACAAACTTCATTTGGGGAATTATATGGATAACTATGCGTGGCTGCAAATAATTAAGTAATTACAAGTCCATACCACCTGAAGTCCATGCCAAGGTTGAGAAGATGGCCAAATTGCTGTTGAAGCCTGTTCGGAAACCAGCCTTGATATCCACACGAAAGAGATGCTCAGATTTGAGTATCCGCAAGGCGATTATCTCATAGAAGAGTATTTTGAGCGCTCGCAAAAATGGCACAGGGCACTCCGTGACGGGAAAGAGCCGTTTTCTGGGTACTGGACGAAGTACAATGAAGCATTGAAGCGGTGGCACGAGTTTTATGAGATCAAAAACTAAACTCAGGTTGTGGCTTTTTTTGTTCTAAAAGACGTATATTGTAAGGGTAAGGAGGACTGAAGATGAAGTGGTTGAAAGAACATGCGGGGTTATGGACATTCGGGTTGCTCATTATAGCTGTCTTAATTGGAATTTATAACGGGACTAACTATATAGCTAACGCTCAGGTTGTGCCGGTCAAAGCGCAAGTTGAAAAACTGGATGGAATCACTAAGTCAGAAATTAAAAGAGTGGAAGGTAAAGTAGTTATCGAAGTTAAAAGATTGGATGGACGAATAGACAGTCTTGCGAAATGAATTGAAGACGTGAAAAAAGACACGGAATCAATAAGAAAAAATGTTGAAATTATTCTTCTGAGACTACCCGCACCAAGTGAAAGCCAGCAAAGCAGGTAATAAAGATGGGTGAAGGTAAACAAGACAAGAAAAAGGAACCGCAAGGCAGGCCGGAAACTAGAGTTTTGAAGATAGACGACTCTCCTGAAAGAATTGCCAAGGCAATCTTCGCGGCTGGAAAATTCTAAGAAAACCCACGCAACTTTAATATATAATTCCCTTCTTTTTAGCTTTTCTGTTTTTAGCCAGGATTTATTGACTGCTTTATCTTCCAATAGTTTCTCCAAGGGCAGTGCCCCTGGATATGACTCAATCCTACAGCCTACACTTTACCGTAGAGTTTCTCCGCCTTGGTATCGAGGTGTTTGATGATGCCTTGAAGGTTTTCCGGGTAGTGGTGGTCGGCCCCCAGGTCGGGGTCTGCGGCGGGGGATTTCGCCACGAACATCACCGCCTTTTCGGTGAGTGTCCTGCCGCCGTGGAGCGTTCCCCGGGGGATGTGGACGATGTCGCCGGGGCCGATGATTCGCTCCTCATCGCCCAAGCGCATGTAGCGCTTGCCTTCGATGATGTAGATGTATTGTTCCTCGTTGTTGTGCCAGTGGGGTTTGGAACCCGTGCCCCTGCGATACGTGACGACACCCGCCTTTATGAATTCTCCGGCCAGTGGCTTGTACTCGCCCGGGTTTCCCGTGCTGAGCTTTACCTTCTCGATGGTTTCGGTGCTGTAAAAAGGTATTTCCTGTTCTCCTGCCGGTGGTTTATTCAAGAGAGTATCATCGATGCGGTTCGTGAATCATAACCCGATTCCAAGAAGTGGATCATCTCGCGTATACTTCGCCGCATCACAGGCGAAAGTGTTTCCATATATCGACATAGGAGGAGAGCGCGTATGGTCGTCAAAGCGGTACGCAATATTCCGTGGTTCACCTACTTTCCCGACAACTATCGCTGGTCGTTCATCACTTCCATGGGCCTCATGCGCGTGGCTGGCGGCGGGGCGGATACGTCGGAGATTTTCGAGGTCTGCAGAAATCTCGATGAAAACGTTGGCAATGATGAACACTGGTTCGAGGAGTGGAAACGTATGGGCGACCGCATTCGTGCCATGGGCGTGACGGCGCAGCGGCGCGGCAAGCACCTCACGGCGGCGGGTCATTTCTGCCGCTCCTCCACCTATCATCAGATGGCCGATCGCTTCCGCTTCCCGAAGGATAAGGTCTCACAGGGTGTTTATCGAAAATCTATCGACAGCTTTCAGCGCTACGTCAACCTGAATGACAGGCCCAAGGCGGAGATCGTCGAGATTCCCTACGAGGGGGGCAAATCGCTGCCTGGTTATTTCGTCCATGCAGAGAACACTCGCAAATCAAGGCCCCCCGTGGTCGTGCTGTATTCGGGTTTTGACGGTACCAAGGAATCGCCCATGATCATCTCGGCGGGCGAACTCGCCCGGCGCGGGATTAGCGTGATGGTGGTTGACAGCCCGGGTGTGGGCGAGGCCATACGTTTCCGCAAGATATATTTGAGACACGACTACGAGGTGGCGGGCTCGGCGGTTCTCGACTGGCTCGAAAAGCGTAAGGACGTGAACCCGAAGCGAGCCGGCATCATGGCGTCGAGCCTGGGGGGGTACTACGCGCCTAGGACCGCCAGCATGGAGCCCCGCTTTAAGGCCTGTCTCGCCCACGGCGCGATTTGGGACTACCATGCCATCTGGAAACGGCGCATTGAGGCGGCGTTCAGGATTCAGCTTCCCTCGCCGGGCAATCACCTGGCGTGGAGCTTCAACGTCAAGACGGCGGAAGAGGGCTTGCAGAAACTCGAAGGGTTTCGGCTCGACGGCGTAGTGCAACGGATGAAATGCCCCTTCCTGCTCGTGCATGGGGAGGATGACCAGCAAATTCCGCTCGCAGACGCGAAATCACTCTACAGGGCGGTGGGTTCGAAGGACAAGACCTTGCGGGTCTATAAAGGCACCGACGGTGGCTCCCAGCATTGCCACATGGACTACGTTGCGCCTGTCGTGGGTTACATGGCGGACTGGATGGCCGAGAAACTGGGTGCGTAGGAACTGATAGGAGCCTCAAGTGGCGACGCTGTTGATCGAGAGCCGGGGGAAACTCGACGTTTATTATGAAGAAGAGGGTACGGGTGAGCCTTTGGTGATGGTGGGCGGTTTGACGGCCACGGTGGAGGTCTGGGGGAAACTCCGGGGCCTCCTCGCGGCGCATTGCCGTCTCATCATGCCGGATAACCGGGGAACGGGCCGGACGAAGGCGTATGCAGATGATGGCGACCGCGCCCCTGCGCGCATGGCGGAAGACCTCCTAGGGCTGGTCGAAGGCCTCGGTCTCGATTCGTTTCACCTGATGGGTGGCTCTTATGGGGGAATGATAGCGCTCTCCTTCGCGGTGAAACATCCCGGAAGACTCAGGAGCCTCATCGTCGCGTGTTCTCACTTTGGGGGAAGTGAGAAAGTCACGTCCGCACCGGGTGTCCGGGAGACACGCGCGCGAGGCGGCACGCCCGATGCCACAGAAGTTGAACGCCGAGCGGCATTGGAGACGCTTTTTCACCCCGAAACGATAGACGAAAGCCCCGAGGTAGTCGCTTTCTACGACGGTTTCAAGCGCCGCTTTCCCATTGGCAAAGAAGAGATTGAACGGCGCAGTCAGGGAGTGGCGGAGTTCGACGTTTCGGAAGAAATCAGGAACTTGCGCGTTCCGACGCTCGTCATCTCGGGCGAGGCTGACGTTCTCGTGCCCACAGAGAATTCGAGGCTGATGGCCAGCCGTATCCCGGGAGCGGAACTCGTTATCATCGAGAACACGGGCCATCACTTCTATTCCGAACGCCCTGAAGCCTCCGCCAAAAGGATTCTGGCGTTTTTATCGAGGAATACATCCTGATGAACATCCCCGTTTTCGAGACACTCCTGTTCGAGGTGCATGACCACATCGCCGTCGTGAGCCTGAACCGTCCGGAGCGACTGAACGCCATGAACCGTGTCATGCTGCGTGAGTTGAACGAGGCATGTGATTTCATAGAGGCGACAGATTCCATATTCGTCGCTGTTCTTACGGGGGAGGGCAAGTCATTTTCTTCCGGCTTTGATCTCAAGGAACAGGCCGAGAACACGCCAACAGGTTTCGCTGAGTGGCGGCGCACGCTCAGACTGGACTTCGACACTGTCATGCGCTTTTGGAATCTCTCCAAACCCACTGTCGCTGCCGTACGCGGGTACGCCTTGGCGGGAGGCTGTGAACTTGCGCTCGCCTGCGACGTTACCGTCGCGGCGGAAGATGCCATGTTCGGGGAGCCCGAACTCAAGTTCGGTGCAGGGATAGTTGTCATGCTGCTGCCCTGGCTCACGAACCCCAAGCTGGCGAAGGAGATCATCCTGACCGGAGAGGATGGCATTCCGGCCGAGGAGGCTCGTCGCATCGGTTTGGTGAACCGGGTTGTTCCTCAAGCCGAGGTGCTGGACACCGCCCTCTCACTAGCGAGGAAGATGACGTTGGTGGATCAAGGCCTCCTGCGTGCCACCAAACTGGCGCTCAACCAAACCTGCGAGATCATGGGAATGGGTCGATCGCTCGAGGCCGCGCTCGACATGGACTTGATGATTGAGGGTAGGGGTACGGAGGATAAGGCCAGGTTTCTTGGAATCGCGCGAACCGAGGGCCTCCGCGCCGCCGTCGCCTGGCGAGATGCTCGCTTCGGGGATTCAGAGTAAATCTCTTGCGAAATTCCGATTCGACTGTGAAGTGCGATGGAAATATGCGCGATAATGTTGTAGAGTTTCCCTCTGTGTAGGGTGCTTTTCGCTTTGATTTTATTCATTAGGGAGGGAAGTAATGATGCACCCGCTCATCAAGAACAGAAGGAGCTTGCGTGCCTTCAACGGAATACCGCCCGAGCCCGAGAAGCTCGAAGCCATGCTGGAGGCGTTCCGCTGGGCGCCGTCTTCGAACAACCGCCAACCCTGGCGCGTTATCGTAGTGGAATCAGAAGCAGCGCAGGAAAAATTCAACGAATGCCTGAACGAGGGGAACCGCCAGTGGGCGGTCGCAGCACCGCTCAAGATGATTATTCTCGGAAACCCCGAAGAGCAGCCCGAGCGTTTCGGGCAGGATCGCTATTTGCTCGACGTCGGCATGGCACTCGAGAATCTCCTGCTCCAGGGCAGTGATTTCGGGCTGACCGTTCACGCCATGGCAGGGTGGGACGAGCCAAAAGTACTTGAGAACTTTCACATCCCCGAGCCGTTTCGCGTGGCGGCGCTTTTCGCCGTGGGTTATCCGGGCAAGACCGAAGATCTGCACCCCGATGTCCAAGCCAAGGACAACAAGCCGCCCGCGCGCAAAGACCCCGCTGAGATTTTCTTTCGGGATTCATTCGGTCAAGCGAGATAGCCACGAAACCAGCATTTCACAGCGCGTTATGGGTTTGACCCTCCGATCCCGAGCCCATAGAATCCAACTGGTTTGCGGGTGAAACTCCCGTCGCCAGGCAGGGAAATTTCCGGCGCAGGGAATTTCCGGGGTCAGCATTTTGCTTCTTGGACTGCAAGAGTTCACGCTGCCCATTCACCGTCGGTTCTCTCATCCCACTAAGGGGCTGTCTTGTTCTCCTCGGATTTCATTCAGCAATTGCTGATCGCGGTGCCTGCGATTCTGCTTGCGCTCACTTTTCACGAGGTGGCGCACGGATGGATGGCCGGCAAATTGGGTGACAACACAGCGCGCATGCTCGGCCGCCTGAGCTTGAACCCCATCGTACATCTCGATCCATTGGGGACGCTGGCCTTCGTCATCTCCATGATGGCGGGCGTGGGCTTCGGTTGGGCGAAGCCCGTGCCGGTGGATCCACGGAACTTTCGCCATCCGAGGCGTGGGATGATGTGGGTGGCCCTCGCAGGGCCGGCGACGAATTTCGCTCTGGCCATCATCAGCGGTTTTTTGTTTACCCTCATGCGCGTCTGGGGGTTGGGCTACTCTTTCGTGGGCGAGCCGCTCACGTTGATGCTGCAGGCGAGCTTCACGATCAACACCGCGCTCGCCGCGTTCAACCTGATTCCCATCCTCCCCTTCGACGGGGGGAGGATCGTCATGGGGCTTTTGCCGAGAAGATTGACGTGGACTTACTCGCGCAGCGAGCCGTTCGGGTTCTTCATCGTGCTGGGTTTATTGCTGCTGGGTGTTTTCCACAAGATCATGATGCCGATTTTCTTCGCGCTGGCTACGGCCGAGCGGGTTTTTGTGTTAAATCTTCTCAGGATATTAGGTTTGGCGTAGCGGATTTCTTGCCAGTACGCGCTTGAAGGACACGCAGATGACGGATAATCAGGGCCAGAAAAATCGGCCGACCCGGTTTCTCTCCGGTGTGCAGCCTTCAGGGAAACTGCACCTGGGAAACTATTTCGGCGCGCTCAGACAGCACATCGCGCTCCAGGACGAGGCCGAAGCCTTCTACTTCATCGCGAACTACCACGCCATGACGACGGTGCATGACAAGGAACTCCTCGCCCGCCAGACGCTCGACGTGGCGATGGATTATCTTGCATTAGGTCTCGATCCTGACAAGGCGGTTTTCTTCCGCCAATCCGATGTGCCCGAGGTGAACGAACTCGCTTGGATGCTCTCCGCCGTCACGGGGAAGGGGCTTTTGGATCGCGCCACGTCTTACAAGGACAAGGTGGCGAGGGGTATCAACCCATCGATGGGGCTTTATTATTACCCCATGCTCATGGCCGCCGATATCCTCATCTACCGTTCCACCATCGTGCCCGTGGGTGAGGACCAGGTACAACACCTCGAAATGACCAGAGATATGGCGCTGGCCTTCAACAACATGTATGGGGAAATCTTCCCACTGCCCACCGTCAGGCTCGATGCGGGTGCCAAGGTGCCCGGCCTCGACGGCCAGAAAATGAGCAAGAGCTACGGCAACACGATTGAGATATTCGAGGAAGGCAAACGCCTCAGAAAGCGGGTAATGTCAATAGTTACTGACTCCACTCCGCTCGAAGAGTCCAAAGACCCCGACGCTTGCAACGTGTTCGCCTTGTATCAACTCTTGACGGACGAGGCGGAACAAGATGAATTGAGAGATAAATACCGCACGCCCGGGTTCGGCTACGGCAACGCGAAGCAGATTCTCTTCGAAAAGATGGATGCTTATTTCGCTCCATACCGGGAAGAGAGAAAACGCCTGGAGCAGGATATTGAATACGTGAAAGATGTTTTGGCCGAAGGGGGAGCGAAAGCCAGGTCGGAGGCGCAGGCGACGATGCGCCTCGTGAGGGAGTCGGCGGGAATTCCCGGGATGCCCGTATCGGCTGCGAAACAAACGCAGAGGTTGAATGAGAGGATATGACGACGAACTACAAGAATCTCTTGAACTTGCCTAAGACATCGTTTCCCATGAAGGGGAACCTGCCTCAGCGCGAGCCGCAGATGCTCGGCGTCTGGGAGGAGCAGAATGTTTACGAGAAGGTGAGGGACGCGTCACAGGGCCGCAAGAAATACATCCTGCACGACGGTCCCCCCTATGCGAACGGACACATTCACCTGGGCACGGTGCTGAACAAGATTCTGAAAGACATCGTGGTGAAATCGAAGCAGATGGCAGGCTTCGACGCTGTCTATGTGCCGGGATGGGATTGCCATGGACTGCCTATCGAACACCAGGTGGACAAGGAACTCGGCCGTAAGCGCTTCGAGATTGACGAGGTGCAAAAGCGCAGGATGTGCCGCGAATACGCTGAAAAATACATCGACATTCAGCGCGACGAGTTCAAGCGCTTGGGAGTCTTTGGCGATTGGGAGCGACCCTACCTAACCATGAGCTACGACTACGAGGCCGCCACGGTGCGCGAACTGGCGCGATTCATCGAGCGGGGCAGCGTATATCTGGGTCTCAAACCTGTACACTGGGCGCCGGGCCTGAGAACCGCGCTGGCAGAAGCCGAAGTGGAGTATGAAGACATCACCACGCCGAGCATCTACGTGAAATTCCCCGTCACAGACGATCAACTCTCGGGCTGGGCGGAGAAGATTCCCGGTCTGGGTGAGGTTGCAGGAGGCCGATCGGTGAACGTTCTCATCTGGACGACGACGCCCTGGACGCTGCCTGCCAATCTGGCCCTTGCGTTCAGCGAGTCCCTGGAATACGGCGTGTTCCGGTATAAGGAGGAGTTGCTGATATTCCATGAGCACTTCCTGCCCCGTTTGAAGGAGTTGGCAGAAAGAGAAGGTTCGAACGGCGCCTTCGAAAAGTTGGCGAGCTTTCAGGGGGGCGAAATCGAGGGCTTGCGCGCTCGGCATCCTTGGATAGAGCGCGATTCCCTTGTCGTGCAGGCCGATTACGTGACACTCAATCAGGGAACGGGTGTCGTGCACACCGCCCCCGGCCACGGACGCGAGGACTACGAGACTGGTCTCAAGTACGGACTGGAAGTTTATAGCCCTGTGGGGGATGGTGGAAGATTCACCGACGATGTGGCGCATTTTGCTGGGCAGTTCGTCTTCGATGCGGATCCGAACATCATCGCGCATCTGCGCGAATCGGGCCGCCTGTTCGCGGTAGAGGATTACACTCACCCCTATCCGCACGACTGGCGCAGCCACAGGCCGACCATTTTCCGTGCAACGCCGCAGTGGTTCATCTCGATGGAGCACGGCGATTTGAGGAAACGATCGCTTGAGGAAATTCGAAAGGTCGTCTGGGTACCGCATTGGGGTGAAGAGCGCATCCACGGCATGATCGAGAAT
Source organism: bacterium (assembly GCA_965200245.1). Lineage (GTDB taxonomy): Bacteria > UBA8248 > UBA8248 > UBA8248 > UBA8248 > Bin107. Next base: position 660,486 of record CBDATS010000005.1, on the reverse strand, counting down.
AGACCGGACTGGTGTATCTCGCGCCAGCGCTCCTGGGGCGTACCCATCGTGGCCTTCCATTGCGAGGATTGCGCCTACGTCGTTGTTGACGCGGAGGTGACGCACCGGGTGGCGGACATGATGGAGGAAGGAGGCGCGGACGTGTGGTTCGAAAAACAGCCGGCCGAACTCCTGCCGCCGGACTTCAAATGCCCCGAATGCGGCGGTGCGTCTTTCAGGAAAGAGACAGACATTCTCGACGTATGGTTCGATTCTGGTGTAAGCCAAGCCGCTGTCCTGGAGAAAAGAGAAGGATTGACCTGGCCTTCGGATATGTATTTGGAGGGCAGCGATCAGCACCGCGGTTGGTTCCACAGTTCCCTCCTCGCCGCCGTGGGCGTGAGGGACGCAGCACCCTACCGCGAAGTGCTTACCCACGGCTACGTAGTGGACGGCAAGGGCAAGAAGATGAGCAAGTCTCTGGGCAACACGATAGCGCCCGAAGAAATCATCAAGAAATATGGTGCGGAGATATTAAGGCTCTGGGTGGCGGGGGAGAACTATAGGGAAGACATCCGAATTTCCCCTCAGATTCTCGACCGCATGGCCGAGGCTTACCGCCGGATTAGGAACACCTGCCGCTTCTTGCTGGGCAATTTGCAGGATTATGAGAGTTTTGACCCCAGCGAGGACGCCGTTCCCCTGCCGGAGCGTATGGAGATCGACAGGCTTATCATCAGCCGCCTGGACAGGCTTGTTGAACGCGTGCGTCAATCCTACGCCGATTACGAGTTCCATGCCGTATACCATGCGCTCAACAACTTCTGCGCGGTCGATTTGTCCTCGTTCTATCTCGACGTGCTCAAGGACAGGCTCTACATCTCGTTGCCTGACGATATGGACAGGGGGTCGGGTGTCAGCACCATGCACGATGTTCTGGACGCGCTTCTGAGGATGATGGCGCCGATCCTGCCCTTCACGGCGGAAGAAGCCTATCAACTGACGCCGAAACTAAATGGCGAGAGTATCCATCTGGCGTTCTTGCCGAAGGCCGACCCCGCAGGGCGTGACGAGGCCTTGGAGGAGAAGTGGGAGCCGCTCATGCGTGCGAGGGGCGAGGTACTCAAGGCACTCGAACTCGTCCGCCAGAACCAGGAGAAGGGAAAGGGAAGCTCTCTCAATTTCAGCGTGAAGCTCTTCGCCAAAGATATTATACGCGAGAAGCTCATGGTCCTCGAATCTGAGATGGAAGGCGTGTTCATAGTCTCGGGCGCGGCGCTCGCAGGTGCAGGCGAGGTGCCGTCGAACAATGCCTACCGCAGCGAAGAAGTTGAGGGTCTTGCCGTCGAGGTGAGCGAGGCGCGCGGGGCGAAATGCGCCATGTCGTGGAAAATTTCCGAAGATGTAGGCTCTGACCCCCGTTTCCCCGATCTCTCGGCGCGCTGCGCCCGCATTGCCGCAAAGGTGCTTTCGTGAACGAAAGGCCAGGGCTTAAACCGTTTTTTCTCATCGCCTCTCTTTTTGCATTGGCCGATCAGGCGATCAAGCAAATCGTCGACAGAATTTTCGCCTTGAGTGATTCACTGGCAGTTATTCCGGGTTTTTTCAATCTCGTATATTTAAGAAACTCAGGTGGTGCGTTCAGTATTCTGAACGGCCTGCCTCCCATGTGGGGGCGCCTTTTCTTCATCTGCGCCAACTTGGCGGCTCTGCTGTTTGTCCTCTATCTCTACCGTACGCATGCGTCGGGAAACTTATGGGCGAGATCGGGCATGATCCTGGTGTTCGGCGGCGGACTGGGAAATCTCGTGGACAGGGTCGCATACGGCGAGGTAATAGATTATCTCCTGTTCTATTATGGGCGATACCATTGGCCCGCGTTCAATCTGGCGGACTCAGGCATTACGGTAGGAGTCGGTCTGATGATAGTCGACCTCTTGCGCAGTCCGCCTGAATCCGCATCGAAAGGCAGCGGGGGATAGGAGAGGCGACGCGCACGCAGGCCTGCTTTTCCGGAGGGATGGAGATGCTGGGCCCTTTCCCGTTCTCGGGGACACATTCGAGTCGGAACAATCCTTCCATCGGCTCGGCGACCAGAGCCCGTGGCTACGCACGCCATTATCTTTGGAACGCGTCGATTTTCTGGGGCGTGTTATCTCTCGTGTGCATTTCAGGTCTCGGGTATTTGCTCGCGAGGTACTCCCTCACGGATGAAATCATCATCTACGTCGTCGTGCCCGTTTTGAGCGCCTTGTTCGCCTATACGTTTTGGAGAACCTCGCGCGCGGTTGGTGATCTGATGGGCAAACCCTTAAATTTCGGGGGCCGGGTGGATTCCAAAGCATCCTACATCTTCTGGTACAAGCTCGCGTTTCTGGAGGAGAAGTATTACCTCAGGATCGTTCGTGGCGTGGGCATGCGCCCGCTGACGCTAGGGAGCGGGAAAATCATCGAGGAAGGCTGGTTTCTGGCCGCGCAAGGCTACCACGAGCTCTTGGCACCAGGCGATCAGGTCCGTGGGACGATATATGCGAGAACACGCGTCATAGACTCTCTTGTCAAGGTATGAATAGGAGAATGTGGGTAAAGACCTACGCGCTGACCTGCCAAGAGGGCGCCAAGCGGGTCGATACATTTCTGGCCGATAACCTCAAAGACCTATCCCGCTCACGTGTGCAGGCGCTCATCAAGGAAGGCATGGTTTCGGTAGACGGAAGAGTCGAGACCAAACCAGCGCACACTCTCCCGAGTGGCGTGCGCGTCGAGGTAACGTTGCCGCCTCCCGCGCCCTCACACATCGAGGCTGAAGAGGTCGCACTCGACGTTCGTTTTGAGGATGCACATCTACTCGTTATCAACAAACCTCCCGGTATTGTAGTCCACCCCGGTGCAGGCCGGCGCAAGGGAACCTTGACCGCCGCCCTGCTGCATCATTGCAGGGGACAACTCTCGGGCATCGGCGGTGTGGAGAGGCCTGGCATCGTTCACCGACTGGATAAGGACACATCCGGCCTGCTGATAGCGGCGAAAACGGACATGGCCCATGCAAGACTCTCCGCCGATCTCAAGGCTCGCCGGATTCACCGCCACTATCTGGCCATCGTCCGAGGGATACCCGCCCAAGGGCAGGGGACTGTAGACGCCCCCATCGGCCGCCATCCCACCCACAGGACGGTCATGGCAGTCGTCGCAAGCGGCCGCCGCGCGGTTACTCACTACGCCGTCCGCGAGGTGTTGCGGGGCGCATCGCTTTTGGGCGTCACGCTCGAGACGGGCAGAACGCACCAGATCAGGGTACACATGAACCACATCGGACATCCGATTGTGGGTGATCCCGTGTATGGTCTGGGGCGGCTGCCGAGAGGACCGCGCAAGAAAAAAGGAATGAATCAACAGAGCCTCATTGACAGGCAAGCCCTTCATGCGCACAGGCTGGAGTTCCTCCATCCAGTAGATGGAGAGAATCGCAAGTTGGTGGCCGAACCTCCGGCGGATTTCCTGGGGCTGCTGGAGCGTCTGCGGGCGTAACGGCATGTTTTGGCGACCTTTTCGCACGCGGGTCCCAAGAGATGTCATGTCGCCCCGTTCCTTGCCTATCACGTTCTAGATATGCCATAAGAATTCCTATCGCATGGAGAAATGTTTCAGGTATTTCGGTTCTTTACTCCGTGTTTTGTATATCGTAGGGACCGGGAACTCTCATCCTTTTGAAAATTGAGGGCTTATATGAAAGAAGTCGTCATTCTCAGTAGTGTTCGCTCACCGGGCGGGGCCTTCGGTGGCGCGCTCAAGGGCATGACCGCACCCGAAATGGGCGTACACATCGCACGTGAGGCCATTCAAAGGTCTGGTGTGGAGCCGGAACATTTCGATGAGACCATTATCGGCCATGGATGGCAGGCGGGTGTAGGGCCAAATTCTGCACGGCTCATCTCGGTGGGCGCGGGTCTTCCGAAGGAGACGCCCGCCTACACGATCAACAAGCGTTGTGGCTCAAGCATTAAGGCCGCCGCCTTGGCCGCGCAGGCGATCCGCGCGGGCGATGCCGAGGTCGTGCTGGCCGGAGGGGTAGAGAGCACCTCCAACGTTCCCTTCGTGAACCCGGGCGCGAGGTGGGGTAACCGCTTCGGGCACGCGCAGTTTCTGGATCTGATTTACAAGGACGGTTATGAGGATCCTCTGTCGGGACAGCTCATGGGCGTAACGGCGGAGAACCTGGTGGAAAAATACAACCTGAGCCGCGCGGAGCAGGATGAGTATGCACTTGAAAGCCAGGAGAAGGCAGTGGCGGCTGTCGAGGGCGGGGAGTTCGACGGGGAAATCGTGCCGATAGAACTCAAGGGGCGTAAGGGAGAGGTAACCCTCTTCGATAAGGATGAGACGCCGCGCAGCGGCATGTCTATGGAAAAACTTGGCAGGCTAAGGCCCGTCTTTGACAAAAACGGCTCCGTGACCCCCGGCAATTCGTGCTGTCAGGCGGATGCGGCCTCCGCCCTTGTGCTGGCGTCAAAGGAAAAGGCGGATGCGTTGGGTGTGAAGTCCATTGCTGTCCTGCGCGGCTACGCATCGACAGGCGTGGAACCCCGTTATATGGGGTTGGGGCCCGTCACTGCTATCCCCAAGGCACTGGAGCGTGCGGGTCTGGCGCTTGAGGACATGAACTTGATCGAGGTGAACGAGGCGTTTGCGGCCCAGGTCATCGCCTGTGAGCGCGAACTCGAATGGGACAGGAAGAAGCTGAACGTCCACGGCGGTGCCATTGCGCTCGGTCATCCGGTGGGTGCGACTGGCGGGAAAATTATTGCTACCTGTCTGAGCGCGCTGGAACGAAGAGGCGAACAGTTTGGCGTCGTGAGCGCCTGCATCGGCGGGGGGCAGGGGGTGGCCGTCGTACTGGAGCGCGTCGCTTAGCTGCCTGGATGACAAGGTTCGGTAAAATCAGAGGATGAAATGGAAATAGGAAAAGCAATGGTGGTGGGCGCGGGTACGATGGGTACAGGAATCGCCCAGCTTTTCGCTCAAAACGAAATTCCGGTGGTCTTGACCGACCTGAGCGAAAAGGTTGTGACAAATGCAATCGCGGGCCTTGAGGCGCGCGCGACGAAGCGCGTCGAGCAGGGCAAGATGAGCATGGAAGCGAAAGAGGCCATATTTTCGCGCATTACGCCGGGGACGGACTACACGAAGGCAACGGATGTGGAGATTGTTGTCGAAGCCGTTTTTGAGGACATGAAAATCAAGAAAAAGGTATTGGCTGCTTTGGATGAAGTTGCGCCGGAGCACGCGATATTCGCTTCGAACACAACTTCTCTCTCCATCACGGAGATGGCGGCGGCCACCTCTCGGCCCGAGAAGGTGGTGGGCGTTCATTTCTTCAATCCACCCCTGGTGATGAAGCTCGTCGAGATCATGCCGGGTCTCGGAACCTCGCAGGAGACGATAGAGGCAGCCCGTGCCCTGGCCGAACGGCTCGGCAAGACGCCCGTGACAGCGAATTTCGACAGCCCGGCGGGCATCGGCAGTCGTGTGCTTGCGGCTATGCTCAACGAGGCGGTTGAAGTCTATGCAGGTGGTCTCGCGTCCGCCGAGGACATCGACAAGGCGATGAAGATGGGTGCAGGTCTTCCCATGGGGCCGCTCGAACTCATCGATCTGATCGGCGTTGACATCCACCTTGCAAAGACGGAGACGCTCTACCGCGAGTTAGGTGATACGCGCTACCGGCCCAACTTCTTGCTGCGCAAGATGGTTAAGGCGGGTCATCTCGGCCGCAAGACAGACCGTGGTTTCTTCACCTACGACTGAGACTCCCATCTGAGATAACTGTGGATTTTGAACTTAACGAAACCCAGCGGCTGATCAAGGAAACGGCAGCGGAGTTCGCCCAGCGGCGAATCGTCTCCGTGGCGCGGGAGAACGACGAGAAGGAGAGGTATCCAGCGGATATTGTCGCCGAAATGGGCGAGTTGGGGATGTTCGGCGGGCCGATTCCCGAGGAATATGGTGGCGCGGGGCTGGACTATATCTCCTACGCCATCATGAACGAGGAGATAAGCAAGGCGTGTAGTTCGGTGCGGACCGTCTTGTCGGTGCAGCTTTCTCTCGTCGCCACGACGATTCTCAAATGGGGGAGTGAGGTCCAGAAGAGAAAGTATCTACCAAAACTCTGCACTGCGGAATGGATAGGATGTTTCGGACTCACGGAGCCAGGCGTGGGTTCCGACGCCCAGCACCTGAAAACGTTTGCGGAGAGCACCTCGAACGGCTGGAGGCTCAACGGCCAGAAAATATGGATTAGCAACGGCGGTGTCGCGCAACTTGCGTTGGTAGTCGCGCAGACTGACCGTGAAAACCCCCGAAAGATGGCGGCCTTTTTGGTAGAAACCCACTCACCCGGCTTTGAGGCACGGACCATGCACGGAAAGCTGGGGCTCAGAAGTTCCAACACGGCGGAGCTTTTCCTGACGAACGTGGAGGTGCCCGACAACGCTTTGCTCGGAGATGTGGGCGATGGCTTCAAGGTCGCGATGAGCGCGCTGGATAACGGTCGGTATTCGGTGGCTGCAGGCTGTCTGGGTATCGCGCAGGGTTCGCTGGAAGCATCAGTTGCCTACGCGAAAGAGCGCCACACGTTCGGCAAGCCCATCGCGGCGCACCAACTCGTGCAGGACATGATCGCCCGTATGGTGGTCGACATCGACGCGAGCAGGCTGCTGCTATACCGGGCGGGCGAACTCAAGAACGCAGGTCTTGCGAATACTAAGGAGACTTGCATCGCCAAATACTATTGCTCCGAGGCAGCCCTTCGTTGCGCGAACGACGCCATCCAAATCCACGGTGGTATGGGCTACAGCAACGAGTATTCCGTGGAGCGCTATATGCGCGACGCCCGAGTGGCGACGATCTATGAGGGTACCAGCCAGATTCAAAAGCTCATCATCGCAGGCTTTGAAACGGGAATCCGCGCGTTTGCCTAGGCGGGATTTTTGTGCCTAGCCTCTGAATAGCCATTTTTTCTAAATCCCCTTTCCGGCTCACTCGCTTTTGTCCTGAAAATTTGCAATAAAACCCTTGAAATTAGTTTCGATACGCGGTAAGGCTCAAGTGGGTGGCAAATTGAGTCGCTAAGCGAGAGCTATTATGACGAATGTCGACCAGGAATTGCGAAGAACCTCCCTGTATGAAACCCACAAGGTCGCAGGCGCGAAGATGGTTCCCTTCGCGGGCTATGAAATGCCCGTCCAGTACACGGGCGTCATCGACGAGCACCGTGCTGTTCGCGAAGCAGCCGGCCTGTTCGATGTGAGCCATATGGGCGAGTTCGAGGCACGCGGGAAAGGAGCAGGCGCCTTCATTCATAAAATGGTGACGAACAACGTGTTGCGGCTCGAGGTGGGCGGTGTTCTCTATGCGGCCATGTGCCGGGAGGCGGGCGGTATTGTGGACGATCTCACGGTCTACCGGCTCGCTGAAGAGCGCTATATGGCTGTCGTGAACGCCGCGAACATCAAGAAGGATTGGGAATGGATGGTTTCTCACCGCACCGAGGACTGCGAGTTCGAAAACGTGAGTGACCAAACGGGCCTTCTCGCCTTGCAAGGCCCCAAGGCGGAATCCATCCTCTCGAAACTGATTCCGGGTGGTGACCTCGCGACCATTCCTTATTACGGGGCGCAGTTTAAAGACGTGGCGGGGTGTGATGTTCTGGTTTCTCGCACGGGCTACACAGGCGAAAACGGTTTTGAACTCTATTGCAAATCGGTGGATGCGCCCGCGCTCTGGGATGCTTTGGTGAACGAAGGAGGGGACGAGGGACTGAAACCCTGTGGCCTTGGTGCGCGGGATACCTTGCGCACCGAGATGAAATACGCCCTCTATGGAAACGACATTGATGAGTCTACTCATCCCCTCGAAGCTGGCTTGGGTTGGGTGGTGAAGTATAAGGCGGGGGATTTCATCGGACGCGAGAAACTGCTGGCCCTGAGGGCCGAAGGCATAAAGAGAAAACTGATTGGATTCGAGATGGTGGATCGTGGTATTCCTCGTCATGGAGCACCCATCTTGATCGACGGTGAAGTGGCCGGAGAGGTTACGAGCGGGACGATGAGTCCTACTCTTGGCAAAGCCATCGGGATAGGCTACGTTCCTGCCGCGAATTCGGATGAAGGTGCTACTCTGGAAGTCGACCTTCGCGGCAAGGCCAGACGGGCCCTGATAGTAAAGACACCATTCTATAAAAAAGCTTGAACGGAGAGAATTTCGTTTCTGATAATGACTCATAATTCATCGTCGTAATCCAAGAGGGAGGCATTCAGGAACATGGAACTACCGAGCGGCCTCAAATATTCCAGAGAACACGAGTGGGTAAGAGTAGAGGGGAACATCGCTGTGATTGGGATTACGGATTTCGCCCAATCGGAACTAGGAGACGTGGTGTACGTCGAACTGCCGGAGGTTGGCACCGAGGTGGAAGCGAACAATACGTTTGGCGTCGTGGAGAGCGTCAAGGCGGTTTCGGATCTTTTCGCTCCGGTTTCAGGCGTCGTCGTCGAGGCGAACACCACACTTGAGGAGGAGCCCGAACTCGTGAACACCGAACCCTATGAAGATGGCTGGATTATTCGCGTGGAGATGAAAGACGAATCGGAATTGAACGATCTCTTGGAAGCCGATTCGTACCGCGCGTACACCGAGGAGGAAAGCGATTAGCCTGTGCCGGTTTTCTTCTTCGCGCCGGTAGAGTGTTTCTATTCCTCTGGGGCCAGAGCAGAAATGGTTTATCCGCCTGAATCCCTATAAGCTAAAGGGGCGCATTCATGCCGGAATCTCGCTTGCCTCTCGAAGATCTCGAATATCGCGGCGAATTCATCCATCGTCATATCGCGCCGAACGATGGGGACATCGCGTCGATGCTCGGAGTGATCGGCCTTAATTCCCTTGAAGAACTAGTTAAGAAAGCCGTACCCTCGTCCATCATCTCAAAGACGGGTTTCGGCCTTGCAGCGCCCAGAACGGAGCAGCGCGCATTGGCCGATTTGGCGGCGTTCGCAACCCGAAACCAAGTGTTCAAGTCCATGCTCGGCATGGGCTATTCGGATTGCCACACGCCGACGGTAATTCTACGCAACATTCTGGAGAATCCGGGCTGGTACACGGCATACACGCCTTATCAGCCGGAGATCTCGCAGGGCCGGATGGAGGCGCTCCTCAATTTCCAGACCATGATCATGGATCTCACAGGCATGGAAATCGCCAACGCCTCCTTGCTGGATGAAGGGACTGCCGCAGCCGAGGCGATGACGATGGTCATGAACGTGAGCAAGAACAAGGGGCGCAAGTTCTTCGTCTCCAGGGAATGCCATCCCCAGACCATCGAAGTTGTGCGCACCAGGGCGGAGCCCCAAGACATCGAAGTCGTGGTGGGCGATCATCGGGACGGCGCGCTGGAAGAGGATATGTTCGGTGTCTTGCTCCAGTATCCCGCAACAGGCGGGGATATATTCGACTACGCCGATTTTGCGGAGAGGGCGCATCAGACCGACGCCTTGGTCGTCGTCGCCGCAGACATTCTCGCTCTCGCGCTTTTGACCCCCCCGGGGGAGTTCGGAGCGGATGTCGTCGTCGGAAACTCTCAGCGTTTCGGTGTTCCCCTTGATTTCGGGGGGCCGCACGCGGCCTATCTGGCCACGAAGGAGCAGTACAAACGCGCCATGCCGGGCCGCATCGTCGGTGTCTCCATCGACGCAGACGAAAAACCCGCTCTCAGGCTTTCCCTGCAGACCAGAGAACAGCACATACGCCGCGAACGTGCCACGAGCAACATATGCACGGCCCAGGTACTTCTGGCCGTCATCGCGAGTATGTACGGTGTCTATCACGGCCCAGAAGGCGTCAAGCGCATCGCTCAAAGAACGCACCGCCTGGCTTGTACGCTGGCCAGTGGCTTGGAAGGCATGGGCTATGCTCTGGTTGCGGATTCATTTTTCGACACCGTAGCAGTGCGTGTGGGCGAGGGTGGTGCGACCCACATCGTCGAAAAAGCCGCTGCGCGGCGAATGAACGTAAGAGCGCTTGATAAGGATACCGTCGGTGTTGCCCTGGATGAGACTACCGGGAGAGAGGACGTAGAAGTACTCTGGGAAGTTTTTAACAGAGAAGGAGCAGCCCACATATCGTTCGAAGAAGTTGAGGCGGGAACTGCGGAGAGAATTCCGGATTCCCTGCGAAGAACCTCCCCCTATATGTCTCATCCGGTTTTCAATTCCTATCACGCCGAACATGAGATGCTACGCTACATCTACCGCCTTCAGGAGAAGGACATTGCGCTTACGCGCTCGATGATTCCGCTCGGCTCGTGCACCATGAAGCTCAACGCCACCACTGAGATGATTCCCGTGACTTGGAAGGAATTCAGCGGCGTTCATCCCTTCGCGCCCGAAGAGCAGGTCCGCGGTTATCTGGACTTCATTGCCGATTTGGAGAATATGCTGGCCGAGTGCACGGCCTTCGATTCCATTTCCATGCAGCCCAATTCGGGTGCGCAAGGAGAATACGCGGGCTTGCTGGTCATCCGCGAATACCATAGGAGCAAAAACGAGGACTACCGGAACATTTGTCTGATTCCGAGTTCGGCCCACGGAACGAATCCCGCGAGCGCGGTCATGGCGGGCTTCGAGGTGGTGGTCGTCGATTGTGACTCGAACGGGAACGTGGACATTGCGGATTTGAGGGAAAAGGCCGAGAAATTTTCCGAAAAACTGGCCGCTTTGATGATCACCTATCCCTCAACACACGGTGTGTTTGAAGAGGGCATAGGGGAAATTTGCGACATCATCCACAAAAATGGCGGTCAGGTGTATATGGACGGCGCGAACCTGAATGCCCTGGTCGGAATTTGCAAGCCGGGCGAATTTGGTCCCGACACCTCCCATATGAACCTCCACAAGACGTTTTGTATCCCCCACGGAGGCGGTGGACCCGGCATGGGCCCCATCGGCGTCGTGAAGCACCTGTCTCCTTACCTTCCGAAACACTCGGTGGTTTCGGGTGCCGGGCCAGAGACGGGTGTCGACGCGATTTCTGCAGCTCCTTGGGGGAGTGCGGGGATTCTTCCTATCTCCTGGATGTATATCGCCATGATGGGTGGTGAAGGTCTCATAAAGGCGACGCAGGTGGCCATTTTGAACGCGAACTACGTGGCGAGGAGGCTTGAGCCCCACTATGAGGTTCTATACAAGGGGGCGAACGATATGGTTGCACACGAGTGCATTATCGACATAAGGCCCTTGCAGGAGGCTTCGGGTGTAACGAACGAGGACATCGCGAAGCGCCTGATGGATTATGGTTTCCATGCACCCACAATGTCCTTCCCGGTAGCAGGAACCTTGATGATCGAACCGACCGAGAGCGAATCGCGAGAGGAACTGGATCGTTTCTGTGATGCGATGATCGACATCCGGCGCGACATCCAGGAAATCGCAGACGGGCTGATGAGCACCGAGGACAACGTTCTGAAAAACGCCCCCCATACGGCGTCGGACATTGCATCTGATGAATGGGCCCACCCCTACTCGCGCGAGAAAGCTGTCTTCCCGTTGCCTTGGGTGCGCGCGGCGAAATACTGGCCTCCCGTCAAGCGGGTGAACAACCCCTATGGAGACAGGAACCTGGTCTGCTCTTGTTTGCCTGTTGAGAACTACGCCTGAGAATGTATCCCACGAATCCCGAACAGAAAGACGCTCCCCTTGCGCGTTTCCTGAACACGGGCGAGGCCGCCGCTGCTTGGAACATGGCGGTGGACGAACTGTTGTTCGAGAGTTGCCGGGCGTTCCTGAAAGGTGGTCACCCGCCAGAAGAGGCGCCCGTCACTTTCCGCGTTTACGCGTGGTCGCCCCCGGCCATATCTCTGGGACGCGGCCAAGCAGCCGAGCGAGATATTTTCCTGGAACGACTCGCGGAAGAAGGAATCGACTTATGTCGGAGACTCACCGGCGGACGAGCGGTGCTCCATGAGTGCGAATTGACGTATTCTGTCATCGGTCCGCAGGTGCTGTTGGGCGATGCGATTGAGGAAACCTATCGTAGAATCAGCTTCGGGTTGGCCGAAGGACTGGCTGCTTTGGGTACGCAGGTCGAACTGGTTTCCCCGAGCGGAAGTGCTTACGTTTCGCAAGGCTCTTGTTTTGCCACGGCTTCGGTTTGGGAGCTTGCAATCGCCGGAAAGAAAGTGGTGGGAAGCGCACAGTGCCGAGAGGGCGGTGCCGTTTTGCAGCACGGTAGCGTTTTGCTTCGCTCTTCGGAGGAGCGCCTCGCGAGTCTCCTCAAACCGAGAGGGGCCGAGCGTTCGCTTTCTCTCCAGGCCCACGCAGTTGGCCTTTGGGAGGTTCTGGGCGAGGAAGTTCCATTTGGTGATGTGGCTGGTGCCTTGAAGGCGGGTTTGGAGAAAGTGCTTGGTTTTCGTTTTTGTCCGGGAGGGTTGTCGAGCGTCGAAAATGAAAGGGTGTTGGAGATATCCGGCGCCCGATACGAAAACCGGGAGTGGACCTTAGCGAGATGAGTATACCCACCAATTGTATTTTTTCTCTATTCATTTCCTTGACACTTTCGTCGACATAGCCCTATCGTTTTTGTGTAGGCGGGCGTAATTCAGTGGTAGAATGCCAGCTTCCCAAGCTGGACGTCGTGGGTTCGAATCCCATCGCCCGCTCCATTCATCGAGTCGGGTGAAAGTCCGGCGTTTCACTTGTATCTAGGAGTCTGAACCCATGGTGGATGTCCTGCATTTCAAGGGTCTTTCTCTCGATGACAAGGTTGTGGATCTTCATACCCATTCGAATATGTCCGATGGACTTGAATCCCCGGAAAAGCTGATCCGAAGGGCGAAACGCGCCGGGATACGCGCTATATCGCTAACGGATCACGATACGGTTGCCGGTTTACCGCGCGCGAGCGAGGAGGCGAAAAAGCAGGGCATGGCGTTTGTTCCGGGCATTGAGTTCACATGCGAGCACGTTGGCCGCAGTGTGCATTTGCTCGGCCACTTCATTCAGCCGGACGCGCCCCGCCTTGCGGCGCAAATCAAGGAGCGCGGCTCCGCTCGGGTGAAGCGAATGGGACAGATGATCGATCTGCTCAACCGCTCCGGCCTGCGGCTGGATAAGGAGGATTTTTTCACCGCCTATGCGGACAGCCCGAGCATCACCCGGGGCCAGTTGGGGGCGTATATGCTCAGAAAAGGGCTCGCAAAATCGCTTGAGGAGATATTTGAGAAATATATCGGCGAAAGCGCGCCTTGCTACGTGGAACTGAATACCCTTACACCTTTTGATGCGCTGGAACTCATTCGTGACGCCGGTGGAGCCGCCACGCTGGCCCATCCCTTGCTGAGCGCGTGTGACGATATTGTCCCGGCCCTCGTGGAAGCAGGACTCGCAGGCGTTGAGGTGGAGCATCCCTCGCAAGACGCGGACGCGCAGCGCCATTACCGCAATATGGCCCAAAAATACGGTATTTTGTGCATGGGGGGCTCCGATTGTCATGGTGTCCCCCTCAAGCGGGATAGACTGGGGAAATTCTCACAACCCTTGCGTTTATTGCTTGAATTATCGAAACGGGCGAAAGTCCGTCCGACAACGGTTTGAGGTACGCCTTATGGCGATTCGGGATCAGTTCATACGCCGTTGGAGGGTTTTGAGGGCTTTGGAGAATGGGGATAGCCACTCCTATGAAGAACTCCTCTTTCTCTTGCGTGAGGAATCGACTGCTGGCGACGGCCAGACGTGGAGCCTGAGAACGCTTCAAAGGGATATTTCGCATTTGGTGAAAGTGGGATTCCCGCTGGAAAGAATCCGCGCGGGTCGCAAGATGCGATATCGTTTATTGAGAGAATATATAGATTCTGTTCCGAAGCCGTTTTCGCCTTCGCAGTGGGCTTCTTTGTATTATGCTCTGTGCACGCTGCGAGATTTGCCGGGAAGCCCGCTGAGGGAGGAATCGCTGAGCGATAGCGTGGCCGGCGTTTTCAGCCAGTTGCGGAGGCATATCCCCGCTGCTTTGCGCGCGTATGCGGAGGGGGTAGAGCCGCGCTACGCTGGTGTCTTGGGAGCACTCAGGGAACATGGGCAGCAGCGCAGGGTGGGAGGTGCTCTGATCGAAGCAATAGAAAATGGAAATCCTGTCCGAATCCTGGCGGCCCGCGCGGGCGAGATTCGAAAACGCTGGTGGAAGATAGATCCATACCTCCTGCATTTTGATGGTGGAGGCTATCACTTGCTGGCGCGGGTATCAGAAAAAGACACCTTGAGCGTCTGGCATCTAGAGGGCATTGAGCGCGTCCGCGTTATGGCTGGAGCCTTTCAGATGCCATTGGAGCTGGATTTGAAGGCTTTGCTGGCCGAGTGCTTGCGCGAAGCGATGAATAATGGTTTGAATGTGAGGGTTCGTTTCGGCAAGGGTGTGGCGCTTCATGCAGTCGTTTCTTTCATGAAAGAGGCATTCGGCAAAGTGGAGCATATCAAGAAACAAGGCAAGTCGACCCGCGACATCATGGTTCGGGTAAGTGATGTATGGGGTTTCAGGCGATGGTTGATGTCTTTCGGTCATGAAGCGGAGTTGATGGCTCCGGCCGAATTACGCGAGGCTTTCGCTCAGGATTTAGAAGCCGCTTTGAAGAAGTACCGCAAGAGCCGCCGCGTCATGAAAGCGGGTAATCCGGCTTTGTAAATTGTTAGGGAGGGCCTGATATGAGATTGAGAAGAGAGATGATCGAGCGGATTGCCCACAAGATCGTCGATAGGTTGATTCGGCGTAAATTGATATCTGAAGATTCGAACCATGCGGTGCTCAGGACCCGGATTGAACACGTCATCGAATCGGATTTGATGGTGGAGGATCGTTTGAACGACGAAATCAAGGAAATCCTGCGGGGTTTCGAGGAAGAGATGGACAGGAGCAACGTGGACTATAGCCGGATGTTTACGATGGTGAAAACGAAACTTGCTCGTGAGCGAAACCTCGTGCTTTGAAGCGGTGACGAGGTTTTTTGGGGTTCCTCTTTTCAGCAAGGAGACGCGGCCATGAAACTCAGCCGCGAGAAGATCAACCATTTAACGAATTTGATCGTTAAGGATATCGAAGAGTGCGAGGATGTGGATTTTCTCGTCGAGCCCGAAGAGTTGCGCATGAATGTTCTTCGCGCCGTCAGTAATGAATTGATCATTGATGACGAAATAGAAGAAGAGGTGCGAAGAGTCCTGAGCACATATTCTAGCAGGTTGATCGAGGGAAGCCGTGATTGGGAGATGCTTTTCAACAAGCACTATGAGCAAGAGGCCAAGCGAAGAGGTATTTAATCTTCTTGCTTGATTTCGAATGATGTCTTCATGTGATGCTTCCCGAAATCCGAAAGCGATGACATGCGCAAGGTTGGTTTGACTGGGGGAATCGCCAGCGGAAAATCCACGGTGAGCGGGATGTTCCGCGACTTTGGTGTACCGGTAATTGATGCAGACTTGATCGCGCGTGAAGTAGTCGCTCCGGGAACTCCCGCTCTTAAGGCGATCATTGATGCCTTTGGAGAAGGGGTGCTCACCGAAGACAAGAGTCTGAACCGGGCTCGACTCGGCGAAATCGTTTTTTCCGATCCAGCGAAAAAGAAGATTCTCGAGGGAATTTTGCATCCTGAAATCATCGCTGAGCAGGACAGACAGTTGCGGGATATCGAATTGACAGGGAATGTGCCCGTTGCGGTCGTGGACGCCGCTGTCATGATCGAGTCTGGAAGCTGGAAGAGATTCGACAAGATTGTGGTGGTCGATTGCGATGAATCTCAGCAAATCGGCCGATTGTGCCAGCGCAACGCAATGAACGAAGAAGAAGCCAAAAGGCGCGTCGATGCGCAGATGCCGCTCTCGGAAAAGGTAGGATACGCCGATTACGTGATTGACAATCGCGGCTCGATAGACGATACCCGAAAGCAAGTGGAGGAGTTGATCGATATGCTTTTTGGGAAATGAAATAAAATGTGTTGACAAACTTGTTCGAACTGATTATTTTTTCAATATACATGTGAGTCAATCCCTAATGTATTTTCGTTGCCCTAGACTTCAAATACCATCAGAAACAGAACGATTTAGAGCTTTAAGAAAAGAGTAGAACTTATCTTGGGAAAAATAGAAGCGTGAAGTTATATTTCTCTCCGCGCAGAAATATGTTTCCATAAATGGGTTCAAGTGAGTACCTATGAATGGTGATGAAATACACCCGAACGCGCGTTTCACATCGCACCCGGCGATGAGAACCAATTCTTGAATCAGACATTAAGGAATCTCAATTTATCAACCTTATCGCTTGAGGCTAGGAGGAAAAGTCTCCCCGCGCTGAATGTGGCGGGTGGTGCGACCAGAAGGCATCATCTCACGTTCCTGGCGGTAAGTGATGCCTACCCAACCAAGGAGAAGGGAGTTATGGCAACAATCGAAACAACATCTCGCAGTTTGAACTTGGCGGAATTGAAGAGAAAGACCATTGGAGAACTTAATCAGATTCTCAAAGAGTTCAACGCCGAAAACGCCGGTGGGCTCAGAAAACAGGATCTGATTTACAAGATTCTCGAAGCGCAATCCGACAAGGATCGCAACGGCGGGGGCGGGATCATCACCGGAGAGGGTGTGCTTGAGATTTTGCCGGACGGTTTCGGGTTTCTGCGTTCGCCAGCTTACAACTATCTGCCCGGCCCTGATGATATCTATGTTTCTCCCAGCCAAATCCGCCGCTTCGATCTTCGTACTGGCGATACGGTGAGTGGAGAAATTCGCCAGCCCAAGGAGGGTGAGCGATACTTCGCGCTCTTGAAGGTCGAGAAAATCAATTTCGAGCCTCCCGAAGCGAGCAAGGACAAGGTTCTCTTCGACAACCTCACCCCCCTGTATCCGAACCGAAGAATAAAGCTTGAGATGTCCGGGGAAGAGGTGAGTTCACGCGTTTTGGACCTCATGACGCCGATAGGCTTCGGGCAGCGTGGCCTCATCGTCGCCGCTCCACGGACCGGTAAAACAATGATGCTTCAGTCGATCGCGAAGAGCATCGCGACAAACCACCCCGAGGTGCATCTTATCGTTTTGCTCATCGACGAACGTCCCGAGGAAGTCACGGACATGGAACGTTCTGTGCGTGGGGAAGTTATCAGTTCGACCTTCGACGAGCCGGCCTCTCGCCACGTCCAAGTTGCGGACATGGTGATCGAGAAGGCGAAAAGGCTTACCGAGCACAAACAGGATGTCGTCATTCTGCTCGATTCCATCACGCGGTTGGCGCGTGCGCACAACACTATCATCTCACCGAGTGGAAAGGTCCTATCCGGTGGCGTGGACTCGAACGCGCTCCAGCGGCCCAAGCGTTTTTTCGGCGCTGCGCGAAACCTTGAGGAAGGTGGTAGCCTGACCATTCTCGCCACGGCGCTGGTGGAGACGGGTAGCCGTATGGACGACGTAATTTTCGAGGAGTTCAAGGGCACGGGCAACATGGAAGTGCACCTCGACAGGAAACTCTCCGACAAGCGCGTGTTCCCCTCGGTAGACATCAACAAGTCCGGTACGAGGAAAGAGGAATTGTTGCTCACCCCGCAAGAACTCAACCGCGTGTGGGTGTTACGCAAAGTTTTGCAGCCACTCGGCGTAGTGGATTCGATGGAACTCCTGCTTGAGAAAATCCAGGAGACAAAGACGAACGAGGATTTCCTCGCCTCGATGAATAGCTAGCAACCTCTTGTTTTTCCGCGATTTTTTGGGTAGACAAGCGGCTGGCGTTTCAGTATAAACGCTTTCCACGTAGGGGAGGTGGGCCGGTTTTTGCAGAAAGACCCCCTCAATTTATCGAAATTTACAAAATGGTTTCAGACGTTCGGACCCCTAGATTTTGGAGCGCCCGGTTATGAAAGCTGAAATTCACCCCGAGTTGTTCGAGTGCAGGGTTTCCTGTAGTGGTTGTGGCACTGAATTCACGACATTCTCCACACGCACTGAAATTCGAGTAGAGGTTTGCTCGCAGTGCCATCCGTTCTTCACTGGAAAGCAGGCGCGCATCGTGGACACCGAAGGCCGCGTAGAGAAGTTCGTGAAGAAATTCGAGGGCAAAGAGACAAGGGTCTCCAAGCGCAAGCGTAAGCAAGCTGCCGCCGAGGCGGAACGTGTGGCCCGGTTGGAGCGCGAGGCGAAGCTGGCCGCCGAGAAGGCGGAGGAAGAAAAAGCGCGCCGAGAAGAAGCTCGCAAAAAACGCGCCGAGGAGCGCGCTGCTAGGCAGGCCACGCAAGCGGAGAAAGCGCAATCCACAGAGGCGGAGGTGGTCGCTGTGGCTGAAGATGCCTTGCCTGCTCCTGAACCGACTGGAGAAGTCGAGAAGTCTGAGGATTCATAAGCTAGGAGTCTTGTGTGTTTGCCTCGGGGTCTGCCCTTGTACGGCGGCTCTTCGACAAACGCGAATTCATGGACCCGAGCCTTTCCCGGGCCATCCCGTTTGCTGCCCGTCGGTCAACCCCCATGTTCGAAAAAATCGGACAAATCATCGAAAAACACAGGACGCTGGAAACGCGCCTCTCGGACCCGGCCTTGCTCAAGGACCGCAAGAAATTCGAGCAGACCGCGCGTGAGCACAAAGAGCTATCCCAGATTGTCCTAGCCTACGAGGAATGGCGCGGGTACGAAAACACTATCGAGGATTTGAAGTCCCTGCTTGGGGATGGCGATCCCGAGATGAGTAAACTCGCCCAGGCGGAACTGGAAGAAGCGGTTGCCAAGCGAGAGGAAATGGAAGAGAGGCTCCGTAGGTTTCTGTTGCCCAAGGATCCGAACGATGAGAAGAACGTCATCCTTGAGGTGCGTGCGGGCACGGGTGGACAGGAGGCTGCGCTCTTCGCAGCCAATTTGTACCGGATGTACTTGCGCTACGCCGAAGTGCAAGGTTGGGGGGTGGAGGAGTTGAACAAGAGCGAGAGCGACTTGGGGGGGTTCAAGGAAGTCTCCGTGCTCATCAAGGGGGCGGGTGCCTACAGCCGTTTGCGATATGAGAGTGGTACGCACCGCGTTCAACGGGTACCCGTCACCGAGACGCAAGGCAGAATCCATACCTCCGCTGCCACAGTGGCCGTCCTGCCTGAGGCGGATGAGATTGCGCTCAACATTGACGAGAAGGATTTACGGATCGACGTCTATCGCTCCTCGGGTCCGGGTGGGCAGAGCGTGAACACAACCGATTCCGCCGTGCGGATTACCCATGTGCCCACGGGACTCGTCGTCACTTGCCAGGATGAGAAGAGCCAGCACAAAAACCGCGCCAAGGCGATGAAGATACTCTCCGCCCATTTACTCGACATGGAAATCCAGAAGCAGATGACAGAACGTTCCGCGCAGCGAAAGAGCCTCGTGGGTAGTGGGGACAGGAGCGAGCGGATAAGGACCTACAACTTTCCCCAAGACAGGGTTACCGATCACCGCATCGGCCTCACCCTTCACGGTCTCCCTGGTTTCATGGAAGGGGGTATCGACGAGATGGTCAAGCGAGTCATCGAGAACCGCGAGGCGGAACGTTTGGCAGAACTGGAAGAAATCACGGAAACCCATTCCACGGAATGACGACCTCTCCTCCCGCAGCGCAAAACGAATCGCAAACCAGCGTGTCCGCTCTCCTCTCCTGCTTGGAGGAACGATTCGCTGCGGCAGGCGTGGATTCACCGGGACTGGATGCGCGCCTGATCCTGGCTGTGGTATTAGGCTGTGACAGGGCGCATCTCCACGCCCATCCCGAGAGTGTGGTTACGGCCGATGCGCTCGCGCGCGTGGAGGCCTTGGCGCAGAGAAGATCGACCCGCGAACCGATGTCCTACATCTTGGGAAAGCGGGAGTTCTGGTCTATGTCGTTATCCGTTTCGCCGGACGTGCTAATTCCCAGGCCTGAGTCAGAGCTTCTCGTCGAACGCGCCTTGGCGCTCGCAGGATGTGGGCGAGAGATCAGAGTCCTCGACCTGTGTGCGGGTAGTGGCGCAGTGGGGCTGGCGATTGCGAGCGAATGGACAGAAGTGAAACTCACTTTGCTTGATGTTTCCTCCAAGGCGCTTGGAGTGGCGAGGCGAAATGCGGAGAGATTCGCTCTTGAAAGTCGAACGAGGTTTTTGGTCTCCGATTTGTTCGATTCGCTCTGTGAGGGAGAGGAATTCGAGTTGATTGCCGCGAACCCGCCCTATGTAGCCACGAACGAACTGGAAAGCCTGATGCCCGAGGTTTCCTCGTTCGAACCACGGCTCGCGCTTGATGGCGGCGCGGACGGAATGGACTTCATCCGGCGCATCATCGGGGAGGCGCCTGAATTTCTCCCGAGCGGGGGTTGTCTTTTGATTGAAATGGACCCGCGACAGATGGCCAAGGCGGTAGCTGTCTCGAAAGAACAGGGAAGTTACAACGCTGTGAGGTGCCATATAGACCTCGCTGGGCGTGAGCGGGTCTTGGAACTGATGAGGGCATAGGTCGTGGAGCAATTTCGAATCCAAGGAGGTTCTCCACTGCGTGGAGAGGCCGAGGCATCGGGCTCCAAGAACGCTTCTTTGCCAATTCTGGCCGCCGCCATCCTGGCCGATGGGGTGAGCCATGCGCGTAGAGTCCCAAACTTGCGCGATACGAAGACGATTCTGAAACTCCTGGGGGAATTCGGCGTAGATACACGCGAAGAATCGCTCGGGCACATCTCCTTGGACGCCACGAACATCACCGGCGGGGTCGCGCCCTATGAACTCGTGCAGGCGATGCGGGCTTCCATACTAGTGCTTGGTCCCTTGCTCGCGCGTTTTGGCTCGGCGCGCGTCTCACTTCCGGGAGGCTGCGCCATCGGCGCGAGACCCGTCGATCAGCATTTGAAGGGTCTGAGCGCGATGGGAGCGGAGATCGAGATAGAACAGGGCTACATCGAAGCGAAGGCCCGAAAACTCGCAGGCGCGCACATTTCGTTCGATCTCACGACAGTTACGGGGACGAAGAACCTGATGATGGCGGCCACGTTGGCGAAAGGGACCACAGTTCTCGAAAATGCGGCTTTGGAGCCCGAGGTCGTCACGCTCGCTGATTTGCTGAACCGAATGGGTGCGAAGGTGAGCGGTGCGGGCACGCCCGTTATTGAGATAGAAGGAGTAGAGTCGCTGTCGGGATACGATGTGGCCGTTCCCGCCGACCGCATCGAGGTGGGAACCCTAATGATAGCGGCTGCCATCACGGGAGGAGATTTGGAAATTACGAATTGCGAGCCGGAACAAGTACACGCATTGGCACTCAAGCTCATCGAGGCTGGCCTCGATATATCCGAAGGAGAAGACTGGATTCGTGTGCAGAGCAACGGCTCCGTACGACCCGTGAATGTCAAGACAGCGCCCTATCCCGGTTTTCCCACTGATTTGCAGGCTCAGTTTATGGCACTGATGACGCTTGCGGAGGGAACCTCCGTCATCACGGAGACCATTTTCGAAAACCGCTTTATGCACGCCGCCGAACTCGCCAGAATGAACGCGCGAATTCATATCGACGGCCGGACGGCGCATGTCGAGGGTGTGGAGCATCTCGCGGGTGTTTCGGTGACGGCAACGGACTTGAGAGCGAGCGCCTCGCTGGTTCTGGCGGGGCTGGCGGCTAGCGGAGAAACCATCATCCGCAACGCATATCATATCGACAGGGGATATCAGCGGTTTGAGGAAAGGTTGCGGGTACTTGGTGCGGGTATCCGGCGTGAAGTGGAGTCATGATGGAAGAGAACGGGGACAAAGAATTGATCATCGCCCTGCCCAAGGGAAGAATTTTCTCTGAAGCCACCGAATGTCTGGTAAAGGCGGGCGTATTGTCGAAGCCGATATCAGACAAGTCCCGAAAGCTCATTCTACGGGACCCCGATACAGGCATACGAATTTTGATTCTGAGGAATCATGACGTTCCTATCTACGTTGAGCGCGGGGCGGCGGATTTGGGCATCATCGGGCGCGATGTGCTCCTCGAACAGGGGCGTGACGTGTATGAACCACTGGACATGAACATCGCACCGTGCCGCCTCATGGTCGCGGCACCAGAGGGTGTTGCTTGGGAGGACTTGAGCGGGCGACTCTCGTTGCGTGTGGCGACGAAGTTTCCGGTCATCACCACCCGCTTTTTCGTTCGGATGGGGATTCAGGCCAAAATCGTCCGCCTTTACGGTAACGTGGAGATCGCGCCCGCCACGGGGGTGGCGGACATCGTCGTGGATTTGGTTGACACCGGCGGAACGCTTCGGGCCAATGGACTGGTCCCGATTCGAGAGATTTTCAGCGCGACGGCGAAGCTCATCGCCAACCGCGCGAGTTTAAAGACGAACTACAAGACATTGAGCGCCATCATTGAGCAGTTGAAGGGAGCTATTCCCCCCGCCGCTAACCGTTTCGAAAACAGCGCGGAACCGCCCTCGGGCGAGGAGAAGTCGTGAAGCGTATAAATTGCGGGTCTGAGAATTTCATTGAGGAGATCGAGCGCCTCTCCTTGAGCGGAGAGGACGCGTTTTCCTGTGTCGAGCCTGGTGTGCGCGCAATCATAGAACGCGTGAGAAAGGATGCGGATGATGCTCTGGTCGAGTTGACGCAAGAGTTCGACGGTATATCTCTCGATCCTGAGAACCTTGTCATTGGTCCTGAAGAGATGGCGCGTGCGTTAGGTGAATTACCGACCGAGACATTAGCCGCCCTGAAACTCGCTGAGGAGCGGGTTCGCGCGTTCCACGAGGCGCAGGTTCCCTTTGCGATCACGCTTGAGCCGACGTCTGGTGAGCGGCTATCACTCGAGCCCACTGCACTCGCGAGCGTGGGCCTCTATGTGCCGGGCGGCACTGCGGCCTATCCCTCTACGGTGCTTATGAACGCCGTTCCCGCGCGTGTCGCGGGTGTGAAGGAGTTGGTTCTTTGCACCCCGCCGGGTTCAGACGGCAAAGTCCCCGACGCCGTGCTGGCGGCGGCGGCTCTGGCGGGTCTGACGCGCGTCGTGCCCGTTGGCGGCGCGCAGGCGATCGCTGCATTGGCCTATGGGACGAAGAGCGTCCCACGTGTGGACAAGATAGTGGGCCCGGGCAACGTATACGTCGCCGCTGCGAAGCGCATCGTGCGCGGGCGCGTGGAGATCGACAAGGAGGCCGGGCCGAGTGAGGTGGTCGTACTCTTGGATAATGCGGCGCTGGCCGAATGGGCGGCTGCGGACTTGCTCGCTCAAGCCGAGCACGACGTGCAGGCGATGGCAGTGGGCATTTGTGTGGGAGCGGAGACAGCTGACGCCTTGGAGCGGGAAGTACAAAGCCAGTTGCGTTCCGCTTTGAGGAGTGCGGAGATAGCGCAGGCTTTGCAGAATCGCGGCGCGATTATCGAGGTGGCTTCGCGTGAGGAGGCGATCAAAATTTCGGAGATGCTTGCACCCGAACACTTGGAGATTTTGTTGGAGCGCGCGGAAGAGGCGGGCAAAGGGATTCGCAACGCGGGCGCGGTATTCTGCGGACCGTGGAGTCCGGTTCCTTTGGGCGATTATATTGCAGGCCCCAATCACGTACTACCCACAGGAGGCACAGCGCGTTTCGCCTCGCCGCTCGGGGTGTATGATTTCATCAAATGGACGAGCAAGGTGAGTTTCGATGAGGCTGCCGTTGTGCGACTGGCTGAACCGGCAGCGAGACTCGCTGATCTGGAAGGCTTACCCGCCCACGCGCGCGCGTTGCGCTTGAGGCGTGGCGATTCTTAAAGGACACTGGCGGAATGGGTGCGGATCAAGCATGATCGTACTGCTTTGAGGTGGCGTGTTCACAGAGATTCTATTCCGCCGGGAGAGAGAAGGTGACTGCAAGAGCTAAACAGAGAATAGCCCGCGTGAGCAGAAAGACGATGGAAACCGACTTTTCTGTTGCTATTAACCTCGACGGCGCAGGTGAGGCCGAAATTGCCACGGGAATCGGTTTTTTCGATCACATGCTCGCCCAGATAGCCCGCCACGGACTGGTGGACTTGACTGTTAGCGGCAAAGGAGATTTGGGCGTCGATGGCCACCATACGGTGGAGGATGTAGGCATTATCCTCGGGCAGACGCTTGCGAAGGCATTGGGAGATCGAACGAGCATTAACCGCTACGCCGATGTGCGTCTGCCCATGATGGATGCGCTCGTTCACGTGGCGGCGGATTTTGGCGGCCGTGCAAACCTCATCTTCCGAGCTTCATTTCCGGAAGCCCAAATCGGTGAGTTCGATACTTCGCTCGTGCGCGAGTTTTTCTGGTCGGTGGTCACCCACGCGGGTGTCGACCTCCATGTCGAGGTTTGCTACGGGGACAATAGTCACCACATGGTCGAAGCAGTGTTCAAGGGTTTTGCGAGGGCGTTGCGCGCAGGCGTCTCGCTCGATCCGAGAGATAAGAGCGTGCCCAGTACCAAGGGCGCTTTATGAAGCTATTTTCCAGTAACCCATCACTATGAGGAGCGGGATGACGGCAGAGATCGTCGTGGTCGACTACGGCATGGGAAACGTTCTGAACGTAAGGAATGCTCTGGTCAAAGTCGGCGCGCAGGCGGTGCTGAGCGACGATCCCGAGGTTTTGAGCGCCGCTAAAGGCCTGATCCTCCCAGGGGTGGGTGGTTTCCCCGATTGCATGCGTGCCCTGGAGGATGCCGGTCTCACAGGGCCTTTGCGCCTTGCCATAGAAAAGGGTGTGCCCTACTTGGGAATTTGCTTGGGGCTTCAGATTCTTTTCGAGGAAAGTGAGGAATTCGGTTCCACACCAGGCTTGGGAATCCTCCCCGGGCGCGTGAGACGCTTCCCCGATGGGATGACGGAAAACAGTTCTGCGCTGCCGCTCAAGGTCCCGCACATGGGTTGGAACCAGCCTGAATTTCATAATGAATCCCCGATTCTCTCGGATCTGCCGGGTGGTGCGCATTTCTATTTTGTCCACTCCTACTACGCGGAGCCTTCAGAAGCCGCGCGTCCCTGGATTGCGGCGACATGCGATTTCGGTGTTCCTTTCATCGCCAGTGTCCGCCGGGGAAACCTCTTCGCTACCCAGTTCCACCCCGAAAAAAGCGGCAAGCTGGGTCTGAGCATTTTGAGAAAATTCGTCGATATCTGTATTGCGCATAAAGCCTCATCTGTATAGAGGTTGACCCTTTTGGGGTGGGTCATCTTGTGCGCGCGTTGCCCTCTTTGCGCAACAAATTCTCACGAGCGTTTGCAATAAATCCTGTTTGGGTTTAATGAGAGGCGCAACACGAACGCGGACTTCATCTCAGGGGTGGCGTTTTGCTTCTCATTCCGGCGGTCGATCTGAAAGACGGCAAATGCGTGAGGCTCATACAGGGCCAGAAAGGGCGCGAGATCGTCTACGGCGACGACCCTGTGACTTGGGCGATTCACTGGGTGGAGCAGGGTGCGAAGCGACTTCACCTTATCGACTTGGACGGCGCTTTTCATGGCGTGCCTGCTCACATCGACATCCTCGCGCAGGTGGCGGAGGCCGTGAATGTTCCTGTGGAGTTCGGCGGCGGCGTGCGATCAGAAGATTCACTCGCAGCTGTGCTTAAGGCGGGGGCGAGCTTTATTATCCTTGGTACGAGCGCGCTCAGAAATCCTGTGTTCCTGGAATCCGCCGCGATGGAGCACCCCGGCAAGATTTTGTTGGGCATCGACGCCAAAGACGGAGAAGTCAGAATTTCGGGCTGGGAGGAGAGGAATTCGGTGTCGCCTGAATTGCTCGCGAACCGCTTCGCGCACCTTCCTCTTGCGGGTATCATCTTCACTGACATCAGACGCGACGGCACGTTGGAGGGTTTCGACCCGGACCCCACCGCTTCCTTGGCCCAAGCTTGCGGTTTGCCCATTATCGCTGCGGGCGGGGTGAGCAGGTTAGAGGATGTGGAGAAGCTCATTTCTCTGGAGGAGAAAGGTGTCATTGGCGCCGTTGTGGGACGTGCCCTGTATGAGGGAACCATGGATTTCTCAAAGGCGATGGAGTTACTCTCTTGCTAGCGAAGCGAATCATCCCCTGTCTCGACGTGAAGGAAGGCCGCGTGGTGAAGGGTGTGAATTTCGAGGGTCTGCGCGACGCAGGCGATCCCGTGGAGTGCGCTGCTCATTACGACGAGATGGGAGCGGATGAAATCTGCTTTCTCGACATCACGGCTTCGAAGGAAAAGCGCGGCACCCTGCTTGACATGGTCCGCCGCACGGCGGAGCGGGTGTTCGTTCCCCTGACTGTGGGCGGTGGCGTGCGAGAAGAGGAAGATGTGCGCGATCTGCTCAGAGCAGGTGCAGACAAGGTGAGTATCAACAGCGCGGCGCTTAGGGATTCGGGCGTCATCAAGCGATCGGCGGAGCGCTACGGAAGCTCCACCATCGTCTGTGCTATAGATGCCAAGCGCGTCTCGGGCGATGCGGACGCGTCCCGGTGGGAGGCTTTCACACACGGCGGATCGCGTCCCACCGGCAAGGACGCCGTGACTTGGGCGGAGGAGGCATGCGCGCTGGGCGCGGGCGAGATTCTCCTGACCAGTATGGACAGGGATGGTACAAAGGACGGTTATGATCTGGTCCTCACGCGCACGATAGCCGAGCGGGTGGGCGTTCCCGTTATTGCCTCGGGCGGGGTGGGAAATCTGGAGCATCTCTACGAGGGTGTGGAAGTAGGTTGCGCCGACGCCGTTTTGGCTGCCTCAATATTCCATTTCGGCGATTACTCGGTTGAGGAGGTGAAGGTCTATCTGCGAGAACGCGGCGTGGAGGTGAGGCTTTGAGCAAGGTGGAAATCCCCGAGGTCAAATGGAACGAGCAGGGTCTGGCCCCCGCCATTTGTCAGGACGCCGGTACGGGTGAGGTGCTGACCTTGGCTTGGGTGAACGAAGAATCGTTGCGCCTCACACTGGAGAAGGGGACTGTCCACTTCTGGTCCCGCTCCCGGCGGCAACTTTGGCACAAGGGCGAGACCTCAGGAGACTATCTCCGCTTGGTATCTGCGAGGCTCGATTGTGACTCCGATGCCCTGGTGTTCATCGTAAGGCCCGACAGGCTAGCCTGCCACACGAACCGCATGTCTTGTTTTTTCACGGAAATCCCGTTGCCCGGACGAGAAGAAGGCGAGTCAGTTTTTGACTTCGATCACAACCTGCTCGAATCGGTGTATCGCCTCATTCTTGAGAGGAAAGAGGCGGGCGATACGGATTCGAGCTACGTGGCGCGCCTGTTTGCCAAGGGCGGGGAACGGGTGCTGGAGAAGATAGATGAGGAATCCGCCGAGGTTGTCATGGCGATGAAAGAAGAGGACCCCGACGCGGTAGCGAACGAGGTGGCCGACTTGTGGTTCCACACCTTGGTGGGCATGGCCGTGCGCGGTGTGCCTCCAGGGCGGGTTTTTGCGGAGCTCGCTCGCCGATTCGGGCGCGGTGGAAGACCCGAATCTGAAAGATAGGGCTTTTGCAGCTTGGTTACGCGATTCGGTGTGTGGACAGGACATTTCTATTACTTTCACTAAGCTTGACAATTTTCGTTTTGGTTCCTATATTGCCTTTTAATAACGGGTTAGTGTGCGCTCTGCGTCGCTTGTTTTTTTAACGGTTGATTCTCAAAACGATGTGGGATGACGCAGGGAGTCTCCCGTATTTTGTTTGGACATCTCGGTCTTAGTCACATCTGGAAGAACGACTGACGATAAGGATTCTAAGCGATACTTCGCCCCACTGGCGTTTCTGCGGATTTTCAAGACGGGGACGCTGGACGAGGACAGCCTGATTTTCAAGCGAGATTTTTGGAATACGCGACCAGTCCCCACGCCGGGACGAAGCACATGATTTTGTTGTGAATCATTTATCCGTGGACGATACTCTATGGATAGTCGAACACTGCAAAGCATTGAATTCAAAAATGTTTTGGATTTGCTGAAAGATCGCTGCGCCTCCGTTCCCGGTGCGAATTCAGGCGCAGCGCTCGTTCCGCTCACTTCGTCTCGCGAGGTTAATACCCTGCTTGATGAGACTGATGAAGCCATGGCGCTTTTAGGCGCAGGGGAGTACATACCTCTGGCCGCATTCGACAACCCCGAAGCATGGCTTGAGGATGTGAGACGTCGGGGCGGGAACCTGGAAGGTGAGAAATTCCTCTCGATTCTCTCAATGCTGAATCTCGCTTCCAACGTACGCCGTTTCGTGGAAGAATGCGCCGAACGGTCACCCAAGCTGAGGATGCGCATTCACGGCGTGGATATGCAGTATCCCTTGGCCGCGCGAATCAAGCGCATCCTCGATGAACGTGGCGAGGTGCGTGACGATGCGAGTTTCAAGCTTCAAGAATCAAGGGTGAAACAGCGTGCGCTCAGGGCCGAGATACGCCGTTTGCTCGGTAGGGTTATGGCTGCTCATCCGAATGCAATTCAGGAAAATTTGATTGTTCAGCGACGCGAGCGGTATCTGATTCCCGCCAAAACGGTTTTCCGCCGCTCGTTCGAGGGCGTGATACAGGATCGCTCTTCGAGTGGAGAGACGCTGTTCGTCGAGCCTCTCTCGGCGGTGCTCCTGAACAACGCCATCGCCGAGGAGCGCGAAGCCGAGCGAGTGGAGGTGGATAGAATCCTGCGCGAATTGACTGCGGAGGTCATGGTGGCGCGCGAGTCTATTGCCTGTCTGGTTGAGTTTCTGGCGACGTTCGATCTCATCTGGGCGAAGGCACGCTTGGGAGTCGATTGGCGCGGCGCACGTGCTCAGGCGAGCGTGGACGGCAGCATTCGACTGAAAGCCGCGCGCCATCCGCTGCTCACGGCGGGAGTCGGCGCAGTCCCGAAAGAACAGGCGGTGCCCATCGATCTGCAAGTCGGGAGGGAGGGCGTTCGCCAACTCCTCATCACGGGACCCAACACGGGCGGCAAGACGGTAGCGCTCAAGACTGTGGGCCTTTGCGTGGCGCTTCACCAGTGCGGTGTCCCCATACCGGCTGCGCCCGAGAGCGCGCTGCCCATCGTCAGGACGCTCGTCGCTGACATCGGCGATGAGCAGGATATTCAACAGAACCTGAGCACCTTTTCGGGCCACATGGCCCGCGTCTCGGGTGCCGTTCGCGAAGCGGGAGAGGGTGTGCTTGTGCTCCTTGACGAACTTGGATCCGGTACCGATCCAGCAGAAGGTTCGGCCATCGGCGTCTCTGTACTTGAGCATCTGGCGGCGAGCGGTGCGCTTTGCATCGTGACGACGCACCACGACGCGCTCAAGCATTATGCCTATCAGGCAGCGCACGCCGAGAACGCATCGGTGGAGTTTGATGTAGAGGATCTTTCACCCACCTATCGGATACGCATGGGGACGGCCGGTCCGAGCAATGCCATGTCGGTGGCAGAGAAGATGGGCTTGCCCAAGTCCGTGCTGGCGCGCGCCGGAACACTTCTTCTGAAAGGTCCCGTCCAGGTGGATCGCCTCATGGCGAGTCTCTCCGACCGCCAGCGCGAGATAGAAGAAAAAGAAACCGAACTGTCTATCCGGCAGGCGCGGCTCGAAACGCGTGAGACGGAAATCGCGCGCCAAGTGAATGAGGAGGCGCGCGAAAGAAGCGACGAGGCGGCCCGTTTCCTCAAAGATTTGAGGCGTGGGGCGGATGAACTCCTGAGCGAGATGCGTGAGTCCATCGAAATGGAGAAAGCCAAGCGAATCGCGCGCGAGCGCATACGCGAGATGAGTGCCCGGATTGAAGAAGCGCTTCCCGTGAAAAAGGAAATGGCGGTGGCATGCGGACCGGTTTCGCTCCGCGTGGGAGAAAGGGTGCGCATCCCGCTCATGAACTGTACGGGCGAGGTATCCGCCCTGCACGGGGAGGATGAACTGACTGTATCAGTGAACGGTAAATCCCTGCGGTTATCCTGCAGTGTTGTCGAAGTTGTCGACACGCCGGTCGCGCCCGCCCAGAGAAGTACAGTAACGCACGATGTTTTATCGAGGGGAGACGATTTCTCACCCGAGCTTCAAGTGCGCGGCGTGCGCGCCGAGCGTGCCATCGAGATGGTGGACAAATATCTCGACGACGCAGCGCTTGTGGGCATTGCATCGGTTCGCATCGTTCACGGAAAGGGAGAGGGAGTGCTCTCCAAGGTCATCTCCGAGCGTCTGAAGGAACACGCTTTGGTGTCGAAGTTCGGTCCTGCCCGGCCCGAAGAAGGTGGCTGGGGTGTTACGAATGTAGAGTTGGCCCTGCGCTGATTTTCTGTTTTTCGGGATGAGGGTGGTGGAATGGGAAGAATTCCTGAAGAAGTTGTCGATCAGATAAGAGATGGTGCTCCGATAGAAGACGTCATCGGCGAGTTCGTGCACCTCAAGAAGGCGGGAACAAACTACAAGGGGCTTTGCCCGTTCCATGATGAGAAAACGCCTTCTTTCAACGTGAACCCGCGCATGGGCATCTACAAATGCTTCGGCTGCGGGGCGGGGGGCAACGTTTTTCAGTTTCTCATGCAGCACGAGGGCATGACTTTCCCCGAGGCGCTCTCGCGCTTGGCAAAGCGCCAGGGGATCGACATATCCCGTTATGAGGAACCCTCCGGTCGAAGTTCGCAAAAGCCCGACATGCGCGGGAAGATTCGGGCCGCAAATCGCCTGGCGACCGATTTTTTCCAAGCTACGCTCAGGAGCAACTCCGGCGAGAGGGGCCGCCGGTATCTGGATGAGCGTGGCGTTTCGGGTGAAGCCGTCGAGAGGTTTCGAATCGGGTTTGCACCTCCGCGCTGGGACGCCCTCATCAACGCCGCAGGTGAGAGAGGGGTGTATCCTGGCGACCTCGCAGAAGCGGGACTCGCGGTGCGGCGCGAGGATGGTAGTGGCTATTATGATCGCTTCCGGGACCGTATCATGTTCCCTATCCGCAACCACGAGGACGAGGTAGTGGGCTTTGGTGGGCGTTCGCTGCCTGACAGCGACTCGCGCCACGCCACGGCGAAATATGTGAATTCGCCGGATACCGCACTCTTTAAGAAAGGCAGGACGCTCTATGGCTTTTACGAGTGCAGGGAGGCGATTCGCGAGAAAAAGCGCGCCTTGGTGACGGAAGGCTATTTCGACGTCGTATCGCTTTGGCAGCACGGCTTCAGGGAGGTCGTGGCGCCGCTGGGTACAGCGTTGACCGCCGAACACATCAGGAGTCTCCGCGCGCACGCCGAGGAACTCGTGTTCGTCTTCGATTCCGATGCGGCGGGACTCGCGGCCTCAGAGCGCGCGGGATCGGTAGCGGGACGGATGCTTGGCCTTGCGGGTGCTCCCGATCTGCTTGTGGCGAGCGACGTGCTGCGCAAGAATTTTATTGACCGCGGCGGGGCGGGAGCCTTGCGTCTCAAGGTGGTGAACCTGCCCGAGGGGCGCGACATCGACACGTTTTTGGGTAAAAACGGAGCGAAGGACTTCGCGCATCTACTCGCCAAAGCGCAAGGCATTCTGGAAAACACCGTCCAGAGAGCGATGGCCGGAATCTCTGCAGGCGCAAGCCAAGCCGAGAAAATCGAGGCTGTCCAGCGGCTCTTGCCCATACTCGGGACTTGCCACCGCAGCGTTCAGGACCAATATTTGGCCTTGCTGGAGGATCAACTCGGGATTCCGTATCCTACGCTGACGGCCATGGTGAAGAGATTGCTGGCGGAAAATGCCCGGGAAAGAACACCCACAAGAGAAAAACAGGTCAATCTGCTCGGGGAGAACCTTAGACGCCCAAAAGTAGAGGTGGACGTCCTCCAGCTTCTGCTCATCAAGCCGGAATTGGCATCCGAAGTACCGGGCGGTCTGATAACCGACGAGGCGATCGGCGAGGTTCTCTCTTTTATGAAATCGCAGGATGTTACCTCGCTCACGGCGGCTTACATCGCGGATAGGCTGAAGAGCCCTGCCGCGCGCTCCTTGGTGGTCGAGTTGGCCGTCGTTGAGGCGGAGCCCGATGAGGTGGAGGCGGAACTTTTCGACTGCATTGAGAAGCTCAAGGAACGCCGCCGCCGAAAGGCGGAACAAGATATACTCAAGTGTATCGAACAGACACGTAAGGAGGAGGGGGAGGATTCCCCCAACGTGTGGAATTTGCTGGAGCGGAAAAACGCGCTTCTGCGCGAGAGGCAGCGAATGGCCTCTCCACGTTGAAGCGTTTCGGGAAACTTTGACTTTCATGGGTTCGTAGTGGCCGGATTGCCTGGCCGGATATAAGGAGGGTGACATTGGCGCAAGCGACGCAGACGAAAAAAGCGAACCAGGTGGATGACGTCAAGAACCTTATCGATCTTGGGAAGGAGAAGGGCTTCCTCACCTATGAAGAGGTGAACGACGTTTTACCGCCCGATGTAACCTCGCCCGAGGTCATTGACGACATCATGGTGCTCTTCAGCGACATGGACATCGAGATTCTTGACAGCGAGTCGGCGGAGAAGCGCGCTGCCAAGAAGAAAAGCGAGTCGGTTAGCCAGGAGAAGGAGAGCACAGAGACGATCAGTTCCTTCGATGATTCCACCTACGGAAAAACCGACGACCCCATGCGTATGTACCTGCGCGAGATGGGGCAGATTCCCCTGCTGAGCCGGGAGGGCGAAATCGCCATCGCTAAGAGGATTGAGGAGGGGCAACTCGAAGTTTGCCAGGCTACGGTGAGCACACAGGTGGCGATCGACGCCGTTTTGGAATTAGCGGAGGAGCTCAAGAAAGGCGAGATCGGCGTGACCGAACTCGTCGTCGTCACCAACGAGGCGGCCTCAGACGATGAAGAGAGGGAAAAGCCCACCTACGAAGAAGACAAGCGACGCATACTCAAGCTCGTGACTAGGTTGAAAACGCAGCTCCGCAACCTAAACAAGAAAAAAGCGGAAAAGGACAAGCCCGTCATAGTGCAGAGAGCGCATGACAGGGTGGCGACCTGCATCCGTGAAATGAACCTGCGACCCGAGCGCGTTGACAGCATCGCTGAGCGCGTGAAGTCCTATGTGGAGACGATGCGCAAGTATCAAGAAGAGATCGGGGGATATCTGCGCCAAGTGGAAATGGAGGAATCTGAGCTGCGCGCCGTGATCCGCGAGGTTACGAAGTCCAAGGGCAAGAACGGTGGTCCGGCGATCCGCACGGTCGGGGAGAAGCGTATCCCCGTCAGTATTCTCGTCGAATACGATCGCCGCATCAAAAACGTGCGCCGCAAGATCCGCACGACAGAAAAAGAGGCGGGCGCCTCGCTTGAGGACCTTCAGAACTCCCTGAAGATGATTCGCCGCGGCCGCCGCAAAGATCGCCAAGCGAAAAAAGAACTCGCCGAGGCGAATCTGCGCCTCGTCGTGAGCATCGCCAAAAAATACACGAACCGGGGGCTCCAGTTCTTGGACCTGATCCAAGAGGGCAACATCGGTTTGATGAAGGCGGTGGACAAGTTCGAATACAAGCGCGGCTACAAGTTCAGCACCTACGCCACTTGGTGGATTCGCCAAGCCATCACCCGGGCGATTGCTGACCAAGCGCGGAC
This sequence comes from bacterium, assembly GCA_965200245.1. Lineage (GTDB taxonomy): Bacteria > UBA8248 > UBA8248 > UBA8248 > UBA8248 > Bin107. The sequence continues at coordinate 626,990 of CBDATS010000005.1, read as the reverse complement.
GATCCGCATTCCCGTGCACATGATCGAGACCATCAACAAGCTCATCCGAACCTCGCGGCAGCTTATCCAGGAACTCGGGCGCGAACCGCTGCCCGAGGAGATCGCCAAGAAGATGGACATGCCAGTTGACAAGGTACGCAAGGTACTCAAGATTGCCAAGGAACCTATCAGTCTTGAGACGCCCATCGGCGAGGAGGAGGATAGCCAACTGGGCGACTTCATTGAGGACAAGAAGGCCGAAGTGCCGCAGGATTCCGTCATCAAGATCAACCTCAAGGAACAGACCCAGAAGGTGCTCCAGACCTTGAGCCCGCGTGAGGAGAAGGTGTTGCGCAAGCGCTTCGGTATCGGCGCGGAGAACGAGCACACGCTTGAGGAAGTGGGTCAGGATTTCGACGTGACACGCGAGCGCATCCGCCAGATCGAAGCGAAGGCACTCAGGAAACTCCGCCATCCCTCGCGGAGCAAGAAGCTCAAGAGCTTTATCGAAGAGGAAGCCTGAGTCGGAAACCTAGCGCGATTGACATTGTGCGCGCGGGGTCATATATGCACAGCGAACAGGCGGTACCCGAAGTGGAGGAAGCGCTGCTTTCCCGGTGGATACCTCTTGGCTGTCGCGTTGCTATCGGGGCCCATAGCTCAGCGGTAGAGCCGCCGGCTCATAACCGGCTGGTCCTTGGTTCGAATCCAGGTGGGCCCACCACGCGAATTCTGCTCAATAACCTGACGATGCGAGGAGTACGGCGCAGTGCACCCGGAACTGACGGCCTTGATGGAGCTTCAGGCGATTGACGTCCAGCTAGATAGATGCCGCGATACGATTGCCAAGATTCCCGCCTCCATCGAAAAGGAAAAGTGCTACATGACGAGCTTTGAGTCCTCAGTAGAGGAAATCGAGAGGGAAGTCGAAGCCGCCAGGAAGAAATTGCGCGAGTCGGAGGGTGAAATTCAGTCCTTTGATCAGAAGCTTAGGGACACGCGTGGCAAGCAGACACTCGTCAAGACGAATGAGGAATACCGCGCACTGGGAGCGGAGATCGTGGGGTATCAAGAACGCATCAGCGCACTAGAGGATATCGTCCTTGGTATTATGGAGAGCATGCCAGCGCACGAGGAAAAGCTTGCGGACGCACGTGGCGAGTTGGATTTAGCCCGGGGCAAGGTGGGAGGAGAGGTCAAGAAATATGAAAATCGTCTCGCGGAATTCGAGCGTGAGTTAAACGCACTCCTCGAAAAGTCGAAAGCGCTTGCAAGCGACATAAGCCGGGAGTGGATGGAACGCTACCGCAACTTGAGGAAATCACGCAAAGGTTTGGCCGTTTGCGCCGTCGTCAATCGCACCTGCCAGGGCTGCCGCATGGCGGAGACCATCAAGCGCTTTTTGGAAATACGGGACTCAGAGGACAAGATATACACGTGTTCGAATTGCAAGCGCATCCTCTACTACCATGAGGAGGGCGAGAGCGTGGAGTTGAGTTTGCCTGCGGTGGACGCCGAATGATGGGAGGACACCTGCGGATTTATACGGACGGCGCCGCACGGGGCAATCCCGGCCCTGCGGGTGCTGCCGCGCTTTTGTATGACGATGCGGGCAATTTCGTGGCCGAGGAAACGAAATTTCTCGGAATAGCGACGAACAACGCGGCCGAATACCAGGCTTTTTTGTTGGGTCTTGAGCGCGCGGCGATGCTCAATGCATCAAGCGTGGAAATTGTGACGGATTCCGAACTCATGGCGCGACAGTGGAGCGGTGAGTATCGAGTCAAGAACGCGTCTCTCAAGTCCTTGTATCAACAGGCGAAAGAGACGGCCAGGAAATTCACGTCCGTCGATGTACGCCACGTGCCCCGAGGTGAAAACATGGCTGCCGACTCCGCCGCCAATCGCGCCATCCAAGGTGCAGAGAGTTGATAAAAGGTAAGCGAGCACCTCATTGCTTACTGATCGACAATAGTGCAGACAGTGGTGCTGGCAAATGAAACATCTACCGGAGTGGGCTGCGCGGCTGCGCGCAGCATTGTCTGCGGGAGGAAAGTCCGGGCTCCACAGAGCAGGGTGGTGGATAACGTCCACCAGGGGTGACTCTCGGGAAAGTGCCACAGAAAATAAACCGCCCCGCCGAGTCGGGGTAAGGGTGAAACGGTGCGGTAAGAGCGCACCAGCAGCCTGGGTGACCGGGTTGGCTCGGTAAACCCCACCTGGAGCAAGGCCAAATAAGGGGATGCCTGAGGGCGGCTCGTCCGATATCCCCGGGTAGGCTGCTAGAGGCGATGGGCAACCATCGTCCCAGATAGATGGCCGCGGGCCCGCTGTCGGCGGGTGACAGAACCCGGCTTACAGGCCCGCTCCGGTAATATGTTCAGGCGTGCGTTGCATGCCGAGGCAACACCTGCTTCGCGTCTCCCGATGCTTGAATAAAGGCTGGCCGTTTGAAGACGGGTGGGTGCCGGGGTGATAAGAGCGCTTTTTCGCTCGCACAGGACAAAGGAAAACACGGACGAATGGAATCCCATGTGTCACAAAAAGCGTTGGAACCAACGCTTATTGCCTCCGAAACAGTTCGGGCGGCGGAAGCGATATCACCGTATTTGCGGCCGACTCCCGCCCGTCTCAGCGAGAATTTTTCCGAGCAATTGGGTGTTGAAATATATCTCAAGCCGGAAAACTTCCAGCGCACGGGCTCGTTCAAGGTACGCGGTGCTCTCTATGCCCTGCAGAAACTCGAACTTGGACAGCTTCAGTGGGGTGTCGTCACTGCGAGCGCGGGAAACCACGCCCAAGGTGTGGCCTTCGCTGCCAAGCAGTTGGGCGTAAGGGCGCTCGTCGTGATGCCCGAAGCGACTCCGAACACCAAGCTGGACGCCGTTCGCGCTTTGGGTGCTGAGACGGAACTGTTCGGCACATCGTTTGATGACGCCTATGCGCGTGCGCGCTCTTACGAGGAAGATCGCGGATTGACGATGATCCCACCTTTCGATCACCCCGACGTCATTGTGGGCCAGGGTACGCTCGGCATTGAGATACTCGAAGACGTGCCCGATGTGGGGACCATCCTCGTGCCAGTAGGCGGCGGTGGCCTCATCTCAGGTCTCGCAGCGGTGATGAAGACCAGAAAGCCCGACGTGCGCTTGATTGGCGTGGTGGCCGAGGGGGCCGCTGCACTCATTCGCTCGCTCGATGCAGGTAGAATCGTCGAATCGAAAACCGTCCAGACGATTGCGGATGGGATTGCCGTCAAGCGAAACGGAGAACTTTGTTTCCCGCTGATTCAGGACCTGGTGGACCAGGTGGTCTCGGTCTCCGACGATGCGATGGCCAATGCCATCTTGGGGCTGCTGGAACGTGAACGGATGCTGAGCGAGGCGGCGGGGGCTTCTTCCTTGGCGGCGCTCATCGAGAGGAAAACCAGGGTAAGCGGCAAGGTGGTTGCCCTGATCAGTGGCGGGAACCTCGACGTCAACTTGCTCTCGCGCATCATCGGCAAGGGGCTGGCACTCGCGAACCGCTACGCACGGATACAGGTACCGCTGCACGACGTGCCCGGCGCGTTGATGCGACTTTCCAAAATTGTGGCCGATTGCCGGGTGAACATCATCCACATCGAACATGACAGGCTTTCGACCGAAGTGCCCATCAACCATACACTCTCGACTCTTCATATGGAGGTTCGCGGGCGGGAGCATCTCGAAAATCTGATACAGATATTGTTGCAGGAAGGATACGAAGTGCGCCGGGAGGAAGCATAACCCATGAGCGAGAAACGCCACGCTATCATCAGTGTGAGCGACAAGCGAGGTGCCGTGGGACTGGGCGCCGCTTTGGTCGAGGCAGGTTGGGAGGTGCTTTCCACGGGCGGTACGGCGAAATCGTTGCGCGATGAGGGCGTTTCCGTACGGGAGATTTCCGATTATACGGGGCATCCCGAAATTATGGGCGGGCGCGTCAAGACGCTTCATCCCAAAGTGCTGGGGGGCATATTGGCGCTCCTTCCCGAGCAAAGAGAGGAGATGCTGACGAACGACATCGTGCCCATCGATCTGGTGGCTGTGAATCTCTATCCCTTCCGGGAGGTTGCAGCCAAGCCCCGTGTCACGCGTGAGGAGGTGATTGAGCAAATTGACATCGGCGGTCCCACCATGGTGCGCGCAGCTTCAAAGAACCATGGCCGCGTGGCTGTGCTCGTAGATCCAGGCGATTACCCTGACGCCATCGCCCACGTCCGAAACGGCGGGGATTTTCCGTCCGACTGGCTGACCGGTCTGGCCTTGAAGGCGTTTCGCCACACGGCGAGCTATGATGCCGCTATTTCCGGTTATCTGGATAATGGCGAGGGAGACAAACTTCATGAGCGTATTGCGATAGATCTCGAGCGCGTTCAGACGCTTCGCTACGGGGAGAATCCACACCAGAAGGGCGCGCTCTATCGCTTGGGTGCCCGGGGCGGTTTTTCTCTTTGTGACGCGGAAGTTCTGGGCGGCAAGGAACTCTCCTTCAATAATCTTCTGGACGCTGCCAGTGCCGCCGAACTCGCGCATGATCTCGAAGGCATAGGCTGCGCCATTATCAAGCACACCAATCCGTGCGGCGTAGGCTTGGGCGATACCCAAGAGACCGCTTATGAGCGTGCGCTCGTGTGTGATCCAGTTTCGGCCTTTGGCAGCGTGATCGGCTATAACCGTAAAGTTACCGCGCAAACTGCCGAGGCCATGCGAAGCCTCTTCGTCGAAGTGGTTGTCGCTCCCGGTTTCGATGATGAAGCGCTCGCCATCATGCGGAAAAAAAAGAATCTGATAATCCTGCGGATGGACGGCTTAGGGGGCGATTCCGGACCCGCCGGGCTGGAAGTGCGCTCGATACCCGGCGGGGTGCTAATGCAGGAGCGCGATAGCCTCTCGGAGCAGGAGTTTCGCTGGGAGGTCGTCACCTCTCGCGCGCCTTCTATGGATGAGGAAAAAGCACTCAGGATCGCTTGGCGTGTAGCACGCCACGTGAAGAGCAACGCCATCGTCATGGCCGACAAGAATGGTACGGTTGGCGTTGGCGCGGGCCAGATGAGTCGGGTAGACTCCACCCGACTGGCTGCAGAGCGCGCCGTTTTGCCGCTTGCAGGATGCGCCTTGGGGTCAGATGCCTTTTTCCCGTTCCGAGACGGAATCGACACCGCTGCCTCTCACGGCGTGAAGGCGATAGCCCAGCCGGGTGGATCCATGCGCGATGAAGAAGTTATCCAGGCAGCGGCCGAGCACGATATCGCCATGGTCTTCACGGGCAGACGCCATTTCAGACATTGAGATGTCCCGAGATATTCTCGCTCCCCCCATTCTGGAAGAATCGCTAGCCCCTACGGAGACGCTACGGCGGATCGAGGTTTTTCTGAGCGTCTTGGCCGCGCTTCCCAAGAAATCCTGGCGTAGGCGTTTCGATCCTCGCGGTATCAAGGTAGAAGGCCCGGGGCTCGCACGCGCAGCGCGATTGTTCGAAATCCTCGAAGTGCCCGGGCAGGGGCAATCGGTCGTCCACGTCGTAGGCACGAGTGGGAAGGGCTCGACTGTGCTCATGGTGGCACAGTCCCTCTTGGCGTCGGGCAAGAGAACGGCGGCTTTTTTCTCGCCTCATCTCACTTCCATCATCGAGCGTTTCTGGGTTCGGGGCCGTTTCGCCGAAGCAGGCCTGATCGGGCGATGCGCGAGGCGTCTTGCTGAAGCCGTCGCGCAAATGGCGGGAGAACCAGAGTTTGGGCCGCCATCGTTTTTTGAAGCGACGCTCGCGCTTTTGCTTTTGATGGCCAAAGAAGAGGAGTGCGAATACCTCGTTCTTGAAGCGGGTTTAGGCGGTGCGTTCGACGCTACGAACGCTGTGGGACCCGCCGTCCTCGACATGATCACCTCAATCGGGCTGGACCACACTGACTTGCTCGGCGACTCCATTGCACAGATTGCGCGCGACAAGGCGGGTATCATCACGGAAAAAGGCCGCGTTATCTTGCAGGTCGTTCCACCCGAGGCGCACGTTGAAATCGAACGTGTCGCCTTCGAGCGTGATGCTCTCCTTTATCCTCCGCCCCGTGTCGAGAACCTCGCCTTACGACCCGATAGCGCTAGTTTCGATCTGGCGTTCGAAGACGGCGCCCGGTGGGAGACTCTCTCGACAGCCATGCCCGGTGCCCATCAGGCACAAAACGCGGGCCTCGCCGCCGAAGCATGCCGGCTGTTGGGCCTAGGAGAGCGTGATGTGCGGTGGGGTATCGCTTCGGCGCGCCTGCCGTGTCGGATGGAACTGGTGCAGTCCAACCCTGTGGTCCTGCTCGACGGCGCGCACAACCGGGATAAGGCGCAGGCACTGGTAGAGGGCGTCTCGAACTGGACGTTCGATCGGCTCATCTTTGTTCTCGGGGCAGTGAACGACAAAGATTTCAATGGGATGGCGGAAGTGTTCGCTCCTGTGGGCGACAGGTTTTTCGTCACGCTCCCGCCGGCGAGCGCGCCAAGACCCGGCCTCTCACCAGATGTTTTCGCGCACGCCCTCGAAGAGGCAGGGGCCGCCGACGTGGAGAAGCGTATCGACGCATGGGTGGCGCTCGACGAAGCGCTCGAAGGGGCTGGGGAAAACGACCTCGTTATTATCATAGGGTCGATGTTCCTTGCCGGCGAACTCAGGCGCCGCTGGGTAAGCGAGGAACGAATCGTCGAAAGCGGCAGCGCGTTTCCGCCCGGGGTGTTCCTGTGATGGATGGTCTGCGCTTCGCGCCTGAGAAGTGGTCTCCCGCGCCCGCCGTGAAGTGCCGTGGACGCGAGCTTGGTTTCGAGCGGGTGCAGGTTATGGGTGTTCTGAACGTCACACCCGACAGCTTTTCGGATGGCGGGGAGTTTTTTGACCTACATGCAGCGCTTGAGCAGATCGCGCGGATGAGGGATGAGGGTGCTGACGTCATCGACGTGGGCGGTGAGAGCACCAGGCCCGGATCGAGTGGAGTAGGCGAGGTGGAGGAAATCCGGCGGATACTTCCGATTCTAGAGCGAATGGATATGGAAAATGGCCCCCTCGTCTCGGTGGATACGTCCAAGGCCGGTGTGGCGAGAGTGGCACTTGAGGCAGGTGCTCATATAGTGAACGATATCACCGGTCTTCACGACCCCGATATGCGCGAGGTGATCGCCGAGTTCGGCGCAGCGGCCGTCGCCATGCACATAAAGGGCGAGCCGCGCTCAATGCAAGAGAATCCTGAATACGCAGACCTCATGGGCGAGTTGTCCGACTATCTGCGAGAAAGTGTGCTTCAGGCCGAACGCGACGGCATAAGTTCGGTTCTCATCGATCCGGGCGTCGGTTTCGGGAAATCCTGGAATCACAATCTTGAGATATTGAGACAACTGGATATGCTGAGGGGTTTGGGCCGACCCCTTGTAGTCGGTGTTTCAAGAAAGCGTTTCATCGGGGTGATTACGGGCGTCGAGGCGGCGGGAGAGCGGTTGATTGGCTCGAAAGTCGCCGAGGCTTTCGCCGTCGTCGGCGGTGCGGACATGATACGCACCCACGACGTGGGGGCGGCCGTCGAGGCGGTGCGCATGGGCGAGGCCATCCGCCGGGGAAGCGTTGCTTCCTGATGGTGGATCATGCTGTCTCCCCGCTGCGGCTTCATAAGTCGATTTGATGTTTTGTGCTCAATAGTTCTTCATAAAGGAAGACCGGCGCCTTGATAGAATACATTTTCGAGTTCTGGTGGATGCTACCCATCGCGTTTTGCGTGTGCCTTACGGCGACGAGCACGAGCGTGGGGAGCGCGGTTTTCTTTGTGCCCATATTCGTCCTCCTCTTTCCGTGGGCGGCGGGGGTGACTATCGTTCCGCTGGAAGCCGTATTCTTGGCGCTTTTCATCAAGACTTTCGGTTTCGGTAGCGCGCTCATCGGCTATATGAGGAGAGGGCTGGTCGATTACGCTATCGCCAAGAAAGTGCTCGTCGTGTCCGTTCCCGTTGGTATGGCGTTTGGCTTCCTAGCCCATTCGGTGCCTGCTGAGCTTATTCTGGGTTTTCTGGGCGGGATGATGGTGTTTCTCTCGGTTGCCATGCTGTTCGCTTACTTTCAGGGAGGAATCCAAGAGGCGGAACAGATGGAGGGTGCCGGAATACCCACCCGCATGGATACGGCTGGCAGAAAGTATTGGTACCGTTACGAACACGGGGTCTTCGGATATAGCTGGTCGGCCTTTGGCGGTGTTCTCGTGGGGTTTACAGGCGTCGGCATTGGTGAACTCACGACCACAGCCCTGATCGTGAAGGACAAACTGCCTGTCCGCGTCGCTGTGGGCACGGGAATTCTTATTGTCTTCGCTACGGTGTTGCCTGCCACCTTGGTGCACGCCTACGTGTTTTATTCCGACGAGGTGAACGTGCACTGGAACATCCTGTTCATGACGATTCCCGCGGTTGCCTGCGGCGGTCAGACATCCCCCTTTATCAACAACCGCGTCGACGGTGAGAAGATGAAGATGTTCCTGGCCTTCATCTTCATCTTCGTGGGTGTTTTGCTCCTCTGGCGCTCCCTTGGCAGCTAGGTGTGACTCTTGACAGAAAATACTCGAGCCATCGTTGTTGCTGGCCCCGGTGCTATGGGAACCATGCTTGCGGCGCAGTTGCAGAAAAACCTTTCCGAGAGTTGCGTTTATCTGGTAGGTTCCGCGAATTCAAGCTCGGAAACTTCCGCGCATCTGGATGAAATTGAAAAAGACGGCGTCCATATTCACGGCGAGGTGACTTATACCGCTCGACCACGGGTATGCAAGGGAGCCGTAAAGCTTATAGCCTCGCACCTTTTCTTCACCGTGAAGGCGGGTCGAATTGCAGAGGCGGCTGATGAATTTTTCGAAACGATGGGTAGTGAAACGATCACGGCCGTTTTCTCGAATGGATTGGACGTCTGTAAAGACCTCCCGCTCTCCTTCCAGAAGCGCGGGGTCGTGAGAGGTCTCGTCAATACGGGAGCGGAAATCACAAAACCGGGACACGTAAACCAGTTCGGTGCGCTGGACGTCACTTTGGCGCCCGAGCCGGGAGCAGCTAGGGACGCCCAGTTGGTGGGGCGGTTAGCGGAATTTCTGCAGCCTTTGGGGATTCGGGTCCGACAAAAACAAGACGGCAAGGAGGCGGAATGGAGAAAGGCAGTAGCCAACGCCGTTATCAATACCTTGGGAACTGCGCTTGAACTCAGAAACGGCGAGTTGCTGGAAACACGCGCCTCCGCCGTGCTTGTGGACGCTCTGGCGGAAGAATTGCAAGCACTCATTGACTCAGAAGGCATGGCGCTTGATGTTCTCGAAATTGTTCGCGAAACTGCCCGCGCCACGGCTGGCAACAGAAATTCGATGTGGCAGGATTTGATGCGAGGCCGCCGAAGTGAAATCCGCGAAATCACGGGACGCTTCATTGAGCGCGCAGATGCGCGAGGTGTCTTGTTTTCAACCCATAAATCGTTGTATTATCAGGTATTGTCCCATGAACAAGATTCCATGCAGCGCAAAAAGTAATTCGCATCTTGCCGGCGAGGAGAGTGTTTGATCTTGGTAAACTGTGCCGAGAGCTGATGGCCTTGGACACATGAACGAAAAAATTTGGCATCGAAGTCAATTTCCTGCAGGCGTTCACCCATGGAGGGAGCGACCATGAGCACAAAAAGCCTTGAGAAACTGTATTCCAACGGTAGAAATTCGATCAACGGAAACGGCGCGTACAAGAAAACACGTAGAAAAGTCACCACCGCCACCATTCGTGCGCGAAAGGGTGGAAAGAAGATCACCTCCGTCACAGCGTACGACTACCCCACAGCGAAACTCGTGGATGATGCCGATGTGGACGTCATTCTTGTGGGTGACAGTCTGGGCATGGTGGTTTTGGGCTATCCCGACACGACGAAGGTGACTTTGGACGACATGGTACACCACACCCGCGCGGTGAGCCGTGCGAACCCCAAAGCGTTGCTTGTCGCCGATCTGCCGTTTCTGAGCTTCGGCGTCAATGCGCGTGACACCGTCATGAACGCAGGTTGTCTTATCCAGAAAGGCTGCGCTGAAGCGGTGAAGTTAGAAGGCGGCGTTCGCGTCAAGGACGAGATTCGTGCGGTGGTGGACAGCCAGATTCCCGTGATGGGGCACGTGGGTCTCACGCCCCAGAGTGTTCATGCCTTCGGCGGTTTCAAGGTGCAGGGAAAAACAGATGAGGAAGCGGATCAGGTGCTGCGCGACGCAGTGGCAGTGCAGGAGAGCGGCGCGTTTTCCATCGTGCTCGAAGGTATACCAGCGGTCTTGGGAGTCCGTATAACGCGTGAAGTCGACATCCCCACTATCGGCATCGGAGCAGGCCCCGATTGTGACGGTCAGGTGCTCGTCACCCACGACATGCTTGGCCTGTTCAACGATTTCACGCCGAAATTCGTCAAGGTATACGCGGATGTGGGGCGCATGACCACTGACGCACTGGATCGTTACTGCCGGGAAGTGCGGGAAGGCATGTTTCCGGCGGAAGAACATTGTTTTTGATTCCTTTCAATGGGGTGGATGCCTCGGGGTCTCGTTCTGAAGGGGTATCGCCCCATTGAGAGGGATATCGCGCCTCTCTCCTTGTCTTTCCCTTGAATCCCCAAACCTGGAAATGATGCGCGCCTGTCGGAATATGTGCGCGGGGGGGGGCCACTCGTTGATATTCAATCCGCACGTACAGCGTATTGAAGCCCTGAAGCCCAGCGACTCTCAAAAGACGCGCGGCGATGGCATACTTCTCATCTCGTCTCCATCTGCCCAGGAAACGCCGGGCGGCGGTTGGATATTCTCCCGGCCCTCTAGTCTGCGAGATGGGCATTAGTATACTTGTTTGGTTTCTGTTGCTTTATATTTTGCTGGAATAATTCTGGGGGTTTTTCTGGCCGTCGTGGTCCTGTGTGTTACACAGGACATCACGCGTTTCCCTGCAATTCGGACACAAACAAAGGCGAGACATACGCACTTGGCGCCACGAGAGAAATCGTCGAGAACAGTGACGCTTGCTCTTTTCCCTTATTGACAAAGAATACTCCTTTTACCCTGATGTTTTTAATTTCACCCCACTTCAACCCACTTAATTTTTTTAATTAAATAAATTCAATATATTATAATATTTTATTAATGTTATATATTAAATAATTCCACTGAAAATAGCACGATTTTGTCGTAAAATACATGATATTTTTCCTGACTTTTCTGCTAAAAACATTTGTTTTTACTGATTTTCTAAAATTTTCTGTTGACAGGCACTTGGCCTCGCAGTATAAAGGGTAATATTCAGTGGGAAATTATGGGATAAAGTGGGAGTTACAGGTGAGATGCTCATCAGTGCCCATCCAGTAACGGTGGATGCAAAAGGCCGCGTCAGTATTCCGGCGAGGTTCAGGGAGCACCTAAGCGCCACATATGGCGATCAGGTCATTCTCATCACCAAGGATGGTTGTATCTTCGTTTATCCCGTTCAGGAATGGAAACGCAAATTCAGCGAGAAACTTGAGGAACTCTCTACAGCCTCGAAAGAGGTTCGGCGTACGCTCAGAAGACTCTATGGCCGCGCTGAATCTTGCGAGTTCGACCGGCAGGGCAGAATTCTCCTGCCCGCTGAGTTGCGCGCAAAAACTTCTATCGAAAAGGATGCCGTTGTCGCGGGCATCGAAAACAGGCTGGAGATTTGGGACAAGGCGAAATGGAACGAGGAAATGGGTGAGGTAGATGATGGGGGGCCCGGGGTTACCGAAGAGGAGTCTGCTGAAGATTTGATCGAATTCGAATTTTAATGCGGGCTTAAGGGGGAGTGGGGGTGTTTGCCGCACTGGAAAAAAACATTTCAAGCGAATATGTCGCAGAAGAAATCTTTTGCGGTGAAAACGTGGAAAGGACGGCATCTCACGTTCCGGTCATGGTTCAGGAGGTTTTGCGCTTCCTGGCGCCATCTCCGGGCGCTGTGTTCTTAGATACTACCTTGGGCGGAGGGGGACATGGCGTTTCGGTTTTGGATGCGGTTCAGCCATCGGGTGTGCTGATCGGCTGTGACCGGGACAGGGATGCCGTCGATATCTGTACGAAGCGGCTGGCGAAATACGGGTCTGCCGCCAGAATTCATCACGCACATCATGGTGAAATAAAGCGCATCGTAAAGGCGGAGGGTCATGAGGCGGTCGACGGCGTTTTGTTCGATCTCGGCCCCTCTGCGATGCAACTCGACACGCCTGGCCGCGGGTTTCGCATGGACGCTCCCGAGTCTTTGGATATGCGAATGGATCAAACACAGGGAACGACAGCGGGCGACCTGATCGAGCAATTATCTGAAAAAGAACTCGCTGATCTCATCTATCGATACGGAGAAGAGCGCCACTCCCGCGCCATCGCGCGCGCTATCGGGCGGGCGCGCGCGCATGGCGGCCTGAAGCGTTGCGATGAACTCGCATCGCTCATTGCCTCGGTCGCAGTCAGAAGGAGCGGCCGCAGCGGGAGGCGTTGGCGCATCCACCCCGCGACCCGGACATTTCAGGCACTGCGGGTCGCTGTGAACCGCGAGATAGAGACACTCGAGGGTTCTCTGCGCGATGCGGTAGATATCCTGCGTCCGGGCGGACGCATCGTCGTCATCAGCTTTCATTCGCTGGAAGATAGAATCGTCAAGAATCTCTTCCGCGAACTTTCGGGCGGCGAGGCTCCGACCCTCGAAATTCTGACGCGCAGGGTCGTACGGCCTGATACATCGGAAGTGAGGGAAAATCCGCGTAGCCGCAGTGCGAAACTGCGTGCCGCCGAGCGCCTCGGGAAGTCTGGGGAATGAGGCGCTCAAAAAGCAGACGCGGTTGGCGGGAAAAATTCACTGCGCGTTTTTACGACAAGGCGTCCACAGGCACGGACGTTTCGCTGTTAAAGGTTGGCCTGTGCATCACTTTTATCGCGTGCAGTGCCGCCGCTTTGGTGTGGCCGCATCTGGAAATGGTGAAGATCGGCTACCACCTTGCGCATTTGGAAAGTCAAAGGGAAAAGTTGCTGCAGGAGAGGCGCGTCTTGCGGATAGAAGTGGCCGCGCTTCGGCAGTTGGATCGTATCGAGTCGATTGCACGAAAAAAATTGGAAATGGTTTTTCCGGAACCCGAGCAAATAGTGTATGTGGAAATTGGGCTCGGAAGCATGGAATAACCACCTTCCTCCTGCCGCCCATGACAGGTCAGCCCATGACGCATGGCTTCTCTCACCGCTTGATGATATGCGGTTCCTTGGTTGTATTCGGATTTTGCATGTTGGGTGTCAAGCTCTTCATCATCCAAATACGGGACCGCGAACACCTCGTGGCATATGCAGAACGCCAGTTGCGCCGCACGCTCGTTGTGCGCCCTAGGCGAGGAGATGTTGTTGACGCGAGGGGAAGGCCTTTGGCGGTGAGCATTAACGCGCCTTCTCTTTATGCCAACGCCAGGGAAGTGGCCGATCCCCAAAGGGCTTCGTTGACGCTCAATAAAATTCTCGGCGGCTCGACGCGAGAGTATTTCGAAAAACTAAATGGACGCCGACGGTACGTTTGGCTCAAGCGGAAGATCAACCCCGATCAGCAGAGGGAAATCGAGAATCTGAAGATCGCTGGCTTGGGCTTTGTTAACGAAAGCAGGCGTTTTTATCCCAAACGTGAACTCGCATCGTCTCTGGTCGGCTTCGTGGGTATCGACGATGCGGGCATTTATGGCGTGGAACAATCCTATCAAGAGTACATGGGCGGGCGAGAGGGCCGCATTCGCATCGAGCGCGATGCTAAAGGTAGGTCGGTTCATCCTGAGGAGCGGGTACTCGTAGCCCCGCGCCCAGGTGCGGATGTTCGTCTCACCATCGACGGGGTGTTGCAATATATCGTCGAGAAGGAGTTGAGTGCCCAACTTCGCCGAGTGCGTGCGCGGCGCGCCATCGGAGTGATGGTCGAACCTCACACTGGAAGAATCCTGGCCATGGCGTCTGTGCCGAGTTTCAACCCCAACACGTATAATCTCTACGGTGCATCCCGTTGGAAAGAACCTGCCATCCAGGAATTCTACGAACCTGGATCGACGTTCAAGATCATAACGGCGGCGGCCTATCTTGAGGCGGGCGAATCACTCTCGAAAAAATATTTCGCCGAAAACGGTATCTACAAGTTTGGAGGAGGACGCTACACCCTCCGGGATCCCAAAGGATACGGCTGGCTAACCGCCGAAGAGGTAATCGTGAAATCATCGAACATCGGCACATTCAAGATGGCGAGCGATATCGGCAAACATCAATTCTACATCATGACGGATCGATTCGGTTTCGGCCGAAAGACGGGAATCCGTTTCCCTGGCGAAGCCCGGGGAGTGCTTCGCCCGACGGAGAAATGGTCGAAAACCTCACTGGCGGCAGTATCTATTGGCCAAGAGGTGGCCGTCACCCCGTTACAAATGGTGATGGCCGTGGCTACGGTGGCGAACGGCGGGCTGATGCCTAGGCCCGTTTTGCACGATTCCATCGAACGTGACGGCAGGAGGGTACTGCTGGCCAAAAGGCACGAACTCAGACGTGTCCTTTCTCCCCTCGTGGCGAAACGTCTCGGCGCCCTGATGCGGAAGGTTGTGGCCGAGGGTACGGGTAGAAAGGCCGAAATTCTGGGCTATGGCACCGCGGGAAAAACGGGCACGGCGCAGAAGGTTCTTCCGGGCCAGCGAGGATACAGTCGATCGAATTTCATTATGTCGTTCGTAGGCTTCGCTCCTTTCGAGAACCCCCGCTTCGCTCTCATCGTTATCTTTGATGAGGGAAAGGCGCCTGGAGGCGCGTGGGGGGGCACGGTCGCGGCTCCGGTTTGGCGGCGCATCGCCTGGCAGGCGCTGCGCTACATGCGCGTTCCTCAAAAAGGAGCAAGGATTCTGCAGATCGCGGATTCGAGCCCTCTGGATCGAGTTCATACGGGTTTGGAGCATGAGGATAAGGCGATGGGAGAGAAGATTCTGGACGCCGCGAAGCAAGTGCGCCGCTATCTGCATGGTGATCATGTGCAGGCGGCATTATGGGATGCGGCGCGTTGAGCGGAGTGATGGTCGTGTATGAGAGAAACGCTTCGTTCGAGGAATTGACAAGC
Organism: bacterium; assembly: GCA_965200245.1. Classification (GTDB taxonomy): domain Bacteria; phylum UBA8248; class UBA8248; order UBA8248; family UBA8248; genus Bin107. The sequence continues at coordinate 611,859 of CBDATS010000005.1, read as the reverse complement.
GCGATGCCCGGAGAGAGGGCAGGCGGCGATTTTGCCGCACAAATCACTGGCGTGGCCTACGATTCGCGCTTTGTGCAGCCGGGCGATGTCTTCGTCGCAGTCGCGGGTTTTCAAGCTGATGGGCACGATTTCGCCAAAGACGCACTTGCCAAGGGTGCCGCCGCCCTCGTCGTCGAGAGAAAAATCGAAGGTGTTTCCCCCGAGACGCCTCAGTTCGTCGTGCCTTCGAGCCGCGAGGCTGTGTCGCGCATCGGCGATGCGTTTTACGGTCATCCCTCAGGTGAGTTAGCGCTCATCGGCGTCACAGGCACCAACGGCAAGACGACCACGGCGTTTCTCATCGACGCGATTCTCCGCTCCTCGGGCAGGCGAACCGGCTTGATGGGTACAATTCATTACCGTGTGGGCGATGAAGTGTTTGAGGAGCCGCGCACTACCTCGGAAGGCCCCGACCTTCAGCAGTATCTGCGCCGCATGGCAGAAGCTGGCGCTTCCCATGCCGTGATGGAAGTGTCGAGCCATGGGCTGGTTCTGGACAGACTGCTCGGATGCGAGTTTCAAGCTGCGGTGTTCAGCAACCTCACCCAGGACCATCTCGACTTTCACGGCGACATGGAGGCATATTTTCGGGCGAAACTAAAGTTGTTCCAGGAGTTCTCACCTGCTAATGCAATCGTCAACACAGACGACATCTACGGGCAGAGAATCGCGGTGGAGGCGAGGGGGAACCTCTGGACATATGCTCTAGATGCCAAGGCGGACCTTGGCGTGGAAAACCTTTTGAGTTCGTCTTCGGGTATGGATTTCCAGATGCGTACGCCCAGTGGATTGGTGCAGATAGAAACAGCGCTTATTGGACGTCACAACCTGAGTAACATATTGGCCGCCTCAGCGGCGTGTCTCTCGCAGGGGTTGACGCCTGAAGAAGTCGCCGCGGGCATCGTGTCTTTGGAGAAAATACCCGGGCGATTCGAGAAGATAGACGCAGGCCAGCCCTTTCTTGTGGTAGTGGATTACGCTCACACTGAGGACGCGTTGGCCCGCGTGCTGGAGTTTGCCCGGCCCATTACAGAGAAGCGTATCCTCACTCTCATGGGTTGCGGGGGTGACAGGGACAGAAAGAAACGGCCTCTCATGGCCGCTGCCGCCCTGCGGGCGAGCGATTACGTGGTGATGACGTCGGACAATCCGCGTACGGAAGACCCCGCCTTGATTCTGAGAGAAGTAGAAGCAGGTGCTGCTCTGGTGCCGGGGAGTGACGGGCACTGGTGCAGCATTCTCGACAGGCGCGAAGCGATTCGTGCCATCGTCGCCGAGGCAAGCGAGGGAGACGCCGTGGTCATCGCAGGCAAGGGGCACGAGACGTATCAGATTCTGGGAACCCAGCGCACGCCGTTCGATGATCATGAAGAAGTTCGTGAGGCGCTCCGCATCGCTGGATACGAGAAATGACAGGGGTGGAAACGATGACAGCTGTTTTTGGCGCAAACGAGATCGCAGAGGCGACGGGCGGGAAACTCATCAGTGGAAACGCCCCTGCCCACATCGCTGGCGTGAGCACGGACACGCGCACGCTCGAAGCGGGCGATCTGTTCATCGCGCTCAAAGGCCTCAATTTCGATGGCGCGGAGTTCCTGCACCAGGCGATTGAGAAAAAAGCGGCGGGCGTCGTCGTGGAAAAAGGAACAGATGTTTCGGCCGGAGATACGGTTTTCATCGTCGAGGTCGTGGACACACTGCGGGCCTTGGGCGATTTAGCGCGTGCGTATCGGAACCGTTTCGCTATTCCTGTGGTGGGAGTGACGGGCAGCAACGGGAAGACGACGACGAAGGAGATGATTGCGGCTGCGCTTTCAACGGCAGGCCAGGTCTGCAAGAGCGATGGGAACCTCAACAATCTGGTGGGGCTGCCGCACCAGGTCCTTCGCCTCGGAGAACAACATGCATACGCCGTCTTCGAGGTGGGGATGAGCGAGGCCGGTGAGATCAGGAGACTCGCCGAAATCACCTGCCCCGGAATCGCCGTCATCACGAATGTGGGGCCTGCGCACATCGAAGGGCTTGGCAGCGTCGAGACGGTGCGCGATGCGAAAGGCGAGATTCTCGAAGCGATGCCTGCAGGTGGCGTGGCAGTGCTTTCGAACGAAGATGAGTACAGCCGCGTTCTGGCCGTGAGATTCGAGGCGAGGGGCGGGCGTGTGATTCGTTTCGGGTTTGCGCAGGAAAGCGATTTTTGGGCGGACGACATCCAAATCACAACGGGAGGCACGCGTTTTTGGCTCCGCTGCGCCGAGGGCGAAAGGGAGATGCAAATCGATGCGCTCGGACGTCACAACGTCCTGAATGCGCTCGCAGCCTCTGCTTGCGCGTCTGTGCTGGGCATCTGCCTGGACGAAGTCACCGCCGGACTTTCCAGGGCGGTTCTACCCAAAATGCGGTTGCAGGCGCGCGAGATACCCACACACCCGGGTGTTCAACTGCTGGATGATTCCTACAACGCGAATCCGGAGTCCGTTTCCCGGGCGCTTGAGACAGCGAGCGCTCTCAGGGGTGGCGGGCGGCTCATATCGGTTCTGGGCGACATGGCAGAACTGGGGCCAGCGGCCGAGAGCGCGCACAGCGACATAGGTCGGAAGCTTGCAGCTTGCAGTGTGGATTTGTTCGTGGGCGTGGGGCCACTGATGAGGTTTGCGTCCGATGAGGCGCTTCGGGCGGGCATGGACGATGCCCGACTCATGAATTTCGATACGCCGGAAGAGGCCGCTTCCGCGCTGGCCGGAACTCTCCTCTCAGGCGACTGGGTTTTGGTGAAGGGGTCGCGTTCGATGATGATGGAACGCGTGATCGAGGAGCTCGAAATTTAATGCTCTATTCCGCTTTCATTTCTTTGAGTCAGTCGATCGCGGCGCTAAACGTGTTTCGTTTCATCACGTTCAGGACGGCGATGGCAGTGCTTACCGCTCTCGTCATGTCGTTGCTGCTCGGGCCACGCCTGATTCGGTATCTGCAGAAGCGTCAAATCGGCGAGGTAATCCGCGAAGATGGCCCCCAAAGTCACATGGCGAAAAAAGGAACGCCGACGATGGGGGGGCTACTCATTCTATTTTGCGTGTCGGTACCAGTTCTGCTCTGGAATGATCTGACGAACGGTTACATCTGGGTATCCCTGTTCGTTCTGCTCACCTACGGTTTGCTGGGTTTCTGGGACGATTATAAGAAAGTGATGCTGAAGGACAAAAACGGTGTTAGACCCGCCATGAAGTTCCTGGCACAAGGAATCATCGGCCTCGTCGTGGGCTACGCCCTGTACAGCGGTTTTGTGGGGATGGATTTCAAGCCCGTCGTCATGCTCCCCTTCTTAAAGAACGTCCAGCCCGATATCGGGATTTGGTTTGTGCCCTACGCCGCTTTGGTAATTGTGTCGACGAGCAACGCCGTGAATCTCACGGATGGTCTGGATGGTCTTGCTATCGGCCCGCTGCTGATTGCGGCGGGCGCTTATTTCGTTTTCAGCTACGTTTCGGGCCATGCGGGAATCTCGAAGTATCTGCTGATTCTCCATGTTCGGGGCGCGGGGGAATTAGCCATCGTCTGCGGTGCGATCTTCGGCGCGGGACTTGGATTCTTGTGGTTCAACGCGTATCCGGCGCAGGTCTTTATGGGCGACGTAGGCGCGCTTTCCCTGGGCGCGCTGCTGGCTACGGTGGCGCTTTCAATCAAGCAGGAACTCCTCTTGTTCTTGGTGGGCGGTTTGTTCGTCTTGGAGACGCTTTCGGTCATTGTGCAGGTGGTCTCCTTCAGGCTCACCGGTAGGCGCGCGTTCCGCATGGCGCCGCTGCACCACCATTTCGAGGAAGAGGGTTGGTCCGAACCCAAGGTGACAGTCCGTTTTTGGATAGTGGCGGTTGTTTTAGCCCTGATGAGTTTGGCGACGCTGAAACTGAGATGAGGAATCTGGTTTTGGACGAAAAAGCCACGGCATGGATAGAAGCGTTGCCTGCGCGGCGAGCGCTCGTCATGGGAATGGCCAAGAGTGGAATCGCCGCGGCGGGTGCCCTTGTGCGTCTGGGCGCGAAGGTGGTGGCTACGGACCTGGATGAGATTCCAGGCTTGGCCGATCATTTGCCTTCAGGCGTGGTGCTTGAACTAGGCGGCCACGACGAGGCGCGTTTTAAGGAGTGCGACCTGTTGGTGGTAAGCCCTGGGATACCTGCGACGAATCGCTACATCGCGCTGGCGAAGGCGTCGGGTGCTGAAGTGATTGGCGAGGTGGAACTAGCCTGTAGGCTTTGTTCCGCACCCATCGTCGCCGTCACCGGAACGAACGGGAAGACGACGGTCACGACGATGCTCGGACGAATTCTGGAGGAAGGTGGTTTTTGCGCGCCGGTGGGCGGAAATATCGGACGTGCGCTCGTCGAGGTGGTTGAAGCCGAAGGAGACGAGGCCGATTTCATTGTCGGCGAGGTGAGTAGCTTTCAACTCGAATGGGCGCCTACCATCAAGCCAAAAGTGGCCGTGATGACCAACGTGACGCCTGATCATCTCGATAGGCATCCGGATATCTATGAATATGCCGATCTAAAGGCGAGGTTGTTCGCCAATCAAGGGGAAGGGGACGCCAAGGTTCTGAATGCCGACAATCCTCTGGCGGCGCGCTACATGACGCCCGGCGCACAGAGCGTCTTGGCATTCAGCCGGAAAGGGCGTGTCAGCCGGGGTGCTTACATCGAGAGCAGAGAGGTGTTCTTGTCCGACGGTGCCGTTTCGACGCACGTTTGCGGCGTGGATGAGCTTTTGGTTTCCGGTTTTCATAATCTCGATAATTTTCTGGCCGCGTGCGCGGCGGCGCGTTTTCTGGGCGTGGACTCAGGTGCGATGGCGAGTGTGGCTCGCAGTTTCAAGGGTCTGCCCCACCGTATGGAGGTTGTCGGCGAAGCGGAGGGTGTTCGCTGGGTGAACGATTCCAAGGGTACGAACGTAGGTGCCACGGCGATGAGTCTGAAGAGCGTGCCGGGAGATGTGCTTCTCATCGCTGGGGGCGTGGATAAGGGCAGCGACCTCGCGCCCTTGCGCACCGTAGTGGAGAAGAAGGTCCGGCGAATGTTCCTCATCGGCGAGGCGGCGGAGCGTTTCGGCCGGTTTTTTGATGGGTGCGCGCCGATTATTTATGCAACAAGGCTGGATGAAGCCGTCCGTATCGCGCATGAAGAAGCGAAAGCAGGCGATACGGTTCTCCTCTCGCCCGCTTGTTCGAGTTTCGATCAGTTTCGCGATTACGCCCATCGGGGCGACATCTTCCGCCGAATGGCACAGGAGTTGATGTGGAGGGATGAGAGTTGATTCGCAAACGCATCGACCCTGTCATCTTTTTCATCTCGCTTGGACTCGTGGCCTTCGGCGTCGTCATGGTGTTCAGCGCGAGCCATATTCTTGCACTCGACAAGTATGGCGATGCATATTATTTCGTGAAGCGCCATGTGTTATGGGCCGTCTTGGGCTTCGCCTGTATGCTGGCGATTTCCAAAACGGATCCTCTCCGCCTGCGGAAAATCGCATACCCTTTGATGTTCGCCTCTATTTTGTTGCTACTGTTGGTGTTAGCGCCAGGAATCGGAAGAGAGGCGGGCGGCGCGCAACGGTGGCTGATGCTGGGTTCCACATCGTTTCAGCCAGCCGAAGCTGCGAAGGTAGGGCTGGTGATCTTTATGGCGCACTTCCTGGCGCTCAAGGGCGAGAGCTTGAACGATTGGCTCTTCGGATTTCTGCCTCCGGTTGGTTTCTCAGGAATAATTCTCGTTCTCATCCTGCTACAGCCGGATTTAGGCACGGCGACTCTGGTCGCCGCTGTGGTTGGCGTTTTGTTGTTTCTAGCGGGTGCGAGACCGCTCCACCTAGGTGTTTGTGCATTCACTACGGGGAGCGTCCTGCTCGGTATGGTGATTTTTGCGCCTTGGCGCATGAAGCGGATATTTGCTTTTTGGGACCCTTTCTCTGCGGCGAAAGGGGCGGGCTATCAACTCATCCAGTCGCAGTTGGCGGTCGCGCGGGGCGGACTCGCGGGACTCGGCCTGGGCGAGGGCAAGCAAAAACTCTTCTATCTGCCCGAGCCCCATACGGATTTCATCTACGCTGTTGTGGGCGAAGAAATGGGGCTTATCGGTGCCTTGTGCGTTGCGGCGGCCTTCGTAGTCCTGCTCTGGCGCGGCTTTCAAATTGCCATGCGCTGTGAGAATTCCTTCACTGCCCTGATGGCGGCGGGCCTGACTTTTCTGGTTGTAGCACAGGGTTTCCTGAACATGGCGGTGGCGACGGGTCTTCTGCCCACTACGGGCATACCGCTGCCCCTAATCAGTCTGGGCGGATCGTCTTTGGTGTTTACGCTCATCTCTTTGGGATTGTTGATTTCCATCGAATTATCGAATCAGGCACCCAAGCCATCCGGATCGGGCAGTCCGATTGACGCGGCGGAAGGTTTGTTGCCGCGCGAGCGGAAGGCGGTTCTCCGCAGGAGGATACGCACATGAGACTTCTCGTCGCGGGTGGCGGCACGGGCGGACACCTCTATCCGGGCATTGCGGTGGCAAGGGCTTGGCTGGCGGAAGACAACTCAAACGAGGTTCTGTTCGTGGGAGCTGCCCGCGGGATTGAGGCCAGGGTTTTGCCACGCGAGAATCTGCCGTTTCAAGCGATTGCCTCGGCAGGTGTTCTGGGGCGTTCCCGGGGCCAGAAAATCGGGGCTCTCGCCATGATGAGCTATGGAGTCTGTCAAGCGATGGGAATCCTCAGGCGCTTTCGTCCCCACGTCGTTTTGGGGTTGGGTGGCTACTCCAGCGTTCCCTTGGTCGCAGCGGCCGGACTTTGGAATAGGCCGATTGTCCTGATCGAACAAAACGTGATTCCCGGTGTGGCAAATCGTTTGCTGTCGCGCTTTGCGTCCAGTGTAGCCGTGGGATTGCCTGTGCACGACGAAGGCTTCGCTCGCGGAAAAATCGTCGAGACGGGACTGCCGCTCAGGAGCGAGTTTTCGGAAAGTTTCGAGCGCGGTGAAGGTTCCTGGGATGGCCCCTTGAAGGTGCTCATCTTTGGTGGGAGCCAGGGGGCGCGGGCCATCAACGAGGCGGTTATGGAGGCGCTACCCCTACTTGGAGACGCGCTCGAAAAAATACGGTTCGTGCATCAGACGGGAGAGGCAGATTTCCCCCGTGTGCGTGCGGCTTATGAAGTGGCAGGCGCGCAGGCGCACGTGGCGCCTTATCTGTACGATATGGCTGATCGTTATCGCTGGGCGCAGGTGTGTTGTTCGCGCGCGGGCGCGGTGAGCGTGGCAGAGTTGTCCGCGATGGCGTTGCCTGCTGTGTTGATTCCATTGCCAAGTGCCACTCATGGGCATCAGGAAGCGAACGCGCGTTATCTCGCCGAACGCGATGCGGCGCGGATGATTCTTCAAGAAGACTTGAACGGCCGTGTTCTTGCGGACATCTGGCTTGAATACGAAGCGGAACGGGGAAAGCTCGTCTCCATGTCGAAGCGGACGAAATCACTCGCCCGCGCGAGTGCCTCTGAAGCTGTGGCTGCTTTGTGCCGTCAACAGGTGAAGGCTGCGTGATGAGGAAAGGATCCCTGAAGTGATAGCAAGACCATACACCAAGCACGCTATGTTCAGGCACTCAAGGCGTGTTCATTTCGTGGGCATCGGCGGCACGGGCATGTGCGGCATCGCCGAGGTCTTGCTGAACCTGGGTTATGAGATCAGCGGCTCGGACATCACGAGCAACGAGGCGATTTTCCGACTTCGGGGCTTAGGCGCCCGGGTGGTGCTGGGCCACAAGGCGGAGAACGTGGCTGGAGCTGACGTTTTGGTTTACAGCTCGGCGGTTACGGCCGTTAACGTGGAAGTTGCCGAAGCGAGGCGACGGAAAATCCCCGTCATAAGGCGTGCGGAGATGTTGGCCGAACTTATGCGCATGAAATACAGCATCGGCGTCGCGGGCACGCACGGCAAGACGACCACTACGTCATTCATCGCGGCGGTTCTGGCAGCCAGCGGCCTTGACCCCACGGTGGTCGTAGGCGGGCGCATCAATGCCTTGGGATCGAACGCACGAATGGGCGAGGGAGAGTATCTGGTGGCGGAAGCTGACGAGAGCGACGGCACGTTCTTGCGGCTGACTCCCACGATTGCGATCGTGACAAACATCGACGAGGAGCATCTTGATTTTTATGAGAATTACGATGCCATCAAGACCGCGTTCTTGGAATTCGTGAACAAGGTGCCCTTCTACGGCTTCTCGGTCTTGTGCTTGGATCATCCAGCGATTCAGGAATTCATTCCCCACGTGGAGAAGCAGTTTGTCACCTATGGCTTTGGTACCCAGGCAGATTATATAGGAGAGGATTTCCGCTACGAGAACGGCCAAGCGGTTTTCGGCGTAAAAAAAAGGGGGGAACGCCTCGGCGAGATACAATTGACCATGCCTGGACGCCATAACGCGTACAATGCCCTGGCCGCCGCCGCCGTCTCAATGGAGTTCGACGTTTCCTTCGCGGACATCCAAAGAGGACTTTACGAATTCGATGGGATCGGCCGCCGCCTGGAACAGATCGGCGAAAAATCTGGCGTCACGATTTTCGACGACTACGGGCATCACCCCCAAGAGATCAAGGTCACGCTCCGCGCCGTCCGCGAGGCATGGCCAGAAAACCGCCTGGTGGTATTGTTTCAGCCGCACCGATACACGAGAACGCATCACCTCGAAGAAGCCTTCCACACTGCTTTTTACGATGCCGACAGGGTGCTCGTCGCGCCTATATACGCCGCGGGCGAAGCGCCCATCGATGGAGTCAGTTCTGCAAAACTCGCCGAAGGCATCAGGGCGCACGGTCACAAGAACTGCGAGGCGACAGGTGGCTTGGAAGAGGCTGTGAATCGCCTGTTCGAGGAGGCGAGAAGTGGCGACATCGTTCTCACGCTTGGTGCAGGTGACGTCTGGAAAGTGAGTCGGGAGTTGATCGCTAAACTGGAAGCCAGAGACGAAAAATCCGAGGAAGCGGTATGAACATCGGGTTAGCGGAGGAAGTTATGGCGCTTGAGGTGGCGGAGAAACTGAAGGGTCTCGATTGCGAGATACTTTTCGGTGAAATGTTGGCTGCCTACACAACATTCCAGGTGGGTGGTCCGGCGGACGCTCTCGCGCTGCCCGCGACGGAAGACGAGCTCGTGGCATTGGTCGAGAGATGCCGGAGCGAAGCATTGCAGATGACGGTTCTGGGCGGAGGCGCCAACACCTTGGTGCGTGACGGAGGCGTTCGCGGGGTAGTTATTGCTTTTGCGAAGGGTTTCCGGGGAATCGAAGTGGTCGAGGAGAACGAAGAGCATGTACTGCTCGATGCGGGCGCGGGAGAGAAGATTCCGGCGGTGGTGCGCTTCGCCGCTGAGCGTGGCTGGGCGGGAACCGAATGTCTGGCTGGGGTTCCCGGCACCGTGGGCGGCGCGATGGCCATGAACGCAGGAACCGCTGAATCTTATATCGAAGACTCCGTAGAGAGCATTCGCTGGATGCCTCTGGGTGAAGGTGCTCCCGAGCGGCTCCCCGCGAAAGATATTTGCTTCTCGTATCGGAAGGCCGAGTTGCCCGTACCGGGCATCGTGTTCTCCGTTCGTTTTTCGCTGCGGCCTGCGGACGCTGGCGCATTGAGGGAGCAATTGAGGCGAAGCGCTGTTCAAAGGCGGGAGCGCCAGCCCTGGGGCGTGCCATGTGCGGGTTCCATTTTCAAGAATCCGCCCGGTGAGCGCGCGGGCATGCTCATCGAATCGGCGGACCTTAAGGGTATGTGCATTGGCGGTGCGCAAGTGAGCGAAGTGCATGGGAATTTCATGGTGAACCTCGGCGGTGCAACGGCAGTGGACGTTCTGGCGCTCATTGATGAGGTGAAAGGGGTAATTTTTCAGAAAAGGGGCATTGAGTTGATCCTGGAGTTGAACATCATTGGGGAGGATCCGGCGTGAGGCGTTTATCATTCAGATGGGGAGGGAAAGACGGAAGCCGGGAAGTCGTCCTGAATCTAGCACAAGTGGCCGAACATCACGGGCTCCGTGAGGTAGACATCGAACCGAATGCCCCTAAAAGCGTCAGACTACAGCGTAAGGAGAGGACAGGCGGAAACTGGCTATGGCCCGCGATCGGGATTTTGGTTTTCGTGGAGGTGCTTCTTTTGGGTGGACATGCGGTCCAATGGGCGAAAAGCAGTCGCCATTTCGAACTGAGTAAGGTGGAGGTGAAGGGACAGCGGGCGCTTCGCACCGAGGAAATCGTGAAACTCATGAGTGTCGAGCCGGGTATGAACTTATTCGACGCCGATTTGGCGGCCATACGCGCGCGCGTGGCCGCCCATCTGTGGATAAAACGGGCGAGCGTGCGCATGCGTCCGCCCCATTTCCTCGAAGTCAACATCATCGAACGCAAGCCCGTCGCGTACATCATGGGTGGTGAAACCCTCATGGTGGATGAGGAGGGCGTCGTGCTTGGCAAATCTTTGGCGTCAGTCGCCGGATGCTTGCCCGTGGTTGAGGGATTCGCTTCGCGTCGCTGGCGGCCAGGAGATGTTATTCGCGACCCGCGGCTGGCTCGCTCCATAGAGGCAGCCCATTTATTCCAGGATTCTCCGGTAATACGAGGCGAGTGCATTGCCGTCCGAAATTCCAGCCCGGATCAGCTGCGGCTTCGCGCCCCGGAGAGCAAGGTGGAACTTATGGTCAGTGCAGAGAAAATGGAGAGCCAGGCCGGACGGCTTCGGGCCGTTGCGGACGATGTTCTCCGGCAGAAAGAACTCGGAGCGGGCGGCCTGCAGTTCGATTTGAGATTTCCCGACAGGGTTATCGTTCGGCCACTCACAAAGGATGGAGGGAAGAAAGGATGAGCAAACAGAACGACGTGCTGGTGGGTTTGGACATCGGCACATCGAAAATCTGTGTGGTCGTGGCCGAGGTGAACGAGGACGGATCCTTGGAAATCGTGGGGCTGGGTAAAACCGCCTCGAAAGGACTCAACCGGGGCTTTGTGGTGAACATCGACCAGACGGTGGAGTCAGTCCAAACGGCGGTGAGTGAAGCGGAATTCATCAGCGGTTCGCCCATTCGCTCCGCATACGTGGGCGTGGCTGGTGGCCACATCCGTAGCTTCAACACCAATGGTATCGTAGCCATCAAGAACAAGATTGTGACGCAAGAGGATATCGATCGTGTTGTCGAGCAAGCGCGCGCCGTCACGATGCCGGCAGATCACGAAATCATCCACGTGCTGCCGCAAGAATACATCGTGGACGATCAGGAGGGTGTCACTGAGCCTGCGGGTATGGCTGGCGTTCGCCTGGAATGCAAGGTCCACGTGGTGACGGGGTCCATCCCCGCGATTCAGAACATTACTCATAGCGTTAAGCGGGCAGGCTTGGTTGTAGAACGACTGGTGCTTCAGCCTTTCGCTTCCTCGCTGGCGGCTCTGAGCGATGATGAGCGAGATCTGGGCGTAGCAATAGTGGATATCGGAAGTGGCACATCGGATGTCGCCGTCGTTAGCGGGGGAGCGCTGCGCTATTCGGCCGTCGTCCCCGTGGGTGGCAGCCATATCACGAGGGACATGGCGATAGGGCTTAGGACGCCGGATTACCAGGCTGAGCAAATCAAGCAGGAACATGGTTGTGCCTTGGCAACCCGGATATCGAACGATGAGGAGATCGAGGTACCCAGTGTGGGCGGACGCCAGCCGCGTCTACTGAGCCGGCAGATGCTCGCAGAAATTATTGAACCCCGTATGGAAGAGATACTGACACTTATCCGCCGCGAGATACAGAAAAGCGGTATGGAGGATCTATTACCTGCAGGCGTCGTGCTCACGGGAGGGGCGAGCATTATCGAGGGTTCCGATGAACTCGCCGAAAACGTGCTGCAGCTTCCGGTGAGGCTGGGCGTTCCCGGCGGCATTAGTGGGCTGGTGGATATGGTCAATGGACCGATGTACTCCACCGCCGTGGGCCTTGTGATTTACGCCATGAAATCTGGCATCCCGAGGCGCCGTGGACTAACGAACGGGGCGGCGCATGGCCCAATTCGCCAAACGACACAAAAAATCCGCCATGTTTTGGCCAGCGTTTTCAAATGATTGTAAGGGAAGGCGGTGGCGCTTTCCAGGATCGAAGGGGGGACAATGAGTGATTCAACATTTTTCACACTGGAACAGGAGGCGCCGTGCAGCGCGAGAATCGCGGTAGTCGGCGTAGGAGGAGGCGGCGGCAACGCTGTCAATACCATGATCGCGGCGGGTATGGAGGGTGTTCAGTTCGTAGCTGCCAACACGGACGCCCAGGTACTGGAGCGTTCTATCGCGACCGAGAAAATTCAGATCGGCCATGAGTTGACGGGCGGATTGGGAGCTGGCGGTAACCCCGAAGTCGGCAGGAAGGCAGCCCTGGAGGATACAGAAGTTCTCTTGGAATTCATGCAAAACCTCGAGATGGTGTTCGTTACCGCAGGCATGGGTGGCGGCACGGGCACGGGTGCCGCGCCCGTCATCGCACGCATCGCGAAAGAAGCGGGCGTGCTGACGGTAGGCGTCGTCACCAAACCGTTTGGATTCGAAGGGCCGCGACGGATGAAACAGGCAGAGGAGGGGATCGAGGAATTGCGCGATGCTGTAAACACGCTCATCACTATCCCTAACCAGCGTCTCCTGGGCATGGTCGAGCGGTCTACGCCGATGACTGAAGCCTTCGAGAAGGCGAACAACGTATTGTTGCATGCGTGCAAGGGAATCGCTGACCTCATAACAACCCCCGGCCTCATTAATCTTGATTTCGCCGATGTACGCACCATCATGCGCGATATGGGTGGCAAGGCACTCATGGGGAGCGGTACAGGTCAGGGAGAAAATCGCGCCGTCATTGCCGCGCAAAACGCCATCAACAGCCCGCTGCTTGAGGAGGGGACTATCGAGGGTTCCCGGGGCGTGCTCATAAACATTAGTGGCGGTGCGGATCTTTCGCTCTATGAAGTGAACGAGGCGTGCGAACTCGTCCATGAAAAAGCGCACCAAGAGGCCAACATCATATTCGGTTCGGTGATTGACGCGAACCTGGACAACCAGATTCGCGTGACCGTCATTGCGACGGGATTCGGGCGGGAATCGATTCGTGAAGTGCCACCGCTGGAATCGGAAGCCACGGGCACCGTGGGCGGAAAAATCTCGGTTCCCGCGTATATCCGGATGAAGAACAATGGGGCTTCATCCGGAGTTACGGACAATCTGGAGGATGACGATCTGGACGTGCCTACCTTCCTGCGCAGGCAGGTTGACTGACCCCCCTGTCGTCGCTAGGCTGGGAGGACCTCTCTTTGGGCTAACGACGCATTCCCCATGGACGCGACTGGGGGAGAATATTCTCCCCCAGCCCCACCTTTCTCGTGCGGGAGGGCCCGTTTCTTGTGGTGTCATGTGCCTCTCTTTATAATGGGTGCCGTGCAAGGAGCGTATGAAGACATTCTTGATTGATTTCCCGTCGTCCGGGATGGGTTTCGGATGAATTCTTTGGATCGCCATGAGTCTGGCGGCGTCGAATTTCTCGGCTCGCCCCTGCTCGAAGAACTCCGCTTCCTGCGCCATGGATTCAGCACCCGCAGAGGCGGGGTAAGCGATGGCCTGTTTCGCTCACTGAACCTCGGGCATGCTAAGGGAGAGGTTCCAGAAAACGTAGCGGAGAACAGAAGGCGTTTTTTTGAAGCCGCCGGCTTTCCGGCAGGGCGTTTGGTGGAAGTAAAGCAAGTGCACGGGTGCGCCGTTGTCGTAGCCGAGCGGGTTTCCCCGGATAGAAGAGTCTGCGGCGACGCCCTGATCACGAACGCCAAGGGTCTGGGAGTGGCGGTTCAGACGGCAGATTGCCTTCCCGTACTTATCGCGGACGCCCGCAAAAAGGCCGTCGCCGCCGTGCATGCGGGACGCAAAGGGGTCGCATGCGGTGTTTTGCCGACGACCATTGAGCGGATGCGGGAGGAATACGGCTGCGACCCGTTGGACATGCGAGCCGCTCTCGGCCCCGCCATTTCAGGGGAGCAATACGAGGTGGGCAAGGAGTGCCTTCCCCCGTTTCGCAAGAGGTACCCGAACTGGAGAGATTTCTCAGCCCCCTTAGGACAGGACAAATGGTTGTTGGACCTTCCCCTGGCGGCGAGACTCCAGTTGATCTCGGCAGGGATTCCCGAAGACCGGATCGGAGCGCTAGGGCCGTGCACGTTTTCTGAATCATCGAGATTTTTCTCCTATCGCCGCGAAGGTCCCCTCACCGGGCGACTGCTCTCGACGATATGGATAACAGTGTGAGAGGTATGTGGTGAGCGAAATCGGGCGGCGGTACGAAATGGTAAAGGAGCGCGTAACGGAATCTGCTGGCGTCTCGGGCCGGAATCCGGATGAAATCCGTATTCTTGCCGTGAGCAAGACCCAGCCACCCGATCGTGTCGTCGAGGCTATCGAGGCGGGCGTCGAAATCATCGGCGAGAACAGGGCGCAGGAAGCCCAGCGTAAGAAGGACGAAATAGACCCTGAAATGGCTAAGAAAGCAAAGTGGCATCTTATCGGCAGTTTGCAAAGAAACAAGGCCCGCGCCATGCCCGGGTTGTTTGACGTGGTGGAATCGCTCGATTCGCTCGCCTTGGCACAAGAGTTGAACAAGCGTGTGATGGGGGTGGGGAAAGGCCCGCTCGAAGTATTCATTCAGGTGAACACCGGTGAAGAAGCCCAAAAGGGTGGTGTCGCTCCCTCTGATACGCTGACGCTGATTAAAGAGACGTCCGTGCTGGAAGCCCTGCGTGTGATCGGATTGATGTGCATCCCTCCCCTGGGTCGGGAGGCAGAGGAGAGCCGCCCGCATTTCAGGTTGTTGAGAAAATTGCGGGATGAAGCGTTGGACGCGAGCTTTTCGAGTGTTCGGGAGTTGTCGATGGGTATGTCGAACGATTTTGAAGTCGCGATAGCCGAGGGAGCGACGCTCGTACGTATCGGCACGGCTATTTTCGGACCAAGGGGAGCGAACTGAGCGGAATTTGAATCGGGGTGACGGTTTCAGTAGGATGGAACGGCTCTGGTGGTCGGAGTGATTCTGATTCTGGATACGGAAGGTTTTTCTCAATGTCGGAAATCCTCATAGTCGGCGGCGGCAACATGGGCGAAGCGCTCGCCTTGGGCATGGTGAACTCCGCTTATGCGAAAGTCGAAGATATCGTCATCGCGGAGCCTCTGGTCGAGCGCGCCGAATATCTGGGGAGAACGTCTGGGTTTCGCGTGGTGTCTAATGGGACGGAGGCAGTCCCCGAGGCGCAAAAGGTCGTGATTGCCGTGAAGCCGCAGGTGCTTGACGTTGTTCTGAATGGGCTGAAAGACACCTTGGCGCACCACCCACTCTTAATTTCTGTCGTCGCAGGTGTGCCTACAAGCCGTTTTACGGTAATTTTGGGTGATGAGGCGCGCATTATCCGTGTGATGCCGAATACGCCTGCCCTCGTAGGAGAAGGTGCTGCGGGGTTGTCTGCAGGTGGCGGGGCATCGGAAGCGGATTTACTGCAGGCGACAGAGCTTCTCGAATCCGTGGGCAAGGCGGTAGTTGTGCCTGAATCACTCATGGATGCCGTGACGGGCTTATCGGGCAGCGGGCCTGCGTACGTCTTTCAGTTCATTGAGGCGCTTTCCGACGGTGGGGTGAGGGTCGGCCTGCCGCGTGAGAAGGCGGTGCTGCTAGCAGCCCAAACCGTTCTAGGTTCCGCGCGGATGCTGCTTGAGACGGGCGAGCATCCGGGCCGTTTGAAAGACATGGTGACATCACCCGGAGGAACGACCATCGCCGGTTTGTACGCGCTTGAACGCGGGGGGCTCCGCTCCGCTGTTATGAACGCCGTGTACGATGCCGCTCGCCGGAGTGAGGAGCTAGGTCGTGGCTAGGCTGATTCTTCAGAGGGGGTGGCGGTGTTCCTGATATCGAATTTCATGTACGGAATTGGCGTGATTCTCAGCTATCTGCTCACTATCTACATCTGGATCATCATCATTCGTGCGCTCCTGTCGTGGGTGAACCCTGATCCCTACAATCCGATAGTCCAGATACTATACCGCCTGACGGAGCCGATACTGGCTCCCGTACGCTACCGGATGCCTGATATTGGGGGCATTGACGCGAGCCCGATAGTATTGTTGTTGATCATCTTCTTTTTGCAAAGCTTCCTGGTTCAAAGTATCTTTGATCTGGCGAACATGTTGCGATGATTTTCACCTAGGGCGGTGGAGATGAAGTATACTGGCAACGAGGTTCGGGGACATAGTTTTTCAAGTAAGATACGGGGTTACGACCGTATCGAAGTTGATACTTTCCTGTTTAAGGTGGCCGATTCCCTGGATGAGTTAGAACGGAAGAACGAACAACTTAGCCTGCAATGCAAGGACTTGTTCGAGCAGTACAATCGCCTGAGGGGAGAGCATGCCAATCTGCAGAAAATCCTCATCTCCGTGAATGAACTCAGGGACCAAGCTACGGTGAGGTCTGGCGAACTGGTGGAGAAAGCGGAAACCGAAGCCGGGCAGATCGTCGAGAAGGCTAACGCAGAGGCCGACAGGATTAGCGCGCAAGCCGAAAAAGACGTCGAAAAGCTGCGCGGGGAAATTACGGAGTTGACGGAGGGAAGGGAGAAGATTCTGGCGGATATTTACGATACGTTACTCTCTCAGATTCGAACTCTGGAAATCCAGGGCGTCCGAATGGGAGTCGACCTCAACAGCCTCATGGATGAACAAAGTGAAGACGCCCCCGATAAAGAAAGCGAAAACGTCATTACGTTGAACCAGAAAGCAGAGAGTGATGCGTCGTAATCGGCCTCCGCGAGGAGGCAAACCGATCCAGCATTGAGGTTTGGGTCCCCAGTCGAACTCATTCAAAATGGAAATCAGTGGAGTGCGAGACGGCACCCTCAGGGTGCGGCTGACGGCGCTGCCAACTAGTAGTACATCGAGTTGCTACCCGGACAACGAAAATACCAACGAGCGTCATACGGATTGCCAGAGACGCGGACTTGCGCAAAAACGCGTGGAAATCTTTAGGTTGAGTTATTAATGAGGTAAATGACATCCTGAACGTGGTGGCACAGGAGGCGTTCGCTCTTATGAAGTAATGAATGAGAGGACTGGAATGAACGGGCAAAAAGAGACTAAGGGAAACTTTCACCATATTGCGTTTCGAGACGATGCGCTTGTTTTGCTTGATCAGCGGAAACTGCCCCGTGAGGAGACGTATCTCGAGTGCCGCACGGAAGATGAGGTGGTCGAAGCCATCAGGAGCATGGCGGTACGAGGCGCGCCCGCCATCGGGATAGCGGCGGGCTACGGCATTGCCCTGGCTGCTGCCCGTCATGCGGGTTTGGGTGCCGATGCGCAGCATGAGGCACTCGAACGGGCGGTGCGGTTGCTCGCCGCCACACGCCCCACGGCGGTGAACCTCTTCTGGGCGATTGAAAAAATAATGGCACACGTCGATAAATGTGACTCCGCGCCCGAAACGCTAGCTGAAGAACTCCTTCGCTTGGCCAAAGTGATGCACGAGGAAGATGCTGCAATTTGTCGCCGGATAGGCGATTTGGGCGCCGCTTTGCTACTGGAAGGGAGTAGCGTTCTTACACATTGTAACGCGGGTGTGTTGGCGACCGCAGGCTACGGCACGGCAGGCGGGGTGATTCGCAGCGGGTTCCGGGATGGACGGGTACGGGAAGTCTATGTGGACGAAACCAGACCCTTTCTGCAGGGAGCGCGCCTAACCGCCTGGGAGTTGAGCCGCGATGGCATTCCCGTCGTGCTCATCACAGACAGCATGGCCGCGCACTGTATGCGTCTGGACAAGATAGACGCGATTGTCGTGGGCGCCGACCGCGTGGCCGCAAACGGCGACTTCGCCAACAAAATTGGTACCTATAGCCTCGCTGTGCTCGCTAGGGAGCACGGTGTTCCCTTCTACGTGGCGGCGCCGACGAGCACCATTGACAACGAGGCGAAAGGGGGGGAGGACATTCCCATTGAAGAGCGCCCCGAGGAGGAGGTCCGATCCTTCGGCGGCGTGAGTGTCGCGCCTGAGGATGTGCGCGTCTTCAACCCCGCGTTCGACGTGACGCCTGCTCGTTTCGTGGACGCCCTTATAACCGAGAACGGGGTGGTGCGGCTCGCGGAGGGGGAATCTCTTGGTTCGATACTGGATTGAGCGAAGATTCACTCTATGGAATTTCGGTGTACTTTTGAAGTGGAACGTAGTTTTTTCGTGTTGACTTCCGACCCGAGAGCAAGCTATAAACCGACATCCTTCGGGCGGTATTCCCATGGGGGCTGTAGCGAAGATTGGTTATCGCGCTGGCCTGTCAAGCCAGAGATCGCGGGTTCGAGTCCCGTCAGCCCCGCCATATTATTGCGCCCGGAATTTTCCATATCCCAAAAAGCCATTCGACGAAATGGACAAACTACCCTTGTTCGCCAACAAGATAGGGCGCGAGCACGGATTTTGTCTTCCTGTACTCCGTCGTTCCCGCGCTTGGCATCGGGAGATCGAACTTCCCGCTCTTGAGCGGTCTGCGTCACCAAGCGCATTGCCACGCTGATGTCCGGCGCCGCCAAGGTAGCCACGGTCGGCGACCCACCGGGTGAAATCGCTCATGAGACAGGTTCATTATTCCCGGGTTCTCTTCAGGTACGACAACACGAGCATGATGCGCGTGGGCAATCCGCAATCCACAGGCGATCAAGAAGCACACCGAACTCTTCTGGAAGAATTTCAGGGGCTGGCTGAAGACTCATCTGTTACTTATTAGCGACGCTAAGGCCTGCACCAAGGTGCAGAACGAGGTGAGCGACAAGGCTAGGGTAAGCACCACTCTAAAGGTCGTGAAAAAGATCAACTCCGAGTTCTTCTTGTCGAACAGGGTAAAGGACTATCTGAATGACATGGACGACAAGCAGAGCAAGATCGGCTGGAGCAAGAGTTGCCCCGACTTCATGAATTTCCATTGACTGGGTGACTCCATCCTCCGCAAGGCCGCGAAAGACATCGGCTACAACCTGACGACGCAGAAGAGGCAACGGAACAACCTCCTTGCATGTTGTATTCTCTGCGCATGTTGTATAATAATCTCATGGTTACGTGAAAACGGAGTTCATTTTGGGCAGGTTATCTCTTTTCACAGCTTGAGAGGAGGCTTTGAACCGCTGGTATAGGTTTCCGTCATAGTGAGAATTCCTGCTCCGAAGATCTTGCGTTTTTCCGTAATATTTTAGTTTTACTATGGCAGTTTTCATTCACTTGAAGGAGGAACAGGCATGAAAAGGTTTGTTGGTTTTGTATTGGCCGCCGCGTTTGTGGCAAGCACGTTCGTAGTGGCCACGCCCGCCGATTCGGCTTCGTTGCGTGTCGGCGCGCACCGTGGCATGTGGGGTTCTTATGAAATCCTCGCCGACCGCATGGGCTACTGGAAAAAAGAAGGCCTCAAGTATTCGATCGGCCACTTCAAACAGGGCAAGCTGATGCGCAATGCCATTATTCAGAACAACCTGGATACTGGTACCACGGGTTTCTCGCCCTTCACCACGGCTATATCCAAGGGTGCCAAAATAACGGCCATCGGAGTGACGGCGAACATCTGCGCCGCTATCAACATCATCGTGCCCGCGAATTCGAAAGCGAAGAGCCTGAAGGACCTCAAGGGTTCGGTATTCGCCAACAAGAAGGGTACGAGCACGGATTTTGCTTTCCAGTCCTACGTCATTCCCGCTTATGGCCTCAAGAGTTCGGACTTCCCTCTTCTGAGCGTCCGCACTACCGAGCGCATTGCAGCTTTGGTGTCCGGCGCCGCTCAAGCGGCTATGATCGGTGAACCGCAAGGTGAAATCGCCCGTGAGAAGGGCATAGTGCGCTACCTTGAGGATCTTTGTAAATACGACAACACGAGCATGATGCATGTGGGCAACCCCCAAACCATCAAGAAGCACCCCGATATGATCTACAAGTACTTCAAGGGCTGGCTGAAGGCGCACCAGTTGCTGAAAAACGACCCCAAGAAATATGCGAAGGTTTACACCAAGGCGCTGAACGAGGTGGGCGACAAGGCCAAGGTGAGCACGACGCTCAAGGCTCTCAAGAAGCTCAAGACCGAGGTTTTCCTTACCGATCGGGTAAAGAACTACCTGAACGACATGGGCGACAAGCAGATTAAGCTCGGCTGGATCAAGAGCCGCCCCGACTTCACGAAGATTCCTTGGCTGGATGACTCCATCCTACGTAAGGCCGCGAAAGATATCGGCTACAACTAGTCAACGAACAAGAAAAAGCACGAACCCCCCCCCCCCCCCGGGGCGCGAAACTCCCGGGGGTTTCTTGTTCTTGAGTCGGTTTTTTGGTTCAATCCTGCATTTGCAGGATGCCTCTTCTCTTGATCCCTGTTTCTTTATGCTGTCTCTAGTTCACGCCGTAGGGTTCCCCAAAAATATAACGGCAGTAACGCGTGTAGGAAATCATCTTTCTGCACGAAAACCGGGGGTACGCAACGCACCCCCGGCTCCTGGTAATTTGAAATTTATTTGGTTAGACCTTCTTGTCCTGCGCGCCCATCGCTTCCATCATCCCCCAGCGAATTACGGTGCGGCTTTCGATGGGCTGGAAGAGCGCTTTCTCCAGAACGAAGCCAAACAGGCCGAGAACGCCGAGAGCGACCATCATGAACGCAATGTCGAGGTATTCCTGCGCGTCGAAGATTCCGGCCGAAAGTCCCCAGCGGATGCCCGCGAACGCCTCGGCGCCGACGCCAGCGCGCCAAGCGCGTGCCAAGCCGATGCGCATGCCGCTAAGAATCATCGGCAGTGAACCGGGCAGTACGACGGTACGGAAAATCGTCATCTTGTCCGCGTTCATCGACTGGGCCGCGCGTATCCATACTGGGTTCACGGTTTTCACTCCTGTCCAGACAGCCATGGCGATAGGCAGGAACGAAGCAAAAGCGGTGATGACAATGACCGTCTTGTTCCCCAAACCCGACCAGATGACAACGATAGGTGTCCACGCAATGGCCGGAATCGGCAGTAGCACCGAGAGAAGAGGGACGAAGAACGATTCCCAGAAGGCGAAGCGGCCCATCAGAATGCCCACGATGGTGCCGACGATAGCGGCGATGAAGAACGAGAACGGTAGTCGCCACGCTGTGTTTAGTGTGTGGAGGAGTATCGGACTCTCCAGGAGTTTCCAGAATTGACCCATGAGGTCGAGGTTCGGGTTTTCAGCCAGTTCCCGGAACAGGGGGTCCGTAATGAGTTCCCAAGCCCGGTAGGCAATCGCGTCCACGGTCGGGAAGAGCCTTCCTTGGTTGCCTCTGGCCTGCATGGCTGCGACCTGCCAGATGGCGAGGATGACGATGAACGGGTAAATAGGTCTCAGCTTCACCAAGAGAGACGATTTCACTTTTTTCTTCTCATCCAGCGACGGCGGAGCGGATGCTGCCTGGGATGTCTGCATGGAAAATTCCTCTCTAAAAATCGCGAATCAAATCGTTGACTCTTCGTTGTAGTTTGATGAACTCGGGTGCGAGGTCATCCCTGGGTCTGGGCAGATCCACCTTCACGATCTCGCGGATCCTTCCCGGATTCGGAACGAAAATCACGATCCGGTTCCCAAGGTAGACGGCTTCGCTCAGGTTGTGTGTGACATAGAGAATCGTTTTTTTCGTTTTCTGCCATACGTCGACGGTCAATTCTTGTAACTCTTCGCGCGTCTGGGCGTCGAGCGCTCCGAAAGGTTCGTCCATCAGGAGAATTTGCGGGTCGAACGCCATGGCTCTCGCCACCGCTACACGCTGGCGCATGCCACCCGAGAGGCTGTGGGGGTAAAATTCTGCAAACTCCTCGAGGCGAACGAGGCGTAAGAAGTCTAATGCGATTCTTTTGCGCTCCCCCTCGGGCACGTTTCTGATCTCAAGGCCGTATTCCACGTTCTGCCTAGCTGTGCGCCACGGGAAGAGGGCGTATTCCTGGAAGACGACGCCTTTGTCGTAGTCCTGTGTGAGTGGCTTTCCGTCCATAGTAATTGTCCCCGCGGTGATTTCGACGAAACCCGCCAACATGTTGAGCAACGTCGTCTTTCCGCAGCCTGAAAGCCCCACGAAGCAAATGAACTCGCCGTCCTCGATGTCGAGGTTCACACCTTCCAAGGCATGAACCCGCCTTTCGGGGGTATCATAGATTTTTCTTAAGTTTTGAATCGATATTTTAGTGACCATAAATAAATGTATTCCCTGAAATGATGAAAGACTCAGCCTTTCGGGTGAATTGAAAACTGAAGATCAAGTCGATACAAAGCAAACTGTAGCAAAATACGCGGCGCAATAGAAACCGCAAATATACTTTCACCACGTTTTGTAATACCCTCATTGTGCTCAGGAATGAAGATGAACGTACTTGGGCTCGAAAGCGTTGATATTACTAAGGGTTCGTACTGCGTGGCAGCGTGAACTGCTCGGTCGGAAATTCGGGAAAGGGTTTGATTGATGGACGGTCAACTACCGCTGGAGGGACTTCGGATACTGGCGGTGGAGCAGTTTGGCGCGGGACCGCTGGCCTCGCAACTGTTGGCGGACATGGGGGCGGAAATCATCAAGATAGAGGATCACGCCGTGGGTGGCGATTCTGCACGGCCTGTCCCCCCTTATTCACTTCCGAATAACGACAGCTATTATTTCCAGTCTTTAAACCGCAACAAGAAAAGCGTCGCGCTCCGGATTCGCACGCCAGAGGGCAAAGCGATACTGCGCAGGCTCGTCCCCAAAGCGGATGCGCTCTATGCGAATTGCAGGGGCACGGCGCCCGAGAAACTCGAAATCACGTACAAGCACTTAAGCCCCTACAACGAGAAGATTGTGTGCTGTTTCCTTTCGGGATACGGGATGACGGGTCCCAGAGCTGGTGAGCCAGCCTATGACTACCTCATGCAAGCATATACGGGCATCATGTACCTGGCAGGGGAGCCTGACGGCCCCCCCACCAAGGCGGGTGTGAGCTTCGTGGATTTTTCGGGCGGTTTCATATCGCTCGTCGGCCTTTTGGCCGCGCTCTGGGAGGCGAACCGAACCGGAAGGGGGAGGGATGTTGACGTGGCGCTGATGGACGGTGCCTTGGTGCAACTTGCCTACATGGCTACCTGGACGCTCAACTGCGGCTATACGCCACAGAAATTCTCCCACAGCGCGCATCCCTCTATGGTGCCCGCGCAGAATTTCGAGACCAAAGACGGGTGGATAAGTGTGCTTTGCCTCAAGCAGAGTTTCTTTCCCATTCTCGTCGACCGCATGGACATGCCGGAACTCGCCGAAGACCCGCGCTTCAGGATGGCCCAGGATCGCTTCGAGAACCGCGAGGCTCTGCTTGATATCCTTGAACGTGCGTTCCGGGGGAAAACGAACGCGGAGTGGACCGTTCTGCTCCAGGGACACGTGCCTTTCGCGCCAGTGAACACCGTGACACAGGCAATGGAAGATCCTCAAACTCTCGCGCGCAACATGATTGTGGAGGTGGATCACCCCGCGGCGGGAAAGATAAAGCTCTTGGCTCCGCCCATCACGTTGCCGGGCACGGAGATAAAGTATAAGCGTGCGCCCTACTTGGGAGAGCACACGAGAGAGGTGTTGGGCGATTTGCTCGGCATGGGGGCCGAGGAACTCGAGGACTTGAGAGAGAAGGACATCGTATCCTGGACGACTTCACCCGAGGGATAGGGTGGGAACAATCTGGGTTTGCCCACATTTATGGAGGTGAGCACATGGCGGATCTGCCGATACCGCAAGTCGTAAATTCTCTCGACATAGACGAGGATAAGGCCTATGAACCGCCCTATGACATCCGCTGGGGTGTGAACCGGGAAACAACGGGAACAGATACCATCACGATGGGAAGGACCATCATCCCCCCTGGAGGCCGCAATGCGCTGCACTATCACAAGAACTGCGATACCACAATTTATGTGGTGAAAGGCCCTATCAACATCTACTGGAAAGAGGGGGAGGAGATTGAGAGAAAAGTGGTTCCCGTCGGCCACTTCGTCTATTTTCCCTGCGGCTGCATTCACGGCCAGGAGAATCCGAGCGTGGACGAGCCGGCGGAGTTGATATTCACCTACGGAGCGATGCCTAACAAGGAAGCAGCGGGCACGACGTTCGTGGACGACCCAAGAGACCCGCTGAGGGACTAGCTTTTCGTTTGTCTCGGGTGTTTTCGATTCGCTCTTCATCGCCAGTAACAAGGAAATAAGAGCGCGTATGTTTCCCCCACGATTTCTTGTTTGTCTGATCCTAACCAATTTCCTGGGTATCACCGGTTCGTTTGTAGAGGCGCAACAGGTCAAGCAGAGAGTGTCCGGCTTTGACGGCGCGACGCTTGTGTACGTTCCATCTGGGTGGTTCGTGATGGGGGATAAATCGGGCGATAAGGACGAACGCCCGCCACGGAAAATCTTCGTCTCGGGTTTCTGGATCGACCGGGAGGAAGCGACGGCTGAGCGCTTCGCGAACTTCGTCGCACAGACTGGATACAAAACGACGGCCGAGAAACGGAAATGGTCCTGGACTTGGGATGCTTCCCTCAGGAAGGGGAAGGGCAGTTGGCGAAAGACGAAGGGCGCGGACTGGCAACGACCCGAGGGATCGAAATCGAGTTGGAAAACTATACCAACGCAACCCGTCTCTCACGTGAGTTGGGTCGATGCGGAAGCTTATTGTCGGTGGGCGGGTAGGCGCTTGCCAACAGAGGCGGAATGGGAGCGCGCGGCACGCGGCGGAGACGGGAGGCGCTACCCTTGGGGCAAGATGCGCGAGGCGATGAGAGCCAACCTGAAGGGAGGCAAGGATGGATTCCCCGGTGTAGCACCCGTGGGCCGTTTCCCGAAAGGCGCAAGCCCCTTTGGCGCGCTTGATATGTCCGGCAACGTCTGGGAATGGGTGGCCGACCGCTATCGTTCGCAAGCTTATAGGAAAATGGCCGAGCGCGACCCGCACGGCCCCGCGAAGGGGAAAACGCGAGTCGTGCGCGGCGCGTCCTGGGGCAGCCCTGTCGCTTGGGCTACGGCCCACAACCGCTACCACCGCTCTCCCGATTATACGAACAACAAAATCGGCTTTCGCTGTGCCACAGGCGAGGGTTATTAAGACCGCCGGAGTCGTACGACACACTGGCCTGTGAGGGCAAGTGAGTTTTCCATCGACAAAGGTTCGTGACCCTATAGGGAATGCCGAGGAAATCAGGCAAAGCGGCGACCTTTCTCTTCGCTCACTGCGACGTTCTTTTCGATCAAGGTTTCCAGAGTTCTTATCGCTTCTCGGTGGCGGTTAATTCAATGCAGCAATTGTTCGTTCGTGCAACTGTGTGCTTTTTTGTTTCTCTTCTATCGGTTCCACACTGCATCAGTTTCAGTTCGTACCAGATAAGCAGGCATCGTCCGACGACTATTAGGAGCGAAATCAAGGGGTGCGTGGCCGAAACTAGAGCGTCAGTACTTCGACTGCGCCATTTTTCCCTCCTGGGGAAGTTATTCGGGAGTGGGAGTCGCATCCCGCATATGATGCACGAAGACAAAAAGTAACTTGCGCCGTTAATGAAGCGGAAGCCTTAATTCGTAGGTGGGGCAGGCACTACGAGTACACCGTGCGCGCCGTTTCCCACGCGGATTTTCTGGATGTTTCGGTGTGTTTTGGCGTCCATCACGAACAATTCTTTCGAATCCCTATTCGTTACATAGGCGAGCGCACCGTCTGGCGTGAAGGCGATGAGGTCGGGCCGAATCCCCTGCCTCACGTTGGCGACGCGCTTTTGCGTGGGGAGCGAAAAGACCGACACCCGGTTCCTGTGCGGGAGGGTGACATAAAGGAATTTCCCGTCCGGCGTGATTAGGGCATCGTGCGGCTCGCCGGAGAGTTTGATGATCCGGATGATTTCGAATGTGTCCAAGTCGACCACGCTGTAGGAATGCCGCTCTCCATTCATGATATAGAGCCGCTTACCGTCGCGTGTCACGTCGATGCCCTCAATGTAGTGGCCTGCCTCTATCTGCTTGATCGGTTTTTTCGTCTTGAGATCGATGACGGAGACATCCTCGCTCAACTCGTTCGCCACGAAGGCATAGCGGCCATCGGGACTTAGCTTGATGTTCACCGGATTGTTTCCCCCGTGCTTGATTAGGCCGATGATCTTGAGTGCTGTGACGTCGAGGATCGTCACATTGTCCGAATAGGTATTCACGAAATAGGCGAGCGCGCCGTCGGGCGTGAACGCGAGGTTGTATGGGTCGCGCCCCGCGCGTACACGGCGGACGAACTTGAGCGTATGCGTGTCGAAGATGCGCACGAAGGCGCTGCCGTCGTTGATAATATAGGCGTGGCGCCCATCAGGTGCCAGAGAGAGGCGGTTCGCCTTTCTGCCCGCGGGAATCGTCTTGATGACCTCGTGCGTATCGCGCGAGATGACGCTCAGTGTGCCGTCGCGCGTATTCGTGACGAGAATCCGTTCCCCCGCTGCAAGGACAGGAGCGGGAACAGAGAGCAATAGTATGGCGAGCGTGATGAGAATCTTGCGCATAGCTGGGGAACCTAGCGGCTTTGTCGTTTCAAAAATGCCTCATTCGCCTTGGGATCGAAGCGGCAGTTGCACATCTTGCGTATCAAGGCCACCAAATCACGAATCTCTTGTTTTGTAAACACATTGCCCCACGGTGGCATGATGGGGGAGAGATCGCTCGCCCCGCCTCCGTGGGTGATGGTACGCACCATGTCTTCATCCGAGAACTGGGCCATGTCCTTGCCGTCGGTAAGATTACGGGGACTCACGGGCAGTTTCTTGGTATTGTTGACTCCCTTGCCGTCTCCCTTGGGGCCGTGGCACTGAATGCAGTACCAGCCGAAATTCTCTTGCGCGCTCACACGGCTTGTGGGTTCTTGAGCACCTGTGAGGGGAGTGCCCACGGTCGACGTAACGAGAGCGAGTAAGAGTGTTGTTGATAGGGAAAGAAATTTCACTTGAAGCTCGCAATATAGGCGGCGAGCGCGATGAAATCCTTTTCGCTCAGTTTCGTGAACGCCTTGTCTCCATATACGGGCATTCTGCCGTTGGGGTTGTAGCGTTCCGGTTTTTTCAGAAAGGCCACGATGTAATCGGGGTTCAGCCTGTGGCCCGCCTCTATGAAATTGGGTGCGCTGTGGCCGCCCACCTTGATGCGCGTCCGGTAGACCGTTTTACGTATCGAGACCATATGGCATGAATAGCAGGGTTGTTTTTTCTGAAACAAAATCCTCGCACGCCGGAGTACCTTTCTTGGGATTTTCTTCCAGCGCACAACGACACCTACGGGCATTTCGGGATCTTTCAGGCTTTCGAGATATGCTGCTACCTCCGGTGCCTCTTCCTTTGGGAGGACGGGGTGCGAGTATTTGCCCCGCTTCATGGTTTCGTAGATGACGCCCCGAAAAGGCTCCGGTTTTGCGAGCCATTTCACCAGAAAACCAGGTTGGAATTTGCTGCCCGCATACCAGAGCGTGGGACCCTTTATGCCGTGACGCGAAGGTGGGGGTATCCTGGTTTCAGGGCCTTTCAAGGTATGGCAACTTCCGCAGTTTTTGTTTTGGAAAATGGATTTCCCGTCGTCCACATCCGCTGCATATAAGGTAGGGGGCGTGAGGAGGAAAGATAAAACTCCTGCAAGCGCGAGGGAGAATGGTTTTTTCATGTGTGTCATGCGGGAGGTCCTTGAACTCTCCAATCGTCTCGGGTGGTTGCGAAAATAAGTTTGCCGAAAAAGCCTTACTTCGGCAACTCGGGTACCTTGACTTCGGGGAGGTCACCCGTGAGCGTGCCCATGAAAGCAATAAGGTTCTCTTTCTCGGTCTTTGTGAGATTGAGAGGTTTAATGTCCGGGTCGAGATTGGGGTTCGGGTGGCCTCCCTTGTCATAGAAATCGACCACCTCTTCCAGTGTGGCGAAGCGGCCGTCATGCATGTAGGGCGCCGTCTGTGTGATGTGTCGAAGCGTGGGTGTTTTGAATTTCCCCCGATCCCTGATTTTTTGGGTGATCCTCTCTCGTCCGATCTCCAGGGTCTTCTTGTCCATACCTACGCCTAGATTGTGGAACTTATTGTCCGTGAAGGGCGCACTGAATTCATCGACGAGATGGCATTTCACGCACTTGCCCCTGGTTTTGAAGACCTCGAAACCCTTTAGTGCCCGGGAAGGGAGCGCGGATTGGTCGTCTCCGTATTTCCATCGGTCGAAAGGGGAATTTCCCGAGATCAGGGTGCGCTCGAATGTGGCGATGGCCTGCGCCACGCGTTCGAGATTGATGTCGGAGCCCCCAAACGCCTCTTTGAACCTTTGGCGGTATTTGGGTATTGCCTCAAGTGTGCGGACGATTTTCTCCTCGCTAGAGGCCATCTCGCTCGGGTGGAGAATCGGTCCTTTAGCCTGTTCCTCAAGGCTGCCAGCGCGCCCGTCCCAGAACTGGGACTCGTTATAGGCGGCATTGATGACGGTGGGCACGTTCCTGAGCGTGAGCCTGCCGTCGAAGCCGATTCCATACTGGCGTGCGTTCGAGAATCCGCGCCGGGGCATGTGGCATGTCGCACAGGAGACCTTCCCGTCGCCGGAGAAGCGTTTCTCGAAGTAGAGCAATCTTCCGAGTTCGATTTTGGGCTGCGTCATGGGGTTGTTCTCGGGCACGGGTATGTCGTCGAGGCCAAGAGGTGGCTCCGGGGGTAATTCTTCCTGCGCGCGCGTGTTTTGGGCATGCGAAATCAGAGCGGCCGTCCAGCCGAACACAACTATCAGCAGACATAATGCTGCGATTCGCGCAAGGTGAAAACCATTTCTTTTCAACGCGGATCACCGTTCAGTGCGGATGAATCCTTCAACATTAAGTTCTCTGCAGCAGTTCGATGCTGACGCCATCGGGTGCCTCAATGAATGCGATGCGAGTCTTCGGGTTGAATTGCACTGGCTCCACGGTGAATTTCACGCCTTTCTTCTTTAGGTCCTCGCAGTAGGCGTCGAAATCACCCGAGACCACGAAGGCGAAATGATCCGTCCCCCATTCGAGGCCGCTCTTCTCGCCTGCGCTCTCGCCCGTTCTTTCACCGCGAACGATAACAGTGGCACCGTTGAATTTCACCGGAACCTGTGGCGCTCCCTTGAATATGACGCCCTCGCCGCGCTCTCCCCCCAGGTTCTCGACGAACCAGTTCACGCTCTCCTCGGGATCTTTGCTGATGACGTGCACGTGATCGAATGCAATGCTGGCTGAAATCATTGTATGACCCCTATCTCAATTAGTCGTTCCAAGCCGCGCGAAGCAATCGCGAGCGCCGGGTTCATCCGGCTGTGTTATATTGTCTAGCTATCCCAAGTCACGTCGCCGAATTCATCCGGCCTCGGCCTGCCTGCAGCCCGGAATCCGGCGACTTCCTCCTTACTCTGCGCGACGGTACTGTTTGCCCCGTGGCCGGGGTAGAGAACCGTAGCATCCGGCAGGGCAAACACCTTGTTTTCGATGGAGTCGAGCGATGTGAGCAGTTGTTCGTGATTCCAGGTCTTGCCTGGACCACCGGGGAAAATAGTATCTCCGCAGACGCAGTGCCTCGGAAAATAGAACATCAGCATGCCCTTGCAGTGGCCGGGTGTGTGGATGGCCTTGAGGGTGATCTCACCAAAAGTTATCTCTTCGCCGTCCGCGATGGTGAAATCGGGGTTGATGCCGAATTCCCGTGCGTCCTCGGCGTGCTGGCCCAGGGATGCGCCTGTGCGGCTGCGCACCTCGTCGAGCGCGTCGATGTGGTCGCCGTGGCAATGGGTCTGTAGAATGTATTTCGGTGTCGCGCCTTCACATGCAGCGAGAATCGGCTCGGCGGAATAGGAGGTGTCAATGATGACGCATTCTTTCGTCGCCTTGCATGTGAGCACGTATACATTGTTGCTGTAAGGGCCGATGTTGAGCTTTTGGAAATCGAGAGCGGGAAGGTCTACCCTTTGGTCGAATTCTCCCATGGTCTTTTCTCTCCTTATGCCTGAGGAATGTCCGTTTTCATGAAGACGAGATGATAGGGAACTTTACTGCCTTATACGGGCGAATCACAACCTTGAGTGAGAATTTTCATGGACAAACCCTTCGTATACACGAATCTAGCTATGACGCTCGACGGGAAAATCGCGAGCCATGATCGCAAGGATTTCTCGCTGGGCACGGGAGCGGACCGCTTGGAGATGGACCGTCTAAGAGCCGGTGCTGACATCGTGGTGTGGGGCGGCGAGACGCTCCGGGCTGCGCGCCATCCCGCTAGAGTTCGCAAAGAATCCCTCGTCCGCGACCGCACGGAACGCGGTCTGCCGCCGCATCCGACGAACGCGTTGATCACGAAAAGCGGCGTTTTCCCCGATCAACTCCCATGGTTTTCCGCGGATGAGGTTGAACGACTCATATTCACGACGCCGGAAGGTGCGCGACACCTCAAAAAAGTCCACACCGAGGGGGCGCAAATCGTTTTTCTGGATGAAGCGGGTGCTCTCGCTGTCCAGGTGCTGGCCTATCTCTCGGAGCAGGGGGTGAGGCGGGTGCTTCTCGAAGGAGGGGGGGTGTTGATATGGGAGTTCGCCCGTTATATTGACGAATTTCACGTGACGCTCACTCCTTGGCTGGCGGGAGGAGCATCCGCTCCGACACTCATGGACGGATCGGGCTTTCGCTCAGGTGAATTTTTGGGCCTTACGCTTGTGGAGATCAGGCAGGAAGGGGATGAGTTGTTTCTGCGCTACGCAGCGAATCCCGACTGAGCCTCATCCGGCGCGCTCTGATTGGACCGTCACCGCCCCATGTGGTACTCCTGAAGTTCTGGAAATCATTTTTTCGTGATATTTCAACAACTGCATTGTGATGAAGTCGCCGGGAGGAGGAGGCCGTGGCCACCAGGACGAGAAGAAGGTCAACGAAGCCGAAAAGGCTGACGAAAAAAGACTTGAACGCGATGTACCGCAACATGCTGCGCATCCGCCGCTTCGAAGAGAAGACGGACGAGTTTTTCATGGCGGGGCAGGTGAAGGGGGCGGTTCACGTGAGCATCGGGCAGGAGGCGTGCTCGGTCGGCGTCTGCGCGGCGCTGGGCGAGGACGACGCCATCCTGACCACCCACCGGGGCCATGGACACTCCATCGCCAAGGGTACCCGGATGCCCGAGATGATGGCCGAGCTTCTCGGCAAGTCCACCGGCCTCTGCAAGGCGCGGGGCGGTTCCATGCACATCGCCGACATCTCGAAGGGCCACTACGGCGCGCACTCCATCGTGGGGGCAAACATGCCGATGGCTACGGGCATGGGTCTCGCCTATCAGCTGGAAGGCCTGGGGCGCGTGGCGGTAGTCTTCTTCGGCGACGGCGCCTCGAACCAGGGCAGTTTTCACGAGTCGATGAACCTGTGCGCGATCTGGAAACTGCCGGTCATCTTCTTCTGCGAGAACAACCACTATGCGGTAAGCTATCACGTCGAGCGATCCACCGCCGTGAAGGACATCAGCGTGCGCGCGCAGGGCTACAACGCCCCCGGCGTGACGGTGGACGGCATGGACGTGGTGGCCGTCTACGAGGCGACCGCCGAGTCGGTGCGAAGGGCGCGCGAGGGAGGAGGTCCGAGCCTCATCGAGGCGAAGACCTACCGCTTTTTCGGACACTCGCGTGGCGATCCCCAGTTCGGTCCCTACCGCACGAAAGAAGAGGTGGACGAATGGAGAAAGCGCGATCCGCTGACGATTGCGGCGGATATGCTGAAACTCACGGAAGCGCAGAAGAAAGCGCACCTCAAGGCCGTGGACAGGGAACTCCACGACGCCATCGCGTTTGCGGAGCAGAGTCCGGAAGCCACGCTCGAATCTGCGCTCGAGGACGTATACGCCTGATGGCTCCCGTCCCCCGGCGCGGTGCCATTCAGGAAAAACTGGAGAAAGGTGACATGCGAGAAATCACTTTTGTGGATGCGTTGAACGAAGTCCATCACGAAGAAATGGAGCGCGACGAGCGCGTCATCGTGATGGGCGAGGATGTGGAACTGGCCTACGTCTTCGGTGTGACGAAGGGGCTGGCGGACAGATTCGGGAAAGACCGGGTACGTGACACGCCCATCAGTGAACTCGGGATCGTGGGTGCAGGCGTGGGCGCCGCCATGGCGGGCTACCGGCCCGTCGTCGAGATCATGTTCATGGACTTCATCATGCTGGCGATGGACCCACTCATTAACCAGGCAGCCAAGCTGCGTTATATGCTGGGCGGGCAGTTGAGCGTGCCTCTCGTCGTGCGCACCCCCGGCGGCGGCGGCGTGCAGTACGGCCCCACGCATAGCCAGTGCCTGGAGGCCTGGTTCATGCAGATTCCGGGGATCAGGGTGGCAGTGCCGAGCGACCCTGCGGACGCCAAGGGCCTGATGCGCACGGCGATCCGCGACGGCAACCCCGTGCTCGTCGTGGAGCACAAGATGCTCTACAAGATCAAGGGCCGTGTGCCCAAATGGGAATACCTGATCCCTTTCGGCCAGGCCGACGTGAAGCGGGAGGGCAGTGACATCACCCTCATCGGCGTGGGCTATCAGGTGCACAACTGCCTGGCGGCGGCGGATGAACTCGAAAAGGAAGGCATCAGTGCCGAAGTCGTCGACCCCAGGACGATCGCCCCGCTCGATACGGGGACGCTCGCTGAATCGGTTCGGAAAACGAACCGCTGCATTATCGTAGAGGAAGGTCACCTGAGAAGTGGCGTGGGTTCGGAGATATCAGCAGCCGTTCAGGAGGAAGCCTTCGATTATCTCGACGCCCCCATTGGCCGCGTGGCCGCCCTGGACGCGCCCATTCCCTTCGAGCCCCGTCTTGAGGACTTCGTGCTCCCCAACGTCACCAACGTCGTCGACGCCGCAAAAAAAGCGCTGGGGGTGACGGTATAAAGCGGGATGGTTCGGGAGGAGCGATCACGGCTTGCCGACGCTTGCCGACTGACAGGAAATGGTTTTCGGAAATCACGACTCACCTGATTGCCGTCTTGTCTGACAAAGCGGCTCTCCTGTGTGCTGCTCGTGCCGGGCGTCGTAGTATTTTGCCTAGTACTCGAATACCGTGGGGCCGTCCACTGTTTTGGTAAGCGTCGAGACGGCCGCGCGAGCCGCGCCCAGGCGCCATTCTCGCTCGGCCTCGGGGGTCCGGGACGGATCGCCAAAAGGATGATGGAAGTGCCCGGCGCGGTTGTTGACGATCCGGTTAACCCCGATGTCACGCGCCACATCGGGCAGACAGGTGACAATGACGGTAGGAATGCCCTCTCTTTCCAAAGCTTTCGCCAGCGCAGCCCCGCTGCGCGTGCCGGTTCCTCACGTGGCGGGGAGAACGACGCCCTCCACCCCGGCCTTCTTCAATTCTGCGGCCCAGGCTCGGCCGATGCCGTCCATGGTGGTGAAGGCGCCGCCGTTGCCGCAAGTACTCAGGAAATCATCGTGGAGCGCTGCGATCTCACCCTCGTTCTCGAGCCTGCGAAAGGCGTCGACGGCGAGCATGCGGTCGGGCTCCTCGTTCACGAACACGGTGTTGAAGCCGCCGTGTATCGAGATGAACGCACCGCCCGGCAGGGCGTCTTTTCCTTCCAGGGAATACGTGGCCCAGTTTTCATTTCTCGATCCGGAAAAGCGATCAGGATTGTCGGGAGGCACCATACCGCCCTCTGATACGATGGCGATTCGGGCCCTTTTGAGATCGGCAACGGGTTCTGGAGGCACTATCTCTTCAAGGACGGGAACATCGAGTTCGCTCTGGTAGGGTTCGCCCCGGATTTTCTTCAGGACCATATCGACGGCGCGTCGCGAGGCCGGGAACTCGGCGATTTCGTTATAGCGAATACCGCGCGGGAGATAGCCTTCGTCTGCGGCGCTTCCGATCTTCTCACCCCGGACGAGCTTGAGCCCCAGGCGGGCGACGGCCTCAAGGGCTTCCTCCATGCCGATGGCAGAGTCTGTGGTGGGAACGGTGTGAACACCGAATCCTGCGGCGGGAAAACCAGGATTCTCCGGGTGCATGGCGGTGACGACGGGAAGGCCCGCCTCTTGTGCTGATTGGCAGATGGCGGAGCAGGCGAGCCCGTAGCGCCCGGCGTTGAAGGCGGGGCCTGCGATAAGGAGATCGGGTGAGTGCTCCTTGATGAGTGCGAACGCTGCTGTGGCGCAGGACGCCTCGTTTTCGGCAAAATGGCCATCGCCCGCAAAGACCGTGGCGACGACTTCAGCCTCCTCCTTTAATATCTTGTCGAGTAATACGCCGGGGCCGACGGGGCCGGGCAGGACGGAGGCAGGATGATCGCTCCTATCCTCGCCCCCCACTCCAGCGAAGAACTGGTTCAAATAGTGAACGACCCGAAATTTAGTGCTCATGTCTCGCCTCAAGGGATGAATTCACCCAAAGCCATTTTATATATGCAATTGATATTCACGGTTTCTGTTGTGTTTCGGTATTTTCGCACCATACGCGGTTGTCTTGTCAACGACTCCCGGCCTTCCATCTTCTCACGCATGCTCATATTGACCTTCCTGCCCTCAATACGCCTTGCCAATCATGTGGTTGATGTCCCGCGCCCACTCGTTTGCGTAGTAGTCGCTGTCTGACAGGGTGAACGCTTCGCGGACGTTGTAGCTCCTGCCGTTATAGAAATCAACGATTTCCGAGCCGATGACA
Source organism: bacterium (assembly GCA_965200245.1). Lineage (GTDB taxonomy): Bacteria > UBA8248 > UBA8248 > UBA8248 > UBA8248 > Bin107. The sequence continues at coordinate 577,034 of CBDATS010000005.1, read as the reverse complement.
CGCTCCACTGCCGGGGCGGCGATGCGCTCCCCCTGCATGCCCTTGGAGATGATAGAGTCGGCTTCCGGCACGTGAAAGACGAGCGGGAATTCGCCCGAGCCTGGCCGGCCCACCTCGTAGATGATAGGCACAGCACGTACACCCATCTGCTCGAGTGCTTGGACGGTGAGCCAATAGTCCACCGTGGAATTGCCGCCACCCTCGAAGGCGAGAACCGCGCCGTCGGCCTTTAGGAGCGTTGCGAGCTTGGCCACGTATTGCGCCGAGCGTTCCTTAAGGGCTTGGTTGTCGTGGTGGCCGCGTGTAATGATCATTCCTGTGAAATTGATATCCGCTCCGTGGCGGCGGTAGAGTTCGTATATGAGCGGCTTGTTGCAATGGAGGTAGGTCGGTGCCTTCTGCTGCGTCTTGTAATTCGCTCCAACGACCGCGCCGTCGAGCATCTCGTTCGGATGAATGAGGGTGGGGAGTGAATCCCCAAAGTTCTTGCCGTACATGAAAGTCTGCACCATGGAAGCTTGGTGCATGATCTGATCGACATAAACGACGCGAGGAAGAGCGGGGTCGACATCTGCGAGTTCGAACGTCTCGACCCGCGTGGGCTCTATATCCTTCGTGTGTTCGGCCAGCCGGGAGGCTATTTTGAGTGTTGCAAGACGTACGGCGTCATCGTGTGCTTCGTTCGAGGTGCCTTCCAGCGGTTCGTAGCAGGCGACGAGATTCGCGGTCTCTGAATTCGTACAATGAATTGTGCCAGGGCCGCACATGTCGATAATCCCTTCGCGAAAGCTCATGATGCCCGTCATGGGCCCTAGGAAATGCGTGGAACTGATGACGCACATCCCAGCGAGTTTGTGGGTGCGGCCTTCGCCCGCGGTCTTGGAGGGGCCCATGAATCCTGGAAAGGCACATGAGTACCCGCTCACTTTGTAGAGGGGCTCGACGGAGTCCAATACGTTCGTTATTCGTGCCGATTCGCCCGGCATGCCCGCGTGAAAGCTCACGCTCTTAAGGTCGCCAGCTTCCAGAGCGATTTCTCGAAGCTCATCCGCGTCCACGGTGAGCGTCTCTTCTTTATACGCGAAGCGCTTTCCGACAATGATTTTTGAGACGGGAAAAATACCCATCTCCAGTCGCATGGACATGATCGCCCCCCTAGCCCGCCGCTCGCATAGAAGCCAGATCGCTCTCTATCTGCGTCAGATCGAGCACCATTTCCATCATGAGCAGTTTCTCGGTGTACACATCCTCGGGAATAAGGGTCCGCACCTTTTCCTCAAGGATGTGGAACACGGGGAGCCCCAACTGAACTCCCGCCAGGGGCCCGGCCCAACTCGGGTCCCCGGTGGTCAGCGTTTCGACTACGAGCCGAAGGCCTTCACCGGGTATTCCCACCACCACTATCAGATTATCCACCCCGATTTCATCCGCGATCGATTTGATAGTGGTCTGGTTCTCCAGGTCCATGGCACCCGCGGAGGTTCAGACGAAACACTCCGTCTTTTCGAACACGACCTCTGCACCCGCTGCCTTGAGGCATTCCGCGATAAGCGGGCCGGGAACGCCGTCGCGCTCGCCCAACGCGATCACCTTTTTGCCCTCAAACATTAGTATCCTCCGCCTGCGGATAAACAGACGAATCACGTTTCCAACAGCACTGAAGCCCCGTCGGCCTGGCGGGACATCCGGCCCAGAAACAGACTCCCTTTGGCTACAACCATTGTACTCACAAGCGCGCCTGTTCGCATCCTCTCAAGCGCGTGCCCGAGAAAGGGAACGCCGGCGGGGATGTGTCCCTGTGTGGGCGCAAATCCGCGCATCCCGTGGGTTTTGATGAAACCCGGAATTTCCTCGCGTTCGATTTCCCCGCCCATAACTGCCAAGGCGGCCAGCATTCTATAGTTCGCGGCAGCGACGTCTCCCGCACCGGCGGGCAGCATGATTTCTGGGTTATGCAGTTCGACGGCGTACTTATCGACGCTCGTCAGCTTGCGCCTGGCGCGGGCCAGTGGGTCGCGCACGAGCGCCTCCGCAAGTCCTTGGGGCGTGGAAGGCTTGCCCATCACGTGGCGTCCCGAGATTTCGAGATTCACCCGAGGACCATCGCCCGAATTTTTCGTGAGAAAAAACGCCAATCCGCCTAATACGTCTTCCAGCACGGGTACTCCCTTTTCGAGATGGAAGTAGGCCTTCATGCCGAGTTTCGCCATGGAGCCGCCGCCTACGACGACGGCGTTCTCAACGACCTCCGCCTCGATCAAGGCTGCAGCGTGAACGAGCGCATTGACAGGCGCCGCGCAGAAAGACTTGACGTCCACGCCCGCTGCATTCACGCAGCCCGCCATCTCGGCGATGGTCTTGGCGAGATTGCCACCGCCGCGATTGTATCGGTCCCCTACCGCCTCTTCCGAGCAACTGATGACGTACTCTATCTGTTCCGGCGCGATGCTCTCCTGCGTGAGCAGACGGCTTAAGGCGTAAGCGCCGCTGGCCTTGGCCGCGAGGTTCTCCAGAAGAATACGTGCGTCCAAGGATTCGTCCGCGTCATGATCGCGGCGAACGCACCCAAGGAGTTCGCTGGCCACGAAAAGCGGCAAGGCCTCTCCACGCTCGATACGTTCTGAAATCTCTTCTCGCTTGTATTCCTTGGCAGGTTTTTCTCTATCGAGAAGAGCGGCGGCGGATTCAGAGTTCACAACGCCTGAATCAATACGTTCCTTATCAAGCATTATTAGCCCGAACTGATCCGCCGCCTCAATAAGGGTGTAGAAGGCACTCTGTGGTAGGATTTCCCCAAAGGGGCTTTCGTGCGAGGCGTCTAGCAGGGGATTCTCGTACCAAGGAGAGGGAATGTCATTCATTTTCTCTGGCGTGATATTACCGATGAACGCTTGGTTCGGTGGGTAGCTGAGCGCATCTTTGAAAGAGCGCAACCCGACGAACTCGCTGCCCGGTGCTTGCTCTTTTCCTTGAGCTTCGCGCCAGGGTTTCGAGCCGTAGCGAACCAGATCGGGAACATGAACGAGCACGTTCGCCGCCGCGCTCAGATACGCCATCATACCGTCCGCCCGAAAAGGAAATAGAAGAGACAACAGGGAGCATTTGTAGCGAAAATGAAGTGCGCCGTCACCCCGCCCCGGCGGAACCAATGAATACGCGCCTGATTTGCCGGGGAGGGGACGGATACTCTGGCAGTGCGAAAAACTCGGGTATCTTTGGTATGTTTTTGTTTATAATTCCCTGAATTTCCTTTCTTGGTGGTCACTCTGGTGCTGCGATCGACCTCGATAAATTCAGATGAATTCACGATGTTTTTCTGAAATTTGGACACCTCGCTATGCCATAATTGCGTCTTTGAAAACGGCGGAAACAGGGGGAATGCGTTCCCGAACCGATAGCTTTAAAGGAGGCACAAGATGGGTCTTGTGAGTATCAACCATACGAGTTTTACGGTCTCTGACGCTTCTGCGATAGCAAAATGGTACTGCGAAATGCTTGGTTTTACTATCGTTTCGGACGAGACTCGACCCCAGGATTATAGCGAGAAGGTGACTGGTATCCCGGGTGCCGACCTTCGCATCATCTACGTCCGGGGTGTGGACTACCATATCGAACTCGTGGAGTATGTCGGCGCACCCGGCGTCAAGATAGATACCGCCACGAACAACGTGGGCAGCGCGCATATCGCATACAATGTCAATGATCTCAAAGGGATGTACGAGACACTCGCGCCCCGTGGGGTGAAGTTTGTCTCTCCACCCGTGCCCGTCACCCAAGGCCCCAACAAGGGTGGGTACGTTGTCTACGTCGAGGATCCGGACGGCAACACACTCGAACTCATCGAGAGACCCGGCGCGTAACAGAAGCGAAATTAGATGGTTGCGTTTTCTCCTGACTTCAAGTCGATGCTCTCCGTATTGAGACCGCACTTGCGCAGCTCCTGAATGAACGCCTCGGGCGTTCCCGTGAGTTGGGGTAGGCTCGAATAGTGGATGGGCATGACGTGCTTCGTTCACTACAACTCACATATCAGCGCCGCCTGCCGTTACCCAAATGGCGTGCGCCCCGCCAAAACCTGTACCTTACAGGCCGATCTGTTCGGGATCGACGCCTTCAACTGTTTTCAGGTAAGTGATTTTATCGTAGGCATCCTATTGGCCTGTTCCAGTGGGGGTGACGTCCGCGAGCGCCTGCAATGACAGCGTAACCTCGACAATCAGGCGCGAGGGTGAAAAAATGGCTTTACTCAAGTGACGGGCATGTCGATTGTGGTCAAGTTCTTTCTTCCGCTGTATCCTGTTACACAGATATTCCCGAGCCGAGACGAACCATTGGCCGGGCAGACTGAAAAGGTGTACGGCGATTTTCAAGTTGTCGCTGAAGCAGATGATATATTCGTGCATTTTGGTTTCCATTTCGTTGCTGTCAGATTTGGTGTAAGGGCTGAATAGGAGAAGACGGGGCGCTGTTGCTGAGATGGGGTTGTTGGAAGCCCAGTCATTCAGCAGAGAGGAGGTGAGTCCCCATGAAAGAATATACGATGATATTCTTTACGAATCCGGCCTTTCGAGATGAATTGAGGACCGTGGGGCGCAGGGCTTCCTCCGGCAGACCGTGGAGGCGGCGTGGGAGGCTTTCAGGAGGGGGTGAGGCCGCGCGGCGTGACACATGGGGATGTCACACTGTGGTTCGCAATGCTTCTTTGGCTTCACAGTAGAAATGGAAGGGAATCGGCTTGGTTCGGGTGGATGTTTCCGCTCGGAGTTGTTGCCTTCGTATCGAAAGAAGATGAAACGGCTCAATGAGGTGATTCCCTGTCTGCAGACGCGGACGCCGATGTGAGTTTCATTGATGGTGTGGACAAGGAACAAGCAGGCAGGAGGATCGCTCGATTCCAGACGGAATAGTTCCCGCCTGAAATTTTATTTCTTGGCTCACTTCATGACCGCTTAGAGAGGAGAGGCTGACCATATTATGTCTCGTCAAAAAGTATTTGTCGTTCTGGCCATCGTAGTTTTGGTGGCTGGAACTGTAATTACAAGACAGCTAATTCAGAATCGACCAAAACCCGATGTTTTGACTGTTTCTGAGTCGCGGAGATTCGTCAGGACCATGCTCTTGAAGAAACAGGATAAAACCTTTTGGGTGAAGGGGTTCGGAACCGTTCGGCCTAAGACGGAACTTTCCATAGTGCCTGAAGTGTCTGGGAAAGTAATCGAGCGGTCTCCTAGTTTCAGGACCGGCGGCTTCATCAAAAAAGGAGATATGCTTTTTCAAATTGACTCCGCAGATTTCAAAATCGCTATCGAGCGCCGCAAAGCGGAAATTGCGCAACTCCAAGCCAATATTGCACAGTTAAAGCAAGAGGAGAAGAATCACCAGGCCGATCTAGAAATCGCCGAGCGCCATATGGAGTTGGTTGCTCAGGAAATGGAACGCAACGAAAGATTACAAAGACAAGGCGTTATTTCCTCTGGCCAATACGATCAATCCCAGCAAAATTTTCTCAGACAAGAAAGAACGGTTCAGTCCATCAAAAACATTCTGGCGCTACTGCCCGTTCAGTTGAGGCAGAAACGCGCAGCCCTGGATGCGGTCCGGTCGGAGCTCAAGAGAGCATTCCTGCAATTGTCTCGCACCAAAATCGTGGCTCCTTTTGATGCTCGCGTGCGAGAAACGAGTTTGGATGTGGGGGATTTCGCTAGTGCGGGCAAATCCGTTGGCAAAATCTATGATGTTTCGGTGCTCGAAGTTCCTGTCTCACTGCCGGTTGAGGATGTGCGTTGGGCGTTTCGTCGTATTCGTGAGGTGTCCTTTCCCCGCAGCCAGGAAGAGGTCAAGCCTTTTTTCCCTGCTGCCAAGGTATCCTGGAGTCAGTATGGGAAAAAGATAGAATGGAAAGGACGAGTTTCCCTCGTGGATTCCGGGCTTGATGAGTCTACGCGCGCGCTCACGCTCGTTGTTGAAATTCCTGAGCCAATGAAAAACTGGGTACCGGGAGAGCATCCTCCCCTTTTCGTTGGGATGTTTGTTGAGGTGAAAATCGAAGGCGTCACAGTACCCGATGTGTATGTCATTCCGTGGGCTGCGTTACGCAGGCAGGATCATGTGTATTTGCTGGACGAGGGTAAACTGAGAATCCAGAAGGTTGAAGTCGTTCGAAAAGATCAGGATGGCGTCGTTATCAGGAGTGGAATAAGTGAAAACGCCCGTATCATTCTTTCCTCGATTCCCGAGCCCGTTTCTGGCATGAAGCTTAGCGAGCAAAATGGGGTTGCTCCCGGTGCTCCTGTGAAATGAAGCAAATTCTGACTTGGTCTACAAGTCATTCTGTTTTCGCCAATCTTATGATGGCGATAATGTTGGTTATCGGTGTTATCGCCATTTTTCAAATCCGCAGCGAACTGTTCCCTCAATTCGCCCTTGAGCGAGTCAGCGTCAATATTTCGTGGGAAGGTGCGAGTCCTGTAGAGGTAGAAGAGGGAGTTTGCATCAAAATCGAAGAAGCCTTGACCGGTGTAGAGGGGGTAAAAAAAATCACTTCGATTGCTTATGAGGGTCGATGTGAAATTGGGGTGGAACTACATACTTGGATCAAGAATTCCCGAGATTTGATGGAAGACATCAGAAATGAAATCGGCCGCATCACCACATTACCCGCGGGCATAGAAAAGCCCATCGTTGCGGAAGTTAAACAGATACTTCAGGTAGTTGATATCTCTTTGTTTGGCAATGTTTCGGAAGAAATCCTGAAGCGAAAAGCCATGGAAATCAAAGATGAATTGCTGGATATGCCAAACATATCCAAAGTGGTTTTGAGTGGCTTGAGAGATTGGGAAATTTCAATCGAGGTTTCAGAGGAGATGTTGCGCCGTTATGGGCTCACTTTTGAGCGAGTCAGAAATATTATTCGCAAGAACGTACTGGAACTCTCGGGTGGGGATATCCGTTCTCCGGAGCGAAGAATTAGAATCAGGACGATGGGGAAGCGTTACACGGGTCTGGAATTCGAGCGCCTGGAAATACTCACCCAACAAGACGGTGCCGTCTTGAGACTTGGCGATATTGCTCGTGTGGTCGACGCTTTTGAAGACAGTGATAGAACAGGCCGGTTCAATGGGAAGCCGGCCGGGCTCATCACAGTGTATCGTACCGATGAGGAAGATGCGCTTTCGATTTCCAAGGCAGCTATTGAATACGTTGAGAGAAAGCGCGAGGAATTGCCCGAAGGGTTGAATTTGGTCCATTGGTCGGACACCTCGCGTTTGATACGAGATCGACTCGATCTTTTAATGAGAAATGGGCGTGTTGGACTCTGTTTGGTTTTTATTTCCATGTGGCTGTTCTTGAATATACGTCTTTCCTTTTGGGTCGCTATGGGAATCCCTGTCTCCCTGATGACGGCATTGGGTTTCTTGAGTTTCTCTGGCGGTACTCTCAACATGCTTTCAATGTTCGCCTTCATCATGGTTTTGGGAATACTGGTGGACGACGCAATTGTAGTGGCTGAAAATATCTATTCTCACATGGAAAGAGGGAAGAATCGCGTTCAAGCTGCTATTGATGGCACTTATGAAATAATTTTGCCGGTTATTGCCACTATCGTGACATCCATTGTGGCTTTCGTTCCCTTGCTGATGGTAGAGGGAACTGCCGGGAAATTCATGGCGGTGATTCCGGCGGCTATCATCGCCGCGTTAATCGCATCTCTTGTAGAGTCGTTATTTGTTCTGCCAGCTCATTTGGGGCATTGGGTGCGACCACCCAAGACGGGTGGAATATCTGCGCGCGTCAGGAACGCCATCGATAGAGCAATCAACTGGCTTATCCATCAAATATATGCGCCGATTCTGGGATTTTGCCTCAGCGCCAGATATCTGGTTATCTCTCTGGCTTTGGTGGTTTTTATGGTGACGGTAGGTTTGGTCGTGGGTGGGCATGTGAGATTTTTGTATTTTCCAAAATTCGATTCCGATTGGGTGGAAGCCAGGATTCTGTTCCCATTGGGAACTCCGATTCAGCAAACGAAAAACGCGTCGCAAAGGATTGAACGGGCAGCAATTGCTCTTGATGAGGTTTTTCGTTCGAAAACGGGTGAGCCAATCGTGAAAAATATATTTACGACGTTGGGCCAGCAATATGGCCAAACCCGTGAACGTGTCGAGGCGGGAAGCCATATGGCGCACGTGATTGTGGAGTTGCTGCCCTCGGAAGCCAGGGGAATAAATGGGGAGGAAATCACAAACCGCTGGCGCGAAAAAACAGGGAAAATTCCAGATATAATGAGCCTTACTTTCGGCTCTGGACGAGCTGGCCCGCCCGGTGGCAAACCTATCGATGTACAGTTCTATGGTGATGACATTGAGGCGTTGAAAAGTGTAGCCACGGAGTTCAAGCGGGAGCTAGAAAGATATCCCGGTATATTTGATATTCAAGATGACTTCAGGCCCGGAAAGCTTGAAATCCGAACATCATTGAAGCCACAGGCCCGGATACTGGGCGTGAGCCTTGAAGACTTGGGGCGTCAGTTGCGCGCACGCTTTTTCGGGCTGGAAGTCCTGCGTCTTCAACGTGGCAGAGATGATGTGAAGGTCACACTTCGCTATCCGCCCGAGGAGAGGCGCTCTCTCGAGGACATCAGAAAAATGAGAGTCAGAACGTCATCAGGGGCCGAAATCCCTTTCCATGAAGTGGCGGAAGTCGAGATGGCTCAAGGACTTGATGAAATCAGGCGTGTTGCCAGGTCCAGGGTGATTAACGTAACGGCTGAGCTCGATCGGGACCGAGCAAATCCCACTGAGGTTCTAAACGACCTGAATGCGAATTTCTTCCTAAGACTTCCGAACCGTTATACCGGAGTAGGAGTTAGATTTGAGGGTCAGGCAAAAGAGACGCAGGAGTCATTCGGCAGTTTGTTTCGTGGCTTTACGCTTGCGCTTGCCGGCATTTTTGTGATTTTGGCCACGCTGTTCAGAAGCTATTTTCAGCCCTTTATCGTGATGAGTGCCATTCCGTTTGGTATCGTAGGCGCCATTTGGGGACATATCGTCATGGGATTCGATATTACCATATTGAGTATGATGGGTATTTTGGCGCTTACCGGTGTTGTGGTGAATGACTCTCTGGTACTTCTGGATTTCGCAAATCGGAGTATCAAAAACGGAATGCCAATAGAAGATGCACTCCAGCAGGCTGGTGTCGCGAGATGGAGAGCGATCGTTATAACAACAATGACTACCGCGGCAGGGTTGGGGCCGATGTTGTTCGAGAAAAGCTTTCAGGCGCAATTCTTGATACCCATGGCTATTAGTTTGTGTTTCGGGCTCCTTTTTGCCACGGGGATAACTCTTGTTCTGGTTCCCGTCATGTCATTGATAGGAAACGATGTGGGTCGATTTTGGTGGCGTATATGGACGGGCGAATGGCTTGCTAGAGAAGAAGTAGATGTACATTCAACGTATAAAGGAGAAATGAACGTATAGCAAATTCACAACTTTTTTTGAATAACTTGCGGCGACGTATGTAGCCAGTCTCTGAAATAATATGCATTCATTTTAAACATTCATCCGCAAGATACGTGGGTATAGGAGAACTCGTTATGTCCTCACAATTTGAAGTGCGCTACGGTGAAGAGATAGGAGACATGATGGAAGCGGTCATGATGATCGCGCCTGAAAATCTGGAGATTCAATCCGTCCCCGTTCCTGATCCAGGCATCGGGGAAGTGCTCGTAAAAGTAGAGTGCACCACGATTTGCGGGACAGACATCGAAATCATCAAAGGCGGACATCTACCCAACTGGCCGCCCCAGCTTCCGGCCATCTTGGGACATGAATGGGCTGGCAGAATAGTAGCCATGGGACCGATGACCGAAGGATTCGGCCTTGAGATGGGGGATGCTGTTGCGGGGACGAGTCATGCTGGATGTGGAGCATGTCGCATGTGTCTGATCGGACGCTACAATCTCTGCTATAATTATGGGAATACAATTACGGGCCATAGGCAATATGGACATATTACGCAAGGCTCATATGCGGAATATGTCGTCAATAATATACGCGCGTTACACAAAATGCCAAAAGGAATGTCTTTTGAGCATGGTTCCGCCGTGGATCCGGCTGGTTGTGGTCTGTGGACGGCGAAGCGCGCGGGAATCAACCCTGGTGACACGGTAGTGATATTAGGGTCAGGTCCCATCGGCGTTTTCGCCTATGAATCTTCAAAGGCGATGGGAGCAGGTCGCGTGATTGTCGTGGGTGGCGGCAGGAGACTCGCGATTTTAGAAGAGCAAGATGCTGAAGTTGTCAACTATCGAGACGGTGGCGTGCCAGAGCGTATCGAGGAAATGACAGACGGGAGGAAAGCCAACGTGGTGCTGGAGACGGCTGGAACCACGGATAGCTTCAAGTGGAGTGTGGACTGTGGGGGCAAAGGCGCGCGAGTCGCTATCACCGGTATCCCCGAGAACATTCCTGATATGGCATGGAAACGTGTTGTGCTCGAGGAAATGGATATTTTCGGCGTTAGGGCGAACCCAAATTGTGGGGATGAAGTGTTGGCGCTCATTCATGCAGGCAGAATGAAGGTGGAACCGTACATTACTCATCAGTTCCCCTTGAAGAATTACCAAGAAGCGCACGATACGTTTGTGGCCCGAAAGGACGGCGCGCTGCTGGTGAATCTGACCCCTGGAGAATAACGAAAATGTCTCAAGACGAGATGAAGTATGGTGCGAAGATGATCTCAGAGGCTAAGCTGGAAGCTGTTCCCAATCCATCGGGGCAGCGGGATTATGTTGTCGATTTCAGCATTCCCGAATTCACGTGTCTTTGCCCAATCAGCAATTTTCCCGACTTTGCCACCATCCATATCAAATACGTCCCCGGAGATAAGATTGTGGAGTTGAAATCCTTGAAGCTCTACATCAATAATTACAGGGACCGGGAAATTTTCCATGAACAGGTGGTCAACACGATACTTGATGACTTGGTCGAGGTTTGTGTTCCAAAATGGGTGTGGGTTGAGGGTGACTTCAATGTGAGGGGAAATATCAAAACGAGAATTCGAGCTTCGCATGGTGTCAAACCTTCGGGTGTTCCTGAGTAAACGGATGGTGATGAATTTCCTGCCGTGCTTCGGGAGTGGAAATTGATGGTGGGTTCATGTGAACTGCGGGCTAAGTCAAATTTTCTTTGAGGTGGAAATGACAGACTATAATGTAGCTGGTTTTGGGCATGTCCGAATTGATGCTCTGGATAAAGTGGCTGGAAGTGCCAAGTATGCGGCGGATGTTCCAGCGAGCCGCGCGCTCATCGGGCTGGTCTTGGGCAGCCCCCATCCATATGCAAAAGTGAAAAACGTAGATGTGTCCGAAGCACGCAAGGTTCCCGGTGTTCGCGCTGTATTGACACGCGATGATGCTCCTCGTATTCGATTCGGAGCGAACATAAAAGATCAGAGTTGGTTTGCGCAGGATGGTTTTGTCCGGTACGGCGGAGAACCTGTGGCTGCCGTGGCTGCTGAGGATATGGATGCAGCTCAAGCGGCTATTGAGTTGATTCGGGTAAACTATGAAGTTTTGGAGCCGGTAGTGAATGGTTTGGATAGCAGGGCCGGCAAAGGCCCTGTGGTTCATGAAAATTGGCGAGACTTGGGGCTAGGGCCGAATGCCGACAAGAACATCATAGCTGAATTTGAAAGAGAGATCGGAGATGTCGACGCTGGATACCAAGAGGCGGACCGCATTTTTGAGCACACTTTCACGACCCCATTCGTGCATGCCGGTTATATTGAGCCCCATGCCTGCATCGCCGAAGCCAGTGCAGACGGGAAGGTCACGATCTGGACTACCACGCAGGATGCCTGGGCAATTCGAGCGGACGTGGCTGAGGCGCTTGGGCTTGCGGCGACACAAGTTCGTGTTATCCCTACGGAAATCGGGGGTGGATTTGGCGCAAAACTGAAGAGCACTTACGAGCATATAGCCGCTCTGTTGTCTTTGAAAACGGACCGGGCGGTGCGCATGGAGATGACCCGGGAAGAAGATCATGTTGGCGTGAATCCAAGGCACCCTCATTTCATCACAATACGCACGGCGGTGAAAAATGACGGCACGTTTGTAGCGAGGGAACTCGACGTCACCATGGATCACGGGGCGTATGGTCGAGGTGCGCCATTCCAGTGTAGCAGCAAGATGCTCATGGGTTCGTCCTCATATCGTATTCCCAACGTCAGAATTCGCGCCTGCACAGTGTATACGAATGGGCCCGTTTGTGGCCCCGTTCGTGCTCCCAGCGGGCCACAATATCACTTCGCCACAGAAGTGCAGATGGACATCATCGCGCGTGAGATGGGGATTGATCCTCTTGAGATAAGGCGGATCAACTCGCTTCGGTCAGGAGATAGAACCTTGGCTGGCAGCGAGCAGAATCCATCCATGCGCAGTGTTCTGGACTCGACCGCCATTGAGGGGAAATGGGGGCAGCCTATCGAAGTAAATGGTGAGCTTGAGGGTGAAGGCTGGAGACTTGGCCGTGGAATAGCTTGTGGATATTGGCCCGGGCCGGGAGAAGCGTCCAGTTGTACAGTACGTCTGAATCAAGATGGCACTGTTCAAGTGGTGGCCGGAACGGTGAACCTTACAGGTATGAGTACTTCGGTGTGCCAGTTGGCGGCCGAGGAGCTAGGTGTCAGTTTGGATGAGGTGCGCTATACGAACGGTGATACAGATTCGGTTCCTGAATCATCGGCTGCATCTGGTAGTAAGGCTACGCGTGCGGTGGGAATGGCCACTTTGAGTGCTGCGCGGGATTTGCGTAATAAAATTTTAAATGTGGCGAGTGTCAAACTAGAGGCTGCTGCGGATGATCTGGTTTTGGAAGATGGGCAAGTCAAAGTGGCTTCGGCGCCCGAGCGCGCCTTGGCTCTTTCGCAGGTGGCCAAGGCGGCGCCTGAAATTCAGGGATTTCTGATTGGGCAAGGCGAAAGCGTAAAACCGCCCCCATGTCCGATTCATACAGGGCAGATAGCGGACGTGGCAGTGAACCCCGAACTAGGCGAGATCAAGGTATTGCGGCTTATATGTGTGCAGGATGTTGGATTCGCCATCAATCCATTGTCTGTCGTGGGACAGATTGAAGGTGCCATGATACAGGGGCTCGGATTGGCACTTATGGAAGAGCAGCCTAGGCGCCCGGATGGAAATTTGCACGGTGATACCTTCCACGAATATCTGATCCCTACCAGCATGGATATGCCAGACTTGAAAGCTGTTTTATATGATAATCCGGCCGAGGGCACGCCTTATGGGATGCGGGGTGTGGGTGAACCTCCCATAGTGGCGACCGCGGCTGCCATAGTAAATGCTATTCAGGACGCTGTCGGAGTCCCGGTCTTTTCATTGCCTGTCGGCCCGCACCACATTCGTGAGGCTCTGGTGCTGAGCAGCGCATAATCACAACAGTCTTGTTAGAGGAGAACCCAATGACCATAGATAAAGCAACGAGTTTGCCAGATAATTTGGGTGTAACCGAAGAGATGATGGCGTGTCCCCTGCCAAGGTTGCCTTTCGTTGATCCGGATAACATACCTGAAGAACTCACGGAGGAACTCGTTCCGCTCTATGATTGGTCGAAGCGAATGTGGGGCACTGTCCCACGATTTCTGCAGCTCTTGGGAAATTCACCCCCCACGGTGGAAGGGTGGATGCTGCTTGACCAAAAGCTTCGGACGAATCGATTGAAAACAGAGTCCGATTACATACGGCTCATGGAGCTCGTCATCGTCAAAACGGCAATATTAACTGAATGTAACAACTGAATTGGGCACAACGTGGAGCTCGGTCGAGCCCTGGGACTTACACAAGAGCAAATCAGTCTGTTAGAAAGCGATGATTGGAAAGACAGCGATTTGTTCGATGAAAAAGAAAAAGCTGTCATTCGGTGGGCGGATGAAGTGTCGAAATTCACCGCAAAGAAAAACGATTTTGCTTTTAGTGAGATGAAAAAATACTTTTCCAATAGGCAGATTGTGGAACTCACTTTTATTTGTGGTATGTGGCACCTTTCCGGCAGGCTGGCGGAGGCGCTTCACTTGGTGGTGGAACCTCCTGGAGGACGAATCGAATTCCAGGCGAAAGACATGGCGTAAGCATTTCGCTTGCTTGAGATATTTCAGGCGAATACACTTCGGACGGCCTTGAAAAAAGTATCACTTTTTTTGTTTTGCAAATTATTGTATACTTTCGCCCTTTGTGAGCCCCTGTAGGAATTTCGGGGTTAATCAAACTGCCCGTGGGTGAGGAAGAAATGCTCGAATTTACGGGTAGCGTAGTTGTATTGGATGAAGAGTTTTTTGCTGAATCTGGAGATATATTGCCATCGGATTTGGCATACGATGCGTCTGAAGACGATGTAGGTGATGAAATTTCCTTTTTGAGTGACGGTGAAGGGGGCATTGCTCCTGCTGAGTACTAAGGCCCAAGAGAGCAAATGATTCAACGCCCGGTTGATACTTCAACCGGGCGATTCTTTTTACTTGAAATACCTGTATTACAACCATTTTATTTCATACTTTCTCATTGAGAATCTGATGACGACAGATGAACATATTATTCATTACGAAGACGCGCGTGGCCGCATAATTTCGGCGGATTCGATGACGTATTTTGACGAAAAGGCCGGAAAAAATGACGTGCTTATCTCGGGTTCTTACGCGGCGCGCATGACGATTGCCTGGGCGATGCGCCTGGGTGCAAGGGCAATCGTCGCCCATGCAGCGGGAGTTGGGAAGGATGATGCGGGTATCAGCGGCCTGCGCTTGGCACAAGAGTACAATATTCCTGCAATGGCGTGTGAGACAATGTCGGCCAGACTTGCAGTGGGTGAATCCGTTTATCAAGGCGAAGTCGGCCATGCGAATCGAGCGGCCCGTGATCTAGGTGTTGAAATTGGCCAGCCCGTTGCCAAAGCCTCGATTTGTTTGATGAATGCCGAAGTGGGCCGGAAAGTGGTTGTCGAGGAGAGTCTTGATGATAGAATTTATGAATTAGGCCATTTTCCTAACGGCAATATACGCGCTTCGTGGGGAATTCCCGTCTTGCGTTCTGTTAATGAGCAGAGACCCCGAGATGTTTTCATCCAAGCCTCGCACTGCGGACTTACTCTTGTTCCTCATGTCTTGAAGCTCAATCTGAAGGGGGTAATTGCGAATGACGCAGGCCGGGGAAAAGATGATTCGGGCATCGCTTCTTTTCCCTATCTGGCGGGAGCGGGGATCGCAGTGGCTGCGGTCGGAACCATGACTGCACGTATTGGCGATGTGATGAGTACTTGGGAAGATGGTGTCATTTCATGTATGAATGGAGTAGCTGAAAAAATGGGGGTGCGACAAGGTATGGGAACCCGAGGAGCTGCCCTCACCATGATCGATGCGTAAGATTTGTCTTGTTGGTGGAAATGGTGAGAGGGAATTCCGCCAAGACTCTCACAAGTTCTTGATTCAATGGATTTTAATTGAATAGATAACCAAAGTTAACGCACCAATATAACGTGCTATAAAGCACTTATAAGATGACCCTCTAGAGAATGGGAATTAAGCAACCGAGTAGGTGAACAATTCCTAATCATTCCCTTTATTTTAAACTGAAGTTCCCCGGCTATCACGGATTATCCCATTGATTATGCTGGTTGTTTCGATGAATCAGGAATTGGTTACCGGGAACAGGACTACAACGGCACGCCGGGCAGACGGAAGGCTTCGTCCTGCAGGTCAGCAGGCCAGGCGAAGCATTGACCGGTTGCGGGTGATGGTGGCAGGGTCGGTGAGCAGGGTGCGGAAGCTGTGCACGTGCCAGCCCCTGTCGGTGCGTTTGCGCCGGGCCCTGCGTTGGGCGACCTCTGAGCGTCGCGCCGGCAGTGGAACCGGCCCCCAGCGTCGACCCGCCACGCGAAATGTCTGGCCACCCTGTACCTGCCGATGACCCTGCCCACCCGCGCGGCCCGGTCCTGTCTTTCCTCTCAGGCGCCGCTTCTCCCGCCGCGTTGCCGCAGCGATGGGTTCCGGCAGCTTCTCCGTAGCTTCCGGCAGGGTCTCCCGCCTGCGCGCACGCGCCCCGGTCCGCATTCCCCGGTCTCCCGCCAGAACGACCTTCGACAGCCCGAAGCGTTCCCGCAGCTTCCGGACCTGCGAACCCATCGCCCCGGGACAGCCGTCCCGGTCGCACGGCAACCCGGATTCGATCTGCAGCCTTGCCCTTCCTGCCATCGCGCGAATACCCGCGCTTCGCCAGCGGGCAGTGGTGTCCTTCCACGCAGACCGGGGTTAGGTCGCAGGGCGCCTTCTTCGAGATGCCGCCGGGCCAGGCTCTGTTCGATCCGCTCCTGGCGCGCTGGCAGCCAGTCCATGGCCGCATACAGGTCGTCCCCGTCCACGGCACCCAAATCCAGCGTGTCGGCCAGCGAATCCCGCGCCGTGGCCCTGGCAGGACCCGGGCAGTGGCTGGCCCGGACCCCGGATCGGGTACCCGGGCGACGATTATCGCCACCACGCGGTCACGCGCGCAGGAGCGCCGGGGGCGATGATCCGCTCCAGACCCGGCTTCCGCAGTGTGCCGGGCACTGCGGCGACATGGCCGTGGGGTCGGGAACGCACGATGTCGAAGGCATCGTCCAACCAACAGGGGGTTCGTTCCGCAGCAGACGGCGCAGGGTGTCGGTCCTGCTTTGGGGCCATTTCGGGAGGTTGGCCAGCGTGCGTTTTCTGACTTTCCCGCCCTCACGCCATCCTTCGCGCAACAGGATGGCAGGCGGTGAATTCCGGTTGGGAACGGTTTCGATGTACATGGGAACGGCATTTCTGTTCCCGCCCGCAATATCCCCCATGAAATCAATCGCCTGAACCCAAAATCAACACGAAATCATCGGGGAACTCGTTTAAACACAACCAAGTAAAGATCGATACCATTACTTGGGGTTGGTGTTCGCTACAAAGTTGGTAGTACAATGTAATGCTCTTTTCTCCTGACACGAGTGTAATTTCTAAGGGCCCAGCTATGAATGTCTTTGATACACACAAGCAGATTATTGCTGACTATGCGTCATACATTGGCAGTTTTATCAATATTTCCGACCCAGAAATCGCAGAGAAGGTCGAAGAGTCGCTTTCCGAGGGTCGCCTCTGGCCAGAACCTCTATTGCAATTCAATCCTGCCTACGAACAGGTTGGTACTGTTGAACAGGTAGTTGACTCAGGATTACTGCATAATGACGCTCGCCATATCTTTGATGGATATTCTCTCTATCGCCATCAACGTGAGGCCATTGAACTAGGGGGAAATGGCTCCGATTTTGTCGTGACTTCTGGAACTGGTTCAGGTAAATCACTGACCTATATCGCCACGATTTTCGATCATTTGCTTGATAATGGTCGTTCGGAAGGAGTTGTGGCGGTCATCGTTTATCCAATGAACGCCCTAATTAACTCGCAAACGAACGAATTCAGCACCTATAAGGGCAATTACGAAAAGAACGCAGGACAAACTTTTCCCATTACCTTTGCGCAGTACACCGGCCAGGAAAGTGAGCAGCGACGGGAGAGGATTCGTAACGAACCCCCGCAAGTTCTCCTCACCAATTACATGATGCTTGAACTTCTGCTAACCCGAATGCAAGAACGGCCCATCCGAGATGCCATTTTCAACAACCTTCGTTATCTCGTCTTTGACGAGCTTCACACCTACCGCGGAAGGCAAGGTGCGGACGTTTCCATGCTCATCCGGCGCATCCAGTCACAATGCAAGCAATCGATCTGCTGCATTGGCACCTCTGCGACCATGATCTCGGCAGATAGTGTAGAGTCACGTCGGGAGGAAGTCGCGGGTGTCGCTAGTAAGGTCTTCGGTCGACAATTCCAGCCTACCCAAATTATTGAAGAGACACTGGCTCAGTCGCTCGGTGCTGTAGGTGCACTTCCTTCCAAACAAGAGCTTCATACGGCCATAACCGCAGGTATAGATACTGATGCAAGTGAGAACGAACTACGCAAGCATCCAGTGGCAATCTGGTTTGAAAACCGCATTGCGCTTGATGTGTGTGATGGGCGCTTGCTTCGACGTCGGCCTATGGAATTCAGGGATGTCGTCGTGACACTTGCTGAAGACTCAGGAGCACCAGAAGCAAAAAGCCGTTTGGCTCTCGAGACAACACTCGAATGGATAAGCTTTGTCAACCAGCGTATTCAAGAAGATAACTCACCCTATACGATCCTACCTTACAAGCTCCACCAGTTCATCGCTCAAACAGGGTCGGTTTACACGACGCTCGCCTAAGATGAAGCTCGGTTCATCACTCTTGAGCCGGGTATCTACAAACGCGATGACAATAGCATGCCTATATTCCCCAATGTCTTCAGCAGGGCCACAGGCCACCCTTTTATCTGTGTTTCCTTGGTAGATGGACAACTAAAGCCCCGGGAATTTCGTGCTGCAGGTGATGATGAGGAAGATTCCACGGATGGCTATCTGATCATCGGTGACGAGATATGGGATCCGGATCAGGATATCGACTACCTGCCGGAAGCCTGGACACGGATCCGCGCGAACGGAAGGAAGGTTCCAGATTCAAAAAAAATCGCACAATTTCCTATTAAGTTATACTTCGACGAATATGGAAACTTCTCCGATACAGAATCAATGAAGTATCGGGGCTGGTTCATGAGAGCCCCACTCCTCTTCGACCCGACTGGAGGTGTGTTCTATGACGTCAAGGCGAATGAAGGGACAAAGCTGACACAACTTGGCAACGAAGGGCGAAGCACTTGGACAACCATCACGGCTTTTTTGACCCTCAACCGTTTGCGAGACGGCGGACAGTCTCTGCGTGACCAGAAGCTTCTGAGCTTCACTGACAACCGGCAAGACGCTGCTCTACAAGCCGGTCACTTTAATGATTTCGTCAAGGTCGTTCGTCTTCGTGCCGGGATCCGTCAAGCGCTTCAGACTGCTACGGATGGTGTGCTTAACTACGCGACACTTGGTGAAGCGCTTTTTAAATCATTATCTTTGTCTTTCCGTGATTACGGTAACCGTGATTCGGAACCGACATTGGCCCCAGTTAAGCGGAAGTATGATAAAGCTCTCCAAGATTATCTGCTCTTTCGTGCTCTAGCGGATCTTCGTCGTAGTTGGCGCATCGTCCTTCCCAACCTGGAACAATGTGCCCTTCTGGATATCGACTACCTAGACATTGATGAGATTGTTGTTGCAGACGAGTTTTGGGCCGACCTTGAATTTGTAAACAGCCTAGGCCATACGGATCGTCGCGAGTTTATTGTCACAGTTCTCGACTATTTCCGCCTCGAATATGCCATCTATAGCAAAAACTATTTGAGTCCTAATCGTCTCAAAGAATTCGAGAAACGCTTCCGTGAGCAACTGAAGGCGCCGTGGACTCTCGACGCAGATGAAGAACTGCCAGCGCCTTCAGTCATTCGGCTCGATCCACTGCATAAGAGGGTTCATCTCTCCAACAAGAGCATGGGTCCCGCGAGTTCGCTCGGGAAGTACATCAAGCACTTTATGGCACAATCTGACATCGATCCGGGGACTCTTCAAGGTGACCTCTACCGTAACTTCATCCTGCGATTAATGCGCAAATTGACAGACGCCGACTATCTTTTCGAAGAAATTGCCGAAAATGTGAATAAAGAGGAAGTACCAGTATATCGGCTCCGTATTGATAAGATTCTTTGGAAACCCGGAGACGGGGAGACCGTCAGGCCGGATCCGATTAAACGACGCTCATGCAAGGATCAGAAACCTACCCCGAATACCTTTTTCCAAGAGATGTATAATCTGGATCTTTCTAACGGCAAACGGTTGGTCGCGGCGGATCATACCGGTCAACTCGGAGTTGACGCACGACAAGACCACGAAGACCGATTTCGAGCAGAATGGTATCTTGATGAGTCCAAAAAAGTTCCCGACGAAGCCAAGATTCGTAGTGAATCGATAAGCGCACTTTTCTGCTCGCCGACTATGGAACTGGGTGTGGATATCGGTGGTCTGAGCGTCGTTCACATGCGCAATGCTCCGCCCAATGCAGCAAATTACGTGCAGCGGTCTGGCAGAGCAGGTAGAAGTGGGCAAGGAGCATAGGTGTTCACTTACTGCTCGGGTTTCTCTGCTCATGACCGTCACTATTTCCAACGCCAAGCAGAACTGGTAGCAGGTGTCGTGCAAGCACCGCGGATTGACCTGTGCAACCATGAACTACTTCTTACACACTTGCACGCTCTAACTGTCAGCGCAATTGGCCTACCTGGAATGGAAGCGGGCGGCGGTGAACGCCCGTCTTTAATGCAGCTTGTCACAGACAGCGACGTAGCTATGCCTCTCTCGCCTAGCATCGTCGAAGGACTTAAGCTTGGACCTACGACATTTAAATCACTTAAGATGACCTTCCAAAGTGTGATCAAAGATTTCTCCGAGGATCTGAAAGTCATGCCTAATGCATGGTATAGCGACGATTGGATCGACCGGAACCTGAACAACCTCGCGGAAAATCTCGACAAAGCCATGGATCGCTGGCGCAAAATGTTTCAGAACACTCGGGTGCTATTGACCCGTGCAACCCAACCGATCGAGTCAGGTCGCCTCAAGGTGGGAAGCAAAGAATACAAGAAATATAAGCGGTTGCAGGACCAGGCCAACCGACAGCTCAATCTTCTGCGAAACGAGCAAGGCGGATCTCTAGAACTAAGCGAGTTTTATCCGTATCGTTATTTAGCCTCCGAAGGATTTCTCCCAGGTTACAACTTTACGCGTCTCCCTGTACGGATTTTCGTGCCCTCTGGTGAGACTTCAGGAGAGTATATCTCTCGTCCGCGTGCTGTCGCCTTGCGCGAATTCGGCCCACTCAATCTCATCTACCACAACGGGAGTAAGTTCCAGGTTTCGCAGTTGGTCGTCCAAGACGCAGGATCATCGCTAACAGAGGCGAAGATCAGTAAACGTGCCGGGTATTTTCTGATAGGAGATCAGCAAGATCTTGAGTTGTGCCCTTTCTCCGATCTTAATCTGAGCGACAACGCAAACAGAGAACACATACACGATCTGTTGGAGATGAGTGAATCGCGGGGTGAAGAAATAGCCCGCATTACGTGCGAGGAGGAGGAACGCATCTCTCGTGGATATCAAGTCGATTCATTTTTTCATGTCGACGGAGGGAATTTCGCGAGTATTCGTCGGGTCATAGCTCGCTTGGGCGAGAATCCCCTGCTCAATCTTCGTTTCATTCCGGCAGCGCGTCTGGTCAGTGTGAATAGAGGGTGGCGCTCACGCCAGGCCGAAGGTTTCCCAATAGAGTTGACTTCGGGCAACTGGCGCAACTCAATGCCGGAACCGATTCCCGGTGCACGCGAGGAATGCCGTATTGTCAAACTTTGGACCTCCAATATTGCCGATGCCCTTTATATTGAACCGATTGAGGTTTTGGGTCTGGAGTCCGCCGGCGTTATCACCCTTCAATATGCCTTAAAGCGGGGGATTGAGACCGTCTTTCAGGTAGAACCGAGTGAGATCGGCGTAAGTTCGATAGGTGATCTGGAGTGCCCTAATATTCTTCTCTATGAAGCGACTGAAGGAAGCCTGGGCATACTCTCTCAGTTTGCCGAAGATGTGACAATTTTCCGAAAGGTTATCGAAGTTGCTACGCAAATATGTCGGTTCGACGATGATGAATACAAGGCTCCGGCATCGTACGACGATCTCATGAGTTATTATAACCATAGAGACCATCAGCGACTTGATCGATTTCTGATTCGGGATGCTCTAAAGAAACTCGGACTTGTCGATATCGAGGTACAGAAAAACTTGGCTTTCAAGGACTACGAGGAACAGTATCAACATATGCTTGAGCATCTGGATCCGAACTCATCGACTGAGCGCACTTTTATCGAATACCTTTACCGGAATGGGCTACGGTTGCCGGACGCTGCTCAAAAACGAGTACCTGGGATCTACTGCCAGCCAGACTTCTACTACGAACCTCGGATCTGGGTATTCTGCGATGGAACGCCCCATGATGATCTAGAGGTGCAGCAGTGCGATAATGAACAGCGACAGTTGATAATTGCCCGTGGTGATGAGGTCTGGACTTGGCATTATCGTGAAGATATTGCTGCCAAGATTGCCAAACGTCCTGATATTTTCGCAAAAGTCCGATGAGTACGTCGCTATAACCAGGGAAACTTGTTTCACTCCGCGGCCGCGAGTGGGTTGTTCTGCCGTCTGAGACTCCCGACTTGCTTATGGTTAAGCCACTGGGCGGTTCCGACGAAGAGACTACTGGAATATACCTTCCGCTTGAGATACCGGGCGATGTCCCTCAAGACGCTTACTTTGCGTCTCCCGACTCTGAGGATCTTGGGGACATTTCGACGGCTCGTCTTCTCTATAACGCCGCCCGCTTGGCTTTTCGCAATGGTGCTGGTCCGTTTCGGGCCTTGGCCAAGCTCTCCTTCCGTCCCCGGGCCTATCAGATCGTACCGCTTGTGATGGCTCTGCAGCAGGACACCGTTCGGCTACTGATCGCCGATGACGTTGGTGTAGGCAAGACCGTGGAGGCTCTACTCATCGTGCGCGAAATGATTGAGCGTGCCCAGGTGAAGCGCTTTGCAGTTATTTGTTTGCCACACCTCTGTGACCAATGGCAGCAAGAACTCCGTGCCAAGCTCGGTATCGAGGCTGTAATCATCCGCTCCAATACTCAGGCGAGGTTGGATCGAATGATCCAAGGAGATACAAGTGTATACGACTACTACCCCTACCAGATCATCAGCATAGACTACATCAAAGCGGACAGTCGTCGTGCCGTATTCACCGAGCAATGCCCAGAACTTGCCATCGTCGACGAAGTCCACACCTGCGCCCTCCCCGCAGGCGCTTCCAAATCGCAACAACAACGATACCACTTACTTCGTGATCTGGCAGACAAACCTGAAAAGCACCTAATTATGCTCACGGCGACTCCCCACAGTGGCAAGCCGGAGGAGTTCCATTCTTTGCTGGGTCTGCTGAATGCCAGCTTCATGAATCTGGACTTGCCGAATTCCAGTCAGTCCGAACGACGCAACTTGGCCAAACATTTTGTACAACGTAAGCGAGCCGACGTGGAAAAGTGGATGGGAGAGGACACGCCTTTTCCCAACCGTGATGTGGTCGAATGGAACTACGACATTTCATCTGCTTATGCTGAACTATTCAACGACGTGTTGAATTTTGTCCGCAAACTGATTGTGTCAGAAGGCCCCGGGAAGAAGAGAAAACGAGTTCACTATTGGACGGCGCTTGGCCTGCTTCGCGGCGTCATGTCGAGCCCAGGAACCGGGATGAAAATGCTTGCCTCTCGTCTTGATAAGCTCGTGGAGACGGAGGATGGCTACATGGAGTCCGTTGAAGAGGAACCTGACCTCAATCCGGTTGGTGATCTGGAATTAGGCATGGAAACCGATAACGCACCCACCCAGGTTGTGGAGCTAGAAGATTGGACTGATCATCAACGCCGACAACTCCGCAGTTTCTCCAAGCGGCTCGAGTCCTTTGCCGGAACCAACGACGATCAGAAGCTCTACGCAGCCTCCATCGTTCTTGAAGAATGGATATCGTCCGGTTTTTTCCCAGTAGTATTCTGCCGCTACATTCCGACCGCTAACTACGTGGGTGAGCATCTGGCCCCACTGTTGACCAAGAAAAATCCGAACTTGGATCTGCAAGTTATCACCAGTGAGGATCCGGACGAACTGCGTAAACAGCGTATCGAGGGGATGGCTGGTAGCCATCCTCGCATCCTTATTGCCACCGATTGTTTGAGCGAAGGTATAAACCTGCAGGAGTTGTTCACCGCGGTCCTCCACTACGACCTGCCATGGAATCCGAATCGTCTTGAACAGCGCGAAGGCCGAGTCGACCGTTTCGGACAGCAGGCGCCAGAGGTCAAGGCCTGTCCCCTTTACGGCGCCGATAATCCTATTGATAGCATCGTGCTTGACGTACTTCTGCGCAAGGTGCGCGAAATCAGGCGAGATACTGGTATCAGCGTGCCCTTTCCAGAGGATTCGCAGAGCATCATCGACACAATTACCCAGTCGTTGCTCTTAAACCCCAACCGCCGCATTCAGACACGCAGAACACCACAACAAGGCACACTCTTTGATTTCAGTGAATTCGATGAGGCTGCAGAAGCCAAGGAGAGTGTAACGCGGAAGATTGACGAGGCAGTCGCTCGTGAAAAAGCCTCACGCAGTATCTTTGCCCAAAACGCTATAAAGGCGTCTGAGATCGAAGAAGACTTGCGCATCGTAGACGAGGCCATCGGCGATCCAAACGCGGTAAAGGACTTTGTGACTGGCGCACTCTCCGCCCTCTTCGGCGTCCAAGTTACCACTGAGGAGCAGGGATTCGGCATCGTAACTGGCAATCTGCCACATCAGCTAGATGGCCTTTTGCCAAAGGGACAACTCGTCAAGATCAGCTTCGACTCCCCTACGCCAGAGGGTTACCACTATCTCGGCCGTAATCACCGCTTCGTTGAACAGTTATGCCAACTGGTCATGGCCAACACCGTCAATCGTGAGAGTAAACGTGCGGCCCGCGCTTCTGTCATCCGTACCAAGCAGGTCGAGACTAAAACCACACTGCTGCTCTTCCGATGCCGAAACGTAATCGAACAAAGTAAGGGAAACCACCAGATTGTTGCTGAGGAAATGCTACTCTGGGGCTGGCGAGGCACTCCAGAAGACGGAGAGTCCCTCGATCACGAATGGGCACATAAGTTGTTGTGCGAGGTCTGTGCCAGCAGCAACCTGAGTTCAGAAGCGCGTATGGCTTTCCTTGAAAACGAACTGAACCTCCTCGATCGGCTGGATGGAGTGTTCATCGAACTCGCAGAGGAGCAATCCAAACGCTTGGTCGCTGCACACGAACGTTTCAGTGCGCTGATGGATAAACAGCGTTACCAAGTAGTCTATCCCGTCCTGCCCATGGATATGATGGGGATATACATCCTGCTCCCAGAGGGTTCTGCGTGAACTACCCGAGCATCCGCATCGAAGGAGCTATCCTCTCTCCTGATATCCTTGGGCAGGTCGAGGAACTCCCCGGTCAGCGGCCATCCGATTTCGAACTCGACGCCGGCACCAATGTCAAAGACGAGATCGCCCGCGCATGGGCCGACGCGCAAGATTATTGGCGAATCTTCCAGCGGAAGCTGGAGACGGTGAAGCCAGGCAGTAACGCCACCACTGAGACCCGAAACCTTTGGATAGTTCCTCTGCTGGGTCTCCTTCGCTACGATCTGGAGTACCAGCCCCGCGGCACCCAACTCAATGGGCGAAACTACGCCATCAGCCACCGAGTGATAAACCGGGCGAACACCTCGGTACAGATCATCGGGGTTCGTGATCCAGCCGGTCTAGATAAGAAGCCTGCCAACGCTGCCCGCCGCATGTCCGCGCACGCTCTGGTTCAGGAGTTCCTCAACCTCCACGATCAACTCTATGGCTTGGTTACTGACGGTCACGTTTTGCGGTTGCTCCGCGACAGTTCGCGATTGGTCAAACAGAGCTATCTCGAGTTCGATCTCGACCGCATCTTCACTGACGGCCTCTTCGCCGACTTTGCTGTTCTCTATCGGTTGCTCCACGCCTCCAGCCTGCCATTGACCAACGACATCGCAGCCGAGAGTTTGATCGAGCGATACCATCAAGACTCCCTCGACTCCGGCGCACGCATCCGTGAAGGGCTCAGTAAGGCAGTCGAGCAGGCAATTCTCGACTTTGGCAGGGGTTTTCTGGCACATCCTGAAAACGAGGCTCTACGCGAAGCTGCTGACAGTGATAATTTGTTGCCCGTTGACTATTATCAGCAACTCCTGTGGCTCATCTATCGTTTGCTCTTTTTGATGGTGATCGAAGAGCGTGACTTGGTTTTCCCGGGCGAGGCGCGAAAGGAACAACGTGACGTCTATCGCGATTACTATAGCGTTTCCCGGTTGCGCCGACTCTCTGAAAAACGCTTCCTCGCCGACCCCCGGAGGCACGACCTCTGGCTCGCGTTACAAGCTTGTTTTCGACTTTTCGAGGCAGATGGGCCAGGTGCCAGGATCGGTATCGCTCCCTTGGCGGGCGACCTCTTTTCGGCCGACGCTCTAGGCGCACTTGCTGGCTGTACCCTTGACAACAGTGTGCTCCTCAAGTGCCTTCGTTCCCTTGGGCTCTACCGGCACCCGGACAGCGGCCATCTTATTCGTGTCAATTACGCCGCACTTAGTGTCGAAGAGTTTGGCTCCGTCTACGAAGGTTTACTCGAATACGAGCCGAAGTTTGTAGGTGAGGGGAGTGAACTGCGGCTCGAGCTCGACCAAGGCGACCAAAGAGCCGCCACAGGTTCTCATTACACCCCCGATGACTTAGTTCAGCCTCTAATCCGCCACTCGCTTGATCACTTGATCACCGAGCGACTCAAGAATGACAACCCCGAAGCTGCCCTTCTCGATCTACGAGTCGCTGATATCGGCTGTGGCTCGGGGCACATCTTACTAGCCGCCGCCCGGCGCATCGCCACTGAAGTTGCGATTATCCGTACTGGTGAAGAGCAACCCTCACCGCCGGCCTACCGTGCCGCCCTTCGCGACGTAATCCGTATTTGTATTTACGGTGTCGACTTAAATCCACTGGCGTAGAACTGTGCAAAGTGGTGCTGTGGCTGGAGGCGCACATTCCGGGGCAGCCTCTGAATTTCCTTGATCATCACATCAAGTGCGGCAACGCCATCGTCGGCTTCGCGCGCCGTGAGGAACTAAGACAGGGTGTGCCAATGGAAGCTTTTAAGACATTGCCCGGTGGCGATAAAAGGGTTGCGGCGGCATATCGGAGTAAGAACAAAGAGGATATGAAAAATCAGGCGCAAGGCATCCTGGATTTTGGTCCTGACATGCGGCGTCGTTTCGACACAGTCCTAAAGGAATGGCAAAGCCTGTCTGCCCTCCCCGAAGAGACAACCTACGAAGTCGATGCGAAAAAAGAGGTTTTCCTCGACTTCATGCAGGGAGAAAACGCAGATATCTTGCGGACAATCGCCAACATCCCTGTGGCGCAGTTCTTTATCCCTAAGATACCGGGCAACGAGGTACAAGTTCTCACCGACGCTGAATTCAGAGGCTACTGGCGTGGCCACTCAGCCCTGGTGGGACGGAGCGTCAACGCTGCTCGCTCTATTGGCCGAGATAAGCGTTTTTTCACTGGTTTCTGGAGTTTCCAGAGGTTATGGAGCGGGGCGGGTTCGACTGTATTCTCGGAAATCCACCTTACCTAGGCGGACAAGCGCTCAGTGGCACCTATGGTCACCCCTTTTGCGAATGGGCGAAGTGGCGCTATGCACCCAGAGGTCTGAGCGAATTGGCAGTCTACTTCCTTCGCCGAATTTATGTATTGCTGCACGACAGAGGTTTCGCTGCGATAATCACTACCAATTCCATCGTCGACGGCGATGTCCGGAGGGATGGTTTGGAACAGATTGTCGCCGCAGGCGGGCATATAAATTTGGCGGTCCGTAGCACGAAATGGCCAGGCGCCGCCAATGTCGTAGTATCCCTTCTTGCTGTGCACAAGGGGGAATGGAAAGGTATGAGGATGCTCGATAACCAGTCAGTAATGCGGATTAATGCCTTCTTCGAGGAAGACGAGGAAGTCATGAGCCTAACCAACTACCTGATAACCAAAATCAAATATTCCAAGGTTCTGTTTTTCTCGGAGAGGGATTCTTGCTAACTCGCGCCGAGGCAGATCAACTGCGTGATCTTGACCCGCGCAACGACGAAGTCATTATGGAAGTAATTAACGGCAAGGAACTAAATAACAATCCGGAACAGGCGCTTGGTCGCAGTATAATAAACTTCCGTGACTGGTCGCTTGAACGGGCGCAGAGATATCGAGACCCATACGAGCGCGTTTTGACTTTGGTAAAGCCTATTCGCGACAGGGACAATATGCGGAGACGGCGCGAGAAATGGTGGCAGTTTGGCGCGTTGGCTTCAAGCCTTTACGACAACATCCGTGACTTGCCCCATTGCTTCGCCACCGGTCGAGTAACCAAACATATGAACTTCTCGCCCATGCCGACAAATATCGTATTCTTAAACAACTGCTATGTCTTCACTACCGATCGCTGGGATCTTTTCACTGTAGTCCAGTCTACTCTCCACGAAGTCTGGGCGCGCAAATACAGCATGAGTCTGAAACAAGATCTGCAGTATTCACCTTCAAACTGCTTTACCACCTTTGCCATGCCATCTGATCTATGGCAGACCTCAGATTCCGCCTTGGCAGAACTCGGGGAGATCTACCATGCACATCGCAAGGCGCTGATGCAGTCTCTCTGGCTCGGCTTGACCAAAGTCTACAACTTATTTCACGACCAAAAGCTATCGTATGAAATGATCACCAAGGTATCGAAGAAAGACATCGATACAGCTACCGCTGGTTTTGTTGCCTTGCTCGAATTACGCCGCTTACATGTCGAACTCGATCTAGCGGTCCGTGATGCTTACGGCTGGCAGGATCTCGATTTGGAATATGACTTCCACGAGGTCGAGACCCTTCCCGAGAATGACCGCGTCCGCTACACCATCAGCCCCGCTGCCCGACGCGAGGTGCTAAAGCGACTGCTCGCAGAGAATCACGTTCGCACTGGCAAGGGGTGATTAGTTTAGAAGGGTTTTGTTGGGCGTTTCTTTCCCCAGAAGACGGGAACCTGCATCACTCCCATGAAAGAGTTTCTCGACTCGCCTAGAAGTGTAAGGAGCGTAGGGCTGGAGTGTTCAATACCTGAGTCAGCGTGAGCAATTCCCCACGTGGAGGTGAATATCAGTTTAAGGTTCTTACTCCTTCGCTGCCTAGGAGTAAGGTGATTTTCCAAAGAATATTACGAAGTGTTGCCGTTGCGCGGGAGTTTTCTTTAGCCGATTCCCAAGTGGTTTCTTCTGACTTCCTCGTTCACCCACAATTCCTGTGGCAAGGATTCATGGACGACCTTCCCGTTCGCGATGACGCAAACCCTGTCCACCGTCTTGACGGCGAAGGCGGCGTTCTGTTCGACAAGCACGACGGCGAGTCCTTCGGCCTTGAGCGACTGAATGGCATTTCCGATGTCCTGGATAATCATGGGTGCGAGCCCCTCGGATGGTTCATCCAGGATCAGGCAGGTCGGGTTGGTCATCAGTGCGCGGCCCACGGCCAGCATCTGCTGTTCACCGCCCGACAGTGAACCCGCCCGCTGATTGGCCCGTTCTCCGAGGCGGGGGAAGAGTTCGTAGACCTCCTTGAAATCCCAGCGATAACCCACGTCGTGTTCTTGCTGAGCCACCAGAAGGTTTTCGCGCACCGAAAGAGTCGGGAACACGCGCCTCCCCTGCGGGCAAAGGCCAACTCCCATCCTGGAGATGTCGAAGCTGTTCGCGGTGGTGATGTCCTCGCCCCGGAAGTGTATGGTGCCTCTTCTGGGCGGCACAAAACCCATAATCGAGTTAATCAGTGTTGTCTTGCCCATGCCGTTTCTGCCTAGAATGCCCAGTGTCTCTCCCTCGTCGACATGGATACTCAGGCCCTGGAGGACGTAGGAGTCACCATAATAGGTATGGATGTCACTCACGGATAACAGGGTCGACACTTCACTCCGCCTTTCCGAGGTAAATTTCCTGCACTTTGGGGTCGTTTCGAATGTCGTCGCTTGGCCCTTCGGCGAGAACCTCGCCGTAGTGCAGAACGCTGATGTGGGAGACCACCTCGAATATGACGTCCAGATCGTGTTCGATGAGGAGAATGGCGATTGCGGGGTCGAGCGATTTCAGGAAATCAGCCATTTCGTGGGATTCACCCGTGGCCAGGCCCGCGGAGGGCTCATCAAGAAGCAAGACTTTCGGGTCACTCGCCAGCGCCAGGACGATCTCAAGCTGGCGCTGCTCTCCGTGGGAGAGGTTTCGGACCTCATGATTCCTTAAATGCCAGAAGTTCACGTCGCTGAGCAGCTTTTCGGCCTTTTCGTATACGTCCTTGTACTTGAAGAGTGGTTTTAGCATCACCATTTTCATCTTCCGCAAGCCCTGCACAGCGAGAAGAACATTGTCGAGCACGGTGAGCTTGGGAAACAGGCTGGTAATCTGGAAAGTACGCGCCATCCCTAACGCCACGCGCTTGTGGATTGGCCAGTCGGATACGTCTTGTCCGAACAGGCGGATGCGGCCCGAGGTGAGTGGAAGCACCCCCGTAATCAGGTGAAACAGCGTGGTTTTGCCCGCACCGTTCGGTCCCAGGATTCCCCGCCGCTCGCCGAGGTTCAGGAGCAGGTTTGCATCCTCGACGGCGTGAAGGCCGCCGAAATGCTTTGTTACACCATCCAGTTCCAGCCCTGGTTGCCCGTTCGACAAAACTCGAATGCTCCTCTGGAGGTCCCGGCACGAATCCGCCGCCCGGGCCGTAAAACCCGGACGGCGGTGAATTGCAACTTACTTACAATGCGGACACGGTGGAAACTTCTTGCTATACACAGGGTCTTTCAGGAAGTCCTTTGCCGGCCACTTCCAGAACTGACCCACGGCGGGGTAGGTCTTTATCACGATGTTCCACAGCGAGTTGGGTTTCACGCCCAGACCCATGTGGTCGCCTTTCATGCGGGCTACCCGGCGGATATAGCTATTCTGCACCGGGTTTCCGTATGCGTCCAGATACAGCGGCCCCCTGATGGCGTTGATGCGGATGGTCTTGAACGCCTTGAGGAACGCATCGGTGTTGTCCGGCTTGTAGCCGATCTTCTTGAGCGTAAGGTCTATCCACTGGCCCGTGGTGTAGCAGGTCTCCGAGTAGTAGGAGGCCATTTTCCCGTAGCGCTGCTGATATTCCTTGACGAACGCCTTGTTCTTGTCCGTGGTGAGAGCGGCGCTGTACTGCGAAGCTGTCACGTAGCCGAGCGCCTCATCGCCCATGCTGGGAAGGATAAACTCATCCGCGCTCGTCACGCCGCCGAGCATTGGCATCTTGAACCCCGCGGCGCGGAACTGCTTCGGGAAAGCCAGGGACATAGGGCCGACCATCAGTGTGAAGATGGCATCGGCGTCCTTGGGGACTTGCGGCAGATAGGGGCCGAAGTCCTTTGTGCCTAGTTTCGCCCATATCTTCTTGATGATCTTGCCGCCGCGTGCCTCGAAGGCCTTGTGAAAGCCACCTATGGTCTCGTAGCCGAACGCGTAGTCCGCGCCGATGGTGACCACGCGGCGATAGCCTTGGTCGTAGGCCCACTCGGCGAGGGGGTGGCTGTTCTGACTGCTCGTGAAGCCGCTTCGCAGGAAGTACTTGAAGAGCTTGCGCTGGGTCAGGTCGTCCGCCGCCGGCACGGGTGAGATGTAGGGTACCTTGAACCGGTTGGACACTGGCGCGAGTGCATACCCGGTGCTGGCGAGCAGGCCTCCGATGAACATGTGTACCTTGTCGCGCTTGATAAGCTTGAGCGCCTTGCGCACGTTCACGGCCGGTTTGCCGGTGGAGTCCTCGAGGATGAACTTGACGTCCAGGGGACCCATCTTGTTCTTCGTGTGCGCCAGGTACATCTTGAAGCCGTTGCTCATGTCCTTGCCGATCTGAGCGAAGATGCCCGTCATCGGCGCGATGAACCCGATGCGCACTTCGGCGGCCTGGGCACTGCCGAGTCCTGCGGGAAAGACGATACCGAGTGCTGCAATGATGGTGATGAGTTTTCGTTTCATCTTTTATCCTCCCTGATTTCGTCTCGATAAAGAAACGCGGTGCCGCGCCATCCTCAACCCTCCTGGGTTTCTGGCGGGGCGGCGGGTTTACGGAACTTGCTGAACAATCCGAGTATCCCCTCGACGCCGTACAGGCGTCCCAGCATGATAGTGGTGATGTAGATGGCGCCCAGGATCAGCGGCCAGCGCTCCACGTAGATACTGATGAACTGCTGTAGCGAGCGGATGATGGCCGAGCCGATCACCGGGCCGATCAAGGTGGCAGGTCCACCCAGAGCCACCATGAAGAGTGCCTCGGCCGAAGTGATGAGTTCGATGTCCGGCGGACTCACAAAAAGGTTGAACAACGTCCACATCACGCCCGATACGCCGCTGAATACGCCCGCGAAAATGAACGCGAGGTATTTGTGCAGCCAGACGTTGTAGCCGAGCATTTCCATGCGCGCCTCGCGCTCCCTGATGCCGACCAGCGTTTTTCCGAAAGGGCTTCTCACGAACAGGTACATCAGCCCCAGGCAAATGAGAAACACCGCGAGCGTGAAGTAGAAGAACGGGATTTCTGATTCCAGCGAAATGCCGAACAGGGACGGCCTACCCAAGACGTTGATGCCGTTGTCGCCTTCCGTCACGGCGCTCCAGCGGTACGCCAGACCCCAGATGACCATGGCGAGGGAGAGGGTGATCATCAGAAAATACACGCCCACGGCGCGTATCGCCAGAAACCCGAAGAATGCGGCGAAGGCCAGCGCCACGACCAGCCCGAATATAAAGATGTAGAAAAGGCCGAGCCCCAGCGAGTCCGCCCACTGGAAAGCGGCGAAGGTCCATGTCCAGTCTTCCTTGGTCATGATGATGGCCGTGGTGTAGGAGGCGACGCCGAAATAGGCGGCGTGCCCGAGAGATGCCAGACCGGTGAAGCCCAAAAGGAGATCGAGACTCATGGCTAGGATGCCGAAGACGAGAATCTCCGTCACCAGACTCTGCATGAAGAGGTCTAGAAACGGCGTGACGACTCCCAGAGCGACGAAGACGCACAGGACTATAAGTACCCTTCTTTTTTCCGCCGTGTTTTCTGCCAAGGCCTAGCCCTTTCCGAACAGGCCGGTCGGCTTGATCGCCAGAATGATGGCCATGGGTGCGAAGAGCGCAAAATAGGAGAGTTCGGGAAACAGCGCGGTCCCGAAGTTTTCGATAAAGCCGACCACGATACTGCCGAGAACGGCGCCGCCCAGGCTGCCGAGTCCCCCGATGATTACCACGGCGAACGCATAGGGGAGAATCTCGAAGTCGAGGCCTGGGTAGACCCCGAAGAAGGCGCCGCCCACCACGCCTCCCGTGGCGGCCAGCAGTGCCCCGATGGCGAAAATCGCCATTTGCACGACATTGGTGTTGATGCCGATGCCGCGCGCCATCTCGGGGTCGTCCACCGCCGCGCGCATGATCGCGCCGAGGCGGGTGCGCTCAATTCCGAGGAACAGGGCTGTGGCCACCACGACGGCGATAACGATCATGAAGGCGCGGTACTGCGGCAGCGAAAGACCCCAGACGACGGTGCTGAAGTTGAGGGGCCAGGGCTGTTTGAGCATGAAGTTGTCCCCGCCCCAGGTGTAGAGCGAGCCGTCTTGCAGGATGAACGCGAAGCCGATGGTCACCAGCACCTGGGAGAGCGTGTCTTGCCCGAGGCGGCGCAGGAAAAAGCGCTCGATAAACATCCCGCAAAGCGCCGCGATGGCCAGCGCGACGACGATGGCGGTCAACATACCCGCGAAATTGATCCTGTCGACGGGCTGGACGGGCACGTGCGGGAAAAAGAGTTCGAAGAACTTGTAGCCCCATATCAGACTGGTCAACACTTCCAGCACGATGTAGGCGAGCAGCATTGCAAGAGCTACAATCCTGGGAGCGAAGTAGGTCGTGAGTCCCCGCCATACAAAATACAGCAGTGCCCATGAGACGAGTTGAATGATCCGCGGCATCAAGCTCAAGGAGCCGAAAATGATGTTGTAGAATTCCAGGGCGAGATAGCCGGCGAAGAGAAAAAAGGCGGCGTGTGCGAGGTTCACGATGCGCATCACGCCGAAAATGAGCGAGAGCCCGCTTGCCAGGAGAAACAGGATCGCGGCGTAGGAGAGCGAATTATAGCTGAGAATGAGAATATTCGTGAAACTCAGAGTGGTCATTCAGGTTTCTTTCATTTCGGGGGAACCGTATTTTACAATCCGGTCCCCCGTACGCGTCACCGGGTTGTCAAGCCGTATAAGAACTCCGATGCAACATGAATCAGAGTTTTCATTATGTTCACGATTCCGGGTGTCGGTCAAGCTGATGCAGAGCGGCTTTTTCCCGGCTTGCTCCTGAATTACTGGCGAAAACCGGCGCGGAACGATAGAGTTTGCAGTGTCGATCTTTTCCATTTCCATAAATGGGAGATGTGCGTTTCGTTGTTGTTGGGATGATGTTTCGTTTTGGTGAGATGGTCATGGGTACAGATATTCCAGACGACAGAATTTTCAGAAACGCCAGGATCGACTCCTCGGGCGATGCGTTGGTGGACCTGCGCGTTGGCGGCGGGCGGTTTTCGGACATGTCGCCGCGAATCGATAACGAGACGGGAGCCGAGGAGATAGACCTTGGCGGACGCGTCGTGCTGCCCGCTTTCGTTGAAAGTCACATTCATCTGGACAAGGCGTTTTTGGAAGAGCGCGAGCCCAATCTTTCCGGCACGCTCGAAGACGCCATATCCATT
Organism: bacterium; assembly: GCA_965200245.1. Classification (GTDB taxonomy): domain Bacteria; phylum UBA8248; class UBA8248; order UBA8248; family UBA8248; genus Bin107. The sequence continues at coordinate 542,480 of CBDATS010000005.1, read as the reverse complement.
ACCTTGGCACTCAAGAAAAGCGTTACAAAACAAGACATCATGGAACGCGCCGAGCGAGCACTTCGTATGTGCATCCGGCACGGTGCCACGTGGTTTCGCGCGCAGGTGGAGGTCGATCCTATCGTCGGCCTCATGGGGCTGGAAGTTGCCCTTGCGCTCAAGGAGAAATACGCCGGCCTGGCTGATTTTCAACTCGTCATCTTTCCGCAAGAAGGTATCGATCAACAGCCGGGAACGGAGGATTTGATGCGCGAGGCCATGCGGATGGGTGGGGACCTCGTGGGCGGAATCCCGTATAATGACCTTGACCCCGAGCGCCACCTGGACATCGTCTTCGAGATGGCCGAGGCGTTCGGTTGCGGCCTGGATTTTCATCTCGATTTCGCGGATGACCCCCGGGTACGGCACATCGAATCCGTAGCCGCCCGCACGATGGCCGCAGGCCTGCAGGGCCGGGTGGCTGTCGGTCACCTCACCTCCCTGGGGGCCATGCCGTCGGATGATGCCGCGCGAATCACAGGGCAGATTCTTGAGGCAGGCATCTCCGTCCTGCCCTTGCCGGCGACCGATTTGTTCTTGGGAGGCAGGGGAGATGCGCCGCCCCGATTCAGAAGCCTCGCGCCCGTCAGGGACCTGTTGAACGCGGGCGTCAACGTCGCCATATCATCGAACAACATCCGCAACGCCTTTACGCCCTCAGGCAGCGGTGATTTGCTGGAAATCGGCCTGCTCCTTGCCCATGTTCTCCACATGAGCGGCGCGTCGGAAAGGAACGTGGTTTCCCGTCTTTTTACGACAAACGGCGCCAGGGCGCTAGGTGTGGAGGGTGACTACGGCCTGAGACCCGGATGCGCGGCCGATTTTGTGGTGCTCGATTCCGTGAATCTAGGTGACATCCTCATCGATCAGCCCGAGAAGCGATTCGTGGTGAAAGGTGGACGCATCGTCGTGGAGAACGTCACGGAAACGACCTGGCGGGAGATGGACTGATGGGCATTATCACGGCTGCGAACACGGAGGCGCTTTCCCGCATCGCTCAGGCGGAACCCGTTCTGGTGGATGTGTGCCCGGCAGGCGATGTGATACCGGTTCTTGAGGAGGGTGTGCTCCTCCACGCCGGGCCCCCGATTGAGTGGGAGCGAATGTGCGGTCCCCTCCGCGGGGCGATAGCGGGAGCGGCGGTCCTGGAAGGCTGGGCGGAAGATTTGACGTCGGGCGAAGCGCTCGCCGCCTCGGGCGGGCTCGCTTTTCATCCGAATCATCACTTCGAAGCCGTAGGTCCCATGACGGGTATCACCACGCGCTCGATGCCAGTGATGATCGTGGAGAACGGAAAATTCGGGAACCGGGCGTACTGTACCTTGAACGAAGGCCTTGGGAAGGTAATGCGCTTCGGGGGAAACGACGAGGAGGTGCTGAACCGGCTGCGATGGCTCGCGGAGTTCCTGGCTCCCGTGCTTTCCGGCGCACTGCAGTCCATGGGAGGCCTGCCGCTCAAGAACATCGTCGCGCGGGGCCTTTCGATGGGAGATGAGATGCACCAGCGCAACGTGGCCTGCACGAGCCTGTTCATGCGTGAGATGGCACCCGCGCTGGCGCGTATCGCGGAAGGCGGCAAAGCACTTGAAGAGATATTGTCCTTCATCGGCGGGAACGACCAGTTTTTCCTGAACGTCGCGATGGCTACCGGCAAGGCGGTGATGGATCCGGTGTGCGGCATCGAGGCGTCGAGCATCGTCACGGCGATGTGTCGCAACGGAACGGACTTCGGCATCCGGGTCAGCGCGACGGGGGATGCGTGGTTCACGGCACCGGTGGAGATGCCCGAGGGGCTGTATTTCCCTGGCTTCGGCGAGGGCGACGCGAATCCGGACATGGGCGATTCCACAATCATTGAGACGATGGGGCTGGGGGGATTCGCCATGGCCGCCGCACCCGCCGTCGTCGGGTTCGTAGGGGCGGGCAGCGCAGCGGATGCGCTCGGATATTCGCGTGCCATGTACGAGATCACCCAGGGTCGGAACCCCGAGTGGACGATTCCCGCTCTTGATTTTCAGGGTGTTCCCACGGGCATTGACATCATGAAGGTGGTAAAGCTGGGCGTCACGCCTGTCATCAACACAGGCATCGCACACAAGGAACCCGGCGTCGGCCAGGTGGGAGCGGGCGTGGTGCGCGCTCCGCTCGCCTGTTTCGAACTGGCGCTCGAAGCCTATGGCGAGAAACTGGGCATGGTCTGAGCCTTACTGGTTCTCCAGGCGTTCGTATTCGATGTGGGCGTCGATGAGATGCGGCTTTCCGCTTGCGAGTGCTTGCCCCATCGCCTCTTTGAATTCTGCAGGCGTCCTCGCCCGGGTGGCATCCACGCCCATGGAGTGCGCCATCTGGATGAAGTCGAGTTCGGGCTCCTTGAAATCCATGGCGATGAATTTCCGGTGTTCCTGCGTTTTGCCATCGAGCCGCAAGACTCTTTCCTTGAGAATTCGGTAGCTCTTGTTGTTCAAAATCACGAACACGGCGTCGAGATCGTATTTCGCAGCACTCCACAGTGCCTGGATGGCGTACATTGCGGAGCCGTCTCCCGAGAGACAGACCACGGGCACATCGAGCAGGGCTTTCTTGACGCCCAGGGCGCTTGGCAGGCCGAGGCCAATGCCTCCTCCCTTCATGCCGAAAATCGAATCTACCTTCCCTGCGATCGCGCTCTTGAGACCGCCCCCGTGCCCCATGGTAAGGGATTCATCGACCAGCGCTGTCCCTTGAGGCAGGGCCTCGCCGAAAGCGGCCTGGAAAGTTTCCCTGGTCAAGGGTCCGTCATCCTCCCCTGCTTCCGGGGCGATCTCGTTTCTTGATGCCGCCAGTTCCTTCTCGATCCACGTGCGGCGCTCGTTTGCACTTTTAATGCCCGCCTCACCCAGTTTTCTCTCCACTGCTTCGGTGAGTTCGGGCAGCGTCGTCTTCGGGTCTCCGAGCATGGCGACATCGACAGGGAAGTTCTTGCCGATTTCCCAAGGGTCCAGATCCAGATGAATGATTCGCGCACCGCGGGGGGCCAGCGGAATTTCCGGCGGAAAGGAAAAGGTGTAGGTCTCTGTGCCAATGAAGAACACGACATCCGCGTCTTCAATCTGATCCAGCAGCGGCTCGATGGTGTTCAGGAGTTCTCCCGCATACTGCGGATGGGTCAAGGAGAACGAAAGCGAGTTCGGGCGGTTGTCGGAGAACACCTTCGCGCCGATGCGTTCCGCAAGCCTGGCGACTTCGCCCACCGCACCCGAGCGGGTGACACGCGAGCCGGTGACGATATAGGGATTTCCGGCTTCTGCGAGCATCTGTGCTGCCCGTTCGATGGATTCTGCAGACGCGGGAAAGGTGCTCGAAAGCCGTGTGGGACGACCCGCGAGGCCTGAAGTTTCCGCCAACATAACGTCGCCCGGAAGCGAGAGGAATACCGGACCCGTGGGTGGCGAGAGCGCGTGCTTGATCGCCCGGCGGACGCTTTGCTCCAGGTCCTCCACACGGCGCACCTCGTAGGACCACTTGGCAAGCGGGTCCGCCATGCGCGGCAAATCGTCCCATAGCACGGGTTCCGAGAGTTGGCCGCGCTGGCCCTGGTTGCCCGCCGTGACGAGGAGAGGGGTGCCCGCCCGCTTGATGTTGTAGAGCATCCCCATGGCGTTGCCGAGACCGGGTGCTACGTGGAGGTTCACCACGCCCACGCCTCCTGTGGCGTAGGCGTAGCCCTCCGCCGCGCCGATGGTGACGGACTCCTGAAGACAGAGGATGTAGTCGAGCCTGTTCTCGTTCACCAACGCGTCCATAAGAGGCAGTTCGGTTGTGCCCGGGTTGCCGAACATACAGTCGACACCCTCGTCGATGAGTGTTTCCAGAAACAGGTCCGAGCCGTTTCCGCTTTTCATGAGCTCTCCCTCGCGAGAAGTTTCAGGGTTGGTCAGAAGATGGTTTTCGCCTCATTTTGATTCAAAACGTAGTTCGCCGCCATTTGCAGGCACTTCTCCGTACTGGGTGGCATCACGAGCGCAGCCCTGGCGTCGCGATGGAACCGCTGGAGCGGCTTGTCATTCAGCAGGCCGGGTCCGCCCGCGATCCTGAGTGCCTTTTCCGTCATGAAAGCCGCCGCTTCGGAAGCACTGTATTTCGCCTCGTTGATGCAGGGAATGGCCTGTTCTGCACCCCGGGTTTCGAGCACCCAGGCGGCTTTATGGATCATGATGAGCGCGGTCTGAAGTGCAATGTGCATCTCCCCGATCTGGCGCTGAATTGCCGGATAACTCGCGATGGGCACGTTGTCGGGGAGGAGTTTGCGCTTGAGTGAATAGTCCACGATCCAGTCCAGCGCGGCGGCGCCCGAACCCAGATAGACGGCGGCGTAGCCCAGGCCGAACCGGGGCACGAAATCAGGTTGGAGAATGTCCTCGCCCGAGCCCACGAAATTGTGCTCGGGAACCCTTACGTCCTCATAGTCGAGCGAGTGGCTGGCCGTGCCCCGCATGGCGAAAGAATCCCAGCGGTCCGGGATTGTGATGCCGGGGAGGTTCCTGTCCACCACCGCCCAGCGCAGGCCAGTCTGCAGTTTCTCGAAACCCTCAAGCAGGCACCAGAGCACGTAATAGTCCGCCTCCCCGGCCATGGAGCAGAAATACTTGCGGCCGTTGATGACGTATTCATCGCCCTCCTTGCGCGCGCGCGTGGAGACGGTTCGGTTCCACTGGGGGCTTGAGGACGCCTCGCCTGCGTGGCTGCCGAAGATGGCCCCGTTTGCAGCTGCACCGGCGAAGCGGTCTTTTTGCTCCTCATCCGAGAGCGTGAGCAGAAAATATAGAATTGTGCAGTGCATGTGGAGGGTCATGGCGGTGTTTGCGCAGCCCTTGCCCAGTTCGTGGAACACCATGGTGTAGCAAACCGGGTCCCTCCACAGCGCCAGCCCGCCATAGGAAACGGGCAACGTGAGGCGCGTGAAGCCCTCGCGAATCAAGGCGTCGAAACTCTTTCTCGGAAAGCGCTGTTCCCGGTCGTATTGGTCAGCCAGGGGGGCCAGCACGTTTCGGGCGAGATCCCTGGCCCTGTCGATCAGGGCCTCGTTTTTCGGGTTGGTGCGCAGGTCCATGAATCCTCGTCAAAAAGTTCGAAAATGAAAACGGATTTTATGTTTTTTCTTTCAGTAAACGGCGCAGTATCTTTCCGCTGCCCGACTTCGGGATGGCGTCGATGAAGGCAATGGCGCGAATGTGCTTGTAGCCCGCGATTTTTCCGTTCACGAATTCCATCAGGGCATCCTTGTCGATCCGGACACCTTCCCTGGGCACTACAAAGGCCACGGGAATCTCGCCCGCCTCAGCGTCTTCCCGGGGGACGACGGCCGCGTCCGCCACGTCGGGGTGTTGGTGCAGACATGCTTCGAGTTCGGCGGGCGCGACGGCGAAGCCCTTGTACTTGATCATCTCCTTTTTCCTGTCCATCAGGTAGACGTAGCCCTCCTCGTCCACCCGCCCGATATCGCCCGTGTGGAGCCAGCCGTCGCGCAGGGTCTCGGCCGTAGCTTCAGGCGCGTTCCAGTAGCCTTTCATGACCTGGGGTCCCTTGATTACCAGCTCGCCGGCCTCGCCCACGGGTAACTCCCTTGTTCCCGTCTCGACATCGACGATTTTCTGCTGCTGATCAGAGACAGGAGGCCCCACGGATTCTTCCTGAATGAGAGCCTCCACGGGCGGGTTCATGTGCGTGAGCGGCGAGGCTTCTGTGAGACCGTAGCCCATGAAGGTGAGCACACCTGTCTTCTCCTGCACGACACGCCTCACCTCGGCCGGCAGGGGTGCGGCCCCGCTCATGATGTACCTGAGGGAGGAGAGGTCGTAATCGCCCAGGTTCTCATGGTGGGCGATGGCCAGGAGCGCGGGTGGCACGCCGTAGAAGAGCGTGAGCCTGTGTTCTTCCACGAGACGCAGGGCATCGGGCACGGTGAAACGCTTCATTAGCACATGGGTGGCACCTGCAAGAATCAGCGAACCCATAATCAGCGCGCCGTAGATGTGGTAAAGCGGCAAAAACAGGAGACCCGAGTCCCGGTCCGTGATTTGATGGTTCGCCACGCACTGATGGTAGTTCGACACCAGATTCCTGTGGGTAAGCATAACGCCCTTGGGCAGACCTGTCGTGCCGCTCGAATAGGGCAGGGCGATTATATCCTCTGCAGTGTCGATTTCAGGCTCGGGCAGATTTTCCGGCGAGTGCGCGCCTACCCATTCCCCGAAACAGGTGTCGTCTCCTTCCTCATCCGTGACGACGACGGTTTCGAGCGTCTTGAGGTCTCGCCGCACTCCTTGAAGCAAGGCGGCGCCTCCGGCCGTGGTAATCAGTATCCTGGCACCCGAATCATTGAGCTGATACGCGGCCTCGGCTTCTTTATAGGCGGGGTTCATGGGCGTGAAGACGGCGCCAATCTTCGATGCACCGAAAGCGGCGATTTCGAATTCAGCCGAATTGGGGAGAAACAGGCCGATGCGGTCCCCTGTCTCGATACCTTCTGCGAGCATCGCGCGGGCGCAGGCGTTCGAGAGTGCGTCGAGCTCGCGGAAGGTCATGTGAATGTCCCCGTCGACCAAGGCGACGGCGTCGGGGCGGCGCGCACACGCGGTCTTGAGCAAGCCGTGGAAAGCGTAGCCAGGATATTCGAGCGGGGGACGGAAATAGGGAGGAAGTCTCAGGCTTTCACTCATTGGCGATGTTCCTCCACTATCATGATCCCAGGACGTTTGCGCTGCCCTCCAGCACGGTTTTGGCCGTGAGTTCCAGGCACTTTTCCGTGTTGGGTGGCATGATGAGGCCCGCTCTCGCCTCGCGGTGAAAACGCTGGAGCGGATTATGCCGGAAAAGCCCCGGTCCGCCGGCCACCTTGAGCGCTTTTTCCGTGATGAAGGCAGCAGCTTCCGCACAAACGTATTTCGCCTCGTTGATGGCACTGTAGGCCTTGTCCGCACCGTAGGCGTTGATCATCCAGCCGGCTCTCTGGAGCATGAGGATCGCGCCCTCAAGCGAAATTTTCATCTCCCCGATCTGGCGCTGTATGGCGGGATATGAGGCAATGGGCACGTTGTCGGGCATAAGCTTCCGGTTTTGCGCGTAGTTGACGACCCAGTCAAAGGCACCCCCACCGGCTCCGAGGTAGACAGCGGAATAGCCGAAACCGAACTTGGGCAGCACATCTGGGCGTATCGGGTCTCCGCCCCGGCCCACGAGATCCTCCACCGGTATCTTCACGTCGTCATATATCATCGAGTGGCTCACCGTTCCGCGCATGGCGAAGGAATTCCACAACTGGTCAATCCTGAAGCCGGGGTTGTCCGAGGGCGCGATGAGAAGGCCCAGGCTTTTCGTGAGGTCTTCCTCCTCCTCAAGTTGTACCCAGAGTACGCAGTAATCCGCCTCGCCGGCCATGGAACAGAAATATTTCCTGCCGTTGATCCTGTAGACGTCGCCGTCCCGGATCGCCTTCGTTTCCATGCGCCAGACGCCGTGGAGGCTCGAGGTGTTCTCGCTCGCGTAACTCGCGATGATTTTTCCGCTTCGTATGATTTCGCCGTACCTGCGCTTTTGCTCCCCGGTTCCCAGGTACGTGATGACATGCGATATGGAACTGTGCATGTGGAAGAGCATAGCCGTGTTCGTGCAGCCCTTGGAGAGTTCGTAGAGGATCATCGAATAGGTGGCCGTGTCTTCATAAAGGTCCCTGCCGCCGAGTTCTTTCGGGATCGTAAGCGAGGTGAAACCTTCCCTTGCCAGATCGTTGAAATTCTCGCGGGGGAAAATTCCCTCCTCGTCTACTTGCCCGGCTCTCGGGGCCAGGATTTCCTTCGCGTAGATTTTCGCGCGGTCGAGCAAATCTTCATTTTCAGGGTTGATTCGAAAATCCACCTGCCGGTTCCTTGCCGTTTGCGAAATGGGACCTACGCGCTGCCGATGTTCCAGCCTCGTCCACTGTCGCCGTAGGCTTCAAAGCCGTCTTCGGTAACGACCACTGTGTCCTCGAGTTTCACGAAACCGACTTCGGGGTTTTTCATGTCGGTTTCAATGGAAACCACCATTCCGGGTTCGAGACCCCTGGTCTCATAGGTGGCGGGGTAGGGCACGACACCCGAGGAGGTGAGGTGCGGCGCTTCATGCTGGATGATGCCCATGCCGTGCGCCAGAAAGACCATCTGATCGTCATGTTCGCATCTGGCCTGCTCCTTCAGGGCAGCCTCATAGATTTCCTGTCCCGTGACTCCCGGACGCACGACCGCGCGCGCGGCCGCCTGCACGGCCTGTATCTCGCCGAGCAGATCCTCCATGAGCGGCGTAGGTTCGCCCATGACGGCCATGCGGCAAAGATCGCCCAGGTATCCCTGCTTGTTCCCGCCCGAGTCGAGCGAGAGAATGTTCCCCTCATCCCAGGTGGCGTTCGAGGGAGCGCGGTTGAAGCTTGGTCCCGTGCAGGTAAGGCAGTACTCGAAATCGAGCCCCCTTTGGGTCTCAAGTTTCTTCATCTCGTCTGCGACCTCGTACATTGTGGTACCCGGAGATGTGCCCTTCATGACGTCCAGCATGCACTCCACAATGGTTTCCGAAGCCTCTTTCAGTAATGTGAGTTCGTGGGGCTGCTTCACGGCCCGGAGTTCCTCGAGCAGGTAGACGGCGTCGATGAACCTGGCGTCGGGCAATTCTTCCTGAAGCGCCTCGTAAGAGTCCGCCGGCAGGAAACATTTCTCCACCGCCACGGTGCCTTTCTCGTGACCGAGCCTGCGGATGAATTCGGCCGCGTCCTTGCCGGCCTGATCGCTGTGCCACTGATTGTTTTTCTTCTCGGGCACCCACACGGGTTCGACTTCCTGCTGCCAGCCTTCCATGATGTTACCGATATAGAACGCCTTGTCGGGCGCGCCCTTCGGGAGACCCACCATCGGCTGGTATCGGCTTACGCCGATGGCGTCCTTGTGGGCGAAGAAGAAGAATTGATAGCCGCCGAGCAGGTAGCGAACGTTTTCCTTCGAAGTGGCGAGAACGACATCCGCTCCCTGGTCTTCCATCAAGGTGCTGAGTTTCTGGTCATCAAAGGGCAGGTTCATGGCGGTTTCCTCTCGAATAGGTGACATTCCGGATTCGGTTTTCTTTGTTTGCGCCAATAACTCGCAGAGTCCTGTCTCCCGGAAATCCATGAGGCGGCGGAGAATGCGCTGTCTCGACTATCGGTGGAACAATGATTCATGAACCGGAAAGGGTGTCATGCAGGACTGAAAAATGCAAGCGAATCGTTACAGCGCGCAGCGATTCCACCGATGAACACAAATGAACAGGAATGACATCTTCGAGCGGATTTCTTCCGGGTAGAAGTGGCGTTATATCCTGCCGGATCCCGGTGGGGGGCTCCGAAATGCCGTTCACGGGACAGCCTGCATGACAACCTGCTCGTATGGATTATCATCGCCGACGGGGTGTCGATGAAAACGGGAACCTCGCATCAATCCTGACTTCAGGGAGTCCCACCGGAAAAGCCGCCTCATGTTCCTGTAATCTTTCAGGGATCGGGCAGAATCATCGGCGCCACATCCTCGAGCAGGGGCAAGACCTCGCGACCGAAAATTTCCGCCTCCTCCAGATAAGGCCAGCCGTGCATGATGAAATGCGTCACGCCGGCATCGATGTACTGGCGGAACTGGTTCGCCACCATCTCCGGCGTACCCACGAACGTGGTGGCCCCACCTGCGCGCACCTTGTTCACGCCCATCCATATGGTGTCGGTGAGCCAAAGGGATTCCCGCGACGCCATCTCGTTGATGCGTGACTGGCTGGTGGATTCACTCAGGTGAACCGAATCTGCCCAAGTGGGGGTGTTGGCGATGTCGCTGCCGCTCAGCCAGCCCTCCACGGCGCGTCTCGCATCCCGCTTTGTCTCCCGTATGCAGACGCAGTGACGCACACCGAATTCGAGGGGAGCTTCGCGCTCAAAATGGTCTTCCATCCTTTTGACTTCCTCGATTTCTTTCGCCACGGTTTCGGGCTCGTAGGCGAAGTAGACGTGAACGTCTCCATAACGCGCGGCAACTCGCTTTCCACCGGGAGAACTGCCCGCCAGGAAGATGGTGGGATGTGGTTTTGAGTAACGTTTCGGCCAGACGTGGGCGTCTTCCAAGTGAAAAAAGCGCCCCTTGTAATCCACGGGGCCATCTTCCCGCCAGAGGTGGTGCACGACTTCCAGAAACTCCTCGGTTACCTCGTATCTTTCATCATGAGGCGCGTGGTAGCCGTAGCGCCTCAAGTCTGTGGAGTTCGCTCCCGAAACGACGTTCAGCGACAGGCGGCCTTTTGTGAAGTAATCCAGCGTGTTCGCCTGCTGGGTGGCATAGACCGGGCCCACCAGACCGGGGCGGAAGGCGACCAGAAACCTGATTTTCCTCGTTCGTGTCGCCAGTGCGGAGGCTGTCTGCCAGGCATCGAGACAGTGCGTGCCGGTCGGTACCAGAATGTTGACGCACCCGGCGTCTTCGGCCGCCATCGTGACCTGCGCCAGATAATCCAGTGTGGCGGGACGTTCGGGCACGGCGGGGCTGATTTGATGGCCATCTCCCGCGTTGAATGAACACAAAGCCCAATGAAACTGAACGGCCAAGTCTGCTCCTGCATGTCGAATGCGCACCGGATTTGCTGCCGGCGCTGAATTGGAGGGGCCCCGCTTTCGGGGAATTCCCCAGCGCCACAACTCTGGATAATGACGCTGATTGCATAAGATGGTCAGGACGAAAATGATGGATTTGCTGCCGGAAGTCAACGGATATCGAATCGCACACATGGGATGTTGTGAACGAGCAGACGCAAGGATTTGAACTGGCGAATGACGCAGGTGTGGAGACATGAATCGTTCGCTCATGAAAGCGATACAAATGTTCGACTACGCGCTTAACAAGGGGAGTTCCGAGAGGACGTATGCGGCTTCGCCGCTCCGATTTCCGGTGCCATGGGGCAGGTGGCGGGCGCCATCAGCACAACTGCCCCCGCTTTCCGGATGAGCGGAACTCGATGGACCGAACATGTGGAAGCCGTCGTGGAAGTGACACTCTCGCTCTCGCAACTGCCCGGCGCTGCCGTGAAACAGTTTCCAGCGGTTTCCTGAACCCCTTCAAACCTGGTTACCAGCGCCTCGGATGATCCTCGGGAACAGGGCCGCTCAAGGCGCCGCGGCCCGATTTTTGCCTGATGTAGACGGTCTTGTCGTGATTGTCGGGGATTTCCCCGTGCAGCGCTTTTTTCAGCCAATCCACGGCCCAGGGGTTCAGGTCGAGGTTGCCGAGCCCCTGCATACCCCATACCCTGTGGAACTCGTTTTCCAGCACCCATAACTCCCTGGGGGCCGATATCTCCCCGAAAAAGCGAAAAGCATCTTCAAGGTGACTCAGCGGGTCGAACTCCCCGGTGGCCAGCAGCGTCGGGCAGGAGATATTCCGGCCGCAGCCTTTCAGCGTCATCCTCGAAGCCATCTCGTCGAAGGCGTCTTCGTCTGTATATCCGGCCATGTACATGAAGATTTGCTTGAAACGCGGCGAGGCTTCGCCGAAGATCACATGCTTGTCCGAGAAGGTAGCGCTTCCTCCCGCGCAGGCCTTGATCCTGTTGTCTGTCGCTGCGGCGAGCGGTGCCCAGTATGAACCCATACTGATGCCGAAGACGCCGATTTTATCCGCGTCGATTTCTTTGCGCGTCACCAGGTAATCGACCACCGCAGAAACAGCGCGCTCATAGTTGTTCTCGGTGACCCGGATCTTGCGCATGTTGGAGATACCTTGCCCGGGACCGTCCATGGCACACGCGTGCATGCCGCGCCTGATCATGTCGTTCTGCAGGATGTAGGGATAGAATTCTTTCGTCTGGTCCATGCCCGGAATGTAGATGATGCAAGGGGCTTTTCTTCTGTCCGGCAGAAGATGGAGGATGATTTGAATTTCCTGATCCCCGAAAGGAACCTCGATGCGTTCCATCGGATAGTCGGCCAGAACCATTGCGCGGTCGTAGCAGCGGATCAGCCCGGCGTGCAGTTTGAGCTTCTGCGGGTGATCGTCCTGAAAAATGACGTGTTGTCCCTTGCGATATGATTCCGACGCCTGGATGTAGAGTTCGAGCGCCGTCTCCCTCAAGCCGTCCTCTTCGGCTGCACGGGCGATTTCTTCCTTGTGCTGCGCATCCTCGCCCTGGAGCTTGCTGATCATCTTGTAGTTCTTGACACCTTTGGGAAGCTCGAACCTGTCGTCTTCAAAGTTCTGGACCATTCCGGCCGTCTTGGCGATGTAATCCAGAATCCATTGCTGGTTGTCACGGCGGCGAACGTGTTTCAAAGACATACGATTATCCTCGCTTGATCAGGTGGGATGAGATCCATTTCAATCGCGATATCGCGAAGTTCAGCATCTGCTTTTGCCATCGTGCGGGATGGTGAGTATTTCCGCTGAATTCAGGACTTCGTTGTCAGATGCGCCCCCTGCGATGAGCACCCGCCCGCCTCCCAGGAGAGTGGTGGTATGGAGGCGTCTGGGAAATTTCATTTCGACCCCTATAGACCAGAAGCATCCTTTCCCGGGCTCATAGACTTCCGCATCGGCGAGGGTTTGTCCCTCGCCGCCCCAGCCGCCTATCAGGACAACCCTGCCGTCAGGCATCAACGTGGCGGTATGCTGCTGCCTCCTTACGCGTAGCCTGCTTTTGAGGGGGATGAATTTTTCCGTTGCCGGATCGAAGATTTCCGCGTTGTCCAGCGTTTTTTCCTGGCCCAGACCGCCTGCGATAAACACCTTTCCGTTTAGGAGTTTTGTGGCGGTGTGGCGGCTTCTTTGCGTCGTCAGGCTTCGAACGAGACGCGTTCTTCCCCTTGAGGGCAGGTACAACTCAGCGTAGCGTGTCCCTTTTCCTTCCGCGCCGCCCAATATGAGGACGTTTCCTCCGGGCAGGGCGTTGGCAGTGTGCTGCTGGCGTGCCATGAGCATGGGCCTGCGTGCGAGGAGGAAGCGCCTTTTGTCCGGTGCATAAATTTCCAGGTGGCGGATCGCACGTTTCCCGTCGTTACCGCCGGCGATGAGTACGTCTCCGGCGGGCAGCTTTGTCATCGTGTGATCATAGCGGCCATACTTCATCTTGGTGCGCGCGCGAATCCCCGCCCCGGGTTTTATGAGAAAGGAATCCCTGAGCGCTTTCCCTCCATTCGTCCAGCCTCCGGTAATCAGTACAGCGTTTTTCAGGAGGAGCGCCTTGTGCCAGCCACGGGTCATCAGGCCCGGAACCTTGTAGGGGCTGAAGGTTCCCTGGGTCGGGTTGAATATCTCGAAATCATTCAGGGGAGAAGTTTTCGTGAGACCGGCGGCCATGAATATTTCGCCTGATTCGAGTCTTGTGGCCGTATGCCCGTGACGGGGGGCGCTCATGTTTCCCGCCGGGGAAAAATCGCCCTCGCCACCGCAGGCGGACAGGGCGATGCCCAGAACAAGACATGCAATAATTCGTTTTCCCGTCATACATCCCTCGGACTTCAAATCGCCTTGGCAAGAAGTTGCCTGATGGTCTCGTGAACGCGCCTGTGTTAAATTTTCTCTCATACAGCCAGTCCGTTCCATACCGGGAGCCATTATGCGCGAGGCAGGCGATATTCGAAACGTCGCTGTCATCGGAGGTGGATATGTTGGCCGGGGTGTGGTCCTGCAGTTCGCCATGGTGGGTTTTCGCGTCCTCATGTTCAACCGAAGCCCGGAAAGTGCGTCTCGCGCTTGCGGTGAAATTGAAAAAAGCCTTGGAATACTGATTGATGCCGATGCGCTTGATGATAAGGAAGCGCGCGCTGTTTCAGAGCGTATCGTCCAGACACAGGATTTCCGCGAAGTTGTGAGCGGGGGCGATTTCGTTGTCGAGGCGGTGAGTGAAGATTTATCGCTCAAGCAGGAAATTTTCGAGAAAATGGACGAAATCGCCCCGCCGGACGTGATTTTGGCGAGCGAGACCTCGGGTCTGGGTATGACGGATATTTCTGCCCGAACGAGGCATCCCGAACGCTGCATCGTCACGCATAACTATACCCCTCCTCATCTCGTTCCCGTTGTGGAGGTAGCGGCGGGCCGCCGGACGAGTCCGGATACGACGCGGATTACGTGCGAGTTGCTCGAAAAATCGGGAAAAGAGCCCATCGTATGCCGGGAGGTGCCCGGACATATCGGGGTGAGGCTCACGACGGCGCTCAGGCGCGAGGCCTTCCATATCGTGGAACAAGGCTACGCGCGCCCGGAAGATGTCGACGCCGTGTGGCGCTCGCTCGCTCCTTTGTTCCCGGCGCTGGGGGTTTGCAAGCTCAACGATTTTTCGGGAATGGACGTTTTGCGCGACGTGCATCGTCATATCCAGCCCTCTCTCGATCATCGTCCGGATCCCAGTCCCCTGATGGACGAGATGGTCGAGAAGAACCTGCTTGGTCTCAAGAGCGGCGAAGGGTTTTATAAATGGACGGAGGAGTCGGCCCGGGAGGCGGCGCGGGTGCGGGATGCGGAGTTGATTCGAATGTACCGGAAAAACGTTTCGGAGGACTGGAATCGAAAATCGGGTTCGTAAACCTTCATGCGGGGGAACCGAGATGGTCAATTACATTCTGGATGACGAACTGAAAGCTTGGCAAGGCAAGATCGCCGAATTCGCGAAAAACGAATTGAAACCCTACGCGGCAGAGTGGGATCGTCAGAACGGGATCGACCCGACGAGTCCTTTTCCCATGGAAGCCTTGAAGAAGGCCTCGGCAGCGGGCATCCGGACACTCACGACGCCCAAAGAAATGGGCGGAGAGGGGTTGGGTATATTCGCGCACGTGGTCTTGCTGGAGGAGCTTTTTCAGGGTGAGGCAGGGTTTGCCTCTGTGATTCACCAGAACTGGAAGCTCGCCAAGATGCTCTGCGATTTCACCACCGAGGAGCAGCGCGCGGAGTTTCTGCCCCGCTACATGGACGTGGACACCTCAACCATGGCCATCGGCATGACGGAGCCCCAGGCGGGCACGGACAACATCATGCCTGCCACGAACATCGACGGTGGAGCGCGGCTCTCCGCCGTCAGACAGGGCGATAACTGGATTCTGAACGGAAAGAAGCACTTCATCGCTTGCGCGTCGATGAGCAACATCAATTTCGTGGTCGCGAGGACCAACCCGAAAGTTCCTGTCAACGAGGGAACCACCATGTTCATCACCACGGACGATATCCCCGGCTTTCGGCGCGGGATTATCCACGGAAAGCTCGGCGCGCGTCTTCTGCTGAACGGGGAACTCATCTACGAGAACGCCGAGGTGCCTGAAAAATGGCGGCTCAGCGAGGTGGACGGCGGCCTGCCCTACATGGCCCGCGTCTTCTCGCGCCACTCGCCGACCACGGCCACTTTCGGCATTGGAATCGCGCGCGCCGCCTTCGAGGATGCCCTCGCCTACGCCAGAGAGCGCGTGCAGGGAGGCAAACCCATCATCGAGCATAATCGGATTCGCGAGATTCTCTCCGACATGTACGTGAACATCACCGTCGCGCGGGACGCTGTATGGCGCGCGGCGTGGCACGCGGATACGGCGGGCGAAGATGAATACGACCACAAAGAGGGCATGCGCGCCGCCCTGTTCGCCTCCGAGATGGCGCCTCAGGTCTGCATCAAGGGAATGAATATCTTCGGCGGCAACGGCTACATGGACACACACCCGGCAGAACGCCATCTGCGCGATGCGATGATGTGCTACCACATTGATGGCCTGAACGACACCACGCGCCTGAAGCTGGGAAGGCTGCTGGCGGGCGAAGCCTTCGCAGGCGCGCTCTAGGGCCGCATTGCGTCTCACGGCAACGAGGTATCCAGATGGCTTGCATGGCAGGGAACTTCGCCCGCTACTTCCGGGAGCGACAGCCGATACAAACCCGGGAGAAACCCCGGGCTGATCTCCTGGAGCCTGAAAAATGAGGAAGGGACGCAAAAGGAAGAAGGGTTCGTAAGAGCAACAGGGGACTGGCTCAGCGGATTCGTGAAATGTCTGGAGTCGACGGGGATGTCTTCGCTGGTGCATCGAGTTTTTTCGACCAGTCAACCGATCCTGGGAGTTGATACACTACAGACCAAAACGGAGAAAAACGAGCACAAAAGGGTTTGCTATTCTCCTGAGGGGTTGTTGGTGACTGCCAGGAATCTCCGCGCACGCGAACCGGAGATACTGTGGAAGGGTGAAGTTGATGCAGCGGATTGCTTCACGCTGATTTCACTCTTGCATCTTGAACTGGTGAATTGCGTGACAACCAACTTGAACAGCACGGGATGGTCACGGACATTCAACCTGACTCACGCGTTCATACGGGCATGTCTGGCAAACGCCTTCATTTCTCGCGGTCTGTATCACTCGTCCACCGCTACGGCGATGTTACGTGCGCCTTGCGTGCCTATGCCCCCGTTTGCGCGAAGCGGGGCATGACCTCGCGCGCGAGCGTCTCGATGATTTCGTAGCGTTCCTCAAGACGGAACGGCATGGCCACGATGACGTTCTCGACCCCCATTGCACGCAGCGTCTCTAAGCGGGCGACGATGTCTTCGGGTGCGCCGACGACGGCGAAGCGATCGATCATGTAGTCCGTGATAAGTCGCGCGTTTTTCGTCTTGTGGCCCACGTCTTTCTCGTCGTAATTTTCACGGAAAGCGCGCACGCCGGGGAGATGCTCTTCGGGCACCGCGTAATAGCCCATACGGAAATTATGGTTCGCTCGGTTGCACAGGCGTGGCCGGATCGCATGGCGCACCGTGCCGCGATCCGCACCGACGTTCACGATGAAGTCGAACCAGATGGGTATGCTCCCCGGCGCGCGCCTCGCCCTCGGCGATGCAGCCCCGCGCCCACTTGATGACTTCGGGCGTTGCACCCGCGCCGAGGATGACGCCTTCGGCCAACTCCCCGGCTAGGGCCAGCATTTTCGGTCCGTCTGCGGCGAGGCAGATGGGCACGTGCGGCTTGCGCCAGTTCGACTCCATTCGTGTGCCCTCATAGGTCACGGGCTCACCGTCCAGAAGACCCCGGAGCGCCGCAAGGTATTCACGCATCTCGGCCAGACGGGCGGCGCGCTTTCCGATAAGATAGACCGCCGTGTCACCGGAGCCGACCCCCAGGAAGGTTCTCCTCGGGGCGATGGCGTCGTCGAGCGAGCCGAACGCGTTGGCGATAACCGCCGGATGGCGGATGAAGGGGACTGTGACGCCGGTTCCCAACTCCGCTCGCGTGGTGGCTCCTGCGGCGAGTGCCATGACGACCAAGGGGTCACGCAGGTGGAAATGGGAGAGGGAGACAGTGTCAGAGAACAGCAGCGGATTGAAACCTAGGGTTTCTGCGCGCTTTATGAATTCGAGATATTCAGGCACCGGCGTGAATTCGTTCTGGGGGCCGATGCGCAGGCCGATTTGCATAGACTGTCCTTCCTTATTATTCAGATGCGAACCAGTATCGCGGCGACTTCGCCCCGCATGCAGGAGCGGGCGGTTAGCCGAAGAAGAGTTCCGCAGCGTCGAAGAAATCCTCTCGCAGGGTGTTCACCTGTCCGAACATATCCTCGAGCGGCATCGGGTTGATGTCTCGCCCCTGCAACGCCGCCATGACGCCCCAGGTTCCCTCGTGGGCGAATTCGCTCGCCCGCACGCCAAGGCGCGTCGCCAGCACCCTGTCGTAGGGCACGGGGGAGCCGCCCCGCTGGATATGACCCAGGATGACGGCGCGCGTATCTACGTGCATGCGGTCGTCAATCTCCTTGGCGAGGTATTCGCCGACACCGCCAAGCTGTACGTGGCCGAATTCATCTACTGTCTGACTGCGCGTCACGTAGTTTTCCATGCCCTCTGGCTTCGCTCCCTCGGCCACGACCACGTTGGCGAAGTTGCGCCCCCGCGCGAAGCGCGCCTTGAGCACCTCGACGACCTCTTCAATGTTGAAGGGCCGCTCGGGCACAAGAATGAGGTCAGCCCCTCCGGCTATGCCCGCGTAAGTGGCGAGCCAGCCCGAATGTCGTCCCATCACTTCGAGGATGATGACGCGATCATGCGCCTCCGCCGTGGTACGCAAGCGGTCAATGGCGTCGGTGATGACACCTACGGCGGTGTGGAAGCCGAACGAATAGTCCGTGAAGCCGATGTCGTTGTCGATGGTCTTGGGCACGCTGATGACGTTGTAGCCTTCCTTGCTGAGCCAGGCGGCGACGCTGAGCGTATCGTCTCCACCGATAGCGATGAGACCATCGATGCGCGAGGCGCGCCAGTTTTCCTTGAGGCTTTCGAGCATGGCCGGGTCCTTGGTGGGGTTTGTTCGTGAAGAACCCAGAATGGTGCCCCCCTTGTCGAGAATGCCCGATATCATCGGACCCGTAATCTCGACGAAATCGCCGTCCACCAGACCGCGCCAGCCTCGACGGATGCCCAGGGTATGGCTTCCGCGATGAAAGTTCGATGCGGTCACCGCGCGGATGACCGCATTCAGGCCGGGACAGTCGCCGCCCCCTGTCAATACGCCTAGCTTCATAACCCGCGTTTCCTTCTGCTTTGATGGAATTCATCTGTTTTTCGTTCTCGCTACATTTTACCACAGCTTGGTTACGATCAGGTGTTGAGCGCGTTACGATTGGATGAACGGCTTCGCCCGGTTCCCTGAAAAACGCGATTCAACAAGAAACCTCCGCGCGTGATAAGGCGGAAATCGAGTAACCGGAATTTGGAGGCGTACTCCATATGTGCTATGGTGACGCACAGTCTGAAAGAATGAATAGAGGGACCACAGAAGATTTTGGATGAATCGTGCGCCAGGCGGGATCGAAGCCGGTCGCAATTAATCCTGAGAGTCCGTTTCATTTCAACCGGAGGAGAGTGTCATGTCCAGCAACGAGATTCATGAGCAGCCTGAAATCATCGTTCCCGAATCATCCGATCTCACACGCAGAAGTTTTATCCAGACCCTTGGAGTAGCCGGTGCTGCAGTCGTGGCACCGACGGTCTTCACTGCGCGCAAGGCGAGTGCTGCGAACTGGCCCGCGCGCCCGATCACTACGGTGGTCATGTACGCCGCGGGTGGCGGTACGGACACCGTCATTCGAACCCTCGTGGGAGAGATGGCGCGATCCACCGGCTGGACCATCAACGCCATCAACCGCCCGGGCTCGGTGGGAGGCGTCGCTACCCGCTATGTGCTCAACAAGGCGTCAAACGGCTATACCTGGCTGGGCGCAGCGAACTATAACAAGTTCGTACGGCCGATGGGATACACGGATTCGGCGGCATGGATGGACTGGCAACACTTCGCTGCGGCGACATCACTCGCAAGTTGGTCGGTACGGCCAGATTCTCCCTTCAAGACCTTTAATGACGTCATCGCCGCGGCCAAGAAAAAATCCGGCAAGCTCACCATCTCGACTTCGGGTGTGGGCAGCATCTGGCATGAGGTGGGTGCCATCGTAGCGGACGCAGCGGGCATTGAACTGCGCTTTGTGCCCTATAAGGGCGGGAAACCCGCGACCGTCGCCGGTTTGCAGGGCGAGGTGGACATTGCAGGCGGCGGCGTGCACGAGCACGTCGAATTCCTGCGCGCGGGCAAGCTGAGAAACCTGATGCACACGGGGCCGAAGGATCTCGACATTCCCGGCTACGGGAAGGCGTACACCGTGGCCAACTTCATTCCCAAGCTCAAGGCCCTGACACCGATGGGCGGGACGTACAGCATCGCCGTGCGGCGGGAGACGCCCGTCGACGTGCTCAACAAAATCAAGCCCGCTTGGATCGCGGCTGCGAAGTCCGAGGCCTTCGGGAAGATCGCGAAGCGCAAGTACTTCCAGAGCGACATTCGCGTGGGGGCGGATGCGGACCGCCGCGCGGCGCAGCTCGAAAGCCTGAGTGCCACGACCCTGTTGAAGCTGCAGAAGCATATTGGCAAGAAGGTGCGCGGACCCAAGGAACTCGGGCTTCCTGCCCCTAAGGATTTCGACGCCTGGTGGCCGCCGAAAGGCTACAAGCCCCGAATGAGTTAATCACCTTATCGCATAATACTTCTCATCCCGAGCGAGCCGCCCTGGAGACGGGGCGGCCCGCTCGGGGAGGTCGGTTTCCCTGGTTTCGTTCTATGCCGAGAGAGTTGCATGGTTTCTTCGAACGACGGTGATCGCAGCACTCACCCGCAAGTGGATGAACCGGAAGACTCAACCGGTTCGCACCTGCTTTCCGAGGAAGGGGGAGAGGCAACTACACCCGGCAGGGATCTGGCGGCGGCGAGCGTCGTGGGCATCGTCGCTGTCCTCGCCATCATCCTCGGGTTGCTCATGCCCAATCCCGAGAAGAACATTTTCACCGCTCCGGGCTTCATGCCCGTTCTCACCGGCTTGAGCCTGCTGGTCATGTCCATCGGCATGGGGGCAGGCGCGCTCAAACGAGGTAGCGGTGCGAGAATGAGCCTCTCTCCGGGAGAATTGCTGGGAAGATATTTCGCCGACTACGAGAACCAGTGGGCGATCATCCTGATGGGCGTGGTGGTTGTGTACGTGGTCCTCATTGACTGGGTGACGTTCGACCTTGCGATTCCACTGGGGATTGCGGGATTGCGTATTGGCTTCAGCAGCTTCGAGGCTGTCACCATACCCATGCTGGCCATCGCCCTGCGCCTGTTCTGGCCGAAGTCTTTTTTGCAGTGTTTCATTGTCGCCGCTGTTTCGACGCTCGTTCTGGCCGCTGCGTTTCGCTACGGCTTCCGCATTCCGCTGCCGGGTTCGGGGTAAACCGTGTTTTTCATCGAGCAACTCATCCATGCGATGGACCCGTATCTGGTGTTCATCTGCATTCTGGGTACTATTCTGGGACTGCTTTGGGGTTCGATGCCGGGCATCTCGACAACCATGTCCATGGTGCTCCTGATCGGGCTTTCCACCCAGATGAGCCAGGACGTGGCTATCATGTTCCTGTTGGGTGTCTATACGGCGAGCGTATTCGGTGGTTCGATTACCGCAGTGCTCATCAACATTCCGGGCACACCCGCCGCCGTTCCCACGATGATCGAGGGCTACCAGCTCGCCCAACGAGGAGAGGGCGGGCTGGCGCTCGGCACTGCGCTGGTGTCTTCCTTTCTCGGCAACTGGGTGGGCATACTGCTTCTGGTGTCGTTCATTCCCCTTATTTTGCTCGTCGCCCTGCAGTTTCGTTCGTGGGAGATGTTCCTCCTCGCGCTTTGGGGAATTGCGATCTGCGGTACGCTCACGTCGGGCGAGGCGCCCATCAAGGGCTGGATATCCGGCTGGCTGGGGCTTCTCATCGCATTCGTAGGTCTTGACAAGATATACGGCGTTCCGCGCTTCACTTTCGGGAGCGTGCTGCTGGAAGACGGTATCAGCTATATACCCGTGATCATCGGTTTTTTCGGCCTGACCGAGGTGCTCTGGGTGTTACCCCAGAAGGAACCGCCCGTGATCCCCGAAAGAGTGGACCGGGTGATACCACCTTTCTCCATGCTGTGGCGCTACGCACGTTCCTCGGTGCGCTCAGGTATCATCGGAACGGTGATAGGCGCTATCCCCGGCGCGGGCGGGAACATTGCCGCCTTTGTAGCCTACGACGTGGGAAAACGCCGTGCGAAGCCCGAAGAGCGCGAGAAATTCGGCAAGGGGAGCTACGAGGGGATCGTATGCGGGGAGGTGGCGAACAACGCCTGTATTGGTGGAACCATCCTCCCCACACTCACGCTCGGGATTCCGGGCAGCCCTCCCGCCGCCGCCTTCATGGCGGCGCTGGAACTCAAGCACGTGGTGATGGGCCCCACCATCAACGTCGAAAACCCGGGTCTCGTCTATTTCATCTACGGGGCGCTCATCGTGGCGAACTTCCTGATGTACGTGTTCGGCCTCATGTTGGTGAAGCCCGCCATCAAGCTCTACAGCCTGCCGCGCACCCTGTTGATGCCGATCATCATCCCCATCTGTATATTGGGAGCTTACGCGGTGCGACTGAGCATGTTTGACGTCTACGTAATGCTGGCCGCAGGCTTCGTCGGCTATGCTCTGAGATGCCTCGGCCTTCCGCTGGCACCCATGGTTCTGGCCGTCATCCTGGGATCTCTTGCCGACGAGAATCTGCGCCGCGCGCTCATCACCTTCGAGAACAAGCCGTTCTGGTATTTCCTTACGAGCCCCATCGGTACGCTTTTGATGGTTATCTCCCTGTTCACCTTCTACGACGGCATCTTCCGCCGGGGACGCGCTAAGAAGACATGAGTCGCGGGAATATCTTGGGGTGCCCGTCTGCCGGGGTTGACACTGCAGGAATAAGTTCATAACATCTCCGAATATCATTCAAATCTCATACAAGGGCTTCATCTCGCGCACGGGGCGGGTGTTCTTGGAGATGGGGAATTGAGCGATCGCGAAACCTGCCTGATAAGACCCGAAGCCCGAAAGCACAAGGTGCTCGACGGCGGGGCGCAAGCCTGGCGCATGACTTCGAGGGAAGACCACGGCTGGGACGTCGACGCGTGGCTCACCGTGTTTCGTCCCGGCGAGATCCACGAATGGCACGATCACGAAGAGGATGAACTCATCTACATCATCGAGGGCGAGGGCCGATACGAACTGAAGGACAGGAATATCGAGTTTCGCGGCGGCGACTGTATTTTCCTGCCCCGAAAGACGATGCACCGCAGCATGACGGGAGGAGAGAGGGACGTAAAACTGCTGGCCATATTTCACCCGGCGAGAGAGTGAAACACCTCGCCGGTTCCGATTATTTTATCTTTGACTGACGTAGCAGAGGCAACGGGTTTTCTCAATCGTGGAGGAAGATAAGATGAAAAGGTTCGGCCTGCTTTTAATCGCAACTATCGTTGTCCTGGGAATGGCACCGAACGCATTGGCGGCAAAAGGCGTTGTCAAATTGATTCATGACAACACCTCGCACGCCGCAATCCCCTACATCGCTGAAAAGAAAGGGTTCTACAAAGCCGAGGGCGTCAACGTGCAGCGCCGGGTCACGAGTCCCCGCGCGCTGATCGACGCGCTGATCGGCGGCACTGCCGACATCATCAGCACGCGAGGCTCCCGCGTGGGCCAGATTGCGGCACGCGGCCTGGATGTCGTGGGCATCGCGCTCAACCGCTACGGTAACCAGAACATGGTGCTCGTGCCCGTGAAGGACAAGACCACCAAATCGGTGAAGGACTTGAAGGGCAAGACCGTGGGCGCGCAGATGGGCACCGGCACCTGGGCCACCTGGATGACGTATCTCTCGCGCATCGGTTTGTCGGACAAGGATTTCAAGCTCCGCAACACCAAGACCGGCTCGCTCCCCGCCGCCTTCGAGCGCGGTGCGCTGGACGCTGGCCTGACCTGGGAACCGTGGGGCTCGATCATCGTCGACAAGGGCCTGGGCCGAATGGTCATGGGGCCGAAGGACTACGATGATTTGCTCGGCTACACATCGCCGGTCTTTCTGACGACTTCCTGGTCCTACATCAAGAAGAAAAACCCCGACGGCGCGCAGCGTTTCATCAACGCCCATGTTCGTGCGATGCGCTTCCTGAACCGGAACAGAGATAAATCCGCGAAGCTGATGCATGAGTTCTGGAAGAGCCAGGGATTCAAGTTCAGCGTGAAAAAGGTGAAGACCGATCTGTACAGGTTCATGCGCTGGGACCGCGCGATGATCACGCACAGAGACATCAAGGAAGTGCAGGACGGCGTGGACGTAAGTGTGAAAAAGGGCAAGCTGCCCAAGCGCATCGACGTCACCAAACACATCGACATCACATTGGTGGAGAACGCCTACTTCGCACTAATGAAGTAGAACGGGAGAGATATATCCGAACCGTTTTTGCCCCTCTGAAGGGCGTTGCGCAGCCTTCCGGAGGGGTGAGGGTCTAACTGTGTGGGTATGAAGCACTTGAGGAGAATCGCGGATCATGGATGAGCTGCAAAAGAAAGTCGTCGACGCGGTGGATGAGGAATTCCTGATCAAAACCACCATGGAACTCGTGGACATACCAAGCCCTACCGGCTACGAAGAGGAGGCGGCCCGCTACATGCACGCGAAGTACGAGGAGGCCGGTTTCGAGGCGCACCTGCAAAAGGTAGCCGAGGGCCGCTATAACGCTGTCGGCATATCACCGGGAACCGGTGGCGGCTATTCCCTGATGTTCAACGGACACCTGGACACCTCCTATTCCGGCGAGGAACCCGAACTCACACAACCAGGCTACAAGAACAAGGCGATTCGCGAGGGCGACTGGATTATCGGAAACGGCGCGGCCAACATGAAAAGCGCCGACGTCTCCTACCTCGGTGCAACGAAGGCCCTCGCAGACGCGGGCGTGAAGCTCAGAGGTGACATCGTTCTGGCCTCCGTCGCGGGCGAGATCGAGAAAAACCGGATCGACCAGTACCAGGACGTGCTCTATGACGGCTACGGCGTCGGCACCCGGCATCTTATCTCTCACGGTTATCTGACGGATTTCTGCATTCTCGGCGAGCCGACCGGCATGCAGGTCGCTCCCTGGCACGGGGGCACGGTATGGTTCAAGGTCATCACGCGGGGACTGATGGGCCATACGTGCTACGGCGACTACACGGCAAGTGCCATCGAGCGGATGGAGCGGGTGCAGGCGGCCATAAGAAAGTGGATTCCCGAATACCGGGGACGCAATGAGTTCTTGGGCGAGCGCCCTCACGTGAACGTGGCGGCCATCGAGGGCGGATGGCCCTACCGCTGTGCGCGTTCGCCCATCGAGTGTCGTCTGTTCGTGGACGTTCGCCTGGTACCGGGGCAGACGATTCAGGATGTGCAGGCGGAGTTCAAGGGTGTCATCGAGCAGGTGAACGAGGAACATCCCGATGTCGGGGCCAGGGTCGAGGTATTCTCCTCGCATCCGCCCTCGGGGATCCCTGTCGATTCATTGCCCTCCAGGGCGATGATCCGCGCGCACGAGGACGTTACAGGAGAAAAGCCCAACATCATCGTAAAGACTTCCTATCTCGACGCCGCCCACATGAACCGCTACGGCATCCAGACCATCACTTACGGGTTGGCGGGACGAACGGCGACGGCAGATTACGGCTGGAATGCCGATATCGGCGAACACATCCACATCGACGCGCTGGTGGACACGACAAGAATATTCGCCCTCGCAGCACTGGAACTGTGCATGCGGGAGCGTGACACTTCCGACATCGCGCCGGATCCCTACGCGAACCTGCCCGAGCCCGGACAGATAGAAGCTCTCGGAAGCGGGCGAATAACGGCTCTCGGAAACTGAGAAAGGAAATTCTCGTGGCGTCGGCCGATAAAGCGCGAACGCAAGCCGGAGAAACGCCGGGGAGCGGGAAACAACTCGGGCCTCCAAACTGGGGTGTGGTTTTCCGAAACTCCGGCAAAGCCTTTTTCCTGATGGCGGCACCTCTCATCGGGCTGCTCATCTTCTGGGAGTTGCTCGCGCACTCGGGCACGCTTCATCCTGTCCTGTTTCCGCCGCTGGAAAAAATCTGGGTGACGATGGTGGATCAGGCGAAGTCCGGCATCCTCTGGCTGGACATCTACGTTTCGCTTTATCGCCTTCTGGTTGGAGCGGCCCTTGCCCTCGTTTCGGGAACCGTGGTCGGTCTGGTGATGGGAATGAATCAAACGGTCGAGCGGATTCTTGCGCCGCCGATGTATTTTTTTCTGGCTGTGCCGGGTCTCGCGCTCTTTCCCATCGTCATCCTGTGGTTCGGGCTGAGCGACTTCACCCTGATCTCCGTGCTCTGGTTCGAAGGGATGATTACAGTCATGGTGAACGCATGGACGGGCGTGAAGACCGTGGACGCCTCGCTCATACGCGCGGGCAGGGCAATGGGTGCGAAGGGCATGACGCTTTTCTTCCAGGTGATGGTCCCGGGCGCGCTGCCCAATCTCATTGCGGGCTACCGCATCGCGTTCAGCCGCGCGTGGCGCATCGTCGTGACCGGGGAGATGATAGTCGCGCTCGAGGCAGGCCTGGGCTTTCGTATTTTCGCGGCGCGCGATTTCCTCGCGGCGGACATGATGTACGGCGGGGTGGTGGTCGTCGGCATTCTGGGAGTTATCGTGGAGCGCGTCTGCCTGCGGAGCATCGAGTTGGCCACGGTACAGCGCTGGGGAACACTGCGCGAATAACGCGCCGACAGGAGCATACTCTTGGCGATACAGGGTCCCGTAAAACTACAGGTCAGGGAACTGGACAAGGTCTTCACCATCGACGAGGGATGGGGGCGGACTACGGACATCACCGCTCTCGAATCGGTGAACTTCGAGGTGCGAAGCGGTGAGTTCATCTCACTAATCGGGCCAAGCGGTTGCGGCAAGAGCACACTCCTGATGATCGTGGCGGGTCTCTATGAAAAAACCTCGGGCGAAGTCGTCCTGGACGGCCATCACATCAACGACACGGGTTTCGACCGGGGCGTCGTGTTCCAGGAGTTCGCTGTCTTTCCCTGGCTGACGGTCGCCGGAAACGTCCGCTTCGGCATGCGCATGAAGGGAATCCCCAAAGCCGAGCGCGACCCCGTGGTGGACCGTCTCTTGAGGCTGGTAGAGCTCGAGAGCTTTAAGGACGTATATCCCTACCGTCTTTCGGGTGGTATGAAGCAGCGGGTGGGCATCGCGCGTGCGCTGGCCTTCGATCCCGAAGTGATGCTCATGGACGAGCCCTTCGGCGCCCTCGACGCCCAGACGCGTTCGAGCCTCCAGCAGCTCCTCGTGCAGGTGTGGATGGAAACCCACAAGACAGTTCTCTTCGTGACACACAGCGTTCGCGAAGCGGCCTATCTCTCCGACAGAGTGCTCCTGATGTCGCCGCGTCCCGGGCGAATCGCCGAGGAGA
This sequence comes from bacterium, assembly GCA_965200245.1. GTDB lineage: Bacteria > UBA8248 > UBA8248 > UBA8248 > UBA8248 > Bin107. Next base: position 515,557 of record CBDATS010000005.1, on the reverse strand, counting down.
TCAAAATTGACCTGCCGCGTCCACGCGACGTTCTTTCGGTGGAATTTCTTGAATGCGAAAGAAAGGTAGCCGAGACGCTTGCAGGCCTCATGGGGCAGTCTGGCGGCCGGCCCGCATGGGTGACGGATTAAACGAAAACCAAAAGGGGTACGAGAAGATGATCCAGAGACAGTTCATGCAGCCCGACGACATGTGGTCCCGCGTTGAAAACGGCGAACTCCTATACGTGCCCGTGGTGACGATTCACGGTGCAGACCACGCCCACATCTATCTTTCCGGCCAGGTGCCCCGCAAGCCGAGTGGTGAAGTAGTGGGTGTGAACGACATGCGCACCCAGATACGGGTGACCTGCGAGAACATCGGCAAGGGTCTGGCCCATGCGGGCGCGACGTTCAACGACATCGTCAGTTCAACGACCTATGTGACCGATATCATGGAGTACTACAAGCATTCCGATGAGCGTTTCAAATACTTCAAGGATGTCCGCCCGGCCAGCACACTGATCGAGATATCGCGCCTCGGTCCTCCCGACGCGATGATCGAGATAACGGTGGAGGCCATCATCGAGCCCGAACGGCTGCGCATCCAGCCATAGGCGCCCCATATTCCGAATTGCGCAGCGTTTACCAAGCTGGGGCGATCGTGTAGGTTTCGAGTATCTTCCATATAAAACGTCTCGGGAGTCTCGCATGGATGAACTCAGGGTATTGTCCGTATGTGGCAATCTCGGCTATGGATTTCCCAAGGCCTCACTCGATAACGGACTTGCCCGGGATCCCCACATCATGGGGGCGGACAACGGCTCGACCGACGCGGGTCCGTATTACCTCGGCAGCGGCAATCAACTCACCAAGCGCGAGCAGATTCTCCGCGATCTGGGCTATTCGCTGACCGCCGCCAGAAAGAAGAAAATTCCCTACATCATCGGCTCCGCCGGGACGGCAGGCGGAAATCCCCATATCGACAGCGTACTGGAGGTGATGCATAGACTGGCGCGGCGCGACGGGCACTGTTTCAGGCTCGCTGTGATTCGCTCCGAGATGGACAAGGAGTTCATCAAGCGCGCCGTGAGAGAGAAGAAAACGCGCACCCTCGGCAATATCCCCGAACTCACCGAGGAGATGGTGGACGAGAGCGTGCGTATCGTGGGCCAGATGGGGCTTGCGCCCTTCATGACGGCTCTGGAAGGTGGTGCGGAAGTCGTGCTCGCCGGGCGCTCGTGCGACACGGCCATCTATGCCTCCTACGCCGCGATGCACGGGTTCGGCCTGGGCCTCGCCTTCCACATGGCGAAGATCATCGAGTGTGGTGCGCAGTGCCCACTCCCCATCGGGGCGAACGACTGTATTCTGGGCACGCTGCGCGAGGATCACTTCGAACTCGAACCGATGAACGAGGGGATGCGCGTGACGCCAAACTCCGTGGCGGCCCACATGATGTACGAACAGCCCGACCCCTATCTGTTCTATGAACCCGAAGGCATGATCGATCTCAAGGACTCGGAATTCGAGCAAACGGGCGATCGCCGCGTGCGGGTGAGCGGCAGCCGATTCACGGCGGCGCAGACCCCCACTATCAAGATCGAAGGCGTGCGCCTGAGAGGTTATCGTACCATCGCCGTCGCGGGAATGGCGGATCCGCGCCTGATCGCGAGTCTCGACGAGGTGGAGGCGAACGTGAAGAACACGGTTGCAGATATGGTTCGGGGAACGCTCTCGCCCGAGGACTACGAGTTGCGTTTCATCTTTTACGGACGCGACGGCGTGCTCGGCAGGCCGGGGCCGGACGAACCGGGCGCGCCCTGTGAGATCGGCATGGTGATGGAGGCCATCGCCAGGGATCAGGTGACGGCGAACGCAGTGCTCTCGCTGGCGCGGAGCACGTTTCTGCACGCGGGCTTCCAGGGCCGGAAGGCCACCGCTGGGAACCTTGCCTTTCCATTCTCGCCGTCTGATTTCGAGGGCGGGCCGGTATATGAGTTCCACATCTATCACCTCGTGGAACTCGAAGATGCCGCAGCGCCCTTCGAGGTCGAGTTCGCGCAGGTGGGCTGAGCGTGGAACGGCTCTACGACCTCGCCGAGGTGTTTCGAAGCAAGAACGCAGGCCCGCTGCACATCACGTTCGATCTGCTGTTTGCAGACTAGACGGCCTACCGGCGCGTGGTCGACAGCGAGGCACTCACGCTAGGTGTGGTTTCGGATCTATACGAGATGGTGCCCGGGGACGTGAAGATCGTCCATTTCGACGCGGCCAACGCCATCAAGATCACCATACCGAGAAAGGGACCGACTTCCGGCGCGCCGGGCGACCGGGACGTATACGGAGCGCAGCAGCACGGCCCGCTGATCGGTCTCATGATTCCCTGATTTCCCGCGTATACCCCCGCAGGGGATGGAGAGGTTTTCCTGGTGAATGTCGAAAGAGTCATCGCGCAGATCGAGGCGGATTTCGAATCCGCCCATGTCGAGCGTTTGCTCAAGTACATACGCCAGCCGAGCGTCTCGGCGCTCAGTCTAGGAAACGACAAGATGGCGCAGATGCTGGCCGATGAGATCATCGAGGTCGGTGGTGATGCGGAAGTGGTGGAGACTGCGGAGTTCCCTGTCGTCTACGGCCTGATTGACGAAGGCGCCGAGCGTACGTTGCTTTGCCACGGTCTCTACGACGTGACGCCTGCTGAAGAGCCCAACTGGATCAATCCTCCTTTCGAGCCGGAGATACACGAACTGGAAGGCCTTGGGCCCTGCATCGTGGGCCGGGGAGCGGAGGACATGAAGACAGGCATCGCCTGCGTGATGAATGCCGTTTACGCGGCGCGTGCCTCCGGGGAGAAGCTCCCGCTCAATTTGATGTTCGTTCATGAGGCGTCAGAACTGGGCAGCGGTGGCATCAAGGATTTTTTTCCGCGGTACAAGGAGAAGATGAAAAAGGCGAACGCGGCCTACTGGCTCTGTCCAATGGGGCAGACCGACGGCACGCCTATCGTCCCGTTGGGTCTCAAGGGCAACCTGATGGGCAGGCTCTTTTGCCGTCCCGGGGAGTGGGGCGGCCCTGTGGGCAACGAGATTCACGCGCTCAACTCCAACTGGATAGGCAATCCGGCGGAGCGTCTCGTGGAGGCGATAGCCTGTTTGCAGGCAAGGCTCGAGGATATCTACCAAAAAGGAGAAGGCTGGACGCCGAGCGAGGCCGAAGAGGATTTGTGCCGAAAGCTCGCCGAACGCATGGACCCCGAAAAAATGAAGCAGAGCCTGGGGGTCAATCGTTTCCAGCAGGATGATTTCCACGCCGCCTTGCGTTCGCATCTGTTCAAGGCGGAGTTCACGTTAACGGGCCTTCATGCGGGTTTCGTGGGCGAGGGTAAATCCGTCAAGGTCAGCATTCCCTCCGAAGCACAGGCCGTTGTGAACATGCGTTTCCAGCCGGGTGAAGACCCTGATGAGCGTATCGATAACGTCCGCAACATCCTGGCCGAGGGCGGCTACGGCGATGTCGAGTTCGTCGTGAACAACCGCTACGCGGGAGGCGGAACGCCGCTGGCGCATCCTCTGGTCCAGTGCTTCCTGAAAGCCCATGCAGATATGGGGGCGGATCCGGAAGTCTGGCCCGTACATCCGGCGGGTATGCCCGTTGCCATGTGGACCGAAGAACTGGGCGTGCCATGGATCGGCGGGCTCCCGTGCAACGCCATGCGAAAGCACGCAGCGAACGAATACGCGCAGGTCGCGGGCGTTGTCCAGTCCGAGAAATTCCTCGCACACTTCTTCGAGAGTTTTTCGAAACTTACATATTGATTCGTGGGGACGGCGAAAACCTTTCTCTTCAGCCACTCCCCACTGGCGGCCAGATGCGCTCGCCGAGACTCGGGGAACTGGGCGCGTGGACAAGGGTGTTCACGGCCTGGCGGGAGCGGGGTATCTTCTCCGTCGTGAAATTCTTTTCGAGCGACTCCAGGGATATCCATTCATAGAGTATCCCGTGCTTCGCCCAGCCCGAAACCGAAACGAGGTTCCGCGCGCCTACGCAGCCTTCCATTTTCGTGAGGCGCGGCATACGCACCTGGGAGTACCAGCAGCCGAGTTCGTCCTCGTTCTCGACGGCGTTGATGTTGAAAGTCCCGAACTGGATGCCGGGGCCGGGTGTGATACCTGGTGCCCGGTTCCTGGCCTCGGGACCGTCGATGCGGTTGTGTTCCATGAAGATGCAGGATCGCGCGTTCAGCCGCATCCCAAGCTTCGCACGCGTCTGCGCCGTCATCTTCTCCGTCATCTGGTCGGGACTGGGGTCTAGAAAAGCGTTTGGCGAGAGTGCACCGTAGAGCATGAGGTACTGAACCCCGATGGGGACACTTTCATCGTCAGTATGATAGACGACTCCCCGGATTCGCTCCTCACGCTCGGGCGTAACGATATTTTTTACGTGCGCCGCCCACAGGTAGCCGGGACGTTCAAGAGCTTCCGGGATGTGAACCTCATGAAGCCAGGATATGTATTCATCCGCCCCCTTTTCGGGAAGGTCGTACCATACCGCCCAGATTCCTCGGTCCATTTATTGCTCCTCCTCTCCGGGGTGGTTCATGGGTGTTCTTCGCTTTGCGCTACCGTGAGTGTGCGCCTCATTCATTGGGTTCGGGGAAAGCTTCCGGCCAGTGGTCGAGAATTTCCTGCAAGAACCTTTTGAGCTTCGTCGGATCAGGCCGAAGGCGGTTGATGTCCTCGACGATTTCCGTCTTGTCGTTCGGCAACTTCAAGGAGTCATGATAGCGGTTTCTCATGTTGAAGTAGCTGATGACGAAGGTGAGTTCCACGAACTCGGCGTCCGTGAAATGTTTCTGCACTTCTTCAGCCACATCGTCCCGGGCCCTGGCGGTGTTTCGCGTCACATGTTCGGCCCAAAGGACGGCTGACTTTTCCCTGGGCGTGAGGAGCGGCGAATCCATGTACACATCCGATCCGATGGCGGCAACGTGGTCATCCGTGATTCCCAGCACCCGGCCGAGAGCGGTGTTGTGGGCGAGTCAGTAGTCGCACCCGTTTATCTGGCTGGTCTTGATGACGGCGAGCTCCTTGATTTTGGAAGACAGCACGGTTCCCAGCCCTTCGCGCATGAGGGTCTGGACGAGGGGATAGAAGATACGCGCCAGAAATGGGGAGTGCGCCGTTGCACGAGTGGAGTTAACCTGCCTTCGCTGAAAGTTGTTCAGGATGTCAAAGGTGCGCGCAATCTCGCCCCCGGCGTTTTCTCTTTCGAGCAACGGGACCCTGGACATGGAATCATTCCTCATCGAATGCGAGTTCCGGTATTTTTCTCATGAATTATTCATCTTCCCAGAACGGGCGCAATCTTTCACGCGGGCGCAGGATTTCTTCTCGAAAACTCCTGTTCAAACAGAAGTCGCCAGGCGTGCCCTCCGGGATGACATGAGCGGCGATTCCTGCTAGTTTTTGTTTATTCATAGGATTTATAGAAAAGATGTGAGGCGGTTGAAGGGTCCCGGAATCTGGTTTTCTCTCCTGCGGCATTTCGTGAGGGCGGTACGAATTCCACATCCTTCAAGAGGGCCGGACGTGCGGAAAGCCGATATCTACACAGCAGTGGTTTTTCTGGTCTTCAGTGCCGTCGGTTTTTTCTACATTATTCCCACGCAGATTCAATACTCCATCCCACCGGAAGAAGTTTCGAACGCCGTCTTTTTGCCTACCTTCTTCCCCAATTCCACCATTGCCACCTTTGCATTGGTGAGCGCGATGTTCCTTTTCGGGGCTCTCAGGCGTAGTGAAGCGGGTGGGCAAACAATTACGAGCAAAAAGGCACTCCTGCAAGTCTGCGTCGTTTTCGCTCTTTGCTATGTCTACGTCGAGTCTCTGGCATACTTCGGTTTTCTGGTTAGCACTCCTGTTTTTCTCGCGATCCTGATCATGATGATGGGCACGCGTGATTGGCGCTACGTCGCCTCGATGTCCATCCTGTTTCCCATCTTCGTGAACTATTTTTTCTGGTTCGCCTTCAAGCTGGCGCTGCCTCAAGGCAGCTTGTTCAGTTAGGGCCGCGTATGTTCGAGCAGATACTCCAGGGAGTTGCAATGGCGCTCACGTGGCAGGGTCTGGCCATGATTGCAGTGGGCGTCTTTGTGGGTATCACGGTCGGTGCCATTCCGGGACTCACCAGCGTGATGGCGACTGCGATTCTGGTTCCCTTTTCCTTTTTCATGCCGCCCGTACTGGGTATCCCGTTTCTGCTGGGGATTCATAAGGGAACCCTCTTCGGCGGTTCCATCCCTGCCATTCTGGTGAACACGCCGGGAACCGCGCCTGCCGCGGCGACGTGTATGGACGGGTTTCCACTCGCGCAAAAGGGAGAAGCGAGAAGCGCGATCCAGATGGCTCTTTATTCCTCGACCATCGGCGACACGTTCAGCGATCTCGTTCTCATATTGGCGGCGCTTCCTCTGGCTGCGGTGGCTCTCCTGTTCGGGCCGGCAGAGTTTTTCGGGCTTCTGCTCATGGGTTTGGCCATCATCTCGAGCGTGACGGGCGCCTCCGTGGTGAAAGGTGTGCTGTCGGCCCTCATCGGGATCCAGCTCGGGATGGTGGGCACGGACATTGTTTCGGGCGGGGAGCGTTTCACGTTTGGTCTTCCCGGCCTGGCGGATGGGGTGGGGGTGGTTCCCCTGCTCATCGGGCTTTTCGCCGTGAGCGAGGTATTCATTCAGGCGGAAAAAAAGGCCTCCGTCCTCGCGAGCCCGCCAGATACCCTGCACCTGAAGGGCGGCAGGAAACTCAGAATCGTCGAAGTCTGGCACTCGGCACGCACCATCCTGCGTTCATCCATGATAGGCACCTTCGTCGGCGCGATTCCGGGAACGGGAGCGGCCATCGCCACCTTCGTGAGCTACGCGGCGGCGAAGCGCGCGTCGAAGAAACCGGAAGAATACGGACATGGCAGCTACGAGGGCGTTGCGGCCTCCGAGGCCGCCAACAGCGCGGTGGCGGGCGCGGACCTGATACCTACCCTCACGTTCGGCATTCCGGGCGACCCGAGCGCGGCGATTCTCATGGGCGCGTTCATTGCCCAGGGACTCAGGCCCGGGCCGAGCCTTTTCCAGGAACACGCCCCTGTCATGTACGCCATCTTCACCCTGTTGCTGATTGGGAACCCCATCATGCTGATTCAGGGCTGGCTGCTCACGGGCATGTTCGCCAAGATAGTCACCATCCGGCAGTCGATACTGGTACCGGGCATTATCGTTTCCTGTCTGGTAGGAGCGTACGTCTATCACAGTAATCTGGGCGACCTTATCTTGGCGCTCGTCGCAGGACTGTTCGGGTACGGGTTGAGAAAACTGAAATTCCCGCTGGCTCCGCTCGTCATCGCGTTCATCCTGGCGCCCCGGGCGGAAGAAGCGCTTCAGCAGGCGCTCATCATTTCTGACGGCGATTATTCCATTTTCTTCACCCGTCCTATCGCAGCATTTTTCATCGGCATGACCATATTGATGTTGGCGTTGAGCATCTGGAGGCGACCGTGGGCCGCGACCTTGAGGCCGCAAACGGCAGTCGATTCACCCAATTCAAAGGAGGAACCAAAATGATGCGCAAAACATGGCAGATCGCCCTGGCGGCAGTTCTGGCCCTCGGGCTCTTCGCTTTCGCCGCCCTGTCTGATGCGGCGGAGAAGTATCCCTCAAAACCCATCAAGATCATCGTGCCTCTGGGGGCGGGCGGTTCGCATGACCTCCATGCGCGCGCCGTGGCCAGTGTCCTGCACCAGTACATTGGCCAGCCCGCATTCGTGCAACTCATGCCGGGTGGCAGTGGCAAGATAGGGATGGGGGCGCTCAAGCGCGCCAAGCCCGACGGCTACACGCTCGCGATGGGCGCGAACAGCCATCTCTACATGTCGCCCCATGTGAAGGACATGGGTTTCGACCCTTTCAAGGATTTTATCCCCGTGTTCCAGATCAACGAACTCCCCTATTTGCTGGTGACGCTGGGGAACAGACCGTGGAAGAATTTCAAGGAATACATCGCTGCGGCGAAAAAGAGCAAAGGCAAGATCAAGCACGGCTCGACGGGGACATACGGCTTGAGCCACACCATGATGCTCAAGCTCGCCTATGACACGAAGGCACCGCTGCCCCACGTTCCCTACCGAGGGGGCGGCCCGGCCATGCTCGCCATGCTTGGAGGGCATGTCCACACGGCAGGTGCCAACCCGGCGACGGGCGGTGTTCTCTCGAACTACAAGTCCGGTAAAATCCGCATTCTGGGTGTCGCCGCCGCCAAACGCTTCCCGTTGTTCCCGGACGTACCGACCTTCAGGGAGCAGGGAGTAGACCTTCTATTGTCTTCGAAGCGCATCGTCATGGCGCCCGCGGGAACGCCCAGGGATCGCATCGACATCCTGACGAAAGCCCTGCTCAAAATGGCAAAGGACAAGACCTTCAAGCGCCTGCTCAAGAAGATGGGTGTCAAGCCTGAACCGGTCGTCGGGGTGGAACTCATGAAGCAGTTAAAGCAGGAATATGAGAGCAATAAGGATATCTACAAGAACGCAGGAGTGAAGATCAGAAGCTAGGAACCGGAGCTTCAATCATGGCAGGGGCGTGGATTGCGCCCCCGCCACAGCGTTTCTCGCATGGGCGGAATGGGAAATGCGTCACCTGAGCGAACACCTGGTGGCGGAGACCGGATATCTCTGGGCGAACGTGGGCGCAGGCGTTACCGAGGCAGGTGTTGTGCTCATCGACTGTCCCGTGCGGCCTCGGGATTCCCGCCGCTGGCAAGAGCAAATGAGGGTGCTTAGCCCCAAGGGCATCCGTTATAGTATCTCGACCGATTATCACGGCGACCACACCATCGGTGCCGCGTTCATCGAGGATGCCAGGGTTATCTCCATCGCGCCCCGGCGCGTGTTCGATGCGCTCGCCGCAAGGGAAGGCTCTCTCGCCGGGCGCGATACCTTCATCGACACTCTGAATGAAATCGGCGCGCATGGGGAAGCGAAAGAGATTGCGGAGGCCGTACTTCCCCTCCCGCAGGTGTGCTTCGATGAGGGGGTTACGCTCCATCTCTATCCACTGACGTTTCAGGTGTACCGTCTGGGCGGCCACACGCCCGCCTGCAGTTCGGTGTATGTGCCCGAGGAAGGCGTGATCTTCACGGGCGACGTGATGATCAACGAACCGGGCCCCGGTATGCGCGAGGCGCGTTTTCGGGAATGGATCGATGCGCTCGCCTGGATTGAGGGCCTGCCTGTAGCGCATGTCGTCCCCGGCCACGGCGAGATATGTGGAACCCGAGAGGTGCGGCGATTCAGGAACGAACTCGAGGAGATGTGGGGAATAATGAAAGGATTGGTGAGAAAGGGAATGACTCGGGAAGAAGCCGTCACCGCCGATTCGTTCGGGAAATTCTTCTGGTCCGACACGGGGCGTGGTGAGTCGTGGATCGCGCACAGAAGGCGGACTTTCCGCCGGGGGATCGAGAACCTCTACGCGGAAGTGAAGGAGGGTTAAGTATGCGAGCGGAAGAAAAGAAGCTGGGCCGCGTCTTTCACCTGGAATTCGAAGAGGACGACGATTTTTCTGGGGAGTTTGAACGCTTCGTGATAGAGAAGAACATACGCAGTGCCTCGCTTATCGTGTTTGGTGCGCTCAAGGAATCGGATATTCGTACGGGATTCCGGGAAGTAATCGGCCCTTCGGCACGTCGCTATTTTCATGACTGGCGCGAACTCATCGCCGTGGGTAACATCTCTTGGCCCGAGAAGCCACCTGCCGTCCGAGGTGATGAGACGTGGGAAGAACCCCGACCCTATATTCACCTCCACCTGGCGCTCAGCGGCGGCCCCTATCAGCCCGGAGAAGTGCTCGTTGGCCACCTGAGCGGGGGCATCGTGAAAGGCATGTTCGCCGAAGTGCACGAGTTCGTGTGAGGAAGTACTATGGAAACAGGGGGAAGAATTCAGGAAAGCGTCGAGAGGAACGAGATAAAGGATGTTCTCTCGGTAGTGAACTACGCCCGCGACGCTGGCCTCTGGGAGGAATGGCGCGATTGCTATCACGCAGACGCCACGCTTACCACTTCGTGGTTCAGCGGCACGCGGGATGAATTCGTCGAAGCAGCGAAGAAGATGAAGATCGCCCGCCACCCCGGCGAGCGCCAGAAGCACACCGTGACGAACCCCTGGGTTCGCCTTGGTGGTCCGCGCGCAGTGGCCGAGCACGACCTGATCCTCTACCAGAGAAGAATCATCGACGGAGTGGAACTCGATTTCACAACCTGGAGCCGCGTTCTGGCCCTGCTCGAAAAACGGGAAGATGCATGGCGCATCTGGAAGCGGACCAACATCTACGAAAAAGATCGAATGGATCCATACAAACCGGACGAAGTTCCTGCTTCGTTTTTCGCCTCCATCGACCTCACAGGCTATCCCCCGGCCATTCGCTACCATTGCTGGCGAAACGCGAAAATCGGCCACCCGCCCGCCAGGGACATCGTCTTGCAGCACAGTGTGGAAGAGGCTGCCGTCCGCGCCGATGCGGAAGCTTGGCTGGAGGGTGCGTAAGCCTGCAGGAAAAGTCTTGACCTGTCCCTGCGATCAGCGATAATCCATCCCGCATTGGTCGAAACCAATTCTCACGGTCTGAGCCTCTCCATCAACCAGTCTGCGATGTATGTAACGCCGAGCGAGAGATTGTCGCGCTGGCAATGTTGGGATCCGCCCTCCTTGACGGTGAATATCTTGAGCGTCTTTTCCTTCGAACCCACGGCATTGAAGAGTTTTCTCGCGTCCCGCGTGGGTACCTGCTTGTCGTCGATTCCGTGGGTGAGCAGGAACGGACATCGCATCTTCTGCACCACGCCGTCGAGGCGAAAATCTTCCAGCTTCCTGAAAGTGTCCTCAAAATTCGTCGTGTTGAAAATCCACAGGATATGATGGCCGGGCACCGACAGTTCCGTCTGCATCGAGGCAGCGACGCGCTTTTTCCACGTCGCATGATAATCCCAGCACGCCCCCCAGGCGACGCACGCCTTGTAGCGTTTCTCCATGCTGGCGATGCGCGGTGCGTAGTACCCGCCCAGGCTGATTCCGATTACGGCGGCTTTTCTCGCGTTCACGTCCCCACGCGTCTCGAGATAATCGAGTGCGGCGGAGCCTGCGACCTCATAGTCGTGGCGGAGGTATAGTTCCCGGAATCGGATGGCCTCGCCGGTTCCCGGCCCGTCCATAACGAGGCAACTCATTCCACGCCGCACGAATTCCTCCACGCCTCTCAGGTACTGGATCTCCTTTGTAATGTCGAGACCATCGAAATAGACGATGACAGGCGGTTTGGCCTTGTTCGTGTTCTGCGCGTGCACGAAATATCCCGGCAGATTTACTCCGTTTTCGAAGGGTACTTCCACGCGCTCAATTTCGGGTGCGTCGGTAAGTTTCGTGAAGCGCAGGAAGCTGTCGAGTGCCAGCCTGTAGGCCTCTTTCGCACGCTTGTCCTTGGGCGTTCTGAAGCGCTCGGCTATCTGGTAGTACATCGCTGCGCGCTTGTGGTGGTAGGCGGCACTCAGGCGGTGGTTGTTGTCTTCTTCCGTCAGGGCGAGCGCGAGCACCTTGTTCGCCATGCGTACCCACTCACGGAACCAGAGCGCATCGTTGCCGACATCTTTCCTGAGTCGTCTGCCCACCTGATCGACCTCACCGATTTCGGCCCCGCCCCAGGGGGCTACGGAGAGGCAATTCACGACGCCTGACGACCACCGGTAATCTTCGGGGAAATAGGTGAACCATCGAGTGTTGGCGGGTGCTTCTGGCATGACGTGCTCCTTTGCTGATGACGAGGTCACCCGGTTCTGGCCGAGTATCCTCAAAAATGAATGGTGTAAATGAATATCCTGGCATTTCCGGTGAGCGCGCCGGTGCCGGGAGAGGCTTGTTCCGCTCAGGGTGAGGCGCAACAACGTGGAAGCTGTCTTGGCCACGCGATCTGAAACCTGCGGGGACAGGAAACCATCGTTCAGGCGCCGCACCGCGTCATCGGCTGAGTATGTGATATATGATATCATTTCTGGTTAATTCCAGCAGGAATATACGAAAAAGCCGGAGATTTTCCGGGTTCTCGGTATTGCAGGAAGCGTTTTACGGGAATGTGGATGCCTTGAAACCGGATATGGCAGTTTCGAAAGAAGGCTCGAAAAGACCGGCTCTTGCGGGGTGTAGCGAAGAGGTGTTTTCGAGAATTTGCAGGCGAAATCATTGGCCCAGAGAGGAATCAGAAAACGACCGGGGATCGGAATTCTCGAGAATTGCCGTCATTCGACATCAGGTTGTTGCTGACAGCTGTGCGCATGTCGCCAGAAAGCGGAGACAGCGAGATCAGGAACGGGGTTTATCGGTAAATCCATACCTTTTCACCACCGTTCCTTTTCCGCAAGACCTCCAATGGTGTACAAGCGACCGGGTACTGCTACACCCCCCGAGAGATGTGCCTGATTGAAGAAGAGCGATTTCATGAACAATCGAGCGGAGCCCAGAGTTCCCGAGCGAGGAGGCGCAGGATGAGTGTTACCGAACGGATGGCGGAATTCATCGTCGAGACGAAGTGGGCGGATTTCTCCGAACTGGTGATAGAGCGCGCGAAGAAGGCGATGATAGACACCGTGGGCGTGACGCTCGCCGGCGTAGGGGAGCCCGTGGGGCGGATCGTGGCCGATTTCGCACAGAGGATGGGCGGAGCACCGGAGGCGAGCATCATCGGTACAGGTGCGCGCACCGCAGCACCGATGGCTGCCCTCGTCAACGGAGCGATAGGCCACGCGCTCGATTTCGATGATTCGAGCTATCTGCTGAGTGGTCACCCGAGTGTGGTCGTCCTGCCAGCCGTCCTGGCCCAGGGAGAGAAGCAGGGGGCGTCGGGCCGCGAGGTAATGGAGGCCTTCGTTATCGGCTATGAGATTTCGACCAAACTGGGCCGGGGCATGAATCCCGAACACTACGGCGCGGGCTGGCATTCCACCTGTACGCTCGGGACTATGGGCGCGGCGGGCGCTGCAGCCCACCTGCGCGGATTCGATGTGGAGACCACTCGTCATGCGCTCGGTATCGCGGCGTCTCATGCCTCGGGTGTTCACGCTAACTTCGGCACCATGACGAAGCCCCTGCATGCGGGCCTCGCGCCTGAGGCGGGCCTTCGCGCGGCGGAACTTGCGGCGGCGGGCCTCACGGCGAACACGGCGATACTGGAGGCGCCGCGCGGATTCCTGCAAGTATACGCGGGTGGCGGTTCACCAGATGCTGACGAGATCGCCCAAAGCCTCGGGCGACCATATTCGCTCGCCGATCCCGGCATGAATATGAAGCCCTACCCGTGCTGCCTCTCGACGCACCCGGCGGTGGATGCACTCTACGACCTCGTGGAGGAATCCGGTCTCGCGGCTGCGGACGTAGCGTATATCGAGGTTTCCCTGCTCGAAATCTCCGCGCAGGTGCTCCGCTACCACGCGCCCCAGACGGGTCTTGAAGGCAAGTTCTCCATTGAGTACTGCCTCGCACGCATGCTGCTGGACAAGGACCTGCGCCTCGAAACCTTCACGGACGAGGCGGTGCGCGAACCCCTGCTTCAGGAATGGATGCAGAAAGTCCGCGTCACGGTGGACGACATGGGCTGGCAGCCCGGTATGCGCAGACCGAGTGAGGTGCGTGTTTGCCTGAACGACGGGCGCGTACTCAAGAAAAGAACGGACATCTCGCGCGGCTGCGCGGTATGGCCTATGGAGGATGAAAAAATAAGGTCCAAGTTCCGTGATTGCGCGAAGACCACCCTGAAAACCGAGGAATATGAAGACGTACTCGCACGTCTCGAATCACTCGAAACCCAGCCAGGAATCGAATCCCTGATGGAGCTTTTGGGTGGGGCTGGCACAAGGGAGCAGGCGGCAGGGCAGACGGTCTAACTGCCCGAGTCCTTTGTGCCACCCAAGCTGTCGACATGCTCCAAAGCAAACAGGGTGAGCCGGGTCGGGAGTAGGGTTCCGTGCCGTTGCCAAGGCCGAAGTTTGCCAATGAGATGGGAACAAAGACCTTTTACGGAAGGACTTTGAGTGGGGCGGTCAAATGGGCATTGGACTTCACTTGCAAGTCATTTCCATATTCATGGCTGCCCGCCGTTGATAGTGATCGCAGGCTTTGTTTGCCTTGGGAACATCAGGGAAGATAGGCGGCATTCCCAGTCAACTTGACGAACCACGGGATTGCATGATTGAAAATCAGCCCTGGATCGGATTAAGTCATGGGCGGGCGTCGCGCGCTAGAACAACCCTGTGATTTTTCCGTCGGCGGTGATGTCCATTCCCGCCGAGGCGGGCGTCTTGGCGAGGCCAGGCATCTGCATGATATTCCCCGCGATGGCGACGACGAACCCCGCTCCTGCGGATACGTACGCCTCGCGCACGCTCATGGTAAAGCCCTCTGGCGCGCCGAGCTTGCTTGGGTCGTCGGATAGAGAGGCTTGGGTTTTCGCGACGCAGACGGGAAGCTCGCCGTAGCCCAGTCTCGTCAAGGTTCTCAGGCTACGCGCCGCGCCTGGCTCAAAACGCGCAGCGTCAGCGCGGTAGATGCGCTTCGCGATGGTCTCTATCTTCTCCGCAAGCGACATGTCCAGCGAATATAGCGGCGTATAGGGCGCATTGTTCGCTTCCGCCAGGCTATAGGCCGCCTCAGCGAGTTCGAGTCCTCCCTCACCGCCCCTCGCGTGAAGCTCATGCGGATGACACTGTGCGCCCACTTCTTTGGCCAACTCCTTTACGCGCGTGATTTCCGCATCCGTATCCGAAGCGAAACGGTTCAAGGCCACCACCACGGGTGCACCGAATTTCTGCATGTTCTCGATATGGGTGCGAAGGTTGGCGAAGCCGCGCGTCAGGGCATCCGTGTTTTCTTCCGCAAGCGCATTTACATCGAAAGGAACACCCCCGTGAAGCTTGAGTGCGCGGACGGTGGCAACGAGCACTACCGCGTCCACGTTGAGGTCCCCGGTGCGCGCGGTGATGTCGAAGAATTTCTCGGCGCCCAGATCCGAACCGAAACCTGCCTCCACGACCATCACATCTGCGAGTTTTAGCGCGAGCTTGTCCGCTATGATCGAGTTCGTGCCGTGTGCGATGTTGCCGAAAGGCCCCCCGTGAACGAGGGCGGGAGAGCCTTCCAGCGTCTGCACGAGGTTCGGCTTGATGGCATCTTTCAGGAGCAGGGCCATTGCGCCCGTGGCGTTCAGATCGCCCGCGGTGATGGGCTTGCCCTTTCTCGTGAAGCCGACCACGATGCGCGCGATGCGCTCTTTCATATCCTGAGGGTCGCTCGCGAGGCACAGCACGGCCATGATTTCGGACGCTGCCGTGATCATGAAGCCTTCTTCTCTCGGCACGCCTTGCGTCCTGCCACCCAGGCCCACGAGGATGTGGCGCAGCGCGCGGTCATTCATGTCCAGCACGCGCTTCCAGGTGACGCGGTTTACGTCCAGATTAAGTTCGTTTCCGTGGAATATGTGCGCATCCAGCAGGGCGGAGAGCAGGTTGTGCGCGGAGGTGACCGCGTGGATGTCGCCCGTAAAGTGCAGGTTGATGTCCTCCATCGGCAATACCTGGGACATGCCGCCACCCGCAGCACCGCCCTTGATGCCGAACACGGGGCCGAGCGAGGGCTCGCGCACGCAGATGATGCTTTTCTTCCCCAACCGCGCGAGTGATTGGCCCAGGCCCACCGTAGTGAGTGTCTTGCCTTCACCGAGCGGAGTGGGTGTCATCGCGGTGACGAGGATGAGTTTGCCGTCCGACTCGTCCTTGCGGCGTTCAAGCGCGTCCAGGCCAATCTTGGCCTTATGCGCGCCATAGAGTTCGATCTCCTCGGGTGCAAGGCCCAAGCCTGCGGCGACCTCCGTGATGGGTTTAAGTTCCGCGGATTGAGCGATTTCTACATCCGATGCGATGGCCATTCTCTGTCTCCCGAACCGGCAACGTGGGATGCAGGGCGGTAATTTGCCCTTGAAGCAAATTAGCGAGGGGCGGGGGGGATGTCAAGGAGCAAGGCTACGGAAGGGGCTCGCCGTCCCTCCTTTCCCGGGCGAGACTGAACCAGAAATCCATCCACGATTGTTGGGCGAGATGGCGTGAATGGGGAGTGTATCTTCATATCGAACTCCGCCTGCGCCAGGCCATTCCCGGTTTGCTCAATTGGTCTATCGGCATCAAGGAGAAGCGTAGCTTTCTATATATGCGAGCGACGGCGAAATTCCCGAATACGTTCTTGCAACTGCCGCACATGATAACTGCGAGTTATCATTTTACCGTCTTTGGAAATGGCCTATTGTATTCAAACGGGCGGAAAACGATTCGAACGCAGCTAGGAGAGAAAAATGCGCGCATGGGAGGTCTGGCCGAGTTGGTTCGCTGTTTTCGCTGCGGTCTTGATTTTGATTGGAGGCAACATGGCGGAAGCGGAAGTCAAGGGCGCAAAGCCCGTAATGCAGGTAGGTTCGGGGAGTTTCGTTTTCAAGGACAGGAAATATGATCCCGAGATGTCTCTAGACGTCTGGTATCACTGGCCTGACGGTGTGGACGAAACCGCGCCCGTAGTGTTCGTCATGCACGGGAACGGACGCGACGGCGAGGACTACAGGGACGAATGGCGGCCCTTTGCGAATGTGGGCGGATTCATCCTGCTGGCGCCCGAGTTCTCGGACGATTATTTCCCCGGCGCATGGCGCTACCATCTGGGCAACGTCTACAGACCCAGCGGAGAGCGCAAGCCCAAGGAGGAGTGGACATTCACGATTTTGGAAAAACTCTTCGATTTCGTGCGTGTCACCAACAGTCTGAAAGCCGAGCGGTATGACATTTACGGGCATTCGGCCGGCGGGCAGTTCGTGCACCGCCTCGTATTATTCCACCCCGAGGCACGAGTTGGGCGCGCCGTCGCCGCGAATTCCGGCTGGTACACCATGGTCGACAGGGTCGTGGAGATTCCCTACGGGATATCCAACATCAATCTGAGCGATGAAAGTCTCAAGAAATCCTTCACCATCCGCCTGACCATATTGCTGGGTGAAGATGACGACGATCCTTACCATCCCTCACTCAACATCGAAGACGAAGCTGTCGCCCAAGGACCGCACCGCCTGGCAAGGGGACGGAATTTCTACGCCCGTGCGAAGGAATACGCCAGAAAAAAGGGATTTTCCTTCGAATGGGAGCTTGAAGTCGTCGAGAATGCCGGCCACGCTAATTCCGTCATGGCCTCGCGCGCTTTCGAACTAGTCGGCGCGCCGTAGGGAGCGCAGCACACCCTTGGTCGTTTTCCAGAATCATTCATATAACAGACAGCGTACGGTGTCCGGACCCAGGGGCTGCAACTTCGGCGTTTGCTCCGAGCAGTGTGACATGGCTTCGGGACACCTCGGATGGAAGCGGCATCCTGAGGGAATATCCAGTGGATTTGGATAGCTGTGTCCCATCCGATTGTCGGGAATTCCCGCATCCGTGTTGAGCGACAGTACGGATTTCAGCAGGGCTTTCGTATAGGGATGTTGCGGGGAGCGAAAGATGCGGCTCGTTTCCCCTGTCTCCACGATTTCCCCCAGATACATCACTGCCACCCGCGTAGCCATGTATTCCACGACGGATAAATCGTGCGTTATGAGGAGATAGGTGAGTTCCAACTCTTCTCGCAACTCCAGGAGAAGATTCAGGATCTGTGATTGAACGGAGACGTCCAGGGCGGAAGTGGGTTCATCGCAAACCAGGATTTCGGGTTTCATGATGATGGCACGCGCGATGGCGACGCGCTGTCTCTGCCCGCCGGAAATTTGGCTCGGGTATCGGTGCATCAGTCGTTTTGGCAGTCCGACGAGTTCCATCATGCGCTCGAGTTCAGATTGTCTCTCGGTACTCGTGCCAATCCCGTGGATACCGAGAGGCCTGCGGATGATCTGTCCCACCGTTTTGCGCGGATTCAGGGAAGAGTAGGGATCCTGAAAAACAGGTTGTATGCGCCGTGCGCGGTCCCGGCTCGCGAGTTGGCCGATTCCCCCTCCGTCGAGGAAGACTTCTCCGGCACTCGGGGATTGCAAGGCCAGCAGGATTTTGGCCAGGGTTGTCTTGCCGCATCCCGACTCTCCCACGAGAGCGAGAATCTCTCCTTTTGTGATGTCCAGCGAGACGCCGTCCACCGCGCGCAGTTGCCTGGTTTTCGAGAAGACGTTCGGCTTGATCTGGAAAACACATTCTACCTCTTCCACGCGCAGGAGGTCGGGGGCATTCGAAGCATTCCGGGAGGGTACGTCCCCGGTCTGCGTCGTGTTCTGGCGTGTGTTCCCTGCTTTCTTGCGGGTCAGGTCTTTTTCCGTCAACACGCAGCGGTAATTCATGTCCGCACCCAGGACCTGAAGGGGCGGAGGAGCCGTCCGGCATTCATCCCGTGCAAAACCGCAGCGGGGGGCGAATACGCAGCCCCTGATATCGCCAATCATGGAAGGCACTACACCGGGGATGGAGCCCAGACGCCGCCCGGTGCGCAAACTGCCTGATTCGGGAATGCACGAGAGGAGTCCTTGCGTATAGGGGTGTTTCGGGTTCTCGAATACTTCTTTCGTCATGCCTCGCTCCACGATTTCGCCCGCATACATGACGGCGACCTCATTCGCCGTTCTCGCGATGATGCCTAGATCGTGGGTGATCAGGATCATCGAGGTGCCGAGTTCTTTCTGGAGTTCCACGAGGAGGAGCAGTATCTGGGCCTGAATCGTCACGTCGAGTGCGGTCGTAGGCTCATCCGCGATGATGAGTTCCGGCTCGTTCATGAGTGCCATGGCAATCATCACGCGCTGCCTTTGCCCGCCCGAGAGTTGATGCGGGTATTGACGCAACCGACTCTCCGCGTCCGGAATCCCCACTTTCTCCAGCAGGTAGACTGCGCGTTCTCCAGCCTGTTTTTTTGACGTTCCCTGATGCAGCAAGGTGGTTTCCGTGAGCTGGCGGCCGATGGTGTAAACGGGATTAAGCGAAGTCATCGGTTCCTGGAAGATCATGGCGATCCGGTTCCCACGGATTTTCTCCGCCATCTCCTTGTCGGACATATCCAGCAGATTATTTTCGTTCAAACGCATCGCATCCGCCGTGCGGCGCGCTTGTTTGGGCAGCAAACCCATGATCGCCAGTGCCGTCATCGATTTGCCCGATCCGGATTCTCCCACTATTCCGAGCACTTCCCCCTCTCTTATAGAAAAATCCACGTTCCGCACCGCGTGAAGATCCCCTGAGCCGAGTGGGATGTTTACGCTGAGGTTCGAGACCTCGAAAAAAGAGGAAGCGCTACGCATCGCCTAGTTCCTGTTTTCCGGAGCAGTGACGTCCCGGATGCCGTCACCCATGAGGTTGGTGCCGATGACCAGGGTGAACAGAAATACGCCGGGCAGGACAACGAGCCAGGGGCGGTAGAACATGGCGCTTTTCCCCTCGGCGATCATCAACCCCCACGAAGGGGTCGGAGCCTGGATGCCGACGCCCAGGAACGACAGCGCCGCCTCGGAGAGAATGGCGATTCCTACCTCGAAAGTGAAAATTACGATTATCTGGTTCAGGAGGTTGGGAAGGATTTCATAGAAAATCAGTTGTTTCCTGCTGCTGCCGATGGAGCGCGCCGCCGCAATGTAGTCGATCTGGCGTATCTGCATCGTGGCGGCTCTTGTGACCACCAGATAGTAAGACCAGTGCAGAACGCCGATGATGCCCATCACCACGAACACCGAAGGTCCGATGAGGAATACCAACGACATCGTAAGCACGAGACCCGGCATGGCGAGCTTGCACGTCAGGATGAAATTGATGCAATGGTCCACACGGCCGCCAAAATAGCCCGCGCAGATTCCCATCGGCACCCCGATCAGGCAACCGATGGTGGCGGCTCCCATGCCGATGACCAGCGATATGCGTGAGCCGTACAGAAGCCTGCTCAGATAATCCCGCCCGAGATGATCTGTACCCAACAGATGCTCCCATCTTCCGCCTGACTCCCATACGGGAGGAAGCAGACGGTTTGCAAGCGTCTGGTCATATGGACCGTGCGTGGTAATCCAGGGGGCGAGTACTGCGAGGACCGCCATGAAGAGGATGACGCCGAATCCGACAAGAAGTCCTGTATGGTTTTTGATTCTGAGTTTGAGTGCAGCTCTCGGGTTCAAAAAATCTGCCATTTCTCCGGATGAGAGGTTAAGGTCCTGTGTTGGCGTGTCGGGCTGCATGTTCAGACCAGTCGTATTCTCGGGTCCAGCCAGGCGTTCAGCAGGTCGGCGAGATAATTAAGTACGATGAAGGTAACGGCGAAGACGAAAACGAGCATTTGAACCGTCGGGATATCCGCGCCGATGATGGATTCA
This sequence comes from bacterium, assembly GCA_965200245.1. Classification (GTDB taxonomy): domain Bacteria; phylum UBA8248; class UBA8248; order UBA8248; family UBA8248; genus Bin107. The sequence goes on along the minus strand of CBDATS010000005.1, from coordinate 495,130 downwards.
ATTGTCAGGCGACCCAGGCCGTTCAGCGCGAATACCGACTCGGTGATGACGGAACCGCCGAGCTTGTTGCCGAGTTGTACGGCCAACACACTGACGATGGGCAGAATGGCATTCCTGAGCGCATGTCGGACAAGAAGTTTTGTACTCCTGAAACCCTTCGAGCGGGCGGTGCGGATATAATCCGACGCCATGACGTCCAGCAGGCCCGTACGCGTCAGGCGCATTACCGCGGGCACCGAACTCGAACCCAACACGATGGCGGGCATTACGAAATGGAGCCAGGTATCGTCTCCCGATACGGGAAACAGCCCCAGTTTTACCGAAAAGAAGATGATGAACATCAGGCCCAGCCAGAAGTTGGGCACCGCTTGTGCAGAGACGGCCACCGAGAGTGCAAAGCGATCAATGAGGCTGTTGGGACGCATGGCGGCCAGCACTCCGAGCGGAAGCGCGATTATGATAGTGACCGCAAATGCCCACAGGGACAGTTGTATTGTGACCGGCGCGTGGGAGATGATGAGGGTGCCGACCGATTTTTTCCAATAGTAACTGTCCCCGAAATCTCCCTGAAAGACGCCAGCCAGCCAATTGTAGTATTGAACAGGAAGAGGTTTGTCGAGGCCATAGTTTTCCCTGATTTGCGCAATCTCGTCCGGTGTCGCGTCTTCACCCGCGATGGCGGATGCGGGGTCGGTCGCAAAGTGCAGGAGCATGAACGTCAGCAAAGAGACGGTGAACGCCACGAGTATGGCCATGACGCCGCGATGAACCGCGTATCTCAACATCGCGTGCTCCTCTTTCCCTGATTGTTCACGGAACGAATGTTCGCCCATCCAGGAAAGCGTACTTCCTGGATGGGGGCGGGTTTACTTTTCCGGGCAAGGCTTTTCCCGCCAGAGTTCTTCCGTTTATTTCCACTTGGCGAGAAACAGCCTTGGCAAACCATCCTTGGAAGCCTCGAAAACCAGATCCTTCGATGTCAGATAGTTCAGCGTAAATGAATACAAGGGAATCCAGAGCGCTCTTTCGGCGATGAGTTTGAGCGCTTGCGCGTAAGCCCTATTCCGTTTTTCGGGATCCAGCGTTCCCCCAGCGGCCAGGACGTATTTTTCCACTTCCTTGTCCCGGGAGAGGTTTCTATTGGTAGTCGGCGTAAAGTGAAAATCGGCGATGGCCGCGGTGTCCGCCGTGCTACCGGAACCCCAGGTGGCAAAGTACGCGGGTATCTCCCTGCTCTTTCTAGCTCTTGATAACGTGGAAAGTTTGACGTATCGCAGCTTGGCACGGATGCCGACCTTGTTGAGATCGGCCGTAATGGCCTCAGCCACGCCTTTTTCCCTGTAAGCCCACAGGTCGAAATCGAATCCGTTCTTGTAACCGGCTGTTGCCAGGAGCGCTTTCGCCATTTTCGGGTCATAGTCGTACTTTTTCACATCCTGTGTGCAGCCGAACTGAACCGGATGGCATGCGGAATGAATGACCTTCGAAGATCCTTTCACGATGTGCTTGACGATGGCCTCGCGGTTGATGGCGTGGTTCATGGCCCGGCGCACCTCGAGTTTCGTCAGCGGATTGTTTTGTCCCGTGTAGCCGATGGCGTCCAGGATGATGAATCCGACGCGCAACGAAGGGCCGGCAATGTGTTTGGCCAGCGGCGTTTTCCCGATGTTCTCCGCGATGTCGGTGGGCACGCTGTACATCCACTGGACACCGCCACTCATCAACTCCGCCTGCTGGGTTCCCCAGTCGGGGATGGTTCGCGCCTCGATTCTCTTGATGGAGGGGCGTCCCTTTGGGCTTGATTTGTAATAACTATCGAAACGCTCAAGGACGATGCGTTTGCCCGGCTCGAAATCCACCACACGGTATGGTCCCAAACCATTGAGAGAGTTCGTCATCGCGTTGCGGTTTCCTTTTTTCCTGCCGCCCGCGTGATAGGTATTCTTTTTCCTCAGGTAAATGGATATGGCCATATCCCTGAGTGCCATGGGGTAGGGTCGTTTCAGCTTGAAACGCACCTTCATGGGACCCGTTTTTTCGACGCTCTTCAGCCAGCGCCTTATGCGCTTCGTGTTGAGCGATTTGCTCTTTTTGTTGAGCACCCAATTGTAGGTATAGACAACATCGTCCGCGTTCAGGAGGCTGCCGTCGTGAAATTTCACTCCCTCGCGCACGGTGACGTCGAGTGTCTTCGGGTCTTTGAATTTGTAGGATTCTGCCGCCAGGGGGATGAATTTGAGTGTCTTGGGGTCGGCGTAGAACAGGCCGTCATCCGTGAGTTGGGCGAAAATCAGCCCCTCGCGCCTTCTCGTGTAGAGCCTGTCGAGCGAGCGAACTCCCCGCTGGAGGGCGACGACCAGCGTGTCGTCTTTCTTGCCTGCGTATGACTTGACGGGTAGTGCCTCGAATGCCGTGCCCGCTACGACAAGGAGCAGAACGACACGCAAGATGAATCTGTGCATTATGATTTCTCCGATGAGTAGGGCCTGGGAATAGTTTTGGAATTGTCGATGATTTCCTGACCAACTGTAGAGTTCACCTTTCTTGCCTCGGGTTTCGGTACACATATAATATGCCCGGACGTCGTAAAGATGTGCCTTGGCGAATTTCGGCTAGAAAACAGGCGATGCTCGTCAGGCTCCGGATGAGCGTCGACAGTTTTGCTCTCGAGGTTCCCCTGAGCGAATTGCAAGTGCGCATCGGAGATCCATTCGTGAGGGTGCGATAGATTCAGGTTAACTCGTTAATGTCTGATGCGTATCCTTCATATCTGGATTTGTCAACATCCTCTACTGCCGCTTTGTTGCGAGGAGGCCCGCGAATCGCATGTTTCGATCTGAAAATGAGGCCGTAAAACCGCTCAGGTAGATTTTGAAACCAGGTTGTGGGCCGAGGCAGCGACTTCGACCTGTCCCCAGGTTCGACTGAACAGTCATCGAATTGCGCCGGGTTTTGCTTCGATGCCGAACTGTTTGTTCGAGGAGACCGACCGTTTGCGTGCTGGGGGCAAGGCGGATTCCTGCACACTTTCCACCTGCGAATCGCACCGGTTTCTGACGATCATGCGCGGAGTTTTGTCACACCCCTACGACACAGGCCGGGGAATTCGTTTCCTGGGATTGTGGTAATTCCCCAAAATTTGTGCCGACAACGCGGTGTTGTCCAACCATCTTGCGGGGCGAAGTGCATGCGGATATGGCTTGCCCAGCAAGCTGTTTCACCACCGGAGAGCAACTCGCTGTCATGTAACCAGTCCTATGGTCTCAGGAGGTTGTCTTGTAATGGGCACAAAGTCCTGGTTCAAGTGAAAGGAAAGCTCGCCTCGGCGGTTGCCTGCGTTACTTGTACGCTGCGGGAAGGAGCACAGTAGAGATCATCGGGACATAAGCGATCAGCAATACCACTAGCAGCATGAAGAAGACATAGGGCACCGCGCGCGCGGCAATGTCAAGAATCGAGTCGCCCGTCAGGCCGGAAACGACGAACAGGTTGAGACCGAGCGGAGGCGTGATGAAGCCGACGCCGAGCGCGGTGATCATCATCACGCAGAACTGTATCTCGTTCATCCCGATTTCATCGGCTAGGGGCTTGAGGATCGGTGCCAGGATGACGATGTTCGGGGTGGTCTCCATCACGCATCCGGCTGCGATCAGGATATCGATCATCAGCAAGATCAGCACATAGGGATTATCTGTCATCGACGTGACCGCATGGACGAAACCCTGGGGTACGCCGAGCGCCGCCATGGTTTGGGCGAGCGGCAGGGAAAAGGCGATGATCGGAAGGATAACGCCGTTGACCTTTGCTGAACTCACCAGCATCGCCGGGAAGTCCGAAAACTTCAGGGTCCCCAGAATGAAGCCCATGATTATTGTGACGACCACTGCGGTCGCGCCCGCCTCGGTCGGCGTCAACTGGCCCGAAAAAATTCCCCAGAAAATCACGCCGGGCACGATGAAGGCGTACCAGCCATTCTTGAGCGCCTTTCTGGGGTCGGCGGCCCATTCGGCTGCCGAGATCAATTTACCGCCCTCATAGGCATAGCGCCGGTTCACGATGATGTTCGTTATGAGAATGGACGCAAGAATCAGGATGCCAGGGATCAACGCCGCCTGGAAGAGCGTGGCAGCGGATATTCCCAGCACGAGTCCGATGATGATATAGGCGATGGAAGGCGGAATGAGGATGCCCGTGCAGGCACCAGCCGCTACGAGCGCGCAGGCATAGGGACGCGGGTAGCCCGATTCGACCAGCCGCGCGATTGTCATGCGGCCCACCGCTGCGGCACCTGCCGCATCCGAGCCCGAAATTGCAGAGAACATCCCGCAGACCAGCACCGTGGCGGAACCGAAACCGCCTCTAGCCCAGCAGGTCAGTGCGTCCGCCACATCAAGGAACTTGCGGCTGAGCCCGGTACGCACCAGCACGTCACCTGTCAGGATGAACAGGGGTACGGCGGTCAGGGCGAAATGGTCGATTCCGTCGAAAAGGCTCTCGCCGAGTAGTGACAGGGGGAGGACGCCCGAAACAAGGAGCATCGCTACCGCGCCGGCACCGATTGCCGCCCAGCGCGACCAGAACGACGAAGAAGATGACCGGGCCGTAGAAATCCCAGCCAATCTCCTGATGTGCTTGCTGCATCTGGTTCCAGAGCATCAGCGGTTCTCCCAGGTCTCTCAGTCGAACAGCCGGGTGCCCTCGTAGAGGGAGGAACCGGAGCGGAAGTCTGCGATGTCACGAATGAGCGACTGGATGAGGCGAAAAACCAATTGGTACGGCGGCGAGAAACCAGACCATCGACAGGCGAAGGCCATGGCTGACCGAGCCGAATTTCCAGGAAACCGAAACGGTCTCGAACGACCACCAAACGGAGATGACGGCGATGACCAGCATCACCAGGTCGCCGAAAATGTAAAGTAAGGCCTTGGTGCGCGCCCCGACGTAGTTGAAGATGATGTCGATGCGGATATGTGCCCGTTCCCGCACCGCCGAAGCCGCACCAATCCAGACGAGATAAATGAACGCGTAGCGGACTATCTCCTCGCCCCAGATTGACGAGTAGGCGAAGACCTCACGACGCATGACTTCAACCGCCATAGTGGTCACCAGCATGGCGTAGAAAAACAACAGCGCCAGACGCTCAATGTTCCTGTTCAGTGAAGTGAGCAAGGACGCCGCTCCTCCCGGAGTTTTACAGAACAGCGCGGGCCCGGCGGCACCCGCCGCCGGGCCCGCGCTGATTAGGCGTCGTGAACGTAATAGCGGCTCTGCGTGTCGGCGGCTTCGACCAGTTTATTGAACGAATCCATGGAGCCAGCCAGCTTTTTCTTGAAGCCGTCCCACTCGGATCGCTGGTATCCGCCCGCCTCTTTCCAGACCGCCAACTGCTTTTTGCTGAGCGAGTGGAACTGAACGCCGGACTTCCTGAGTTCCGCCATCGCATAATTGCGCGCCGCTGGCACCTTGGCGAGGTTCTGCTGCGACGTGATCCCCGATGCGAATTCGATTCCGTCCTTCACGTCGCTGGGGAGCGAGTTGAACCATTTGAGATTACACGAGAAGACCTGGCTATCCGGAACCGCCTGTGTGAAGGTCACATGGCCTAATATCTCCTTGAAGCCGAAGACGAAGAGCGCGCCGACAGCCGGGTCGAGCGCGTCCGCCACGCCCTGTTTGATTGCCGAGGGTGTCTCTCCCCAGGCGACCGGTGTCGGGTTGGCGCCGACCAGGCGATAGTATTGCTGCAGCATTTTCGAGCCCGGTACCCGGAACTTCACACCTTTCAGATCCGCTGGCTTAATGACCGCGCCTGCCCCACCCTTGCGGACCGCTACGACACGCGGATCGATGACGATATAGTAGAGTGGCTTGAATCCTCTCGCCTCCACCTTCGGGTGAATGGTTTTTTTCCAGTGATCGGAGGTCACCAGATTCACGAAGCGCTGGTTGGCGCCGCAAAGATAGGGCAGGTTGATCAGGTCGACGACAGGAGCGAAAGGGGCAAAATTCGACAGCGAATGCTGGGCCGCCTGAATCGTGCCGCTTTGTACTTTCTGGGCCAGCGTCGAACCGACGCCCAGTTGGCCGCCCGCCGCCAGCTTGACGTAAACCTTGCCGTTGGTGGCGTTCTGGATATTCTCCTTGAAGTCGAGCTGCATGATAGGATAGCTGCGGTCCGCCGTAAGCACATAGGCGGTCGCCATGGTCATCGTGTATTTCGCGGTGCGCCTGCGCTGGGCTTCCTCCTTGGCCGTCTAAGCCGAGGCCTTGCTTGAGGAGAGCACCCCGGTCCCGGCGGCCACAAGCGCGGCCGTTATACCGCCTGCACCTGCCAACTTGAGGAAATTGCGGCGTTCGACTGAAGCGATCTCTTCTCTCACCTTCTGATCCACCATGTTGCTTCCCCCTTTTCTTGATGGATGTTGCTTTGGTCGGTTATCAGATGTCGGTGCTGCGATTTTCTGCTGTTTCCAGCATCAAAACAGCGGCCACGAACAGAAGCACAGCGACCAAAAGGGTCAGCATCTCCGGCACGTCGTCGAGCACTACGCCGAAGCCCGCGGCGCCTATCGCCACGCTGCTGAAAAAAACGAGAAAACAGACAAGTGCGCCAAGCAGAAACATACGACCTTTACGGATCAAGTACTCGCCTCCTCGGCCACCCGGAAAGTCTGGAAAGTTAAGAGATTATAGAACCCTCAAATATCCAAGGCAAGTAGTATCAATATTTGCTTTGTTCGAAGGTACATATTTCCCCCTCGCCGGAAACAAGGTGAGGAGACACGAATTTACAGGCGCGATCATGACTGCAAATGCGAGGATATGCGAGAGTTACTCCCCTTGGGGTCTCCTTGAGAAGAACTCGCGGTACTTTGGCGCGAGCGGCGCGTCGCGCCAGTCGAAACCGGTGGCGTCGGCCGCCTGCTCCATCTCCTGCGCTGTCCAGTCGTTCTCGTCCGCCAGATGATTCAGCGAGCAAATCCCGGCCCGCCCCGTTGCCTTTCAGTGTACGAACGCGGGCCCGTGGGCCTTCGCTTCCGTGAGCGCGCGGTTCACCTCGGCAAGTGAGGCTGGACTGAACTCGACCGGCGAAACAGGGATGTTCACATAGCGCATCCCTAGCTTCTTTGCTTCGACTTTGGCACGCTCGGGCGGGAGGTCGCCCTGGTCTTCCTCGGGGAAGCGGGTGTTGATGATGGTCTTGACCCCGTTTTCGGCGAGGGTCTTCAAATCCGCAGGTTCGGGTTGCGAGCCGAAAGCGATGTCATCTGATGCGTTGAAGTATTCCATCAAAATAACTCCATTCTGGGGGTTAATCCGCCGTGACGCCCTCTATCTGGAAGGGTTCGCCGTTCACCTCCACGGTGGAGTGAAGTGGCACCGGCTCGGTGATCAAACTCTCGGCGAAACATCCATTCTTGGCATTCTTTATCAGGTGAGCGAGCCTCTCTGCCGGCTCGTCTGATTCGATTTTAAGATGTGTGTCCACAGCCTCCCACTTGTTGAACACGGTGCCTTTAAGCACCGAGCCGCCAAGCAACTTTCGGAAACGCACCGAGACGCTCGCTCCCTTGATCTGCATTTTCATCATGTGCGCGTACCGCGACACCTGGGTAAGCAGTCAGAATCCCGTCGCCATGGCGAGATAGGCCATCGGCGTGGGGTATTGGGCCGTGCCGCCAATGTGCGCCCCCTCGTCACAGAAAATCTCGAAATCGCCCGCCGTGCCGCGTTTCAACTGCAGGGAGCCTTCATACATCTCGGTGTGGACGGTGTTGTCGGTATAAAGCCCTCCACGGGGAAGTTCCGGCTTGTCGATGACGCGCTCACCAGGCACGATGGAGGTGGAGTGTCCGTCGATGGGGTCTTCTTGCATGGATGTTCTCCTCATATATGGATAAGCAGAGCTGATTATGGCGTCGATTCGCGCAGGATACGACATATGCTGCGCCAAGTATAGTTTCGAGTGTTTGGAATCGGTAGGTTTGATTGTAGAATTCAAGCAAGCCTGCTAAACAGATTGTCATTAAATCATCGAATGGCCGATGCGGCGATGGGAGTGTCCCGACGCCGAGCCGAGTCGGGAGGAATTCAAAAATGTTCAACAAATTTCATCACATAGGCGTCGCGGTGAAAGACATGGATGCCGCTATCACTCTCTATAAGAGCATGGGCGCGAAACTGCTCGCGCGGGAAACTTCTGCCGACGGTGCAACTGATCTGGCCATGCTGGACCTGGGAGGTGATCTCATCGAACCCATCTCACCCATCAGGGATGACTCGCCTCTCGCCAGATTCATCGAAGAGCGAGGCGAGGGTCTCCATCATGTCGCCTTCGACGTCAAGAATATCGACGGTGTTCTTGCCGAGATGAAGGCGCAGGGCTTCGAATTGATAGATGAAAAGTCGCGGCCCGGTTTTGGCGGGCACCTCATCGCCTTCATCAAGCCCAAGAGCACAATGGGTACGCTCTGGGAACTGGTGGAGGATGTCTAGGGCTGCTTGATTAGTCGGAATTTCTACTGAATTCAGTCGCCCCGGATCAGGCCTTCTCTTACCTTGGGCATCGTGCGTGCAATGTCTCGTATGGGAAGGCCGTGTGTCGGCGCGACTACTTCGACACCCAGATATTCCATCAGTTCTTCCAGTTTGTCGGCGTATATGTTCATATCGGTAAAGGTGGTCCAGAACAGGGCGCGTTCCGCGAACACACCCAGCACGTCGACCAGATCCAGAGAGGTGGCCTCCTCGGCAAACATCCCACAATGCCCGTCCGTATGGTAGTGGCTGTAGGCAAAGCCGTCTCCGGGGAACAGGACGCGTCCTTTTGTTTCAAAACCCCACAGAGAACTTCTCAGGTCCCTGATTATGGGTTCCACGGCCATGAACTGGGAGTCTCCCAAGTCTATGGTCTCCCCGACGCGCATCTCTTGGAAACGGTTCTCGTGTTGGGGGAACGCCAGATGGTAGTCGGACATGTCCCCATGGATGGTAAGGTCGGGGTATCTGTCGAGAACGCGGCCTAGACCGCCCGAGTGGGGGGTTTCCTGATGGGTAAGGAACAGGTGTTTGAGCGGGCCTCCTCCTTTGGAGAGAATATCTCTCATCTGATGCTCGATGATGGGAAAGTCCTTGGGATGTCCCGTCTCTACAAGCATGGATGCCTCAGTGCCGATGACGAGGAAGGCCGCGTTGTAGGAGTGATAGATTTTCCCTTGCGAGTGCTGCACAAGGCAGTCACCGAGCCAGAAGACGCCCGGAGAGATTTCACGGGGCAGTGGGTTCATGCTCGCTCCTATCTCTCCAGGCCAAGTGCAACGTACCCCGGCTTGACAATACTCCGATCAAGATCCGCCAGAACCTCGTCCAGCACGGCGAATTGCTGTTCGACAAGATGGCGCCCGTGCAGGATGGCGCCGTAGCCCGGGGCAATGGTTTCTATATCGTAGCGCTCGAAAACTTCTGCGATACCTTTTCGTATGGAATCTGTCCGCGCGCCCTCAAGCCACCAGTAGCGTGTGTTCAGCAGGAACGAGCGAACGAAAGATGTCGTCGTTACCTCATCCTCATCCAGTATCCAGGGGCCCTCCGTTTTTTCCGCCCAGAGATGGCTGAACATGTCCGAAGAAAACAGGGTGCGCGTGGCCGCATCGTATATCCACCGCGTGCTGATGAGGCGAATCGGCGCGTTCATCACCTCAATGTATCTGTCACCAAGTTCGATAGGATGGAGCGGCTTCAGTATCGTGGTGGAAAGAACGGGGTTGCCGTTGTTCCTGCCGCCTGGTTCCAGCGCTTCGAACTCCAGCCAATCATTGATCTCCGGCACCGGAGCCAGGCATTCCACCACATTGAAGCGCTTGGCAATCGCCATGGCGTTGCCGACCGACATGAATTCGTTGATGCGAAGCGGAAGCATTATCAGGGGCGTGGTCGGTTCGAGGATGGATTCGAGTTGCATCAGAATTTCGGCTTCATGGGCGGCGTAGCCCGTGTCGAGCAGGAGGGCTCCGTTATCTTCTTTCAGGAGATAGCAGTTCGATACGCTGTGACCGCGCGCACTGATGGGGTATGCGCTAATACGCCCGTCCAGGGGAAACGTGTTGTGGAGGGCGTAGACCTTCCCCTCTTTGAGTTCGACGACTTTGGAAAACGACATGCTTCCGATGGCCTTTCCTGAAATGTTGCAAAACAAAGAACCGGAGCTTCACTCGACCAAATGTTTGAAAGGTTCATTCTAACCTTATTTGCTGTGAATTAGCGATTCGCAAATGCTAGAGAAGCGGGAAAATGATTCCGGTGCTTTTGGAAAAGGCCGCAAACTATTCCTGCCATATATCTTGCAGTTTTTTGCGCCCTCGCCCCAGAAGTGGCTCAGTCGCTGATATTGTCTTTGCGCATCGTTTCGCAGGCCTTTTGAATGGGATACTTCTAAGGCCATGATGTTAGCATGGTTGCCTTACTTGCGAGTCGCAATCCTCAAATTGCCGATGCTCCGGCTTCCCAAAGACCTGGGGACGGGGTAAGATTTCCCGGTGGAACTTGCCATGAATTCGGCCGGTCGGGTCTCGTGCGGCGGGAGCCTGCGAACCCCGTCAGGTCCGGAAGGAAGCAGCGGTCAGTGGATACTCCCGGGTGCCACGAGGGTGCCTGACCGGTCGACTTCATCGCATGTTCTATACTTCGCATATTGGGTATGGGGCCCTTTATGGTGTAAGGCCTTGGGATGGATTCTTGATGGCTTTCATCGGCAGTGCCAGGCAATGGCGTCCGCAGTGTTTCGGGGAACTCATCGGCCAGGAGCATATCCGGCGAACGCTTTCAAACGCCCTGTCCTCAGGGCGTGTTGCATCCGCGTATCTATTCAGCGGAACGCGGGGGGTCGGCAAAACGACCACTGCGCGCATTCTCGCCAAGGCGCTCAATTGCGAATCGAGTGAAGGAACTCGGCCTGAGCCGTGCAACAAATGCGCATCATGCGAGGAGATCACCGGGGGGAGTCATCCCGATATTATGGAAATCGACGCCGCCACCTATACAGGGGTGGACAATGTACGTGAGTTGCGCGAGAGTTTACGCTACCAACCCGCGCGTGGCCGCTACAAAACGGTGATATTCGATGAAGTGCACATGCTGTCGAAGAGTTCCTTCAACGCGCTACTCAAGACTCTTGAGGAACCGCCGCCTCATGTGGTTTTCATTCTGGCCACAACAGAAATCAAAAACGTCCCCGACACAATTCTGAGTCGCTGTCAGGTTTTCGAGTTCCGGAGGGTCACGACCTCGGTTATCGCCTCTCACCTCTCGAGAATCGTCGAGTCGCAGGGCAGGAAGATGGACGAGGCGGCCGTCAAACTGTTGGCGCGCATGGGGGAGGGCAGCATCCGCGATGCGCAATCCCTGCTCGATCAGGTGTTGGCCTTCGCGGCCGAAGATCCGGTATCAAGTAATGAAGTTGAAAAAGTGCTCGGGGTCCCTTCGGGCAGCATTCACAAGGCCTTGGTCGAAGCGGTGGTCGCGCGCGACGGGAACAGGGCGCTCATCGAACTCAAGGGCGTCTTCGACGCGGGCCATGATCTCAAACTCTTCTGTGCGAACCTGCTCGAATATCTGCGCGACTGCATGGTACTCCTCTCTTCTGGTGATGAGGAGACGCTCTTCGATGTGGCGGCGTCCGAGATTGAAGAACGCAAGCAGGTGGCTTCGAAGATGAGTTTCGCCGAGGCACATCAGGCGTACTCCATTCTGCAGGGAGCGGAGTTCGAACTGAAAACCTCGGATCATCCCCGTATGACGCTTGAAGTGGCGATTCTGAGGATGTGCCAGATCGAACCGATAGCGGATTTGGGTGCCTTGATGGAGAAACTTGAATCCATGGGCAGGGGAGCGTCGACAAATACCACGCGTGCCTCTGTGTCGAGGTCGGAAACCGGTGCCAGATCACAGCCGCAGGCTCCTCGGGAAACGAGCACTCCTGCTTCTCCTTCGGTCGAAACCCCCTCGGGTATTTCTCCCATTCCACAGACCAAAGTGCAGAAATGGAACGCCGTCGATGCGCGCCGTGTATGGACTGGAGCGGTAGAAGCCTTGCGCCCGATGAGACGTCCGCTTTTTTCTGGAGTGGAACTCGATCTGGAAACACAGGAACTCGTTCGCGTGACTCTCGCTCGGGAGAACAGGACGCCCCAATGCCAGGATATGGCACAGGAAATGCTTCCCGAACTTGAGGCGTATTTCAGGGATAATTCCCCCTGGACAGCGAAGATTGAGATAGCAGAGGTGGAGAACGGCACTTCTTCCCAGGCTGGCGATGGAGAAGACAGGGAGGCGACTGACAATCGGGCCAGGAAATCCGATGAGAATGAAGAGACGGTAATCCAGGAAGTCGTGGATTTATTCAATGGAAAGATGATACTAGACACTCGTCAGGGGCGGGTGCGAAAATCAGGTAAAAATTCATTCGCCTAGATTGATTGAGGTACACACAGGGAGAGTCTCATGTTGAAAGGCGGAATCGGCGGTTTGATGAAGCAGGCTCGCCAACTCCAGGACAAGATGGCCAAGCTGCAGGAGGAGATGGCGGCAAAGACGGTAGAGGCGTCCGCGGGCGGTGGCATGGTGAACGTGGTCGCCAACGGAGCGGGTGAGGTGGTGTCGGTGAAGATAGAACCGCAGGTAGTCGATCCCGACGACGTGGAAATGCTTGAGGATCTGGTGCGCGCCGCTTGCAACGAAGCGTCCCGAAAAGGAAAGGACATGATGTCTGAGGAGATGAAAAAGCTCACAGGCGGACTGCCCATTCCGGGTCTGTTCTGAGCCGATGCGCGGCCTCTGTGTCGCGCTTTTCACATTCGTTAGTTTACGCACGAACTTCGCAAATTTATCGGTTTTTATGGAATTGTTCAGGTCAAGCCATGCAGTTGAACCAGTTTCCCGCCATAGAAGAATGCATCGAGGCATTTCGCCGCCTTCCGGGCGTGGGGCCAAAGAGCGCGCAGCGGATCGTCTTCCATCTTCTGGGCAAAGACCCCGAAGCAGCCGGCAAAATCGCTGCCTCATGCGAGGCGCTTCATAAAAAAGTAGGCCTGTGCGACACGTGTTCGATGCTTGTGGAGGGCGAAGCTGGCGGGGATGCCTGCTCTGTTTGCTGTGCGCGTGACCCAAGCGTCATCTGTGTGGTGGAAGAACCCGCAGACGTGTTCGCCGTGGAACGCGCAGGAGGCGTGAAGGGTCGCTACCACGTGCTGATGGGTGTCATATCCCCTTTGGACGGAGTGGAGCCTGAAGACCTTACCATTGCCAGACTCGTTGAGCGCGTAAAGGGCGGGAATGTGAAGGAAGTGATTCTCGCCCTTAACCCCAATATGGCGGGCGAGGGAACTACTCTTTATCTCGCCCAGGTGCTCAAACCGCTCGGTGTGCGTGTCACGCAGTTGGCGCATGGTCTTCCCATGGGCAGCCATCTCGAATACGCGGACGAGATGACGCTCATCCGCTCACTTGAAGGCCGCAGGGAAATGTAGTTTTGCGTGCGATCGTTGCGTTAACTCAGGCTGCCTTGCAAGAGAATCAGGGCATGTGAACCCTGATCGAGATGATTTGCACCTCCTTTTCAGGCATACTTCCCGTTCCCACTGGCGTTTCTCCGATTTTCTCCACTACTTCCATTCCCTTGACCACTTTTCCAAAGACCGTGTGTTTGCCGGTGAGCCATGGTGTATCAATCAGGTTGATGAAGAACTGTGAGCCGTTCGTATTGGGACCCGAGTTCGCCATGGCTAGGACGCCTTTTAAGGGTGGACGTGATTTGAGCTTCGCGTTGAAGCTATAGCCTATATTCTCGTACGCGTCCTTGAGCGTGAGATTGGAGAGGCGCGTTTTTGCCTCTTCCATACGTTTGTCGAGGCCTGCCTGCGAGCGGATGCCCATTTTCCGGAAGAGGGGTTGTACAATTGTGCGCTGGAAATCGTTCTGGTTTCTTATGGGCAAAAAGGAATGGGGACGGCCGTCCTTGATGGCCTTCATTTTGTGCAAACCCAGAGCGTCTGCGTTGATCTCGTCCTCGAAGTTGTAACCGGGTCCCCCGGTTCCGTTTCCTTTTGGGTCTCCTCCCTGGATCATGAACTCTTTGATTACGCGGTGAAACTTGAGGCCGTCGTAAAACGGTCGTTTCACCTTTTTTTGGGTCTTGTGGTCGACGAAGGCGCGTTCGCCCGTCGCGAGACCCATGAAGTTCGCCACGGTCTTGGGCGCTTCTTCGGGGAACAACTCGATGTAGACGTCTCCGAAGTTGGTCTTCATCAAAAGAACCGGGTTGGTGGATTTTTCCTTTTCCAACTTCTGCGCGACGGGCTTTGTGATTACCTGCGCAGAAGCTGTGGCAGCTATGAAAAGCGAGAGGATAGTTGCGAGCATAATTTTCATTTCGGATCTCCGGGTTGCTGCGTGACAAGGTAGGTTTTTCCGTCTCCCGAAAGGCTCGGATCAATTGAAACCGCTCGGGTATTCGTTGCTGTCAGGTACATCATCTTGCCGTAAAATGAAGCAGAAATTATATTTTCAACTATAATTCCACACTATATGACGATAGTCATTCCTGACAAGCGCCACATATAGTGGTATTTATAGCCAGGTATTTTAAGTCCCAATGAAGCAAATTCAATTCATCCGTCCGAAACGCTGCGCGAGAGCCTCTTTGCGGTATGAGAAGATGCGTCGCAGTTGCCTGCTCACCACGAAGCTGTCAAACAGGAACGACAAGGGGCCCAAAGGCAACTTGTAGTGGATGATATCGCGCATCTCGACGCCTCCTTCGATTTGGGCAAAATGGTGCTGGTGGTGCCAGAATCGATAGGGGCCGAATCGCTGTTCGTCCACAAAAAAACGACACTTCTCCATATGCGTGATCTCGGTTACCCAGTGGACCGGAATTCCCAGTAAGGGTTTCACACGGTAGCAGATGAGCGTTCCCGGATGCATTCTCAACGGCAATTCGTTCTCAACGACCAGATGGAGTTCGGGCGGTGTAATTTCTTTTAGATTCTGTGGGTTTGAGAAAAATTCCCAGGCGGCGTCGAGTTCGATGGGAAGCTGCTGGGTCTCGTTCAGGCGAAAGAAGTTAGACCGCATCGTCTTCTGCCTCTCGCCGGTTACGGGGTAAACATCGTTTTCATCCGAACCACCGGGAGAAGCAAGGCGGTGCCGATGATGTGCCGAATGTTAGTTTAACATAAGGCGAACTTGCGTGTGGCGGAGAACAAAGAGTTTCTTGTTGTATACCACTTTCATTTGATTCTAAAGCATTGTAGTTATTTATAGAATCTGGAAACTCGGCGAACTGCATGCCAGTTTGTATACCACTTCAAGGATTTTCCTCTCCACTTCAAGGCGAGTTGAAAATCTGACCAGCATTCACCTAGAGGGAAGATTTGGCCGTTCAATTTCATTAGACGTTACACTCCGGGCACGTTGCGAATGAATGGCTTGGGGATGAGAAAGATTTCTGCCAAGCGATGAAACGATGCGTATCTGGACTTGTTTTGCATTTTCACTTCGTTGCGGAAGTAACTTTGTTCCATCAAAGGAGGTTGTAATGCCAGGCTATCCCGTGAACAGCAATCTGGAACCCACCACTGAGAACTGGCGGATTTCACAGCATTGTTTCTCGGAAGAAATCCGATCAAAGATGACGCTGCCGGAAAAATTCCAGCTTTGCGACATCACCCTGAGGGAAGGCAGGCAGCTTCCGGGCGTATCGTTGAGGCGCGATGAGGTCATACGCATCGCCGATGCGCTCGTCGATGCCGGCGTGAGCATGGTGCAGATGCACCACGACGATCCCAGGGAAATGGAGGAGGTGAAACGGCGTCATCCTGACCTCATCGTGGAGGCTCTCGTGCATCCCACCGCGGTGCTCAACCCCGAGCTTGCCAAGGTGGAAGTCGATCTGAACGTGGAGCATGGCGCGGACTATACGACCCTTTGTTTTTCCTTCTCTCCGAACCAGATGTGTTTGTTCGAATCGATGGCGGGAGACCCGAACATCACTATCGAGCAAGCCATTGAGCGCGCCTGCGGTTCGGTGGCCTACGCCCGGGAAAAATCGGGACCCGAAAGGAAAGTGGGCTGCCTGATCCAGGACTGCACGCGCATTCCGATAGAGCGGCTTGCCGAGGTGTGTAGCAAACTCGTGGATGCAGGTGCTGACATGATAAAGCTCGACGACATAAATGGCATGGCGATCACGCCGGTGTACACCTATGTCGTCCGCGAAATGAAGCGACTGCTGCCCGGTACTGAAATCGGTCTGCACACCCACAACGACATTGGTCTGGCGTGTGCTGCACTGTACGCCGGACTTGAGGGCGGAGCGGACTTGATCGACGCCTGCGTGAACGGGCTGGGCGAGCGCGCCCACATAGCTCCCTTGGCGGAGGTCGCTGCTGTAATCCAGATCTACTACGGCATCGACTGCGGGATCAGGCTCGAGAAGATGTATGAACTCTCGAAACTCGTCTCCGACATCATGAAGTGGCCCATGACGGACACCATGCCCTTCGTCGGGAAAACGGCATTCTCCCACCTGGTGGAAGTGCATTATTGCGTGCCCGACACGGAGGAGGGCTTCTGGGCGTATTCGTGCATGAAGCCCGGGATGTTCGGTAACGGCATGCACAATCTGCTGGGCCATTATTCGGGCAACTGGGCAGTCCGTGCCAAGGCGAGGGAACTTGACCTCGACCTCCCGCAGGAGAAGGAAAAAGACGTTGTTGAGCGGGTTCGCGCCGAGATTCGCTGGCGAAAGCGTCAACTGGGGAACGAGGAATTCGAGGCCATCGTACGCGAGGTCTGCTGAGCGATAACGCTTTTTCACGAAGGCTGCGCGCGAAGCTTTGGAATTGATCACGGATAAGGAGAAAGCATGAAACTCGAAGGTAAAGTCGCATTCATCACGGGCGCATCCGGCGGCATTGGCGGCGCCATTGCGCGCACCTACGCGAGCGAGGGAGCGAACATTGCCCTTGCTGCCCGCTCTGTCGATAAACTCGAGGCGCTCGCCAAGGAAATCGAGGCGATGGGGCGAAAGGCGCTCGTGTGCGCCTGCGACGTCATGAGGGATGAGGATATTCTCGATTCGCTGCGCAAGACGGTCGATGTGCTCGGCCCCATCGACATTCTCGTGAACAACGCCGGTATCGTGAGCTTTGAAGCCGTTCACGAACTTCCCGACGAAGTTTGGGAGCGCACCATGCAAATCAACGCCAAAGCTCCATTCACGGCGATACGCGAGGTTCTACCCTCAATGCTTGAGCGAAAATCGGGAAAGATCATCAACGTGGCGTCTGTTTCGGGGAAAATCGGTCTGGCTTACAGAAGTGCCTACGCGGCCTCGAAACACGCCGTCCTTGGCCTCACCAAAGCGCTTTCGGCTGAAGTCGCCCCGTACGGCATCACGGCGAACTGCATCTGCCCTACCTTCGTCTCGACCGGCATGTTTGAGGAGAGCATCCAGAAATGGGCTGACGAGACGGGCAAGAGCTTCGAGGAACAGGAAGAGGAACTCAGGAACAGGGTGCCGATGAAGCGTTTTATCGACCCGGAGGAGTGTGCTCCGCTTGCCCTTCTGCTGGCGTGTGAGGACTCGGGCGGCATCACCGGCCAGGCCATCAACGTGGATGGCGGCTTCGTTCAATTCTGATCAGGCGAACCACATGCGGCTCAGGGACAAGGCAGCCATCATCACGGGAGCGGGAAGCGGCCTGGGTGAGGCCACGGCCAGGCGTTTCGCGGCGGAAGGTGCATCATTGCTCGTCTGCGACCAAAAGCCCGCGCCGTCCAGGGCCTCCTGGAGGGGCTATCTGTACGTGTGCCCGGCGTTTTGGCGTTTGAGGCCGACGTTTCCGATTCCGCCGCCGTTCAGGAGATGGCCGAATCCTGCCTTAAGGCGTTCGGCAAAATCGACATCCTCGTCAACAACGCGGGTATATCTCCCAAGAAGGGTTATCTCGAATACACGGAAGACGACTGGGACGCCGTGATCGACGTGAACCTGAAAGGTGAATACCTCTGCGCCCGCGTCGTCTCGGAGCCCATGATGGAAAGGCGCTATGGTCGCATCAACCTCTCATCATCCGCGTGGCGCTCGGGCGGTTTTGCGGGCGGCATCCCCCTACACCTCGGCGAAAGCCGGCGTCATTGGCCTCACGCGCTCGCTTGCCAGGACGCTCGGACCTTACGGCGTCACGGTGAACGCCATCGCGCCCGGCCCCACGGCCACGCCCCTGACCGATGGATGGCTCCCCGCCCGCCACGATGGGATCGTGAAACAGATACCGCTCGGCCGTGTCGGCAGACCCTCGGATGTGGCAAATGCCGCGCTTTTCCTGGCATCGGACGAGGCAGAGTACATCACTGGCGTCTGCCTGGATGTAAACGGTGGCATCGTCATGGGGGGATGAGTCAGTCTCAAGGTGTCGCCTGTATTTTTGGTTTCTTGCCTGGAGTTGGATTGCCTTTTCATACCCTTGGATTATCAAAATGCGGCACCGATCTCTATTTCACGTACGCGGTCGGTTTCGCCGCCACTGTCCTGTTCCTCCGCGAAAGCGGACCTGCGGCATTTTTCCGCGCTCTCGGAATGGAAACTGATTGGAAGAAAAAAGTGACCGATCCCTAGATCGAGGACTGGCGCTTCGGTCCTGCCTCATTGCTAGCCGCAGCGAGTACGAACTGAGCGGAAGCTGCAATGGAATAGTGACGGAACCTTTTCCCGCTTCGACCCTACATGGTTTCCAGAACTAGGCTTCCAATCTTGTCGAACCCAGTTCTGCGAGACATGTGCCGACGAGCACGGCGCTGGTCGTGGCTTCCGCTGTGACGACCTTGGTAGCGCCGGCAGCCCGCAGCGCGTCTTCGTCTATGTCATACAGGGCACGTGCGATGATGGGAGCGTCGGGAGCCGTTCGACGAATCATGCGGATTGCAAGCTCGGCGGCCCGGTTGTCATTGATGGACACCATTACCAGACGGGCATTCCTGCAACCAAGTTCTTCCAGCACTTCCTTCCGGGTGATATCTCCGAAGACGGCCAAGTCTCCCGTCGCTTTTGCTTCACGGACATTGTCGACGTTTACGTCAACCGCGATACAGGAGAACCCTGCGGCCCGAGCGGCTCGGCAAACCTCTCGACCTGATCGGCCATATCCGGCGACAATAACATGATCGCTGTGTGGTTCGTGAGTGCCAATTCCGGGAGGTTCTGCATCCAGCATCCGGTTTAACCAAGGGACACGGCTCGCGCCGAGAGCCAGGTACGGGCCAAATGAGATAACCATCGGAGTAAGCAGCATGGACAGGATGATCGCCGTCAAGAGATTGTGGGATAGCGTGGCTTCCAGGAGACCTGTTCCCGAGGCTGCGTTCAGGAGTACGAAAGAGAACTCGCCGATCTGACACAAAGCGGCCGCCGACAGAATAGCCACGCGAAATGACAATCGTAGAATCAACCCCATTACGAGTATAATTGAGAATTTACCGATGAGGATGAGTCCGAGAAGCCCGAGAGTCGACGTCAGGTGAGCGAACACATCCGAAATATCCAGCAACATACCCACAGAAACAAAAAATACGCTGGCGAATACTTCTCGCACGGGAATCAGATCCGACATCGCCTGGTGACGAAACTCGCTCCCAGCGAAGATCAGGCCTGCGAGGAATCCCCCGAGTGCCAGCGAGATTCCCGCCTGCGACAGACCCCATGCGATCCCGAAACATCCGAGAAAGACCGACAGAACGAAGATATCTCTCTCTTTCGTCTTGGCCACGAATGTGAGTAGATATGGGACGATGTAGCCGGCTGCGATCAACACGCCCCCAAGGATCGCAAGACTGGTGGTGGTCGCGATTACGATTTCCCGTGCAGAGTTCTCTTGTCCAGCCAGAATGGGTACTGCCAGAAGCATTGGAACCACGCACAAGTCCTGAAAGACGAGAATGCCGACCGCCAGACGGCCGTGTGGCGCATCCAGTTCACCCCGCTTGGATAGGCCACGCAAAATAACGGCGGTGCTCGATATGGCTATGACACAGCCGAGAAATACCGCAGGACCCGTTTCCAGCCCGAACCAGGAGGCCACGGCTGCGGCGCATGCGACCGTGGCCGTTACCTGAATGGTTCCGCCCAACAGGATGACTTTCCACAGACGTCGGAGGTGTTCGAGAGAGAGTTCCAGGCCGATTCCGAAGAGGAGAAGGACGACGCCGATCTCGGCCAACACCTCGACTTGATGAGTATTGTCCACGAGACCCAATGCAGTGGGTCCGGACAGGGTACCCGCAAGGATCAACCCGGCTATCGACGGAACTCCTGCGCGACGAAGTATCGTGGCAACCACGACCGCCGACCCGAGTACGATGACAATATCCCAAAGATACTCGATTTCAGGCAAGCGTTTTCACCTCTAACGCGCAACAGTGTGAAACAGAGGATTTTGCCGCCTGGGCACCAAGGGCAAGTCCAACTGGCTGGCAAGGAAACGATAGGGAGCATCACATCCGCAAGTGACCTGTTCCGTGTATAAAGTCATGAGTTGTACCGCGTGACGTTTCCCCGGGCGTCGATGGGCGGAACCGTGCGAGTTGCGGGCATAGACATTGATTATCCCGATCGGACGGGAACGTGTCACAATTACATTTAATCCAGAAAGACTCTCAAATTTTTGATGACCTCTCCCACCACACGGGCAGTCGTCCGGCATTCAAAGCATGCACGCCTGGCCCGCCAGTCCAGATTATTTAATTGGTCGGACAACACCACTCTCGAAACAGGGCCAGCGGTGGGCTAGGCAACTTCGAAGGGATAGCCCTTGACCCGGGACGTGACGGGGCAGAAAACGCCAAGCCAGTTTTCTCGTTATAAATTTTCGGGCTGAGAACTAAGGCAGGGCGGTATCCCGGCTGCTTATGCCTGGCCCGAGGAGTAAAGGCCAACCAAGCGATGTCCCCTCTATCCGGCACATATGCTACCATTATTCCGCGCCAGCCTCTGCTCCATAGTCCACCAATGCGTGGATTTCCTCGGGGCAGATTTATTCTATCATGGTTTCAAGGGTAAGGATATTCTTTCTCAAGACCACTTGGTCGCCACGGGGCATGATCTCGATTTCTGTCCCTTCCTTGACCCTCACTGATCGGCGACGGGTCGTGGAATCCTTAGCGCCAAGCTGTTGTCCCACTTGGAAATTTGCGATTTGATAACCATGGTCTCGCCTCATTCCGTATATATAACATATTCCGGTCGAATACGATGCGGTATTTCGAGGAACATATCTTGCGCAAGTGCCCTTAAATCGAGCCTGAATGGTACGTTAGGATCATCACCGCCTCTTTACGCCACGAGGAACAGCCTGATGGGCGGGTGCGCTTCTGGGGAGGAATTACGCGGCCGGGTGTGGGCACCCCACGTATTCTCCGCGCAATCACGCTTGCCGACGGGGAGAGAATTCACAACACTTTCTCCGACCGAAGATTCTGAGGAGGAGGAACAATGAAGCTGCACTACTCTCCTTGTACCGACAGCCTTTATATCGAGTTCAGGTCCGAGTCGGGCGCGGAGACGCGCGAAGTTTCAGACGGAGTAAACGCAGGCCCTGGTGGTGGCGTGACTGGCTTTGACATCGACCATGCGTCGCGACGTCCCGATCCATCCACTCCGGAGACCGAAGCCCTGCCGCTGCGCTCACTGAGGGCCGGATGATTCATGGCACGACCAGGCACCCGGAAAAGCCCGATTGGGAAAGATCAGATTATCGATGTCCCTGGCTCGCCGGCAGGGTTTTCGGTTACCAGTCCTTGTCAGTTCAGGACATGCAGGAGGTAAACCGGATTCCGGTATTCCGGACCCTGCTTTCCCGGGACAGCATCATGGCACCCATCCCCGCCCCTCACAGGCCCACACACTTCCGCCACGTAAACCCGGGCACATAAGCTGGGTCCGTTACACGCAGATTGCAGCGACAGCAGAACCCGTCCACACTGGAGATGTTTCCGGCTCTCGCCATGAAACGGGCCCGTCATCATCTGCACCGCTTCCCTGATGGACACGGAATGCCTGTTCAGGATTGCCGCGATTCCCTCATCCTCGCAGTTCCCATGCTCCATCACGTGGCGCCAGGTACCGATTCTTTCCCTGGTAGGCTATACCAACGCCGGAAAATCCACACTGCTCAACGCCCTGACAGACAGCGACGTCATGGCCGGGGACCGGCTTTTCGCCACCCTGGACACATCGAGCCGCAGACTCAGGCTTCCCCGCGAACAGGAAGTCATCATCACGGATACCGTCGGTTTCATTCACAACCTCCCCCGGGAATTGACAGGGGCGTTCCGCGCGACATTGGAAGAGTTGAGCGAAGCGGATCTCCTGCTTCATGTTGTGGATGCCTCATCCCCCCATTGTGAGGACAACCTGAATTCGGTAGAAAAAATCCTGGACGGGATCGGACCTGTCGGCACACCTGTCATTCGGGTTTTCAATAAAATGGACCAGACCGATGACATACGTCTGGCCAACCTGTGCCGCCGGTTCGATGGTATCGCAGTGAGCGGCATGGACCCCGAAAGTCCTGTTCCGCCAGTAAACGAGGCCGCCTGATATATGTGCCACTTATCGACCCCGCCAGGGTCAGGGGCCGTAGTCGCGGCTACCCCACCGGTCTATCCCGCCGCTGACGCTCTCGAGGTCGCTGTCGGGGATCAGCGACGAGGGCGGGATCACCAGATGCGCATGATCCGCACTGTCCTCGAGCACCGAAACCGAAAAACCGGCCGGCAGGGCGACATCGAACTCGCTTTCGATCGTGCCGCGCGGGTCGTCGAGCAGTTTCTGCCGGAACGCCTCGTCCGTGCCTGCCTTCTCACTCAGCTGCTGCCGCATCTCGGCCGCTGTCTTCATGTTCCTGTCTCCTTTCCCGAGAGAAATGGGTATGGGTTGACACCCACGCTGCTTTCGTTTTTCTTTTGCATCATGAACAGGATACGGGACATTCCGGTGGAAACGCAAGAAATTTTTCTGCGTTCCCCCAAATTCTGTGCTGGACATTGACGACACAATCGACCGCACCTGTGGTGGTCAACGGTTGTCCTTTTTCAACGCCCATGCGGGCGGGCGGTGTCTGCAGCCGGTCCGCATTTACGAAGGAGGAGCGGCAAACCAGCCGATGCTCGCGGGCGTGTTCCAACGCATCGCCGCTCAAGGATCCTGACCAACGCGGCAAGAGCCGCAAACCAACCCCAAAAACCAAAACAAACTGAACCTCATGAAATCCGTAAACCCGGACGAAAAACGCGCCAATACCCCAACAAAATCTATCGTCATGAACAATGCGGACTATCGAGCGCCGTTTCGGTCGCTTTCAGATCCGTGAGCGGCTCTTTACATGTAAATTGCCGTTGATGTATCTGATTTCAAGAGAAATAGTCTCTCAAATGGGCAGACGGCGAGTGGCAAATACTATTTCCGTATGTGGTGTGGCCAAATAGCTCCAGGATATGTATGTCCGCGTATACGCATGGGGCATTTCAGGGATTTTCCGGTGAGGGAGCTTGGAGTATCAAGGTCGGGAGTCGCGTTGACGATATCGCTCTGTACCGTCTTGCCGACTACCATCTCTCCCGAGCGCAGGAATTCGACACCTTCTTCCAGAAGTTTCTCCCGGAAGGGAGTATCTTGTTGGACCCGTGCCTGAATCGTTTCTCTGAAATCTCACGTGAGCGGAATGGACATTGCCCCTCCCCAAGATATGGTTTCCTGATCAATGGAGGCTGGAATTACGAGATTGCACCTGGCCCTCATTCCCCCACCAGACTGCTCTTCGTGAACACGGCGTCCAGATCGTAGCCGCGTGCGGCAAGATTTTCTCGTCCACCTTCCTCGCGATCAACGAGGCAGATGATGTGAACGATTTCGAGACCAAAAGCCAGTGCCGCGTCGATGGCCGTGAAGGTGGAGGCCGCCGTGGTCACCACATCTTCGATGATGGCGACCTTAAAGCCGGGCCTCAGGTTCCCCGCTCCCTCGATACGGTTTTGCATCCCGTGGCCCTTCTCGGCCTTTCGGATGATGAAGGCGGGAATGTCCAGGCCGCAAAGCGCCGCCGTCATTGATACGGCCGTCACCATAGGGTCCGCGCCCAGGGTGGGGCCGCCCACGGCTTCCACGCCGCTTCCCCTGATTCGATCAAGGATCACCCGGCCCACGAGCCGCGCTCCCTCGCCGTGCAGGGTCACTTGGCGGCAGTCGACGTAGAAATCGCTCGGCCGTCCCGAGGTGAGCGTCACCGCCCTTTTTTCATACGCTTTCTCGAGCAAAAGCGTCCGCAGGGCTTTCAGGTCCGTTTCGTTGTCCGTCATGACGTCGTCTCTATGTATCGATGGATGATCCGGGCACTTCTCCACCACCTCTGAGTTCCCGGTAAATGTTAAGGGCCGCTTCCGCGAAAACCTCGGGCACCATGAGGTGGACCGTACCAAGGTTCGTGTGGCTGAAGGCGTAGACTGAACCCGCCGAATCGTAGCTTAAGTGCACGGGAATCTGTTCGGCCTCAAGCCTGCTTTTGAGGATCAAGGCCTCCATCTGCCCGCCCACCGTGGCGATGCGCTTGAGATCCGGTGAGCCCCTTACTCCCTCGGGTGTCTTGTCGCCCCACACGTCTCGCTCCTTCCCGGAATTCAGAAACCACCACCCATGATCAAAGAATTTCAAACGGGGTGCAAGGGTCAAACGCTATTGATGAATGGATATTCGCCGGTATCCCGTGGGGGCCCGTAGCAGAGACCCGTTGACAGACTGTCTTTTCAAATTTCTGTTCCCTCGTCAGGGCAGGTGCCAGGAGTTGTCCCTGCCCGAATGGTGCTTCGCAGGATAGAGCACCTGTGTTCGCCTGATTCATGATATCTGCACTGGGGATAGGGCGGATACGTCAGTTCCCGAACAAGTTTTACGCCTGTCCGGCTATGGACATCTCATATATCGAAGCGGACCGAAGGTGCTGATTGGCGTCACAGCCACGCGAACTTGATGGCAAACAGAAGCGCGACCCCGATCAGCGTTGGCGAGCATTCGCCCATGCGTCCCGCCATCATCTTGATCAGTACGTAGGTGATGACCCCGATGCCGATGCCGTCGGCGATGGAAAACGTCATCGGAATGGCGATGACGGTCAGGACTGCAGCGGCCGATTCTGTCACGTCGTTCCAGTCCAGGTCCATGAGTGGGCGCGCCATCAGACAGGCCACGTAGAGAATGGCCGCTGCAGTCGCGTATGGTGGTATAGAACCCGCGAGCGGCGAGAAGAACAGGCAGGTGAGGAACAATACGGCCACGACGACTGCGCTCAGACCCGTGCGTCCGCCCGCGCCCGCCCCGGCTGCGCTCTCGATATAGCTCGTAACGGGAGAGGTGCCGAGCAGGGCGCCTCCGACCGTTCCCGCCGAATCGGCGATCAGCGCGCGCTGCATGTGCGGAAGCCGCCCTTTGTCGTCCAGGAGTCGTGCCTGGTGTGCCACGCCAATCAGCGTGCCCGTGGTGTCGAACAAGTCGACGAGCAGGAATGCAAGAATGACTGCAAGCATGTTCACTTGCAGCGCGCCGGCGATGTCCAGCGCGAAAAGCGTCGGCGTGGGATCAGGGGGCAGCGAGGCGATGCCCTTCCATTTCGAGACACCGAAAATCAAGCCTGTAACGGAGACGGCCAGCATCCCGATGAGCGCGGCGCCCGGCACCTTGCGCGCGGCGAGCGCCACGATCAAACAGAAGCCGACCAAGCACAGCAATGGTCCGGGCGTCGTCAGGTGGCCAAGAGTGACCAGTGTTGCCTTGCTGCCTTGGATGATGCCGGCGTTCTTGAGCGCGATGATGCCCAGGAACAGGCCGATACCGGCCGCGATGGCCAGTTTCAGACCCTGTGGTATCGCCTCTACGATCCAGCGTCGCACCGGCAATATGCTGATCACCAGGAACAACAACCCGGAAACGAAGACCGCGCCTAGCGCGACTTCTCATTTGTGGCCGAGGCCGAGCACGACGCTGAAGGCGAAGAACGCGTTGAGGCCCATGCCTGGCGCCAGCGCAATCGGGTAGTTGGCATAAAGTCCCATCAGCAGCGTACTGAGTGACGCAGCGATGCAGGTGGCGACGAACACAGCGTCGAACAGCATGCCGGCGTTTGAAAGTATCTGCGGGTTTACGAAGGCGATGTAGGCCATCGTCAGGAATGTCGTCACGCCCGCCGTAATTTCCGTTCGTACGTTGGTGCCGCACTGCGCCAGTCCGAAGAAGCGTTCAAGATGCGCTGTCACGGGTTCCTCTCATGAGTTTTGGTGCGGGCGATACCGGGCGA
The DNA here is from genome assembly GCA_965200245.1 of bacterium. Classification (GTDB taxonomy): domain Bacteria; phylum UBA8248; class UBA8248; order UBA8248; family UBA8248; genus Bin107. The sequence goes on along the minus strand of CBDATS010000005.1, from coordinate 468,734 downwards.
TGTTCGATTCGGGATAGTACCATAGTCTAATCCAGCGGCGATGATTTTTCGAGCGGTTTGTCGTTGCCCACCTCATTTATGCGGTCTTCACAAATAGTTATATCGGTCGAACCGGACTGCACCTCCTTCATTCCTGTGTCGGTGAAACGCGGACAATCTCAACACAGGATAACCAGGGACCTGTCCCTATGTCCCCCTCTCGGTTGGTTTGCAGTTCCATGAAATGGTAGTTTGTGCCGAGTGAACGGGAGGAGACTTCTTGCGACGATTCCGCCTTATCATTCTGGCATTATGGTTCGGGAGCCTTATCTCGTGTGTCGACGCCTTTGCCGGACCCGCAAAGCCGGGCGAGCCTGCCGCATTGGCGCCTTTCGTCGTGGTGATCGACCCTGGCCACGGTGGACGGGACGCCGGGAGCCGAGGCGCGCAACTTCTCGAAAAGGATTTCACCCTTCGCGCGGCGGGCATGTTGGCGGCGCTTCTCGAAAGGCGCAAAGAGGTAAAGGTGATCCTGACGCGCGAGGCCGACACGGAGATGACCGTTGTCCAGCGTGCCTCGGTGGCGAACTACAACGCCGCCTCCTTGTTCCTCACCCTGCACGCAGATGCCTCCTGGCGCCCCGGCGCGCGGGGGCCTTCCATCATGGTGGCCGCACCCAGGCGTCCGCCGCGCGTGGCGGGAAAAGCCGCCCAGGCCGTGGCGCTCCGCTGGCAGCGGAGCCAGAACATCCATCTGGCCTTGAACCGCCGCTTCGCGCTGGGGTTGAAAAGACGATTCGCTGCTATCCGCGCTGGCGCAAATCCGCCGCTTCGCATTCTGGCTGTGCGTGATCTTGAAGGTGCGCGCATGCCCGCGGCCTACGTGAGTCTGGGCGTCATCAGCACGCCCGAGGACGAAGCACGCCTGAGTGAAACGGGAGAAGATGATCCCTACCTCACGGCGCTAGCAAAAGAAATCCTCAAGTTCGCGGGTCTAACCGAATATCTGCCACCTAAAACGCCTCAGCCGGCCGAGTCCGTACCGCCCGAGATTACCGAATCGCAGGCTGTGCCAACTGAATCTTCCCGGCCCGAATCCGGTGTGTCCGGGGCGCCAGACGTAGAGTCTGCGGGGGAGGGGCGCTAGGGTGTTCAGGAAAATCGCGCTCGCCCTTTTGCTTATCCTCGTGAGCGGGGCGCTGGTATGGAACTTCCAGGAAAAGATTCTCGATTTTATTGATCGGAGCCAGGACGCCACCATAGACGACACTGATCGGCCCGACGCCGAACGTGCGCCAGGCGTCAGGAAGACGCTTTATTTCGCAAGCGCCGCGAAAGACATTCTCGTTCCCTATCCCGTGGAGGTCGAGATCGGGAAGGACAAGATAGATACCCTGCGAAACGTGCTGGTAGCGCTCATCGCAGGACCCAGGGAGGAGGGGTACGCGCCCGTTATCCCCGGAGGAGTAAAGCTTCGCGCCGTGTTTCCGGGGACTGAGGGAATTGTCTACGTCGATTTCGACGAGACGCTTCGCGACGCTCACCCGGGTGGCGTGTGGGCGGAACTCGTGACCGCCTATGGAGTTGCCAACACTGTGATCGGAAATTTTCCCGAATATGATCGCGTGGTGCTGCTCATCGGGGGGCAGGAGACGCTGAGCATCGCGGGTTCGCTCGCTATAACGGGTCCGCTCAAGGCGCGCGAGGAATTGATAACGAATCGCGTTTCCGCGCCCAAGGCGGGCAGCGCGCCCAAAGCCGCCCAGGGAACGGCTACGGAGAAGACCGCTACGACCACTCAACAGCCTCCCGCGAGTGCCGTCGGCGTGCCAAGCGAGAGCTTGCCGCCGGTGGGCAGCACTCCCGTAGCACCCGTGGGAGTGTCTGAGAAAAAACCTGATGTGGACGCGGTGGGCACGCCCTCTGGTGAGCCTGAACATTTGCGCTAGGCGCACGCCTCGCGAATGGACTCCTCAATATCCCCGACCATCCGGCTTATCTCCTCGATACTCACGCAATAGGGCGGCATCAGGATGACCACGTCGCCCAGGGGCCGCACGGCAAGGCCGCGCCTTCTCGCCGCCAAGGTGACAGCGCGCCCTTTGCGCTCTGCAGGCGTGTAGGGTTCTTTCGTCGCCTTGTCCTTCAGAAGCTCGACGCCGACCATCCAGCCGAGACCCCGCACCTCGCCCACATGGGCCGAGTCTTGCAGGTTTCCGAGTTCGCTCCAAAGGTGGGCTATCTTCTCCTGATTTGTTTCAATGGTGCGCTCTTTCTCGAAAATCTCGAGATTCGCAAGCGCGGCGGCGCAAGCCAGAGGATTTCCCGTGTAGGAGTGGCCGTGAAAAAATGTGCGGCCCACCTCGGGCGGGCCGCGAAAGGCGTCGAATATCTCCTCGGTGGCGAGTGTCGCCGCAAGGGGCAGGTAACCACCCGTAATGCCTTTGGCGAGGCACAGGATGTCGGGCGAGACGCCTTCGTGCTCGCAGGCGAACATGAGACCGGTGCGCCCAAAGCCCGTGGCGACCTCATCTGCTATCAGGAGCACGTCGTGTTCCGAGCACGCCTCGCGCACTTTCCCGAGAAAGCCGGGTGGCTGCACGATCATGCCCGCCGCTCCCTGTACCATCGGTTCCAGCACGACAGCGGCGAGGTGGGGCGCGTTCTCTGTAATTTGGTGTGCTATCTCATCGCCTGAGCAGACGGAACACGGCGGACGCGTAGCCCCCCTCGGGCACCAGAAACAATAGGGTGCCTCCGCCCGCATGGTCTGGAACAACAATGGCCCGAAGATGTGGTGGAAGAGATCGATTCCGCCCAGCGAGACCGCGCCGACCGTATCGCCGTGGTATGCCAGGCTCAGCTTGAGAAAGCGGTCTTTCTCAGGCCTCGGATTCTTTCTTTGCCTTTGGTACTGAAATGCCATCTTGAGGGCGATTTCCACTGTCGTAGCACCCGAGTCCGAATAGAAGACTCTTTTCAGACCTTCGGGCGCGATTTGTGTGAGTTTTTCGGCAAGTTCGATGGCGGTCGGATTCGCCATGCCGAGTTGCGTGGTGTGAGCGATTCGCGCAAGTTGCGCGCGAACGGCCTCGTCTATCTCTTCTTTCCTGTGCCCGTGGATGTTCACCCAAAGAGAGGACACACCGTCCAGGTATCGATTCCCTTCTACGTCGATCAGGTACGCCCCCTCACCGTGTTCAACGATGAGCGGCGGATCTTCTTGTTCCCACTCATCCATAGGAGTGAAGGGGTGCCAAAGGTGTCTTCTGTCCGTGTCCGCTAGGCAGCAGAGGCGCTGAGCTTCGTCGGTGCTCATGCGGGGTGCTCGGCGAGGATAACGGCTTCCTGCTCGTCGAAGGCGAATTTCCCGTCTTCCTCGCGCGGGTCGAGCCAGTAGGCGATAGTGGGCGAGGCGTTTTCGAGATATGCACGAAGCGCAGCCTTGTCCGCATCTGTCAGGTGTGGACGCTGCACCCAGTCTTCGAACACCATTTTCTTGCGTAAGGTTTCCGAATAGAGGACTCGAAAGCCCGCTGCTTCAAGCATCCCCACGAGGTCGGGCAGGCTATCGCAACGGTTGTGGCTCGGATCGCGCAGACGTTCGAAATCGTTGTAGCTATCCTGTTCCCTGGGTTCTTCAGGCGCGATGTTGTCGATGTAGACAAGCCTGCCGCCGGGTTTCAGGACGCGGAACATCTCACGCATCGAAGCCTCTACATCGGGAAAATGGTGCGGCGCGATGCGTACCGAGGCTGAATCGAGCGCGCCTGTCTGGATGGCGATGTTCTCGGCGTCGGTTCTCAGGAAAGATACATTGCCGATGCCCTTCTCCGCTCCCAGCCTGCGGGCGGAATCAAGCATGCCAGCGGTCAAATCGCTCGCGATGACGTGAAGGCATTTATCCGCCATCTCGTAAGCCGTGTGGCCTGCACCCGTGGCGATGTCCAGATGCACACCGCCGTTCGGGTTCAGTACCTCGGCCGAGCGAGCGAGCGAACTGCTCCGCGCGTGCGGTGCGCTGGTGACGTAGTAGCCCGAATCCTGGTTGTATATTTTCTGTACGGCCTCTCGCTGTTCCCTGGACGTATCCATTCCTCTCCTCACGAATACTGGAAGTTTGGTTTGCCGGGGGAGTATTTCCTGAAAATTGCCGCTCAGGCAAGCGGCCTAGAGAGTTCTCAAAACGGCGCGGGCAGGGGCACCGTCTCTCCCCGTGAAGAGTGCGGGCAGGGCGATAAGCTCGTAATCGCCCTCGGGTGTGTTCGCCAGATTGAGACCTTCCAGAAGCACGACACCCAGTGGCATCAGAAGCATATGGACGGGCACGTTCGGGTCGGGCGCATCCACACCGAGGTAATCCACGCCGAGAAGCTCCATTCCGTGGTCGTAGAGTAGCTGCCCGGCTTCAGGCGTCATGTGGCAGTAATCCGGATGATACGGTTTTGTCCACCACTGCTCATCGGAGTTTCGTGTCTTGATGAGGAAGCGCTTAGCGCCTTCCAGGTTCTTGGTGGCGAGTTCTTCCGCAGTGATGCACTCGTGGTTTTCGACCGCGATCACCCGAGTGGGACCCATGAGGGTCTCAAGGTTCAGTGTCTCGATGCCGCCCGCATCATGAAGGTAGTGCATTGGTGCGTCCACGTGCGTGCCGGCGTGCACACCGAAGAGGACTTCGGTGAGGCAGACATCGTCACCTGCGTCGAAGGATTTGTGGAAGCGCATCGAGAGCCCCGGATTGCCGGGATAGATGGGCATTTTCCCTTCTTCTACAGGAACGGAGATGTCGATGATGGCCATGGGCTATCCTTTTTGGGAAGGCGGGGTGGGATAGAACCAGGATATCAAAAGCCGCCCGCGTGTGTCCAATCCGGGGTTTCGGGGGGAAGGTCGGCCGCCTTCTCAGGTTTTCAGGGACCGGGCGGTGTTGCCCGTTGGATAGCCATCGCGCTTCCACCAATCGAGCCCACCCATGAGTTCCTTCACCCGGAATCCGATCCGCGCCATGTTGATCACGTCGGGAATGTGTTCTTCCTCGAACGCCTCGGGTGTGCTTGTATCAATGACGACGTTTTTCCCTGCCTCTACCTCGACTTTCAGGTCCCAATCTTGTTTCCAGGAGGAATGGCGTATAAACGGAAGCGCACCTACAGGAGAAACCTTTCCTGGACGTACGGTCGCCTCGAATTCCGACGTGAGCATAACCCGGCGAGTTTCTCCCCGTCCCGATGCGTGACAGTGTGTAGCAGTTGCTTCTGACTACTCGTGCACGACAACGCTGCGGGCCACCTCGCCGTTCAGTAGCGCGTCGTAGGCCTCGTTGATCTGCTCGATGGGCCACTCCTTGGTGAGCAAATCGTCGAGGTTGAGCTTTCCGGCCATGTAGAGGTCGATAAGCCGGGGTACGAACAGGCGCGGGTTGGATGAGCCGTACAGCGAGCCGATGAGGCGTTTCTCCTCCGTCACGAGCGAGGTGGGCTGAATCGAGACCTGTGACTTCACGTCCGCTATTCCCACGATGACGGCCGTACCGCCTGTGCGGACACTGGCGAAGGCCGTGGACATCACCTCGGGTACGCCGATGAACTCGAAGGCGTAGTGCGCCCCCTTGCCGTCGGTGAGCGAACGGATGGCCTCCACCGCGTCCTCGTCTGACGAGTTCACCGTGTGGGTCGCGCCGAATTTTTTCGCCATCTCGAGCTTGTTCTGCATCAAATCGACAGCGATAATGGGCTCCGCCCCCACGAGGGCCGCGCCCTGAATAGCGTTCAACCCCACACCCCCCGCGCCGAATACGGCCACGCTCTCGCCGGGACCCACCTTCGCGCCGTTCACCACCGCGCCCACGCCCGTGATGACGGCGCAACTCACCACCGCCGCTTTTTCGAGCGACATGTCTTCGCGAATCTTGAGCACCGATTTTTCCGACACCACCGAGTGGGAACTGAACGTCGAGACGCCGAGGAAGTGGTGCACCTGCTGGCCGTTGATGGAAAAGCGCGTCGTGCCGTCCGATAACGTGCCGTCGGCCCGCATGCGGATGCCCTCGCCACAGATGGCGGGCCGGTTCGAGAGGCAAAGTTCACAAGTGCCGCAACTGTAACGCCACACCGTTACCACGTGATCGCCTGGCTTAACGGAAGTCACGCCCGGCCCCACCTCTTCCACGACACCTGCGCCCTCATGCCCCATGATGATGGGCGTGGGCACCGGGAACAGGCCAGCGATGGCGTGGTGATCGCTGTGGCACACGCCGCCCGCGCGGTAGTGCACGAGTACCTCGCCCTCCTTGGGTGGTTCCACTTGGATGGATTCAATAGTCATCGGTTTGCCGACTTCGTGGAAGATGGCTGCTTTCATGGATGTGCTCCTCAGTCGATGGATATGCTCACGGTCCGTCGAACACCGTCGATTTCCTGTAGTTTTTCGTATTCATACCTGAAAACGGCGCAAATTGCACACTCCGCATCCCATCGGGCGTTGCAAGAGGGCAAGCATCCGTATATGCTCTTGCAAGGAAGTTCCTGCTAGAGGTGTATGCACTGAGAGCTTGGAAGGTCGGGCAACCCTTGGAACCTGCACTGGGTAATGCCAGCGAAGGGAAGCGGGCCAGAGGATGTCGCATTTTCGTGGCCGCTCCCGATTTGCGGGGCGGCCTTTTTGATGGAAAGTATCCCGAGGAGATGGTTTCTTGCGTGTCCGGGTGAACGGAGAGGACAGGGAACTCGAAGAGGGTGTGAGTGTTGCCACTTTGCTGGATTCGATGTCGCTTGAGGTAAACGGCATCGCCGTGGCGCTCAACATGGAGATCGTCCGCCGTGGCGAATACGCGGACACTCGATTGTCAGACGGGGATGAACTGGAGATCGTCCGTGCCGTGGGCGGGGGCTGATCCAGAATACACAAAGGCGCAGCTTTTTGGCTCGCGCCGGGAGGGGGTGTGATGAGCACGTATGAGATTGGGGGCAGGACGTTTACTTCTCGCCTTTGGGTGGGTTCCGGAAAATACCCGAGTTTCGCCGTGATGCGCGACGCGCTCGAGGCAAGCGGGACGGAGATGGTCACCGTCGCCGTGCGTCGTGTGGATCTCACGGATGAGTCCTCGGAGGGTTTCTGGGCGCATTTCGACAAGGACAAATTTACAATGCTGCCCAACACGGCGGGCTGCTACGACGTGAAGAGCGCGGTGACGACGGCGCGTCTCGCGCGCGAGGCTACCGGATCCGACTTCGTGAAGGTCGAAGTCATCGGTGATGAGGACACGCTTTTCCCGGATAACGAGGGCCTTCTCGAAGCGTGCCGGATTCTGCTGGACGACGGATTTATCGTCCTGCCCTACTGCATTGATGATCTTGTAATCTGCAAAAAACTCGAACAACTCGGCTGCCATGCCGTCATGCCGCTCGCCGCGCCGATCGGCTCAGGCCTTGGGATACGGAACCCGTACAGCCTCAAGATCATCCTGGAGCAGATGTCGATTCCCGTCATCGTGGACGCAGGTGTGGGCACGGCTTCGGACGCAGCAGTCGCCATGGAACTCGGCGCGACCGCCGTCTTGATGCAGACGGCCATTGCGGGTGCAGACGATCCGGTGAAGATGGCGCGCGCCATGAACCTAGCCGTCGAATCAGGGAGACTGGCGCACGAGGCCGGGCGCATTCCTATGAAGCTCTACGCCACAGCGTCGAGCCCGCTGACCGGCGTCATCGGGTCCTAAGGCGGATACCGGCCAGGATTTTGGAGCCATCCCTGTTCGACCCGCTCTACCTCATAACGGACAGGAACGCGCCTCCATCGGGCGATTTCCTCGGCACACTGGAGGCCGCACTCTCGGGCGGTGTGCGCTTCGTTCAGTTCCGTGAGAAGGATCTATCTCACACCGAAAGACTTGAGTTGGGGCGGGAGGTTGCCTCCCGCGCGGCTGAGTACGAGGCGTGCCTGATCGTGAATGGAGATCCGGAACTCGCTAATATTCTGGGCGCGGCGGGCGTTCATCTCGGAAAGGGGACGCCCTCTGTCTCGGCCGTGCGCGGGGGAGAATATTCCGGTTTCGTCGGCTATTCCGCCCACTCTGGTGCTGAAGCAGCGTGTGCGTTTGCCCAAGGCGCTGATTTTGCGACGCTGAGCCCCGTTTTTCCCACCAACAGCAAATTCTCATCCAGCCCCGTTATGGGCCTCGATGCCTTCGCGCGTGAATGCGAGATCGCGGGCGGACCTGTCTATGCGCTTGGCGGCGTGGGGGCTGCGAACACTTCATTGTGTCTTGAGCGGGGCGCGCATGGTGTCGCTCTCATTGGCGCGATCCTCGGAGCCGAAGACCCCGCCCAAGCGGCACGGGAGGTGCGCGCGGCGCTCCACGTATGATTCATCCTGTCCCAATCCGCGCGCGGCTACTTGAGAAATCCGTGTGAATATCCAACAATAGCGGAAAATCGCTAATGCTATGATTTTCTCACCTGACCCATCCGGGAGGTATTCTCATGGTCGACGCAAAACAGTTCGACACCTTGTTGCAGGAAAAACGGGTGTTCAAGCCAAGCCGTGATTTTTCGAAACAGGCCCACATCCGGTCCATGGCCCAATACCGGGAGATGTACGAGGAGTCCATCAGGAGGCCCGCCAGGTTCTGGTCGAAAGTGGCGAACAACTTCCATTGGTTCAAGAAGTGGGGGAAAGTTCTCGAATGGAAGGAACCGCACGCCAAGTGGTTCGTGGGTGGTGAGACGAACATTTCCTACAACTGTCTCGACCGCCATCTCACCACCTGGCGCAAGAACAAGGCGGCCATCATCTGGGAGGGCGAGCCGGGCGACTCGCGCATCCTTACCTATCAGGAACTTCACCGCGAGGTATGCAAATTCGCCAACGCGATGAGAAGTGTCGGAATCAGAAAGGGTGATCGCGTCATCATCTATATGCCGCAGACGCCTGAGGCGGCCATTGCCATGCTCGCCTGCGCGCGCATCGGTGCGCCGCATAGTGTGGTTTTCGCCGGCTTCAGCGCGAACTCGCTGCGCGACCGCATCGACGATTGCCGCGCCAAGGCCGTCCTGACGGCGGACGGGGGTTTCCGCCGCGGGAACATCGTACCACTGAAGAAAAACGCGGACGAGGCGGTAGACGGCGCGAAATCCGTCAAGACGATGATCGTGCTTCGTCGAACGGGCAACGAGGTGCCGATGAAGCAGGGCCGCGACCACTGGTACCACGACTTGATGGAAAACGCCTCACCCGTATGCCCCGCCTCCAAGCTCGATTCCGAGCACCCTCTCTACATCCTCTATACCAGCGGCACGACGGGCAAGCCCAAGGGCATCATGCACACGACGGGCGGGTATATGTGCGGCACGTATCTCACTTCGAAATACGTGTTCGATTTGAAAGACGAGGACACTTACTGGTGTACGGCGGATATCGGCTGGGTGACGGGCCACAGCTACATCGTTTACGGCCCGCTGCTGAACGGCGCATCGTCGGTCATGTACGAGGGAGCACCCAACCACCCCGATCCGGGGCGTTTCTGGGACATCGTGGAGAAATACAGCATCAACATCTTCTACACTGCCCCCACCGCCATCCGTGCGTTCATGAAGTGGGGCGACGATCACCCAGAGGCACGGGACCTCTCTTCCCTGCGCCTTCTCGGCACTGTGGGCGAGCCCATCAATCCAGAAGCCTGGATGTGGTACCACAAGGTTATCGGCGGGGAGCGCTGCCCCATCGTGGACACCTGGTGGCAGACCGAGACAGGCTCCATCATGATCACACCGCTGCCCGGTGCCACGCCCACCAAACCCGGCACCGCCACGCTTCCGTTTTTCGGTATCGTGCCCGACATCGTGACGAAAGACGGCGTATCGGTAGGGCCCGAGGGCGGCGGCCTGCTCGTCGTGCGGAAGCCATGGCCCTCCATGTTGCGCACCATCTGGGGCGACGACGCGCGCTACAAGAAGCAATACTGGAGCGACGTGAAGGGGTGTTACTTCACGGGCGACGGTGCGCGGAGAGATAAGGACGGCTACGTGTGGATCATGGGCCGCGTGGACGATGTCATCAACATCTCGGGTCATCGCCTCGGTACGATGGAAGTTGAAAGCGCGCTCGTGGCGAACCCGGACGTGGCCGAGGCTGCCTGCGTGGGCATCCCGCACGAGATCAAGGGCGAGTGCATCGCCGCTTTCGTCACCATGAAGGGCGCGAACAAGAAGAACAGTGCCCTGGAGAAACACCTCAAGGACTGGGTGGTCAAGGAGATCGGCGCCATCGCGAGGCCCGACTACATGCGCTTCACCGACGCGCTGCCCAAAACGCGGAGCGGGAAGATAATGCGAAGGCTGCTGCGTGACATCGCTTCGGGATCGGACCAGATTGGCGATACCACGACGCTCGAAGACATTTCCGTCCTCCAGAGCCTCCAGCAGTACCAGGACGAGTAAGGGTCAAACCCGACCGGGGAGGGAGGGTTTGCGTAGGTATAGATGAGGAAATTGTTTGCGAGTTTGGTCGTCATAATCCTGGATTCATGGTGCGCTTCGCTGATGAAGTTGTGGCTCGGGCACGAACGCGCAAATTGGTGGCGCAAGATCAAAATGAACTTTACCCCGGTAGGCGTGATTTAGTTGAAAAATTTTCTAAGGATCTCGGGAATGGATGGTGGCTAGGAACTAACATCTCCACGGTTCAGGTGCGACAATATATCAGAATAGCCTGCGATATCGCTGGTGTGAAGTTCGGCACCCAGTTGAAGTTGATTGAGACCTGACACTTGGGAATCCTGAAATCATCGGTCAGGAAGTTTATCTGCCCTGGATTCCAGTATTTGTCGGAATGACGGAAATCACTTGAGAACGCCATGTCCTACCTGTCCCACTTGATATGCACGGATTGCGGAAGGACGCACGGGGCGGACACGCTCGTGAACGTCTGCTCCTGCGGTGGGTGTTTGTTTGCGTGCTACGACATGGTGCGAATCAAGAGAGACGTGACGCGAGAACAAATAAGCGCAGGCCCGCCGACGCTATGGCGCTATGCGCCTTTCCTGCCGGTTGGGGAGCCTGAAAACGCCGTCACGCAGAATGAGGGCTGGACACCGTTACACCGCGCAGAACGACTCGCTCGCGCGCTTGACCTGGACGCGCTGTGGGTAAAAAACGAGGGTGTGAACCCTACCGGTACATTCAAGGATCGCGGCGCTAGCGTGGCGTTAAGCCGGGTGCGCGAGTTAGGGGCTGTGCACGTGGCACTGAACAGTTCGGGCAATGCGGGTGTGGCATGGGCCTCCTATACGGCGCGCGGAGGCGTGACCTGCACTGTGCTTCTGCCCAGTGACGCTCCGTCTGGCGCAGTGCGCCAGTGTGCCCTGTTCGGCGCGCGTACCTTCGAACTCAGGGGTCCCTGGGCCGAATCGGGCCGCATGGTGTTCGAAGCTGCACACGCGCACGGGTGGCACTACGTGAACACGATGCGCGAACCCTACCGCGTTGAAGGGAAAAGGACGATGGGTCTGGAAATCTGCGAGCAGTTGGGCTGGCGGCTGCCTGATGTCATTTTCTATCCCACAGGCGGGGGGTTGGGGGTAGTGGCGATCTACAAGGCGATATCGGAACTCCGCGAGATGGGTTGGGCGGAAGGCCCGGACCCCAGGCTTGTGGTGACCCAGTACGAAGGATGCGCGCCCATCGTCCGTGCCTTCGAGCGCGGAGAGGAGCACGTGGAGGCCTGGGTAGAGATAGATATCATTCCCGGCGGCCTGAAATCGCCTAGCCCCGCCGGAGGCGTTCACGTCTTGCGGCTGATTCGCGTGACGAACGGCGCAGCCTTCGCTATTGGGAAGGAGGGGGCGATCTCGGCCGTTTCGGACCTGGCTCGTTACGATGGGATTCTGGCGTGTCCTGAAGTAGCCACGACACTTGCGGGTTTGAAGCGCGCGCTGAAAGATGGCGTCGTCCGCCCCGATGAGCGCGTTGTCTTGATGAACACGGGCTCGGGCCTCAGGTATTCGAACGCATTGGGTTCCCTTGGCGTCACGACACTCTCGGCGCGCGATGAAATTCCAGCCTGAGAGGTTTCGTCTTAGTCTTTGGCTAAAAGTTCATAGCAACAATTTGGGATTTATGTGCAAAAATCTGCACAGACACCCTCGACTCCGTTCGTATTGGCTATGCCTTTCATGAACTCCCTGCCGAATGTTTCACGGACTCATGCTTGTATTCGCCCCGTATTCATCATCAAGATGAACATATCCGTGATTCTCATCGGTGAAGAGAGTAGTTCCGGGGATGATGTTCTCGCAAACGAATTTCTGGAGAGTTTCGCCTTCGCCATCTTCGATGCCAATGGCCTTGACACGTCCTTCTCGTTCTTTCATGCCGAGGACAGAAACATTGCCCTTCGCTCCACCACCTGGCTTTTGTTTTTTGTCCCTGTGCCTGTTCTTCTCAAGGTCGCCAATATATGTTTCTTGTTCATCGCTTGGAAGCATTCCTCCCTCCTCAGTCGAAATTCACCCCCCATGCATCAGACTTCGCACAAACCACTTGGCTTCTGCTACTTCCCCTCAAGGGGGAGTGATTGCAAACTAAACAGAAGGGTGCTTGCCAGGGAAGACGCAGAGGCTACTCTGCCTTTTCAAGCATCTCACGCGCGTGTTCACGGGCGGCGTCGGTGATTTCGATCCCCGTTCCCATGCGGGCGATCTCCTCCACGCGTTCGGCATCGCCGAGAAGTTCGACGCGCGTCTGCGTGCGATCTCCTGCAACGTGTTTTTTCACTCGGAAGTGGCGGTCGCCGAGACTTGCGACCTGGGGCAGATGGGTGACGACGAGTACCTGATGGCTCGCCGGGATTGGGCGAGAAGTGAAACTGTGCGCGGTCGACCCCGTTTGAGTGAACGGCCACCGTCCGCCCGCCGATGTGGATGAAGCTTTCAGGATCTTCCCAGTGCGTGATGAGCGTCTCGAACCTTGCGCCCGCAAGGCCCAGTTCGGCCAGCGTTTCTTCCATGCGCGCATCTAGATTTTGGGCGGCGCTTGTTCTTTTCTCCGAGAGTGCGAGGGCAGAATTTGCGAGGTCGGTTCTGAGCGCGTCGCGTGTGTCCACGTAGCGCGCCTCGTTTCCTTCTTCATCCGAAATCGAGGTGAGGCTGCTTCGGCACTTTTCCAGAAAATCAAGGCATTCCGCCTCCTCGTCGCCGTATTTTTTGGTCATCTCGCGTATCACCGCGCGTCTCGCTTCCAGAGCTTCGAGACGCTCCGGATCGTGTTCGATTCTTTCCGTGTAATCGCGAAGCGAGTCGGCGAGGTTTGCGAGTTGGGCCTGTGCGGACGCGGCTTCCTCCAGGATGAGACCCAGCGATTCATCCAGAGTGGCCATGCCCTCCAACTCACGCTGAATTTCGCCCGTCTTTTCTACCACCGACCCTTCCGCCTCGTAGAGCCGCTGATACAGCGAGGCGGCGCCTTCCATCAGGCGGCCCGCGTTTCTGAGCCTCGGCAGCTCGGCCTCGATTTCCGCGAGTTCGCCAGCGCGCAGTGTGGCCTTTTCCAGTTCCTGAACCTGAAAGCGGAGGAGATCTGCTCTCTGGGCGCGCTCGCGCACGCCTTCACGGTGTGCGCTTAACGTTTCCTCGGCGGTCTTCAAATCGCGCACGAGTTCTCCGAGCGTCTCTCGCTCCCCGTTCGTCCCTGCGAAATTGTCCAGAAGTCCCAGGTGAGAGGCCGGGCGCAGGAGGCTTTGTTGTGCGTGCTGGCCGTGAATGTTGACGAGGCGCTCGCCCACTTGAGAGAGCAGGGACGCCGTGGCGAGCACTCCGTTCAGATAGATGCGGTTTCTGCCCGTTTCAGCGACTCTGCGGCGCACGATGAGTTCGCCGTCCTCTTCGACCTCCACGCCCGCCTCTTCGAGCAGGGTGCAGGCTGCGAGGCCGCCTTCGGTGTCGGGTATCTCGAAGAGCGATTCGATGATCGCCTCCCTCGCGCCTGCGCGAACGAGGTCTCCCCCCGCGCGCGAGCCAAGAGCGAGGTTCAAGGCGCCGAAAATGATGGATTTTCCCGCACCCGTCTCTCCCGTCAGGACATTCAGGCCCGGGCCGAAGGCGATTTCCAGGTCGTCGATGATGGCGAAGTTCGTGATCCTGAGAAGTCGAAGCATCGGTTTCTCAGGTTTTCCGTCCACCACGCGGATGCGTCTCCCACGAGAGCTTCTCTCTGAGCGTTTGAAAGAAATCCACCCCCTTGGGCCGGATGATTCGCACCGGCGTCCGGCTTTTCAAGATTCTCACGGAATCGCCCGCTTCGAGTTCGCATCCGGGGAAGCCGTCGAGCGTGAGAAGGACCTCTCGCCCCTCTGCTTCGGTATCCGGGAAGATGGTGATTTCGAGCACTGCCTCGGCGGGAACGACGATGGGCCGGTTGCTGAGCGTGTGCGGGCATATCGGGTTGATGAGGATCACGTTCAGATCGGGCAGTACGAGCGGTCCGCCTGCAGAGAGTGAATAGGCCGTGGAGCCCGTTGGCGTAGCGACGATGAGACCGTCTGCCCGGAAATAGCCCAGGTGGCGGCCTTCCATCTGCACTTCGTATTCAACCATGCGGGCCAGGGGGCCGGTGGTGAGCACGATGTCGTTGAGTGAATTGGAAAGTTCAGGCGGTGCGCCTCCGTTTTTGTTCACCGAGGCGCCGAGCCGCATCCGCGATTCGATAGAAAACTCCTTGTTGACGAGTATCCGCTCCAGTGCCGGATAGAGTTCGGCCTGAGGCACATCCGCCAGAAAACCCAGATGCCCGGTGTTGATGCCCAACAACAGCGGAGATTCCTCGCCGATGTTGTGCGCAGTGCGCAGCATGGAGCCGTCGCCACCAAAGACAATGACCAGATCGGCTTGCTTGACGACCTCTTCTCGCGCTGCGCCTGTTGGCTCGCCCGCCATCCGGGCCGTATCGAGATCGAGTTGCACCTCGAATCCTCTATCCCTCAGCCAGGCGGTAAGTCCGGCGAAGTCAAGCGGATTTTTTTGTGCTCCCGCCCACGCGGTCAGTGCGATGCGCTCTATGTTTGTCGCCACGAGATGAATCTCCCGAATCGGTATTGGTGGCAAGGTATCTCAGGGTCCATGCGGCGGCAACCGCGCTTGCTGCTCATGCGATCGCCTGCAACGCTGCGTTTTTTCTTCTTCTCGGCAGACGCCGCCAGTAGCGGCAAGAGTCCTGCAGGAGGCAGCCGGCGCAAAGCGCGATGTTTCGCGTGCTCGGGCAATGTTTCAGGATACCCATCCTTGAGATGGCGAAATCGTAACGCACCGGGTCGTCGGGGTCGATGCGCCTCAGGTTTCTGGTGATCTCGAGCGCCATCTTGAGGTCGGGCGTCTTCCTGTCGGTGAGTCCCAGAAGACGTCCGATGCGCGCGATGTGAGTGTCGAGCGGTATAATGAGCTGGCGCGTTTTAGGCCCTTTCCACAAACCCAGGTCCAACCCGTCGGCTGGTCGCACCATCCATCTGAGGAACAGGTGGAGGCGCTTGCACGCGCTTCCGTTATCGGGATCGGGAAGCAGATAGCTTATTCCGCGCTCAATCCGCGCGTTCGCAGGGGGCGTGGGTAGATAGTCCAGCAAACGCTCTCTGAATCTCTTGAGTGCTTCCTGTAGTGTTTCTTCATCCGCGCGATAGCCTTTCAGGAACAAGGTTTCGAGTGACCCTTCTTTCCTGAGCACAGCGCCGATGATATATGTGAAGAGTCCGATGGCTTCGGGCCCCACCCAACGGTGGTAAAGGCCTTCGAAAATGCGGACACTCTCCTCAGGCTGGATGCGACGCAGTACGGTGGCGGGCTCTGGGCCTATGCGCTCCATGATGCGCTTTACGCTTATCCGTATCGCGGCGGCGTTGCCGAAGGCGAGTGTTGCACTCAGAAACGCCGCGACCTCGCGGTCCTGCGCGCCACGGTAGGCGTGGACGACCCCGAGCGGGTCGGTGGCGAGATAGGCGTCGTGATAGGTGCGGGCGAGTGCGTCGAGCCTCTTCTTGAGCAAGGGCACGTCTTTCGCCTTGAGAGCCACTAGAAAGTACCCCTGGAATCAAGCAGCAAGGTGACGGGGCCGTCGTTCACGAGCGCTACCTCCATCATCTTGCCGAAGCGGCCTGTCGCGACGCGAACGCCCAGCTTTTCGACCTGCGCGACGAATCGCTCATAGAGAGGCTCCGCCCGCTCTGGCGGGGCGGCGGCAGTGAAGGCGGGACGTCTTCCCTTTCGGCAATCGCCATGTAAGGTGAACTGGCTGACGACGAGCATCTCACCGCCTGCGTCGAGAAGCGAGAGGTTCATTCTCTGCGTTTCATCCGGGAATATCCTTAAATGTACGATTTTTTCAGCGAGGAAATCGGTGTCTTTCTCATCATACTCACGCCCTACGCTCAGGAGCACGAGTAGTCCGACCCGGATATCTCCAGCGACCCCGGAACCCACCCGGACGCTCGCTTCGCTCACGCGCTGTACGACAGCTCTCATTTTCGCTCATCCCTGGTAGTCATTTCTCCATGTTCCCCAAAACCACTTTTACAGGCGACAGGGTTCAGAATATATAGCGTGACCCTTCAAATTCAACGCCCGCGAACCTATGAGCCAGCCAGTGCCCTTGCCGCTTGACCCGGTTGAAATGCGAAGCGCAATGTGCGACATATTCCGAAAGTATTTCATAGTAATACTCATGCAAAACCGAATGTAAGTCTTCACCGTAGCCACATATGGGGGCGGGTTGTGTCTAGTGTGGATGAATTGTTTAGCAAGAAGGTGTTCACAACGTTTGAGGTTGCCAAAATATGCGACGTCACGCCGGTCACGATTCAAAACTGGATAGACAAGGGCTGGCTGCGAGCATACCGGACGCCCGGAGGGCACAGGAGGGTGAAAAAAGAGGCCCTTCTATCATTTCTGGAATCACGCGGCATTCCCCATCCTTTTCCGGGAAAGGGTGTAAACCCCCGGGTGCTCATCGTGAACGGAGATCAGGGGCACGCCGATACCATCAAAGAGGTGCTCTCCTCGGAAGAGCCGGGTTATGAAATCGAGGTGGCGCACGACGGCTTCCGGGCGGGTGTGTTGTATTCTGCCTCGAATCCCGACGTGGTGATACTCGACCTGAATCACGCGAGCGTGGATGGTTACGAGGTGTGCCGCCAGATTAAACAGGGCGAAACCGGCACCGAAACGTGTGTCGTGGTGATAGATGGCGGCGGTGGAGAGGAGCGTAGGCGCATTCTCGACCTGGGCGCGGCGCATTGCTTCTCCAGGCCGGTGGACGCATCGGGCCTGAGAAATCTGGTAAAGGAGGCCGTCCTGAATCGTTGGAGGCCGGTTTAGGCGCACCCGAAGATCAGAGTCGGAACCGACGCGTCCCCACAACCATCATGGCTGCTGCAGGTTATCGCCCGCGCAGGGATATGGTTTCGGCTATTCCTTCTCAGGGTCGCCTCCATCGGTGCCCCGGTTTCTCAGGAAGCGCTCCAGTTCCCTGGCCAATTCGTCTCCCGAGGGAAGTTCGCCCGGCTGGATTTCCTCATCGAAACCGTCGTTTCTGAGCTTTAGCTGCTCTACGTAGTCTCTCACCGACTTGTTTTTCTGGAGTGCCTCGTCGACCTTATCCTCGAATTCGTGCGCGCCTGCCTCGAGTTCGGAGAGGTTCAAGGGATAGGAGAGCAAGTCGCTAAGCCGCTCCACCAGGGCAAGTGCCGCTTTCGGGTTGGGCGTCACATTGACGTAGTGCGGTACGTTCGCCCATACGCTGACAGCGGGCAGGTTTTCGTCGCGGAACAGATTGTTCAGCACGCCGACAATCCCTGTGGGGCCCTCATAACGTGAGGCCTTGAGGCCCAGTTGTGAGGCCAGATCGGGGTTCGTGGAAGTGCCGGTGATCCGTACCCTGTTGCGGTGATAGACGTCGGCGAGCAGGGCGCCCACTGTCACCGCCATCCGCACTTTGCATTCGCGCACCATGGACAAGATGATTTTCGAGAATCTTCCCCATTGCAGGTGAGGCTCCACTCCCAGGAATACCACCACGTCGTGTTCGAGATCCGGCGTCTTGCACGCATAGAACGTATTCGAGGGCCATGTAATCTTGCGGCGACTGTTCTCATCAAGACTCACGTGGGGTCGCATATCCTGAAAATTGTAGAACGGATCCGAGTCGATTCGGGCGAACTCCGATCCCCCCATCTTTTCGGTGATGAAACTGGCGGCGGTCGTGGCGGCACTACTGGCGTCGTTCCAGCCGGCGAAAGCCATGAGCAGAGCGGGGTCTCTGAGCTGCGGCGTTTCCTTGATCTCCAGATTTTCCATTGAATTTGTCCCCCTGACCGCTTGATGAGTTTGAGTCGAAAAGAAAGAGAACTATTCTAAGAGGTCTCGGATGGGGATTCAATCCTTGATTTCGAGGTTTCTCATGCGGTGTTTGATGACGCCACGTCCGTGGGATATAAATTCTCAGCTTTAGAGCCTGTAGTCCCTTGCGGTGGGAAGCTGTGATTGAATTTGCTTTTGGGGGCAAAGGCGCGGGTCAGGTGGTACAGACTGAGGGATGAACCAGAAACATGCCCAAACCTGTGGAAACGAAAGATAAAGTGGTCGTGGTGACGGGCGCCTCCCGCGGGATCGGCGCGGCCATTGCGAGGCGCTTCGCGCGTGAAGGCGCGCATCTGGTCCTGAACCACAGGGACGGCAAGGGCCGTTCCGCGCAAATGGTGGAGGAGCTTTGCCGCGAAATAGGTGCCGCCGGAGGGCGGGCGGTTGTCATTCCGGCGGACATTTCGAAAAGAGACGCCGTCAAGGCCATGTTCACCCGTGTGCAGGAACAGTTCGGACGGATCGACGCGCTCGTCTTGAACGCGGCGCGCGCGCCCTTCAAGTCCTGGGAGAAGCTCCTGGAGCGTGATCTCAGACTTCTGGTGGAAACGAATTTTCTGGGCAATGTCTTCTGCCTGCAGGGAGCGCTTCCGCTGCTCTCGCAACGGGGCGGCTCCGTCGTGTTCATATCGAGTCTGGGGAGTCGCTTCTATCATCCCGACTACCCGCTGGGGCCGATGAAGGCGGCCATGGAGGCGGCGGTCAGGCACTGGGCGGAGAGTTTCGAGGAGAAGGGCGTATCGGTAAACGCCGTCTGCGCAGGACTGGTGAAAACCGATTCGTTCAAGACGCTGCGCCTGGTTCAACCTGAGTTGGATTCGTTGCCCGAGCGTTTTTTCGTGACGCCAGAAGAAGTGGCCGAGTCGGTCTATTTTCTCGCAGGCGCGGGGGCGGCTTCCATACGGGGACAGACCCTGGTGGTCGACCGAGGTCTCAGCAACCGGCTGAATCGTTCTCCGGGGTAACGGAACAGGGGAGATTCTTCAGGCGCGGTTGATTTTCGTTTCCTTCCTTGGTTCTATACGCTTGAAAGCATCGGCAAATTCGTGCGCGTCCAATACGAGGATAGACCGCGCGCTTGATCGTGAAAGAGGACACCCATGTCGCAAAACCTGATATCGGACGATACGATTCTGGAAGAAGTGAAAAAGGCTATTTCTCAAACCACAGGCGTCGATCTGGAGACCATTGAGCCGGACAGCTCTCTGGTGGATGACTTGGGCGTTTTGTCGCTCGATTTCCTGGACGTGAACTTTCGCCTCGAACAGGTGTTCGGCATCAAGATGGCGCGCAATTTCGTCCTGGAGCACGTGGAGGAGATGTTTGGTGAGGGCGTGGCGATCAACGATGAAAGCGAGGTGACGGAAACGGGAGTCGAAGTCCTGAAACTGCGCTTGAGCGAGGCAGCCGATGCTCTTGTGCCCGGAACTCCCGTGGATGAACTGCCTGCCCTCGTCACGCCGAAGACGCTGGCGGGCGCGGTGCGCGACGTGCTGAACTTCTTGCCAGAGAAAAGCCCGGCGGGTTCTGACTGGAAAGTCGAGAATGGAACGCGAATTGTATGTGCGCAGACGAACGAGCCCGCCTCCTTGCCTAGCGGGGATGAGGTGGTACAGAACTGGCTGAATCGGCTCCAGGAGGAAAAGAGCCTCTTCTCCTCCTGAGGGCCTGCCTCATTCCATCCTTCTTGCCGGGAGAACGCGTGGATGGCCGGTAACGGCAGACGGGTCGTGATTACCGGATACGGAGCGCTGACGCCTCTGGGCGGGGATGTCGCTTCCACGTTTGATGCCGCGCGCGAGGGCCACTCCGGAATCAATGAGATCCGCAGTTTCAATCCTGAAAAACTGCCCTGCCGAATCGCAGGCGAGGTAAAGGACGAGTGGGTCGCCTCGCAGGAAAACGGTGCAGGGCGCAGACTCGACAAATTCTCCACGCGCGGCGTGCGGATGATGCGCGTGGCCGTATCCCAGGCGGCGCGCAAGGCGCGGCTCAATGAGGTTTCTGATAGAAATCGAATCGGCGTCGCGCTTGGTTCTCACGGCGATCATCCCGATGTCGAAGAGTTGCTCCGCATTTTCCCCTACTGGAAACCCGCAAACGGCGACCTCTTGCAAGGCGGATGGGACATTGAGGGACTCAAGAGCCGCGGCGGCTATGATCTGATGATGTTTTTCAGAAGAAAATCCGATGTGGCGACCTCGGTCGTCGCCATTGATTTCGACTGCCGGGGGCCAATGGTCTCCATCTGCTCGGCTTGCGCGGCAGGAGCGCAGGCGATTGGCGAGTCGGTGCGTTTGATCCGAGACGCGAAGGCCGACGTGATGGTGGCCGGAGGCTGCGAGGCACCCATCACCTACGTGGGGTTTCTCGGTTTTGTCCTGCTCACCGCGCTGGTGGAGAGATACGAAACCCCGCAGAGTGCGTCCCGGCCCTTCGACAGGAAGCGAAACGGCTTCGTGATGTCTGAAGGCGCGGGCGCCATGATCCTGGAAAGCTATGAGCACGCGCACGCCCGCGGTGCCGAGATTCTGGGAGAAGTGCTCGGCTACGGCGATTCCTCGGATGCGTTTCGCATCACCGACATGCACCCGAGGGGGTTGGGCGCGGTATTCGCCATGAAAAAGGCGCTGAGCGACGCGCGGCTTGCGCCCGATAAAGTCGAATACATCAACGCGCACGGTACCTCGACGCCCAAGAACGATTTCACCGAAACCAAGGCCATCAAGGAGGTGTTCGGCGCGCACGCGGAGAATATACCTGTCAGTTCGAACAAATCCATGATCGGCCACACCATCGGTGCGGCTGGGGCCGTCGAGGCGATTCTGGCGGTCGAGGGAATGCGCCGCTCCGAGATACTGCCCACCATCAACTACAAGAATCGTGACCCCAAGTGCGATTTGGACTACGTACCCAACGAGACGAGGGCGCAGGTCCATCGCGTGACCCTTTCCAACAGTTTCGGGTTCGGTGGGCAGAACGCTTGTCTTTGTCTGGGCGGACCCGAGATCGCGTGAAGTTTCCCTCCATTCCAGTCACTGGCGCCGGCCTGATAACAGCGGCGGGGCGCGGCGCAGGGCCCGCTTGGGAAGCGCTTTGCGCGGGTCGCACATTTTTGGTTGCTGACGCCGATCCCGAACTCGCCGGTTATCCTCTCTGCAGAACGGCGCGGTGCGCGCCGATAGACCCTGAGTCCCTCGGTGTGGATCGCCGCGCGGCGAGAATCATGGGCCATCAGACCCACATGCTTCTGGCGGCGATTCATGAAGCGATGGGCGACGGTTCCGCTTTCCTGGGGAGGGAGGAAGAGGAGATCGCTTTTTTCGCGGGGATGGATTCCGTCGATCCGGGGAAAGATGATTTGATAGGCGCGTTACGAGAATCGGATGGCCGAGTGGACTTGGGACATTTTTTCCGTGAGGGGATGGACACCATCCCCCCCTTATGGCCGCTGGGCATGTTGAATGCGATCGGCTTCAGTCAGGTGGCGATTCAGCATCGGTGGCGGGGAGAGAACGCCGTTTTCAGTTCGGGCGCTGATGCCACGGCGCGCGCTGTCTGCGAGGCGGCAGCCTCGATTCAATCGGGAAAGGCGAAACTCGCCCTCGCTGCAGGTGTAAGCGGGGTGATTTCCGCCCGCATGATGGCCCGTGCGGCCCTGCGTAGCGGATCGGAGGGTGACGCGGAGGAATTGGGCGAGGGGGCAGGCGTGATTCTCCTCGATCAGCCCGAGAATGTTGACCCGGCCGATATACTTTGTTGGCTCAAAGGATATTCTTCCTCTCGCGCGCTTGAAAAACGGGGTGGTCTCACCGGAGCAATACTGGAATCGGCCCGGAATGCGCTCGCAAGCGCCGGTCTGGGAGCAGAGCAGGTGGACCTCCTCGTGATTCATGGAGAGGACAAGCCTCGATTGGATGGTGCGGAGGCCGCAGCGATGGCCTCTCTTTTCGTTGACCGTGGGCCTTGGGGGCTTGCGACGAAGGGCATATTCGGCCACCTTTGGGGGGGGAGTCCTGTGCTGGACCTGATCATGGCGATGAAATCCCTGAACGAGGGCGCACCGCCCCCATCTCCGGCAACGGAAGCAGAATTGTTTCATGACACCGCGTGGCGTCCGGGGCGGGATGCACTGCGAAGCGCGCTTGTGTTGGTTCAGGGATTCGACGGCGTGTGCGTGGCCTTCGTGGTCGGCAAAAACGCATGACGGGAGAGCGGGAAATTGCGTTTTCTCTTTTTCGATCAGATCAAAGAGGTGGTACACGGCGAGTACATCGTGGGCGTCAAGACGTTTCCACTCACCGAAGTCTACCTGAATGCCCATTTCAGGCGTGCTCCCCGCGTACCCGGATCGGTCCTTATTGAGGCGATGGCACAGCTTGCGGGTTGGCTCGTGGTCTACACTCATGATTTCAGGACCTCGTGCATCATATCGCTCATCGACGATGTGGAGGTGGCGAACGATCTGGGCCCGGGCGTTTCTCTGGAGATTCACGGCGAGATAATCGATACGAACGAGCGGGCGAGTCTGTGCCGCGCGCGCGTCGAAAAAAACGGTGTCCCCGTTGCCAGGGCCGAACGGTTCGTGTATGCCCACTTTCCCAGCGACGATCCCGAAGGACTGAAAGAACGTTTCAGGCGCTACGGCTGGCTGGCGTTCAAGGAGAGGCCATGAGCACGCAGGTATTCATCACCGGGCTCGGCATGGTGACTTCCCTGGGTGCGGGGGTAGAGGTATGCTGGCAAAGGGCGCTGGCGGGTGAGTCGGGTCTCTCTCCCATTGATTCCTTCGACGCGAATACACTGCCCATTGCCGGAGCGGGCGAGGTTTCAGAAGAGACGCTCTCCGCCATCAGGAGAAGGTTGCCCGAGGAATATGCGGGCGAGGGCGAACGCAGGGTGCTTTTTGCTCTCGACGCCGCGCAAAGTGCCATGACGGACGCCGGAATTTTTCTGGGTGGTTACGCGCCCGAGCGTGCGGGCGTAGTAATGGGAACCGGACTTAGCAGTTACTGCCTGGAAGATTTCATCGCCTGGGCGGATCCGCAAAACAGCTTCGACGCTGCGCGCTTCGCTGCGGAGTTCGAAGAGACGCACGAGTCGGGCTACTTCAAGAACCCGCCCGAGCGGGCGACGTCCCGGATTGCGGAATGGTTCGAACTCGCCGGTCTCTCGGGAACAATAACTTCCGCCTGTGCAGCGGCTGGCCAGGCGATAGGACTCGGAATGCGCATGATCCGCCGAGGTGAGGCGGACGTGGTACTTTGCGGCGGAGCCGATTCGATGATCCACCCGGTCGGGGTGGCCATATTCCTCTTGCTCGGCGCGGCATCCAAATCGAAGTCCCCCCCTCTTTGCCGCCCCTTCGACAGGAGTCGCACAGGCCTGGCTGTGGGCGAAGGAGCGGGCGTGGTGGTTCTCGAATCGCAGGATCATGCGCGTGCGCGGGGGGCTGAGCCCTACGCCGTCCTTTCGGGTTATGGCGTGAGCATGGACGCCCACCAGGTGACAGCTCCTCACCCGGCGGGCCGGGGTGCGGTAAGTTCAATGCGCGAGGCGATCAAGGATGCGGGTCTTCAGCCTGACGGCATTACTTACGTTAACGCGCACGGCACGGGCACGAAGCTGAACGATCCGGTTGAGACCAGGGCAATTCGCGAAGTATTCGGCGCGCGGGCGGATTCACTGGCGGTGAGTTCGTCCAAATCCATGATCGGGCATTTGATCGCTGCCTGCGGCGCGCCCGAATTCATCTTCACGGCCTTGAGCGTCGCGCGTGACATCGTGCATCCTACGACGAATTTGGAGAATCCGGACCCGAAATGCGATCTCGACTATGTGGCCGGGGGTGCGCGGGAGATGCCCGTGCCTGCCGCCATCACGAATTCCTTTGGTTTCGGCGGACAAAACGCCACCTTGCTTGTGACAAAGGCAGCCTAAGATGAGGGGTAATTTGGAATGAAAATCGACTTGAGTGGAAAAATCGCGCTGGTGACCGGGGGCGGACGGGGCATCGGACGCGCATGCTGTATGGCATTGGCCAGGGCGGGTGCTTCGGTGGCGATCAACTACAGTCGCTCGGCGGAGGCTGCTGAGGAGGTGTGGGCGGAAATTGAGGCCGCGGGTGGCCAGGCGCGGACATACCTGGCCGACGTCTCGTCTTTCGAGGATGTGACGGCCATGTTCGACCAGGTGAAGGCTGATTTCGGCACGATCGACATCCTTGTGAACAACGCGGGTGTGATTCACGACACCTTGCTGCTCACCATGAAGCCCACTGGCTGGCGCAAGGTGCTCGGCGTGAGTCTGGACGGCGCATATCACTGTACGAAGGCGGCAGGTGAGATTATGCTTCGCAAACGCTCCGGCAAGGTAATCAGTATCTCCTCCGTCATAGGCGTACTGGGTGGAGCCGGGCAGACGAACTACGCTTCCGCCAAGGCGGGCATCATCGCCTTCATGCGCGCCTGCGCTGCGGAGATGGGGAAACGGGGCATCCAGTTCAACACCATTTTGCCGGGCATGATCGTCACCGACATGAGCGAGCGCGTACGTGAGAAGGGCGGCGACGCGATTCTCCAGCGCATACCGGCGGGCCGCTTCGGCGAGCCCGAGGACGTAGCCAAACTTGTAGTATTCCTGGCGTCTGAGGAATCGAACTACATCAACGGCCAGGCGATAGCCGTGGACGGCGGTCTGCTCACCGGCTAGAGCGGGAGATTTCTGAAATGCGGCTGTACCAGGGGGTGGATTTGGTGGAAGTGGCGCGCCTGAAGGAAGCCTATGAGCGTCACGAGGCGTTCGGCGAGGACGTGTTCACCGAAACGGAACGGACGTATTGTTTGAGGCGCAGCAATCCCTATCCTCATTTCGCTGCCCGCTTCGCGGCGAAAGAAGCCTGCCTCAAGGCGTTCGGCCTTGGCATTTCCGAGCCGGGCGGGTTGGGCGGCAGGGGCCGCCTGCGCGAAATCGAGGTGGAATCTTCTGCTTCGGGCAAGCCTACGCTCAAACTGAGTGGCTCAATGGAGCGCATGAGCGTGCGAAGGAAGATCACCCAATCTACCATCTCGATGAGCCATACGCTGGAGTTGGCGATGGCCCAGGTGATTCTGTTGGGCAAAGGTCCGCCGACAGAGGACGATTAGGAGGCCTTTGATTTGAGATACATGCTCGTGGACAGAGTGACGGAGTGGGAAGGGGGAGTTTCCATCCAGGGGGTGAAGAACATCACGATGAGCGAAGATTTTCTGGAGTACCACTTCCCCCGGTTTCCCGTCATGCCGGGCGCGCTGATTGTCGAGGCACTGGTGCAGCTTGCAGGCTGGCTGGAAGCGGCGAGTTCGGATTTCACGCGGTGGATACTTTTGGAAAAGGTTCGGAGCGTCAGGTACTATGGGTTTGCCTTTCCGGGGGATCAGGTCCTCCTGAACGTGGAGGCACAGGGCGAGGAAACAGAACTGAGAAGCTTCAGGGGCGTGGCCACAGTGGAGGGAGAGCGCCGGGTGGTCGCCGATTTTGGCGGCAGGACAGTGCCGCTCGCGGACTATGAAGACCCCGAGGAGCAGCGCCATCATTTTCGTGTTCTGGGGCGCGAGATCCGGTTGAGCTAGGCGGGATGAGCGATGCGAGGCAAGGAGTTGTGGATTACGGGCGTGGGGTTGCTGACCTCTGTTGGCGAGAATGTCCCGGAAAACTGGGAATCGCTTCGCGCCGGCAAATGCGGGGTTGCCTGCCATCAGGGCGAGGAGAATGCGTCCCTTCCGCCTAATTTCGCTTACCACGGCACCGTTCCCGGTCATCAAGACCCGCCCGAGGTAACGCCCAAACTCGCCAGTCAGCGCAAATTCCTGAACAGGAGTTCCATCTTGGGACTGTACGCCGCCGCCGAGGCTGTGGCCTGCGCGGGTCTCGACATGGGAGAGGTGGCTCCCGACAGGAAATCCCTCTACGTGGGCTCGGGCGATTTCACAAGAATGGGCTACATCGATTTCTACGCGGCGCTTAAACAGACGGCAGGCGCTTCGTGGGAAGCGCCTGAACCTGCCTCCCTGAACGAGGCGTCGCTCCACAGTGTGAGCCCCTTTTTTCTGCTGGAAGGTTTGCCCAACAACCTTTTCAGCTATTTGTCGGCTATTTACGAGTTTATGGGGCCGAACGGCAGTTTCTCGAGCCTTTCCTCATGCGGTGCACAGGCGCTTGAGAACTGCGAACGCGTGCTGCGCTTCGGCGAAGCCGATGTCGGTCTTGTCGTGGGCTGTGGAAGCTGGGCGCACCCCATAATGCTTCTGGAACTCGACGGCTTGGGCATTCTCTCGAAGGCGAAAGAGAGCGCGGCGTCGTTCCGGCCCTTCGACAGGCGGCGCGATGGATTCTTGCTTGGAGAGGGTGCCGCTGCCCTGTTGCTCGAGAGTGCAGAATCCGCCCGGGCGCGGGGGGCGAAGCCCCTGGGGCGCGTCATGGGGACGGCGAACTGCCAGGAATTCTCTTCGGATCGCTATATTCCCGTGCCTGCAAGCGCGGTGCGCCATGCGGTGAAATCCGTATTGGTCGAGGCGGGCCTCACGAGCGATGATCTGGCCTTTATCCTCCCTCACGGGAGCGCGACGCCGAAGGGTGACGCAGGCGAACTCTCCGCCTTACTGGACTGTTGCGCAGATGCGAAAGACGCGATACCGCTCGCAGGCTGGAAGCCCTATACGGGACACATGGGATCGGCCAGCGATTTGGCTGAGATTGTTCTGGGACTATACGCTCTCAAGGAAGGCCGCCTTCCGCCCACGCCGGGTCTTGGACTGAAAGAAGATGCGTTCGAGGCTCTCCATATCCCCACCGAAGAATGTGCTGTTACGGGGGGTGCGTTCTTGTCCTTGAGCCACGGTATCGGCGGGCAATCCTCCGCGGTCATCACCGCCGCGCCGTGAGCAAGTCCGCGCCCCACCCCGCCAGAAAGCGCAGCAAGGACAAGGGCGCGTTGCACCAGTGGGTGGAATGCGCACTGCTCGTTTCGCTTCTCAAATTGATCCGTATACTACCCTATGGTGTCTGCCGCGTGGTCGCTGTCCTGGCAGGGGAGGGGCTTTTCCGTTTCGCTCCAAGGAGAAGACGCATTGCGCGCGCGAATCTGCGTATCGCGTTTCCCGGACTCAACGAGGCGCAGCGCCTGGTTCTGGCGAGGCGCAGTTGTCGCTCGTTCGTCCTCACTTGCCTGGAGGCAGCGAAGTTTCTCACCACCTTCGATCCCCTGCGGGCGAAGAAGATGGTGTGCGAGATTGTGGACGGGGCGGAGGAGATGTTCGAAAAAGTGCGTGCGATTCACGAAGACGCGGGCGGCTGCGTGTTCGTCGTGCCACACCTGGGGAACTGGGAGTGCCTCGCCCATGCCGGCGCACTGGCGGGGATTCCGCTCACCATTCCCGTTCGTCCCCTGGACAACCGGAAACTTGAGGCCTCGCTGTATGAAATGCGTGCGTCCTCGGGTCAGGAGATTCTTTCCAGGAAAAATGCCTTTTTCCATCTGCGCGAGGCATTGCGAAAGGGACGTTCTGTGGCGATTCTCGCGGATCAGAATGCGGGCGGCGAGGGGATAGACACTCCCTTTTTCGGCAAGCTGGCCAGAACGACACCCGCACCTGCGGCACTTGCTGTATTGTATGATCGGCCCATTGTCCTGATCTCGTGCTTGAGAAAGGGCGACGGACGCCGCTACGAAATATTGCTGAGCGATCCGATAGCGCCTGATATGTACGCGCAAAGCACCAGGAGTGAAATCGAGAGGCTTACCAAGGCGGTGAACGCAGAGACGGAAAACTTCATCCGGCAAGGACCTGAGCAGTATCTATGGGTTCACGACAGGTGGAAACTCACCAAAGAACAGGGCAAGGCGCGCTGGGCCGATTCAGGATGAGGATGAAGAGGAAGATACGGTTTCTTTCAGATGACTGAAGAAGGGAACGCCCAGTTTGTCGAGTTTCGCCTCGAGCTTTTCCGTGCAGTCGCAATTGCCACAGACAGGATAACCTTCGCAGTCTTCCGGTTTGCGTGCGAAGCGCACGTCGATCTCCTCGAAATACGCCTCCCAGTAGGGCAGTTCCTCATACAACTCGTAACCCGGACCGAACGCCTCGCGACAGTAGCAGACCTCAAGCCAGCGAACCTGGCCCTGCTCGGTGAGCCGCGCCTCTTTCATACACTTCAAGAACGTCTGGTGCGCGATGGATCCGCGCCCGAGTTCGCCCAATTCGATGGCTTCGAGAAGAGCGGCGCCCTTGCCCTCGATGACCTTTCCGCGTACCAGATACCGCATGCAGCCTCCATTCTTTTTTCATGAATCCTTCATTTAATTGTAACATACAGGGTACGATTCGTGTATAGAGTGCAGTTATTTCGACTCGCGGTCGCATGTGCCGCAGGACGGCGAATCGTTGAAACGGGGAATTAGTGAAATGGCGGAGAGATCGATGGAAATTACCATGGTGGCGAGTGAGATGTTCCCCTTCGCCAAATCTGGCGGGCTGGGCGACGTCATCGGTGCGCTGCCTTTGGCGCTCGTGCGGATGGGCCACAAAGTGTGTGTTTACCTGCCCGCGTACCGATCTGTTCTCAGGGATCATCAGGCAGGCTCTCCCACACGGGTCGAGGACGCATTCACAGGCGTGCGCAACGAAGTGTACTCGCTTGAACATGAGGGTGTTTCCGTCCGACTCATCGCCGCCGAGGATTTGTTTGATCGGGACGGATTCTACGGAGACGAGCGCGGGGTTTTTCCCGACAATGCGGAGCGTTTTGCACGTTTTGCCAAGGGCGTGCTCTCTCATATGGAGGGGGAGAGGGAATATCCCTTCATCATCCACTGCCATGACTGGCAAAGTGCCTTGATACCGCCCTTGCTAAAATACTGCCACGGGGACGATGAAAAATGGCGCGGGGTTTCCACCGTTTTCACCATCCATAATCTCGCCTATCAAGGCCGTTTCCACCCGAATGATTTCGCGCACACATCTCTTCCTGATGAGGCGATGGATATCGAGGGTCTCGAATTTTACGGTGACGTGAATTTTATGAAGGGCGGTATCCTGTGCGGCGACGTCATCTCCACCGTGAGTGACCGCTATGCGCAGGAGATGCAAACGGAAGAGCAGGGAGAAGGGCTCGAGGGCGTGGTCGTTCTCAGAAAGGATGCTTTGTTCGGGATCATGAACGGCATTGACGACGCTGTCTGGAACCCCGAAATCGATCCGTACATTACGGCCTGTTTCTCGAGTACGCATCCCGAGGGCAAGGCGAAATGCAAGGCAGCGCTTCAAGCGGAGTTGGGCCTGGACTCCGAGGGGCCTTTGTGTGTTGTCGTCTCGCGGCTGGCACACCAGAAGGGCATCGACCTCATTCTTGAGACGATGGACCAATTGATGGATTCAGGCGTCAGCCTGGCCGTTCTCGGAACCGGGGAGAAGGCGCTTGAGAGCGCTTTGGCCAGGGCCGCATCGGTCTACCGGGGTCGGTTGGCGTTCGCGCCCGTTTACGATGAGGTGCTCTCCCACCGCATGTATGCGGGCGGCGACGTGCTGCTCATGCCTTCGCGCCATGAACCTTCAGGCCTGAACCAGCTATACGCCATGCGCTACGGGACGCTACCTTACGTGAGGCGAGTTGGAGGGCTTGCAGATTCGGTTTCCTCATCACCCGTGCCTGAGGCGCGCACGGATACAGGTTTTCATTTCGACGCCTTCACCCCGGCCGATTTCCTTGCCGGGATGGAGAGGATTCGCAGGGCATTTCTGGATCGCGGGTTTTGGCGTATGATGATGCGCAACGCGATGGAGAAGGATTCCGGTTGGGACGGTGTTGTTCCGCGCTACGTCGATTTGTACGAAAAGGCGATGTACACGCAGACGCGTTGAGATGGGCCGAGCGAAGGAGTATATCTTGGATTCGCGTGATCCCCGAATCATAGCCTTCGTCATGGCGGGCGGTGCCGGAAGCAGGCTTCGTCCCCTCACTGTCGCACGTGGCAAGCCTGCCGTGCCGTTCGGCTCGAAATACCGCATTATCGACTTCGTGCTGAGCAATCTGGTGAACTCGGGCTATCGCTCCATCTACGTGCTGGTGCAGTACCTGGCGCAGTCGCTGATCGAACATCTCAGGCGTTCGTGGAACATCAGCAGGACTCTGGGCAAGGATTTTGTGACGGCTGTGCCACCGCAGCAGCGTGTTGGGGAGTTCTGGTTCAAGGGAACGGCCGATTCCATCCACCAGAACAGAAACCTGGTAACCGACAATGCGCCCGACATCGTGCTGGTGTTCGGGGCCGACCACATCTACCGCATGGACGTGAGCCAGATGGTTCGCTTCCATCTCGAACGCGGGGCAGACGCGACCATATCGGCACTGCCCGTACCCATCGAAGACGCTCGGGAATTCGGTGTGCTGGCTGTGAATGAAGCGGGACGCGTGGAGCGTTTCGACGAGAAGCATCCCGACCCCCGGCCCATGCCGGGCGATCCTTCGCGCGCGTTGTGCTCCATGGGAAACTATGTGTTTTCCGCCCAGGTGCTGATGGATGCCCTCATCAGCGACGCAGCGCGCGAGGGGGAGCACGACTTCGGGCGCACCGTCATCCCCGCTCTTCTGGGTGAGCGCAAGAAACTCTACGCCTATGATTTTCTGCAGAATGAAATCCCCGGAATGAAGGCGAGCGAGAAGAAGGGTTACTGGCGCGACGTGGGCACCATCAAGACCTACTGGGAGACACAGATGGACCTGCTGGGAGAAGCGCCGCTTCTCGATTTGAGTAACCTCGAATGGCCGATTCACACCAGCCCCTATCCAGGCCCGGGCAGCCGCGTCGTATCCACACAGGTAGAAAACGCCCTCATCGGGGAAGGATGTCAGATTGCAGGTGCGCGCATCGATCGCTCCGTCATCGGCCGCGGAGTAATGATCGAAAAGGGGGCGGAGATCATAGATTCGATTGTCATGGACCACACTCTCATCGGAGCTGGCGCGAAGATCGAGAAAGCGATTGTAGACAGATTCAACCGGATCGAAGCGGGGGCTTCTGTGGTGGATGGAAACGCTGATGCCTATTCCGGCGCCGTTGTCGATCCATCGGGCATCGTCGTCTTGCCGCGCGGGTTCACCCGGCCGGCTATATAGTTCCCATGCGTTTGACAGATATCCGTACCCGCGCCGAAGCATTCTTCGCCGAATCGAGAAAAGAATGGTACGAGATCGGCGCGGGTCTCAAGGCAGACGTGCGCCTGAGCGAGATTTTCGCCGAATATGCCGATCTTTTTACTCTTGAGAACATCGAGGTGCTCTCCTCCCTCTGTGGTTCGGCCGATGATCCGGTCGAACATTCGCGTTTGTCCGAACTGCACGGTTTCCTGACACTGGCACATATTCGGAATGCGACAAGAGAGTCGAGTGAGCAGGCGCTTTTGTTCGAAACCAGGACGATGGTAGAGACTGCTGAGGGCGAATCCATCCCATATCGGCAAAGCGCTGTCGTTCTCCTGAACGAACCGGATCGGGAGAAACGGATTTTTCTGGAAAATGCACGTTCAGAAGTCCTGGCGGAGAAGAACGAATTTCTGGAAAGAATTCACCGCACCACGCACGAAATGGCCGATGAACTGGGATTCGGGAGTTATCTGGGGATGATGGCGGCGGTGAAGCGTTACCCGCTTGAGCCCGTTCGAGACGAGATGGCGCAATTTCTCAAACGCACTGAAGTGCTGTATGCCGAAGCGATGGAGGAGGCAATGAGCAAAGCGGGTGTTCCGCCTTCCTCCGCACAGCGCCACGATGCGCAGTATTGTTCCCGGGGTGCTGGATTCGACACCCTCTTCCCGGTGGAGAAGATTGAATCCTCGGCGCGGGAGATTTGCGTCTCGATGGGTCTCGATCTCCAGGTGGGGGGCAGGGTGCGCCTCGACATCGGGGACCGTCCCTTGAAGAGTCCCCGGGCGTTTTGCGCTTCCTTGAGAGTTCCCGAAGAAGTCTATCTCGTGATCAGACCCCGTGGCGGCTATGACGATTACAGCGCGTTCTGGCACGAACTTGGCCATGCGTTACATTTTGCCAATGTGGCAGTGGACGCACCCTTCGAGTGGAGGCGCCTGGGGGACAACTCCGTAACGGAGGGTTTCGCCATGCTCTTCGATCACTTGCTGCTCGATCCGCTCTGGCTTGAGGATGCCCTGGGCGGGCAGGCGTTGGACTACGAGGCGTTTCTGGCGCACCATGCGCTTTTCGAACTCTATATGCTCAGGCGCTATGCGGCGAAAATCGACTATGAACTCACGCTTCACCAAGGTGCGGAACTCGGGGGCAAGGATGCCACCTACCGGGAGAAACTTAGCGAGGCGACATGTGTGGAATACCCGCGAGTCTCCTATCTCGACGATGTGGACCCGTTTTTCTACTGCGCGAATTATCTTCGGGCGTGGATGCTTCAGGCCCAGATATCCGAAGTCCTGAAAACGAAGTTCGGCAAGAGGTGGTGGGCCAATCAAGGCAGTGGCAGATTCCTGATGGACATCTGGCGCGACGGGCAGCGCCACGACGGCGATTCGCTCTCCCGCCACTTGGGCTGCCAGCGTCTCGCCACGGAACCGCTCGAGGCGCAGATCAGAAGCCTCATGCCGCGCTGACAAGAATCCAGTACATCCTGCCCGCCCGGATACATCCAGGCGTTATCCGTGCAGATACTAAAGCGCGACGGGTTTACCCTCCTTGCAGGATCGGTCCGCCGCCATGGTGAGGGCGAGCACCTCTCTCGCATGCGCGCCAGTAGCAAGTCCCACCCCGCCGATTCCCAGAATGTGACGAACGAAGGCGTCGGTTTCTTCCTTCATGGGACCGAAAAACTCACCCATCACGAAATCCCCCGGCATGGCGGAGCCCAGGAAGGCGACGTTTACCTGGTGCTCGGGCGTGTAGGGGCAGGGGATCGCTTCCTCGGGCGCGAGAATGACGTCTCGGTGAGCATCGTCCACGTTCAGGGACCCTTTGGTGCCTTGCAAGTCGATCTCCATTGTTGCCGTATAGGCGGGCCAGTGATGAGGCGGGAGCCAACTCGTGCCCAGGGTGGCCACGCTCCCGTCGTCGAAGGAGACGATCATCCACTGGAAATCGTCGCGATTGTATTTCTTGAACACGAAGCTTGCCGAGCGGGCGTAGACCTCGACAGGCTTTTTTCCCTCCATATACCAGAGGATGAGGTCGACCATGTAGGTGAGGGTGTTGATGGAGGGCGTAGTGTTGGGCGAACGTTTCGCCACGGCCTCGCCCACGGCGCGCGTGACGTAAATTTTGCCAAGTGCCATCACGATGTCGCCAAGTTGCCCGGCGAAGGCCGCCTGCTTGGCGAGCAGAAAGCGCCTTCTGTAACGCTGGGTGTAGCCCACGAAAATCTCGGCCCCCGACTTGTCGGCCTTGGCGATAATGTCGTCCGCCTCGTCGAGGTCGAGGACGAAGGGCTTTTCGATGAGCACGGGCTTTCCGAGTTCGGTCGCCAGAGCGGCGGGTCCGTGGTGGTATTCCTCGTCCGATGAGACGATGACGGCACCCACGCGCTCGTCCCGTATCGCCACCTCATATTTTTCCGTGGCCACGTCGGCACGCACCGACTCAGCAAGGCGGTCCAGCTTCTCGGGCACGATGTCGCACACGGCGAGGTAGTCCACCTGGGGAATCTGCGCGCATGCATGCGCCCTAAGCGTTCCGATACCGCCTGCGCCAATGACGGCTACTCCTGTCGTTTTCACAATCGTCTCCTCACTTGAATTTGCATCCGCTGCGTTTCGGGGGAATAATCTCCGTGTCCAATCTAGGATTTCACCATACATCTGGAGAATTACATGCGCATCGATGTTCAGACCCATTATGTACCACAAGCCTACGTCACGGCGCTCGCCGCCCGCACCGATTTCCCGCGTTACGAGAAGGCTGGGGATTTTTGGTGGGCGTGGGCGAGCCCGTCGCAAAAACTTCCCATGCGGCTTCCTGCGCTGGATATCGACATCAAGCTCGCCGAGATGGATGAACAGGAAATTGATATTGCCCTGATCAGCATCAACATTCCAGGCCCGGACCTCGCAAAAAAAACCAAGGACGCGGACGAACTCGCGAGAATCGGCAACGACGGCCTGGCCGAGGCGGCGACACGGCACCCGGAGCGCCTCCGGTGTGTGGCCTCGCTGGGGTTCGGGGACGTGGACGCATCTTGCCGCGAACTGGAGCGCTGCGTGGACGAACTCGATTTCGTGGGTCTTCAGGTATTCGCCTACATCGGCGGTGAACGTTACATCGACGACGCGGCCTACGAGCCACTCTGGGGGCTACTGGCCGAGCGCGGCGTTCCGCTTGTATTGCACCCCGGGCCTTCTCCCTCAGGTCCGCAGTATGAGGATCACTGGCTGGGACCGATGATTGGTTTCATGTTCGATGAGTGCCTGGCGGCGCTCAGGCTCATCCTGGGTGGCGTGCTGGAACGCTACCCCGACCTCAAGGTGCTCCTGCCGCACGGAGGCGCCTCGCTTCCGCTATTCATCGGGCGGGTGGACAACCTGAGTTCGCGCTACCGTGATGAGCAGGACCTCATCACGCGTGATCCGAGCGAGTACTTCGCGCGTTTCTATACGGATACGGTGGTTCACTCCCGGACGGCACTCGAATTTTCCTTACAGGAGATGGGCCCATCGCGCATGATGTTCGCGAGCGACGCCCCTTGGGTGCCCGTGAAGCGCCACGCCGACATGATGGACGTGCTCGATCTTTCAGCCGAAGACGCAGAGAAAATATGGAGCGGTACGGCGAGGAAGTTCTTCGGACTGTAAAATGTCCGCATCAGGCGTCGCTTCTTAACAGCATGCGCTTCACGTCGTACTCGAGCACGACCTCGCCGTCTTGGTTGCGTACCCTCTGGTGTGTGGAGACGACACCGCGATCGGGCCTGCTTCTGGAAGGCCGCACGTCGGTCGTCTCGACTTCCACCGTGAGCGTATCGTCCACGTAGACCGGCTTGCGCGCCACAAGGCCGTCCACGCCCAGGAGCGCTATCGCGTAATCGTGCAAGACGCCTGTCTGGACGATTAGGGTATCCGCGATTCCGCAGGTGAACAGGGCAGGAGCCATGCGCCTGTCGTGGCCTTTTTCCCGCAGAAATTCCATGTCGAGGAACAGACTTTCCGTATAGCCCACGAGGTTGACGTAGTTTACCACGTCGGTCTCGGTAATGGTTCTGCCCCGCGTGGTGAATTTACTTCCGACTTCCCACTTTTCGAACGCAACGCCTTCGCTCATCGGAACTGAAACCTCCTGAATTATCGTGTGATTCCGCAAGTGGACGATTCTATACGCGGAGGCGAGAATCTTCAAAGTTCAGAGGGGTTCCCCTCCAGGGAAGAGAGATGGGGGTTGTGAAGCTCATCCCCGACCAAGTGGGCCAGTAATGGAGCGCAATCGAAGGAGTGAGGGCCGCTTTGGAAGAAAGCAGGGCAATCGGTGGAATATTGGTATGTAAAAAAGATGGAACCTGGCGGCGTCGAAAGGTATAATAAACGGATAGCCGGGTGAATCTTTTCCGGTCGGATAGAAAAAGCTATAAGGAGGTGGCTTGATGAAGCGTTTAGGAATCGCCGTCCTGTTGAGTGGGCTGGCGGTCGTATTTCTTGCCAATACTGCGTTGGCGGATAGTCGTGGTGACAGGCGTCACGGATATCATCGGCAACATAGGCAACATAAATACAAGTCGCATCGCCATAAACACAGGTCACATCGCCGTCCTCGCGTCGTCATTCGACATAACTTCTGGTACGGCCCGAGCTTCGTCGCTCCGGTGTGGTACGGCTATCCGGTCTGGGCTGGCCCCCGCGTCGTCTATGGACCCTACCCACGCCAACGTTACGTCTATCATCCCTCCGACGATGATTGCGCGGTCTATTACACGAGCAGCGACAACGAGGTTCTCGGCTCGATGATTGGCGCTATCAGCGGCGGCGTCATCGGTCACCATGTCGGCAAGGGCAGCGGACGCGCGCTCGCCACCTTCGCAGGCGTGCTGCTTGGCAGCATCGTCGGCGGGCAGATTGGACGCGATCTTGACGAGGTCGAACGGCTCAAGCTCGCGAATGCCACGCAGTACGCGCTCGAGAACCAGCGATCCGGTACGCGCACCGTGTGGGACAACCCCGACAGGCGGGTGTGCGGCGTTGTTGTTCCCAGGCCGGCGTTCAAGAACGAACTCAACCAGTACTGCCGGGAATTTCAGCAGACGGTTGTCATCAACGGCGAGAGGCAAAGCGCATACGGCACCGCCTGCAGACAGCCCGACGGTCAGTGGAAACTCGTCAACTAAACCGTTGTCGTTGCTTAATCCATCACGACGACTGCGCGGCCCGTCACGGCCGCCGCCTCGAGCCGTTCGTGGACTTTTTCCACCTCATCGACTGTGAACGAATAGGTTTCCGTCACCACGGGCCAGACATCGCCCCGCGCCACCAGTTCGAGCGAGTCCTTGAGTTCCTGTTTTGACGCGTAGCGGCTGCCCATGAGTTCGAGTTCTTTTTGCACCATATTGCGTGCTGCAGCCTGGAACGGCTGCCCCGTGCCACCCAACGTAACGAGACGACCGCCGGTTCCCAGGGACTGAACACCCGCTTCCATCGTGGAGGCGGAGGAGACGAAATCGATCACCACGTCCACGCCCTTGCCGTTCGTCAAGTCCATGAGCGCGCCGGCTACGTCTCCCTGTGACGCGTCGAAGGTCTCATCCGCTCCTACATCGCGGCATTTGCCGAGTTTGTTTGCCGCCACGTCCACAGCGATGACCCTGGCGCGCGCCCACTTCGCCATCATCACCATGTGGATGCCCACGCCGCCGCCAGCACCTATGACGGCCACGTTCTCAAGCGGGGCAATGCGCGCGCGCCTCGTCACCTTGTAGGGTGTGGCTATGGCGTCGCAGATAACGGAGACTTCCGCCGCGTTGTTCTCGTAGTCCAGTCCGGCGGGCAGCTTGATGAAATTCCGTGCGGGCAGCTTGATGTATTCCGCATAGGCACCCTGCACCTGGCGGCCGATATAGCCCGTAAAGTTCTCGCACAGGGTTTCGCGGTTGATAAGGCACCATTTGCACCGCCCGCAGGTGACGTAGAAATGGGCGGTCACCGCATCCCCCTCCCGGAGACCCTCCACGCCACTGCCCAAGGCACTGATGACGGCTGTTATCTCATGGCCGATAATGAGGGGATAGTTCACCCCCGGCACCCGGCCCATACGGGCGTGGTGGATGGTCAACCCTGCTCCGCAGGCCAGTACCTTCGCGACCGCTTCCCCCGGTCCCGGCACGGGATCCGGATATTCTTCCTCGGTAAAGGGTTTTCCCGGTTCTCTTAGCACCATTGCCTTCAAGGCGCGTCCTCCTCAAATAAATGAATGGGAATTCAGTCTCGCGATTACACCACACGGAAGAGTACCTAGGCAACGAGGAACGTATGGCGTACCCTCACAGGGTGGTGTCCAAACGGAAAGCGAGAAGTGATGAATGAACCCCCCGCAGGAGAAGAAAGAGTGTTCAGCGCGCTGCGTGCGGCCAGGACAACCTTGCTTGTCGGCACGTTACTCGTCGTCTTCACCGTTTCCGCCATGTATATGAATCAGCCGGGCAGAGTGGGCTACGGCTGGGCCACGCTGGGGGCGGGGGCGGCGTTGTGCGTGTTCGGGCTGGCGACCCGGTGGGGGTTCGCGTGGTGCTGCTATCTCTCTGTGTTGGTACTGGGCGTCTTCGATTTTATCTGGATGGTGCGGGTACTCGAGGGTTTCGACTTGGGGTTAGCCATCTGGATAGCGATATGTTTTTTCTCCATCCGCGAGATTTGGCCGGGTATAGATGAAAAATTCCCCTGGCTCAAGCGAAATCCCTGAGGTGGCGTGAGCCGCGCGACCAATTTCCACTGGGTACATGGAGCCTTTACCTCGAGCAAGAGGTATCGCTGTTGATCTGTTTCCGGTTTTTCGGAGAGTGGCCTGTGGCTCGCTTTTACGGTGTCGATGAGAATGAGATGACCGCCCGCCAGCGTGAAGTGGCGGATCGGATGATTGCGGGCAGGCGCGGCCATGCCGGCGGGCTCATGGCATTGTGGCTTCACCAGCCCGATTTTGCGGCTCGCGCCCAGGAACTCGGCGAATACCTGCGCTTCTAGGGGACGCTTCCTGGAAACGTCCGAAAGTTGGTTATCCTGATCGTCGCCCGCGACTGGCGCTGTCATCATGAATGGTTCGTGCACGTGCCGATTGCGCGAAAGAACGGACTGGGCAGCGAAGTCATCGAGGCCATCCGCACCGACCGCCCCCCGCGTTTCGACGATGTAGCCGAAGCGGCGGTGTACGGCTATGTGATCGCCCTGCTCAGGGAGCGCCGAGTGTCCGACGCACAGTTCAATGCGGTGCGAACGGAATTTGGCCTTCCCGGCGTTGTCGAGATTTCGGGCCTCATCGGGCATTGCATCAACGGCGCGGCACTTCTCAACGCGGCTGAGCACGACCTCCCCTCCGGTGTTTCGGCGCCGTTCTGAGCCATGACCAAATCTCTGACCCCCACCTTCGACAACGGCCCCTTCGCCGAAGTTACCCCGCATGTTCTCCGCGTGCTGGAGGACAGGGAGATTCTGGCCACTTTCTTCATGCTCGGCGAGAGGCTGGCGATGCCGGAGGGCCGTTCGCTTGCCCAGAGCGTGTCGGCCGCGGGGCACTGGATCGGAAACCACACCTGGTCGCATTCGACACCTTTGGGCCGACAGCCGTCGGAGGAGATCGTCGAGCGCGAAATATGCGGGACCCAGGCCCTGATTGACGATTTCGCTACGAACCACCGCATGTTTCGTCCCAAAGGGGACGGCGGCTTGCTGGGCGACCATCTGCTCAGCCCGAGGGCGCGGGACATCCTGATTGAAGACGGTTTCTCCATGGTATTGTGGAACAGCATCCCGCGTGACTGGGAGCATCCCGACGATTGGGTGAAAACAGCTCTCGAACATTGTGACGCTCAGGACTGGACTGTCGTGGTTCTCCATGACGTTCCTACCGGTGCCATGCGACATCTTGGGCAGTTCATCGATGAAGTGCGTGATCGTGGCATCGAGATCAAACAGGAAATTGCACAGACGTGCATTCCGATATCGGCTGGCCGCGTCGTCGCCCCGATATCGCAATTCGTGGGAAACCCGGTTGCTGGATGACCGTTACGGAGCCGGGTAGTGAACGCTGGCAGCCGGAAAGGTGCAGCGCACGCCCGGCCGGTCACATCTGGTGATACGACTAAAAGATGCGCGCGAACCTCATGAAGAGGAGCAAGATATGCCGATTCCTTCTCCGGTGTTCTATCCGCCATTCAACATCACTCGTATCAGCCACGCCGTTATCACTTGCCGTGACCCCGCGCGTAGCCGCGATTTCTATACGGAGGTATTCGGCCTGGTCGTCACCGAGGAAGACGGCGAGGCTGTCTACCTGCGCGGTATTGAGGAGGCGTGCCACCACAGCCTCATTCTCAAACGCGCCGATGCCGAGCCGGTTTGTGAAACCATCGGGTTCCGTGTTTTGACGGAGGAGGAACTCGAAAAGGCAGATCGGTTCTTTATCGCCGAGAAACTCTCACCCCACTGGGTCGATGCTCCCCATCAAGGGCGGACGCTCCGGGTTTCCGACCCCAACGGGACGCCGCTGGAATTTTGCGCCCGTATGGATCGTATCGAACGCGCCGATCCCGATTACAACGTGCACAAAGGAGCCTGCGGGTTGCGCTTCGATCACATGCAACTCCATGCGGCCGACGTCGTGAGCGCTTTCGACCTTTACAACAGGCTCGGGTTTCGGATCAGTGACTATATGACGGCGCCGGGCTCAAGCGACGTGCTGGGAATATTTTCCTATCGCAAAGATATTCCCTGGGATATCGTCTTTCTGACGGGCAGGGGACCACGGATGCACCACTTCGCGTATGTCACGCGCTCGTTTCAGAACATGATGCGCGCTTGTGACATTGCAGGACAGATGGGTTACGGCGACGCCGTGGAACGTGGTCCTGGTCGGTACACGATGGGACACGTCCAGTATGTCTATATCCGTGACCCGGATGGCCACCGGGGTGAAATACTCCTCGATGCGCCGCATCAGATGCTGGATTTGGAGATAGAGCCGGTGGCTTGGGACGTCTCGGAACTTAATGCCGGGGGAGGGTGGGCCTGCCTGCGCAACGGACCTGGTTCGAGGAGGCGTCACACTTTCCCGGCGTCGAACTGATCGAACCCGAGAGGCAAGGCACGCCTTTTGCGCTGGAAGATTATCTAGAGCAACGCGCGGCGCAAGAGTGTTAGTCACGGAATCAGTGGGCCGCTTGAACGTGTCCCTGTCACTCGGGATGTATTCCCGTACCCTTTCCCGGGAATCGACGAGAAAATTCTGTGCCTCAAGCGTGATGCCTGATGATTGAACGGGCTGCGTGGCCACAGGTTATGTCGTATCAGAGTCTCTCCATCATGTAGCGGGCGCACTTGAAACGGTGCGGTCGGTTGCCTGGTGTGAAACCAGAAAACTTTCAGCCCCCAGAGACACGACGTTTTCTTGCAGCGAGTCGTGGCTTCTCGGTTGAACCTCGCGTTCGGCCACATCAGTCACGCCGGATACAGTCCCCGAATCCGCCAGTACCATCACGTCACTCATCCACTCGGGGATCAACTCGAGGCACGAGTTGACATTGCGGTGCGGCAGCGCGTCCTCGATTCCGGGGTACGTTTTCAGGTTGGCAAGAGTTTCTGGGGAATCGTCTCGTATTCCAGGTGAACGGAGGCCTCGTCACACTGATTTCCGTGCTGGGTGACCTGACGGTTTTTGGTGACGGGCACCGCACTTTTCCCTGCGTTCAGGGAGTAGTTGGCCGTAATGCCGTGCGCAGCGGGAGACGCGACGCCGAGCATCGAGTCGCTTTCACGTTGGTGACAGAGGATGTCTGTCACGACAAGGTGAAGTGTGCACTCTTGTTTGTGATTGCATCGGGATTCGGGGTGAATGAGACTTCGAAACAGGTGGGTCGCCCCCCGTCTGTAAAGGTAAGGATGACGAGGGTGTGTATGGGGAAGACCACGAATCAGACT
Organism: bacterium; assembly: GCA_965200245.1. Classification (GTDB taxonomy): domain Bacteria; phylum UBA8248; class UBA8248; order UBA8248; family UBA8248; genus Bin107. The sequence continues at coordinate 427,208 of CBDATS010000005.1, read as the reverse complement.
AGGCGTCTCAAGGCCTTGGCGCCGATGTCTTTTCTGAAATACGCGTCTTCCCAATGGATCAGGTCGCACGCCTCATAAGCGCGCGCGATAGCGGCGCGGATATCAAGCCCGCGTGCGGTGACACCCAATACACGGCCTCCTGTTGTCACGATGTCGCCCGCATCGTTCCGGGCGGTTCCGGCGTGAAAGATGTGAACGCCGGGCAGGGCATCGGCGTCCTCGATGCCGTGGACCGAGTCGCCCTTCCTGTAATTATCCGGGTATCCGCCCGCCGCCATGACGACGCAGACCGCGGGGTCTTTCGAATAGCGTATGGCCGTCTCGTGCAGGTTGCCTTCCACGCTGGCCATGAGGATGGGCAGCAAATCTCCATTCATGCGGATGAGAAGCGGCTGGCACTCGGGATCGCCAAAGCGGCAGTTGAATTCCAGGACTTTCAGTTCATCGCCCTGTACCATGAGACCGGCATAGAGAACTCCCCGGTAAGGTGTTCCCCGCTTTGCCATGGCACGGATGGCGGGCTTGATGACGGTTTCGAGCGCCTTCTCCTCGAGTGTGCCCGAAAGCACGGGTGCAGGTGAATACGCGCCCATGCCGCCCGTGTTGGGACCGGTGTCCCCCTCGCCGATGGCCTTGTGATCCTGGGCCGAAGCCATGGGGAGCGCCGTCTCTCCGTCTGCAAACGCGAGAAAGCTCGCCTCCTCGCCTTCCAGAAATTCCTCCACCACACACCTCTTGCCAGCATCGCCGAAAGCCCGTTGTTCCATGATCTGCGCTATAGCCACATGAGCGCTCGCCACGTCGGGGCAGAGGAGCACTCCCTTGCCCGCTGCCAGGCCGTCGGCCTTGACCGCCCATGCGCCGCCGCGTTCCGAGACGAAACCCTTCGCCGCTTGCGCATCCTCGAAAACGCCGTAGGCGGCGGTGAGGATTCCCGCCTCACCCATCAGGGCCTTGGAGAATGCCTTGCTCGCCTCGATGCGGGCGGCCTCGGCGCTTGGGCCGAACGCGGGGATACCGATCGATTCGAGTTCGTCGACCAGCCCCAAGGCCAGGGGGGCTTCAGGACCGACGACGACAAGACCCGGGTTTTCCTTTCTCGCCAGCGTGACGAGGCCCTGGATGTCTTCCGCGCCGACGGACGCATTTCGCCCAATCTGTGCCGTGCCCGCGTTTCCGGGCGCGCAGACTATCGTTTCCACGTCGGGGCTTTGGCTGAGTTTCCAGGCCAGAGCGTGCTCGCGCCCGCCCCCGCCGACAATGATGACCTTCATTGGATATTCCCGTCAGAAAATGATGGTACCCACAACCTAGTGTGGAGTGAAATGGGTGTCAAACGATTCCGTGTGCATCAGTTCATATCCCCGAGCACGTGCTGCACGATGGTGAGGAGTGCTATGGGCGCGGTGTCCGCGCGCAGGACTCTGGGCCCCAATGTCACCGGCAGGAATCCTGCACCTATTGACCGTTCCACTTCCTCATTCGTAAGGTCTCCCTCGGGGCCGGTCAGGATGGCGACGCGAATCGGGGTTTTTTTGTCGCTCATGCGTGATAACGCCTCATGCATCGGAACTGCGCCTTCTCCCAGGTAGCCCATCAGCTTCAGGTCGAAATTTCTGGTCTCGGAGAGAAAACCCTTCAACCCGCCGGGTTCACGAGCCTCGGGCGGAGGTGTGCGATCGCACTGTTTGGCGGCTTCCAGGACGATGCGACGCCAGCGTTTGTGACGCTCGGCGATTCGCCTCTCCTCAATTCTGACCTCGCAGCGCTCAAGCACCAGGGGATGGAAGGAATCGACGCCGAGTTCACGGCCTTTCTGGAGTACCCACTCGAAGTGCTCACCCTTGATGAGGGGAAGCCCGAGAACGATGGACAAGGGGGCGGGCGGCCTGCCCGGCAGGCGCTCGATGATTCGGCAGGCACACTCCGCATCGGAGATCTCCTCAAGCTCCACCTTGTATTCTTGTCCATCTTCTGTCGCCACGCGGCAGATTGCGCCCGGTTGCATTCTGAGAACGCGGCGGACATGCACGGATTCCTCCGCTCCTAGGATGACCCGTTTGCCCTGAACCGCTCCCGGCGGCGCGTAGAAAAGCCTGAGGCTGTCGCGCGTCATGGCTTCATCACCTCGACGCTCGCCCATTCCTCAATGCGATTCATCTGCCCGACCATGAAACCGGCTTCCTCGTAAATGCGGGCGAGGGTTTCTGCCTGCTCGTAGCCGACCCCTGAAAGGACAGCTTGGCCTTCCGGAGCGAGTGCTTCGAGAATATGCGGTGCGAGTACTCTCAGGGCGTCCAGAAATATGTTCGCCGCGATAAAATCCACCCGGCCCCACCAGTCACCCAGCGCACGCGGTGCGAGCGTCGTGTTGCGCGTTGTCATGCGATCCGTCACCGCGTTTCGCTTCGCCAGGACGGTGGTTTCCTCGATGGCCGCAGGATCGAGGTCGAATGCGACGACATGCTTTGCGCCGAGGAGTAGGGTGGCGACGCCCAGGATGCCCGAGCCGCAGCCCAAATCCACCATGCGCTCGGGAGGTTTTCTTTCGCAGCAGCGTTCAATCGCCAGAAGAGCCAGACGGGTAGACGGGTGCCTGCCCGTTCCGAAGGCGAGACTTGGCTCCAACACCAACTCAATGCGCCCCTCAGGCGTTTCACTCTCTTCCCAAGGCGGCCGCACCCACAGTATCTCGCCGTAGGGTTCGCCTTTGAAATGACCGCGTGATTGGGCGACCCAGTCCTGATCCTCGATGTTCCTGAGGGTGATGGCGTTCTTTTCGACGCCCAGCGTGGCAAGGAACGCCTCTATCTCGCGGAGTTTCACGGTCGCACGGTCTTTCAGATCGATGTGCGAGATAAGCAGCGATGCACCATTCGCACCGTCTCGTTCCTCCACAGCGGAAGCGCCCGCTTCGAGTATGCAGGCGGCGGCTTCCTCGGCGAGTTCCTCACGAACCTCGATGATGAGTTCGAGCCACTTTTTCGCCACGGATTTTCGGTCTTACTCCGGCAGGCGAACTACGGCGGAGCCGGCCGTTGCCAACTCGCTCTCTTGATTCGTTCCGGTGATCTCCACCCTGACGGTTCGATCAACATCGTTTTTCTCGACCACCTTGCCTTCGTGCCGGATGGTATCGCCGTAGATCATCGGGCGGCGCACCTGAACGTAGAGATTCTTCAGGAACGCGTCGTCTCCCATCCAGTTGGTGATGAAAGGGCTCACCCAGGCGAAGCGCATGACTCCGTTGTCAAACGGTCCCGGCATCCCGCGCCCCGAAGCGAGATTGAAGTCCTCATGCTGCTGGGAGTTTTTTACCTTGATGCCGATCTGGGGGATCAGGACGGCGTTGTGCGGCGCTTTCTGGAGATCGAGATAGCCGCGCCGGCCCGCCTTGTAGGAGGGTCCGTTGCCCGCGTTCCAGGCAACCATGTCGCCGATGGTGAGGGGGCCACGAAGCATGGTTGGCAGTTCATCGCCTACGGATACGTCCGCGAATCGGCGCTTCTCGCTGCCGCGTCTTTCTTCCGCTGTGTAAGCGTTTTCGATTTCTGCAAATTCCGCCTCGTCGTATTTCCTGACAGGCCGCTCGTAAAGGAGCGTATTCCCCTCCTGAAGGGTGCGGATCATCGTGCCCGTGCCCTTGGCGACAACTTCGTCTGCCTCGTTCCAGTAGGTGCACTCCGAGATGATGAAGATGAGTTGACGGCCTGCCTTGTTCTGCTTGACGTAGGAATCCTTCTGTATGGATTCGGCGCGCAGCTTCTCGCCTTGCGAGATAGGTTTTTCCCACTCGAATTCCACGCCCCCGATCAACGAGGATAGGGGAACCTCCATTGGCGCACCGTGGAGTATCGGGTAGAGAACCGACACCAGAAAAGCAGGCGGTGCCATGATGTTTCCGTACGACGTGCCAGCTGCGTATTCCGCGTCGAGCCAAAGGGGATTGTCGTCGTCGATACCGTATGCAAAGTGGCGGATGGCGTCGGTGCTCGCCTCGTTGTTCCAGGCCTCGCGCTCGCGCACGGGCCGGCCGTTCAGTTCGCGGGTCTTCTCGATGAACTCATCAATGCGTGCTTGATTCGACAATGTTGGATGCTCCTGTGTCTGCTGTTCGTGGATATGTTGGATGGTCTTGATTTCAGAATGAGTTATGTAGCAGGAAATTCCAAGCGCTACAAGGCGGCTTGGTACCCCTCATTCGAGAAGAAATCGTGTCTTTTCATGAAACGTCCGGGTCCTCGGGTGATTGGACAGCGAAGAGATGCGCTGTAACCTGGCGAGGATTGCGCGTTGGTGCTCGTCGAGCTTGGTGGGCGTTTCGACGAGCACGCGGATGCGCATATCGCCGGTGTTGCGCCCCCCTGCGGGGGCGAGACCCTCGCCCTTGAGGAGAAATTCCCGGCCCGACTGGGTGCCCGCTGGAATCCTGAACTTCCTGGCTTCTTTCAGTGTGGGTACGAGGGTTTCGTGGCCGAGGGCGGCCTGTGAGAAACTCACGGGCAGATCGAGGAGGATGTCGTTGCCCTTTCTTCGGAACAGGGAGTGGGGCTTCACGCGTACCGTGACGATGAGGTCGCCTGCCTCGCCGGTGCGTGCATTCTCATGGCCCTTGCTTTTCATCCTGATTTGCGTCCCCTCTTCCATCGCGGCGGGAACTTTCACGCTCAGTTTCTCGCGCCTGTTGTTACGGCCTTCTCCCCTGCAGTCCGGGCACGCCTCGCCCTCGTGTTTGCCGCTTCCATCGCAAGCCGAGCAGGGGATGCGAAGTTCCGCAAGTCCCTGCCTGTAGCGAATCTCGCCCGTGCCCTTGCACGTCGGGCAGGCGCTTCTTTGCGTGCCCGGTGCTGTGCCGCGCCCTCGGCAGGCAACGCAGCGTACGCTGCGTGATATGGTGATTTCCTTTTCCACATCTCGCGTCAACTCTTCGAACGTCACCTCGACCTGGGTGTTCAGGTCCCTGGCCGTGCTTTTCTTCTCACCCGCGGGTTCATGTGCGCTGCGGAAGATATGAGAGAAGATATCCTCCCATTTCTCCTCGTATTCGTTTTTGGGGCGCGCCGACCTCCGCCCGCGGGATAACCGGCCGGGGGAGTAGCGTTTCGGGTTCTTGAGGGTTTCGTGGGCGATGACGATTTGCCTGAAGCGTCTTTCCGCCTCGGGATCGCCGGGGTTTCTGTCCGGGTGGAACTCGAGGGCCAGCTTCTTGTAGACGCGTTTGATCTCGGATGTCGTGGCGTCTTGCGCAAGGCCGAGGATTTTGAGGGCGTCGGTGATCTTCACCGAATCATGATCTCCGGGAAGGGTGGGGATGAAGCGCTTTCTCGACGATTACTTTCCCGAGGAGAGGAACTTCGACACCGAATCCGCTGTCCATTCCACGAGCGAGACGGCACGATCATACCGCATGCGCTTGGGTCCGATGATGCCGATGCTGCCCAGCGGGCGGTCGTCCATATAGTAGCGCTGGGCGACGACGCTGCAGTCCTTCATTTCCTCGAAATCGTTTTCTGATCCGATGAGAATGGTGATGTCCGAAGATTCCATGCACTTGTCCAGCAGGCGGACGAGCTTTACCCTCTCCTCGAAAGTGCGGTAGAGAGTCTGGAGCTTTTCCGCGTTGGTGGCGAAATCGGGCTGCGAGAACACACGCGAGGCCCCTTCGACGAAGACGGACTCCTGTGTGTCTTCGTTCTCGGAGAGCGCCGCCTTGCTTAGTTCGAGCGCCTGGCGGTAAAGGGTGTCGAGGCCGTCGCGCGCGAGGGTCATCTTCTGGATGATCTTCTCGCGCACTTCCCGCAGGGCGAGTCCGCTGAACTCCTCGTTCAGTATGTTCGAAATCCTGTTCAATTCCTCCTGGCCGATGGGGATCTCCATGGGGATGACGCGGTTTTGCACCACCCCGCTCATGGAGACGATGACGGCCAGGGTTTTTTCCTCTGACATTTTCACGAAGTTGATGTGCCGAAAGTGGAGCTGCTCGCCTGCCGGCAGGAGCACCAACCCCGCCGTGTTGGTGAGTTCGGAGAGCACGCGCGTGGCCTGCGCGAGCACCTGCTCGATTTGAGCAGCCTGCGCGGAGGCACCGCGAAGTATGGATTCCTGTTCTTCATCCGTGAGGGTATGGGAATCCATGAGGTCGTCGACGAAGTGGCGATAGCCCAGGTCGGTGGGGAGCCTGCCGGAGGAGACGTGGGGTTTGGTGAGGAAACCCGCATCAGCCAGGTCGCTCATGATGTTTCGTATGGTGGCAGGGCTCAGGGCGATGTCGGCGTGCTTCGAGAGCGTGCGGCTCCCCACGGGGTCACCCGTGTCCACGAAGATGTTGACGATGGCGCGCAGGATTTCTCGGTTTCTCCGGGCGAGTTCTAGGGCGTCCATTTCGAGAGCCTCCCGGTGCGGCGTCTTCCACATGAAATTTTGATGTGGCACTCCGGACTATGAGATGCTAGTTTAGAAAACATATGGAGGGAATTCCCGTGTGTCAAGTGCGCAGGTCGGGGCGGGGAGAAGTGGTTTTTCAAACCCCGAAGCGCGAACACAAGCGTCGGGCTTTGGAATTGACGAAAACGATTGATTCTTGAGAAGCATTAATGTCGAATGGATGGGCGAAAGCCGTACGGTCGGTTCCGGGACGATGGTTTGGGAGGCGGCGGCCGCGTGAGGTAACGATCCATGAAACCGGGGATTCAGTGCGTTCGCGAATCGCGAAGTCGCGCATCGCGAACCGAAAATTCCAGTACTGCACGATAGGCGCGACTTTCGTTTTGCTGGTGATATTGAGCTTTCTCTCTTACCGACTCTACGTAGACACCAAACTCGAGACAGAGCAGAGATCGAACCGTCGACAGCTTCTTCTCGTGGAGCAGGCCGGAGAGCGCGTCTCCTCGTTCCTCGAAGCGCTCACGGCGTCTCTGCGCCATAGCGCGGGGTTTCTGCGGACCATCGAACCCGAACACCCCGGAAGGGTGGCGGCGATGATGGCTTTATATGAAAGGCTGGGCGGGAGAGGCCGCGTGAGCGAACTGGGTTATCTGCAAAGCGGAGATGAGCAGAACGCGACGATTCCGAAAGAATATATTGACAGACTCGCGAACTGTTCCTGGCCGCCGGGAGCCTGCCTCCTCGTGATTCGCGATAGAGACAAAAGGGTTTCCTCCCTGTTCGCGGCGGTACCCGTGAAACTCCAGGGGGTTGTGACTGAAGGAGAGGAGAACCGGAAGAAAAGCGATTGGCTCTACGCTCGAATTTCCTTGGCGGAATTGGCGCGCACCTTTATCGAGCCCATGCAATCGGAAGGCCGGGAACGGGCGTGGCTCGTGGACGGCGGGGGCAGAATTGTCTTTTCTCCTGGCATCGCTTGGCTGGAAGGCGTTCAATTGTCCACCCTCGCGCGTGAATTGAAAGACGCAAGGCTCGAAAAACTGGCCGAACGCATGAAGAGCGAAGAGAAAGGCTTCGATTGGCATCTCAACCTGGAGCCTGAAAAAAAAGAAAAGCACCTGCGTTATCTGACGGCTTTCAGCAGGTTCCAGGTCGGGCATGAGAACTGGGTGTTCGCCCTGACGACGCCCTCCGCGGAGGTCGTCGGGTTGCTCGGAAACCTGTTCCAGAAGGGCCTGCTGTTAACGGGTTTCGGTTTTGTTGCCCTGATTCTGGCCGCTCTGTTGATTCTCGATCGCGATCGCAGGCGAATACGCGCCGAGGATAGAATTCACTGGTCCGTTCAGGTGCTGGAAAGCAACAGGCGGCTAGAGACGCTGTTCAACGGCATCACGGACGCCATCTGCATTCTGGACGAGGGTTTTCGCATCTGTATGCTCAATCAATCGATGGGCAGACTTTTCGGATGGGAGACGTCGGATTTGCTGGCTCAAAAATGGGAGATATCGCCGGAGACCGCTGTACCCGAGGCTTTCGTTGCCCCATCCGTTGTCGCCGGTACTTTTGCGACGGGCGAACCGGGCTTTTTCGAAAAGTCGATTTTACGGGAAGACGGGCGGCGGATGGATATGGAATACTACACGTATCCGATTCTTGCCGCATCGGGAGACACACTACAGGTGATTCTGTATTTGAAGGACGTGACCGAGCGCAAGGTGCTCGAAAAAGAAGTTCTTCAGCAAGACAGGCTCTCCATCGTCGGCAAGATGAGCGAACAGGTGGCACATTCGATACGCAACCCCCTCTCGGCCATCAACCTGAGCGCGGAACTGCTTGGCGATGAATTGTCGCAGTTCACAGGAGCGGACACCTCTGAGGCGTGGGCCCTGCTCAAGTCCGTGAGGGCGGAGGTGGACATCATGAGGCAGGTGACGGCGGACTATCTCAAATTCGTGCGAATGCCCAGCCTGGAGAAAACGCCGGTCGACTGCAACGAGATGCTTGAAGATTTGCTGGATCTGTATACGGAGGTGGCGGCAGGCCGGAATATCCAGATAGAACAGGATTTTACAAGAGACATTCCCGAGGTCGCCCTGGATGAGGCGCAAATTCGCGTCGCGATTCAGAATCTCATTATGAACGGCTTCGATGCGATGCCCGACGGCGGCCGTCTGCTGGTAAAGACCGAGTTGGCAGATCAGCATCTCGTCATCCGGATATCGGACAGCGGCGTGGGCATCAGTCCTGAGGGTCAGGCATCCCTGTTCACGCCGTTTTTCACGACGAAGGCAAACGGAACCGGGCTCGGCCTCGTGCTGAGCCGGCAGATTATCACCGAGCACGGGGGTGGCATTCGTCTGGAGAGTACCGAGGGAACGGGTGCCACCTTTATCGTAGAACTCCCGCTCGCCGTGGCGCAGGAGGCGAAGGTATGAGTAGTCGCGACGGAGCGCGTGTCATGGTGGTGGACGACAAGCGCGGCAGCCGCGAGGCTCTCCAGAAGATGATCGCCAAGGAAGGATTCGAGGTTGCCATGGCGCATGACGGGCAAACCGCCTCCGAAATGTTCGACGCAGACCCTGTGAATCTGGTCATCACCGATCTCAGAATGCCGGGGATGGGCGGCATCGGACTTCTGAAAAAGGTGAAGCGTCTCAGCCCGGACACGGAAGTTATTCTGATCTCCGGCGCAGGCAGCATCGAATCGGCCGTCGAGGCGATGCGCGAGGGAGCTTATGATTTTCTGACAAAGCCACTCGAGCGTGTGGTCGTCTTGAAGGCGATTGAAAAGGCCCTCGAAAAACAGACCCTCATGCGGGAAAACGCGGACTTGCGGGCCCAGCTCCAGAGTCTGCGTGACACTTCGGGCATTCTGGGAGATCACCCATCGATCCGCCGGGTGAAGGATATGATTCGCCAGGTCGCGCCCACCTCCGCCACGGTGCTGGTGCTCGGTGAGAGCGGGACGGGCAAGGAATTGGTGGCGAACGCCCTGCACCAGGGGAGCGAAAGGGCGGGCAAGCCCCTGGTGAAGGTGAACTGTGCCGCGATGCCGGATACGCTCATCGAGAACGAACTGTTCGGTCACGAACGCGGGGCATACACGGGCGCAGTGGGCCGGAAGGAGGGCCGCTTCAGGCTCGCGCATGAGGGTACGCTGTTTCTCGATGAGATCGGGGATATGCCTCTCTCCCTGCAGCCGAAGATTCTCCGGGTTATCCAGGAAGGCGAATTTGAGCGCGTCGGTGGAACGGAAACTTTGAAGGTCGACGTGCGAATCGTGGCTTCCACCAACGCGGACTTGCAAACCGCCGTGGCCGAGAGGAGGTTTCGCGAGGATCTCTACTATCGCCTGAACGTAGTCACCATGGAGATGCCTTCCCTGCGGGAGAGGCGAAGCGACATTCCGCTGCTCGCCGAGCATTTCCTCCAGCGCCTCGCCGCGAAGAACAACCGCCCCGTTCTCGCGTTTTCGCGCGAGGTGCTCAATGCGATGTCGAACTACCACTGGCCGGGAAACGTGCGTGAACTCGAAAACATGGTGGAGCGCGCCGTGGTACTGAGCCGGGGCGAAATGATTTCACTCGGGGATATGCCCGCGCCGCTTGCCAGGAGCGAACCCGTGAACGGGGAGCGGTCGATGGCGTCGGGTTCGCCGCTCATCAACGTCGAAGTCGGCACCCCGCTCGCGGAGGTCGAGCTCCAGGTCATTCTGGAGACTCTCCGGCACACGGGGGGTGACAAGAACGCCGCTGCCCGCCTCCTGGGAATCGCCACACGCACCATTTACCGGAAACTGGACGGGAGGTGATCATCCGCGCCTCGCCCGTTTCATGAGAATGTTGTGGTCAGGTGACGTGTCAGGATATGCCGAGGAGTCTTCCGATGCGGGGTCGTTTCATCACGTTCGAGGGTGTGGAGGGTAGCGGCAAGTCAACCCAGATGGCGCATCTGCGTGCGTGGATGGAAGAAGCGGGTCTGGCGGTTCTCGCCACGAGAGAACCCGGCGGCACGAAGGTGGGGGAGGTGATACGCGAGCTTCTCCTCGCCCCACGCGATGAGGGTTTGGACGCAGCCGCTGAACTCATGCTTTACGAGGCGGCGCGCGCGCAGCATGTTGGCGAGGTGATTCGGCCGGCCCTGGAAGCGGGCACCCACGTTCTTTGCGACAGGTTTTTCGATTCCACGACGGCGTATCAGGCGTTCGGGAGAGGACTGGACGAGCGCATGGTGATGGAGATGAACCGTATGGCGAGTGGGGGGCTCGTTCCCGACTTGACACTGCTGTTTTCTGTGCCTGTCGAGGAAGGCCTCTTGCGCGCGAGGGGTGAAGGTGCGGGCGACCGTCTTGAAAGCGAGAATCTGGCGTTTCACCGCAGGGTACAGGCGGGTTTTGATGAGTTGGCCAGACGTGAGCCCAAGCGTTTTCGCGTGCTGGGCGAGGGTGCGATAGAGCAGGTGCGTAAAGAGGTAATGGCCATCGTGGGGGAAAGGGTCGAATGGGCTGGGAATCCATCCGTGGCCAGGGCACGGCTATAGAACTGCTACGGAGAGATTTATCCTCCGGTCAGGTGGCTGGCGCCTATCTCTTTTATGGTCCTGACGGAGTCGGCAAGGCACTCGTGGCGCGCCTTTTCGCGCAGGTGCTACAGTGTACCGGTGATGCGCCGCCTTGCGGGAATTGTGCGGCATGCAAGAAGACGCTTGCGAACGTACACCCCGATGTCGTCTCGCTTTGCCCCGAAGCGGGATCGCGTTCCATCAAGGCAGAAGAGGTAAGAGAGGGGGTGATTTGGCGCGCTTATCAGCGTCCCAACGAGGGGATGAGACAGATATTCATTATCGAGGATGCGCACCTGCTCACACGGGTGAGCCAGAACGTTCTGCTCAAGACACTGGAGGAGCCGAGCCCGGGCACCATCCTGATTCTGGTGACGCCGAACCTCTACACCCTGTTGCCGACGATCATCTCGCGCTGCAGACGGATCAGGTTTCAGGCACTCTCTCGCGCGGAACTTGCCGCTATTATCGGGGAATCACGCGAGGGGGTGGACGTGGAGAAGCTAATCTCCTTGAGTATGGGGAGGCTGGGAGTCGCCATCTCCGCTGACGTCGAGGCTCTTTCTGATCGCAGGGAGAAGGCTATACAGTTCCTTGAGGAAGTGAGCGCGCCTGCGGGCCAGGCGGACGAGGTCGCCCTCATCACCCTTGCCACGGAACGTGCGGGGAGGGGCGTTTCGGGAAGAAACGAGACGATTCTCTTTTTGGAAATGCTTCGCGGGCTTCTTCGCGATATACTCATCACGCAGATAGTGCCCGATGCGATGGAATTGTGGCACACAGAAATTCAGGTGGCATTGGCCGCCATGGGAGAGCGCTGGGGAAGTGCGGGTCTCACCAGAGCCCTGGAGAGGGTGGGGGGAGCCTTGCGCGATGTCGATGGCGGGAACACCAACCCGTCCCTGACGCTTGAGACTTTGGTATATTCCCTGAGGGAGACGGTTCCCGCCGGGGACTGAGGTGAGCGAATGAGTGAAACAATAAATAAGGGTGCTGCCACCGAAGCGGCCCCCGAGACGCGCAGGATCGGCGTGGTTGGGGTCAAGACGCGCTTCGGCGCGCGGCCGGTGCAACATTCTTACGAGGATCTTCGACTGCGGGTCGGCATCAAGGTGATGGTCAAGGGCAAGGACGGGGACGTGGAGTTCGGCGAGATATCCGAGAATCCCCGGGTCATGGATTCGCACTATCTTCCCGACCCCCTCCCCGAGGTGCTGCGGATAGCTACCGAGGATGACAGGAAAAAGGTGGCCCGCACAGAGGCGAATGAGCAGAGTGCCTACGATTTCTGCCGAATGGAGATATCCAAACTCAAGCTTCCGATGCGGCTCGTAGAGGTTCGCTACATCCACTCGAACAAGAAGGCGACGTTTTATTTTTCTTCAGACGGGCGCGTGGATTTCCGCAAGCTGGTGCGGGTGCTCGCCGATCGCCTCTCGGTTCGCGTCGAGATGCGCCAGATCGGCGTGAGAGACGAGGCGGGCATGAAGGGCGGCTGCGGGGACTGCGGGCGTACCTACTGCTGCAGTTCCTTCCTGAAGTCGTTCGACCCCATTTCCGTCCGCATGGCGAAGGACCAGAATCTGAGCCTGAATCCCATCAAGCTTTCCGGCGGCTGCGGGCGTCTCAAGTGTTGCCTGCGCTTCGAACATTCCCACTACGTGTCGGTGAAGAAGAAGTTGCCCGCGTGCAAGAAGAAAGTCGGTGGTTGCGACTGTGGTGCTACCGTCGTGCGCCAGGATATCCTGAAAGAAGAGGTGACGCTCGCCCTTGATACAGGAGATTTCATGACGGTTCGCGCGGAGGACCTGATGCGCTTGCCAACGGGCCAGTTTTCTCTTAAAACCGCCGTCGAGACCGATGTTGCCCAGGATGCTGCGGAGAAAGAATACGGCCTGAATTGATGAGCAAAAAGCCATTCTATGTTTCCACGCCGATATATTACGTAAACGACAAGCCGCACTTGGGCCACGCCTACACAACGGTGGCTTGCGACGCCAAGGCACGCTTCCACAGGCTGCGCGGCGAGCCGGCGCATTTCCTTACCGGAACCGACGAGCACGGCCAGAAACTCCAGCGAGCGGCCCGTGAGGCCGGCATGGATCCTCTCGCGTTTTGTGACATGAACAGCGCGAAGTTCCGCGAACTCTGGGAGAAGCTCGAAATCTCCTACGACGACTACATCCGTACGACCGAAGAGCGCCATATTCGCGGCGTGCAGGAACTCTGGAGGCGCGTGGAGGCGGCGGGCGACATCTATCTGGGCGTTTACGCAGGTTGGTACGCGGTTCGGGACGAGGCCTTCTACACCGAGAGTGAACTCTCCGAGGGTCCCGGCGGCAAGAAACTCGCTCCCACGGGCGCGGAAGTGGAGTGGGTGGAGGAGCCGAGCTATTTCTTTCGCCTGAGCAAATACGCCAAGCCGCTCCTCGATCACTATGAAAAAAACCCACAGTTCGTTCAGCCCGAGAGCCGCAGAAACGAGGTGATGAGCTTCGTGCGAGGAGGACTCAAGGACCTTTCCCTCTCGCGCACGAGCTTTCAGTGGGGAATCCCCGTGCCGGGGGATGAGAAACACGTGATCTACGTTTGGTTCGACGCGCTGAGCAACTATCTGACCGCCCCGGGCTTCGATGAAGACGGTATTCGCGAGGGAAGCGCCTGGCCGACGGATCAACATTTCATCGGTAAGGACATCCTGAGGTTCCACGCGGTTTACTGGCCTGCTTTCCTGCTCTCCGCCGCAGTTCCCCTTCCGGGGCAGGTCTTCAGCCACGGGTGGTGGACGGTCGAGGGCCAGAAGATGTCCAAGAGCCTGGGTAACGCGGTCGACCCGCACTGGCTAATCGAGGAATACGGGGTCGACGCCATCCGCTATTTCCTGCTCAAGGAGATCCCCTTCGGACTGGACGGGGATTTCTCCCACAGCGCGCTGATCGATCGCATCAACAGTGATCTGGCGAACGATCTGGGAAACCTCCTCTACCGCACCCTCAATATGGTGAAACGTTACAGGGAGGGCAAGCTGGAGCGCGCACCCTCAGGCGATACCGGCGCGGAGAGCGCGTTTTGCGATTTCGTCACCGAGGCAGCTGCGCGATATGAAAACGGCATGTCGGCGACGCATTTCCAGCATGGCTTGCGCGCTGCCTGGGAGGTAATTTCCTACGCGAATAAATACATCGACTCGAACGCTCCCTGGGCGCTTGCCAGAGAAGGTGAAGAGGCCCGTCTGTGTTCGGTGCTGTGGCACGCTGTGGCGGCGATTCGCGTCGTCGCGGCCATGATATCGCCCGTCATGCCTTCCACGGCGGGGAGGATAGCGGCGCAAATCGGCTTGGCAGAAGACTGGACGAGTGCGCTCTATTCGGAGTTGATGAACATGACCGGACTGCCGGAGGTGCTTGACACCAACCTCGGTTCGCCCCTTTTTCCGCGTATCGAAGATGAGACGAAAGTGGCCATCCAGGCAAAGGTGGCCAGGCGTATCGCAGGCGGTGAGGAGGCCACGGCCCAGGAAGACGCGAAAGATCGAATATCCATCGAAGAATTCCAGAAAATGGATTTGCGCGCCGCGCAGGTCCTGGAAGCCGAGCGTATCCCCAAGTCGAAGAGCCTGCTCAAACTCACTGTTTCCCTGGGCGAGGAAACCCGGACCGTCGTGGCGGGACTGGCGAAATATTACGCGCCCGGGGATTTGGTGGATCGCAAGGTGATCCTCGTGGCCAACCTGGAGCCCGCCAGACTCATGGGTGTGGAATCCCAGGGCATGGTCCTTGCCGCGGAAGATGGCGGGAACGTCTTGCTCGCGTGTGTGGAGGAGACGGTGGCACCGGGCGCGCCGATTCGATAGGACGATACGCCCCTCACAGGAGGATTGGAGTTTGTGGAGTGAATGAATCATTCGAATCAGGGCCGGATGCGCCTGGCGACAAGTCAGGCCCGAAGAGAAAAGGAAGCTCCAGTCGACGCAGAAGAAGGCGAGGCCGAAGGGGCGGGAAGCGCGGAGAACACACAGTACGTCTGAACCTGTCGGGAAAAACGGAAACCGCCGCAAGAGCGCATAGAGAGGAAGTTTCGGCTGCGCGGCCTCAAAACGGCAGCTCGTCGGGTCCCGATTACCGGCGCAAGGGCAGGAATCGCTGGCGGAACGAGCGGAAGAAGAAAAAACAGCCCCAGATTATCATCGCCGAACTCCCCGACACGAACGGCCTGCCCGTACTGGTGGACACCCACGCCCATCTCATTGACAAGGCGTTCGACCCGGACCGCCCGGGGGTGGTGGAGCGTGCTATCGAGGAGGGGGTGCACTACGTCATTTCAATGGGCACCTGTCTCGAATCGAGTCGTCGCACCTTGGACCTCGCAGCGTCTTACACGGGTGTATACGCGGCACTCGGCGTACATCCGAGCGATGTCAAGGGGGTGAACGAGCGAACCATCAGGGAGATAGCCAGGCTCGCGGAACATCCCAAGGCGGTGGCGATTGGCGAGATTGGTCTCGATTACTACCGCGACAATGCGCCGCGCAAGGTCCAACGCAGGTGGTTTCGGGAGCAAATCCGGCTGGCCGTTGAGACGCGCAAGCCCATCATCGTCCACTGCCGCGACGCGGCAGACGATGTCTATGAGATTCTGGATGAAGAAAAGGCGTGGCGCGTGGGCGGCGTCGTCCATTGCTTCACGGGCGACGGCGAGCAGGCCCGGAAGTTCCTGGACATCGACTTTCATCTCGGGGCGGGCGGGGCCATCACCTTCTCGCGTTCCGATGAACTGAGAGAAGTTTTCAGGGGCATCCCGATCGAGCGCGTGTTGCTCGAGACGGACAGCCCATATCTCGCCCCGTCGCCCCACCGGGGCAAGCGGAACGAGCCGGCCTACGTCGCGCGCGTGGCGGAAATTCTGGCCGAACTCCACGAGATGTCTACCGAGGAGGTGACGCGTCTTACCACGGAGAACGTACGACGTCTCTTTGGAGTGGGACCTGAGCCCAGGGAGGGTAGCGTCGCTTACTCGATAGGCGATACGCTCTACCTCAACGTGACGAATGATTGCCAGAATTCGTGTTTTTTCTGCGGGTTGCTGAGTGACTGCGTTTACAAGGGGAACAATCTTTCCCTGACAGAAGAGCCCGACGCGGGTGAGTTGATCGTCGCAGTCGGCGACCCGACCCGCTTCGAGGAGGTCGTATTCAGCGGTTTCGGCGAGCCCACGCTCAGGCTCGACGTGGTGAAGGAAGTGGCGGGCGAACTCAAGCGTCGCGGCGCGAAGCGCATCCGCCTGGTGACGAACGGGCTTGCGAACGAGACGCACGAGAGGAACATCCTGCCCGAACTTAGTGGCCTCGTAGACGCCATATCCATCAGCATGCAGGCGGAAAGCCCCGAAGCCTATGCCAAGGTCTGCAAGACCAAGGGCGTGGAAAACCCCTATCCACTGCTCAAGGAATTCGTGCGCTGGTCGAAGAACTACATTCCAGAGGTAGAAGTGACAGCCGTCAACATGAGCGGTCTCATCGACATCGAGGCGTGCGAGAAGGTGGCGACCGAAGAACTTGGCGTGGCCTTCCGTGCGCACGATTATGTGCGAATGGATTAACCGGAACGGACGAATCATCGGCGCATCCTTGAATCGCCCACAAGAATTCGCAGGACGAAATCCGCACTCCACCCCACGGAAAGACTGGCGATGAACAAGCCCTTCTTCATTCTCTCGCTCGATGGCGGGGGGACGCTCGGGGTCTACACCCTGGGCGTGCTGTCCGGAGTGGAACGCACGCTGGGACGTCCATTGTACGAGGCGTTCGACCTCGTCTACGGCGTCAGCACGGGCTCCATCATTGCCTCGATGATAGCGCTTGGTGACCCGGTCGACCCGACGATTGCGGCACGTTATTTCGAACTCGCACCCGACGTGCTGGGGCCCTTGCTCGCGCGCAGCAAAACGAACGCTCTCAAGCGGCACGCGCAAGCGGTTTACGGCGAGAAAACCTTTGAGGATTTCCAGGTAGATGTCGGTATCCTCAGCACTCACGCGGAACAAGATCGTCCCATGGTGTTCAAGCGGGACTTTGTACAGGACGGCGCGGACAGTTTTCTGCCGGGCAAGGGGCTCAAGATATCGGACGCTATCATGGCGTCTTGCGCCGCACACCCGTTCCTGAAACTACAGCACATCGACCTGGCCAATCACGGGGAGCGCACCGCTCTGGACGGTGCATTCGCGGCAAACAACCCTATTCTTTTCGCCATTGCAGACGCCACAGGATCCTTCGGCGTAGCATGCGAGGACATACGGATATTGAGTGTCGGGACGGGGAATTATCCGGAGTCAAGGGGCCTGGCGCGACGGGTCATCGCAGGAATCAGGCCGCTCAGAACCTACATGACGCTCTCGAGAACGAGTTCGAACACCGTCGATGCGCTGCGTGAATTGTTCTTCCCGGACGTGGAGACCCTGCGCATCAACCACTCGTTCGCAGACCCTGCCTATCAGACGGACTTCATGGAGCACGACCCGCGCAAGCTCAGAGCCATATTCCAGCTTGGACGCGAATCTTTCGAGGTTGCCGAAGTGCAAGTGCGCGATTTTTTCCGGAATTCACGCTCCGGGTAGGGTTTGGTCTTGACATTGCAGGGGCGGATACGCAATCCGCCCCTGCGGAATCATTACCGACAGAATGAAAACATATCCTGGCGGACCACCTTCCATCCCGCCGCGTTTGGGGTAGAATATCCCCGCTATGGACGGACACTCTTTTCATCCCTTGATTGTGCACTGGTTCAAGGAGAAATTCTCGGAGCCGAGCGCTCCCCAGGATGCGGGCTGGCCCGAGATCGCCACCGGGCGTGATACGCTTATCGCCGCCCCTACGGGCACGGGCAAGACGCTGGCCGCTTTCTTGTGGTCACTCGACGGGCTGATTCGCGACGCAATTGCGGGCGAACTCGAGGACGCTTGCCGCCTCGTCTATATCTCTCCCTTGAAAGCACTCGGCAACGACATCCAGAAGAACTTGCAGGAGCCATTGAGCGAAATCCGCGCACTGGCGAAACGAGCAGGTGTGGAACTTCCCGAAATCCGTGTGGCGGTGCGATCTGGCGACACGCCGGCTCGCGAACGCAGACTCATGCTCAAAATGCGTCCCCATATCCTTATCACTACGCCCGAGTCGCTCTACATCCTCTTGACTGCAGCGCGCAGCCGCAAGGTTTTGGAAACTGCGCGCGCCGTCATGGTGGATGAAATTCACGCGGTCGCGGGCGACAAGCGCGGCGCGCATCTGTCGATTTCTCTGGAGCGGCTCGACGCGCTTTGCGGGGAGCGGCTCCAGCGCATCGGGCTCAGTGCTACGCAGAAGCCGATTGAAGAGATCGCCCGCCTGCTCATCGGCGCAGAGAGGTGCGGGGAAGACGACATGCCCGATTGTGCGGTGGTGGATGTAGGCCACAAACGCGAGATGTCGCTCTCTGTCGAGGTGGCCGATCAGGAAATCGGTCCCATCGCCTCGCGCGAGTACTGGGACGAGGTGTTCGACCGAATCGCAGGCCACATCGAAAGTCACCGCACGACAATCGTGTTTGTCCACACGCGGCGGCTGGCAGAGCGCGTCGCCCACCGCCTCACAAGAAAGCTGGGCGAGGACCGCGTGGCGGCGCACCACGGATCCTTGTCGCGCAAAACCAGGCTCGACGCCGAAGAAAGGCTCAAATCGGGTGCGCTTTCGGCCATCATCGCCACGGCATCCCTAGAACTTGGTATCGACATCGGTCATGTCGATCTGGTCTGCCATTTGGGTGCGCCGAGAACGATCGCCTCACTCTTGCAGCGCGTGGGGCGTTCGGGTCACTGGAAGGGCGCGGTGCCCAAAGGAATCGTCTTTCCCCTGACGAGGGATGAACTGCTCCAGAGTGCAGCCGCGATACGCTCGGTGAGAGGAGGCACGCTCGACCGGGTTGTTTTCCCCGAAGCGCCGCTCGATATTCTCGCCCAGCAGATGGTGGCCGAAGTCGCTGCGCAGGAAGAGATGGAAGAGGAAGCGCTCTGGTCGCTCGTCAGGCGCACACAGCCTTACGGGGTACTCGAAAGAGGCGTTTTCGAGGATGTGCTCGAGATGCTCTCGGAGGGTATTTCGACCAGCCGGGGCATGCGCACCGCCTATCTGCACAGAGACCGTGTGAACGCTCTGTTGAGACCACGGCGCGGAGCACGGCTTTGCGCCATCACTTCTGGCGGCGCGATACCGGACACGGCGGATTACGACGTCGTGGAAGGCGCTGCGGAGACTTTCGTCGGCAAGGTCAACGAGGATTTCGCCATTGAGTCGAATGCGGGCGACATCTTCTTGTTGGGAAACCACTCCTGGCGCGTCAAGCGTGTGGAACGCGACAAGGTACGCGTGGAAGACGCCAAGGGTCTTCCACCGAACATCCCCTTCTGGCTGGGCGAGGCGCCATCGCGCACGGCGGAACTGTCAGAAGCCGTCTCTGCGCTCAGGGTCGAACTGGCGGAACGACTTGACGCGCCGGGTGAAGCGATTCGCTGGATGCGCGCCGAATGCGGGCTCTGCCCCGCCGGCGCATCGCAGCTTGTCGACTACGTGCGCGAGACCGTTCGGGTGCTGGGACGCGTACCCACGCAAGAGGAAATCGTGGCGGAGCGGTTCTTCGACGAGGCAGGCGGTATGCAGCTTGTGATTCACTCGCCCTTCGGGGGCCGCATCAACCGCGCGTGGGGCCACACACTGAGAAAACGCTTTTGCCTCACATTCGATTTCGAACTCCAGGCCGCCGCGACGGACGACGGCATCGTGCTCTCGCTTTCCTCACAGCACAGCTTTCCGCTCGAATCGATCTTCGGCTTCGCGCGCCTTGCATCGCTCAGAAAGGACATGCTCCAGTCCGCCCTTCAATCGCCCATGTTCACCAACCGCTGGCGCTGGAACGCCACGCGCGCACTTGCGCTCCCCAGGCACAGCGGGGGCAAGAAGGTGCCCATCGCGATTCAGCGTATGAGAGCCGAGGATTTGCTCGCCGCTGTGTTCCCGGCCCAACTCGCCTGCCAGGACAACCACCACGGCCCCATCGAACCCCCGGACCATCCGCTCGTGAACGAGACGGTAGAGAACTGCCTGAACGAGGCGATGGACATCGAGAGCCTGAGGACGCTCATTGCCGATGTGGAGAGCGGGAAAATCAAGACCATTGGTGTCGAGACCCCCGTGCCTTCGCCCATGTCGCACGAGATTCTCAATGCGAACCCCTACGCCTTTATCGACGATGCCCCGCTGGAAGAACGCCGGTCGCGCGCCGTGCCGCTAAGGCGTACCCTGCCCGATGACGTCGAGAGTGCCCGGCTCGATACGGACGTGATCGGGGAAGTGTGCGATCAGGTTCGTCTTGCGCCGCAAAACGCGGATGAACTGCACGCTGCGCTGCTCTCGCTGTGCGTATTGCCTTTGGAGGAGGCGGTCGAGTGGTCCGCCTGGGTCGATGAACTGTTTGCCGCAAACCGCGTGGCGAAGGCAGTGTGGCAAGTGGGCAGCGTCGAGCGGGAAGGCTGGGTGCCGGCGGAGAAAATGACATTCGCCCGCGCGGCGATTCCGTACATCACGCTTCATCCCGAGACGATTCCCATTCAGGGGGATACAGCGCGGTCGCCTGCGCAGGATGAAGCGGTCCTAGCCATCGTCAGAGGCTGGATGGAAGTGTCGGGTTCCGTAACGGCGAATGATCTCGCCTCGCGCATTGGCCTTGCACAATCGGACGTCGAAATCGCTCTCGCTGCTTTGGAGGGAGAGGGATCGGTTCTTCGGGGTCGTTTCGCGCGTCTCGATTCCAAGGCGGAAATCGAGTGGTGCGACCGCGTGTTGCTGTCCCGCATCCACCGCATGACGCTGGGTAAGCTGAGGCGCGAGATCGAGCCCGTGACGGCAGCGGATTTCATGCGTTTTCTGCTGAGATGGCAGCACGTGCACGAAGACGCCATGCTTCACGGACGCGACGGCGTGCTTCAGGTGATTCACCAGCTTCAGGGGCTGGAACTTTCCGCCCCCGCCTGGGAGGAGCAGGTTTTGCCTGCACGCATCAAGAATTACGATCCCGCCGACCTGGAAGCGCTTTGTCTCTCTGGTCTGGTAGCCTGGGGACGCCTGTGCCCCGGAACTCCCCCGGAGTCGATTGAAACTCCGGTGAACGGGAAACGCGTCAGAACGTCCCGGGGCGCGCAGCCCACACGTCGCGCGCTGCTGGCTTTCCTGATGCGGGAAGACATGGGGCTGTTCCTGAAGCCCAGGGAGGCCGAGGATGCCTGGAGAGGGAGTCTCTCCCGCGCAGCGTGTGAAATACTCGATTTTCTGAAAGACAGGGGAGCTTACTTTCTCGCCGACATCACAGCGGCGACAGGCATGCTCAGGACCGAGGCAGAAGCGGCACTTTGGGAACTCGTTGCGCGCGGCCTCGTGACGGGCGACGGCGTTGCGGGCCTGCGGGCACTCATCGTGAGTACGAACGAGAAGAAAAAGGGGGAACGCAGATTGCGCGCTCTGCCGGGAGGGCGGGCCATATCGCGCGAGGCGAAAAAACGCTTCATTCCCGCGGGCCGCTGGTCGATTTTGGGAAACGCGGACGCTCCGATCGACCTTGAGGTCAGGCGAGAGGTGCATGCGCGGCAGTTGCTCAAGCGCTACGGTGTTGTGCTGCGCGAGTTGACCTTGCGCGAGGCCACCGCCCTGCGCTGGCGCGAACTGGTTCAGGTCTTCAGACGCTTGGAAGCCAAAGGCGAGATTCGCGGCGGACGCTTCGTTTCGGGTTTCATGGGAGAGCAGTTCGCCCTGCCTGAGGCGGTCGAGGCCCTGCGCGCCGTTCGCAAGGTTCCGGCGCGAGGCAAGCCCACCATCGTTCATGCGAGCGACCCGATGAATTTGATGGGTATCATCGTACCGGGAGCAAGAATTTCGCCCAGGTCACGCGACGTCATCCTCTACCGCGACGGTCTGGCGGTCGACAGCGGCCCGCTTGGTGAGGTGAGGAGCCGGATCAGAAACGAACCCTCGGGAAGAGGGTGTGAATAACACGGGAGTATCGGTTTTTTCTCTCGGATAACGGCGGGTGGTTGGCAACTGCCCTTTAAATCCCTTACGGATCGCAAATTGCTCCCGGCCTTGTCTCCTTGGGAAGACCGGCGGCAAGACAAGGGCGAAGCCCGTAACCACGCCGACAGCGGGTCAATCGCGACTGATAGAGGAACGATTGCTGCGGATCCGGAATATATCGGCTCGAAATGCCTGACTCCTCACTCGGAGGAGTTTCTCCTTTTCGTTGGAATTCCCCCCGCGTATCTGCACTCGCACAAACCACTCGGCTTCTGCCATCCCCTCTCAAGGGAGGAGAAATCTCCATCCTGCCCCGTTCAGGACTGGCCCCAATATATCGGGTTTTGTAATCGGAAAATCATGACTGAAAATGGCTCCGTATTCCTGATTCATTGCAGGCCATATAACATTTCGAACGTATTCGAGCCTGTCATCAGGGTTGCGATCCTGAAAATCTGACCAGCGCAGGTGCGGTGGAAGCGGAGGGGAAGAACCGGAATGCTCGCGCAACTGGCATAACTCATCCATGAGCTTGAGAAACAATACGTCTGAAAATACCCCGAAACGCTCCAGCCCTGCCGTGATACCTGCCTCTCGCAGGAAATTCGCCTGTCGCCTGAATATCCTGATGAGTTCGTCTCGTGAAATCTGAACGTGCTGCGGTGCGGATAATATCTCTGGCCCTTCATTGATAAAACGAAGGGATGTGTAATGATCAACGAATTGCCTTACATCTTCTCCGTCAATCTTTAGTCGGCGAGCCTGAAACAAATGCCTGGCGTCAACGAATGTGTCGTTGTATGCGAAAACAAGCGGCGCATTCAGGGGTTTTGCATACCTCCGGGTTGCCTGGTGTGAAGCCTTCTCAAGAGATTCGCCCGGCCTTTTGGCCTCAATTATGCCAATCGGTTTGGTCGTCCCCTTTTCATAAAGGACAAAATCCGGAAACTTCGGTGTCCCTGCTTTCTTTAATAGTTCTTTTTGGTATTCGGTCTTGGCTCTTTGTTGAGTGACATTGTTGTCAGGCGAAGATTCATCGACTACCCAGCCCAGGTTGGTGAGTTGGGTGCAGATGGAGTGCGTTACCGCAGCTTCCAGTTTTTTCGTATACATGGCTTTAATTTGGGGGTGTTTCCGGTGATACTGGAGGGGTACTACATGAGGTTAGTTTCCTGGCTTTGCCGCCACCGTCAGTATACCAGGATTTCTCTCCATCGCGCGATACGTTATGGAATTATGACTTTCCATAATTACCGGTAGTCTTCGGGCCAGTCGCGTCCCGTCTTCTCGGCTTCGAGCCTGTCCCTTTCAAGGATTCCCATAAATGTTTTTTCGAATTCCTTGAGAGGGAACCCTTCCAGACAGCATTCGATAAGTTCTTCGCGGATTTTCTTGTCCTGCCAGTTGGCAAGGATGCGCCGGTCCGAATCATCAAGCTTCTCGCCCCGATAGGTTTTCTGTTTCGACATCCTAAGAGCCATCTATCTCATCCCTCCGTCTCCTGGCTTTCTCTATTTCGCTCCGTGGTATGCGTCGGCTTCTCTTCACAAATGTAGAAAGAACCCAGATAGTCCTTCCTCTCACGATAAAGAAAACGGTTACTGTCTGTATTCAAACGCCTAGATACAGTACAGAACCTCATCTACACGTACAAAGACGACCAAAAACGTCCAGCTGAATATGTGAACTTGAAAGAAACACCATTCGCGCGAGACTGGAACGGAAAGGCTACAGACCACCCGACAACGTACCCTGGTTCCTGTGAGAAAGATTAAAAAGAAACTGTAAAATGATCTTTCCCCGGCATTATAGCATGACCTGGCTGGCGTCGGCCATCTTCCTGTCCGTCATCTACTTGATTGGAGTTATAACTACAGACGACTGGATGTTACTTGCGGGAGGCTATGTCGTCTTTTCCACTATATCGATATGGTGTGGATATAAAATCAGACAGGAGGAAATGTTCCTAAATACAGATGACGAGGAGACCATGGACGAGAAATACGTCGAATACCTGAAAGCGTGTCTGCTCAACGACCTGGATGCGTCGCGCGACGATATCCTGGGGTGCAGGTGTCCGCATGGCGCAGCATTCGTCATACTGAAAGAAGTGAAGGGAGTCAGCATCGCGACGGTGGACATGAAAACCTATCGCGGCGAAAAACTCTCCGTCATGGAACGGCGCATCGTTTCTTGGTGGGCCGACGGGGAGTTCCGGAAGGGATACCTGAAATTCTGTTCGCGCGGCGGGTTCGACCCCTTCGAGGACGAATTCATGGCCATGATCGAGGAAGACAGGGCCGAGGGAAAGGGATGGCCCGAAGGCTATGCGTGACACATCCCGGCATACGGGAGGTAAAATGCTAAATAGGAATATGATGAACGATGACTTTTATAGCCTGATCCACGGCCTGTACGAGAGGCTGGACGCGAGATCCGGTATTATCGCGGACTGTGTGAATCCGGAAGGGAAAGTACGCGATATATTCAGGGAATTCATCCTGGACAGGGACATGGAACCGGACACGAGGCGCGAATTGCACACGGCCGTCCTGAGATGGCCCGATCGCGAAGTCCTGGAAGAGGCGAAACTCAACAGTGTCATAGATAAATGGGAAAAACACGATTGCGGCATCGTTTCCGCCACCAACAGAGACATGGAAAGCGGAAACGAAGAGGACGACATAGCAAGAACCGACTCCAAGAGACACAACAACGTCAAGAGAGCCGCATTCAGAAGACTCCAGAAAGATGTAAACTCAATCAAGGGGCTGAGTTACATCAAGATGGAAGGAAGATACATGGAGAAAAGGGAAATAAGGGATGAAAACAACGAGGTAATCGGAACAATATAAGTGCCTGTAATCGACCGTTGTTGTTTCATCATCGATGACAAGGACCGCAGAAGGAAATTCCTGTTGAAGCATCTGATAGATCTGGGCGTGAAATACAAGCAGCAGACCGTCCTGTACCTGCCGGTCGACGATCAGGGACGCGCGTATCTCTACGACACGATGGAGAACGTCGGTAGGAAGATAGATACCCTCGACAGGAACGCTCTGTAAATCTACAATCCCAAAAAATTCGCCGAGAACATGGCCATCCTCCGGAACCTGTATTTCGGGTTCCCGGACGCCGAAAGGGGCCGGAAGGGCAGAAAGTCCAAGAAGAGGGGATCGGCCAGGGAAAGGGCCAGAAAGGCCGCAGACGACAGACTCCGCGAACTCGAGAGACAGGGAAGGAGCAGACTGCCGTGAAGATCCACATATAGGATGACCAGGCGTTCTATGTACCCGAATCGTGGCCGGAAGCAGAGTACTTCGATGACTGGAAGAAGAGGGGGGGTCAACCTGCTGTTTCAGATGCAGAAATCCGTAGAAGACACATACATCTACGAGGGCGAGAAGGGCTTGGAATCGCGTGACTTCCTCATGAAGGGACTTCTGTCGAAAAACAACAGGAAAAACGGGCAAGTGAGAATTGGATATACCGACACATACATCCAGGCCACGGTTCTCATCGTGCCGGAGATGGCCAGCACCCTGCGGATGCAACGCCAGATCGAGGCACTCGACGTGTACAGGAAGGCGGACTGGAGCGAGGAATATTACAGGAAGGTACTTGAAACCAAGTCCTGGGATCCGGATGACCCGCACAACCACTTCCTGGAACCGGGCGAACAGGTTCCCGACCATGTCATGGCTAGGACGCAGGAACTCAACATGCGCATGAAAGAGGTGGAGGATGCCCACGAACCGGACCACTTCAACGCCTTCCGGAAGGAATATTACAAGAACGGACGGCCCAAGCCGATGCGGAGGCCCAGGAAACCGAACCACGAGAATCCCTTTGAATCGAGGGATTACGTTATAGTGCCCATAGAACCGAAGATAGGAGTATTCAATGAACGAAAAGGGGTTGAACGCACTCTTTGATCTGTCGGAAATGACCGGTGATTTCTATGGAAACTTTTACGTGTGAGAGGATAACACCTGCCGGATAGGAAATGCTTCTCCATGCTTGCGGCGGGCGCCGGGTGTATGGTTCTGGTTGGTTTTCACTTTTTGCGTTTCAGCCGTTTTTCGATGCGCTCATGCAGCTGGCGGGAAAGCTTCTGGGCTTCGGTGATTGCGTCTGGGGTCATCTTTGCCTAGAGAAGGCGCTTGAGCTTCTTTGCTTGTTCCCTGCCTCCTGCTGCAGCGAGGTTGGACCATGGATAGGCCTGAACAATATCCTCGGGCACACCCTCGACTTTGTAGTACATGACCCCCAGCATGACTTGGGCGGCAGCATTTCCTTGCCCCGCCAGCGGCCGCCAGTGTCGCAGCGCCGCCTCGTAATCCCCGCGTCTGTATGCCTCGATTCCTTTTCCGAGGTCCGCGCCATGAGCGGAAACAGCCGCCAGGCCCAGCAGGATCGCGATGAGGACACAGCCGATGGTTCGCATCCGATGATTTCCCCGCTTCAGAGTTTCCGGATGGATGAAAAACCAGCATATAGCACACGGCGAGGCGCCGCAACGGGAGGTGCCCTCACGGGCTTGAGAATTGTGGGTCACAAAGCTAGGGAAAGGCCGACGACTCCTGCATACTGTCATCGACAGACACCGCGGGCCACAAACTGTGGCTGCAGGGCCACGGCGAACTGCCGACTGGCCAGGAACGGGATTCAGCAATCCGGGAGCCGATGCGCCGGCAATGCCAATTCATGTGATCAGGCCTGACAATGGTTACGCAGGCATCATTGTTGCCGCGTGGCCGAATGGGCAGAAATTCACCCGCCTGAAGAACCAGGCAGCAGTACCGGGCATTCGCGTTCCGGCCTGTCGCCTTGAGACCGGATGGATGCCACATCATGGAAACCGGGATATTCTCTTCGATTCCGGGAATCGAATCCCGTTTTCCGGCCTTCCCGGAACGCAATGAACTGGATTCTTCATCCAATGAAAACAGGGCGGACTCGCCGGTTTTCGAGATCGGGAACCGTGGAACACAGCGTCGCATCAGACTGCCTGTGGTCGTGGCCGTGGACAGTCGTGAAGCGCGACTGATCCAGTTCTCCGGGGGCTGCTGCGCGCTGCTCACCGAATGGGCTGGACTACCGGAACGGAACCGGCTATTTGATCAGGTGAACACGAATGGGGTTGGAATGACGCGCGTCACTGTCGATGAGCTTCTTTGGGGGAGATTCTGCGTTGTTCAAAGCCTCTGGAGACAGGGAACCCATATGGTCGAAACGACACGACGGGAATATCCATCGGGCCTGGTCAACCGGTTTCCATGGACCGACGACACGGCGTTCCGGGAGCAGGAGTATTTCATGGCAAGGATGATCCCACCTCGGATGGATAGTGAAGGTATCGGCAGCGAGCGGCGCATTTTCGACCTGCTCAGGGACGATCCGCAGACGAAGGACTGGACAGTGCTGCACTCGCTGGGGCTGGCCCGGAGGAAGACCGGGCCGTATGGGGAAATTGATTTTGTCGTGATCATCCCCGGAGTGGGTATCATCTGCCTCGAGGTCAAGGGCGGGCGTATATCCTGTCAGGATGGCATCTGGCGAACCATGGATCGACACGGAAGGAGTTTTCAGCTCAGGAAAAGCCCGTACATGCAGGCTAGGGACGGGATGTACGCTCTGCGGGGTTTCGTAATCAAGCGTTTCGGAGAATATGCGGCCGAGTCGAGATGCCCGTTCGGATGTGCAGTAGTCTTCCCGGACGTGGACTGCCCTCCGCTGGCGCCTGAGTTCGAACGTTATTGACACCAGCGACCTGGAATCCATTTCCCGATCCATCATGCGAACGGCACGCCGGCGTCTGCGTGAATTCCAGCCTGCCGGGGGCGAGCGCCTGCCGACCCCGTCCGAGGTCAAATCGATCAAGGATTTCCTGCGACCGAATTTCGAGATGGTGCTCTCGACCAGCGCGTCGATTGGCAACACCGAGGCCAGGCTGCTGAGTCTCACGCAGGAACAGTATGACAGGCTGGACGAACTCGAAATGAACCCCCGGTGCCTTTTTGAAGGTGCCGCGGGAACCGGCAAGACCCTCCTTTCCTTGGAACATGCGAAGCGGGCGGAACGCTCGGGGGCAAGGGTTCTCCTCGTATGTTTCAACCGTCTGCTGGGTGAATGGTTTCGCCAGCAGGCCAGGGACACGAAAATCACTGCGGGAACGTTTCACGAAATCGCCGAGCAATTCATCATGACGGGCAGCGCAGCAGGCGCTTTCAGGAATGAGAGTGGTGAAGCCCTGAAAGATGGCGACACCGACCGGCTGTTCAGGGAGCTTTATCCTTTCCATGGACAGATGGCTCTGGAGGAAAGGAAGGCAGCAGCGGGTTCGCCATTCGATCTGCTGGTAGTGGACGAGGCACAGGATCTCTGTGCCCGGAATTACCTCGATTTTCTCGACCTGGCCATACATGACTGCCTGGCCGGTGGCCGCTGGACAATGTTTGGAGATTTCACGCGACAGGCTCTCTACGGCAATGCCATCGACCCGGCCGGGGTTCTGTCCCGATACAGCGGGCATTTTGTCAGGGCCAGGCTCACGCATAACTGCAGAAACACCCGAAGGATCTCGGAAGAAACAGCAGTTCTGGCGGGATTCGAAAAACCGCCTTCCCGGTCAGGCCAGGAAACAGGACTTCCAGTGGAATACAGATACTGGAAAGAACCTTCCGACCTTGTGGAATCCCTCACAGGTGTCCTGGGGAACCTGCGCAGGGAGAAGATATCCGTTGACAGCATCATACTCCTTTCTCCACATCGTCTGGAGAATTCGAGCCTGGTGGGAATCGAACGGATAGCGGGCTTTCCTCTCATGGACATTTCCGACAGGGAAAGGAACAGACCGGGGGGAATGAAAAGACAGTTGAATGCCTTGAAGTTTTCAACAGTTCATGCGTTCAAGGGTCTTGAGAGCCAGGTGGTGATTGTCACGGACATCGACGGGGTAGAGAGGGAGGGACAGCAATCCCTGCTATACGTGGGAATGTCGAGGGCCCGAAGTCTACTGATTCTGATGATCAATGAACGTGCCCGAAAGGCAGTTGAATTTCGCAGGAAAGCTGTGGAAGGGAAACTGCGGCACGAGTGACATTCGCGCCGCCCGGGACTTCACCGGAGTTTTCTTCGCGAGGAACGCATCGGTTTCCCTCCTGTTATCCGGCTGTTCCAGTCGGCGATGCCCCGGGGATTCATCAGATCGCCCGGGATCGTTCATCCATCAGGGCAGGATTCGCACTGGAAGCCAGGTGTCATGGCGCTTCCCACGGGTCGGGGTGAAACGGGGTCCGGAGCAAATGAACCCGTCCCGTACTTGCCACCCGACTCGAGTTGTATCTGAACGGATTCAGGTCCCTGGGCCAGGAAATTCCCGATTCCAGTCCCCGGGGCCATGATCGCCACGCGCCTCCGGTGCCTTTTCCCTTGCGGACATCTGATGGTTTCCCTTTCAGAGCCTTCTGAATCGGCAGAGGGACAGCGTGGACACGGCAGGACGCCGCGAGGAGGGTGCTTCATGCAGCAGTGGCGTTTCGTGACGGCAACGCCCGGCGCACCCGGAGTCCCTGCGATTCAATGCCTCAGGCGACCATGCAACCCGGCCACCCTGCACTCGGCCTCGCATGGCCCGCTGGTGATGCACTGCCATATATTCGCTGATTCGGACTGCGGACCAACCGAAACGTCCCCTGTCGATGGTCTCTTGCGTCTTGTGAAGAGCAGGCGAACCCCGGTCTGCATGGTCAACCGTATCCCTCAAGACACGGGATTTTTCCTGAACAATCCAATCGGGCGATCCCGTGACCTCCTTCAAATCCATCCTGTCAGAAACATCAGGATGATTTTTTTGTGATTTTCTTGGCCCATACGTCCGAATCTGACGCACGGGTGCCGTAGGTTCCCTGCAACGCAACGTGTATCGCCCCGACTTTTCGGGGTTTCATCAGGAGGGAGTCGTGCTGACCGATTATGAAAGACACCTGATTCTGTTCTCCCTCGCAAACGCCGCGAATCACTTTCATCACGATGACGGGGAAGCATCCGAACTGGTCGAGTGGCTGGACGAGAGAAAGAATCGCACGGAACTCGGGATAGAAAAAAACCTGACGAAGGATATCCGCAATCTCCTGTGCAGCAAGGGCCGGCAACCCCGCATGACCGTAGAGCACGCAGACCCCGAAGAGATGTCCGCCCGCCAGTGGCGCGGTTTCCGGCAGACCCTGCGGGAGAAGAGCCTGACGGCAGGGAACGCATTATACGACCGGACAGCGCAGCGGCTGCGGGATCTGGAAGGAATGACAGGGCTCACGCCGATGGATGTCGACATTCTGGAGTTCCTGCTGCGTTACGACACGCAACCGTTCATCGAATCGATGATTGACGATATCACCGACAGGCGCAGGCGAAGCAGTCCGCTCGACTTCGAGAATCGGGTGATCATCTCCATCTGTCTCGGCATATCGGCCAGCAGCGCGGCCGCCCGCCTTGCTGCGAACGCGCCGCTGGTCCGTGCCGCCTCATCTCCATCGAAGACGACGGCGATGTGCGAATCCTCAGCCGGGTGGAGCGGCTGGACACCAGTTCCGATTCTGTCGATACAAAGCATCTCCTGGTGAGCCCTGCACCCGAAAGCGAACTGGAATGGTCGGATTTCGAGCATCTTGGCCAGAGCCGCGATCATGTCGAGGACGTCCTGAGGGCGGGTCTGTGGAAAGACGCTCCCGGCATGAATATTCTCCTGTACGGCCCGCCGGGTACCAGAAAGACGGAGTTCTGCAAGGTGCTGGCGCGACAGCTTGGGGCGACCCTCTACAGCGTCGGCGAGGCGGACGAGGATGGCGACGAGCCCTCCCGGCAAGACAGGCTTGGTGAATTCAAGCTTACCCAGCACCTGCTCGCCAAAGACGGAGGATCGCTTCTGCTCTTCGACGAGATGGAGGATCTCCTTCCCGGCTACTCCCGGGGTTTCTCCCTGTTTGGCCAGCACTTCTCCTCGTGCGAAGGGAAGGGCGGCTCGAAGGTGTTCATTCACCGGCTGCTGGAGGAGTCGCCGACCCCCACGCTGTGGACCATGAACGACATCTGGGCGGCCCCCGAAGCCGTTTTGCGCCGCATGTCGGTCGTCCTCGAGTTGCGACCGCCGACAACGGCGGTCAGGACCCGGATCTGGGAGCGCCTGCTCTCGCGCCGCGGCATCGAGGCGGGGGCCGATGAAGCATCGTCGCTGGCCAGGGAATTCGACGTGCACCCCGGTGTGATGAACGGTGTTGTTGTCGCCGCACAACTCTGCGGCGGCAACGTGGAGGCGGTCCGCCACGGCGCGTACAGTCTGGCCAGGGCCCTGTCCCGCCAAAGGCCGCCCCAGGGGGCGCCTCCCCTGTTCGATCCCGCACTGATCCGCGCCGACATCGACCCGGGGATGCTCGCCGGGCGTCTCAGGCGAAGCGGCGGGCGCCGCTTTTCCCTGTGTCTCCAGGGACCGCCGGGAACGGGGAAAAGCGCGTATGTGCGCTACCTGGCAGAGGATATGGGGCTGGAGGTGATGCAGAAACGCTCCTCCGACTTGATGTCGATGTGGGTCGGGGAAACGGAACGCAAAATCGCCGACGCATTCGAAGAAGCCCGCGATGCCGGTGCCTTCCTCGTCTTCGACGAAGCGGACTCGCTGCTCGCCGACCGGGGCTCCGCCCACAGGAACTGGGAGGTGAGACAGGTCAACGAGATGCTGACATGGATGGAAAACCACCCGTTTCCTTTCGCCTGCACCACCAACTTCGGCGCGCACCTCGATGCGGCGTCGCTTCGGCGCTTCACCTTCAAGATCACGCTTGGCTATCTCCTGCCCGGGCAGGTGGAAGGGGCCTTCCGCCGCTACTTCGCACTGACGCCTCCGGCACGGCTCGCACGCCTCGCCACCCTGACGCCCGGCGACTTCGCGGTGGTGCGCAGCAAGGCTGGCATCCTAGGTCGGCTCGACGATCCGGAGGCCTTGGCCGACATGCTGTTCGAGGAATGCAGGTCTAAGCCGGGCGGAGGATGTGCAATTGGCTTCTAGGGAGCAACCGGGTCGAGGTTGCAGGATGCGGCGCGTCGTGCGAACCTGCGCGGTATCCGGACACGACCAACGGAAAGAACGACAGGTGAGATACGAACCCGCAAAGGACATCCTGCGCCTGGCGATCCGTCTCCAGTCCCTCGGCGGGATGAGCCTTGGCGAGATCTAGGACGAATTCTCCGTCAGTCGCAGGACGGCCGAGCGCATGCGCGACGCGGTTTCGGAGATATTCGGGGAACTGGGCACCGTCGAGAGGGATGACAGCAGACACTACTGGCGACTGCCGAAACGCCTGCCCTTCGTTTCCTGCTCCGCGGGGGAAATGGCGGAACTCGCGCTCGCGGTGGAGCGTCTCGACCGCGACGGCTCCGGGGAGCGGGCGTCCACGCTGCGGGAATTGCTCGGGAAACTCCGCACCGACGCGCGGAGGGAACCGGATATCGAAACGCTCCTGCAGGCCGAGGGGCTGGCCATGCGCGCCGGTCCCCGGCCGAACCTCGACGGGGGACTGCTGGCGCAGCTGCGCGAGGCGATCCTGACCTGCCATGCCGTCGATGTCAGCTATCTGGGCCAGTCGACGGGGCGGTGGGGCCGGCGGCGCATCTACCCCTATGGCCTGCTCTACGGAAACCGCGCGTTCGTGGTGGGGCGAACCGACCGGGCCGGGGACATCCGGCTGTGGCGGCTCGCCAACATGAGGGCGGCGCAGCTCACCGGGGAGACTTTCACCCCGGACCCGGAGTTCGATCTGGCGGCCTATGCCAGGCGATCGTTCGGCACCTTCCAGGAAGAGCCTGTTGAAGTGGTCCTGCGATTCGACTCCGAAGCGACGCGCGACGCGTCGGCGTTTCTCTTCCATCCAGATCAGTCCGTGAAGCCCAACGGTGACGGCTCGGTGAGCGTGCGTTTCCGGGCAGGCGGCATCGACGAGATGTGCTGGCATCTGTTCACCTGGGGCGAACACGTCACGGTCGAGGAACCCGAACATCTTCGCCAGCGCCTGGCCACGATGTGCGCGACGCTCGCGGCACATCACCGGGAGCGCAGGGGTGGACAGGCAGAATGACGGCGGGTATCTCTCTGCCGGGCGATGTGCACGGCAGCGTCCCATTCCCATTAAAATGGGCCAAGACATCATATTCAGAGGAGAAGCGATGTGAAAGACCAATATGTCGGAGATGTTGGCGATTACGTGAAGCTGGGATTAATAAGGCACCTTAATGCAAACCGCCTCGGTGTTATCTGGTGCAGATCGGAAGGTGACGGAAAACATATAAGTTGTCTGTGTGACGATGGAAACAGAAAACATGATCCTGATCTTTTTGATGAACTAAAGAAAATCATCCACGAACACAAAGTCGTCTGTAAAGGCAAGGGTCGTCGAATCGAAAGGCTAGAGAAAATACTTCCCGAAGCCTCTTTTTACGGGAAAGAGATCAAAGCAGGAAACGAACGCGAGAAATGGTTCAATGATGCCTGCAAACAAATGAACGGATGCGATCTGGTTTTCGTTGACCCCGACAAAGGAATGACAATGAATGAGAAACCCAGCAAGGAACATATCTCTATTGAGGAAGTGAAGAAACTTGCCAAGAAACATTCCCTGCTGATTTATCATAGTTTTTCTTATAATGAGAAACATGAAGGCCAGATAAGAAAATGGCAAGGGAAACTAAAAGGTTTATCTGGCGATCCAAGAGCGATTCGTTCCGGGAAACTTTCGCCTC
This sequence comes from bacterium, assembly GCA_965200245.1. GTDB lineage: Bacteria > UBA8248 > UBA8248 > UBA8248 > UBA8248 > Bin107. The sequence goes on along the minus strand of CBDATS010000005.1, from coordinate 393,382 downwards.
GTGCATTTTTTCTTGTTTCAAAAAAAAAGAGCTTTAATGATGCCTTCAAAGAATTTGCTGAAAAATGGAAAACTTTTGGAGTTTCCTGTCATTAAATCCGGGATTTGTCATTTGGACAGGCAAGGGCTATTTGATACAAAACCCTTTCCCAGGATGCAGATATTGACGCTTGAGGAAATCCTGAACGGCAAACGCCCGAACCTTCCGTATGCAGTCGCGGCCTGAGAAAAAACGAGTCATGAGGGGCATGAGAAAGATATGAACGAGGCATATAGACAACGAACAAAAGAATTGAAAGAAAAATACAGGCATATGGATGCTGAAAAACGAAGGGAGAGAATAAAACAGTTGCATCCTGACAAACCATGGAGAAAGATCAAATTCTCTGAGGGCGATATGGATCTGGATGCGATGGATAAATATATGGACGACCTGTATGAAGCGGGATTTCCTTTCGGGCCGACAAACCTGAGATATCCGGATGATCGGGATATGATGGATCGCGTTGCAGAATATCATAGAAAAGTATGGTAGGTGATTGAAGATGGAAAATCGAGAACCCGGATTCCTAGAACAATGAGGAATAAAATGACTGGCGAAAAGAATTCAGACGAAAGCAAAGCAACTCCAGTCACGGAGCAAAATGGCTACGGTAAGAGGGACAGTTATTTCAAGGGAAAATATTATTATAGTGGAGGGAAAAGATATGCCCGATATTATGATGGTATGCCCCCGGATGAAGTGGCGGAAAAGTGCGAGTTGATAGATCCGATGAAAGCGTATGAGCATTATATGGGAATAAAAAAACACTGGTAGTAAAACCATGACAGCACCTTCCGGATCCTTGCTTTCCTCGATTTCGGTTTGATGATCCTCTAAATCATCGAGCAGGTCGTATGTGATTCGTTTCAGCATTGGTTTCTCCTTACAAGAGTGTTACTGTCTATTTAGGGGGTTTTGAACGAAAAAAGGAGAGATTGAAATTGAGAATCCGGAAAAAATCGAAGAAAACATGGATACGTTCTTCAGGAACCTGCTCAACGCCCCGAAGCCGGACGATAAGTTCCCCGCGCCCACAAAGGAATATCTGGAACGCAGTTTCAGGATAAGATTCGACGATGGCAAACCTGTTTTCGAGGAGGCAGACTAGGGTTTGTCAACTTTCCTGTGTAAATCCCAAAAGAAAACACTGGCGATTCGAGCCGGGGTTTCTTTTGATTGTAGGACGTCGTTATTTCTTTTTCTTCTTCCTGAATGCTTTGTGACATGCTCCGCATTGCCGGCCGATGAGGCCAAACGACTTCTTGATGGCCGCAGGGCCGCCCTTGTAATGGATTTGCGCGAGGACGGCGGCGTTCGCAGCCAGGCCGTCTGCGATGAGATTGAATTTCCCAGTGTTCTTCCAGATCGCAGCGGAAGAAGTCGTCTTACCCGTCAAGTTGTTTTTTCTGAACGCCTTTTTGATCCTGGATGCCTTCTTGTACATGTCGCCTGCTGCTTGGCGCACCTGCTCCTCGACAACCCAGCCGCTGCCTTGTTTCATGGCGGCTCTCAGGCGCTTCATGTCAGCACCGATGCCGCGCATGAGTTTCTTGCGCGCCGTTACGGCGGGATCCTCGCCGCCCTTCATCTTTTTCTTGCCCATCATCATCTTGTCTTTCATGGCCATTTTCTTTTTGGTCATTTTGTCGTTTTTCCTGTTCATCATCTCGTTGCCCGCACAGCCCGTAACGAGCGCGCCTGCCACTACAAGGACGGCCAGACTTCTGAATACGTCTCGTTTTTTCATGACTGGAATTCCCCCACAAAACCAGAAAAAAGGAACACTCGGGCGAACCTGAGCGAAACTACCCACCGCCTTTGTACGTGAAAATCATGTATGGCCGTCAGTTTTACCGACATCATCTTGTATGGGATTCATATTAGCCCAAAATAGCCCCAGCGGCCAGCCCCGGAAAATGGAGGGGAGATTGGGGAGAGGCTCACGCAGTGGTAGCCCCTCCCCGGGGTTGTCTCACAGGTCGTGACCTGTTCTTGCAAAACCGCATACACCCGTTTTCGTCTTTTGCGTCCTGGCGGCACTGAATCGTTTATGGTTTATAGAGTCCTGCAAAAAATGGTTCTGAATTGAGGTGATTGATATTCTGACCTTGTTCCCGAAAACCCCCGGTTATCCGCCGTATTCGTGTCTGGCAAATGAAGTCCGTGTCCTCGGCAATGTCCTATGGGTTGTGCGCAGGATGTGGAGGATACGCCGGGAACGACGGGTTGCTTCTGAAAACCTGTTTCCGGTCTGCGAAAAAGTCGGAGATCTTCCAGTGGCGAGTCGAAGTCGGGTATCGGTACTGGCCAGTATGTTTGGGTTCAGGGGTTCTGACCGGGGAGGAGGCCGTGTTCGAGCCTGAACCAGAACCGGAGCCGGAAACACCGACCGGCTCCTCGCCGCTCGGACTTGCCTCGCGTGCGATGGTGCGCCTGACGGAGGCCGTCCTGGAGGGATATCCGGTGCGCAGGGGCAGCGGTCCGGAGGGGCGTTCCGTGAGGTTCGGGCTCCGCGGGATCGGCGGGGATTCCGAGACCCGCGCCGTATCCCTCGACATGGACGTGCCTCTCGGGGGCGGCCTGCATCTCGGGGCGTCGGTGGCCCCCCTCGCCGAGGCGTTTTCGGACTCACGGGCGAGGTCTACGCGGCGGGTCTGGGCTGGAGGGGGGACGCGTTCTTCTCCGACGTGACACTCGCCCACGGCCGCTCGCGCGCATCGTCCAGGACGCGGGAGGCCACCGGCCTGTTCGGGGGCTCGTTCGACGTGAAACAGACCCATGTCGAGGCGAGGGCGGGCCGGCTGTTCCCCGCCGGCGGCATGCGTCTCGCCCCGTCGGTGTCGGTGTTCGCAGGTTCTCTGGACCACGGCGGCCACACGGCGGAGAGCGCGGTGATGAGGGCGGATATCCCGGGCTACTCGCAGGACTACCGAGGATGGCGGGCCGGCGTGGAGGTCGCGACGGCTGAGTGGCTGGAACTCTCCCCGACGGTGCGCAAGGCGGACCATGCGGGCGTGTTGAGTTTCCCCGAGAAGAAACGGGTGATCGGCATTCCCCGGGAGTCGTTCCGCTTTAGCCTCGGCGTCACGCTGAAGGGCAGTTCGGACGCCTGGAGCCTGCGTCTCGGCTACCGGGGAGCATGGACCGGCCGCGAGGACGAGCACTCCGTGCAGGCGGGCTTCTCGATACGGTTCTAGAACCACTTCCCCGCGAGCCCATGGACCCACCCGGGCCTGAGCTCGAAGGGGGAAATCCGGTATGTCGCCGACGCCGCGACGACATGCCCGTCCGGTGTAAATCACCGACTGGAAACTTTTTCGGGCAGCACGCAACCCCTTCTTGAAATACCCACCGGTGTTGCTATTTACGGATTCAGTCATCCATCGTCGCTTGAGGGGCTGTGCAAAACAAGTCCGGTTTGTCACCCCTCATGTCATGGATAACCTCAATGAACACTTGTATATCTGCATCGTCAATCGGAACCAATCTGGTGAGCACTTCATTTCCTGAAGATTCCGGACTGGTTCAAGGCATTGGATAACTCAAGCAATTACAAATTAGTTCAGGAATTTACAGGCGTTGACAATTTCTCGTACATCCAAGACGATCAAAACTGATAATTTCACACATTCTCATCCCGTATCGCCAGGGCGACGTTGATTCCAACGGCAAATTGTGGAACCTTTGAAGCATTCTGAGGTTTGTCAGAGGTTTTGGTTTTCAGGCCGGACGGGGAGGAAACGCGAGAGACGCCGCAGCAAGCGCAGCGTGAAATCTGTATTTCATTCGCCGGGCTGCACGGCCCCATTTGTGAAAGGAGCGAACATGAGCGCATACGTGGTCGGACACATCACTGTGAAGGATGAAGAAGGATTCAACAGCTACGCCGAGCAGGGGCTTGCCATCGTCGCCTCCGTCGGGGGAGAGGTGGCGGCGAGCGGACAACTCGTGAAGGTTCTCCATGGCGAGCACGACAGGCAGATGTTCGTTCTCCTGAAATTCCCCGACCAGGAGGCGGTCGAGAGATGGTACTACTCGGACGGCTACCAGGCCCTGATCCCCGGCCGCAACGAAGCGGCGGACATCACGTTCATCTCTTATAATGAGCCGGAGGAGTAGGCATTTGTCGGGGAGAGGTGCTGATCTGCGACAATGTATCTGTACGGGACTTCGGACTTGAGGGATAGGGAGTCGTCTCTTCCAGGGAACGGCGGGTCTTCCGGCTATCCTTTTACAGCACCTGCCGTAATGCCGGCGATAATATGTCGCGCAGAGAAGAAGGTGAAGATCAGCGGCGGAATGACGATAAGCGTACCCATGGCCATGATGCGTCCCCATTCGGGGCCCGAGTCCGTCAGGAACAGACTGGTGGCAACCGGTAGTGTGCGCGTGGTTCTGTCCGTTAGCAGCAGGGCCAGAATGAATTCGTTCCATGCGATCCGGAATACGAAGATGCCGGTAACCGCGTAACCGGCCTTCATTATCGGGAAGAGGACACGGGTGAACACCTGCCAGGGGGTGGCCCCGTCAACGACGGCGGCTTCCTCGAGTTCGATCGGAACCTGCTTGACGAAGCCGTAGAGCAGCCAGATGGCGAAGGGCAGGTTGAGCGCCGAATAGAAGAAGATGAGGCCCGAAAGCTTGTTCGCGATTCCCAGCAGGATGGAGACCGCGAAGGCCGGGATCGCCAGCACTGCGGGCGGTATCATCCGGACCAGGAGTGCCCCGTTGGCGATGGACTGGCGGCCGGGGAACTGCATGCGGGCCAGGGAATAGGCCGCCATGCCACCGGTGGTCAGCGTGATCATGGTTGCCGAAACACTCACGATAATGGAATTCACCAGGTACCGGTCGAAGTTCGCCTCGCCGATGATGTCCATGTAGTTCTGAAGAGTGGGGAAGAAGAAAAACCACACGGGATTTCCATCGAAGATAAGCACCTCGTTTTTGAAGGAAGTGCTGATCATGATGTAGATCGGTGTCAGGCAAATTATGGACAGTACGATCAGCCCCGCGTAGTGGAGAATCGTTTTCAATTCGGTGGTTCCTGAGTGCATCGTCTTCACCTCACACGTCGGCGCGGGATTTCATGGGGTTGCTGATCAACAGTATCGCCAGGCTGAGAGCGAAGACGATCATCAGCAAGAGGACGGAGATGGCCGCCGCATAGCCGGGTTGCTGGGCGTCGAAGGCGGTCTTGTAGATGTGCAGCGACAACAGTTCCGTTGCCAGTCCCGGACCTCCTTCTGTCATGATCAGCATGACCTCCAGTCCCTTGAAGACATCGATGATCCGGAGCAGAAGGGCGATGATCAGGACTGACCTGATCATCGGCAGCTTCACCAGGAATATCTGCTGCCATGTATTGGCGCCGTCAATACGTGCCGCTTCGATGACCTCCGAGGGTAGCGCCTGGAGGCCGGCGATCACGATGATGAAGACGAACGGCGTCCACTGCCAGATGTCCGTGAACACGATGGCGAAAAACGCGAGATGTGGCTCCCCAAGCCAGATTAGCGGCTCTAAGCCGGCGAGTTCCAGGTAATGGTTGATCCACCCCGCCCGGGCGTCGTACAGGTAGCGCCATACCAATCCGACCACCACGGGCGAAATCATCAGCGGCATGATGAATATCGTTCGGAAGATGGATGCGCCGCGAATCGGTTTCTCTAGTAGCAGAGCCAGTGCGACTCCCAGCGTCATTTCGATGATGATCGTGAAAAAGCCGAACTTGAACGTCACCCACATGGATTCCTTGACGTTGTCATCGCTAAGCATGCGCAGATAGTTGTTTGCACCGATGAACTCCGCGGAAGATATCGGCGTGCCGACTGCCCAGTCCTGCATACTGAGCATCAGTCCCTGGACGACCGGATAGATCAGGCCCGCACCCATGAGCAGAACGGCGGGCGCGACGAACAGGTATCCGACGATCCATCTCGGTGTTCTTGTTACGATCAGAGGGGCAGGGTCGCTCATGGTGAACGTTCCGGTGACCGGTTGCTTGTTGGTTATGCGCCTCCCCCGGTTCTACCGGGGGAGGCAGGTTCAGGAATTTCGGCTATTTTGAGGATTTCGACTGCCAACGATAGTAGCCCTCGCGCTCCATGACGGCGCGTGCCTTCACCGCCGCCTTGTCCAGGATTGGCTTGATGGGCTTGTCGGAAGTCAGGACCTGATGCAGCGCGAGGCCGAGCACCTTGATGTTCAACTCGTTCCACTCGGGGATCAACGGCCGCCAGTCGGGATCGGCACATTTCAACTGTTCTGCAATCACCGGATATTCCGGGAACTTCTTTGAGAACACCGGATCGGTGAGCGTGGAAATACGGATCGGGTCGCCGCCGAGCTCGACGATTCGACGATCGGCCTTTTTCGAGGTCATCCACTGGATGAACAGGAACGCCGCCTCCTTGTTCTTCGAGTTGGCTGGTATGCCCATGGCGAAACCGCCTGTCTCGGAACCGCAGCGGATATCGGTCGGGTGGAGTGCGTAACCAACCTTGCCGACTACCTTCGATTGCTTCGGTCGCGTGCTCTTGCGGCGATTTTCAGAGAGTCGATATACATGGCGGCATCGCCATGCAGGAACGCTTTCGACGCATCGCCGTAGCTGTAGGACGGAATGCCGCGGGGACCGTACTTCACCATCTCGCGCAGGAACTCTGCGGTTTTTACGCCGGCAGGGTTGTTGAAGACGGGTTGCCACTTGTCGTCGAAGACCCGCGCACCCATGGGCGCAGCATGGAACAACCAAGCGGCCGTAACTTGGTGCCCGGTCTTGCCGCGCATGGTGAGGCCACCCATCCCTTTCTTCTCCTTGATGAGCTTCGCTGCCTTGCGGACATCATCGTAGGTCTTCGGCACGGCGAGGCCCAACTGCTTGAACACGTCCTTTCGGTAGGCCAGGATCGAGGTCTCGGCACCGAACGGCAGACCGTAGAGCGCGCCCGACTTGCCGGGCAAATAGCCCTTCTTGCCGCCTACGATGCCGCCGTTCTGGATGTAGGCGTCAGCAATGTCGTTGATGTCATAATTCGGGTCGACGAACGCGGGGCTGGTAAAGAACTGTGACAGGGGTGTCAGCAGGCCTTTCGCCACATATTCTCCCTTCCACATCACCACCCAGGAAACGACATCGAAATCACCGTCCTTCTTACTCATCTCCAGCGACTGGCGATTTCGCATCCTGAGGTACTGGGAGTAGTCGATTTCTACCTTGATACCTGTCTCTTTGGTGAATTCGGCGACCAGTTTCCTGGCTTTTTTGTAATGCGAATTCGCGGGCCAACTGACGACCAGCGTTTTGCCCTTGTACTTCTCGTAGGGATTGGCCAACAGCGACGTGGCACTGAACGTCAGGGTAACGATCGCCGCAAGCGCTATCGTCCCCCAAAATCCGGGTTTCGATTTCATGGTTTCCTCCTTGCAAGGTTAGTGATTAAAACGCCTCGGCCCGGGCAACAGGATTGAGTGCGAGGCCGGTCTTCTTGTCGAACAGGTAGAGCCTCTCCGTTTCGAAAAAGTAAGTGCCCGATTCCATCCGGCCGTGTTCCGGGCCGGCTTCCACGGACACGGAAATTCTTTGCTCACCGATGCGCGCTGCAAGAAACTGGTTGGCACCGACATACTCGGCGACATCCACTGTCAATTGCACCGGGGCTGTGGCACCGCCGGAATCCCTCGTCCCCGTCGAGGAGAAATGCTCGGGCCTTAGGCCCGCGACGATTTCCCGAGACTCGTCACTGCTCAGGCTCTCGTGGAATATCCTCGGAACCGGCAGTTCGAAGCCGTCTCCGAAAATTACATATTCCGAACCTTCCTGCCTGATCTCTCCGTCCAGCATGTTCATGGCTGGCGAACCGATGAAGCCGGCGACGAACCGGTTGACAGGGTAATTGTAGACCTCGGGCGGTGTGCCGATTTGTTGAATGACCCCCTGATCCATAACCACGATGCGGTCGGCCATTGTCATGGCCTCAATCTGGTCGTGGGTCACATAGATCATGGTGCGGTCGAGTTGCTTGTGCAGCAACAGCAGTTCGGTGCGCATCTGGGCGCGAAGTTTGGCGTCTAGGTTCGAGAGTGGTTCATCGAACAGAAAGCAATAGGCGTCGCGCACGATAGCACGGCCCATGGCGACGCGCTGACGCTGTCCGCCCGAAAGTTCTCGCGGTTGGCGGTGTAGGAGTTCGGTCAGACCGAGCATTTCAGCGGCGCGCGCCACCCGAGCGGCGATCTCCGCCTTGGGAAACTTGGCGAGACGGAGCGAGAACGACATGTTGCCCGCCACATCCATATGTGGATAGAGCGCATAGGACTGGAATACCATAGTGATGTCGCGGGCCTTGGGAGCCGCATGAGTAACGTCGTTTCCGGCGATTATGATCCGGCCTGCGGAGACTTCCTCGAGACCGGCGATCATGCGAAGCGTCGTGGATTTGCCGCAACCCGAAGGGCCGACCAGCACCACGAATTCGCCTTCCTCGATCTGCAGGCTCAGATCGGAAATGACGGTGACCCGGCCAAATCTCTTTGTCACATCAATGAGTTCAACGGCCGACATGATTCCCCTTTTCCGGAACCGGCAAAACCGGTGTCCGCATGACGGCGAATGTGCCACTATCGCTATTGGCTATCGTATGCTTGCACCCGTGCGGACTACGAATTTGAGGAGTTTCCTTTTATCAATATATCGTGCGTGTATACGGCAAACCGGGACAATTTGCAATGGTTTGGAAATCGGTGCAATCGGCCCCGTGCAGATGGTGGCGGATCTAACGCGGACATCCGAAGTTGCCTCCTGCAGGCGGTCGGTCCGTTCCTCGTAGAGTATCCGGCCGGTGGAAACCAGCCGAACGCAGCGACCGGGTGCGGCAACTTGTGTTGTCTTTCTTGTTCGCTCCACGCCAAGATGTATCTTTTCACGGGAAACGCAATCTATCTGGACCTGGAAGAGTGGAAGATCATCGCTGCCGTCGATGACCGGGGAGATGAGGTGGTACTCGCGGCAGCCTCAAAGTTGTCATAAACCTCGAAGTAGATGGTGTGTGTACGGCGCCTCGGCAGACAGGATGCGAGTCAAGAATAACCCGCATTTTCTCACTCCGCATCGCTGTCGCAGGTATGGCGGCAGTGAGAACGTTGGGGTATGTTGGCTCAACCATCCACCTCAGCATAGGGAATGTGACATGAAAGTAGGGCTCTTCATCACCAACCAGCAGTACCTGGAAACCGACATGGTCACTGCCCTTGACGACCAATACGCCATGGTGCGCCTCGCGCGCGATAAGGGCTGGGATTCTCTCTTCACCGGGCAGCACTATCTGAACGAGGGCAACAACAAGCAACTCCAGATCGTGCCCTTCCTGGCGCGCCTGCAGGCCGAGGCGGGCGAGATGACGCTTGGGCTCGGCATCCTGCTTATCAACCTCCACAACCCGGTCTATGTGGCTGAAACGGTGGCGACGATGGACGTGATCTGCCGGGGAAACTTCGTGTTCGGAATCGGGCTGGGCTATCGCGAGGCGGAGTTCGACGCCTTTCGCGTGCCGAAAGGACAGCGCGTGCGCCGTTTCGAAGAATGACTCGAACTCGTGAAGCGACTCTGGACGGAAGAGGAAGTCACTTGGGAGGATGAAGTCTGCAAGCTCGACGGCGTGCGAATGAACATCCGCCCCGTACAGAAGCCTTATCCGCCGATATGGGTGGCGGCGAACAACGACAAGGCCATCGAGCGCGCCGCACGTATCGGGGACAACTGGTTCATCAACCCCCATTCGACCACGGCGACCATCAGGAGGCAGATGGCGCTCTGCCGTGCGGAGCTGGACCGCTGCGGCAAGCCGTTTCCCAGGGAATTCCCGTGCATCAAGGAAGTGTTCTGCAGCCGTGACAAGAAGACCGCCCTCGAAATGGCGGGGCCTTATCTGTTCGGCAAATACCAGGACTACGCCAAATGGGGGCAGGACGACGCCATGCCCGAGGATGAGACGTTCGACTAGGAATTCGACGATCTCCTGAAGGATCGCTTCATCCTCGGCTCACCCGAGGAGTGTTACGAGCAGCTTCGCCCCTACTGGGAGGAAGTCGGGATGAATCACCTCGTCATCCGTACCCACTGGGCGGGAATGCCGCTTTCCACGGCGCTCCACAGCATGCGAATGATCTCGGACGAACTCATCCCGACGCTCAGGAAGATTTGAGGATTCCCTGTGTACGTACGAATGAATCGTGGTATAGTGAGGCCACGTCACGACAGCGCATGGTCACAAAGAGTGAGGGCTCGATATGTCTGAAAAAAGGATGATATCTTTTGTTCTCAACGGCGAACCCGTCGATGCCATGGTTCCCGTAAGCCGATATCTGGTGGACCTCATCCGTGAAGATTTGGGTATGATGGGCACAAAGCGCGCCTGCGATCAGGGAGCCTGCGGTTCCTGTTCGATCATCATGGATGGTGAACTCATCAGTTCTTGTCTCGTTCTCGCGGTGCGCGCTGATGGGTCGAATATCGAGACGATAGAAGGCCTCGGCGGTCTTGATGACTTGCATCCCCTTCAGGCCGCCTTTGCGTCCTATGGCGCCACGCAGTGCGGCTACTGCACACCGGGGATGATCGTCTCGGCCAAAAAACTGCTCGATGAAAATCCCGACCCCACCGAGGCGGAAATTCAGCACTGGCTCACCGGAAATCTCTGCCGATGCACGGGATATCGCCAGATCATCGCAGCGATTCGTGCCGTAGCCGAGGGCAGAACCGAGCCGGAAACCCCCATCACGGTACCCACGGTGAAAGCCTACGAAGACTAATCCCTCCCCTCCGGCAAAAAGGAGGCAGCCATGAAGCGAATGATCGAACATGTGGCCCTGCGCGTCACGAATCTCGATGAATCCATCATGTTCTACCGTGACGTGATGGGTTTCAAGCCCGTCGGCCGCAGGCTCATCCATGATGGCGAGATCGATCAGGTTGTCTTCCGCGTGGGGGAGGACATTCTCGTGCTGTTTCACGCCAAAGATTTCGTGTCGGATGACGTCGAAGTCAAGGGTGGGATGGACCACCTCGCGTTTTGTCTCGATGATGCCGAGTACCACAAGGTGATTGAGCGCTTGCGCGCGAGTGGCAGAGAGCCGCACCGCGGCGAGGAGAAGAACCTCGGTGCTTTCGGCGTGGGTTACGCCACATATTTCTACGATCCCGACAACGTCGAACTCGAGATCAAGCGCTACGACGATCCGCCGGAACAGCCGGGTCCTGAATGGTATGAGAGCGGGCGTCGCATGGCCGTTTCCTAGTCCCGGCACCTTTTTCCCGCGCACTAGTGTGGGGTAAATGCGGATTTTTGCCGAATAAGGCAGAACTGATTATGCTCTTCCAGGAAAGAGCCCTGTGTGTCTCTTCATGTACCTTCATCCTCTGCCGGGATTCCGCGCTCCCTTCTCGGTATTTACTTCACGCCCGGCCTCCGGCACGCTCGAAAATATCGCGCAACTCCTCTCGGTCCTGCGTGTGCGAAAGCGCCACCATCAGGAGGGTGCGGGCCTTGATGCCGCTCAGATAGCCTGCGGAAATCGCCCCGCGCTCGATCAGGCTCAGGAAAGAACCCGCATGCGCCTTCGCACGATGGGGCGCGCCCGCGAAAATGCGCACCCCGAGCACCACGGGGATTCCCGTTTCCATAGCGTCGCAAAGGGCATGGTAGAAGGGAAGGTTCACATTGCCGGCGCCGACGCCCTCCACCACGATGCCGTCCACATGCTCGCGGATGCACGCGCGCACGAGCAGGTCGTTTACTCCTTGGGTCACGGTGAGAAACTGCACGTTTTCCCTGAGAGCCGATACCTCGAAATGGAGGCGCCGCTCAGGCAGATAGTGGAAGCAGACGCCTTCGTCCGAAACGATACCGATGGGTCCGCCGTCTCTTGAAGCGAATGCGTGGGGCCGCTGAGAGTGCACCTTGATGACGTCGCGCGCGGCGAAAATCTCGCCATCGAATGCGACCATCACGCCGCGGTCGCGCGCATCGAGGTCTGCGGCAATCTTCGCGGCGTAGAAGATGTTTCTCGGGCCGTCGGCGTCGCGGGCTACGGAGTTGCGCATTGCGCCTGTAACCACGACGGGTTTCTCACCACCGAGCGTGAGGTCTAGGAGATAGGCCGTCTCCTCCATGGTAGCTGTTCCGTGGGTGACCACAGCCCCTGCCGTCTCCTCATCCGCCAGAATCGTGCGCAGGAGGTCACGCAGACCAAAGGCCGTTGCCGTCTCCATCAAGTCGCTGGTGACGTTCGAGTGCTCGACCACGTGAGCTAGCGTGAAGCCCGAGAGTTCGGGAACGGATGCGATCAACTCTTCTCCACTGGCTGCGGGTACGTTCTCCCCCCCGCGCGTGTCGTATTTCGACGAAATCGTTCCCCCGGTCGTCACTATCGCGATGGATGGCTTTTTCATGGCATCTCCCCTTTCGACCAATTAGAAGGTTCTGGAACCATCGCAACGCCTTGCAGGGCGAAGCGGGCGCATTGTGACCCCCGAGGGAAGCAACCGCAAGAGCGGACGGGTGGGCTTTGATGAGTGCCTTCGGCGTTACCAGCCGGTTCAACGTATACTTGAACGGCGAAATCGCTCCCCTGACCCGGCTCGGCCGAGAACGTACAGGTGATGGTTTATTACATCACGGAATGGAGATTCTGGAACTGCGTCCGCACCCTCGGGAACTCCACAACGTTCGTGCAATTGCTACTGAGTTTGCACCCCAGGTGGAGCGGGAATGGACGAGTAAATTCCACACAGGAACGGCCCACAGTCCGCCCCTGCGGAGTCAAGCGAAAATCAAAGCCCCCCGCGAGGAGGAAGCCTCCACCTACTTCTTGATAGACAAAAACTTCAGCACCACGCCGTCGGGATCTTTGCAGAAAAAAATCTTGGAACCCTGTATTGGGCCGCTCGGCACGGTAGCAGGGGAGGGGGAACACATAACGGTTCCCTGTGATTTGAGTTTTTCATAGAGAGTTTCTGCGTCGTCCACCACAAAACCGATTTGCAGACAGCCCGCGTTGTTGGGAGAGGTGTTCACCGCATCGCCAGACGCGCCCTTGTATTCCATGAGTTCGAGGTGCAGCCCGTGGCCGCCCATATGCACCACGCGAAGGTGTGCGCCGGGAACACCCGTTACCTGGGCCGAGAAATCAGGCGTGCGCTCGGAATCCGATTCCACCTCGAAACCGAAGTTCTCGGCATACCATGCGGCGGATGCGTCTGCGCCTTTCACTGTGAGCGATACGTTATGAAAGCGTTGAATCGTCATGAATATCCTCTCCATTCATTCGTGCAAAGGACGCTCCTCGCTGATCGCGCGTGAAGCGTCCCTTGATGTATGTGTTCCCCGTCCGGCCTTAATCGGTTGCGGGCTTGGGTATCAAGTCCAAGGATGCCGAGTTGATGCAGTAGCGAAGCCCCGTGGGCGGTGGACCGTCGGGGAATACGTGACCCAGGTGCGCGTCGCAGTTCGAACATACCACCTCCACGCGGCGCATCCAGAAGGAATTGTCCTCTTTCTCGCCCACATTTTCAGACTTGAGGGGCTGGTAAAAGCTCGGCCAGCCCGTGCCTGAGTCGAATTTGGTATCCGAGCCAAAAAGCTCCGCACCGCAGCACACGCACTTGTAGATACCATCTTCGTGGCAGTCCCAGTATTTTCCGCTGAAGGCGCGCTCGGTACCCGCCTCCCTTGTCACGTGGTATTGCTCGGACGTCAGTTGTTCCCGCCACTGCGCTTCTGTTTTCTCGATCATTCTCATACCCCTTCCTGCTTTCCGGTTCGTCTGTAGGGACGTATATATGCGTCCCTGTCGGTCTCCCGGCGGCTTTGAGCAAATGAATTCCCTGCCGGCTCTGTGGCGCGGGACGCATGTATGTGTCCCGCACATACGTGGATAGAATCCTCAAAAACCGCACAAAAGACAAGGGTCCGTAATTCCCTTGGCGTCCTTACAAATGGGGCAGGGCTTTCAAGACGTTCACCTGGTTCGTGTTGCCCATGTGGTAGAGTTGAATCGCGTCTCGGTAGACCTTCTCAACCGGCGCGTCCTTCATCACGCCCGTGCCGCCCCAAATTTCCACCGCCTTGGTTGCCAGGTAGTTAAGCGATTCGACGGCGAACACCTTGGTCGCCCGCGTGAATTTCTGATCGTTCACGCCCTTGTCGATGCTCCATGCAGCACGCCAGAGAAGCGTCCTCGCGGCTTCCAGGCGGGTAAACATCTCAAGCAGGAGCGTGCCTATCAGATCGTGCTCAATGATGGGTTTTCCGCCCTGTACGCGTTCGCGCGCGTAGCCAATCGCCAGATCGTAGGCGCGCCGGGCGATGCCGATTGAGGTGGCCGTCGCTTCCACGGTGCCGAGATTGACGACGCTCTTTCTGCCCTCCTGGAATGCGTCTTCCTCCCCCAGGCGGTCTTCCACAGGAACGCGCACGTCGCGGAAGATGAGATCGTGCTGGGGATAGCACCTGAGTCCCACCTTCTCGTGCAGCCTGCCGACCTCGAAGCCCTCGTGCGGTGGGAAGATCATGAAGCCCGTAACGCCCTTCGTCCACGGGACGCTCTTGTCCGTCCGGGCGAAGGCGGTGACGTATTTCGCCTGTGCGCCCATGGCGATGTAGTGCTTCAATCCGCTTAAGACGTAATAATCTCCCTCGCGTACCGCCCTCAGGGTCGGACCCGCTGCGGGGTCCGCGTCGAAGGGAAGAGCATTATCGCTGCCCGCATTGGGCTCCGTGATGGCGATGCCGATGCAATAGAGAGGGTCTTCGAGATAGTCGGGTATTACGCGGGCGAGTTGTTCGGGCGTCGCCACGGCGATGAGGCCCGCTATTGCCTTCCAGTTGTGGCTGTATACCTTGGAGACCGATGGCGATCCGACGGAGAGTTCCTCGACCACGACGCACTGGGTGAGCACACTCGCCCCGTCTCCCCCGTGTGCTTCGGGCACGCCGAGGGAGTGGAAACCGAGTTCCGTACCTCTCTTCACCAGATCATAGGCGAACTTGTCCTCCCCGTCAGGCCGTTTTTCGAGTTCGGCCACGACAGGCAGCATCTCCTCCATTGCGAATTTTCGAGCAAGGAGTTGCAGGTTTTTCTGTTCTTCACTCAGTTCGAAGTCCATGCGGATTTCCTTTTCGGTTGATTTACTCCTGAAGGTCGAACCGTTTGCGCCCGCCCCAAAAATTTGGGATGTCGCACTTTCCCTGCTCTATGAATGGGCTTGCTGGCTGCAAATCGAAAGGGCGGCGGCGAGGTAGACTCTGGCCGCCGTCACCACATCCTCAATGAGTACATGCTCGCCCACGGCGTGCATGAGTCCCTTTTTCATGGCGTCTGGGTGCATTCGTCCGCCGGGGCCATAGCAAACGCATGGGATATCGTAGTGGTTGAAATGCGTGGAATCGGCCGCAGGCCTCCTGATGACGGGCGCGGAAGCTTCGCCCGTCACTTCCTCGTGCGCCCTGAGCGCGGCCTGAACGAGAGGGGCATCCGCATCAAGCAGCGTGGGCGGATCGTTCACGTAGAAGGTGAGCGTGGCCCGGCAGGTTTCATCGGAGGCACCTTCGAGTACGGCGCGCAGATCGCGCTTGATGTCTTCGCTCCTCTGGCCCGGCACGGTACGGATGTCGAGATAGAGGCTCGCCTCGGCAGGGTTTCTGGAAAGCCGCCATGGCCAACCGCCCCGGACGGCGGCTATCGTCACGTTGGGGTGCTCGCCCATGCAGGAGTGCCTGGCCTCGTAATCAGGAATCCATTGTTCGACGGCGCTTTGAATCTTGTGAATCGCGCGCACGGCGTTCACGATCCCTGGTCGGTTCGAGAAAACGCTGTGGCTTATGGTGCCGCTCACGGTGATCTTCGCCCACACCACCCCCATGTTCGCGTTCGACACCTTAAGTCCGGTCGGCTCGGCGAGGATGGCGCAATCCGCGGTTTCTCCGTGCAGGATGAGATATCGCGTGCCCGTCCCATAGCCCGAAAAGGATTGACCCGAGAACTCGTCCACGGGTGCCTTTTCTATCTCGCCCACCACGCCTGCGAGAGAAACATCGCCGCGCAAGGCGACCTCCTCGCGGCAGATGGCCTCGATGGCTGCCATCGCACCCGCAAGGCCGCTCTTCATGTTGTTCGCGCCCAGGCCCCACATCCAGCCGTCTCGGTGGACGGACCGGGGCTTGAACCCTTCGCCGCTCAGGTAGTCCTCATCCCCGTCGTAAGAGGTGTCCATGTGGCCCGTGAGGAGCAGATTCACGCCATCGCCCGCGCCTTCGTGTACGCCGACCGCGTTTGGCCTTCCGGGGTCGACCTCCTGAAGGCGGGTCCCCAGCCCGGCATTCGCCATGTGCTCGACCATATAACGCGCCATCTCGGCTTCCCCACCTGTGGGGCTGGGGATGTCCACCATGTCGCTCAGCAATTCGCGAACGGCGTCGGCGGTAATGTGTCGCGAGCAGCGCTCGAAATCGGGATGCAGCATTGGTGTCTCTTTCTCCCTGAACGTATCGATTTCTATAGCGTATCATGTACAAGTCGTTTTCCGGTATCCCTGCTTACATTAAGGTGTGCCTCCTGAATCATTCCCAACCAACGCGCGCAGTAAGTTGCAGACGTGATTCCCTTGGTTTTATTATTTTTCTGCAAAGGTTGCTGATAGCTTGTCAACCTTGCTTGATTGGACCCCAGATATTTTCAGGCCAAATGCTGAAATGAATCACAGAGGATCTATTCAAAGACCTAAAAGACCATCGGAAAGAGATCTAGGAAAGCAGAAACCCGGAAAGAGCCATTCTGGAATACGTCAAGAAGTATGTCTCAAAAGCAGAGGACGCGGCTGTGGATGAATTGCTCGACATTGTCGGGGGAGTGGATGTAACTCGAGTAAATTTCGGGAATAGTAATAAAAGCGTACCGTGCGATGAAGGCGCCCCTGCCAAAAGGAAACGATAATAGAACTTGCAAATATTGGTACAAACTTCGCGACTCTTGTTCTTATCGGATATGGTATCCATACCATGATACAGGCAAATGAAAAACGCTCGGAAGCATCTGAAGTCCTGAACAAGGCCCTTCAACAAACCATGGAAACGATGGCTGAAAATACAAAAGGGTTAAAAGATTCAAATCCTGCGCTCGTGAAGGTACTTGAGAGGCTATAATCACTTGGCACCCACGGAACACCTCAGTTTTGATAAATCTTGGTCTGCCTCCTCGAAAACAGGCTCGCCGTTCTCCCCGAATCTTATCAGAGCGACGTTCCAGATATTCCTTGGTCGGTGAAGGCGATTCGGTTTGGGTATATTGAGCAAATTCCTGAAGAAAGTATCCATGTTTTCTGCGAGTTCATCTTTCATAAATCTCGGGATTTATAACCGAAATTGACAAACCCCTTACTCTCCCGCCCATCAACCTCTTCAAAAGTCAGATAGTGTGTCAGTTTGAAAATACAAGAGCAAAACCGAACATGCGTGTTATGCAATGTCTGTGGCATAATTTCCGAACTATGATAAAAAAGCCCGAAAGATCACGTGATAGCAGTCAACTCGCTAGGTTTGTTGTATATGTTGCGACTGGCAAGCGAGAATATGATATTGAGAGCATGAATGAGTTTGCGCGCGCTGGCGGTTTGAAGGGCGGAAGGGCCAGAGCCGATAGTCTTTCACGTTTTGGATCTGATTTTCCTCAAGTATATCTCCAACGTCTTCGGGGAACGCTGCGCTTCTGTCCTCGCCGAATGGGGCGCGGAGGCTGCCGAGGACTTGGGGGCAAGTATCTTGCTGAGAACATCTTCTGCGTTCCGCCGGATGACCGCTGGGGCCATCTCAGGACTCAGGTGTGGCAGCCTGTCATCGGCTAGGTCGTCGATGATGTCATAGCGGCGATCGAGCGCGAGAATCCCGCAATCAGGGAGGTGATGTCTGGTGAGTGTGCGTGTTCGGCCGCATGGTCGACCGCACCTACCGTGAGTTGACGGATGAGGAGGTTGTCTGCATTGTCTGTGCCTATCATGTATGGCGAAGCAGTGAGAGCGCAGAGGAGTATGCCGATGCTCTCGGTTTCTGCAGGAGCCTGACGATAGACGAGGTGCAAAAGCTGGCATGTGCTCACCCCCTGCTGCTACGTGGGCGCACCGCCGCAAAAAGATGACAGGAAACCTTTCGAGGCGAAAATGAAGCGGCTCGTCGCTCAATTTGGAGAGCAGCAGGCAGAGGAGACACGCTTGGACAGGACTATCGCCAAAAATTTCAAGGTTTGGAGTCCACCACGGAGATGAAGATCAGCGACACCGACATTGAACGCCAGTTGCGCTTGGGCGAAGACAGTGTTTGGGAATTCAAGCAAATCGAGTTTTCTGGAAACCGCCCAAAGAGCCCAAGCCGCGACCATCTGGCTGACGAAATCGCCGCCTTCGCGAATGCAGAAGGCGGTGTGTTGCTCTGTGGTGTCACCGATGCGGGTGAAGTGCCAGGCATGTCGCGCGAGCAGATGGATGTACTTGAGCGACTGCTTGTCGAAATCTGCGCGGATGCGATCAAGCCTCCTCTGTACCCCTTCATCTCCCGACGAGAACTCGATTACGGCAAGTCGTTCTTGCTGGTAGAGATTCCCCAGGGCCACGCTCTGCACGAGAGCCCGGGTGGAAGCTACCGGCGAATCGGAAGTTCAGCCCGACGAATGAGCACCGACGAACAATTGCGCCTCGCTCAGCTTAGGTCACAGGCCAGGTTTCTCTGGTTTGACAAGCAGCCCGTTCCGGACACCGGATTTGGCACCTTGGACGAGGAACTTTGGCGTTCGTTGCTCAGTGCCGAGGGGGCAGCGGACCCGCAGGCCGCCCTGCGGCAGCTTCGTCTGCTGGCGAATGACCAAGCAGGCGTTCAGAGGGCCACGGTTGCCGGTATCCTGCTCTGCACACGGGAGCCGCAGGAATGGTTGCCTCAAGCTGCCATTTCGGCAACTCGCTACGACGGTACGGATCGTGCATCGGGCCAGTTGGACGCACGTGAGATCACCGGTCCGTTACATCGCCAGATCGATGACGCGATGCTGTTCGTGCGAAGCAACATGCAGGTTGCTGCCCGTAAAATGCCAGCACGGGTGGACGTGCCACAGTATAGTTTGCGTGCCGTTTTCGAGGCTATTGTGAACGCCGTCGTGCACCGGGATTACGCCATGAAGGAGCGGAGGATACGCTTGTCCATGTTCGAGGACCGTCTGGAACTCGTATCGCCCGGAGAGTTGCCCAACGGAATGACGATAGACGCCATGCCCGAGACCCAGGCAACCCGCAACGAAGCGCTTGCCTCCATACTTGGACGCATGGCGGTGAATGGCATTCATGGCTCTCATGAACGACAGTATTTCATGGAACGACGAGGTGACGGTGTTCGCATCATCCTTCGAGAGACTCGGGAGCTTTGCGGGAAAGAGCCTGAATACCACGTGCTTGATGGAAAAGACCTTCGTCTGACTGTTTCGGCAGCATCGCATCAAAATACCCCGGACTCTGTAACCATCAAGGTATTCGCGGATGGTCAGCCGCTCCCCGGCGCGAAATTGCTGGTACTATACCCGAACAAGACTTGGCAAGAGGCAACCACCGGCTTCGACGGCGAGGGGTGCGTGGACCTCTACACCACTGAATTGCCGATGAGGGTTTTTGTCGCTGCATCCGGATACGCTGCACACTGCGAAGAGCACTGGATACCCGCTGAGGGAGTGTTGACAATTGAACTCGCCCCCCTTCCGGGAGGAGGCGCTGTAATCTTTTCGAATGCAACCGGACACGTCCCTGGTCTGTCAGGACGACTGAACCCCATACGTGACACAAGCGACCGTACTTATCTGTATGCTGACAACATCGCCATCAACGAGGGCAGGCAGCAGCCGGTCGGCTTCCTGTTCGGGGAAGAGTTGCGTCTCACCGATGCCTTTGGCCACGAGTGTCGGATTCGCATTGTCGATATTACGGGCCGGTCAGCGCTGGTCGAGTATCGCTCCATTCCATTGGTGTAAGGCGGTGCGTGAGCATCGATACGACAGTCCTGCGCCGTTGCACCGGCACACTGGAGTTCGCCTTCAGCGAGGTGGACGCTCATCGTAAAGCGGGAGGGTTCGTGCACGACATGTACCATGCTGCCTGCGTCAAGGAATGTGAACTGGTACTGGAGTAAAACGGCAAACTACTGCGCAATCGACTCGCCGTGCTCAGCTTCAGCAACCGGAAGGCGAGCCGACTCGCCTTCAAGGATTTGTTTTTCCACGCCGCACGTCACGTGCCAATCGAGGCCAACGTTGCCGGGCGCCGGCTTGCCTGACGCGACAACTGGAACGACACAGCGTTTCCGCGTGACCACCAATTCCGCGAACTGGACGAGGACAATACGTACTTATCGGTCCGTCGGCTTTCCGAACTGCAGGAGCCCGGGTCAGCGCGATCCCGAGCCGACGGCCTGGGTGACGATGAACAGCACCAGCGCCGCGACCACAATCGAAGGGCCGGAAGGCGTGTCCAGCGTCGCCGATGCGAACAGCCCTCCAGCCACAGCAAGGATGCCCATGACTGCCGCGCCCATCGCCATTTTCTCTGGACTGGAAGCGATGCGTCGGACGGTTGCTGCGGGAATGATCAGCAGGGCAACGATCAACAGGACACCCACGATCTTGATCGCAGCGACGATCACCGCGGCCAGGAGGATGCCGAAAATCAGACGCGCGCGTTCTGGCCGCAACCCCGCCACCGCGGCAAGTTCCGTGCTGACAGTTGCTGCGAGCAACGGACGCCAAATCCACCACAAAACCGCCAGTCCGGCCGCGCCTCCGATCCAGATCACTGCCAGATCCAGGCGCGATACGGCGAGAATATCCCCGAACAGAAGCGCGTGCAGGTCTAGTCGCATTCTCGGGAAAAACGACAACAGAACGATACCGATCGCGAGCCCGCCGTGCGAAAACAGACCGAGCAGCGTGTCGGTCGGCAGCGAATCGCGCCGTTCAAGATAGTACATCGCGAGCACGATTACTGTTGCGACGACGAACATGCCGACCGGCAGATGTATGTCGATCAGGATGGCGATGGCAACGCCCAGAAGCGCCGAATGGGCTATCATCTCACCGAAATAGGCAAGCCTCCGCCAAACGATGAAGCATCCCGTCGGCCCGGTCACGAGAGCGAGCCCGATACCTGCGAGCACGGAGCGAACGATGAAGTCGTCCAGCACGGTTCAGCCTGCCGTCGGCTCATCGTGCTCGTGGGGTATCAGCACGACCACATCGTCTCCCGTCGCCATCGCCCTTTCAAGGTCATGAGAGATCAACAGCACCCCGCATCCGAGATCGTGGCGAACCCTCTCGATTAATGAATGGACCACATCGGCTCCCGCAACATCGACACCTTGGTCCGGTTCGTCGAGGATCAGCAGATCGGGTCGGTGGATGAGGGCCCGGGCCAGGAGGAGCCTCTGGAATTCACCGCCCGACAGGGTGGTGATTGGCGGATCACCCAGCCGCTCAAGGCCGACGGTATCAAGCGCCGCGTCGATGTCACGCGCGGTGAAACGGCCGGTCAGGGTCATCAGGCGACGTAGTGAAAGGGGCAGGTTGGGACTCACCGCCAGTCGCTGCGGCACATAGCCCACATTGAGAGACTCCGCGCGCCGGATCTCGCCCTCGTCGATTTCGATCAAACCGAGAACGGCCTTCACGCAGGTCGACTTACCGGCCCCATTGGCGCCGATCAGGAAGACCAACTCGCCCCGTCCTACCGTCAAATCGACATACCGGACGATCCAGCGTTCTCCGCGTCGCACGCCAATGCCTCGGGCCGCGACCAACTGGCCCGTATCCCCGGCTTGATCGTTCCCCATGATTCCCGCTCTATTCCCGTGGGGGGTGTGGCGCACCGTTACAACAAGTGTGGAAGCGCCGATCATAGGCACCGCAACTGCTTTGTGCCTGGAGGACGCCTGCAGTACCTGAATCTGAGGAAAATTTCGTCTCCGACACATCGGACCTTGTTGATCCCATACAAGGACCGACCGTGTCATTGACCTTTTGATTGACGGCAATTCGGAACGGTGCTCTTACAGCGGTGTCAGAACAGGCGTGAGTTGTCATAACAGCACCCATGATAGTTCCCATGACGAATAACCATTTCGGCACCGCTTACTTCATCACGGGTTCCGTAGACTTTGAGTTTCGATTCCGATTTATTTCCACCTGAGGGGAAGGTATCTTATATGCATCCGGCTGGCAATATACGGGCATTCTGGCGGGGCTAAAGTCCAGTGACACCGGAAGCGCATCGCGCTGGTGCCACTGGCTCAGCGAACTCTTCGTGTTCGAACTGAGCGATGGTGCTGCACAGGTGTTGAACCGGGTTGCGGGATACTTGCACACTGCAACGCCGGACAACACAGCGAGATGATGGCGGCTGTGCAGCCGTTTCGTGTATCTGGGCGAGTTACCCGAGTGATGCCAGGCGCTGTCCACTCAAGACAGTACTGGTGATTGCCGACGCGGCTTGGCCGGCCCTCTAGGTTCTCCTTGGGCTTGGTTCTTGACTCTGCCGGGGCAGGACATCCCCTTGTACGTCGGCTTCGCAGTTGCTAAGATCGAGTCTGATTTCTCCGTGCCGTTCATCTTCGGGTACGGGTTTCATTCTTTCCTCAGCGATCCCGCCACGACGGCGGAATGTCATCGAAACCTCTCAGGTTTCGGGTAGTATGTAAGTACATGGGTTTTTCGACACCGCGGGATTCCGTTCCTTTCGTCAAAACTGTGGGACGGATACTGCCTTCGGCCAGTAGAAAGACCTCAGCATCCCGGAATGTACTTCTTTGGTCTTCCATAGTTCTGCCACCACGCGCCACTGTCAACGCTTGACCCCTGTCTTGACGAATGACGGCCCATGACTCGGGGTGGAAGTAATGGCTGGCCTTCTCCTTCCTGCCGGACTTTCACGGCTGTACTGGCACCAGTTAGCCTGGCGCATGCTACTCTCGCTAGATTGGGGAGCCGGCACGCCGTAATCCCGACCGGGCAGGGCCACGGGAACTTCCGGGTGTTGATTGGAGTGGAAGTTGACACCCGAGTGTAGATAGTCAGGATCGTGTCGAAGTGTTGCTAGGTATCGCCATTGCTGTCGTTATGGGGGAGACTCCATCGTGCCGACGTTGGGGAACGGCGGCGAGATCGGACGACGAACGCAGGGTTGACTACACGGATGGCGGACGGTCGTGGGGCCGGTCGGGCGCGACGGCAAACAGGCTGAACGACATGCCGACAATCGTCGCGACAGCCACGAGAGCGACATCCATCTCATGGAACCACATTGCTCCTCCCGCTACTGCCATGGGCACGGCCAGAAGGATGGTCATGGTCTGAGGACTCTTGACATCGCGTTTCGGCAGCCACTTGCGTCGGCGTACTACAAGCGCGCCGATCACGGAGATAATGAAAAACAGGACGAACATGATCGCGAATTCCGGCGCGTTGCCCCGCATCGCCCCGGCTGCCGCCAGCGCGAGGAACGCCAGATAGCCAGAAAAACACCAGGCTCTTGTCCGGCGCCCGAAGCTGGGCCACGCGGGCGCAATCGCAACCAGGATGAACCATAGGGCGCACAGGATGCCGAAACCCGTCTCGCCGGCCCGCGCCGCCCATATAGCCGCCAGGGCCAGGAACGCCAGAACGGCGGCGAGCATCCGGTTGCGGTAGTGGTCGGCTGTCATCCCGGTGTCTCCCGGAGCAGGAGCGATTGGCACCATGGCCTCTTTCGTTGCCAATACACCACCTTTGGGGACCTGTGACAATGTCGGGATGAGTCGGTAACTAACCCGGAAGACGGTTCCGGTCGCCACAGGATCGAAACCGCCTCGATTATCGACTCCATTGGTGGGAATCGGCAAGACATGGCGGCCAGGGTCATCGATCATCGCCCCTTTCGCGTCGGATTGAGATACATCATGTGGTCGTTGTGCAACATGACAGGGCGAGGCCGTGCCGTGGAAGCGTTGGAACTGGCGCCGTCCACATATCCCTGCTAGGATATAACGGTATGGGGTGCTGGCCTGCTCCGGCTTGGGAGCGTCCGGGGACAGGTTACGGTCCTCGTCATGTCGATGGAGGAAATCGTGTCTGCGAGGGACCTTGCCGGCGTTGTTGACACTGCCGGCATCAGGATCGCACTAGTTGACGCCGGGTAATGGCACGGGGCCAGGCTGTGTCGGCGGGTCCGGGTTAGGCAGCGGCTGGGTCTGACGTTCCCACGCCTTGTCGGGAGACCACCCAGTTGGCGTCGACCGGTGTCCCGTCCTTCTTATGGAGGATGTCTGCCCGGCGGCAGACGATCAATGCCAGACCCATTCTCCACCGTGGATGGACGTCAACTGTTCATCCGTCAACTTGAGTGAAGCTGGCAGAATGAGATAGCTGTTCTTGGCGTCGTCCTCCATCACATGCAGGTTGAAAGTCTCCGGCACCGAGATTCCGAACTCCTCGGATACCACGGCCCTCGGCTCGGAGATCAGACGGGTACGGAACTCTTCACTGTCGCCTGCCTTCTCGATCAGGTGCTCGCGCATCTCGGAAATAGATTTCATTCCGGTCTCCTTATCCTGAAAAAATGAGTATGGTTTGGTACCCTGATACTTTCGTTTTTTTGCATCGTCATCATGAACAGGGTATGGGATGTTCCGATGGGAAAGCAGGAAATTTTTCGATGGTTTTCCCGTTTTTCTGTTGGGGAACAGGCTTTCTCCCGGAAGCCCGTCCGTATGCCCCCTGTTCTCCCGGGAAACCGGCGGCCGAAGGAGCATATTTCCAAAATGAGGCTGTTATCACCCCTCCTCCTGCCTACAAAAGACATTCCCTGTCCTGTGGAAAAGAGTCATGATGACTTCCGTACACAAATTCCGAAGATGCCGGTGATGTCCATCTGCATGATGTTCAAGAATGTGGTTGGGGTGTGGCGCGCAAAATTGAGGGATTGAGACTTGCGGATTTAAGTATGTAATTCTTGGCAAGGAAGATTGCCATATATTCTGGTATAGGGCAGCATCGCAATAAAGCATGTTCCCGGTGCGTATTTCATGAAAATCGGATGGGCGTTCCTCTCCCGTTCGCCTTCGCTTCCCGAAACCGAAGTGGAATCCCGGGGACCCGGTCGACCTCATCCGGTTCGTCAAGCCCGCGTAACAGGCGGAAACGGTCCGGCTATTTGGTTCATTCTGGAGTGGGCGTCGGACTTGCCCCTTGCGCCGGACGCAGACGATATAGCCCTTCACCGTGGTTTCCGCTCTGCGATGACGACCTTGGCATGGTTGACACCCCAGAAGAGCGTCGTCAGCTTGCCATCCTGGCCGAAAAATTGCTCGCTGCCTGTGCATCCGGCCAGCGCGGCTCCCTTGTCGGCCCGAAGCCAACCGCGGCCTGCCATTGCCGACATGACCCGGTTCCACGTGCCGCGGTCGGTTGGCCCGCCAAAATACATCTCCATCCCCAGGCGGGGTAGCGGTCCTGCCGATGTTACATCGAGAGACAGGCAGATACGGTCCGGAAAATCCCCGATCGACGCCAGAACGTCCTCAACCGCCGCCAGACGAACGGGATGCCGAATCGCCCTGAGAAATCCGGGGATCTCCGCCCGGCGGCAGACGATTAGCAGCCGCAGGGGGGCGGGACTGCGTCCCGACATGACGGCGCACCAACGCAAACGGGCGTCCGTCGGAAACGTCTGCCAGATGGTCTCCAGCACGCGCAGGCGGCGAGGATCTGGCACTGTCGCCGTGGCGAAAGCCAACGCCCCCTCTACGGCGCCTGCGTTGAGATGCTTCTGGTCCCGGTCCTTGCGAAGGCAAAGGAACAAGCCGGGAGGCGGTAGCTCACGGTCTTCCGAGGCAGAGTCTATGTCATACTCGAGAATCGTGCCATCGAACAGGTTGGCAAGAAAGGAACCGGGCCGCGCCAGCTCACCGAGATAACTTGCTAGGGCTGCGTCCGATGCATCGGCCCCTTTCCGATGGCCGCGCTCGATCAGCCAGTGTGTCATGGGCCAGCCTGGCGGGACCGCCAGTGAAAGGTCGGTGCCGGTGTCGGGTGCCGCAAGATCGAATTCGAAGCCGAATTTCGCGTCCGCCGCAAAGCTGGGCAGCCCCGACATTCCCCTGAGCAGACGATCCCAACCCGGTTGGTCGATGAGCCGGGCCGGAATGTGTGAACGGACCAAGCCGTCCAGAACAGAGGCGAAGCTTGGGAAGTGGTCCGACATCTGCGTCCTCTGATGTAATGCAGTGCTGTGCACTGGCGGAACGCCGGGAGGAGAAGCCGACGGTGCTTGTGCAGGAAAACTGTAACTGCCCGGGCACCTGCTGACAAACAACATCCGACAAAACCCCGCTATCTTATATGTCCTGAACCACGACAAACAAGCTTGATTTCGATGTCGCCGCTGTCGCTATATTGCCCAAGGATGTCGTACGCCCCATCTCCGGTTACGGCCCCGGCGTCCACTGCACCCGTCTGGATCCTGCCGCCGGTCATTTTCATGTCGATGCTGTCACTGTCGTCTTGTGTTGCAGCGATGCTGTGCGGCCAGCATATTGACGGCCGGACCATCGACTCGCTCCACGTGGCGCCCGAGTAGCCAATGGCATGAAAACGTAGTGCATCGCATTCATTCGCAGCTTCCGCTACAACCGCAGGGAGTCTGCATGCAGTGTGATTTTAGTGTCCCGACCGGGGTCTGGGTTGTCATTTTGGCGGGGCATTTTCGATAGGGAAATCGTCGCCGGCATCTCCGGTGGTGTGGAGACGCCGCAGGACTTGATGTGGCCGGTAACACGGACATCGGTGCAGATTATACCGCAACCTTGCGAACAGGGATGCCTAGGCTGCGTGTCTTGTCGACCAAGTTCTCATGGCAAAGGCAGCGAACAAAAGCACGTTGTTCTTCGGTGCGGAGGCGAAGGCGGACATCAAGCGAGCCTGCGACGACATCCACGCCATGCACCTTATGTTGATGCAAGGGCTTGGGATGCAAGTTGAGAACCGGAGGAAACCACCGGCAGGCGTGTCTCACAGTTTTACCACAATTGCAGGGCGAGCCTTCGAATGATCCTCAAAGGCTCGCAACGCGGTAACGCGCGCGCCTTGGCAGACCACCTGATAAACAAAGAAGACAATGATCATGTCTATGTTCACGAGTTGAGGGGGGTGCTAGGGGCGATCCCTGCGATGCTATGGACGAATGCTACGCGATCTCTAAAGGCACGAAATGCTGCCAGCACCTCTTTTTGCTGAGCATGAATCCTCGGCAAGGGAAGGAGGCACGCGAGGAGGATTTCGAAAGGGCAGTCAACCAAACCGAAAAACACCTCGACTTGAAGGGGCAACCACGCGCCATTGTCTTTCATGAAAAGCAAGCAGGCGTCATGCCCACATTGTCTGGTCACGGAACGATGGCGAACAGATGAAAGAGATCAACCTGCCACATTTCAGCAACCGCTTGAATGGTCTCTCGAAGGGGTTCTTTCTCGGAAAGGGCTAGCGCTTGCCAGATGGGTTCCGGTGGGTTCGCGGAAAGAACCCATTGAATTTCACACTCGAAGAGTGGCAACAGGCCCGCCGTACTCCACCCGATCCGCGAGAAAACACAGGACATCGGCGAAGCTTTGCACAATTCCGAGAAAGATGTGCTCTTGGCAGGTGCTGTGTTTTCTCAAGTTTCACCCGAAGGGATGAAAATATCCTGATAGATGGTCGCAAAGGCTTCGGCTTCATCGTCGGTCAGCATGCGGAACTCTTCCGATCGGGCACGCTTTGAAAGCTGCCCGCCATTTTGCTTCAGGAAATTGAACAGAAGGTCGATCATGGAGGCCGGCATCTCGGTGATGGCTTCGACGCGAGTTCTGAACAGGTCGTAGCGTTCCAGAAAAGTCGCCTCTTCGGGAAGATCATGTTCAATGGTGTGCTGAACACATTCAAACAGGAACTCTGCATGCGGCGTTGCGTCGAAATAGCGATAGAAGTCGCCCGTGTCGTTCAACACTTCGACATTCATCTTCGGCGTAGGTTGCCATTCGACCAGAGGCAGGAGGCGGGCGGAATAGCTCTCCAGAACGCGGCGATAGTCCTCAACCCGATTGAGGACCGCGGCGGACACAGGGAAAACCAGACCCGCTGGATTGAAGCTGCGCGCGCTCAGAACATGATGGATGAGATAGCGGTGTATCCGTCCATTACCGTCTTCGAACGGGTGGATGTAGACAAAGCCGAAAGCCAGGATCGCAGCGGCAATGACCGGATCGACCCCGGCGGCATAATCATGATCGAAAGCGATCAAACCACGCATCAATTCGGGCAAGTCTTCATGCCGTGCGCTGATATGATCGGGCAAGGGCATGCGCGACCCTTGCTCATGCTCACCGATGAATCCGTCCTCGATGCGGAACCTCATCTTGATGAAGCGATTATCATTGCCGATGACGATCTGTTGCAAGCGCAGAAACTCGGCTTCGTCGAGCGGGTGTTTTCCAGCCTCGCCGATCGCTTTTCCCCATCGCTGGATGCGGTCATGCGGCGGCGCTTCGCCCTCGATCGCGTAGCTTGATTTTGAGTCCTTCAAAAGCAGAAACGCCGCCGTGCGCGCCAGGATGTTGCCGGAGATTTCCCCGATGACTGTATGGGCTTGCTCGTCGAGTTTCAAGTCGATGAAGTGGGCAAGTTTGTCGGTGCGGCGAACCAAAGGGCAAAAGTCACGCGTGCCGGGCAGATTGTTGCGCACGCGGTGCCGGGTTGATGTGGTTCCTTTGATGGCCCATTGCAGTTTTGGATTGACGATCTCGGCATAGGTTCCGTTCCTGGCGTCCGGAATATTGAGTTCCTGACCCAGAAGCCATTCAAACAAAAACCAGATGCGCCTCATGTAGGCGCTGTTAGGCTTGGCCTTGATGATGGCCTCAAGCTCTGCGAGCGG
This sequence comes from bacterium, assembly GCA_965200245.1. Lineage (GTDB taxonomy): Bacteria > UBA8248 > UBA8248 > UBA8248 > UBA8248 > Bin107. The sequence continues at coordinate 364,323 of CBDATS010000005.1, read as the reverse complement.
AATGACTTGGAACAGGCGCTTGAGGATCGCGAGATCGAGCCCTTCATATTTGAGGGCAAAGACTAGATGACCTTCGAGCGTTGCTGCGGGTTCGTGGCGTGGTGTATAGATTCGCCAACCGTCTTGCTCATAGACCTTGTGCCGGGGGCCAATGGCGCATCGGGTCAGCGGGGGCGGAACTTGCAGATCATAGGCATCGATCAGTGCGGCATAGCCGACTGGCAAAGCAGTTTCAGGAAGGCGGCTCTCCTGAAAAACACTGGCTGGCCCTGAAAATTGATGTTCTATCGCTCGTTCCATGAAAGATGCTTACACTCCGTGAAAACTGAACAATTTAAAAATTATCTCATGAAAAACGCTTATTGGCAACGAAAATCAATTCCTTCTCGATGCACGCCATGAAAATGACTTGTTCTGTAGAAAGAGGATACGTCCGGCCGGATGGACAGACGAGTTTTTGGGCCACCTGAGGGGATCGCTGCTCAAGCGGCGACCTCCTTGTTCTCATCGATCGCCAGCTACTTGCCGTACAGAAAATCGGCAGTGTGCTGCGCATGGACTACAGCGGCAAAGATCGCGCGCTTGTCGTTCTTCAGGACCTTGAGCCAGCTTTGAATGCAGGCGGAGGAGTTTCCGGATAACACCCAAACCCATGCCTGGGATGAATTCGGGACGAATGTTCCTGAAATAAAACTTCCAGAAGCGAACCGGGAGAGGAGCAAACCCGGATCGAAATGAATCCGGCGGACAGCGTAGAAACGGCTTGGTTGGAGAGGATGTCCGCGAGAAGCTCGGAGGGAATCTATCGGGGAAAGGATTTCGCTGTGGGATACGCTCGCAGGCCGGGTTCTGTATGGGTGTCTCTTTCTCTCTTAACGTATCCGGCGCTCTGGCGTATTATGTGCAGGTCGATTTCCGGTATTTCAGCTATGAATCGAGGTGCGCCTTCTGAAGCGAGCCACGAAAACACGCAGTTACGATTACACGAAAGGCTCGGTCGGCTGGGCCATCACCCGCCTCTCTGTACCGATTTGTGGCGAGCGTATCCTGCGCAATCTGGACGGCATTTTCGAGATCTACTGGCTCGGTCGCATGGGACCCGAGTTCCTGGCTGCGGCGTCTTTGGGCTTCATCACCTTGTTGTTCATCCGTTCAATTCCTTTTGGCTTGAGAATCGCTGGCCAGGCGTTCGTGGCGCAACGCATTGGCGCGGAAGATTCCGAAGGTGCTTCCGTCATGGCGGGGCAGACTATCCTGCTGGTCGGCGTCTTCAGCCTGATCGCCACGTTCCTGGGTCTATGGTTCGCACCCCTCATGATGGGTCTGATGACGCGTGATCCGAAACTCGCCGCCCTGGGCGTCGTCTATATCCGCGCAGGCTTCGCCGTGTTGTTCGTCGCGGAGGCGATGTTCGTAGTCGGCCAGATATTGCGGGGGACCGGAGAGCCGGGCATCACCATCGCGGGGGTGGTCACGTCCACCATCTTGACGCTCATTTTCATCCCCCTCCTTATGTTTGGCTGGGGACCTGTTCCCGCCCTGGGCCTCGCGGGAAGTTTCTTCGGTATCGGTGTAGGGAGGCTTGGCGGTTTTCTGACCATGCTGGCCTTTATCGTAAAGGGGAAATCGAGGCTTAAGCTAAGATGGACCGATATGCGCCCGCGAAGGGCCGAGATTGCCCGCGTCGCGCGTCTCGCATGGCCCGCCATGGTACAGAACCTGCTCGAGCGAAGTGCGCTGCTGCTTATGGTGCGGATACTCTCCCCATTCGGCGCAAGCGCACTGGCGGCATGGAGTATCGGTAATCGCGTGACGATGATCGCCCGGATGCCGAGTTTCGGGCTTCAAGCTTCGGTCCGCACGCTGGTGGGCCAGAACCTGGGAGCGGAGAAGCCCGAGCGTATTACGCGCACGGTATGGCTTGCCGTAGCCGCCCTTTGTCTCCTGATGACGGTGGTGAGCATTGTTCTTTTCATCTGGGCGCGGGAGGTCGTATCGTTCTTCGGCATGGAGGGGAACGCTACAGGCGTCATGGCGCTTAGAATCCTTTGCACTGGCCTGCTGATGGAATCCGTCCGCCGGGTGATGGCGGGTGCGTTCCAGGGAGTCTCGCGCTCGAAACCGCCGATGCTTGTGGAGGGCGTCGTTCGCTGGGGTTTTCAGGTTCCCGTCGCCTACCTCCTGTCCTTTTCACTCGCCGTGGGAGCTGGCGGTGTCTGGTGGGCGGTGAGCGGGGGACAGATATTGAGCGGCGCGCTCCTGCTGGGGTGGTTTTTCCTGTGGGTGAGGAGCGAGAATATTCAGGGCTTCGTGGGTGTTCAGGGTTTGAAATCGGCGCGCGAATCGACTTAAGCTGTCCCGGCTCGCCTCGGGAACAGGTTTTCATGCGGGCGATTCGAGTTTCGAGAGCGGTGAGGCGCTCTTTATTTTGCTGTTTACCTGGAAAGGGATCGGACGATGAGACGGGCGTTCGCGGCGGGGCTTTTTCTGGCAGTCGGGTTTGTTGCTATTGCTATGTTGACGAAGAGGCCCGATCCGCCGAGACCTCAGGTGCCCGTTTCGCAGGATATGGCTCAAATCAATCAGGGGAAAAAGCTGTTTTCGCGCAACTGCATGCGATGCCACGGTCCCGAAGCCAGTGGGTCGAAAATCGGTCCGCCTCTCGTTCACAAGATATATGAACCCTCCCATCACGGGGACGGTTCCTTTTTCCTGGCCGTTTCGCGCGGAGTAAAGAGCCACCACTGGAAATTCGGTGACATGGCCCCCGTACCGGGTGTGAAACCGGAAGATGTGGCCCTGATCGTGCAATACGTGCGCTGGCTGCAGCGCAAGGCCGGCATCTTTTAGTGCGAAGGAACGGTACCTGATGAACGATCTGGACGCGCTGCGCGATCTCAGGAGAAAACGCCTGCGCAAAATGGTCGCCCTGTGCGGGCGGGCGCACCCGTTCTACAAGCGCCGCTTTGCGGAGGTGAACCTGATTCCCGAGGCGATCAAGACGTTGGATGATCTCCCTAAAATCCCCTTGACGAAAAAAGAAGACTTCATGGCGGCCCCCGAGGATTTCAGCCTCGACCCCACTTGGTTGCCCGAACTCTCCTTCGAGGAACGAACTATGTGGAACGTGGCCTACACCACGGGCACCACGAGTGGGCGGCCGTCTCCATTTTTCAATACGACACACGATCAGTATCACATTATGCTCCAGGCACGGGTCTGCAACGAGGCGGAAGGGTTGAAGAGTGGGGACGTCATTGCCAATCTCTATCCGCTCTCGCCCATGCCCCTGGGCGGGTTTTTGTGCTGCGTGCGCTCGGCGGAGATTATGGGACTGCCGGTAGTAAGCGCGCTCACAGGGAGTCCCCATCCGGAATATCCCGTGCGCCGTTCGCTGGATGAAGCTATCAACGTTGTGTCTGAATCGGGGGCCACCGTCATCTGGGGGGTGCCGAGTTTCGTCCGCAGGTTCCTGAGAAGAGCGCGCGAACGCGACATCGAACTCTCCCGCGCGCGCATGGTGCTGACCACGGGCGAGGCGGTGAGCGATGCCCTGCGCGAGGAGTATATGGATCATCTGCGCCATTTCGGGGCGCGCGACCCGCAGGTGCGTGTGCGTTACGCGGCTACAGAGATGCAGGGCGGTCTCGTACAGTGTGCGAACGACGCGATGCCGCACAACGTCGTACCCGAGCTCTATCTGCTTGAAGTCGTCGACCCCGATACGGGTGCGCCCGTGCAGGAAGGAGAAGAGGGAGCGATAGCCCTCACACACTTGCACCGCCGGGGCACGGTGTTCCTGCGCTATCTCATCGGCGACGTGATTGCCTTGAGGTGGGAACCTTGCCCGCTGTGCGGGCGACTGGGTGAGCGCATCGTGCGTCTGCCGAGGCGGACGGGCGATCTTCTCAAGGTACGCGGGATGCTCATGAACCCTGATATCGTCTTCGACCTTTTGGCGAAAGAACGCACAATTCGCGAATTTCAGATACAAATCCGCAAGTCTGTGCCCGATGATGTGGATTCGATGGACGAGATGGTAATCCGCCTGGAAGCCGAGGAGTCAGAGCGAGAACGGCTTGGCGCCTCCTTGCCGGATCGTGTACGAGGGGCGGTGATGATACGCCCCGTTCTCGAATTCGTGGACCCGGGAGTGATCCACGACCCTATGCGTGACGTGAAGGCCCGTCGCCTCGTCGATGAGCGGTAAGGGGTGTCGGATTGAGGTCGGGAATTTCGCTCGCATTTGTCGGCAACGGGTAACATGGTAGGGGCAGGTGGTGACCTGCCTGTGTCCTTTTGGATGGGTTTGACTGCTCCGTGGTTGCGTCTACACGCCCAGATACCGCATGCGGGTTTCCTGGTCTTCAAGGAGGTCCGCCGAGGCACCTTCCCACTGGATGACACCTTTTTCGATGAGGTAGGCTCGTCTGGTGATGCTGAGTGCCATGCGGAAGTTCTGCTCCACGAGCAGGATGGTGATGCCTTTTTTCTGGATTTCCATTAACACGTTCTCAATGGTTTCGACGTAGGCGGGCATGAGGCCCTCGGTGGGTTCGTCCACCATAATGAGCTTGGGCTCCGTGCCAAGGCCGCGTGCCATGGTGAGCATTTGCTGTTCGCCGCCGCTTAGCTGGTTCCCCTTGTTGTTGATGCGCTCCTTGAGGCGCGGAAAGAGGGAAAAAATCCAGTCGAGGTGCGCGTCGAGGTCCTTGGCGCCGTCGATGGGGATGCGGCTGATCTTCAGGTTCTCGAAGACCGTGAGGTTCGTGAACACCTGGCGATCCTCGGGGATCCATGAAATCCCCGCGAGCGAGACGGTGTGAGCCTCCGCTTCGGTGATGTCCTGCCCCTCCATGGCAATCTTTCCGCTCCGGGGAGTCAGGAGGCCCATGATCGTCTTCATGGTGGTGGATTTGCCCGCCCCGTTCCTGCCAAGGAAGGCCACCGCCTCGCCTTCGTCCACCCTGAGGCTCAGGTCGTGAAGTACATGGCTCAGGCCGTAGAATGTGTTGATTGATTCGACTTCGAGCATTATTCCCTCAAATATACGCGCTGAACCTCGGCGTTCGCGCGAACTTCCTCCACTGTGCCCTCGGCTAGAAAGGCACCGTGGTGCAGTACGGTAATCTTGTCCGAAATGCCCAGCACTACCTCCATGTCGTGCTCCACGAGCACTATGGTGAGCGGATCGGCCAGGTTCTTGATGAACTCGCCCGTCTGCAGCGTCTCTTCGGGACTCATGCCAGCCGTCGGCTCATCCAGCAGGAGCAGCTTGGGGTCGGTGGCGAGTGCGATTCCGATTTCGAGATAGCGCTGCTCGCCGTGTGCAAGCGTGCCGGCGAGTTCGTCGCGTTTTTCCGTCAGGTTGATGCGCTCGAGGATTTCGTCTGCCTTGTCGATCAGTTCTCTGTGGCCTAGGATGGTCGACCACAGGTTGAAAGTGGTCTTTCGCGACTGCGCAGCGATGCGGATGTTCTCCAGCACGCTCAGTTTCGGGAAAATGTTGGTGATCTGGTAGGTGCGACCGATTCCCAAATGGGAGCGTTCATGGGCCGGGATTTCCGATACGTCCTGTCCATCGAAGACCACCTGCCCCGAGGTGGGAACCAGGTCGCCTGCGATCATGTTGAAGAAGGTCGTTTTGCCCGCGCCGTTGGGACCGATAATAGAACGCAGTTCGCCGGACTCGACCGAATAATCCACGCTATCCACGGCGATAAGGGCATCAAAGTGTTTGCTCAGGCTCCTGGTTTCCAGAATAGGCATATTGTCTTTCCGTTATTCCTGCTCGACAGTGGCTTCGGTCGTGGCCTGTTTTTCTATGAATTTTTTCTCTCGGTACTCGACCGTCATATTGCGGATGGTGCCCAGAATTCCCGAGGGGACGAAGAGCACGATCAGTACAAAGATGCCGCCCACCCACGCTTCCCAGTACTGGAAGATGGCGAGGTATTTGACAAACTCCACGCTCATTAACTGCCTGAGGTACCAGTAGATGAAAGAACCCACCGCAGGCCCCAGGAAGGTGCCCGCACCTCCGAACAAGGTGATGATGACGATCTGGCCCGAGGTGATGAAATGGATGTTCTCGATCGGTACGGTCTCGCCGTAGATGATGGCCAGTGCTCCCGCGATTCCCGAAATGGCCCCGCTCATCGTGAACGCCATGAGCCGCACCTTCGCCACGTCGTAACCGCAGATGCGCGCGCGATTCTCGTTTTCGCGAACAGCCCTGAGTACATGGCCGAACGGCGAACGAAGGACCTGCCAGATGGCTGCAATGAAGACGACGCTAAGGATGTAGACGAAATAATAGGTAATGTTCGCGTCCATGATGCCCACGCGCAGGCCGATAGAGCCCAGCCGCATGTTCTCGAGACCGCCCAGTCCGTCCGTTCCACCCGTAAGATCGTCGAACGTCTGCGCGGAGTAGTAAAAGATCATGCTGATTGAAAGTGTGACCATGGCGAAGTATACGCCGCGCTTTGTGCTGCAAATCGTTCCGATGAGCCATGCGACGAAGGTAGAGACGACGATGCAGGTGATGAGCGAGATCTCAAGCGGTAGTATCTTGAAGAAGCTGACCATCCAGTCGGGAGCGTAGGTGCCCGGCTTGATCCAGGCATGCATGATGCCCACGGTGTAGCCGCCCACGCCGAAGAAGGCGCAGTGGCCGAGGCTGAGCATTCCCGTGTTGCCGAGCAGGATGTTGAAGGCGACGCCGAACAGCGTATAGATGAGAATCTGGATCATCAGCGGCGTGCTCGGTACGAAGCCGCGAATCTCCGCGACAACCTCGGCAGTCGCCTCCCAGTCATTGTCCTCGAACCAGATGATCGATTCGTTCAAGGCGTCGAACAGGAATGGGTAAATCACCAGTACGACGGCGAGAATCAGGATGCCGTAGTTGTCGAAAATTTCCGCGATCCAGGCCCAGAACTCTTTGGGCGTGAATCGGTTTTTTGGAGCCGCTGCGTCCACTTTAGCAATCTCTCCCGAGACGAAAAGGATTCTTAGTCAAAAGCGCCTTCCTGGCCGAACAACCCTCTTGGCCGCAAGAGAAGTATCACCGCCATCATGATGAAGAGCAGGATGTCGGACGCCTTTTCCCAAAAGTCGGGGCCAATCACCGTACCCGTCCAGTTCTGGACCACATACTGGGTTCTGCCTACCAGTGGCGTAAGCGCCCATAGCTGGCCCAGAATCAAACCGCCGATCACCGGGCCGATGAAGCTCCCCATGCCACCGACCACGACGACGATGAAGGTCTGCACCAGAATCAGTTCGCCCATCGTGGCGTCCACCGCGAACAGGGGGGCAATCATCACGCCGGAAAAACCCGCCAGGGCGATGCCCAGCCCGAACGTGAGCCTCCAGATGCGCGAGACGTTGATGCCCAGAACCTTCACCATCGTGTTGTTGTTCGTGCCCGCGCGGATCATCATGCCCAGGTTCGTCTTGTAGATGAGTACCCAGAGAAGGGCTACGAGAATCGCCGCGGTGATGATGGTGAAGCTCCTGTAGGCCGTTATATCGAGCGTGCCCGTCTTGAAGAGCGAGAACTCGAACATCGGCGGAATGTTGAAGGGCTTTCCCGGCCTGCCCCAGAGAAAACGCACGAAGTCCGGCAGGAAGATGGACATGCCGAACATGATAAGCACGCCTGAGAATCGTTCGTTTTCGGTGTTGTATATCCTGCTGATTACGTATTTTTCAAAAACCATCCCGAGGGCGAACATGACGATGGGCACGGAGGCGAGGGCCATGATAAAGCCCGCGTTCGGTCCGAGAAACGGCGAGAAAACAAGGTCCGAGACGGTGAAGCCCACGTACGCGCCCAGCATGTAGAAGGCACCGTGGCCGAAATTGATTATGCCCATCAGCCCGAAAATGATCGATAGCCCTAGGGCCAGGAGTATCCAGAAGGAGCCCTGCACCAGACCTAGGAACAGATGCTGGACGAACTCCGAAAACTCGACGCCGCCGGTTGGCAAAACACGCTCCTTGAGAACGGGGAAGTCGCAAGAGTGCAATGTCTAGGATGAAACGCCCCCTTTGTCAAACCCCTTGGGGAAAAGACCGGGCGACCGGATTTCCGGTCGCCCGGGAGGACGTTTCGGTGGCGCTTCCAGCGCCTGATCCTAGACTTTCCTTTCGCTGGCGGGGACTTTCAGGCCTTTTGCCTCACAGGAGACGGTGTTGCCTTCGCCGCTTGAGGAACCGATCACCTCAAGGTGGTCGATGGGATGTTTCATCTCGGACTTGGACTTGCCGCGCAGCACGAAAACCTCTGAGATGCAGACGTGATCGCAGGCGCGAATCTGGCACTCGCCCTTGCTGTACTGGAACTTCTTGCCTTCGAGCACCTTTGCGAGCTTGAAGTGGTCGCGGCGCTTGTAGAGTTTCGTCTCTTTCGCCGTGTCCAGGATCAGCCTTGTGAGATCGTGGGCCAGCATACCGTAACTCGAGCACGGACGCTTGCGGCGTGCCAGGAACTTGTCATTCAGTTTCTTGGCGGCCGGATACTTGCTGCCGAGGGTGGGGTGCCACATGATCGCCGCGTTGAAGCCTTCATAGGAACCCGGACCGGCGGCCTCGGGGATGGTGATCTCGGTGGCGCCAAGCACGATCTTCACTTTCTTGTCCAGACCGGCTTCGCGCGCCTGCTTCACGAAGGCGACCTGGCGTTGTCCCCAGCAGAGCACATAGAGGACGTCGGGCTTTTCCTTCAGGATTCTCGGGAATGTCGCCGAATAATCCATCGAGGTCGGGAAGGGCACCCAGGAGACGGATGTATTTGCGTTCCACGTGAGGTTGAAGTCCTTTGTCAGCTTGCTGAAGGCGGGGATGAACATCTTGGGCCAGATGTAGTCGTCGAACAGGCAGTGAATCTTCTTGCCAATCTTGTTCTGTGCGATATAGGTGAGCGAACTCGCTGCCAACTGGTACGGCGTGGTGTTCGCTGTAAAGAACAGAGGCGACATCTTGTTCGCGTTTCCCGGGGTGGACAAGATGTGCTGGGGATAGTTCGCATAGATGATCTTGCGCTTGCGCGAGAACTCGTTGAGGCGGATTTCCTCGGGGCCGACCATCGAGCCCGCGATGAAATCAACCCTGTGGTTGTCGATCAGATCGAGCGCGTGAGTGGTGGTCTGATCCCATTTGAACTGATCGTCACGGAAGAACAGTTTGACTTGGCGCCCGTCCACGCCACCTTCCTTGTTGACGTCCTCGATGGCTACTTTCACGCCCTCCACCTGGTCGAAAGCCTCGGTGGAGTAGGGGCCCGTCGTCGGGTGGATGGAGCCCCACTTGATCGGGCGGGCGCCGAGGCCCTCTTTCAGAAACGGGGGTGCCGTCTGTGCGGCCACGATGCCACCTATGAGGCCTGCGCCTTTCAGGAATTTTCTTCTGCCCAAACGACTCATGAATATTCCTCCTTGTGGTGAATGAATGGCATGAAGAAGCGATATGTGCAGATACCAATACCTCTTGAGTATGTCTCGAGGCCAAAAGCATAGAATCTTGTCATCTGTGTGTCAACGAGCAAAAAACCGGTAGAGTTTTCATTTGCTCCGTAATTTGCGGTTTCGATGACGGTGTGTTCGGAGCCGGGAAATCGCGCGGCCAGGCGCGATCTTTTTGACATTTTCGGGTGGGTGTGTCTCTATGCCGGGTCTTGCGGTGAGTCGTTTTCTCCCGATGCGGCTTTCACGTGACGTCATCTGTCATCATACATGGAACCTTCATCTTTCAGGGAGTATTACAATGTTCAAAAAGATTCATCACGTGGGCCTCATCACGGACGACATGGAACGAACGACGAAAATGTTCCAGGAAAAGCTCGGTTGCGAGCCGAACCGGGTTCAGGTGGCCGACACCGGCTGGGCGCACGCCACGTTTTTGCGTATGGGCGACGTGGAAATCGAGATCATGCAGCCTTACGACCCGGAGAACCACTACACGAAGATGCTCGAGCGAAACGGGGGCCCCTGTCTTTCGCACATCGCGCTCTCAACACCTGATACGGGCGCAGCCGGCAAACACTTCACGGACAGCGGCGTAAAGTTTCTCGACGGTTTTGGTCCGGGAACCTACACCCCCAGGGGATACGAGATTCTCTTCCTGCACCCCGATGAGACCGAGGGCATCGTGATCCAGGTGGCCTCCGACATCCCCGCCAGGGACATGGGATATTGAGTACGGAATGCAGGTGAACCCGCTGAATCGGGCATTTCGAGGAATAGGGTAGTCGCGCGTTACTCCGCTTTCGGCACATTACGCAATTTGTCCGGGATGCAAGTCAGTTCGTTGGCGCGGGAGCATACGGCAGAAATGAACTGCAAACCCGGGTCCCTTGAAATCGACCTCGACAGAAAGTCACCCAACAGAAAGCCTGGGTTGAGGGTATTTGTGGGTTGCGGGGGCTTTTCCGCCGTCAGATGTCACGTCTCCAGCGAGAGGGGGCGATGCTCGTATCCCGCCCCTTCATACGCCAAGGTAGTATTTCTTCACGAGTTCGTGGCCGACGAGGGCTTCTGTGCTCTCGCCCGCAAATGCGATCTCCCCGTGCACGATGATGTAACCCCTGTCCGCTATCTTGACCGCTTGATTGAAGTTCTGCTCGGCCATGAGGACGGTGAGATTGTATTCTTCCTTAAGTTCGCGGATCTTGGCGATCACCCGGTTCACGAGTATGGGCGCGAGGCCAACGGAGGGTTCGTCCACCAGAAGTACCTTGGGCGCGGACATCAGCGCGCGGGCTACGGCGAGCATTTGTTGCTCACCCCCGCTCATGCTGCCTGCGAGCTGGTTCTTGCGCTCGGCAAGAACAGGAAAGGCCTCGAAGGAGAAGGCGAGGTTGCGGTCGATGCCACGCCGCGCCTCTTCGCGGTAGGCACCAAGCAGGAGGTTCTCCTCCACCGTCAGACGCGGGAACAGGCGCCTGCCCTCGGGCACGAGCGCAACGCCCAAGTTCACGATTTCCTCGGGTTTCTTGCCTGTCAGACTGATACGCCCGTCGTCCGTTTCCAGATAGATATCGCCCTCATCGGGCTGGATAATTCCCATGATGCACTTGATGAGGGTGCTTTTGCCGTTGCCGTTGGTGCCTAGAAGCACCACGGTCTCTCCGTCCTTGACCTCAACAGAAACTCCGTGCAGTACGCGAACGGCTCCGTAGCCCGCGGATACGTTGTCGACGACGATGCTATGCGCCAAGGTAGGCCCTTTCCACGTCCTTGTTGTTGATGATCTCATCGGGCGTCCCCTCGGCGATCTTCTCGCCAGCGTCGAGGACGACGATGCGTTCGGAAAAACTCATGACAGCCCGCATAATGTGCTCGATCATGATGACGGTGAGGCCCTGTTCATTCAGGCGTACGAGAATTTCGAGAATGTCATCCACCTCGGCGTTGGAAAGGCCGGCCATGGCCTCGTCCGATATGAGGAGCCTCGGCTTAGCCGCCATAGCGCGCGCGAGTTCGAGCTTTCTCAGTTCGATCTGGGTCAGTCCGCCGGTGCGCACTTCGGCCTTGTCCGCAAGGCCCATGATTTCGAGTATCTCCATGGCCTCGCCGCGCAACTCTGCCCCATGGAAGCGCTGGTGGGCAGCGTATTCGAGCGGTATGCAGAGGTTCTCAAGCACCGTCATGCTGACGAAGGGCTTGGGGATCTGGAAACTGCGCGCAATACCCAGCCGTGTGCGCTGGTAGGCGGGCATCCGGGTAATGTCGTGGTCTGCGAACACGATATTGCCCTCGTCGTTCGCGAATGCGCCCGAGATGCAGTTGATCATCGTCGTCTTGCCCGAGCCGTTGGGGCCGATGAGGCCGAAGCGCTCGTTTTCCTTCACGTGCAAATCGACTTTGGTGAGGGCGCTGAATCCGCCGAATCGTTTCGTAACGCCTTGCACGTCGAGGAGATTTTCGCTCATCATGCCTCCTTCCCCGCGAGGCGCGCGCGAATCTTGTCGAAGAGTCCCACAAGGCCGTCTGGAGCGAAGACCACGAAACCCACGAGCAGACTGCCCACGATGAGCAGGTTCATCTCGGCGGAGAGAGTGACGGTGGCGATCTGCTGGGCCGTACCCACCAGCACCGCCCCGATGAGCGGGCCAAGCCAGCTGGTCGTGCCGCCGATCATGGGCATGGCGAGACTGTTCACCGCGTAGTCGAGGTGAAACGCCGAGGTGGGTTCAATGTAGACGACGAAATAGGAGAACGGAGCGCCCGCGATACCCATCAGTGCGCCACTCACTGTGGTGGCGAACAGCTTGAGTTTCAGAATGGGCACGCCCATGCACTCGGCTGCGTCTTCGTTGTCACGAATGGCGGCCATCCCCCGTCCGACCCAGGATTTCTCGATGAGCCAGGCGATGGCCACGGAGACCACAGCGAGCGCCGCCATGACGAAAAAGAGGAACTCGTCGTAGTTCGAGAACAGCGGCACACTCCTGGGTTTCAGTATGGCCGTGCCCGCACCCCCGCCCACGTAACTCCAGTTCGAGATGAGCATCTGGAGCACGACAGCCAGCGCGAGCGTGGCGATGGAAAAGAAGACACCCTTGAGTCTTAAAGTGAGGTAGCCGATACCGAGCCCCAGAAGTCCCGAAACAAGGCCCCCTGTGACGAGCAGAACGTACAGGGGTGGCTTCCATGTCTTGATGAGTGCCACAGCGGTGTAGGCGCCCATAGCGAAGAAAGCCGCGGTGCCGAAGTTTACATATCCGGTGTAGCCGCCTAGGATATTCCATGCAGTCGCCAGGACGACATACTGCAAGACGACGTAGGCTGCCTTGTAGTAGAAGCGGTTCTCCATCTGGGTCGTGATGACGAATGATCCGATGATCAGCACGACGGCCACGATGAGGAAAAGTGTTCTTTCCTTGTTCAAGAAACTATCTCCCGAACAGGCCGGACGGCCGGACCGCCAGGCAGATGAGCAGGATACCGAACGAGACGGCCAGAGCCCAGGAGGGACCGAAGAACGAAGAGGTGAAACTCTCTGCGACACCCAGGATAAGCGCGCCCACGAGCGTACCCGTCATGCTGCCCAGCCCGCCGAGGACGGTGACCGCGAACACGCGGCCGATGTACTCCCGTCCGATGGTCGGCTCGACCGGGCCGATAATGATGAGTAAAGACCCCGCGAGTACGGCCGTGGCGATGCCGATGCCGAAGGCGACCGTCTTGATGCGTATCGGATCCACTCCCATGAGCTGGACGGCGAGGCTGTCCTGCGCCACACCCATGATGGCGCGCCCGAAAAAGGTTTTTGTGAGAAACAGGTACAGAACGATCGCAAGTATCCCTCCCATGAGGAAGGGCACGAACAACCTGTAGGCGATTCCCACCGATCCGATGGAGGTGGACTTGCCGATATAAAACGCGCGGACGAGGCGGTAGTCCACACCGAAGGTGATGATGAGGATGACCTCGATAAGGAAAAAGAGTCCGAAAAAGAAAACCAGTCCGCGCAGGGATTCCGCCCCCGTCTTCTCGAAGCTGTTGTAGTAGATGCGATAGACCGCGACGCCCACGAAATAGGAGGGAACAGCAAAGACGAGACCGGCGAGTACCGGGTCCAATCCGAAGTGCTCGTTCACGTAGAAGGTCAGATAGGAGCCGAAGAGAATGAATGCCGGATGAGCGATGTTCACGACGTCCAGTAAACCGAAGGAGAGCGAAAGCCCAGCGCTTATTGCGGCGTAGAAGCCCCCCAGCAGGATGCCCGCTATAAGTGCGTTCAACAGGAATTCGAAGCTGAGCATGGTTACCCCCCTGCGACGAGCCGTAAGCAGGCCGGGGGAAGATGTCTCCCCCGGCCTGGATTTTATGTCCGGTTCGTTACTTGCCTTTCGCGTATGGGTAGATGAGGTTTCCGGATTTGAATTCATCAGGATACAGCACGACCATTTTGCCTTCTTTGCTGAACTCGCTCATCTTGTTGCTTGTGATGTTCTGGAGTTGCACCTGGAACGTCCGGGAAGTCGCCCACTCGCCGTTCTTGCCGAACTTCACGTTTCCGACCACGGTGGAATGGGTGTTGTTGCGGATGTAGGCGCCGATCTTCGCCTGATCGAAGCTCTTGGTGGCCTCGATCGCATTGCCGAGCAGCTGTACGTAGGCATAGGCGAAAGGTGGCAGGTAGTAGCCCAGCGGGTCGAGTTTCTGCTTGGGCGCTTCTTTCTGGTATTTCGCCAGGAAGGCCTCAATGCCGGGGAACTTCAGGGTTTTCTCCGGCGCCCAGAACCAGTAGTTCGTGATGCCGTTCAACAGCTTGCCGAGGTTCATCTGGATGGCAGTGTACTGAAGTCCCACCATGCCGCCCCCGAAGAGCTTGGGTTCCAGGCCGATCTCATGTGCGGCCTTCACAATGCCCACCGAACCGCCCGGGTAGGAACCCACGTAGAAGAGATCCGGGTTCGCGGCCTTGACGGCGCGCAGAATTGGCGTGAAGTCGGTTGTCCCGGGGAAGGGGTAGCGTTGGTCGTAGACCACCTTGAAGCCATATTTCTTCGCGTTGCGGCGGGCACCGGCCACGGCGTTGCGCGCGAACTCGGAATCTGCCGAGAGCAGCGCTATTGTCTTGGGGCGGGGTTTTTGCCTCGCGGCGAGTTCAAAAAAGCCGCTCGACCAGTCCACAATCGGGTCGGGGCCGGCCGGCATGATTTGGAAGTAATTGTTGTATTTGAACTTCGCGTTCGCATCCAGACCGAACAGGCCCATGAACACCATGCCCCGTTCCATGGCTATAGGCAGGGCGGGAACGATGAGGTTCGTTCCGTAGCCCGAGACGATGAAGTCCACCTTGTCCACGTCGAGCAGTTTGGCGTAGATGCCGGGAACATTGGCTGGTTTCGTCTGATCGTCATAGTATACTAGCTTGACCTTCCGGCCCAACAATCCGCCCTTGGCGTTTACGTCGTCGCGCCATATCTGCATGGCCAGAAGCGCCGCCTTGCCCGCGGGGCCGAGCGGCCCGGTCAGCGCCATGCTGAAGCCGATCTTTACTTCTTTGGCCGCCCGTGCCGAAGGCGTGAAAGCGATACTCACCGCGAGGAGCAACGCAAACCCAAGAATGACGTGCCTGATTATCCTGCCCATTTTTTCTCCCTCTCGATTTTGTCCTTGGAACTCCGGTTTCGAGACATCACGCCGCGAAAGAATCTGCGGCAACAGATTCCTGTTACCTGTCTGAGCGATTAGACGGCGGAATCTAACACAAAAAAACTCGCTTCACAAATAGAATCGACGGGATGTCAGGGGGAGAAGCATGAGCGAACAGGAAACGATTCGTCTGCAGGTTTTCACCTTACGCTTTCACGTTCTCGTTGGCGAGGTGTGCGATTGCGGATGCGAGGATTTCAGCCCCCTTCAC
Organism: bacterium; assembly: GCA_965200245.1. Classification (GTDB taxonomy): domain Bacteria; phylum UBA8248; class UBA8248; order UBA8248; family UBA8248; genus Bin107. The sequence goes on along the minus strand of CBDATS010000005.1, from coordinate 348,939 downwards.
CATATCGTCGAAGTGAGTGAACTCCTCGGGTGTGTGCGAAAGCCCACCCACCGAGGGGATGAATACCATGCCCATCGGGCATATCGTTGCCATGCGGCAGGCGTCATGCACTCCGCCGCTCGAAAGCGTGAGTGCGGCGTGGCCCGTCTCCTTGGATGCGCGCCGGAGCGCCCGTTGAATGTTGGCGGAGGCGGGACAGACGGGCAGTGTTTTGATGTCCGAGAGGCGGCCACGCACGCCGCGTTGTTTCTCGATGGCGGCGAGCGTCTTTTCCATGCGTGCAAGGGTGCTTTCCATTACCGCCTGGCTTCTGCTCCTGAGGTCAAAGGAAAGCCTGGCACCTCCTGGCACGATGGACACCCACCCGGGGAGCGCTTCCATTTCGCCGAAGGTGATCGTCACACGCTGGGACTCGGGTGCGCGTCTCGCGGCGTCCTCCATGCGCAGCATAAAGTCCGCCGCCGCCATACCGGCATCATTGCGATAGGGCATGGGTTGTCCGCCCGAGTGCGCCGCCACTCCCTCGAAGTGAACCTCGCCTCTCGTGTATCCCACTACCTTGTCCACGATGCCGATGGGTACTTCGGCCGACTCGAGTACAGGGCCCTGTTCGATGTGAAGCTCCAGGAACGCCTTGAGCGATCCTTCCCGTATCCGGCACGAGCGCACGCGCGAGGGATTCCCGCCCGCTGCCTCGATCGCCTCGTACAACGATTTTCCAGTGGGCGGATGCACGGTGTTCCTCAGGTCCTTCAACCCCGCGACACCCGTGGCGACGCTGCTGCCGAACACCGTCATCCCGCATGCGGATTCCTCTCCCACGAAGGCCACCACCACGATTGGATGGTCGTGGTCGAGTCCCGTCTCGCTGATGCGCCGAACTGCCTCCAGAGCAGTAAGAACGCCCGCGGGGCCGTCGAACCGCCCGCCCGGGCTTTGGGAATCGAGATGAGAGCCTGCCATTACGGCGGGGAACTCGCGTACGCGGCCCTCTTTTCTTCCGTACAGATTTCCCACGGCGTCGACGCGGGTTTCGAGACCCGCCGTCTTCATCCAGCCCTCGACCAGGTCGCACACCTCGTTGTAGGCCGGCGTAAAGGCTACGCGATCCAGGCCTGTTTTTCCGTATTTGCCGATCTTTGCCTGGGCGTTGAATTCACGTCTCATGCGGGCGCGGTTCGCGCGGAGAGGGAACATGTCTTTAGAGGGCATCGGACGACCTCCTCGAAATTCAGGTCTGGACTAGAACAGATCCTTGGGCACGGGCACCTCTGCGTAGTCCTCGGGCTCTAGAGGATTTTCCGGCGTAATCTCCAGCATTTCAAAATAATGATAGGTTTGCCGCAGATGCTGGAAGGCGTGCCCAAGTGCGAGAATCATCAACTCATGTACGGTGATGGGTCCCATGTAGCTCGACACCTTCTGTGCCAGCGCCTCGCGGCCTGCGGTGAGAAAATCGGTGAGCTTCGCCTGTATTTCATCGCCGTAGGCGCAAATGTCTTCTGTGGTGTTGTAGTCGTTCGCTAGCGTCTCGTAGCGGCGCACCATCCCCTCGGTGTATTCGCCCGTTGCAAAGGTCTGCATCACGATATCGGGACGTTCGAAGCTGTGCCAGGTGAGTTGGCGCAGCGTGCGGGGCCTGCCCGGAGATACCCAGTTGAGCGTTTCGTGCGGTATCTGGCGAACGACGCGGCGCAGTGCGTCAAAGACCATCTCGAAATAGTGGAGCATCTTTTCGGGCGAGAGGGGGCCTGTGCCTTCCTGTTCGATGTCGAAAGCCTCGCGGAGCGCGTCCACATCATAGCCCACCACCACATTCTCACCTCGAACGGCGACAGGCAGGGCCTTGATGCCAAGCTCCTTGAGTTCGGCCTGTGCTTCGGCATCGTTCGTGCAGTCGCGGTTTAAGACTTCAAGGCCATTGGACGAGAGAAACTCTCTCGTAAGTGCGCAGGTATATCAACCGTGCCGCGTGTAGACTTTGACAGCTTCCATCGCTTTTCTCCCTGGTGATCGCTAAAGGGTTATTTGTTTATGAATAGAGCATATCAAAACGACCGGGTTGAGAAAAAGGCCTGGGTGTTTTGGCGAATCAGGCAGCGTGTATTACTATCCTGGACGAGTCGCGCTCGGTTGGAACTTGCCGGTCTTGAGCAGGGGGACCCGGATGCCCAAATGGTTCGTGAAGGGTGACGTCGACGGCTTCTTTGGCCTGTGGATGGACAACCTAATTAATCTTCTGTTGATAGTGAGTTTCCTGAAAGGGCTGCTGGGTTTTCCCGATTCACTCATCTTCGCGCGCGTGCTGCCTGCAGCGGCCCTGAGTCTTCTGGGCGGGAACCTCTTCTACACCTGGCAGGCGCGGCGCCTGGCTGTGCGCGAGGACCGGGACGATGTAACCGCCATGCCCTACGGTATCAACACGGTCACACTTTTCGCGTTCATCTTTTTCGTGATGCTGCCCGTGAAACTCAAGACCGGAAGCGCCGAGGCGGCCTGGCAGGCGGGTCTGGCGGCCTGTTTTGTGAGCGGGATAATCGAAACGGCGGGTTCGCTGTTGGGTAAGCATATCAGGCGGGTCGCGCCGCGTACCGCTTTGCTCTCGGCTTTGGGAGGCATCGCGCTCACGTTTATCTCGATGGATTTCGCCTTCAGAATCTGGGAGCACCCGCTTGTCGCCATGATTCCCTTGGGGATCATCCTCGTCCATTATTTCGGCGGGTTCCGCTTTCCTTTCGGATTGCCGGGCGGCCTCGTGGCGGTGGCGGCGGGAGTGGTTTTGTCCGCCATCGTCAAGGGATTTCCGGAAGGAATTCCCGCGCCTGTGGGTCTTGCGATTCCATCTTCCGCCTTTGGTCCTTTGTTTGATGCTCTCTTCGGTCCGCTGGCTTGGGATTACCTCGCGGTTTCCATTCCCATGGGTCTGATGACGCTGGTGGGCAGCCTGATGTGTCTGGAAAGCGCAGCTGCCGCGGGCGATGATTACGAGACGAGCAGTTCCCTGGCGGTGAATGGCGCGGGCTCGCTGCTTGCGGCATGTCTGGGGAGTTGTTTTCCAACAACCATATATATAGGACATCCGGGTTGGAAGAAGATGGGTGCCCGCGCAGGTTACAGTGCCTTGAACGGGGTCGTGATGACGGTTCTGTGCTTCACCGGTTCGATTGCGGCACTTTCGAAGATCATCCCCGGTGATGCGCTCTTCGCACTCATGCTCTGGATCGGGGTGATGATGCTCACCCAGGCGTTTCAGGCTTCACCTGCGCGCCACGGTCCGGCTGTAGTGATCGGCTTGATACCCGCCATCGCCGCGTGGGGTCTGCTGATGGTGGAATCCTCCCTGAGGGGAGCGGGCACGAGCTTGTGGAAGGTGGGAGAGGAAGCGTTTGCCAAGGCGGGATTCCATCTCGTGGGTATGGTCACCCTGGAGCGCGGCTTTCTTTTCACGTCAGTCATCCTGACAGCCATCGTTGCGAAACTTCTCGACAAGGAGCCGAAACAGGCGGGAGGGTGGGCGTTGGCCGGAGCGGTATTGAGCTGGTTCGGGGTCATCCACGCCTGGCGGATCACGCCCGGTGGTGTCGTCAGCTTCTTCGGTTGGGGGGCGGCGCCCGGCATAGCCGCCGGTTATCTGTTCATGGCAATCCTGTTTTTCGCCTTCGGGTTCAAACTGCTGGACAGGGAGGCGTCCTGAGCGGGTTGTTCCGAGTTTTCGCAGGATAAGCGTTTTTTGCCGTATTGAGAGGATGTGAAGATGCAAAAAGAGTCTGGGTTTGATTTGGTAGCAATCGGTGGAGGGGTCGGCGGTCTGGTGGCGTCCGTTGGTGCAGCGCAACTGGGTGCCAAGGTCGCGCTCGTCGAGAAGACAAAGCTCGGAGGTGACTGTCTGAACTATGGATGCGTGCCCTCGAAAGGGTTGATCCGCTCGGCGCGGCTGGCAGCACAGGCACGCTCGATGTCCGAGTTCGGGGTTGATGTGGGCGAAGTGCGTATCGATTTCCCCCGCGTCATGAAGCGCATGAAAGCGGCCCAGGCCCACATCGGCGAACACGACGCGCCCGAGCGCTTCGAGGGCATGGGCATCGAAGTGATATTCGGGGATGGAGCCTTTTCCGGTCCCGATACGTTTCAGGTAGGGGCCAGAACCCTGCGGGCCAAAAGGTTCTTGCTGGCAACGGGGAGTTCTCCCTTCGTGCCGCTTATCGCCGGTATCGACGACGTGCCCTACCTCACGAACGAAACCGTTTTCGACCTGGAGGAGTTGCCGAGGCGCTTGGTAGTGCTGGGGGCCGGTCCCATCGGTCTGGAACTGTCCCAGGCCTTTCAGCAACTCGGCGCCGAGGTGGAGGTATTGCAAAGCGCGCCGAAACTCCTCCCGAGACTCGACAAGGAAATGGCCGGGATTCTCTCTGATTCCCTGACGCAGTCCGGTCTCCGACTCCATTTCAATGTGGATACGCAAAGAATCGAGAAACGTGGCGAAGAGATATTTTTGCAGGCCGATACGCCGTCGGGGAAGAGGGAATGGACCTGCGATCAACTCTTGATCGCGACTGGCCGAACACCCAACGTCGGCGGGATGGATCTGGAAAAAGCGGGCGTCAAATACTCCCGACGCGGCGTGGAGACGGATGAATATCTGCAAACCACGAATCCCCGTATTTTCTCCGCCGGTGATATCAGGGGTCAGTATCTCTTCACTCACATGGCCGAGTACGAGGCGGGAGTGGCACTCAGGAACATGCTCTTCAGTTCGCCTTTCGGGATTCCTGTCCCGTTCCTCAAGAAAAAGGCCAGCTATGATGCCGTGCCGTGGACCATCTATACAACACCCGAGGCAGCGCACGTGGGCTTGAGTGAAGCCGACGCCGAGGCTGCCTTGGGGGCGAATCGATTTCAGGTCTTGCGTTTTCCGATGAGCCGGGTGGACCGCGCAGTCCTGGACGGGGAGACGGAGGGTGTGTGCAAGGTCGTGTGCGACGAGAAGGGTAGGCTCGTGGGGGCCGACTTGGTTGGACCTGCGGCGGGGGAGATACTGCACGAGTTCGTACTGGCCGTCCGCAAGAAAATGCACATCAAGGAAGTAGTGGATACGGTGCACGTATATCCCACGCTCGCGCAGGTGAACAAAAGGGTGGCAGGCCGGTTTTACGCCGAAAAACTCTTTACGCCTTCTTTCAGGAAGAAGATGCAACGCTTGTTCGGGCTTAGTGGAAGCATCGAGGTGACCGACCCCGCCGACCTGAACGGGCACGAAGCGCACGACTAGAAACGCTACACACCGAAATCCTTGATTTTCGGTTCATCCAGACCCAGTGCGTGGCCGATCTCGTGCAGTAGCAAATCGCCTATCAGTTCTTTGTAACGGTTTGGGTTCTGCCGACACTCGCTCTTGACGATTGATGCGTAGATCTCGATCGCGTTGATGGAGGGAATCCACGCGGCTACAGGGTAGTTTCCCACCGCACGTACGATTTCGGGAGGCGGGAGCACCAGGAGCCGGACCGATATCCCCCGGGCCTCGATTTCGCGCGCCATTTGCGGATGAATATCCTCCTTTATCACTTCGTCAAGGATTTGCTCCATCAAGATGATGTCATCTTCCGATGCTTCCGGGAAGAATGACTCCATAAATTCGACGAGGGCCGCTTCGTCCTCGGGAATCTCGGGTTCTTTGGGAGAGAAAAAGGCATCTCTATACTCGGAGAGTCTGGCGCTTCCCATGACGGCTAAGAAGATGATCGCTCCCAGGGCGATGACACCTGCGAACCAGCCCAGGCCGATGAGGGGTTTGACGTAGGGTTTCCACCACCATGATTGAAGGAAATTCCAGTCGCCCAGGAGATTTGTCATCGAATATGTACCCCAAAGACGAATTGGCGGAAACCACGGGCGGATGGAATCATACCCGGAGGTTTCTGTGGGCGCCGGTGGGGGTGCTCAAACTGGAAGGTTCATGAGGGTGGGTTGTGTTCTCATACCCAGTCAGGCTGATGCATCTCGCTTCGAGAGGCTGGTTCAACCCTCAAGGCTCATGAGCATGGGTTCTTCGAGTGCGTCAGCCACCCACCTCAGGAATTTGACGCCGTCTGCCCCGTCGATGACGCGGTGATCGTATGAAACCATAAGTGGAAGCATGAGGCGCGGTTCGAATTTCTCCTCGGCCGCCTTCCACACCGGTTCCATTCGTGCCCGGGAGACGCCGAGTATGGCGATTTCGGGCCAGTTCACTATCGGGGTGAAATACGTCCCGCCGAAGCCACCCAGATTCGTGATGGTGATAGAACCGCCCTGCATCTCGTCCGGCGAGAGTTTCCGTGCGCGGGCGCGCTCCGCAACTTCGTTCAGTTCCACGGAAAGTTCGATGATGTTCTTCCTGCCAGCATCCCGAATCACCGGGACGAGCAGACCGTTTTCGGTGTCCACAGCGACGCCCACGTGCACGTAGTTCTTGTAGACGATTTCATTCGACGCCGCGTCAACGCTCGCGTTGAATTGCGGGAATACCTTGAGGGACGAGGCGATGACTTTCATCAAAATGGCGGTGATGGTGAGTTTGCCGCCTGCGGCCTCCGCCTTCGGGGCGAATTTTTTTCTCAATGCATCGAGTTCTGAAATATCGGCTTTTTCGCACTGGGTCACATGGGGGATCTGGGTCCACGAGCGGGAGAGGTTCATCGAGGTCGAACGTCTGATTCCAGACATTGGCGTGCGTTCAATCTCTCCCCAGCGGGCGAGGTCGGGCAATTGAACGGGCGCACTCAACAGCACGGGCGCAGGTGTATCTGGCACGGTGGCTCCACCTTGCGCCGCCACGAAGTCCCGAACATCTTGCGCGGATATCCTGCCTCCAATCCCGCTGCCCGGCACGTCGCTTATGTCGACACCCGCCTCACGAGCGACTCTTCGCACGGAGGGTGCAGCGGGCGCGGGTTTTTGGGGGGATACCGGTGCAGAGGTTTCGGGAGTCTCCGGTGCAGGCGTTTCGGGTGGGACCCCTTCGGAACCGGGAGAAACCCCCGAAGATGCGGCATCTTCCGTGACGGGTTCTTCGGCCTGCGTCGCAGGAGAGGTCTCGTCTGGTGGCATGGGTTGAGTTTCTTGCGGTTCCGTCGGCTCGTCGGTACTCGAAGTGATTTCCTCAAAAATTTCATCTTTCGGAACAGTCCCCGTGTCGCCTTCGCTTTCCTCGATGACGAGAATGGTTCCTCCTACTTTGGCGTCATCGCCGGGTTTGAGATGGATTTCCGTTATCCTGCCCCCGACGGAAGAGGGGACTTCAATCAGCGCCTTGTCAGTTTCCACTTCGATGACCGACTGATCCGCCTCTATTGTTTCTCCCACATTCACTAGGACGGCGATCACTTTTCCGGACGTGATGTTTTCCCCGAATTCGGGGAGTTTGAGTTCGATGGCCATGAACTCCCTCGGGATTTGAATCAGGAAGTCATCGGGTTGCTTTTTTCAGGGTCGATATCCAGGTCTTTCATTGCCTTGTTCACGAGTTCGGGATATATCTTCTTCTCGCGCGCCAGGCTGTACAAGGTGGCGAGTGTAATATAACGTGCGTCGATTTCGAAGAAATCTCTCAGTGATTCTCTTGACTCGCTTCTTCCGAAACCCTCGGTTCCCAGCGAAATCATGGGTCTGGGCACCCATTTCGAGACCGAATCGGGTATAGCTTTCACGTAATCGGTGGCTGCCACGCAAATGCCGGGCGTACGTGCGAGGCATTGCGTCACATAAGGTACTTTCGGCGCGCTGTCGGGGTGCAGCATATTCCATCGCTCGGCTTCAAGGGCGTCGCGTCGGAGTTCCTTGTAACTCGTCACGCTCCAGACGTCCGCGGAAATCGAATATTGTTTCCCAAGGATTTCCTGCGCCTTGAGCACCTCGTTCATAATGGTACCGCTGCCCAGCAACTGCGCTTTCAGGCCGGAGTCTGTCTCCGAACCCTTGAAGAGATACATGCCTTTCAAAATGCCCTCATGCACCCCTTCCGGCATCGGCGGCATGGCGTAGTTCTCGTTGTAGGCGGTGAGGTAATAGAAGATATTCTCCTGTTCCTGGTACATCCTGCGAATCCCGTCCTCGATAATTACCGCCATCTCGTAGGCAAACGCCGGGTCGTAGGTGAGCAGGTTGGGTACGGGATACGCGAGGTGGTGGCTATTGCCGTCCTGGTGCTGGAGCCCCTCCCCGTTGAGGGTGGTCCTGCCGGCTGTTCCCCCGATCAGGAAACCCCGCGCGCACATATCTGCTGCCGCCCATATGAGATCGCCGATTCGCTGCAAGCCGAACATCGAGTAGTAGATGTAAAACGGGATGGTATTTACGCCATGGGTGGCGTATGCGGTTCCGGCGGCGATAAATGAAGCCATCGAACCCGCTTCGGTGATTCCTTCTTCGAGTATTTGTCCGTCCCGGGCTTCCCTGTAATTCAGAAGGCTGTCGCGGTCGACGGGTTCGTACAACTGGCCGATGTGGGAATAGATTCCGATTTGCCTGAAGAGGGTTTCCATGCCGAATGTTCTGGCCTCGTCGGGTACGATGGGCACGATGAGATTGCCGAGCCCCTTGTCGCGGAGAAGCCTGCTCAAGATTCTGACGAACACCATGGTAGTCGAGACTTCGCGCCCCTCCGTACCTTGCTGGAACTCCTCGAACAACGAACCGGGCGGCGGCTTGAGTGGCGTGAAAACGTTTCGTCTCGCGGGAACATACCCGCCGAGTTTTTCCCGTTTGTCCTTGAGGTATAGAATTTCGGGACTGTTGTCCGCCGGCCTGTAAAACGGTGCCTGAGCCACTTCCTCGTCAGATATTGGGATCTCGAAACGCGTCCGGAATTCCTTGAGTTCATCCTCGTTGAGCTTTTTCTGCTGGTGGGTAACGTTCCTGCCCTCGCCGCCCTCGCCAAGTCCGTAGCCCTTTATCGTTTTGGCAAGGATGACCGTGGGACGATCCTTGCACGCCATGGCGGCTTGATAGGCGGCGAACACTTTTTCGGGGTCGTGCCCGCCGCGGCGCATTCGATAAAGTTGGGTGTCGGTCATGGTGTCGGCCATCGCCTGCAATCGCGGGTCTCCTGCGAAGAAGTGCTCGCGCACGTAGTCGCCTCTCCTGAGGGTCTCGACGCTGTATTTCTGGTACTGGCCGTCAACAGTCTCGTTCATTCGCCGGAGCAGAACGCCCTCGTCATCCATTGCGACGAGAGGGTCCCAGTCGTCGCCCCAGATGACCTTGATAATGTTCCAACGCGCGCCCCGGAAGGCGGCCTCGAGTTCCTGGATTATTTTTCCGTTGCCCCGCACCGGACCGTCGAGGCGCTGAAGATTGCAGTTGATGACGAAAATGAGGTTGTCGAGCTTCTCCCGTGCGGCCAGGGTAATTGCGCCGAGCGATTCGGGTTCGTCCATCTCACCGTCGCCCAGAAACGCCCAAACCTTCTGACCCGTCGCAGGCTTGAGGTCCCGGTCTTCCAGGTAATGCAGATAGCGTGCCTGGTAGATTGCCATCAGCGGGGAAAGACCCATCGACACGGTGGGAAATTCCCAGAAATCGGGCATAAGCCAGGGATGCGGGTAGGAGGAGAGGCCACCACCTGCTCTGAGTTCTCGCCGGAAGTTCTCGAGGTTCCGCTCCGTCAGGCGTCCCTCAAGGAACGCCCTCGCGTAGATGCCAGGTGCGCTGTGGCCCTGGAAGTAGATGATGTCACCGCCGCAGGGGTGGTCCTTGCCCCGGAAGAAGTGGTTGAACCCGATTTCCAGAAGCGTGGCCGCCGAGGCGTAGGTGGAGATGTGTCCGCCGATGGAGGAGTCTTCCTTGTTGGCGCGCACCACCATGGCCATCGCATTCCAGCGGACGAGGCTTTTGATGCGCCGCTCTATAGCCCGATCCCCGGGGAACGGCGGCTGTTTTTCCAGTGGGATTGTGTTGATGTAGGGGGTATTCGCTGAAAATGGCCGTACGACGCCCGATCGTACGGCATGGACCTGCAAGTCTCGAAGCAGCGCCTTCGTTCGCTCGGGACCCTTGATCTGGAGTACGTAGTCGAGCGATTCGATCCACTCATCCCTTTCAATTCTGTCGAGTTCCGATTCGATCTCGTCTGCGGGAACGTCCGTCGAGTCTGGCGGATATCTCGAATCGCCGGAGCCGTCCAGGTTCGCCCCGTTCGCGGACGAGCCGTTCCCGCCTATCGGCGTCTTTTCGATTTCCTGCGGATTCATCTCCATGTAGGGCGCGTCTCCCGTAGCGGCGTGGATATGCGCCGAATATACCACGTTGCGCCGGAATCGAAAATGCCCTTCCCGAATGTCAGGGGCAGTTTCGGCCCACCGAATCCACTCCGGAGAAGCGGAACTTCGCGGAGACCCTGCACAAGTGCAGGCAAATACACGGGACCCGGAAAACTTGCTTCGGTTCCGAATCCTGGTGAGATACGCTCATGTTTGTCGGAAATTACAGGGCAAAGCTGAAAAGAAAGCTATAAAATAAGCAATATCAATAATTTGAATAGAGCAAGCATGACCATGAATGAATTCGAAAATATCCATCCGAGTCATTGAATCTATTGGGGGTACTATGGATTATTGTCAGCATCCTGATAATTTCTTCTGGAGAGTCTGATGGTGCGGTCACCGCCTGTCTCGTCCATGCCATCCTTATCAAGGCTGTAGAATACGTTGTACCCGGACGGCTCGAAGGTGGAGGACGAACAGGCGGCCTCCACTCCCGGCGGGCTGCACTCGTACTCGGCCCGTGCCAGGGCGGTGGTGACTCTCACAGGCGGTTTACCGAAGCGGATAGCGTTCCCTGACGCGCGCGGACGCACTTTTGGAGGAATCCATGACTTTCCTCCCGTCACCTTCGTGCAAGAGGGGTATTTCTGGCCTGGCAGAGTCTTGTCAACCAGAACCCGGCGGCTGGATGCGGCGCATGCGGGGACATCGCCGTCATCGTGCTTTGTGATTCCTTCCCTGGCGGCTTGTGTGATTCAGGCAGGTTCATGGCCGCCAGGCTTCGGGGGGTGCAGCCGCGTCGCGCGGGTGACCATCGCGTGAGAGCCTGTCCCGGAACCAGTCTTCGTTCACACGGTTCGTGTAGGGGTTCATCACGGCCATGTCGCAGAATATCTCGATGCAGTTGCCCGACGGGTCCGCGATGTAGAGTGCGTGGTTCTCACCCCAGAAGCCGTCCCCTTCGGGGTGTGTAGGGCTGTGGATGGAAGGCCCCCAGAAGATTTCGATTCCCTTCTCTTCGAGGTAGGATGCCCAGGATTCGAGTTGCGTGCGGTCTTCTACCTCGAACGCGATATGGTGCAGGCCCGTCTGTATCGTGTCGAACGTCCGTCCTTCGGGCGGGGAGGGGCCTTCGCCCTCGGGCCAGAAGATGAGGTTCATGTCGTGGTGAAGCTCCGTGCACCGCATGAAGCAAAGGCCGAATGGGAAGTCACCCACCGTGCCAGGCTCGTAAATCTCCGAAATGGTGAAGCCCAGCGTGTTCACGTAGAAATCCTTGGCCGCCTCGATGTCGTGTACCTTGACGGCGGCGTGCTGAAGCCGCATGAAACTCTTGGGTGGTCTCGGCATAATAATTCTCCTCCGTTTCTGTGAATCGATTCCTGTCAGTCTATGCGGGTCCAGGCATCCCTGCCAAGATCCCCGAGTCCCTCGCAGCCGTCTTCGGTGACGGCAACGGCGTCTTCAATCTTCACGTGGCCGACCTCGGGGTGGCGGATATCGCATTCCACCGATACTACCATGCCCGCCTCAAGCGCGCGTTCCACACCGGGGCCGAAGCGCGGCAACTCCTGCTGCACCATGCCGATGCCGTGGACCTCGAAGATGCCCATGCCGGAATAGCCCGTATCCGCAAACGCTTGGTTGCCCCGCTCGTGCGCCGAGGCGCAACTTGCGCCTGCGTGGATGGCGTCACGGCAGGCGTCTACCGTGTGGAGGCACGCCTTGTGCAAATCTATAGCGAGAGGGGAGGGTTTGCCCCGCACGCCCATCCGGCAGATGTCGGACATGTAGCCGGCCTCGGAACCTCCCGCGTCGATATGGAGGATCTCTCCTTTCTCCCAGATTTTATCCGAAGGCTCGCGCCGCATGCCCGGTCCCGCCGCCGTGAAGGCGTAATGGAAATGGAGCCCGCGACGCACCATTCCCTCCTCCACCTTTTGCTCGATCCTCCGGGTCGTTACGCCGTGTGCGCCCTCTTCGAAGCCCGCCTGGATGGCCTGTGCATCCGCAAGCGCGGCGCGCCGGAATATCTCGAGTTCGTCTTCTCTCTTCACGGCGCGAAGCTCTTCGAGGATCTCTAGGGAATCGACGAAACGAGCGCCGCGAAGTTCGCGTGCAAGTGTTTCCATCGCGTCCACAGGCATGAAGGCTCGCTCGACGGCGATGGTTCCCTCATTCAGCCCGCGTTTCCTCACGGCCTCGGCCGCCGTCTCCGCAGCACCTACGGTGCCGCGCGCTTTCGTGTAGATAACCTCGGGTATCCAGGTGGCTGTCTCGTTGCGCGGTGAGGCCTCGACCTGCCAGGCCACGTGAAAGGCGTTTTCGGGGTTGCTCCGCGGAATCCCCACAAAGGGCAGGTACTGGCTCGGCCCGATGGCGGTCACCCTTTCGCGGAAGTGAAAGTAGTAGCCACCCGTCAGGTAGCGGATGTTGTGAGGCGTGTGCGCCAGAATCAGATCGACGCCCGCCTCTTCCATCAGGCGATCGAGTTTCTCCTCATCGTAGCTGGGCTTCATCATTCAACGACCACCCAGTCCTCTCGTCCCAGATCGCCGAGTGGCTCGTAACCGTTCGCCGTTACCGCCACAGCGTCTTCAACCTTCACGTAGCCCACCTCGAGATGGCGGATATCTGTCTCTATCGACACCACCATGCCCTCTTCGAGCTTTCTCTCCACGCCGGGCCCGAAATAGGGCTGTTCGTGCGAGACCATGCCGATGCCGTGGATGATGAAGTTGCCGTATTCGCTGTGCTCGGTGTCCTTGAGATAATTCCAGCCCTTCTCATATATGTCGCCACAGACCGCGCCCGGACGAATCTCCGCGCGCACGTGATCCTGCGTGCCGAGGCAGGCTTTGTAGAGTTCATCCGCCAGCGGTGTCGGTTCGCCACGCACGCCCATGCGGCAGATGTCCGTCAGGTAGTCGGACTCAGATCCGCCCGCGTCCAGGTGCAGGACTTCTCCCTTTTCCCACACCTTCTCCGAGGGCGCGCGCAACATGCCCGGCCCCGCTGCGGCGAAGACCCACAGGAAGTGCAGACCCCTGTTTGTCATGCCGCGCTCCACGGCGTGGGCGACGTCGCGCGTCGTGGCACTGGGCCCGGCGGTCTCGAACGCTTCGCGGATGGCTTCCGCGTCCGCCTGGGAGATGCGCCGGTAGATATCGATTTCCTCGGGTGTCTTGATGGCACGAAGCTCCTCGAGAATCGGTAGCGCCTCCACGAACGTGGCGTTCGGTAACGCACTCATGAGCGTATCCTTGGCGGAGGAGGGGAGAAAATTTTCTTCCACAGCGATGACGCCGCTCCCCAGTCCACGCTCTGCGATGGCGTGCGCGGCGTCCCTGGCGGTTTGCGCAGGCACCCTGCCCGAGGGAATGAGTTCGGGTATCCAGAGGTTCTGGTCCTGCGCCTGGCCGAGTTCGCCGCTCCCGCCGATCAGAAACGCTTTTCCGGCGTCGCCGCGCGGGATGCCCGCCAGTGCCATGTACTGGCCGTGTCCCATGGCCGTGAACCTCTCGTGAAAGTGGAAGTAATAGCCGCCGCACAGATAACGCACGTTCTCCCGCGAGTTAGCCAGAACGATGTCGACGCCAGACTCGCTCATGAGGCGGTCGAGTTTTGCACCGTCATAGGGTGGCTGCATGGGAAATCCTCCATTCCTTATCATGATTCGCCCGGAGGCGTTTGACGTAATTGTTCTTAGCTTGTCGCATCCTCGCTCAGAAAGCGACAAGGGTCAATCTCGGGTAGCTGGCGAGAGTTCTTTTTTCTTCGCCTCCATGTCGATTCCGAAGAGCCTCGCCTGGTTCTCGCCAAGTATCTTTCGCTTGTCCTGTTCCGTGATGGGGGGATAGCCGTAGCGCTCCTGGAGTTCCTCGTCTATCTCCATCTCCCAGAACCATTCAAGCATCGGCTGGGGGTTGCCCAGCAGGGGCGCTTCCGACCCCCAGATGATAAGGTCGGAGCCTACATCCCTGAGCAACCTGCCCATATACTCCTTGAACTGCCAGGGCGCGATAAGGGGTAGGTGCATCGTGCCCGACAGAACCAGCACCACGTTCTCGAAACGCGCCGCGATGCAGACGCACTCCTCGAAATAGGGGAGCGCAAGATGATGGATGGCGAAGGTAAGATCGGGAAAATCCATCGCGGCCTGCTGGATGTCGAGCGGCGTCAAATCTTCCAGGCGCGCGCGGGTGATGGGAAAGCCCTTGTGGTACTGGAACACGTTAATGCCAAGTTCGCGTCCTTTCTCGTAAATCGGGTAGGCGAGTTCGGGGTCGTCGCACCGCCAAGAGTTCCCGTCGATGTGGGCATTATAGAATTTTACCGAGCGCGCGCCCATCTCCGTCACCTGGTGTTCCAGTTCCTCGATCGCACCCTGAACGCTCGGGTATCTGGGGTCCACTCCGCCACAGAACAAAACGCGTTCGCTATGCGCGCTGGCGAACTCATATTGTGCCTGAACGGGAGAGAAGCCCTCCTTGTAGACATCGTAGAGCACGACTGCCTGTGCCATGGCCATGTCGGTCTCGGAATCCTCGAGCATGAGCTGTCCGAGTTCCTCGATCGTCCACTTTTTGGCGAATCCGCCGATGGGGTCTCCGCCGGCGTACAAGTTTTCCTGCCCCCTGGGCCTTCTTCCCTTGCCGATTCGCAGGTGCCAGAGACGATCAAGATGGCTGTCCGGGCGGGCAAGGTTAGCATCCGATAGGTCGTACATGTGCACCACGTTGTCGAATACGAATACGTCACCGTTCAGCATCTTCACGCCCCCTCCCGGGTGGGTTCATGGATGATCCAGAAAAACCAAAATACCGCAAAAATCGCCGCCGGGCCACGTTTCTGGAAGGAATTTCGGGAAAGCACGGGATTTTCCGAAATGTGGTTGACCATGCGTGCACGAATCTATACATTGCACATCCGGTTAGGCGAATCCACCCTCTCGATTTCGAGATTTTTTGCTTTTGGGAGAGCAGTTGATGGGCCGGTTTGCGAAAGTCCTTCAATCATCCATTGGCGCAAAAGTAGCTATGGCTGTCACCGGGATCCTGTTGGTCTTGTTCATCATCGGCCACCTGCTCGGCAACCTCCTGATGTTCGCCGGTGCCGAGGCGACGAACGCCTACGCGAAGGGTTTGAAGGATCTGGGCGCTTTGCTGTGGGTGGCGCGCATCGGGCTTCTGGCCGTGTTCCTGGTGCACATCGGATCGGCACTGCGCCTTTGGCGACTGAACCGCGCGGCGCGGCCCGAGGCCTACGCAGTTTCCCAATCCACGGTGGTCACCTATGCGGGGCGTTCTATCGTGTTGACGGGCGCGTTAGTGCTTGCCTTCGCCGCCTACCATCTGCTTCATTTCACGCTTTTCGCCACGAACCCCGAATTCGCCCAGTTGCAAGACGCGCAGGGCCGCCACGACGTATACCGTATGGTGATACTCGGATTCAGGAATGTTGCGGTCTCTGGCGTGTATCTGGTGTCGATGATCCTGCTGGGGCTTCACCTGAGCCACGGCGTGACGAGCCTGTTCCAGTCGCTCGGGATCAACAATCCGTCCTACAACCCCATCATCAAACGGCTGGGTCCCTGGAGTGGCGTCCTCGTCGCGGTTGGCTTCATGTCGATTCCCCTGGCCGTATTGGCGGGCGTGTTGAAATAGTTCTCCCTTGGTGAGGAGAAGGGTATGGATACGAACGGCAGCCTGAACGGAAACGTCCCAGCCGGTCCACTGGCAGAAAAGTGGGACAACCACCGCTTCAACATGAAACTCGTGAATCCGGCCAACAGACGCCGCTACAAGGTGATCGTGGTGGGTTCGGGCCTGGCCGGAGGGGGTGCGGCGGCCACACTCGGCGAACTGGGCTACAACGTGGATTGCTTCTGCTATCAGGACAGTCCCCGCCGGGCGCACTCCATTGCGGCCCAGGGGGGAATCAACGCCGCCAAGAACTATCAGAACGATGGCGACAGTACCTACAGGCTGTTCTACGACACCATCAAGGGGGGTGATTTCCGCTCCCGCGAGGCGAATGTCTACCGCCTTGCGCAGGTGAGTGCGAACATCATCGACCAGTGTGTTGCCATGGGCGTGCCCTTCGCGCGCGAATACGGCGGCCAACTCGCGAACCGCTCCTTCGGCGGCGCGCAGGTGTCGAGAACCTTCTACGCCAGGGGACAGACGGGCCAGCAACTTCTCCTGGGTGTATATGCGGCTCTGAGCCGCCAGATAGCGGCGGGCACGGTGAAAATGCACTCGCGTACCGAGATGCTGGAAATCGTCTTGGTCGACGGGCACGCGAAGGGCATTGTCACGAGAAACCTCGTGACCGGAGAGATCGAAAAACACGCCGCGGATGTGGTCATCATGGCGACGGGCGGGTATGGTCCCGTCTTTTATCTTTCCACGAACGCCATGGGGAACAACGTCACCGCCTCGATACGCGCGTATATGAAGGGCGCCTATTTCGCGAACCCCTGTTACACGCAGATTCACCCGACCTGCATACCGGTTTCCGGGGATCACCAGTCGAAGCTCACGCTCATGTCCGAATCGCTGAGAAACGACGGCCGCATCTGGGTGCCGACGAAAGAAGGTGACCCGCGCGGTCCTGCCGAGATACCGGAAGGCCAGCGCGACTACTATCTCGAGCGCATGTACCCGAGTTTCGGGAACCTGGCACCTCGTGACATCTCCTCGCGCGCGGCGAAAAGGGCATGCGACGAGGGACGCGGCGTGGGTGAAACGGGCCTCGGTGTCTATCTCGACTTCACAGACGCCATCAAGCGTTTGGGACTCGACACGGTGAAGCAGCGCTACGGCAACCTCTTCGACATGTACGAGAAGATAACAGGTGAGAATGCCTACGAAATGCCCATGCGTATCTACGCGGCCATCCACTACACCATGGGTGGTTTGTGGGTTGACTACAACCTCATGAGCAACATATCCGGCCTGTTCGTGCTCGGTGAGTCGAATTTCTCGGATCACGGCGCGAACCGCTTGGGTGCAAGTGCACTCATGCAGGGACTGGCGGACGGCTACTTCATCGCGCCCTACACCGTGGGGAACTACCTTGCGAACCAGACACCGGGTGATTACTTCACAGATTCCCCCGAATTCAACGAAGCCGCCGACAATGTGAAGGACAGAATCCGGAGATTGCTCTCGGTCAACGGCGAGCGCACGGTCACTTCATTCCACCGCGAGTTGGGTCTCATCTGCTGGGATTACTGCGGGATGGCCCGCACCGAGCAGAGCCTCACGAAGGCTCTCGATCTGATTCCCGCGCTCAGGGAAGAGTTCTGGCAGAACGTTTCCGTGCCCGGCGAGGGCGATGAATTGAGCCCCGAACTCGAAAAGGCGCTGCGCGTGGCCGATTTCCTGGAATTCGCTGAACTCATGTGCTACGACGCGCTCGTGCGGGAAGAATCCTGCGGTGGACACTTCCGGGAAGAATATCAGACAGAAGAGGGCGAAGCGCTTCGCGACGATGAGAATTTCAGTCACGTGAGTGCATGGGAGGTGCCGGGCAACGGTGGGCGCCCGACACTGCACAAGGAAAATCTCGAATTTGAAGAAGTTGAATTCAGCGTGAGGAGTTACAAGTAATGAACCTCACCCTCAGGGTTTGGCGGCAAAAGGACGCTCGCTCGGTGGGCAGATTCGAGACCTACCAGGTAAGCGACATCATCCCGGACATGTCTTTCCTCGAAATGCTTGACGTAACGAACGAGCGCCTCATTATTGAGGGCAAGGAACCCATCGCCTTCGATCATGATTGTCGCGAGGGTATTTGCGGCATGTGTTCGCTCGTCATAAATGGCAAAGCGCACGGGGGCTTCTCTGGAACGACCACCTGCCAGCTTCACATGAGAAAGTTCAGGGACGGTGACACTATCACTGTCGAACCCTGGCGGGTGAGTGCCTTCCCGGTCCTCAGGGACCTCGTGGTGGATCGTACATCGTTCGACCGCATCATCCAGGCGGGCGGTTTCATCTCAGCGAACACGGGCGGTGCGCCCGACGGCAACGCTGTCCCCATCCCAAAGCCCGACGCGGACGCGGCCATGGACGCCGCCGCCTGCATCGGTTGCGGTGCCTGCGCGGCTTCTTGCCCGAACGGATCCGCGATGCTCTTCGTGGCGGCGAAGGTCTCCCATCTGGCGCATCTACCCCAAGGCATACCTGAGCGGGGGCAGAGGGTGCTCGATATGGTCGCCCGGATGGATGACGAAGGTTTCGGCAATTGCACCAACCATGCCGAGTGCGAGGCCATGTGTCCCAAGGACATCAGCGTCAGCCACATCGCCAAGATGAACCGCGAGTTCATCCGCGCGACCGTGAGAGGTGATTAGGACTCAAGCAACACGGTTCCCATGAGGCTCCCCTGGTGGGGAGCCTTTTTTTGTTGGCGGGGGCAAGATCGGGATGAGTTGTTGCCAGAATTCATCACGAGATTTCGTTGGATTCTGAAACTTGTCTTCGGTTGTTACGAAAGGGCTTGTTCGGAAATTTCAGAATAAGGGCGCCGACAAGGACGTAGAGACTTTGATGCACGCGGACCAAGGTGGGATATCCGTGCAGGACAAGTTCCAGAAACGCGATGAATATCTTGCAAAAGGATGTTTCTTGATATGGCCGGCAAACTTTTTCCCGGCTTGGCTTCGTTTTAATCGCTACTCGTAGCTTCCGATTTTCCACGCTTGTTCGACGGATACTCCGATACCTTACCCTCGACGGGCGAATTTTCTTGCCTGTTCGTACGAATCATCTGAAAAGCAATTGCTCGCAAGATGTAAAATAATCTCTAGGTCATTGAGTGACGTGCATTTTCCGAAACGGGTTCTCGCCGCTTTGGAAATTATTTCAGCTTCGGATATATATCGAATGTCACGAAGGTCTTCATCGTTACCCATCCACTCCGTTTCGTTGTTCCTGTTTTTGTTTCCGGGTGTATCGTTTTGCGTCACGGGCGGAATTACTGCCAGAACCAGTGTATGCGCCGCCTTCTTCCATTCAGTCCATACACCGGATATGACAGTAACTCAATGGGGCACTATCTAATTCCCTTTTCGTAGATACGGTCCCCAGGCTCATCCAGATATGCGCCATGAGCGCCTTCCAGCTCTTCCTCGGTGAGCCGGGGCGAAGGCGGAAGGACGAGATAGCTGTTTTCGGCGTCGTCTTCCATCACATGCAGGTTGAAAGTCTCCGGCACCGCGATTCCGAACTCCCCGGATACCACGGCCCTCGGTTCGGAGATAAGACGGGCACGGAACTCCTCACTGTCGCCTGCCTTCCCGATCAGGTGCTCGCGCATCCCGGAAAGAGATTTCACTTGGGTCTCCTGTCCTGGAGTAACGAGTATGGTTTGATGCCCCGACGCTTTCGCCTTTTTGCATCGTCATCATGAACAGCGTATGGGATGTCCCGATGGGAAAGCAGGTAATTTTTGACGTTTTTCTGTTGAGAAACAGACTCTCGGAACCCTGTCCATAGTCCCCCTCTTCTCCCGGGAAACCGGCGGCCGAAGTAGCCATATTTCCAGAATGATGCCGTTATGACCCCTCCTCCTGTGTGCAAAAGACGTTCCCTGTCTTGCAGGAAAGAGTCATGACGACTTCCGCACACAAATTCCGGAAGTGACGGTGATGTCCGTCTGCATGATGTTCAAAGGGTGATTGGGGCCGGTACGCAATATAAAGGGATTGGGACTTGCGGATTCAAGTGTGTAATTCCCTGGTTGAATAACGCACCATGTCCCCAAAACGATGGTATTACCGAACGCAAGAGATACCAGCCAGAACGCGGTCCCATCCTGGAGGCCTGCGTGTCCTCGCGTTTTCAAGTCCGGCGATTTGTATTATGCTTCCACGATCCAGAGGGAGCACGACCATCTATTTCTTGAGCAAAGGGGTGAAGCCATGGCCACGCAAGTAGAGATTCTCGATCGCTCCGAAATGACAGATCAGTTGAAAGAAATGATTTCGCTCGATCCGAAGGAAACCACCATCGTTACCATCGACATGCACCGGGGGCACCTGGACCCCGAAGTCGCTACCATGCCGGCGAGTGATGAGGACTGCGAGAGCGTCATCAGGCACGCTGGGGAACTCCTCGGTTTCGCCAGAAACCACGGTATTCCTGTCGTCCACGTGAAGCTCGTTTTCCGGAAAATTCCAGGTCTCGGAAGCGAGGGCATGAGGGTTCATTTCTGGAAGGCACTCCACGACATCCAGGATGAAAAGAACCGCCTCACGCTTGGCCGAAAAAGCACGGTGAACGATCACAACATCATGGGCGAGGTGACGACGGAGATGATTCCCTCCCTTGTGGAGGAGGGTGACTACGTCATCGACAACAAAAAACGCCTCGACTGCTTCATGGGAACAGACCTTCAGATGCTTCTCGACTCTTTGGGCACGAAAAACGTGTGCCTCATGGGAATCAACACGAACACGTGTGTTCTGAATACGGCCTTTACCGCCTTCAACTACGACTATCGGGTGGTAATGCTCTCCGATTGCGTGGCGAGTATGTACGGGCCGGATTTGCACGTCTTCGGTATGCAGAACGTGATGCGCTGCCTGGGTTGGGTGTTCGACAACGAGGAGTTCATGGAGAAGGTGGCCGAGGGCGTCGAGGGCAAGAAGAACTGATTCCCTTGCGCTGGATAAAAAGCGTATTTCTTCAGTTTTGGCGGGTGGATCACAGCGGCCGCGTGAGCGTCTCGAGAGTGACTTCCCGACTGGTCACAGAAAGGGATTTTCAAGATGCCGAAGGTTCAGGTGGGTGACGTAGAACTTTATTACGAGGATTACGGAGAAGGCGTTCCTGTCGTTCTCATCCATGGTCTCGCGGGCGATTGTAGCGCGTGGAAGGCCCAGATCGATAGCTTGGGAAAGAACTACCGCGTACTAGCCTTCGATAACCGGGGGGCGGGCAGGAGTTCAGCACCGGACTATCCCTATACGTCGAGCCATTTCGCGGCCGACACCATTGGCTTGATGGACGCTGTGGGCATCACCGAGCCCGCGCACGTTATCGGCCGCTCGATGGGTGGAGCCATCGCCCAGATGATGGCGCTCGACTATCCCGACCGCGTGCGAAGCCTCCTCATCACGGCCTCTTTTGGAAAGCTGGACAGGTATGGCTATCAAATTCTCTACAATATCAACGAAGTGGTGAAGGCCCAGGGCTACGCGCCCGCAGCGAAGCACCAGTCGCTTTTCTTCTTTCCGCCCAAGTATTTCAACGAGAACCAGGAACAACTCGACGCATTCGAGGCGGGGCTCGGCAACACGGATCGTCCCATTCCCGGCTACGTAAATTCTACCCACGCCTGTCTTACGCACGACGCACTCGACAGGCTCCACGAGGTGAAGTGCCCGACGCTCGTCCTCGCGGGTGGGCAGGACGTGCTGTGTGCGGCCAGCGCTTCCCGGGAAATCGCTGACCGCGTGCCGAACTGCGAGATCAAGATTTACGAGGAAGCGAGCCATTTCTTTCTCATCCAGTGTTTCGAGGAATCCCTGGGTGACATAGAGGATTTTCTGGCCAGAAATTAATATCACGCAAGAAGCGGGCCCAGTGCCTGCTTTCTGATTTTCAGATCGCATCGCGGCGGGTCCGACAGGCTCGCCGCGATGCGGGTTCGTAGAGGTAATTTTCGGGAGATTTCTCTGCATGGTGAAATTTACGGATCCCCTTGAAGTCCGCGGCCAGTTCATCAGGAATCGCATCCTAATGTCCGCGATGACGACCTCGCGCGCAGAAGAGGACGGCGCGCCCTCTGCGTGGACGCATGCACACTACAGGGCCCGTGCCCGGGGCGGCGCCGCGATTTGTTTCTCGGAAGCGACCTACGTCAACCAGGAGGGGAAGGGTTTTCCCAACCAACTGAGTACCCATGACAACGCACACGTGCCCGCGCTTCGCGAGTTGATTCAGGCGGTGGATGAAGCGGGTGCGCCGCTTGCGATTCAGATTTATCACGCGGGCAGAACGGCACTCAGCGCAATCACGGGGATGGAGCCCGTGGGACCTTCGCCCATTCCGCATCCCACCGAAGATGAGGTGCCGCGCGAGATGAGCGAGGCGGAAATCAAGGTTGCTGTTCAGGCTTATGGAGACGCTGCGCGGCGCGTGCGCGAGGCGGGGGGAAAGATTATCGAGATTCATGGGGCCACATGGTATCTGTGCCAGCAGTTCTTCTCTCCGGCTTCCAACCACCGGACGGACGGATACGGTGGTACGATCGAGAAACGCATGCGCTTTCCGATCGAGGTAGCGCAAGCCGTGCGCGAAGGTGGGGGAGAAGAGATGGTGGTGAGCTATCGTCTGGGTCTTCTGGAACCTTTCGCAAACGGCTTTACGGTGGAGGACACGCTTGCCCTTGCTCCCGCGCTCGTGGAGGCGGGGGTGGACATTCTCCACTGCTCGCGAAACGCGCGCGTGGGTCTGCCCGTCATGCCCGATTTGTACAACGCTGCTTTCAGCAGGCTCCGTGCTGCTGTGGATGTACCCTTGGTCGCGAACGGGGCAGCCTTCGAGCCTGCGCGGGTTCAGGCGTATCTCGATGGGGGAGCCGATCTTGTCGGCGTGGGACGCGCCATGCTCACGGATCCCGATTATGCAAACAAGGCTCTCGCCGCGCGCGACGGGGAAATCATCCGCTGCATCGAGTGCAAGCCGTGCGCCTTCATGGCAAACAGCAAGTGTCCCGACGATGCGTATCCCTCCGGAATCCCCGAATCCATGAGCGAGGTGCTCGAAGTCGCCGCAACGATGGCAGGCGGCGGCTACGCGCCCACGGCGAAAAAACGCCTCACCACCGATGCGCCGATAGAAGAACAGCCCGAGGATTCGTCCATCTCCTGAGTCGTATCTTTACGATGGATCTGCGGTTGACGCGAGGATTCTACCGTGGGAGCGGACCTGTGCCTCCGCCCTTTTCGTCTCAACCCCCGAAAAGGGATCCTTGAAGTTGGGGTGGTTCTTCTTCGCGCCTTTCGAGGCAGGCTGCGTCGTCGTTTCCGGGACTGTTCACCCGCTCGCTCACCGGATAATATGAGAAGGCCTCGGAAGGGTAGGGTTTGAGCAGTGGCTGGAGAACCTTCGCGCGGTTCTCGCGCGGGTTGAGCCAATCCGCATAAGACGCCTCGGGCAGGATGACGGGCATCCGGGGGTGAAGTTCGGCCAGTTTTTCGTTCGCTTCCGTTGTGAGGATCGAGCAGGTCTCGAGAACGCTCCCGTCTGCTCCCGTCCAGCTCTCCCAAAGGCCCGCGAACGCAAAGGTTTTCTTGTCTTGCAGATGAATGAACCAGGGTTGCTTTTTTCTCCCGCTTCCTGACCACTCGTAGAAGCCGTCAGTGGGGATGAGACACCGCCTGTAACGGAACGCGGCACGGAAGGCGGGTTTCTCGGCTGCGGTTTCGGAGCGTGCGTTTATCGTCCTGGCCCCGAAGCCTGTGTCTTTCGCCCAGAAAGGCACCAGACCCCAGCGAGCCAGGGCGAGTTCGCGCGGCTTGTTTTCCCGGGAGCGGACGACAACGATGTCCGTACCTGGCGAGACGTTGTATCGAGGCAGCACGCTTCCTACCTTTTCGGGGTCCTTGATGTCCAGAATCTCGGCAAGCCAGAGGATGAGTTGCGTGAGAGTGAAGCGTGCGCACATGGGTTATACCCCCCGCCAGGCGACACCGGTCGTGACGCGATGGATGTTCGCGAAATAAATCCTGATTTCCCGGAAAATGTTCTCATCGTCTCCGCCCGCGTTGCTGCCGGTCCTTTGCAGGGATGCGGGGTTGTCGGGATTCTTCCGAGCGGTGCTCATCGTTTTTCGGGATTTCTGATGATTGTTGTCAACGGCATCATGATAGCGTGATTTGCTGCCGAATCGGTAATCGGCATTGAAAAGGTCATCGCAGGCACACTCGCCTGCTCGACGCGCCCGGTTTGCAGCCTTTCGAAAAAACAGCCGCCAGCTTGGAAGAATTTCGGCATTTTCGCGTTCATGGAAAGGGTCGGTCGGCGGATCGTTTTTGGAGAGGAGGAAATCCGCCTCCCCCATCGCCAACATCCGTTTTTCGGCGGCTGGTTCGGGCATGGGTTCAGCGCATTTTCCATCCACTGTGCGGGCCTGAGAATCTTCAATGTCGGGCGAGACGGACCTGCCGCGCAGGGCGTGGATGCAGGTCAGTAAATATGTGCGAACACGCGAACCCGGATGTGACTTATTCCGTCTTTCTCAAGAAACCGAAGTCACAGCCTTGGGGTGCCTGCAGCACGTTTTCAATAAAGAGCTTCCCGTAGCCTCGCTCGTAATGGGGCGGTTGAGGTTCCCAGACGGCGCGGCGACGTTCGATCTCTTCTTCCGGTACGTTCAGGTCGAGCCTTCGGTTCGGGACGTCCAGAGTGATCATGTCCCCGTCTCGAACAAGGGCGAGTGGACCGCCCGCGGCCGCCTCGGGTGCAACGTGGAGCACGATGGTCCCCGACGCCGTTCCACTCATGCGTGCGTCCGATACGCGCACCACGTCGCGTACGCCCGCTTCGAGGAGTTTCTTCGGCAGTGGAAGGGAGCCCGCCTCCGGGAAGCCAGGCGCACCGATGGGGCCTGTATTCTGGAGCACGAAGACACTCTCTGCCGTGGCGGGGAGGTCGGGGTCGTCGATACGCTCGATCATATCCTGCTGGGATTTGAACACGACGGCCGGCCCCGTGTGGTTCAGGAAATCGGAACCGGCTGCCGAGACTTTGATGACAGCCCCATCAGGGGCGAGCGAGCCCTTGACGATCACGAGGCCGCCTTCTTCTGAAACCGGCTTCTCACGCGTGTGGATGACGTCCTGCCACGGTTGCGCCCTTTGGATTTTTGAAAGATTTTCCGTCACGGTTTCTCCCGTCACGGTGAGGCACTCCCCATGGAGGAGGGGCTCGAGTTCCTTCATTACCACCGGGATTCCACCTGCCGCCGCGAGGTCTTCCATCAGGTATTTCTTGCCCGATGGGCGCACGTTGCCGATCATGGGCGTGGTACGGGAAATTTCATCAAACAAGGAAAGCGGAAGATCGATACCCAGCCTTCCGGCGATGGCGGGCAGGTGAACGACGGCATTCGTCGAACCGCCCACGGCCATAAGCACACGGATAGCGTTTTCAAACGCCTTGCGCGATATAATCTTCCCGGGCGTTATGTCTTTTTCGATCAGGTCGACGATGCGCCGCCCGCTTTGCTCCGCCAGGCGGATGCGGTTCGAGTTCACCGCAGGGACCGCTGCGAGTCCGGGGAGCATCATGCCCATCGCCTCGGTGAGTGACGCCATGGTGCTCGCCGTGCCCATCACCATGCAGGTTCCCGTGGAGGGAAACAGCGATCCCTGAACCTCTTCGAGCCTGTCGTCGTCGTAGTTGCCCGCCCGGTATTCCGCCCATGTTCCTCGGCAGTCCGAGCATGCGCCCAGCACCTTGTCCTCGAAGCGTCCGCCGATCATTGGCCCCGCCGTCACGCAGATGGCGGGAATCCCTGCGCTGGCCGCGCCCATAAGCTGTGCGGGCAGGGTCTTGTCGCAACCGCCGAGCAGCACCACGCCGTCCATGGGCTGGCCCTTGATCATTTCCTCGGTGTCCATCGAGAGAAGGTTTCTGAAGAACATGGCTGTGGGGTTCAGGTACATCTCGCCCAGGGAGATGGTTGGAAATTCCAGCGGTAGTCCGCCCGATTGCCACACGCCGCGTTTCACGGCCTCGGCGATCTCACGCAAGTGGCGGTGGCAGGGATTGAGTTCGCTCCAGGTCTGGGCGATGCCGACGATAGGTTTTTCCAGATCCTCTTTCGTCAGCCCGAACCCCCGCGCGTAGGCGCCTCTCGCGAAAACACTAAAGCCCGGATCGCCATAGCTCGTCAGTCCTCTCAGGTGTCCCCGCATCTTGGAATCTTCTCCCTGGTGTAGGTTTTTGGGAATTCACCCGCATCATTCCTCATGGGCGGGGAATGGGCAAGCGCATTTTGGGTTGTCCTTTTCTATGGCTTTTGCTTTCGCCCGAAACAGGGTACATTGGACGAAGTAAGACTCGGGACTCGCGTGACAGGAAGATGAGCATGCAACACAGACTACCCGTTTCATTTTGGCCGCCGAAGTGCTCTATCCGTTTTATTATTGTTTTGTCGACACTTTTTGTCCTGGTAACGGGTGCAGGGTGCGCTCGGGAGAAAAAAACAGTTGAAAACCCGCGCAGCGGCAAGAGCGAGCTTACCGTGACGGGCAAGCCCGAAGGCGCCGTCATCATCTTTAACGGCAATCCGCGCGGAGAGATCTACAAACTGAGGCCTGTCAAGATCAAGGGTGTCAACTTCGGGCGTCATTCGATTCGTGCGGAGTTTCCGGGCTACGTTGGTCGGTTCGTGGAGTTCGAAGTTCGCGCGAAGAAGACATCCATTGAGGTACGATTGACGAGAGGGGGCGCTGGCCGCCTCGTCGTCCGTTCGGATCCACCGGGGGCGGAAGTTTTCATTGGGAGCCAGTATTACGGCAAGACCGACCCGACGCTCGAAGTGGCGAGTCTCGCTCCGGGAGAATATTCGATGTGGCTGCGGTTGCCGGGGCATGCGATGGAACGGCGCAACATCATCGTAGAGCGCAGGCGCGAGCGGCGCTACATGGTCGTTCTGGACAAAGCGCCTTGAATCCACTGGACCGCTAACTGACTGGAAGCGCATTTTTCTTCTCGCTGCGATTCGAATCAGACCTATGCGCGTCTAGATCGATTTGAAGGCTCGCTCCGAGGTGGCGATAGCCTTCATGTTGATAGACGTGTTCGAGGGGAATCAGTAAAACTGTTCCGGTGTGTGTCCCCTCAAGGTACAAGGCGCGTGTGAAGGAGATAAGACATGTCTACCGAATACATCTGGGCGCTCTGCTCCCACAGGGCGGGAGATGGGTCGCAGGTGAACCAAAAGACGCCTGACCGGCCCGCCACGCTCGCTTATCTCACAGAGGTCACATCAACGGCCGAGAAGGCGGGTTTCGCCAACATCCTCGTTCCTTGCGGCACGCATTGTATCGACGCTTGGACGACCGCGGGCGCGATTTCGAGCCGGACGAAGAAGATCAAGTTCCTGGTGGCGTTCCGGCCCGGGATCACCGGTCCGGTCTACGCGGCGCAGCAGGCGAACAGTCTTGACTACATTACCGGCGGTCGCTGTACGCTGAACGTAGTGACGGGCAGCACGCCCGTGGATCAGAAAAGATATGGGGATTTCATGCCGCACGAGGATCGTTACGCGCGCACGGGCGAGTTTCTGGACGTGGTACGAAAGCTGTGGAACGCGGAGGGTCCGCTGGACTACAAGGGAAAATTCTTCGAGATTGAAAACGCGGGCATCTTCCCTGAGCGGGTCACGAAGCCCAATCCCCCGATTTTCTTGGCGGGAAGCTCGGATCCCGGCAAGCGCGTGGCGTGGGAGCACGGCGACGTGCACGTCATGTACGCTGCCGAACCCGAAGTTGTCGGGAAGGATATCGAAGAAGGCAGGAGAGAATCACAGGCATATGGGCGTGACCGACCCCTGAGCTACGGCATACGCCATCTGGTCTGTGTACGTGAAACGAGGAAAGAGGCGGTGCGAGCCGCCGAGGCGCTGATTGACAAGAGCGATATCTCGAACACGGGCACCTGGAACGACATGAAGAACAACACCGAGTCTACCGGCCAGATGCGCATCAACGAGATGGGCTCGCGCGGTAGCCTCTGGCTTACAGACACGATCTGGATGGGCGTCAACAGGGTGCGCGGCGGCGCGGGGACGATGTTTGTCGGCACGCCGAACATGGTCGCCAGCGTAATCCGCGAGTACTACGACGCGGGCGTGCGACACTTTATCATGAATGGATGGCCCCACAAGGAAGAAGCGGAAATATTCGGCAGAGAGGTTCTGCCGCTTCTCAAGGACACCGAACCTGTCGTACTGCCTGAACTGGCCGACGTCGCGGTGTAATCGAAAAAAGCACAGGAAATGAAATGTCACCCTATATTCTTGTATTCGGCGGTAGCCGCAGGTTGCAGAACAATACCGACAAGGCTCTCGCTCTGGCGCTTGATGAGTTGAAGAAGGGGGATTTCGAAATCACCCGGGTCCATCTGGGCGATATGGACCTGCCCCTGCCCGGGCAGCCGAGCGAGTCGAAAGATCCCGATATGCTCAAGGAACTCGTAACAGGGGCGGCGGGCATCCTCATCGCGACGCCTGAGTATCATGGCAGCATCAGCAGCACGCTCAAGCTGGCGATTGACAACCTGGGCTATCCCTCCACCTTCGAGGGAAAGAACATCGCCATCCTCGGTGTGGCGATGGGGCCGAGTGCGGACAACGCCCTCGCGCATCTAAGACACATTCTCGCACACGTAGGCGGAGAGGTTCTGCCCGGTCAGGCCTCCATCGGGAGCGTCCACAAGGTCTTTGACGAGGATGGTCGCTGTGTGGACGAGGAAGCGGAAGCAGAGGTTCGCGGCGTAGCGGCCCGCTTGATCGATCATCTCGAAAATTTATCCTGAAACGAGAATGACGGATTCTCCCACCAGTTTTCTGCATCGACCGGAAAAGTCTTCGCTCGCCTATTTCCGGCTGGAGGGTAAATCTCCCGGCCTGATGTTCCTGGGCGGTTTTCGTTCAGACATGAGCGGGACGAAGGCGCGCGCGCTCGAGGCCCATTGCCGAAAGGTGGGGCGTGCCTACGTTCGATTCGATTACGGTGGACACGGGGAATCTTCCGGGAATTTTGAAGACGGAACTATCGGCGAGTGGGCGGAAGACGCGCTGGCGATTCTGGACAATGTCGCCCAGGGTCCCCAGGTACTCATAGGTTCGAGCATGGGCGGGTGGATGATGCTGCTCGCTGCCTTGGCCCGGCCCGCGCGCGTGAAAGCTCTGGTGGGCGTGGCGTCGGCGCCCGATTTTACGGAGCGCTTCATCAACCACAGGCTCACCGAACAGATGCAAAGTGAACTCGACGAGCGGGGATACGTCATGCACGCGCCCAACATGTGGGAGGAACCGTATCCTATCAGCAAGAAACTGCTTGATGAGGGTGCGAAGCACCTGCTCCTGGACGGTGAGATTGATTTGACATGCCCGGTGCGCCTCATCCACGGGATGCTTGATGAAGCTATTTCTTGGGAGATTTCCTTGAAAATCACCAGTGTATTGAAAGGCGACGATGTGCACCTCACGCTCGTCAAGGATGGTGGCCATAGGCTCTCGCGGGATGCGGACATCGAACTCATCATCCAGGCTGCCGAGGAGTTGGCGGTTGAAGCAGGGTGAGAAACTGGTGATATCCACCCGGCTTCACCGGGTTTTCCGAATTTCCGGTCTTTGAACATACACTTGTTGCACGTGTTCTTGCGAACTTGACACCAAGCCTTTGGAATCGCTAGTTTGAGTTTGTAGGTTTTTCAATCCTGTTTACCGCCCCTGTAATATCTGAACGATAATCTTTCAATATCACGATTTTTTGACCTCAAAGAGGGCGGCATTGGCATGAGAAAAAAATTTTTGAGTCGTATCGCGCGTCGCAAGGATCCCGCACCAACCGAGCCAGAAGAGGGATTTCAGATTCCACCTCCCACGGACATCGAACCGGGCGTTCCGCATTCGACGGAAGATACGAAGAACAAAAGTTATGGTTCTCACTTGGATCTGGAACTGCTCGCTTCCGGTGAACCACCACAAACTGATTCCGCAAACGGGTCGGACGCCGTTGAAAGCGGCGATTCTCCCGCCCTTGAACCGTTGGCTGCGTCAGTTATGGACGGCTCACGTGCTACGCCCGAGCCTCCTCGTGAGGCAGCGCCTTTCGAGGAATATGGTCTTGATCTGGAGTTGTTGGTGGAGACGGAATCAAACGAGTCGTCGGAAATGCTGGATCCGTCACAAAAATGTCCGGAATCTGCCATGGATACAGTTGAAAGCGTCGAGGAGGCGGCTGCGCCCGACCCGCAAACTCCTCAAGAGAGTGAACCGGATGTCATAGATGAAATTGTACAGCAGATCGAGGAATCTCTGGCGGTGTCGGAATCGGTCCCGGTAAACGAGAGCGTTCCATACAAGTCAGAAAGCACCGCGGAGGTATCCGCACACGGACAGGAAATCCCGGAAGCAGGTGATCCGGAAACAGGCGATGACACGGTTTCCGTGAGTGAACAGGCAGCAATGGCGTCAGTTGCGGACAATTTGCCGGAGGAGGACGAACAGCCGACCGAAGACGGGGAAGTTGCCTCGGCGATTGCCGAAAGTGGCGTAGAGACTGCTGCATCTGAGCCTGAAATTTCTTGGGAGGGCGAGCCGGAGAAAGCGGAAGATATCACAGAGGAGGTTGAGAAACCCTTGCCGGCGTCGGTTTTGCCAGAGTTGCCGGAGGAGCTCCCGGAATCCTCTCTGGCGGAGAATGTATTTTTCCCTCTCGTAAGGGATACCCGTGGTGCATGGCGCCCTGGCAAGGGTTTCAGCCGGAGCGAATTACGGGAAGCGGGTCTGAGTCTCGCTGATGCTGCGCGCCTGCATATCCGCGTCGACAAGCGCCGTCGCAATGCGCACCCAATGAATGTCTCCACACTCGAAAAAGCCAGGAACGGCGCTTGAAGGGATCGGCTGGGGCGAAAGAGGACCAACAAATTTGATCAGAGCCGCATTAACGTACAAGAATCATTGCGGGCCTGTTGAATACGGCGAAGAAAGCAAAACCTTGCACGGAAGATGCTCCGCGTGCGGGATCTGATTCCATGCAAAGCCGCAACGCAAAAGAACTGAAAAAGTATTTCAGGGTCCGGCGAATGGTCATCTGTACAGGTGCAAAGTGGAAGGAATCGATCTGTACAAACCCTTTAGCGACTCGTTCAACATGCAGCCGGGAGTGAAACCTCATGAACAACTCGCCCGCATGGCAGTTCTGCGTGACTGGAGCGTGAATGTCCTCGTGAAAGAGCCGAGCTCTGGTTTCGCCTCAAGGACAGGTGAGGCGTGGGGGTGGAACAACCCACAGAAATTGGCTCCGGCGGTAGGATTCGAACCTACAACCCATCGGTTAACAGCCGATTGCTCTGCCGTTGAGCTACGCCGGAGTGGGAAGCATTTTGCATGAATCGGCGCCAGTTCCCAAACATTAGGGGTTTATAGGGAAGCGGGCTTGGGGTTGTCAAGACTGTCGGATGCTTCGTGAATTATACCGGCGAGGATATCCTCTGCGTTTCTCTGCGAATCTTCTTGGGCCAGCGCTTGAAGAATTGCTTCTGTCAGACCACAGGGGCGGATGCCGGACAAACCCACGCCACCCGGGCCGCCAACAGTTGTCTCGTTGCGAAGACACTCGACGAGTTAGTGTCTTGGCGTAGAGCGACGTTACCAATGCGAGCCGCAGGCTGGAATGGCACGGCCGCGGCGTTGGTACGGCACGGGGAACATCATTCGCTGCAACTCCCATTGTGGACGTGTTCCGCCATGATATCCCCGCAGGAGACGTGGTCGACTCCACCGATTTCCAGATGAATCGTTGGGTTTTGCGGAATTCTGGTTCCAGCGAGAGCGGAGTGATGAGCGGCGAAACCACAATCTTCATTGAATCGTCAGGTCTGAGGGGTGCTCAGGGCGTGGAGCAGGGGTGGCCGGGTTCCGCAAGCCGAACTGTACTCTTCCAGCCACGCAGCTGTCTCGGGAAAGGCGATGTCAAGACCAGCCTGAACAGGCAAGCGATCATGGACCGATGCCAAGGGATCGAAAATCCGCTAAAGATCGTTTCCGGAAACGTGAGCGAGCAGGCGTCTCAAGGCTCCGGGGGACGTCAGAAACCGTAGTAGCGCGGGTAGCCCTGTTTCTCCCAGAAGCCGCCAATATCTTCGTTCGTGAAGAAGACGTAGCGCAGGAATTTTGCGCTCTTCCAGCCCACGTTCGTGGGTGAGGCGAGGCGCAGCGGCGCGCCGTGCTCCGGGGGCAGGGTCTTGCCGTTGTATTCATAGGCGAGAACATTCTGCGGGTGCATCGCTTGTTTGAGATCGAACGTCACGCTGTAGCGCTCGTGCCCGTTCGCGGTGGCGAGCATGTCGTCGCACAGGAAGAATATGTAGCGGCTCTCGGGTCGGATATCATGCATTTCGATGAAGCGCGCGAGATGCACTCCTCGCCAGTGACAAATCGCGCTCCAGCCCTCCACGCAAATGTGCTCCACAGTCTGGTCGAGTACAGGCATTCGGCGAAGTTCCTGTAGCGTGTATTCCCGTACCCAGTGGCGCTTCATCATCTGGCCGTTTTTTAGCTGGGCCTCGCCCACGACGAGCCGCCATTCCTCGGGCGGGGTCTGAATGATTTGGGAGTTCGGATTGACCACCGAACCATTGGGTCGCATCTGTTCGGGCTGTACGGCGCTTCTGGGATACGTACGCGCCAGACGGTGGTTGCTGTCCGTCATGAGGCCCACCTTGTGGTTCAGCCGATCGAACCAACTCAACACAGCCTGCACGCCGGGTTCCTCATTGAGGCGTGAACAACCAGTCATGAAAGCGGAGGCGCCGCCGATGAGCATCTGTATAAATCCGCGTCTGGATGACGTCGGTCGGCTCTCGTCGGAGAAATTTCTTTCTTTGTCTCTTCTCATGGA
Source organism: bacterium (assembly GCA_965200245.1). GTDB lineage: Bacteria > UBA8248 > UBA8248 > UBA8248 > UBA8248 > Bin107. The sequence continues at coordinate 316,041 of CBDATS010000005.1, read as the reverse complement.
TTTTCTCCCGAGGACTCTGGTGGAGGCTTCAACACCCGGATGATGACGGGCGCGATGATGGGGGCCGCCAGTACGAGAGAGGTCGGGTGCAGGATGCAAGCCCAGGTGAGAAAACCAAACTCAAAACGCGTTATCCAGGCCAACGGTCCACTCAGCAGGTATGCTGCAACAATGGCGAGAAGTGCGTTGATGCAGACGACGCTCAACACCAGCCTGCCCGTGAAAAGCCTGCGCTTCGCCAGTGTGGTCGGTAAGACGAATTCTGTTTGATCTTCCGTGTTCATCTCTCAGGTTCCCGTTTTTGTCTTGCGAAAAATATTTCCGACTCGTCGCCCGCGCATGAGACCGAACCGAACCAGGAGATAGCCCGGTGTGCTGAACCACAGCCCGTGCGCCTCACCACCCAAAGCTGCGTTCATCATATCCGCAACGAGGTTCCCGAGCCAGAAGGAAATTATCAGGATGGCCGACTCCTCGGCGACGCGCCCGAGATTCCTGGCGAATCGACTTTGTCTGGCCCGAAAGGCGTCGCGCTCCGCCTTGATCCCGACGACCATGGGCGCGAGTCCGCGCCGCCATCCATGGGATATCACCATTAAGAAATGGCCGATCATGAAGACGATCAGGAACAGCATCACCAGAAAATGCAGGAACCTGCTCGACTGATAACCCCCAAAAAGCCATGTCAGCCACCCGAGTTGGACGGGTTTGAGGATGGCGAGGCCCGTCAGGACGGAGAGAACCCCGGACAGTACGACGGCGTTGTAGGCGAGTTTTTGTGTCGGGTTGAACTTCCCCTCTCCGGGGGGGTGGTGAAAGGTCCTGATGGGGTGGAGCAACATTTCCTTGACACCCGGGAAATCCGCCCGTGTGATGCGGTAGTGTCTCCCTTCTTCCGTCAGCATGAGCAGGATCAGGAAGATCAGCCCGTTGATGGTGTAGGGCCACATCAGGGCGAAATGCCATCGCAGCGCGCCCGCAAGCCATTCGCCGATGCCGAAGGTTTTCGTGAGACCCTGGACGAACACCCTGTAGTCCGCGCCCAGGTTGATGGCGCGCGGGTCGGCTTGCGTTTCCGTACCTCGCAACGCATCGTAGACGATCTCGGGATTGGGTCTGTCCGGTCCGAAGGCGGGGTATGCCCACCATATCTGAAGCCCGCTCGCCATCATCAGAAGCAGAAGCGGGACGTTCAGCCAATGGGTGACCCGCAGGAGGGACGAATAGGAATAGGCGGGGGCGCTCCCCGATTCGGTCGTTTCCTCTGTCTCGATCACTCTGCGAGCAGCTTCACGATGAGCGCCTCGGTGCGTGCGTGGTTACCCTCGCCGATCGTCTTGAAGCGCACGATGCCTTTTTTGTCGATCAGGTATTTCGTCGGCCAGAAGCGATTCTTGAAGGCGTCCCAGTTGGTGAAATCGTTGTCCAGCACGACGCGGTATTTGATGCCGAGTTTGGCCATGGCGTCTGCGACGTTTTCTTTTTTCCTGTCGAAGTCAAACTCGGGTGCGTGGTTTCCGATGACGACCAGCCCCTTGTCCTTGTAGCGTTCGTGCCACGAACGCAGCGTGGGGATCTCCCGCACGCAATTGATTCAGGCGAACGTCCACATGTCGATCAGAACGACCTTGCCACGCAGGTCGGCGAGTTTCAAGGGTTCACCGCCTAGCCAGGGACCGCCCCTGAGTTCGGGTGCGCGCGCGCCCGGTCCGAGTCCCGCTGCGCCGACCTGGTGGAACGTCCAGAACGCGGCGAGAATTGCGACGGCGACTATGCAGATAAGGGTTCGCTTCATGGTTTTCTCCAAAAATGTAGAGCGATCTCATGACACTTTAGGAGAAGGTTTGAGCGGATGCAAATACTTCTATACGATGGATCGGGTTATTTTCAGATCCCGAAGTTCATTTTTCGGTAAAGTTTCATGAATCAGTTGGAGAAGAGCGTGAAATACTATCATTTCGAGGAGATGGAAGCGCACGATACTGGCGAGAGGGAAATGCGTGTGGTGGCTGGCGAGCGCCTGACCGTACTTCGCCAGACGATTCGCGCCGGCGTGGACATGTACAACCCCCATTCGCATCCGAACGAGCAGATGACCATCGTGCTCGAAGGCACGGCGAGGTTCACGTGTGGCGCAAGGGAGGTGGTGCTCGGACCGGGTGGCGTCGTGATATTTCCGCCGAACCAGGAGCATTCCACGCGCAACGCAGGCGATGGACCGCTCGTTTTGGAGGAGATATTCACCCCCGGCGTTAAGAAACTGAACGAACTGGTGCCCAGAGACTGAACGGGCCGGAGCGAGTCATGAGCCGTCTGACGATTTCTGGACTCAAGAAAAATTTCGACGACGTTTGCGCAGTCGATAATCTTTCCCTGGTGCTTGAGGATCGGGAGTTCGTGGTGATGGTGGGTCCCACGGGATGCGGCAAATCGACGCTCTTGCGCCTCATTGCAGGAGTAGAAGATGAAGACGGCGGCCATATTTATTTCGACGGCCAGCGCCTGAACGGTATCCCGCCCGGTCGGCGCGGGGTGCAGCTTGTTTTCCAGAGCTACGCCCTTTGGCCGCACATGCGGGTTTGCGACGAGAAGAAATACTCGAACCTGAACTTCGCACTTAAAATCCGGCGCTGGCTACCGGGCATTCTGAACGAACGTTCACAAGACGTGATGCGGCGTCTGGGCATCAGCAAAAAATGGTCCCGTCGCCGACCGGACAGCCTGAGCGCGGGCCAGCAGCAAAAAGTCGCTATCGGCCGCGCCATTGCCGTTCCCCCGCAGGTATTTCTTCTCGATGAACCTCTGGCGAACATCGATCCGGTCGCCAGACTCGATGTTCGAAAGGAGTTGAGAAGGGTGCACGATGAAATCGGGGCGATAAGCCTGCTCGTGACGCATGATTTGTCCGATGCTTTCCAGATTGCCGACCGGATCGCCGTGATGCGAGACGGCGCGATCGTCCAGATCGATACGCCCGAAAATCTCATCAAACGACCCGCGGACGCATTCGTCGAGAATTTCCTGTCGAGCGTGAATCATGAAAGGTTGCTGCAGGAGTTTCGCGCGAGGCGCAGAGCCGGAAAAACGGAACCGGCCCCTGATTCACCCTGATTCGGGATTTGTCAGAAAATCCCGCCACGCCGCCCAGTATGTGGCGCCCCCTGAAAAATACGTGTCGTTGTGGCCCGCTCCCCTGATAGTGAAAAAGCGTTTATGCCTTGAGCCCGCCGATTCGTAGAGTCTTCGCCCTTGAGCGAAAGGAACGATCCCGTCCTTGTCCCCGTGCAGGATGAACAGGGGCAACTCCACTTTCGGGAGCATGGATGCATTGTCGAATTTGGAGGAGACGAGCCACCCGACTGGAAGGAATGGGAACATTTTCTTTCCCATGGCGAGGGTGTTCTCGAAAGGGCTCTCGAGAATCAGGCCGCGTGCTTCCTTGCCTTCCATAGCGAGCTTGGTCATTGCCGCCGCGCCCAAAGAACGGCCAAAGAGAAAGACGCGCTCCGGCGATATGCGATCGATGAGCCACTTGTACGCGGCCCGGGCGTCGGCGTAGAGGCCCTCCTCACCCGGTCTTCCTTCGCTTTTCCCATAACCCCGGTAGTCGAAGATGAAAACGCCCGCTCCCAGTTCTTTTTGGATGAGCGCGATATTTTCCGCGCGGTGAGAGAGATTACCCGCGTTGCCGTGCGCCCAGAACAGTACCGGGCCATCCGGGTCTTTCGATGCGACGTACCAGCCGTGCAGGCGAACGCCGTCTGCGGCTCTGAAAGAGACATTCTCATACGAGATGCCGTAGTTTCGGGGAGTTACTTCGATTTCCCGGTAGGGGTGATAGAGCAGAAAGTTCTCTAAAAGCCCCAAAATACTCATGACCATCAACGCGCCTGCGCCGAGAAGCAGGTAGCGGTGGAATTTTTGCGAGATTCGCAGCGGCCCGTTCTCATCAAGGGGATTGAGTAAGTTCCCGGTGCGCTGTCTTGATGCAGGTGTCTTGAATCGTTGTGATGCCCGCGTCCTCCAGCAGGCGCGCCGAGGCGGGATGCGCGATACCCTTTTGCATCCAGAAGGCGCACGGGCGCTTTTCTATCGCGTCATCCACCAGGGCGGGTATTTCCTCCGAACGCCGGAAGACATTCACGATGTCGACGCACTCGGTCACATCGCCCAAGCTGGCGTACGCCTTCTCCCCAAGGACGGAATCGATTCTGGGATTTACCGGGATGACGCGGTAGCCCGCGTCCTGTATGTACTTTGCAATTCGATGGCTCGTTCGCTCAGGATCGTTCGAAAGTCCTACCACGGCGATGTTCCTGGCCTCAGCGAGTATGGAAGCGAGCGTCTTGTCTGCGGGGTTCATTCCGTCCATCTCCTCGATTTTTGGCATGATACCACAGCTTTTTTGGCGCATCAGGCGCCCGCGGGGATACGACTGCTTGCCCTCGTTGGAGCCTGCGTGTACATCATCGGAGGGGGAGGGGATGAGCCCCATCCAGATTTATCTTGAGATATTTCTCTTTCCTGTGAGGGCATAAGATGGCGGATACGGCAGTTGTCGAGATTTTTCACGAATATCACTGACCTTGGGCGTACATGGCCGCGGCGCGGCTGGACAAGGTGATTCCCGAGTTCGAGGGCAGGCTGCATCTCAAATGGCGCGCGTTTCCGCTGGAGATCATCAATGATCGCCCGGCACCGCGCCACATCGTGGATCAGGAATGGCCCCTGATAGCCGTTCAGGAGCCGCTTTCTCCGTGCAGAAGCTGGCCTCACGAAGAATATCTGCGCACCACGCTGCGTGCCTATCAGGCTTATGCGAGCGCATATGCACAGGACCCGGAAAAGGCGCGCGTCTACGATCTCAAGATTCGGCGAGGTTTTTTCTATGAGGGCAAGCGCGTTGATGAGGATACGGTGCTATGCGAGATGGCCGAAGAGACGGGCCTTGATGCCTCCGGTGTTCGCGCTGACCTGGGATCGGGCGCATACGAAGAAGGCGTGATGGATGACTACAGAGAGGCCATGCGCTTGCGAGATGAGGAAGGCCTTCCGATGACGAGTCCCACCCTCATGCTCCCGGGCGGGGAAGCGGTTTTCAATCCCTACGCTTCGGATAAGACGATAGAGGGTGGCAAGCTCACCGAAGTCCACGCCCCGCCCGCCTACGGGGAGGCGGTTTACGCCGGTTACCGCGAGATCCTGGCGAGAGCGGCGAGGTGAGGAGGAAGATTCTCTATTCGAGAGGTATGGAGTCATCCTGTAGATATTACCAGGCCACACCCGACCGATTGTTCCAGGGATTTGAGATGTTTCCTCTCAAATCCATTTTTGACAGTTGATTTCTGAACTTGCTTTTCCAGATCGAGCAGCTTTTACCTGAAGAGTCCTGTTCATTTCCGGTGCATTGGCCCGGAATATGCAGCTTCCCGGGTCTTGCACTGGGGGTGAAGCGAGAACGAACGCCTCGCTGACCGAGAGGTGCCTTTGATGGGCGCATGAGTCTCCTGGCAGTCAGGATGCCGTGGAGATGGCTCCGACCTCGTTGTCCACGATAACAGGCGAGGTGAAGTATTCGATAGTGGGCTCGACTCCCAGACGCTCGCGCAGACCGGTGCGCCAGGCGTCGTCGTAGAGCCGCTCGGCGTCGGCGCGCGATTCGAATAAATAGACCCCGCCTCCGGTGCGCACATCGTCCGACACCAGATAATATTTTCGTACCAGACCCGGCACGTCACGGTACAGAGGGGCCGAGTGCTCGAAGGCCGCGGCCATTTCCTCGTGGGTCTTCCCTTCCGGAAGCGCAAAGCGAACGATTGCTGTTACGGCCATGAAGTGTCCTCCTTATGCAGTCGAAGCGGCCTTGGCCTCATTATCGACGATGACGGGCGAGTCGAAGTACTGGACCTCGGGCTCGACTCCCATGCGCTCGCGCAGCCTGGCGCGCCACACCTCATTGTGGACCCGCTCGGCGTCAGTACGCGACTCGAAGATATAGACCCCGCCCCCGGTGCGCCGGTCTTCTGACACCAGATAGTATTTGCGCAACAGGCCGGGCACGTCACGGTAAAGAGCCGAAGAATTCTCGAATGACGCGGCAAGCTGCTCTTCGGTAATTCCTTCGGGAAGCGGGAAGCGGACAACGGCGGTGACAGTCATGAGGTATCCTCCCTGTTTGATGCATTCGAGACGAATTATAGCATGGATAAGGCTGGTCTCACCCAATCGGATACATCCTCGTGACGTGCAGTCTTGCCACGAGGCGCTTGTCATTTTTCATCGCTTGTAAGTATTCAGCGAGATCGTCGGGGTCCTTTCCGGTGATGCGACGGTAGAGATCCAGGTTTTTCATGCCGTCGGGGTCTTCGACGAGTTTAGCCTCTCCCTCGGCACAGAGGTAGGGATAGAAGCTGTCCTGTGGCATCACGCAAAGCGTGGCTCTGGGGTCGCGCATCAGGTTCCTGGCCTTCACGCGGTCCCAGGTCATGGAAATCTCCGCGGCGCCGTCTTTGTAGTCGAACACGATGGGCGTGGGGTGCGATCTCCCGTCCTTGAGCAGAGTACTGAGGACGCCGTAGTGCTGCTCGTTCAGGAAGGCCAGCGCTTCGTCATGCGTCATGAATTTTCTCCTTATGAGTTCACATCAATCGCCGACTTGAAGAAGTCATCGAATGCAGCGCAAAAAGCCTCGGGCGCATCCTGCATCGGGTAATGTCCGCAGGCCGGGATAATCGTTCTTATACAATTCGGGATTCTTTCCTCGAACATCTCGCCATAAGCCATCGGCCCGACGTCCCCCTCGCCCACGCAGGCCCAGACGGGGACATGGATATCTCCCAAGCGTTCCCTCATGTCCGGCGTTGTCAGGATGGCGTCCACCGCCGCTGCGTAGTCCTCGGGCGTGTTTTTCAAAAACTGCAGCCGAAATTCCCCTGCACTCGCTCCGTCGATGTAGTCGCGGGGCAGTGTCGCCTGCATTTCTTCACTCGCGAGGGCCGCCTCTATTCCCTTGTCGAGCGCCAGTTGCCGGAGCAGTTCAAATCGTCGCCTCATGTCCCCTTCGGGTGCAGCGGCGGATGAGCCGACGAGCATCAGGCTGTCGACCCTCTCGGGATGCTTTAGAGTGAACCACAGGGTGACCCGCCCGCCCATGCTGTGTCCAATGAGGTGGACCCTGTCTAGTCCCCAGAAGTTGAGGAGCGCGAGAAGGTCCTCGGACAAAGTCTCGATGCTGAAGGGACCCTGACGTTTGCTCGACCCGCCGTGGCCTCGATGATCGTAGGCGAAAGTCTGAAAGCGGCTTGCGAGCGTATCCATCACGGGCTCCCAAGTGTATATGGAGTTGGCGAATCCGTGCATCGCGACCAGGGGTGCGCCTCCTCCATTTATGGTGTACGCGAGGTTCACGCCGTTCACAGTCGCCACGGACATCGTCCGATCCTCCGGTTGTGGGAAACACGCCTTTCGCCTTTGCCGAACCGCTAGAATACCCTATTATGCTTTATTTCGCAGGATAGCTCATCTGCTCGCTCATGAACGGGAATTGTGCATGGACGAGAAAAGGGTGGCGGTCATACTCTTGAGTGGTGGCATGGATTCGGCCGTCGTGCTTGCCATCGCGAAGTCGGAGAAGTTCGCCTGCGAGGCGCTCAGTTTCGACTACGGGCAAAGACATCGCTGCGAACTCATGGCCGCAAAAAAAGTGGCGAAGCAAATCGGCTCGGCCGGCCACACCGTTTTGTCCATCGACATGCGTCCTATCGGCGGCAGCGCGCTCACCGACGATATCGAGGTGCCGAAGGAACGCGCCGACATCGGAGAGGACATACCGATAACCTACGTACCCGCGCGGAACACGATTTTTCTGAGCTATGCACTCGCCCTGGCCGAGGTGAAGGGAGCGAGCGACATATTCATCGGCGTGAACGCGCTCGATTATTCGGGATATCCCGACTGCCGTCCTGAATACGTTGAGGCTTACGCGAAAATGGCGCGTTTGGCGACCAAATCGAGTGTGGGAGGCACGCCGATCGTGATCCATACGCCCTTGAGCGCAATGCGAAAATCCGATATCGCGCGAAAAGGCCTGGAACTGGGGGTGGATTTTTCTCTCACGCATACCTGTTACGATCCGCTGGGTGAGGGGAGGCCCTGTGGTATGTGCGATGCCTGTATCCTGAGACGCAAGGGGTTCGAGGAAATCGGAGAGCGCGATCCGCTCCCTTATCCTGTTGCTTGATGCAGGGGAGGAGTCTTGGAAGAAATACGCACGGATGTATTGGTCATAGGCGGAGGGCTGGCCGGGACGCTAGCCGCTCTGGCAGCGCGCGAGGAAGGAGCGGACGTCTGCATTGCCATGTTGGGAGAGGTCGGCCTGACGGGTAATTCCGCGCGCGCTGGAGGTGTTTTCGCCACGATTCTGGAAGGTTTCTCCCTGCCGGATGATTCCGTGGAAACCATGGTGGCGGATAATTTTCGAAGCGGGTGGTTCATGTCCGATCCCAAGCTTGTGCGCACGGTCGCAGCTGAATCAGGCGCCGCGATAGAGCGCCTGCGTGCGCATGTCGTGCCTTTTCTCGAGAAGAACGGGCGGATGACGCCCACGAAACTCCCCGGTCATACCTATCCCCGGGGAGCTCGCGTGCCGGGCGGCGGTCCCCGGATGATGCGGATTCTCGGTGCACGGCTCGCGCAGAGCGGAGCGCGCGTGCTGGAGGGCCTCTCTTTCATCGATTTGCTGTGCGACGACTGCGGGAGGGTCGTGGGAGCGGACTTTCAGGGAGAGGGAGATTCGAGCCTTCTTCGGGCCCACGCGCGTGCCACGGTTCTCGCGATGGGCGGTTTGGGTGGAATGTACCCCATCACGACGAACGCGCCGGGAGTGATGGGTGTCGGCTATGGAGCGGCCCTGGACGCCGGAGCACGGTTAAGGGACATGGAATTCGTGCAGTTCACGCCGACGGCAATGGCCTATCCGCCGCAGCTCAGGGGCAGAAATTCAGGGGGCATGGCGCTCTCCTTTCCGGAATCGCGGATGCGCAACAGTCTGAACGAACGGTTCATGACACTCTATGCGCCCGATGAGATGGAACACGCCAAGCGCGACATCCTCTCCCGGGCAATGCACCGGGAAATCGTCGAGGGACGCGGAACTGCAAATGGCGGCCTGTATCTCGATTTGACGAACGTGCCATATGGCGCGCTTCGGGACGTGATGGGCGAGATCATCGACGATTTCGAAGCGGCGGGCCTTGATGTGAGAAAAGAGCCGATAGAAATCGCTCCCGCTGCGCACTCTTGCATGGGCGGCGTCATGATCGACACGAACGGATGGACGGGCATAGGCGGCCTGTTCGCCGCCGGTGAGAACGGAGGCGGTCTGCATGGAGCAAATCGCCTGGCGAGCGGTGGTCTTACCGTGTGCGCTGTCATGGGTGATCGGGCGGGGCGGACCGCCGCTCATGTGGAAGGAGAAGGCGGGCCGCCCAAGGTGAATGAGGGGCGCGTGCGAGGCGCTGATGAAGCGAGTGTAGAGCAACTCGATGAAATCGAAAAAGATATACGAGACGTTATGTTCTCCTCGGGCGGCATTGAGCGGGCTTCGGAGTCACTGCAGGACGGGCAGAAGAGAATCGCAGTCCAAAAAGAGAGAATACAGGACATCACTCCCCCCGCCTCGCTCCTCTCACGTCATGCGAAGGCGAGGCTCGTCTGCCTTACGGCTGAAGCGATGCTTGGCGCAATGCTGATACGCGGGGAAAGCCGGGGTGCACATACGAGGACGGATTATCCCGAGCGGGACGATGAGAACTGGCTGGCCAACATTCATGTATCACTCGGGGATGATGGGACGCCGAAGCACGAAAAGATTCCCGTACCCGATGAATTGCGTGATGTTGCGGCTCGCCATGCGGAGGCTTGAGAGTAGTGAGAGCCATTGCGTCTTGAAGTTGACACCACGGGCGCGAGAGGATAACCAGAGAATATGGATTGAATATGGAAAATTCTTCTCAATGACTTGGAGGAGTTATGCAATATCCTTTTACCGATGAACAACTGGCACTTGCCGATCTGACCCGGGATTTCATGGAGCGTGAAGTCGCGCCCGTCGCCGCGGAAATGGATCGTCGACCCGACCCCAGGGATTGCTATCCGGGTGCGCTTCTCAACAAGGCGTCGCATCTAGGCCTCCGTACTATGGCGGTTCCCGAGGAGTATGGTGGCATCGGGGCCGACACGACGACCAAGGCCCTTTGTCTCTGGACGGGTGCTCAAATCGAGATCGGCGTTATCAAGTGCCTGAGCCAGTGCTGGAAGGTATCGAATGCGATCTTCAAATGCGGATCGGAAGCGATACTCGAAAAATGGGGCAAAATGTTTGTGGAAGACCATGATTGCGTCGGCTCGTTCGTGATTACCGAGCCGGATTACGGTTCAGACAACATCTACCGGCAGAACGACCCTGCACTGGGCCTCAAGACATCGGCGGTGCAGGACGGCGATTATTTTGTGCTCAACGGAGCAAAACGGTTCACGTCGCTCACGAGTTGGGCCAAGATTCTGCTGGTTTTTGCGAGAACAGACCCCAATGTGCCAGTTCATCAGGGGACTACCTGCTTTCTCGTGCACGGGGATCAGGAGGGCGTCTCCTACGGCAATGTGCACGACAAACTCGGCTACAGGCTGTATCCCAATGCCGAGAGCTACTACAACAACGTGCGTGTTCACAAGGATGACATTCTGGGAGAGGTCAACAAGGGATTTCATACGTTCGCCACGGTGTTCCGGGGCAGTGCCGAACTTCCGGCGTGCAATACGGGCATCGCGCGCGGTATTTACAATTTCTGCCTCCAGCACGCGAAAGAACGCGTTCAGGGTGGCAAACCCATCATCGAACACCAGACGATACAGCACCAACTGGCCGAAATGCTGATGAACATCGAGGTGGCAGAGCAGTTCATGTGGCGTATCTGCTGGGGCGTGGAGAACGACGAGAGTTACAACACGCGCTTCACACGGTACGGCAAGGTGTTCAGCGATCAGGTGGCGCTCAAGACGATCGCCTTCGCCACGGACATTCTCGGCGGGATCGGCATCATGAAAGAGACGCCGACGGAGAAGATGATGCGCGACCTCCTCACTTTCCTGCACGGTGACGGGACGGACTCAATGACACTGTTGCGTGCCGCCCAGACGCTGGACCAGCCCACGTAAGGGCGTCGCGCGAGGACGTTATCCTGCGCTTTCGGAAGGGAATACGATGGATTTGATGCTCACTGACAAGGTGGCGATGATCTCGGGCGGCAGTCGGGGTCTTGGCTTCCATATCGCGAAGGATCTGGTGGTCGAGGGCTGTCACGTGGCGATCAGTGCGCGGGGCGAAGAGCGCTTGAACCAGGCGGTCGATGAACTGAACGCGCTGGGTGGCGGCAGCGCGGCGGGTTTCATGGGCGACGTTACCGAACCGGGCGTGCCCGACGCTTTTTTGCATAGGACGATTGATGCGTTCTGTGGCGTCGATATACTCGTGAACAACGTGGGTGGCAGCAATCCCAAGGCGTTTCTCGACATCACGGACGAGGAGTGGCGCGAAGGATTTGATTTCAACCTCTATCATGCCGTCACACTCTCACGTCTCGTGATACCGGAGATGAAAAAAAGGGGTGGCGGTTCCATCCTGAACGTCGCCTCCATCTATGGTCGAGAATCGAAGGGTGCGATGACGTATAATGCCTCCAAGGCGGCGCTCATCAGTTTTTCCAAGGGCCTTGCCCAGCAGACGGCGAAGGACAACATCCGCGTGAACTCGATTGCACCGGGTAGCATCCTTTTCCCCGGTGGGGTATGGGAGCGGCGGATAGGCGAGGCGTCCGATGGACTCAAGGGCTTTATTGATGCCGAAATGCCGTTGGGCCGCTTCGGCCGCCCGGAGGAACTCTCCGCCGTGGCAGTCTTCATGGTGAGCCCGAGAGCAAGCCTAGTGCATGGGGCGTGCTGGAACGTGGACGGCTCGCAGAGCCGATCGAACATCTAACCTGCGCTGGTATTCAGGAAACTTTGTGGAGAGGTTCGCGCACGCGTGTGAGCCACTGTTGTTTCAACGTGCTCTTTACGACGCGTGGAATGCTGAAACCTGTCGGAATCATCCTCGGCTCGACTAGTGGTTCGGATATCTTCGCCTCCTCAAGAGGCAATCCTGCTACTTCAATCTGGTCCAGATCCGTCTCGCCGAAGCCTGTTACGCGGGCGGCTTCCAGGGTCTTCAGTTTCTCGGGCGAGAGTCCCGTTACCTCACAGGCGACACGGTCGAGTGCCACCGGGTCGATGCTCGCCAGGATGAGGCCCACCCGGCGGGGAGTTCCCTGTGCGGGACCCTGGCCTTCCATCGCGATGACGGCATCCAGAACGGAGAGTTTCGTCCTGAGCAGCCTCGCCGTTTCAACGAGCATAAGCGGAAAATAATCCTCGTATGTCCCCGCCTTGAAATGCCACCAAGCCTTCCTTTTCCCAGCCACACAGCCGAAGAGGTTCTTGACTGCGCCCGTCATGTGAAGCTGGCAATGGGTCTTGAGTTTGGGCAGGTTGATGATGCCGTCCGCGTCCATGGCCTCTTTGGCCATTGTGAGATGCGTATAGACGACTCCGTCGGGATTGGGAATCTTCACGCCTTTTCGGAAAGGCACGATGGGAATGTCCAGTTCTTTGCATACCCTCGACAAACCGGCTTCTTTGGAGCAGGAAGCAAGGCTCCCCCAGGCGGGGCTGTCGCCCATGGAAATTTTTCGGGGCGCAGCCGCCAGCTTTTGGAACTGCTGCGCCAACGCCCGGAGTATTTCAGGGTGTGTCGTGAGCGCACTCTCGGGTGGCGCGCCTTTCAGGATGTTGGGTTTGAGCAGAATATCATCGGTTGCAGAGGTAAATTGCGAAGCTCCGCCCAACGCTTCCAACACCTCGGATACGGCGTCGCTCACTCGCTCTTTGTCGTAATCATCACAACGGACAATCGCAACGCGGCTCATATGCGCCTAACTTTCCTTTTTGATGGCTTCTATCTTCTCCTCGCGCTCCGCCTCAAGCGCCTCGCGTTCGCTTCTGAATTTCTGGCGAAAAACGTTTAGTGCATTTTTCGCCTCGGGTTCGAGTTGTGCCTCAATCGCTTCAGGCGGAGTGCCGCCCGTCATTTTCATCAGTTCCTGCTGATGGAGAACATCTTTTTCTGCAATTTTCCCCTCGTATACCTTCTTGATTTCCTCTATTTTTCTTCTTTGCTCGGGGCTGAGTTTTTCCAGTTCCTGGCGCGCTTGCTCTCCGAAGGCGGAAGTTTTCTCCATTGCGATTTCCAGTGCGCTCTTCATGCTCAACCTCCACGGTTGTGTGATGATTTGTGTCGACTGTGGCATTCTAGGTTGGGAGGCGGAGGGGGTCAACATCCACGCCTTCAGGCGAAACCGAATTTGAGAGCCCCTCCGCCCGCGCCGCCTGATGAGGATGTAATGCACATATTTTCAACTGGATAGCAAAACATCGTATTTTCTCATAATGAGGCCACTCTCTGGAAAATAAAATTTGCTATAAGTGGATGCGATGCGCCCACCGCTGGAGGAACAATGCGCGAGCCCACGTTCGACGATGTACTGGAGGCGCGAAAACGAATCGCCGCCTACCTGCAGCCTACGCCCTTTCACGAAGTTCCCGTACTCTCCGAACGGCTCGGATGCCGGTATTTCCTGAAATTCGAATCCATGCAGCCCATAGGTGCGTTCAAGGTTCGCGGTGGCGTAAATCTTGTCTCTCAACTCGAGTCGTCAGAGAAACAAGCGGGCCTCATCACGGCATCGACTGGGAACCACGGCCAGTCCATCGCCTACGCCGCGCGGATTTTCGGGGTCAGGGCGTTGATCGCAGCGCCGAATGGAGCGAATCCGGATAAAATTGCAGCCATCGAAAGGTTGGGAGCGGAAGTTGCGTTCGTGGGCAAGGACTTCGACGACGCCAGAGTATGGTGTGAAGAGCAATGCGAAGCGCGCGGCATGCGCTACGTTCACTCTGCCAACGAGCCACGCCTCATAGCGGGCGTGGCGACCCAGACACTCGAGATCATGGAATCGGAACCGGATATCGAAGTCATCATAGTTCCCCTTGGCGGAGGGAGCGGTGTGTGCGGTGCGGGTCTCGTCGCCAAGCATGTCAACCCCAGGGTTCACGTGGTGGGGGTACAGGCGGAAAAGGCCCCTGCCTTCTACAAGAGTTTCTACGCGGGGGAATTACTGCCCCAGCCTTCGGCGGATACCTTTGCAGACGGACTTGCCACACGGGTGCCCTATGAACTCTCTTTCGAGATGATCAGGCAATACGTGGATGAAATCGTGGTGGTAAGCGAAGAGGAAATGTGCGATGCCATCCGTCTGTACATCTCGGAGGCACACGTCATCGCCGAAGGAGCAGGTGCCGCTCCGATGGCCGCCGCCATAAAAATGGGCTTGTCAGGCAAGCGCGTCGCTGGAATCCTGAGTGGACGCAATCTCACCAGTGAGCATCTCCATATCATCCTGAGTGGCGGGACGCCTCTTCCGTGAAATACGTCATCAAGAAAGATACCCCCAAGGCGCACGAACCGGGCAGCCTGTATGTCGAGGTTGCACTCAGCGTCCCGCAACTTCGAACCTTAATCTACCGGGTGGAACCTGATTTCGTGGACCGGCTTGTGCCCGGGTTGCGCGTGCTGGCGCCTCTGGGCAAGAGAAAAGTGACGGGATACGTTGTCCATCCGCTGGTCGAGAGCCCGCCTCCCGGAGTCGAGCCTGCGTCTATCAGACCTGTTCTGGAGATTCTTGATGACGAGCCACTGCTCACCCAGGAACTTCTGGAACTCACGAGATGGGTGGCGGAATACTATTGTTGCGGCTGGGGGGAGGCGCTTAAATCTGCGCTTCCGTCCCACAAGGAGAAAAAAACCGTAGAGCGCTATCGACTTACCGAATCAGGGAGGCGAGAAGCCGTGCTCGAGGAAGGTGGTCTCGGCTTGCCCGGCCTCGAAACCTCACAAGCAGAGGGGAGTCACAAGGCGCGCATTTTGGTTGCGCTTCGCATGGGTCCGAGAACCATCGGTTCGCTTACAGCGCCGTTCGGCCGCGGAACGCATCCTGAACTCATGCGTCTCATCGATTCGGGCTTTGTGGAGAGATACGTCGACATCGTAGGTGATGCCAAGCCCAGAAAGGTTAAATTCGCGCATCTTCACAAGATGCCTGAAGGAAATGAGCTTGAGAATCTAGAAAAACGAGCGAAGCGGCAGGTGGATATCCTGCTTCTTTTGAACCAGGCTGAAGGTGGACGAATTCGACTGTCGGAGTTGGAAGGTCATTCGAGAAGCGCGCGCACCGCTTGCGCTGCTTTGGAGAAAAAAGGATGGGTCAGAATAGTAGAAGACCTTCTCCCCGATACGGAGAATGTGAATGAACTGAGTCCGAGACACGATGCACCCCCTATGGAACTTACGGATGAGCAGAAAGAATTTGTGGAGTTGGTGAAAGCGGACATCGAGCAAAAGAAATTTTCAGTTACGCTTCTTCACGGCGTCACGGGAAGCGGAAAGACGGAAGTCTACATTCGGCTTGCGCAAGAAGCTCTTGCCAACGGATTGGGCACGTTGGTTCTCGTGCCCGAAATCGGGCTGACTCCCCAGCTTTTGGGACGGTTTCAGGGGCGATTCGGAGGGCTGGTGGCCTGCTTGCACAGTGCCTATTCGGATAAAAAGCGCCTCTCGGAGTGGTGGCGCATCAAGAACGGGAATGCACCTATCGTCGTGGGCACGAGGTCTGCCGTCTTTGCCCCGATCCCGAACCTGGGAATGATCGCGGTAGACGAGGAGCACGACGGTTCCTACAAGCAGGGTGAATCCCCTCGTTACCACGCGCGGGATACCGGAATCATGCGCGCCAAGAGTCTGGGAATTCCGATCGTGTTGGGTTCGGCTACGCCGTCGATTGAAAGTTACACGAGTGCCAGAAGCGGTCGCTACCGCCTGCACTCGTTGTCTCGCCGGCCCACTGGCGGAACCTTGCCGCAGGTACGGCTTGTGGATTTGAGAAAAGAAGTAAGCTCCGACCCCAAGACGCCGGAACTCTTGACGCGCGATTTGACGGCGGCCATCGGCGAACGTCTGGAGCGAGGTGAGCAGACGCTGTTGTTCCTGAACCGGCGAGGGTTCTCCTCGGTCATTCTGTGCCGCGACTGTGGCAAGGCGCTTCAGTGTCCTCACTGCTCCATCCCGCTGACTTTTCACCGCGAAGGCGGAAGCAGGGTGCAATGCCACTGGTGCGATTTCGGCGCGCATCCACCAAACAGATGTTCCTCATGCGAAAGCGATCGGGTGGGTTACTTCGGCGTGGGAACCGAGCGCGTGGAACAAGCAGTAAAGGCGCGATTCCCGCAGGCTCGCATACAGCGTCTGGATCGCGACGCGGTACGCCGGGCGGTTGCATACGAGAGGGTTTTCAGGGCAATGCGTAGCGGAGATATTGACGTGCTCATCGGAACGCAGATGGTGACGAAAGGCCATGATTTCCCGAAACTCACTCTTGTGGGCGTCTTGGTGGCCGATGTTGGACTTCATCTGCCTGATTTCAGGGCAAGTGAGCGCACTTTTCAGCTACTCACTCAGGTGGCTGGCCGGGCGGGTCGCGCAAATCTGTCCGGAGAGGTCATCATTCAGACCTTCAGGCCGGATCACTTTGCGGTTCAATGTGCACGCGAGCATGATTACGCTGAGTTTTACAGGCGAGAAGCTCTGGCGAGAGAGCGAATGGGCTACCCACCGTATCGGCGTCTGGCGAGGTTGCGTTTCGAGTCGAAAAACCAGTGTATCGCCTCGAAAGCCGCTGAATGGGCGGCTTCTTTTTTGAGGAGACGCAGAGCAGAAGCCGCTGGGAGCGTAACAGGTACAAACGAGATTGAATACTTGGGGCCAGCACCTGCGCCAATTATGAGAATTCGCGATGTATGGCGGTATCACATGCTCCTGAAGGCCAGGAATTCGAAACGCTTGGGAGAGGTACTCAAAACGCTCACTTCCGAGTTTGATGGGCAGGCGGCCTTTTCTTCCGTTCTCCTGGCGGTGGATGTGGACCCGTTGAATCTGATGTGAGCATACGGATCCTCAAGGGAGTTTTTTCTCTTGTAAATCGATTCATCGAGACGAAGAGGTTGTATGTTTCAGGAGAATTGCAGGCCGACACTCGTGGCTCTCGGGTGGTGGGTCACGCCGATGGTGACGTCCTCTTCAGAAGCGAGAAAGCAGGTTTGATAACTTGCTACACGCCCGATGAAGAAAACGCACTTTCTTTGCCGAAGATCGTGGGCGCGAAACGGCGTCCAGCTATGAGGCAATATGGAAGAATCCTTTGGCGGGAGGTGTCCTGCTCGTGCAGGCTTTCGGAAGGATGAGTTGGTGGGCCGTACTGGACTTGAACCAGTGACTTCTGCCGTGTGAAGGCAGCGCTCTACCACTGAGCTAACGGCCCAGGTTTTTGCGTTTATCATAGCCCCCATGCGGGGTCAAGAACGGATATGTTCGATACAGTTTCCAAACTTTACTGCGGATCAAACCATCAGCTATGATAGCGGCAGTTTGGAACCTTTAAGGTCCGGTTTTCGCCAGTGAGCTTGAAAGGACGAGTGCATATGAACCAATTGACGAACAATGGGGTGAAATACAATCTTGAAACTCGTGAACATGATCTATACGGATTCGGAGTCGACATCTATATGCTCGATCAGGAAGGTATCCAGCCCAAAGAGCCTATCGCGTTCATTCCTGGAAAAGACGAGAACGCTGCAACGATACTGACGCAGCAGTGGCTCAAAATCGCTTTTCCGGCAGAATTACCCAAGGGTAAGAAAAAATAGCGCAGCCACGCGGCGGAAAACATGAGCCGACAGCCTGTTTTCTGCTTTTCAACCGGGATAACGCCTTGGAATCCCCTCAAACCATACAGACGGATCTGGCACCTTCGCCTACCGGACCTTTCGTGCAGGCGCGCCGGGTGGGGAATCTGTTGTTCATCGCTGGCCAGCGCGGGATCGACCCTAATACGGGGAAACTCGTCGAGAGAACCATAGAAGCGCGAGCCAGAAGAACTTTCGAAAACCTGAAAGCCATTTCGGAAGCGGCGGGCGGGTCGCTCGCCACCTTCGTTTCCACCATCGTCTATGTGAGGGAAATGGATGCCCATCGCCCGACAATCAACAGACTGTATGAGGAATACTTCGGACCAAACCTGCCTACACGCACCATCGTAGAAGTGAGCAGGCTCAATCAGGACGACATCGTGGAGATCGAGGCGGTCGTGATGATTCCCGGTGCAGAGACCTAGACTGCGGGTGCCGCGGGAGCAGGAAGCGGCTCCCACCATTTCTCAATGCCTAGGTCTTCCGCGATGACGCCGGCAGCGTTGTAGCCGGGTGCTCCGTTCAGACCACCTCCCTGGCAACTCGAACTGCAAAGATAGAATCCTTCCAGAGGTGTCCGCATGCAGGAGAGCAGGGGATGGGGCCTGTTGATCCCCAGTTGTTCGGGAACGTACGCCCCCATGCGTACGCCGCCCCGGACCATGTTCTTGTTTCCGCGCTCTATGTCGAGTGGGGTGTAGAGTTTCGCCGCGCGAACATTGTCTGGCGTGAGATTCGGAGCGTAGCCGCGCCACTCGTCTACGAGACGGTCAGTGTATTCTTCCTTTATTTCATCCCATTTCTGCGGACCGTCTTTGAGTTCATAAGGTGCGCCCGGCCACCAGAAGGCGACGTGACCTCCGGGGGGCGCATAGGAGGGGTCGTGCTGGCTGTTGCAAGAGCCGTTGCCCATCGGTTGCGACGGAATGAGGCCGTTTCTGCGCTCCTCGGTGTTTGCGGCCATTTCCTCACCGGAATCCGCGCCGAAAATGATGTTGTAGACCCTGCCTACATCCGGGTCGAAGTTCGCTGCGGTATATTGCGGAGGTTCTACGAGGGCGAGATGCAGTGTGCTGAGTGAATGAAATCCCCAGTCCCAATTCCGCACCTTTTCGTTCACTTCATCGGGAAAGGCGTCTTCTCCCGCCAATTTGATGGATGCAGGCGCGTTGAGGCTGGAGGTGACGAATTGCGTCGCGAACATCTTCTCGCCATTGTCGAGCATCACACCTGCCGCGCGCCCGTTTTCACGTATCACCTCACGCACGAGGCTGTTTCTCAGGACGACGCCTCTGTTTTGAGTAACGATGCGCTCGAGTGCCAGAGGCAGTTGGATTGCCCCTCCTACGGGAAGGCCGAGCGTCGTGTGGGTGGAGAAGAGGCTCGGGAGAAAAATGCCCGTGCCGGGTGCGTTCTCCACGGTGATGGCGTGAGAGAACAGGAAGAACAGGGCCCGCATTTTGGGATGCTCGAAATGAGATTCGATGGCCTCGAAAATCGACATCTTCGCAAAGCTAAATATTTCCCGGCCCTCATCGCTGTCCATCATCCGGGAGGCGACTTCATCTGGTGGGAGCGGCGGATGAAACAGGAAACTGCGCATCAGGGGAGCGAGTTCCACGGCGAATCGCCGGTGGAGGTAGACGTATGATTCGGCATCTTTCTGTGAAAATTTCGAGATAGAGGCGGCGCTCTTTTCTGAGTCGCGGTGCAGCAAAATAGCCGTTCCGTCGCGGTACAAGGCAGCGTGCTGCACGTCCGGCGTGAGCCACTTGAATCCGCATTTGTTCAGTTCCAGGTCCTGGACGATTGGGAAATCGTCGAGACCGATGAAGAAATTCGCGTGCATGTTCGATTGGTAGCCGGGTAGCAGGAATTCCTTGGTGCTTGCGCCGCCGCCGATTTCCGGTTCGCAATCCAGTACGGCGATTTTGAGCCCCGCCCGAGCGAGATACGCCGCACAGACCAAGCCATTATGTCCCGCACCGATCACGATGCCATCGAATTGCGCCATCGGGTTTTCTCCTCAAAATAGGGAACGCAGAACGCGCACCTTATCGAATCTGGGATGAAAGGGCAAAAAGGCAAGCGAAAAACACCCCGCCTGACAGGCAGGGTGTTTCGTTTCTCCTTGTGAACGAACGAGCTACCGGCAGCGTGGGTCAGTTCCCTTCTTTTTCCTTGGCGATCCGCTCTTGTTTCACACGGGCAACCTCGACCTTAACGTCGTCGATGACGTCTTTGCCCCAAAAGAGCTTCCCTTCCACTACAAACGTGGGGATGCCGAAGATACCGAGGCTTTTCCCTTGCGCACGCTGGCTGTGCAACGCGCCGATGTAGCGTCCCTCGGCAATGACGCTTTTGATTTCCTCGCCGTCCAGGCCCACGTCCTCACCGAGCCCGGCGATGACGTCCAGGTCTTCGAGGTTTAGGTCATCTTCCCAGCGGGCCTTATAGCAGCGATCCCGAAACTCCTTGAACTTCCCCTTGTCCCGCGCATAATAAGTGGCCATGTGGAGATTGGTCGTGCGGTAGTCGCCTCCCGCTAACCGGATGGGCACGTTGTATTTCTCGGCGAGAGGTTTGTGATTATTATCGTAATTTTCCTGTTTCTGCTCCGGTGAGTAGCCGGCGAACTCCTGGCCAGGGGGTCTCCCTTCCCAACTAACCCACTCGACTACGACGTCGGGGTCTTTCTCAATCACGGGCGTGCCACCGACGGTGGCGACATAGCAAAAAGGTCATGTGTAATCCGAGTATTTCACGACTACGATTGGCTCCTTCAACTCACTCATGGGGTTGCCTCCGTCTGTGCTCTAACGAATCTCAATTAACGAGTCTCTAGAAAACGCCGTTGAATATGTAACAGGCAGCGATTTTTTATACCACTTCGGCACGGTCATGGTCGATGGCGTCATGCCCTCCCGGGTCGATCCAAATGCCCATATTGCGGAGTTCCAGTATCGCCTCTGCGATTTCTTTCTCGTTTCCATCGAATTCGCATACTTGCCACCCCGATTGGGCATCCAGTTCGCTCCTCATGATGTTGATGGAAAACGAATGTTTTCGGCCCAGTTCCCACAAAATGGGTTTCTGCACGAGATGGCTCGGAACTGAGAGAACCAACCGTTTGCAACCTGGTGGTATGGGAGTGGCGTGGATACCAATCGGTCCGCCGTTTTCGAGTCTTTTGAGAAATCCGCCGACGATTTCGGTTAGCTTGTCGTATTGGACCAGAAACGCATCGTGTCCGTAGGTTGATTCCACCGTATGCAACTCCAATTCACGGCCCAGTTTTTGAAGGACTTGCGCAATTTCCATGCTTCTTTCCGGCGGGAAGAGCCAATCGGATATGAAGCATACGAGCAGGCATTTCGTATTCAACCGCGAGAGCGACGCCTCAAGGGTCTCAAAACCAAGGGAGGCGTCATAAAGGTCCATCATGCGGGATATGTATAGATACGAATTTGCGTCGAAACGATCGACGAATTTATCTCCTTGGTGTTCCAGATAGCTTTCCACCTCGAAACACGAAGTGATGTCTTCAAGCATCTTGTTCTTGTCCCTGATCTCGCGGCCGAATTTTTCCCACATGATTTCTTTGCTCAGGTAGGTGATGTGGGCCAGCATGCGCGCCGCGCTCAGGCCTTTGCGTGGCCCTTTTCCGGCGGCGTAATAGCCGTCTTTCCAATCGCTGTCCGCTGTGATGGCCCTGCGGGCGATCTTGTCCCAGGCGATTCCCATCGGATCCAGGCGCGCGGCTCCAGCCACCGGAATGACGGAGTCGCAAAATTCACTGTAGCGCAGTCCCCATTCCAGGGTCTGCATTCCGGCGAGCGAGCCGCCAATAACTGTTTTGAGGCGTTTCACGCCCAGACGTTCGAGGAGCAGCCTTTGCACGCGAACCGTGTCCTCTACCGTAATGACGGGAAAATTGGTGTTATAGGCGCTTCCTGTGGCGGGATTGATCGAGGAAGGACCAGTGGTCCCCGAGCATCCGCCCAGATTGTTGGAGGAGACGACAAAATATTTCCGGGTGTCTATGGCCTTGCCGGGGCCTATCATGGGGTCCCACCAGCCCGGCCGAGGATCGTGTGGGGTGTGGAAACCGGCTGCGTGCGCGTCGCCCGTTAGCGCGTGAATAACCAACACAGCGTTATCGCCACTCGGGGACAGTTCGCCATATGTTTCATAGGCAACCTGGACTTCGGGCAATGTTTCTCCCGCATTGGTACGAAACGGCCCGGAAAGGGAGAGTGTCCGTGTTTCCGTGAGGCCGACTGAGCTAGGGTCCTTCCGGGAATGGTCTGGATTCATGGTTTGGCGAGAGTTCCTTATTCCCAAGACAAGGCGATATACTGTTCTGTAGCAAAAATATGTGTTTTTCTTGCACTTGTTCAAGTGGATGACGGATTTACTTGTTTTTCTTTACTTGCCGCTATGGTGGTTGTTGCATTTTTTATTTGCGAAATACAATGTTGGAAAGGACTCTTGGATCGAGATAATTCACGGATTGGGAGTATAGTCTCCGCCGTTTTCTGGTGGCTCATATGATAGTCAGTCCACGAGATAATCATGTCCGCCTCATCAGCCAGCACGATCACGCCCGGGCCGCAGGAACGATTGCGCGAAACTGGATAGGTGTGGAGTCACTTCCCTCACCGCCGGATGAACTGAGAGAGAAAGTTTTGTTTGCCGTCGACAATCATGACGTCGGGTGGTGTCGTTCTGACGCCACGCCAAAATGGGACGCTCTGACGAGGCTGCCTTACAGTTTTTTCGGTATAACGGCGGACAAGGCGGTGGAGATATGGTCAGAGGGCATTGATTCTTGCGCATCTTTCCATCCGTTTTCGGGTTGTCTGGTAAGCATGCACTTCTCTTCACTCGCCGAGGGAGGACGGAGAGGTGCTCCGCTGGAAGTGTCAAAAGTGCTGAATGGTTTCATTCGCACTGAATCGAAACGGCGCGAGAAGTTGGTTGCCCTCATTGATCCGGAGTACAAGGGAGCGATCAAAAATTCTGTGGCATTGCTCAGGGTTTGTGATACATTGTCTCTGCTGGCGTGTCGAGCGCCCGAAATCACTCCTCCCGACGACGGCGCCGTCCATCCTTTGACGCAAAGTGGTTTGAAAGTAAGAATCGCAGGTATGGACGATCTCGAAATATCCCCATGGCCGTTTTCGGAAGGTTCGCTCAAGCTGCGGATGCCGGGATTGGTTTTGCCGGGTGAGTATTTTTTGGATGAAAAAGAGTTGATTGAGGCGTTGCCATTGGCGGAGCCCACTGTGTTTTCCAGTGTCTTGCGAAGATTGCCGAAACATGCAGGACCTGAAGGTGCGGGGAGTTGAGTCCACGGAGGTGGAATGAAGGGCGAAACTGCAACCTCTGAGTTAAGCGTCGTCGCCGGTATTATCCGACATGAAGGGCGAATTCTCATTTGTCAGCGTCCCGAGGGAGGACATATGCCGGGTTTTTGGGGGTTTCCTGGCGGCAAAATCAAGGATGGCGAAAGCCCCCGGGAAGCCCTGAGCCGCGAGATTTCCGAGGAACTCGGTATCGAGGTGCGCGTGGGCCGTCTGCATTGGGAGAATCGCCATCGCTATCCCGATAGAGACGTTCATCTACGGTTTTATGATTGCGAATGGATAAGCGGGGTGGCGAGCAATTTGGGAGTGGCGAGACACCAATGGGTGTATTCTTCCGTTTTGGGCGATTTCGATTTCCTGCCCGGGGATGCGCAGTTGATTCAATCTCTCATGAAAGACGAAAAAATACGGTATTCGGATGAAGAAGCGAAATTCGATACCGAGATTGACTTGAGCGCCGCTTACGATACGTGCATGAAAATCGTGGTTGGCCATTACGAGAATTTTCCCGTTGCCTCTAAGTTGTTGCCCGCGAAGATAAGGCCGCACGTCGCAGCAGTATACGCGTTCGCTAGAGGCGCAGATGACATCGCGGATACGGCCGGGCCCGTCGGTGAGCGCCTCGCAGGCCTTGATGAATGGGAGAAAGACCTCGTAGCGGCTTCGCAAGGAGTCGCGGAAACGGACGTTTTCATTGCGCTCTCCGACACGATTCAAAAATTCGATTTGCCCCAGCAGCCTTTTCTGGATCTTCTCTCGGCGTTCAAGCAAGATGTTACGGTTCTCCGGTATCCGAACTATGAGGCCTTGCTCGATTATTGCCGCCGATCAGCGGATCCTGTCGGGCGAATCGTTCTCATGTTGCATGGGATACGTGATGAAGCGGCACTTCGCGCATCGGACGCCATATGCACTGCCTTGCAGATTGCGAATCACTTGCAAGATGTGAAAGAAGACGCCGAGCGCGGCATCGTCTACATGCCACAGGATGAGATGAAAAGATTCGGCGTCTCCGAGAATGATTTGCTCTCAGATGTTGCGTCACCTCAGCTACGGGCGTTTCTGGTCTTTCAGATAAACAGGACAAAGCGCCTTTTCAAACAAGGTTTGCCCCTGTTGTATCGCACACGAGGCGCATTGGGCCGAGAGCTTCGTGCGATTTGGCGTGGTGGTGTTGCGGCGCTGGAGGCTATTTCCCGAGTGCAATGGAACGTATGCGCCGGTTCGCCGCTTTTGAGTGGCTGGGGTAAGGCCAAATCTCTGCTTGCTGCGTTTCGCCCTGTCTATCGACTTGAATCCAGAGTGGACAGGTATGCCGAAGAAGAGTTGAATCGCCTATTCTGTCGTTGGTTCATTCGCGCGAGCCAGTCGAATTTTCATCTGTCCTTTTTCAGTTTATCTGTAGAGAAAAGACGCGCCATCATGGCGGTCTATGCATATTGCCGCATGGCCGACGACATTGCCGATGAGCCGGGTGAGATATCCGGTAAAAGAGCCTCTTTGCGTGAATGGAAGGAGGCGTTGAATCAATTGAACAATGAGAGACCATCTCACCCGATAATCGCAGAACTTGCATGGGCGGCGCGAAAATATGAATTGCCGTCCGAGCATTTCCGGGCGATTTGCGACGGCGTGGCGATGGATTTAGAAGGTGGTCGAATAGAAAGTTTCTCGGATCTTGAAAATTATTGCGACAAGGTGGCGTCTGCCGTAGGGTTGGCGTGCCTGGGCATCTTTGGCGCGAAATCGGAATTTGCCAGGGAATATGCCATTTGTTTGGGAAGGGCGCTGCAGATGACGAACATTTTGAGAGACGTTTGGCAAGATGCCGAAGAGGAACGCTTTTATATCCCACGAAGTGAAATGGAGAAATATGGGGTAACGGTTGCCGATTTCAGAGACAAAAATGATACTTCCCAGGTTCTGTGTCTTCTTCGGGTTTTTGCGGGTCGGGCGCGTGCATATTTCGAAAGAGCGAATGAGGCCTTCCACCGTGAGAAAGGGAAGAACCTTCTTCCCGCCAGAATTATGGGCCGAATATACGAAAGACTATTGAACGAGATAGAACAGAATCAATTTCGACACATGGATTACCGCCCTTCCTTGAAACCCAGGGAAAAACTGCAGGAAGCGTTTCGCTGCGTTCTGGAATCATAAATGGTTGAAACTGGCGGATTCGAACGACCAGTTGTCGTTATCGGAGGCGGCGCCGCTGGGTTGTCCGCCGCATTACGCCTTGCTGAATCGGGTGTCAAGGTAATTGTGCTTGAGGCGGGGAAATATCTTGGCGGCCGGGCACGAAGCTTTATTCACTCCCGTACGGGCATGGAACTGGATTGGGGCCCTCATCTGTTCATGGCGGCCAATCCAGCGTTGCGCTCATTGCTGCAAAGAGTCGGTGCCGCTGATGATGTTTTGTTCTCCCCCTCCCTGGAAGTGAATTACCGAATTTGGGAAGCGGAGTCGGTCAAACGCACGCAATTGTTTTTTGCAGAGGACGGAGGGGTTTTAGCGCAACTATGGGGCTTACTCATATGGCGGGGGCCCCGCTTTTGGGACAAAGTGAAACTTCTGTACGGCCTGTCGAAGATAACTTCTGAACCGAATGGTACACACCCGAATGAATCTATGGATGAAATGCTCGGGCGCCTTGGCCAGAGGGATGAGACGGTGTCCTGGTTTTGGGAGCCGTTTGCACGCGCGGTATTGAATTTGCCTCTGGAGCAGGGGAGTGCGGAGTTATTCAAAGCGGTTATCCAGGAAGCCTTCGCCGATGGTCCCAAAGGAGCCGCGTTGGGGGTACCGATGAAGGCATTGGGTGCATTATGGGCGAGGAGAGCGGCGCAAAGCATCCAGAGACTCGGCGGTGAGGTGAGACTTCAACAGCCCGTGCTCGGCTTTGACTTTGATAATGGGCTAATTCAAGGCGTGATTTTGAAAGAGCGCGTAGTATTGCATGCAGCTGCAGTCATTTCCGCCGTTCCGCCTGATGCTCTAGGAAAATTGCTTGGCAACGAACTCAGGGAGTCAACACCTTTTTCGGGTCTGGAGAAACTTCGTCCGGGACCTATCGCCAGCGCATATTGTCGGCTTGAAGGAGCGGACGAAGGACCTCCTTTTGAAGCAATTGTGAACGAAGAATGGGACTGGTTGTTTCGCCCTCATATTGAAAGCGAAGACGAGAAAAACCTGGTTTGTCTGTTGGCAGGGGCGGAAGATTCCATCGCTTCCGGAGATCGGCAGGCCATGGAGTTGTCCGCAAGAAATTGCCTGAAACGAATGATTCCCGATATATGCATTCAGGAAATTCTGGTGGTGCGGGAACGTGCGGCTACCTGGGCGAACGGAGTGACGGAACAAGCTTATCGTATAGATACGAAAACCCCGATAGAAGGGTTTTTTGTAGCTGGAGATTGGACTCGCACAGGTCTGCCTGCCACCGTGGAAGGCGCCGTGCTAAGCGGAGATAAGGCTGCACAGGCGGTCTTGGAATATATCGGAGTTAGCTGATAGTTCTGCCCGATTGAAATCTGATGAGATGATGGAAAGGGAAGCTATTCTTCTTGTTTGACTACATTCGCCGCCTAAAGCCCTTTGGGGCCTTGGGTAATCTCGAATATGACCTTTTCACCTTCTTTCAGAGACTTGAACCCATCCGCAACAATGGCTGAGAAGTGAACAAAAATGTCATCAACACCTTCTCGGGAAATAAAACCATATCCCTTTTTGTCGCTAAACCACTTCACAGTTCCGTCTGGCATCTAGCTATCCTCCTTCTCAAGACCCCTATGAGGTCGAGGATATAATGCCCAGCTACCCTCCTGGACGTTTAGAGGAAAAGAAAAATACAAGTCTCTGATAAATTTTGCATCTATACGTATACAATGTGTTTTTGACAAGTTCATGTCAAGCTATTTTTCATTTTTCTGTATTATTCTGCGCGGACATCTTTTGAAGCCACATAGCCGTCGGGGTTGATTGCGGCGTCGATGACCCAGGGTTTGTCCGATGCAAAAGCGTTACCGAGCGCGTTTCTCAACTCTTCCTCTGATGCAACCCTTTCTCCCTCACAACCCAGTCCTCTCGCCACTGCAGAATAGTCTGAATCCCGGAACTCCGTCCCGAGTCGGGGGAAAGAACGGTTGTCTTGTTTGATTTTAATCAGATTCAGGTAGCGGTCGTTAAATACGACAGTGACGAAAGGGATGTTTTCTCGAACGGCGACCTCCATATCGCCAATCCGCATCAGAAAGCCACCATCCCCGGTAAGGCAAACAACGGGCGTATCCGGTTCTACCAGTTTGGCGGCCATGGCGGCTGGTGTGGCGACTGCCATGGAACCAAGTCCGCTGGAGGTCATATAACCCAAAGGACGTCTCGTCTCCCAGATATCGTTGGCCAGTACCTTGTGGCTTCCCGCATCCGCGGTCATGATGCCGTTGTTGGGCAAGCATTCCCGCGCAACCCGAATCACGGCTCCGGGCATCAAGCCTTCTCCGGTTGGGAACAACGCGGATTGTCGCATTTTCTTGTAGGAATCCATCTCTTCGGTGTTCCAGGCATGGTTGGCCGGGACCGAAACGCTCAATTCCCTGAGTATGTCTGCCAGATTTGAGACGACTTCGATTTCCGGGCGAATCAAGTCATCAAGGTGAGGTACTTCGTCCAGATTGATCACCCGTTGGGAATAGTCCCAATGTCCGGGAGCGAATACTTCTACCGTATCGAAGCCTACCAAGATGAACAGGTCCGACTTGTCGATCAATTCCCGTTCTGATGGAGCACCCCGGAAGGTACCCATGGCGAGGGGGTGGTGTTCCGGCAACACGCCCTTCGCAGAGGGTGCGGCGAGAACGGGAGCTCCGAGTTTTTCGGCGAAAGAAACGAACTCTTTTTTCGCCTCTTCTCCCGATCGGTTTACCTGCAACCCCGCGATCACTATCGGGTTGCTCGACTCCGAGATCGCCTTGAGAGTAGTGCGGATTCCCGGGTGAGCCGACCCGATGCGTCCAATATATTTCTGAGGGTCCTCTTTAGGAGGGAAATCATCTTTTCCTGCGCTCGCCTGCATTACGTCGTACGGGAGATCCACATGTACGGGCCCCGGCCTCCCTTCGTTGGCCAGAGTCAGTGCCCGTCTGATGACTACCGCCGCGTTATCCTTCGCGAGTTTGAAGGTGGCTTTTGTAATGGGGCGCAGCAACCGATCCTGATCAAGCCTTTGCCTGCCTTGACGGCGGAACTGTTCATCAGAGAAGCGGTCGGTCAAAATAAGGCATGGTGCGCGTTCCAGGAAATTGTTTGCCACGCCGTGGAGGACGGCAGCCGCCCCCGGACCGACTCCTGTGCTGACGACTCCTGGCCGCCTCGTCATGATTCCGTATGTCCCCGCCATCACGGCAGCGCTGCTCTCGTTACTGCAAAGGATGTAGCGAATGTCGCGTTTTCTGGCGGCTTCGATGAGTTCGACTGAACTTAAGCTTCCAGGCACCCCAAATATAAACTCGATGCCTGCGTCCTCAAGAACGTCCGCAACCACGTCAGCATATGTGGTCATGACATGTCTCTCGTTGTATGCGAATTGTGAATAAGCTCAAATTAAAATACCATAATGCAAATGCCGTGACTAGGGGATGAGCGAATCGCGAGGGGGAATTATGTCCCTGACTAATCAATGCAGATGTAGCTTGGTGAGATGATGCAAGGAATGGAAGTTATACTGATTTTGCCTGGTTTGTTCAGGGTATAATCATGAAGGAGTTCTATTTTGTCTTTGAGTGACTCGCAATTAGAGGCCATCTGTCATTTGTTGAGTGACGGTTCACCAGATGTAACGACGGTTTTGGACCGACAGGTTTCCGGATTCTCGACTGACGAGCAGAGAAGACTTCTTTGCATGATGAAGAGAAGTGAGGCGAACGAGGTGATTCTTCCTCCGTCGCTGCTGCAATTCCATTACAATCAAATCGAAATCGCTTTTGCGGACTGGTCACTTTCCTCGGTAGAAGATGCGAACCTGGAAGACGCGTGCTTCTTGTTGGCGTCCTTCGGCCATCCACTCGAAGACTTGAGGTTGAATAAAGACGAACTGCTTGGCATGGAAAATCATTTGCTTGAACGTTTGGAGGGCATGAACCGGGCGGACGCCATCGTCGATGAAGTCGTGGAATACTTGCACGGAGAGCTTCGCTTCGATGGAGCTCGTGATAGTTATTATGCTGCGCAGAATAGCTTCATGAATTGCGTTCTGGAGCGGAGACGGGGCATTCCCATATCGCTTTCTGCTTTATATTTGATTCTTGGCAGACGGCTGAAACTCCCTTTTCATGGAGTCGGGATGCCGGGACATTTCATCGTCAAATATCAAGGTGAAGGGGACCCTATATTTTTAGATCCCTTCGAGAGAGGAAAACGCTTGAACGTAGAGGATTGTGCGACGATTGTACGGGGGCTCGGATATCATTTCGATATGCGGTTTTTACAGGAAACACCACCCCGCCGCATTGTGGAGAGAATGATTAATAATCTGCTTGGGATTTACAAGCGTGACGGGGAAGAGCAAAAGGTGACCTGCCTGCTTCGTTGTCGAGAACTGGTGCAACGAGTTTGAAAACAAATATACGGGAGAAATCGAATGGGTTATTTCGAGTTGGCTGAAAATCTCGTGTTTGGAAGTCAGCCTGGCAAAACAGATATGAAGATTCTGGCGGACAAAGGGATAAAATTTGTTGTGAATGTTCGTTCGGCTGATGAAGAAGAGTTGGAACTGCCACTCGATGCGGAGAGAAAAGCGGCGTGTGAACTGGGTATGAATTTCGTGCATATCCCCGTGAATGCCGATAGCATAAACGAAGAATTGTCGACGGAAATCCACCAAACACTTCACAAGGCCAGAAAAGACGGTCTGGTGTACGTTCATTGAAAAGGCGTGAGGCGAGCCGGGATTTGCTCGTTGATTCATCTAGCCGAAGAAGAAGACTTGGGCGGAGACGAAGTATTGCAAAAGGCGCGCGACGTCGATTTCGACTGAGAGAACTCCTTTATCGCAGGGTATTTCAAGGAATACGCCAACCGTAAAAGGAAAACCGGCGCAACATAGGCGAGTAAATTGGTTACAAATGAAGAGGGGAGTCGTTTGCTCTCCTCTCTCCTGTTCTTTTGTCCTGCTTCTATTCGTCTGTCACGCATCCTTCAGAAGCTGAAGATACGCATTTGGCGTATTTATAGAGCGTGCCTTTCGTGAATTTCAGCGGGGGTGCACTCCAGGCCATACGCCGTCTCTCAATCTCCTCCTCGGGTATCTTGAGTTCCATAACGCGATTTTGGGCGTCGATCAGAACTGTGTCGCCGTCTTCGACAAGTGCGAGAAGACCGCCGCTTTGGGCTTCGGGCGTGACGTGCCCGACGACGAAGCCGTGCGTGCCGCCCGAAAACCTGCCGTCCGTGATGAGGGCGAGGTCGTTTCCAAGACCAGCTCCCATGATCGCGGAGGTAACCGTGAGCATCTCCCGCATCCCCGGGCCGCCCTTAGGGCCTTCGTAACGGATGATGACGACGTCACCTTTTTTCACCTTCTTCTCTTCCAGGCCTTTCAGGGCGTCTTCCTCGGAATCAAAACAGCGTGCAGGACCCTCGAATCGCTCTCCCTCTTTTCCCGTAATTTTGGCGACGGCACCCTCGCTCGCAAGGTTTCCGTAGAGAATCTGGAGGTGCCCCGTTTTCTTGATGGGGGAGGAAAGTGGCACGATGATTTTCTGGTCCGCATGGAGGTCGGGCAAGGCTTCGATGTTTTCGCCGAGCGTTTTGCCTGTGACGGTGAGGCAATCGCCGTGGAGCAGACCTTCTTTCAGGAGAAGTTTTTGAACGGCAGGCACGCCGCCAACGTCGTGGAGATCTTCCATGACGAATTTCCCGCTGGGTTTTAAGTCCGCAATGTAAGGCGTTCTGTCACTGATTTCCTGAAAGTCGTTGATAGTGAGTTCGACTCCAACCGCTTTGGCGATCGCGATATAGTGAAGCACGGCGTTCGTAGAACCGCCGAGTGCCATAATGATGGTGATCGCGTTCTCGAACGCTTGTTTCGTCATGATGTCGCTGGGCTTGATGTCGTTCTCAAGCAGATGATAAATGGCTTTTCCCACGTCGTGGCACTCGTTTTTCTTGTCATCGCTCATGGCGGGATTTGACGAGCTGTAGGGTAGGCTCATTCCAAGCGTTTCAATGGATGAGGACATCGTGTTCGCCGTATACATGCCACCGCATGCGCCCCCGCTCGGGCAGGCGTGCCGGATGATCGACTGGAAGCGCTCTTCATCGATTTTTTCGGAAAAGTACTCTCCATAAGCCTGGAAAGCGGAAACTACGTCCAGCTTCTCTCCGTTAAGGAATCCCGGACTGATAGTGCCGCCATATACCATGAGGCTGGGTCGGTCGAGTCGCGCCATTGCCATAATGGAACCGGGCATGTTCTTGTCACATCCCGGGAGGGTGACCAAGGCGTCGTACCACTGCGCGCCGACGACGGTCTCAATTGAATCGGCGATGAGGTCTCGCGACTGGAGGGAGTATCTCATGCCTTCCGTGCCCATGGAGATACCGTCGCTTACGCCGATAGTGTTGAAAATGAGGCCGACCATTTTTTTTTCGTCATTCACACTTTGCTTGATGTATTCGGCAAGCCGGTTTAGGTGAAAGTTGCAGGAATTTCCCTCCCACCACATGCTGGCGATGCCGACCTGTGGGTTTTTCATGTCGATTTCATCCAGCCCCGCACCGTAGAGCATGGCCTGAGAGGCAGCCTGTGAGGGCGGCTGGGTGATACGGCAGCTGAATCGGTTCAGGGCTGTTTTCTGCTCCGTCATGTTCTTTGCTCCTATTGTTCTACGAAGAAAAAACGATGCAAATCGCGATGCGATGGTTATTGGTTCTCGGGTAGATAGTATCCATGATGAATGGCCGGTCGCGTTCCGGCATGTACATCTGTAGTCAACCAAGAATGATAAAACTGACTCTACCACAACCTCATGAAAATCGCGGAGGGGAATTTCTCGTTTGAAGGAGGAAATCTCTTTTTTAGGGCAGGCTTCGGAAATTGGGGTACGGAAGATGCTTCGGCGGGTTTTTCCGGTTTTTCGTGGTTCTCTGCGAGAGAAACGGTGAGAGGCGCGTGAACCTGAGGTTCTTCGCGGTTTGCCTTGCCTGGTTTTTCCTCGAGATTTGTTTTTGACGTTTCGTGTTGATTCGCTTTCGGCCGTATGGGGATGAGTATCTCATTGTGATTCACGTTGGCATGATGGAGGTCGGAACTGGCTGGTGCCGCATTGTCAGAAGAAGTGGTGGTATTTTCTTGGAGGGTTCGCGGCACCTGATTTTTTTGCCCCGGATATGCCCCGTTGCTGGTGATAGAAGGTTTCAGCTTTCTGTCCTCGAACTTCACTTTTTCGGGCTTTCGGTGCCTTTTAGGGGATGACGAGGAAGCAGGCTTCGTTTTCGGTTTTTCGGCCTTGTGCAATCTCTTTTTGTCCGAGATTTGTTTCGTCTTGAGTGTGGTCACTGGAGTTCGTTCTTGTGGTGTCTTGGCTTGGACGGGTTTGGCATGAATTCGTTTCGGTCTGCATTCGTGCAGTCGGTCTAGATTTTGTGCATCTAGTGGCTGTGAACATGCATCGCGTGCGTTCGAACCTTGAGCGATCTCGATGCCGTCGATATATCCGTCCCCGTCGCTATCAGTGAGCAGCGGATTCAAGCCGCGTGATATTTCGTCTCCATCGTCAAGCAGGTCGCCATCCGTATCGGCCTTGAGCGGGTTGGTTCGGTACCGGCGGATTTCTAGGGTGTCGGAAACCTCATCTCCATCGGTGTCGGCGTTATCCGGCTGGGTATTGTATTTGTGGTTTTCCACAAGATCGGTAAGTCCGTCACCGTCCTGGTCGACGCACTGATTTTTTTTCATCTTCTCTTCCGCCCGCTTGATAGCCGCTCGTGCCCTGATGATGAAGCGGGTCAATTGTGCCATGGTGGCAGTTCTTTTTTCCTCCACTGCCTGATAGACGGCGAAACGCGCTACCCCGAAGTGCAGGGGAGCGCAAAGGGCCAAGTCGCCTTTTTGGTCGATTAGGTCGAATTCACGGGTCAGTTCGTTGAACTCCACCTCAATGGCGTTTTTCAGGATTTTGACGGAACTTGGTTTTACCTTGGGGTGAAGGGAGTCGGCGCAGCCGGAAAGTAACAACCCAGCTGCGAACAAGGTGTATAGTAGCATCAATCTGGACAAGCACTTTTTTGCGTCAGACAATTTTCATATCTCCACGAGCCATCACTTCTTGTTTGCCCGCGTTTCATTCTTGCATACCATACATCAATAAACGGCTGCATTTCACATCCTGCTGTAGTGATTACCACTATTCATCTGCGACTCAGGGAAGAAGGCTTGTCGATTATCGGCAAATACTTATCAAGCAAGCAGTTTTTGGGTTTTCCAATCTCGTTCCATTGTGGGTCTTATCAACGCTGACATGAGCACAGAAAGCGGAATTCCCTTTAGGTCGAAGGGAGGTATCCAGAAATGTTCGATACGGTGAACTTTGAATTTCGTTGCTGGATCGCTTCTGATGAAACGCAAAGGCGTTCCTGGTGCCCGCCTCATTATCAACGAAGGTCCTATGGGCTTCGGGCTAAAGTGGCCATACGGATTTAAGAGGAAACCGGCGACGCCTGACCTTCGTTGGTGAAAACGGTTTTCGACCCGCTTGTTTTGGTTTTGGATTTTTGATCTTAAAGGCACTAGATGATAGAGTCCACGGCGAATCCTGAACATGCCAAAGGGTCCTTATCGTACAGGGTTCACTGAAACCTGACGATATCCTTCCAGGGTATTATTTTTGCCGTAGTTAAGAAAAATGGAGGAGTTCTTGTGGCCACGCATGAACTTGATACCACCGTCGATACCTGCCATTGGGGTTTTTATGACTCGGCTCTCGCTCCCGTCATGACGATTTCTTCCGGCGATACGCTTGTCGTGAAGACCGAATCTGGGCGCAAGGATTTTCTGGAAAAACATCCCGAGAGAATCTCGGATAATCTAAAGCGAATCCTGGAGACTTTGGAACACGGTCCCGGGGCGCACATCATGACAGGTCCAGTGGCGGTCGAGGGTGCCAAACCCGGCGATGTTCTTGAGATTAAGATTCGTGATATCAGGCCCCGTTATGACTGGGGTTACAACGGTTTCAGACCCCTTGCGGGTGGTCTGCCGGAGGATTTCCCTTATTCTAGAATGGTGATTGTCGAGGTAGATGAGGAGAGAGGAACGGGGGACTGGGGAGCGGGGGTCAAGGTGCCACTCGGGCCTTTTTTCGGAAATTTCGGGGTAGCACCCGATCCGGCACTTGGGCGCGTGTCGTCGTCTCCACCAGGAGAGTGGGGTGGCAATATGGATTGTAAGGAATTCACAGCCAACTCGTCGATTTATTTACCTGTTTTCAATGAAGGCGCCTTGTTCTCCGTAGGCGACGGACATGGCTGTCAGGGGGATGGGGAGGCGAACATCAACGGAATCGAGATGGGTCTCATCGGCGTTTTCGAAATGAACGTCCGTAAGGATATAAACATCAAAGTCCCGCGCGCGGAAACGGAGTCACACTACATCCTGATGGGTTTCGACCCGATTCTCGACAACGCGGCGAAGATGGCCTTGCGGGAGACGATTCAGTTTTTGGGAGAGCTTCAGGGTATGAGCCGCGATGACGCGTACAGGTTGTGTAGTTTGGCGGTCGATTTGCGCGTCACCCAAATCGTGAATGGTACCAAGGGGGTGCACGCGATGGTGCCCAAATCGCTGTTCGGTTGAGTTTTTAACTCTGGAGAGGGCAGCCTTTGGCCGAATATGCGATTGCGAAAACCCCATTCCATCTAGTGGGGTTATGACGTCGGCCGGGTTTCATCCACTCCGCCGGGCATCTGGGGTGGAAACATGGACAACCGGGAATCTATCGCGGGTCCTTGCGTCTATCTGCCTGTATTCAACTATGGCGCATTGTTCGTCATAGGCGAAGGGTACAGTTGCCAAGGTGAAGGGAAAAGTTGTCTGTCGGCCCTGGAGGGTGGCGTGTCCGCGAAGGTCGAACTCATCGCGCGGAAGGATGTGAGTTTGGAAATGCCTCGCGCGAAGACACCCGCTCATCAGGTCCTCATGGAGTTTGGCCTGGTTTTCGATAACGCGGCTCAAACGATATTCAGGGGAACGCAAAAATTTCTTGGCGAGTTGCGATGTATGAGCAGGGAAGACGCCTATTCGCTGTGAAAACTGGCGATCGATTTACGTGTCAAACAGATTGTGAACGTAACAAAAGGCGTTCATTCGACGCTGCCGGAGTGTATTCTCGTTGAAGGAGTGTGTTGATGGCGACTCATGAATTGATTGCGAAACCGGATACTGTTCATTGGGGCTATTATGATGCTTCTTTGGAGCCGGTGATGCGCATTCGTTCGGGTGACACGCTGGTAGTTCATACGGAATCGGGCCGAGAGGAATATCTGGCGGAACTTGGAGATCGGGCATCCCGAAATTTGAGAAACATCATCGCGGATGTACCCCAGGAACTCGGTCCCCATATCATGACGGGCCCTGTCGCTGTAGAAGACGCGCAGCCCGGAGACGTACTCGAGGTTCGCATCCAAGAAGTCAAGACCCGCTATGACTGGGGATATAACGCCATCCGGCCGATGATGGGCGGATTGCCCGAGGATTTTCCGTATACACGCGCTGTCATTGTGAACCTCGATTTAAAAGAACAAACGGGTGACTGGGGTGCGGGCGTCAAGGTGCCCCTCAGGCCGTATTTCGGAAATTTCGGTGTAGCGCCTCCACCTTCCATGGGACGTGTGGGGAGTTACCCCCCAAGCTCCTGGGGTGGAAATCTGGACAACAAGGAACTCATCTCTGGTTCCATAGCCTATTTTCCGATTTTCAACGAAGGCGCCTTGTTTTCCGTAGGCGACGGGCACGGCTGTCAGGGAGACGGAGAGGCATGTCTGACAGCTATCGAAACGGGCCTTTCGGGGACGATGGAAATTATCCTCAGAAAAGACCTGCGTCTCGAAAATCCCCGCGCGGAAACCGACACGCATTATATCCTGATGGGGTTCGACACCATCCTCGACAATGCGGCCAAAATGGCTTTGCGGGAGACGATTCGATTCTTGGGAGAGTTGCGAGGGATGAGCAAGGATGACGCCTACACGCTTTGCAGCCTGGCCGTTGACTTGAGAATTACTCAAATCGTAAACGGCGTGAAAGGGGTTCACGCCATGCTTCCGAAATCATTGTTCACTTAGCAGGTATGCAATTTGTCTTTTCACTGGGGGGATAGAAGTTGAGCGAAAATACTGGGTCAGGAAGACCCGAATACATTCCCGGAAC
Source organism: bacterium (assembly GCA_965200245.1). Lineage (GTDB taxonomy): Bacteria > UBA8248 > UBA8248 > UBA8248 > UBA8248 > Bin107. The sequence continues at coordinate 279,303 of CBDATS010000005.1, read as the reverse complement.
ACCCGAAGAACTGGATGCAGTAACAGCGGCTCCTGATAATCACGAAATTATTTTTGAAAATGATCGGGTTCGCGTTTTGCGCGTGACGATTCAGCCGGGTGAATTGGAAAAACAGCACACGCACAAATGGGAGAGTGTATTCACCATTACGAGTTTTCCGGAAATCATTTATTACGACGACAAAGGCGAGGCCCGCGTCGTAAACCCTGGTCGGAGGGAAGGCGTTCCCTTCTGGGTGGAAAGAGAGGGACTGCACGCCGTGGAGAACCGAGGGGACAGACTCTTCGAGGGGACTCGAATCGAATTGAAAGACTAGTTTCCGGGTTGTCCATTCTGTGCGCTGGCGCGTGATTTTCCCCGCTGAGATTGTCTCTAGGTGCGCCGCACGAAAATTTAATTGTAAATTACAGGGAGTAGGTAATGAGTAGCGAAAATGGGAAAAAAGCACCCATCGGTTTGGCAGTTGTAGGCTGCGGAACGATCGGTAGAATCCGCGCCGAATTTGCCCGTGACTATCCTGGTGTTGAGTGGCTGGGCCTTTGTGACATCAACGAGAAGGTGGGAAGGAAACTCGCCGAGGACACGAATGCTGATTTTTTCACCACAAATTACAAGGAACTCCTGGCTCGTCCCGAGGTGACGGCTTCCATCATTGCCACAGAGGAGAACGAGCACGTAGGTCCCATATTAGCTTCCGTGGATGGGGGCCATGCCCTGTTCATCGAAAAACCGCTGGCTACGAATGCGGCTGATTCGGCTCGGGTTTTGAATGCCATCGAAGATGCGGGACTTGATGCGGTCGTCGGCTATACACAACGATTCAGAAGGCGGTTTCTGGTCGCCAAGGAAAAGATACGCACCGGTCAGTTGGGCGACGTCACCACGGTTGTCACTAGAGCTTTTATGAACCGCCTGGTTCCCATAGCCACGGTAGAGAAAACCGAATACCGGGGCATACTCACGCCTATGGTTGTCTCGGGAACGCACAGCCTCGATATCTGTATGTGGTTGATGGAAGGGAAAACACCCGTAGAGATCTATGCCCGTTCTATGGATAAGGCGCTGGGTGCGTCCTATGGAACCAAAGACGCGACTTTGGGTATCTTCACTTTTGATGACGGCACAATATGGAGCATGAACATTTCCTGGGCGCTGCCTACGGTCTGGCCCGGTTCCGTCTATAGTCTTGAAATCGGTATCGTGGGAACCGAAGGTGTTCTCACCATCGATGACACACATAGGGATTTGGTTTTGGCCAGTGAAAATGCGCAACCTGCTGGCTACACGCCCGATATCAAGCGTAACGTGGATTTTTTGGCGAGTTATCCGCCCGGAGATATCGTGTTCGAACAACTCTGGGGTCCGATGCGAGAAGAAACGAATGCCTGGTTCGGGCGTGTTTACACTGGACTGGACACGCCGCATGCCACCGTACAGGACGGGCACAGCAATCTGCTGCTCACCATGGCGATGGACGTTTCAGCGAAACGCAAAGAGCCGGTCGCGTTACCCATGCCTATCAGTGAATATGAGGAAATGTAGATTTCCCCCTAGCAAGGAAGAGGATGCGTATGCCTTTTTACGAAATTGAAAGGATGAAGGAGAGCAACAGCAAGACGAATCCCAAGGTCAAGGCCAAAAGCGTTACGGGCGAGTTCATGAAGGTGGGCATCGTCACGAAGCCGGAAGGAGAGGGTCCCCCCCCCTGCACATGCATCCGAATGAAGAGCAGTTCACGCTCGTTCTGGATGGCAAGCTGCACTACATCCTGGGGGAAGAAGACAAGATCGTGGAGCGTGGGGATTTGATTCACATTCCCAGGTATACGAATCACAGGAGCAGGGCCGTTGATGGCGAGGCCACTTTCTTCACCGTGAAATTCCCGGCAGGAACAGGGGAACTGGATGAAGATTATAATATGGCGAGAGGGGCCGAGGAAGCAGAGGAGAAATACCCTGGAACTTCTGAATAACGTCATAAGGTAGAACTAAAGTAATACTGTGCCTGCGTCGCTGTCGGCTTCAATCTGCTTGGTAAACCCCTTCCTTATTTTCCGACCAAGATGGAAAATACTGATGTCCTTTGGCTTGAGCGAGGCTCAAAATCTTCAGTTTCTAGTGGTGGGCGTGCGTCATCGCTGCCATAATTGCCTTCTCGATTTCCTGAATCGCCCCACTGACTTCACGGCCGATCAGATCCAGCTTGCGGACCTGTTCGATACGAGGCCGGATACGTTTGATTTCCCTATCGGAAAACACGTCGCGTAGAATGTTACAGGCATCGGCGAGACAGATAATAGCGACGTCTTTTGGATCCGGAGTTTCATCTGACAGCAAAACACCTGTGATGCGCAGTTTCACTTCACGCTCGGCGCGGCCATCGATCACAGGATATCTCCGCGCCCTGAAAACCCACAGGAACTTTTCTTCCTGTGATTCCAGAATACCGTTATCGACCAGGCTGGACAGGGATTGCTCGCGGATTTCATTAGCCTCCCGGGAAATGGTTTCGATCCAGGCTTTTGTATCTCTGGTTTCGTTGTGCGCAGCGATGTCTTTCAGAATACGATCATGAACTGGATGACCGATGGGTGAATTGTCCAGTACCATCAACTGGTTTGGGTCGGTGTCGATGCGGCCTGCAAACGCAAGGTCCATCAAAACGGCGCCCGCAAGCACATATCCCATCGTACTTTCTCGAATCGGAAGGAACGAACCTTTCTCGTCATCAAGCATCAGCAACAAAATTTCATCGACAAATGTCAGCATGGCGCACTCCTTTAAAACACCGCGAGGGCTGCCTCACGTGTATTATGGCAATCGATTGCAGTATGGAAACCGCTGGTTTCTATCACAGACTTGCAGTCGGGTTGCAGCGCGCAAATCATCAATTTGCCGCCGTTCTGCTGGCATTTTCTGGCGCCTGTGAGAAAAATGCGCAATCCGGCACTACTGATGTACGTCATTTCTGCGCAATCAAGTATTACATGCACGTCACCACGATCGACGATTTCAGAAATCCGGTTTTCGAGATCCGGCGCAGTGAAACCGTCGGCACGCCCTTCGATCGTGAGCACGATAACAGAATCCGCTTTTTCTTCCCCGATGTTCATCATGTGTGATGACCTCCTGAATAACCGATCCACTTATAGGGTTCAATAAAAATGTATTCTAATTTCTGCTTGCTTGCAATTCGCCTTATTTCTGTTTCCAGGTACTTCACGAAATACTGATGTCCAAACAATGTTTGACTGTTTTCCAGTCGTTTCCTTTGAAAGTGTCAATTTACTTCATTCCTTGAAAATCAAACTTACCGTGCCTAGAAAAATAGCAGTCGCACCAGCCACGACGCGCCAGTTCATTTTCTCTTCCGACTGGAGAAAAGTCCATGAAATTGCGATGGCGAACAACGGCCTCGATTGCGAGACGGGAAAAGCGTAGACGACGGGTGCGGACGCCAGCGCGAAATATAAAAAAGTGACGCCGAGACTTGCTGATAATCCGGCTAGGAAGATAAATCCCCAGTTGCCAGGAGTCCAGTTCTTGATCGCACCAATTTCCCCTTTGCGAAACAGGAAAGGCAGAAAGGCTCCTACCGCGAAAATATTGGAATAGAGGTTCGCTTCGTTTGGGGAAGTAAAAAAACCTACCGCTGGTCGCACAAGTACTGCGGCCGCTCCAAAAGCCAGCGCGCATCCCAAAGCCAATCCCATTCCGACATACGTTTTTGGAGAGGCCGCTCCTTTCTTTTGATTCACATGACTCCTGGCGATAAAGATATATCCAGTGAAAACCAGGAAGGCACCCAGCCCGATTCTGAATGTGAGTGTCTCATCCAGAAAAACGACCCCGAAGAATACGGCGAATATCAGGTTCGTGGCTACGATGGTGCTCGTACGTGCGGATCCAATATATTGAGTGGCCGCAAAGAGCATGGTGCGGGCGAAGCAGACCCTGAAAATTCCTGCGATAGCGATGAAACCCAGAGGCCAGCCGAAATCAGGCCAAGGGTCTGAAAAATCTCCTCTCCAAACAGAGATAATCCACAGGACGGGCAGGCCGATAATGGCCGAGAAGGCTGTACCGGTGATGGGATCTATGCCAAGAACCGCGAAGCGTCCGAAGATATCCCTTAACGCGAGTAAAATTGCTGATATGAGGGCGTATACGGCAGCTGTCTCAAACACCCCGGCATTATAGGAAAGTTAGCAAGCGCATCAAAGCGCCTCGAACGTGAGCGTTAAAAACTTACTGAAGGGGCAGGATGATGCGCACGCTCGAGAATGAAATCGGCCATCAACGGCCAAGGGTCGAAACCGACCACATTCTGCGCATCGTCCACGAAATTCGAGAGCGCATTGATGTCATAATAATATATCTCCCCATCCTTGTCGCTGACCAGATATTCGACGCCACCGACTTCGATGTTGGCTGTTCGCATAATTTTCTCGACGGTATCGATAACCTCTTGAGGTGGCGTAACTTTCTCAATCAGGGCGTTCCTGCCGTTTACACCACATGCGACCTCCTCATTGCGGCGAGAATAACTGCCAGGACAGAGATTGAATGAATTTGGATCCACCAAAGCAAGCTGGATCGCGTATAGGAACGCGCCATTCAATACCTCGACCCGGACGATTTGTTCTCCGCGGGGTGGAATATATTCCTGAACGAGAGCCAAACTATCGATACCGAAATTGATACTCGCATTATCGGCCGCTTGCTGGAGTTCTTCAGGTGTATCGTACTTTTGTATGCCTGCGCCACTCCCACAGGTGTATCGTACTTTTGTATGCCTGCGCCACTCCCACCAATATTTGCCTTTGTGATGACGGGAAAGCTGAACCCCTCGGCCGCAGCCAGAGCCTGTGAGGGATGGTTAATCACCCGGGACCTCGGATGATTGGCCCCCAGGGCCTTTAACAGGCGGGTTTGGCGCACTTTTGAGAATTCATGGAGATAAGCCTCGTAGCCGTTAATCACGTTGGCGCCGATCGCCTTGAGATGCGCGAAATACTCAAGTGTGTAGGGAATCGCATGGGTATGCCCTCGAGCCCATGCGGATGGGCTCATGCGGTTTACAATCACAGAATAAGTCGATTCGGTTTCCGACGGGTCGAAACGGTGATTGTGTGCTTCCATTTTTTCATAGGCAATGTTTCTTGCGTCCAGCTCATCGAATAGTTTTCTGAACCAATCGGGATGTTCATAATAAACTGCTATTGGTCTGACGGAGCCATTCTGTTTATTCATGGGAGTGCCTTTTCCTCAAATTTTAGCGTATCGAGCACTTGCTGGATGCGCTCGTCGACGATCTCAATCATCTTTGGATGAAAGCCGAGATGCGGACCTAGGATGACATCTATTTCCGGGTATTTTCCCCTGCTTTCTTTAATGAAGGCGGGCAAGTCCACGGCTACGTGATTGCCCCTGAAAAGGAAATAGGGGATGATGATGATTCTCTCAGCCCCTTCAGATACACACAAATCGACTCCCTCGGGAATCGAGGGATAGCTGATCTCCAGAAATGCCGCCTTCAATATACGATGCGGCCACGCCTTCTGAAAATGTTCAACGACGCGGAAAAGCGCTTCGTTCGCGTTTCGGGCGCGGCTACCGTGACCAACGAGCAAAACCGCCGTTTTTACCTGATCCCTGGAAGTCTCGTCCAGAAGTTCGGATTGTTTTTCTAGGCTAGGCATTCGCCTTCTCCCCTCTCGAGTACGTATTGTTTGTTCTGACTCCAGTCGATGAACAAGTCCGTATCGGATTCGTCGTTGAATTGACCAGCAAGATGAAACTCTTGCAACAATTCTTCGAAGGAAGCGCCTTCCACGCGGTCTAAAAACTCATTGAAACGCTCGCCTTCATTTCTGTTTCCCTGATAGTGAGACAACATCTTCTTTAACGCTGCGGGGACGCGCTTGGCGGGAATCCGAACCTGGATACGCTTGCCGATACGGATTTCTCCGTCAGGAGTTTCGTATTGGCCGCCGAGGAAGATTTCATAAGCTGGCAACATCGCTCCGTTCGATCTGAGCGTTCCTCCATGAAAGCCGATGTTCGCGATGTGATGCTGACCGCATGAATTGGGGCAACCGCTCATCTTGATGTGTATCTCCTGCGTGAGCGGATCCTGATCGACTTCCTGGAGCGTGTCACGAATGGCATTCGCCAGACCCATGGAAGAAGTAATGCCGAGCTTGCACGAATCCGTTCCCGGGCAGGAAACCACGTCGGATATCTCACGTGCGCCTTTTTCGGCGAGACCGATACGTTGAAGTTCTTTCCAGAGAGGATAAAGTTCTCCTTCCCGCACCCACCGGAGAACGAGGTTTTGCTCGAAACTCGTTCTGGCTCGTCCTCTCGCGAATCTTCGTGTGAGATCGGCCAAGGCGAAGAACTGATCTGTGTGGATGTTCCCCAGGGGAAGTTTAATCTCGACGGTGAAATAACCTTCTTGCCTTTGTGAGGTGACGTTCGTTTTTCTCCATGCGTGATAATCCGCCGAGTCGCCATTCGGATTTGCGTTCGCACCGTTCAGTGTGTTCAAAACTGGTGGAGCGTCGGCTTCTTCGTTGTCTTTCCAAAGGTTAGGTTCAGGGTTAACGGGCTCTTTCGCCCAGTCTTTTTTAAGTTCTTCTTCGACACGTTCGCGCAGTCCGTCTATCCCTATCCAACTCACGAGGAACTTGATGCGTGCCTTGAAGCGGGATTTTCTAAGTTCGGCAGCCTGATCAAAAACCCGAATCAGGGCTTCGCTCACCCTGAGGAAATCGGATACGGGGACGAACTCGTAAAGCACCTCGGCGGTACGCGCGAATGTGGCGAGTCCGCCGCCCACGAGCATCTTGAAGCCATGCAGGGGAGTTCCTTCCACCTCCTTGATTACCGGTATGAAACCGATGTCGTGAATTCCGCCGACCACGCAGTCCGAAGCACAACTGGAGAATGCCACTTTGAATTTGCGAGGCAAATCCTGCGTGAAGTGCTTCCGAACGAAGTAACGTGCGAACGCACCTGCGTGAGGAGTAGCGTCAAATACTTGATCTTTACAAACACCCGCATAGGGACATCCCGTGACGTTTCTTACACAATTTCCACAAGCTTCCCGCGTAGTGAGTCCCACTTCACCCAGAAGTCTCAAAACTTTGGCGGCTTTATCGAGAGGGACAAAGTGAAACTGTACGTTTTCCCGTGTTGTTACATGGCCTTTTCCCAGTGGCGCATAATCGCGGGATACGCGTCCAAGAGCTTCGATCTGAGAAGCACTTAGACCGCCAAAAGGTATTTTCACGCGTACCATCTGCGCATCCGCTTGGCGTTGGCCGTATACGCCGCGCTTTAACCGGTAAGGGAGGAATTCACCGTTTTCGAGTTCACCCTTTCGGAATCTGATGGCTTGTGTTTCGAAATCATCGAATTCTTCGGGAATCACCGGAATGACGCCCAGTGTTTCTGCAGAGAGTGGTTTTCGTGATTCTTCGTGCATTGCATGCCCCTTATGTAAACCGTTCTATATGCATATCGGATGATGAATGTAGCTTGGGCCAAAGCCCGGTATGAACGAAGTGGGATTAGTTCAAGAATGCTTCCGGGAAACAACGCCAGGATATTTCCTGACTCTCATCGGCCTCGAACCATACAAGCTCCTCAAGTCCGGCGACGGGGCCTACGAGAAAAACAGCAGGTGGGGATATCTCTTCGCGTTGCGCGAGGCTCGATGCTTCCGCCAAAGCGCAACGTAAGGTGAATTGCCTTTTCGTGGTTCCGTTTTCAATGATGGCGGTGGGTGTGTCTTTTGCCATGCCGTTTTCGATGAGAGCGGCTGATATACGCCCAATGGAACGTGCGCCCATGAGAAAAACAAGTGTTCCCTTATCTTTTGCCAAATGCTCGTAATCTACCTGTGTTTTCGGTTTGCTGGGGTCTTCGTGGGCCGTTACGACCGTAAATGATGAGGCGAGATTTCGTTGTGTGACAGGTATTCCTGCATACGCAGGCACGGCCAGTGCAGAACTGATGCCTGGTATGATTTCGAAATGAATGCCGGCTTCGACGAGAGCTTGCGCTTCTTCTCCACCACGCCCGAATACGAAAGGGTCTCCACCTTTCAGACGCACTACCTGAAAACCGCTATGAGCGAAATGGACGAGAGATTTATTGATATCTTCTTGATTCATGGTATGTCGCCCGCTGGATTTGCCCGCATCAATGCGTTGACAGCTTTCCGGGCAAAGTGCAAGAACTTCAGGATTTACGAGACGATCATAGATAACGATATCCGCGTTCGATAAGGCTTTCGCCGCCTTGAGTGTAAGCAAGTCCGGATCTCCAGGACCAGCTCCCACTATCTGCACTTTTCCTTGATACATAGAGATATTCCTGTTTGGAGAGTGGTTTCCCTTTCATTGTTGACTGAATTAATTAACAACTTTGAAAAATATTCCGATCGCACGCTTTTGTCAACCCGAACAGGTGTTTATTATTGGGTCGTGTTGTTCAGGAATGATTTTGAGTGTCCAACATTACGAAGAAGGTTCCTCATCATGAGTGAAAACCCTGGCCGATTTGAAGAAGCTATGCGTCTTATAGACGAGGCGAACTTACGGGACCCGAATTTCGAGAAATTTGAAGGCGAAGATTATCCTGAAGAGTTTTTGTATTCGATGAGAATGACGAAATGGCTCCAAACCATCGAGCCACACGCTTCCGAGACCCTCTGTTTGGCGGTGAGGGGCCAACACATACGCCGGTGGGAGATTCCTCGTTCGAGTTATCCTCTGGACAGGAAGGGGTACCACCAATGGCGCACCCGCCTGTACGACTATCACGGCGAAAAAGTGGCCGAGATACTGGAAAAGGTGGGTTATGAAGGGGATGTGATAGATCGCGTGCGGATGCTGCTCAAAAAGCAGGGTATAAAAACAAACCCGGAAACCCAGACACTTGAGGATGTCGCCTGCCTGGTGTTTCTGGAGAGCTATTTTTGGGATTTCTCCCGTCTTCATGATGAAGAGAAAATTATAGGTATCTTGCGGAAAACATGGCGGAAGATGTCTCCACGCGGGCGGGAGGTCGCCAGGGAGATTTCGATGAATGCTGGTGCGGAGGCACTCCTCAACAAGGCGCTCGCATCTGATGGCTAGTGGGAATAAGCTATACTCAAAAGGCGTTGCTCCGCTTTTTCATCTGCTTTCTTGTGGTGTATCATTGGCTCGCCATATTCCTTGATAACTTGTTTTTAAGGGAGAAAAACCATGAACCTCGTCATGTGGAACTGCTATGTCTGACCCTACGCTTACAGAGCCATGGAGTGGCTCGTTCGTCTCCAGGGGAAAAGAAGCGGTCTGAAAGTGAGTTACAAGGCCTTTGTGCTGGAGCAGGCGAATTTCGGCCCCACGCGCGGCGAGGACTGGAAGGCTTGGGAAGATCAGACTTTCCCGAGCAGGGACCTCCCCCCGCATCAGGCGGCCAAATGCGCGGCCTTGCAAGGCGAGACGCAATTCGACAGATACCACGTGGCGCTACACCGGGCGAAGCACAGGGACGGAAAGGACATCACCAGCGAGTTGGTGCTGCGCGATATCGCCGTGGATGTGGGTCTTGACGTCGCTCGCTGGGAAGAGGATATGAAAAGTGGCGCCACGATTCCTCTCATCGCGCAAGAACATGAAGAAGCGGCCGATCAAGGCATCTTCGGCGTCCCCACGCTCGATTTGGGAGAAGGCAAGCCTGTATTCGTCAAGCTGGAAGAGGGTGACTGGGAGAAAGAGGGCGACGAGCAGGGGCTCCTTGACGCCGTGAGTGCCACATCGGTCGAGCGTCCCTATCTGTTGGAGCTCAAAACGCCCGAATCCGCCAAGCGCAGTTCAGCCTCGGCAAAGAAGTACGAGAAATACGGCATGAAGTCGAGATAATCGCTGCCCATTCGAGGTTTACGTTTCATGAGCGCAATGGAAAAAAAGGCCCACCCAGTCGATCTCACGGTAGATAAGCCCGCCCGCGAATTTCGCGTCGAATGGGCGAGCGGGGAGAAGAGCGCCTATGGCTTCGATTATCTGGCGGCCCTTTGCCCATGTGCGAACTGCAAGGAAAAGCGTAAGGAGCGCGAGAAGAACCCCCTCTCTGTCCTCACGGGGCCGAGTGGGCCTGCAGAGCTTGAAAACGTCGAGATGGTGGGGCGCTACGCCATCAATTTCATCTGGCGGGGCGGGTGTGGCGCTGGCATATATTCGTTTGATTATCTCTACGACATCGTCCCAAAAAACGAAGAACGTCCGGAAGCAGGCAGGGACTGAACCTTGGGAACCCGTATCCCGAAGCCCGTGGATGAAAAACATGAAACGCTGCCCAGTCAAGCAGCATGCCCCACGTGAGGCGCTGCTTTGTTCTCCGCCGTGGCGCGGATTTTGGGCTGGATAAAGAGAAAGATTCTGAGAACCTGGCAGTTGATGAACAGTTGAGAGCTGGCTGTTATCCCCACCATGAACACGATTCCCTTGAGTGTGTGAGACGAGAAATACTTGCGTAGATACGCCTCTGCAACGGGTACGGCATCCTGAAATTGCGGGGCAGGAGACCGGTATCTTTGCAAGGATTTCGACAACTGTCGCGAAGATGTGGAGGAAAAGACTGCCACTTCCGGAAAAAGACGGCAGCACTTCCTGTATCAATGGAATTTTCAACTCTCTGATCGAACTTTTCAGGAATGTGGGACCAAGAATCCCTGGAGCGGAACGTCGCCGCGAAAACGATTGGGGTATGAAAAGGGGATGTGTGTTACCGTCGGGGGGTAATCCGGTAGACTGCTTCTCTTTCCTCCGACAGGAACCAGAGCGTTCCGTCCGGTGCTTCACGCACGTCGCGCACGCGACCGGTCTCAGGGAAGGACAAACGCTCCAATTCCCGGAAGCCACCTGCCATATCCAGCCGGGAGATGTGGTCGAATTTCAGCGAGCCGATGAAAAACTGTCCGCGCCAGGCCGGGCGGAGCCGCCCAGAATATATGGCCATTCCTGAAGGCGCGATGGAAGGGTCCCAGTAGAAGTCGGGTTGTTCCATACCCTCTTTGGCAAACCCCTCGCCGATCTTCCCGCCCCAGTAGTGACGGCCATAGGAGATGACCGGCCAGCCGTAGTTGCGCCCTTTCATGATCCGGTTGATTTCGTCTCCACCGCGCGCGCCGTGCTCTACGGCCCAAAGTGTCCCCTTCGCATCGAGAGCAGCGCCTTGGGGGTTTCTGTGACCCCACGACCAGATTTCAGGGCGAGCCCCCGCCCGCCCGATGAGGGGATTGTCCGGGGGGATGCTGCCGTCACGGCGGATGCGGACGATCTTGCCGTGGTGAACGGATAGGTCTTGTGCCTTATGGGCGTCTCCCCGATCACCGAGTGTGAGGAAGAGCGTTCCATCTGGTGCCTCCACGACGCGGGAGCCGAAGTGACGCCATTCTCGGGAAGGTGCCGCCATCTCGAAGATGATACGCAGGTTCTCGATCTTTCGGTTGTTGGATGAGAGCGTGGCGACGGCGAGTGCCGTACCCGCACCGCCTCGGGAGGGTTTCGAATAGGCAAGGAAAATCGTACGTGTTTTCTGGAAATCTCGCGCGGCAACGACATCCATCAACCCGCCTTGCCCCCACGCATAAACTGCCGGGACGCCGGAGACCCTGAGCTTGCGTCGCCTGGAATCGAAGTGGAACAGAGAACCGCCGCGCTCGGTTACCAAAAAGGCTCTGTCCGGCAGGAACGAGAGTCCCCAAGGTGTATCGAGGCCCGTCGCCACCTGCTCGACCAAAACCGGGCCGGTTGCCGTCTGCCGCTCTTCCCCCCAGGCTGGTGTGGTGCAAAGGAGCAAGAGTGTCAAAACGAAATGGCAGAGCAAGGCCTTCGGGTTGCTCACTTTCCGGGACTTTGGCATCGGGTTCTTGCGTAGAGTTTTCATGATCTCCCTCACGATCAGTTTCACAGGGAGCGGGCGGAAAGTCAAAGCAATTTTTCAGAGTGTGGCGACTGTTTCGCAGATTCCCGGCGCGTGCCTTCCCATTTGTTGAATTCGTCCCTAAATTCACCCCCTTCATAATTCCGCGCAACTGATATTTGGTGTATATAAGTGGCTCCGTTTCGGTATAGATGAAGGAGAACACTGTGGGTCAGACGATGGCGGAAAAAATCCTCTCTACGCATGCTGAATACGAGGCCAAGGCGGGTGATTTGGTGATCGCCGAACTCGACTATGTCATGGCGGGCGACGCCAAAGGACCGAAGGCGGTCGACATCTTCCGTGAGGCGGGTTTCAGGTTCCGCATGGACCCAAAGAAGACAGATTTCATCATCGATCATTTCGTGCCCGCGCAAGACGTTCTCTGGGCGAACCACCATAAGAAGCTCAGAATCTTCGGTGAGGAAAACGGGGTCGAAATCTTCGAGCCGGGCGCGGGCGTTTGCCACACAGTGGTGACCGAGGAGGGACGCGTGGGGCCAGGCGCACTTGCAGTCGGCGGCGACAGTCATGTGTGCACCTACGGTGCGCTAGGCGCGATGGGTGTGGCCGTGGAGAGCGTGGAAATCGCCTCGGCCTACGCTACCGGGAAGATGTGGTTCAAGACGCCCGAGAGTATCCGCGTGGAGTTCACTGGCGCGCTCGCGCATGGCGTTTTCTCGAAGGATATGGAACTCGTCCTCGCGCGTGAGATGGGCGAGAACGGCGCAAACTACATGGCGGTGGAATATGGCGGGGATGCGCTGTCGGATCTCTCGATGGACGCTCGCTTCACCATCGCGAACATGTCGGTCGACATGGGGGCGAAGACGGGAATCATGGAAGTGGACGATAAGGCGCTCGATTGGGCGCGGGCGCATGGCGCGCGCTTCAATGCGCCCGTAAGCCCTGACCCGGACGCCGTCTATGCGAGGAGAATCGTTCTCGACATCTCCTCGTTCACGCCCGTCGTGGCTGCTCCTCCAGCCACAGGAAATGCACACCCCATCGAGAACTACGCGGGCCTGCCCGTCCAGCAGGCGTTCGTGGGCACTTGTACGAATGGAAGGCTCGAGGACATCCTGATCGCGGCGCACATCGTGCGTGGGAAGAAGATTGCGCCGGGCGTTCGCTTCTACGTCGCGCCCACGAGCAAGAAGATTTACGAGGCCGCTGCAAAGAGTGGAGCTATCGGTGCGTTGGCTGAGGCGGGCGCCGCCGTGCTCACCGCCGCTTGCGGGCCTTGCGCCTCGATGACGGGGAACGGCTGTCTCGCCGACGGCGAACGGGCCATATCCTCCGCAAACCGCAATTTCCCGGGCAGGCTCGGCAGCAAGGAGGCCGAGATATACCTAGGTTCGCCTGCCACGGTTGCGGCAAGCGCGGTGACGGGCCGCATCACCGATCCGAGGGAGTTTCTCTAGGCGTACAACGAGGAGACTGGAATTGTGGAGATTAGGGGACGCGTCCACCGCTTCGGCGACGATATAAGCACCGACATGCATCTGTCCGTCAAATACCGCCCGCCGGGCACTGCGATGGAAGAACTCAAACGAGACGCCTTCAAGGAACTCGACCCTGATTTTTCCCGGAATGTGCAACCAGGCGACTTGGTGGTAGCGGGGGAGAACTTCGGCCTCGTCAGCAGCCGTCAGGATTCTGCTGTGGTGCTCAGGGAACTCGGTGTGAGCTGCGTACTCGCCAAGAGTTTCGGGCACATGTTCTACCGAAATGCCATCAATTCAGGGCTTCCCGTCATCACGTGCGATACTGACGCCATCCGGGCGGGTGATGAAATTGAAGTCGACCCTGTGGCCGGAGAGGCCCGTGTGGGAGATGAGACCATCACCTTCACGCCTTTTCCCGGTGGTCTTTGGGCGATGATCGAGGCGGGTGGCCTCGTGCCTTATTTGCAGGAGAAGGGTGACTTCTAGGACGCCCTGACACTTTTGCGGCCAGGAGGCAGGTTTTTTGTTCTTTGTTTGGGAATTGTATACTTAAATCCGCAAGCCTGAATACCTTCATCTTGCGTACCGCGCCTTAACCACATCCCTGGATTTCATGCAGACGGACATCACTGTCATCTCCGAAATTTGTGTGCGGAAGTCCTCGTGACTCTTTCCTGCAAGACAGGGAATGTCTTTTGCAGACAGGAGGAGGGGACATAACGACCTCATTTTGGGAAAAAGGATATTTCGGCCACCGATTTCCCGGGCGGAAGCCTGCTCCTCACCAGAAAAACGTCAATAATTTCTTTCTTTCCCGCCGGAATATCCCATACCCTGCTCATGACAACGATACAAAAAGTAATCGGAGGGATCCACCCATACCCATTTCCTCAGGAAAGGAGACCAGAGTGAAATCCGTAACCGAGGTGCGCGAGCATCTGATCGAGAAGGCAGGCGACAGCGAGGAGTTCCGCGCCCGTCTGATTTCTGAACCGAAGGCCGTGATATCGGAGGAGTTCGGGGTAACGATGCCGGAGAATTTCAACCTGCATGTGATGGAAGACGACGCCGAGAACAGCTATCTCGTCCTTCCGCCTCCGTCCCGGCTCACCGATGAACAGTTGAAAGACGCCAGTGGCGGCGGATATTTGTGGCCGTATTAGAGTTGTGGGGTGGTAGCAAAATATCAGGTCCCTTTTTTCGAAAATGCTGGTAATGACTCACCAACTTCACCTGAACTTCATGGAAGGAATTATTGAATACATTATGGGACGTATATTACGGGGGTGGGAACAAGGCCAGAAGATATGGTTCCCGTAGCTTCGGCAGAACAGTATATCCGGGTTCAACTCAGGTATAGTGAAGAAGAGCGGGAAATGATGGAATTCCAACAGGCGGCTTTGTTCGTGGGATGTCTTGAGGCTGCAGCCTGGCCTTTCGCCGGCAGTTAGCAAGGGCTTCTGACCGACGTTGGGTTATCGGCGGTTCTACTCCCTGGATACGATTCAGTAATAAGATTCCCCCAAAACGCCCTCCAGCACTTCTATGGGCAGGTCGAAATCCCGGTATCCCTGCCGGAGTGTCTCGACATAGTGCGTTGTTGGGTGCGCCGCCCGCAAGGGATGCCGCATCACGTAGAGCATGGCCCTGTGACGTCCTTCCGCTGTCAGGATTTCCACCTCTTCGCGTCCGTAGAGTGCCGGGTAATCCTCGAAATGGTCGAGTGCTTTCAAGTCGTCTGGATGAAGGTGGAACAGGGCGCCCGGCGTCTCGGCACCTTTCTCGGGTGTCACTGTGGCCCAGCCGGGCTGGTTTCCGCGCGCTGCGGCGGGCAGGGCTATGGTGAGGCGATAGTCCTCCAGGCGCGCAGGGCATACAGGTACGCTTTTCGGACATAAGGCTTTCATTTGGGCGATGTGCAGGTTTGCCCCGTATGCGAAGTAGTTGGACTCAGGCGTAGCCGAGGCTGTCATCCTCTTCATCGCCGTCCAAGTCAAGGTCGATGACTGGCGGGTCGCTTCCGTCGTTCGGGAAGGCGAGCAGAAGCTTCGCCTTCTCCTCGCCCACCTGGGCGGCACTGTGGATGGCTTCTTCGCGGATGGTGATCACCTCGCCCTGTTGAACGAGGACGAGTTCTTCTTCCACGTTGAACTGCATCTGGCCCTCGATGACGATCACGGCTTCTTCTTCATTATGCGTGTGGTAGGGCACGAAAGCTCCGGCGGGTTGCTCGACCTCGAATACGCGATAATCGCGCTCGGCCAGAGCGGAGATGATCTCCTCCTGCTCGGGGTCGCATTGATACGCTGTAGCGACATCTTCTAGGCGATAGGCAGGCTTTTTCATCTGGAGACCTCCTTATTATGAGCCCAGGAGTTTCCGTACTGCCTGGGATATCCGGGCACCCGTGGCGCGCCCGGCCAGTTCACGTGTGAGAATTCCCATTATCCTACCCATATCCTTCATCGTGGAGGCCCCGGTTTCCTCGATGATCGCCTGGGCTGTTGCTTCAATTTCTGAATCTTCCATCTGCGAGGGGAGATAACCCAGGATGATCTGAATCTCGTCTCGTTCTTTCCGGGCCATGTCCTCGCGGTCAGCGGCTACGTAATGCTCGGCAGCTTCCTCTCGTTTCTTTACCATACTTTGGAGCAGTTTGAGAATATCTTCGGGTGATGTTTCTTCGCCGCTTTCCTTGTCCTTGTTCAAAATTTCGGAGCGAACCATCCGGATGGTGGAGAGCCTGAGCGTCTCCTTTGCGTGCATGGCGGACTTCATGTCTTCGGTGAGTGTTTCTCGAATGCTGGCCATCGGGTTCCTCCTGCTTATTGCGGTCTTACTGTGGGCCGGCCCTTCTCGCGGTGTAGACACCACAAGACGGCAACCCCGCCTCCAGCGGCGTCCGCCGCGACGTCTCCCCATGTAGCGGTCCGGTGGGGGAGAAATACCTGGTGCAACTCGTCGCCCAAGCCGTTCAAAGCAGTGAGCGCAAAGACAAAAAGAGCTGTCCTTCCCTCGGCCCAGTGGGGAAACGTCTCCCGCCATGGCCGCCAGAGTAGAAAGCCAAGGAGCCCAAATTCGCAGACGTGTATGATTTTGTCCACCCCGACCGGCAGGGCAGAGGAGGGATTCTGCCCGCTAGCCGCTGTCAACAGATGAATCCCCGTCATGACTCCGAGTGCGAGCACCCAGCGCAGGGTGGTATTTACGTTCACTGGTTCGTTCTCTTAATCGGGCAGAGGAACGACCGCCTCGACTTCCACGAGAAAAGCGGGTTCGGCCAGACTCGATACCACCAGAAACGTGCTCACCGGCGGGTCATTGGGAAAGAACTCGGCCCGAACTTTGCCGACGGCAGCCCTGTAGTCGAGACTCGTCACAAAGACCTGGATTTTCGCCGTATCCGCCATACGCCCGCCAGCGGCCTGGATGACCTTCTCGATGTTCTGGTAACACTGGCGTGCCTGACCCTCGGGGTCGCCCGGGCAGACGAGGTTGCCGTACTCGTCGAGAGGTGTCTGGCCTGCCACGTAGAGCGTACGTCCGCCCTCGGTGACAACCCCGTGCGAGAAGTGCCCGGCGGGTGCGGCCAGCGTATCGGAAGTTATCGTTTCACGTTTCATCCTGTTTCCTCTTCAAAAGCCTGCGCGTCTCAATAGGCGAGCTTTGCCTCGCTCAAATTCCCCACCACGGCGAGGGTGGACTCATTGAGCCTGATATGTTTTCTCGCTGCAGCGAGGATTTGCTCCCTGGTGACGGCGCGAATTTTCCTGAGATACTCATCCGCATAGCCGGGTGAGAAACCCAGAATCTCCACCGCGAGAATATAGCCCGCAATGCGGCCTGACGAGCCGAAGCGCGTGGCGAAGTTACCTGTCAAGAAGTCCTTGGCGTCTTGAAGCTCCTTGTCACTCACGCCTTTTTCTTGGATGCGATTAACCTCCGCGATAGCCTCGTGGATGGCCTCATTCGCGGTCTTGTTCTTCGTCTGCAGGACAAGCCGCCAGTGGCCAGCGTGACGACCCGAGGCGAAATAGCTATAGACGCTGTATACGAGACCCTTGTCTTCTCTCAGGTTGTCCATGATCCTGCTGGAAAAGCCGCCTCCGCCCAGAATGTAGTTCATTACGCGCGCGGCGTAGAAATCCGGATCCGTGCGCTTTAGAGAGCGGCTACCCAGAATCACGGTAGTTTGGGAAAGCGGACGGTCGAGCTTGACCACCTGCATCTTTTTCGGCGCAGCGGGGGGTGTCATCCCGGGGAGCTTGCCTCCCTCCGCCCGCCAGTTCTTGAAGCGGGCCAGAACGAGTTCCCGTGCGCGCTTGCGTGAAACGTCGCCCACGAAGACGAAGATCGCCCCCTTCATGCCGTACCATTTTTTGTGGAAGTGGAGGAGGTCCTCTCTGCGTAGATTCTTGATCGATGCCTCCGTTCCCTCCACCTGACGGCCGTAGGGGGTTTCGCCGAAAAGACTTTTCCGGAGCATCTTGTTCGCCAGGTGGCTGGGTCGCTCGCGCTGCCTTCGGAGGCTACCCAGGATACGTTTTTTCGTTTTTTCTATCTCCTCTGCAGGGAAGACAGGGTTCCTGAGCACATCGCCCAGCAGGGAGAGGCCCTCATCCAAGTCCCGCGTCAGCACGCGCATTGAGACCTTCGCGCGCGCGCGGTCGGTCTCGGCACCCACCCCGCCGCCCAGGGAGTCATTCGTTTTCTCGATATCGGAGGCGTTTCTCGTTTTCGTGCCCCGGGCGAGGAGGGTGGCGGTCAGGTTCGCGAGCCCAGCCTGTTCGGGCGTCTCATGGTGTGCGCCCGCGGGAATCGAGACGGCAACTCGCACCATGGGTAGCTGTTTGTGTTGTTTGACCAGCAATACGCCGCCGCCGGGCAATTCCTCGCGTTCGTAAGTCATGATGTCTGCGTCCGCCACAGCGGGCGAGAGGAGCAGAACGGCAGCGAGTGTCCAAAGAATGCGGTAGAGTTTCATGCTAGCTTCCTCCCCGGCTTTTGGCGGCACTGGCGCGGCGGTTTTTCTTGGTTGGTATGAGCACGGCGGTGGTCTTGTTGTTGTGGTTCAGATATTTTTTCGCGACGCGGACCACATCGGCGGGCGTCACTTTCCTGAGGGCGGGCAGGTAGCCCTCGAGTAGACGCCAATCGCCCGCAATCGCCGCCCGGCCGAGGAGACTCGCGCGGTAGTAATGCGAGTCCATAGCGAAAACCGTGTTCGCCTCGATGCTCCTGAGCGCGCGACGGAATTCCTCGTCCGTCACGCCTTTTTCGATGAGTTTTTCCACCTCCTCGAGCAGGGCCTTCTCGGCATCGGAGGCCTTCTTGCCGGGCGCCAGCCTGGCGTATAAATAAAAGGCCATCGGGTCTGCGGAGACGTAGGTGTAATCCGTACCCGCGGCCAGGGCGATGGTGTCCATGCGGACCAGCCTCTGGTGGACCCGCGAGGTCTCTCCGCCGCCGAGTATGGCCTCCAGCATCACGAGGGCGGGCGCGTCCTCGCTCTTCCAGTTGGGGGCGTGATAGGCGATCGCCACGTAGGGAAGCTGCGCGGCCGCGCGCACGTACACCCTGCGCTCGGACTTCTGGGGGAACTCAACGAGTTTCGACCTTTTCCTGAAGATCGGGGATTTGGGGATTTTCCCGAAATGCTTTTCGAGAAGCGCGATAGCTTCTTCCACTCTGAAGTCGCCCACCAGAACGGCCGTGGCATTCTCCGGGCTGTAGAAGCGCTTGTAGAACGCCTCCATGTCCTTGATAGTGATGGCCTCCACGTCCCCGGGCCAACCGAGAATCGGGTTCTTGTAGGGGTGGTTTGTGTAGGCGACAGCCCGGAGTTGTTCCCAGAACATGTGCGACGGACGGTCGTCATAGGTACGTCTTTCCTCGTGCACCACGTCTTTCTCTGCATCGAAGCCTGTTTTTTCGAGAATCATGTTCACCATGCGGTCGGCTTCTAGTTCGATGATGAGTTCCAGCCTGTCCGAAGCGATACGCTCATAGTACGCGGTGTAGTCGAAACTCGTGAACGCGTTGTGCGTACCACCGTTTTTCTTGACGATCTCGCTGAATACCTTTGGGCCGTATTTCTTCGTGCCGCGAAACATCATGTGTTCCAGAAAATGAGCCATTCCCGTGAGACCGGGCTGCTCGTCGCGGCTTCCGACGGCGTACCAAATCTTCATGACTACCATGGGTGCGCTGTTGTCGGGCAATAGAAGGGCGCGCATTCCGTTCTTCATCCTGTGTTCGGTCACCTTCCACGGAACGCGCAGGGCGTTCTCCGCCTTGGCGTCGGCCCCTGGATACGGTGCGGCGAGAAGCAGGAGGAGACAGGCGGCGATCAGGATGGCCCGCAGTTTCTTTGTGTTCCGCATGGATTCTTCCTCGATATGGCGGCTGACTGTATGATACCTGTCGAGTCGGGAACAGGGCGACGGTTCACTCTAGTCCTTGATGCCCGCTTTTTCCAGTACATCCGGATTGAGAAGCCCCGCCGGACACCTTCCGGCGATGACGTCGAGCGCGGCGGCGACGGCGAACTCGAGCGACAGTTCACAAGCGTCCTCGCCCAGGCCGGCGATGTGAGGGGTAAGGACGACATTGTCGAGCGAAAAGATGCGGTGGCGGTAATCGACTGGTTCGTTCGGAAAAACATCGAGTGCCGCGCCTTGGATGATACCGCGCTCCAAAGCCGTGGCGGCGGCGTCGAGGTCCACTACGGGGCCGCGTGAGGTGTTGATGAAATAGGCGCTCGGTTTCATGGCGGAGAGAAATTTCTCGTCCACCATGCCGCGCGTCGAGTCGTTCAGTGGCACGTGGCAGGTGATGAAATCCGCCCGGCGCGTCACCTCTTCACGAGATTCATAGAAAATGCCCACCTCAGCGGCGAATCGTTCATCTCGTACAACATCATGGGCGATGACCTCCATGCCAAAGGCCACGGCGCGCCTCGCCACGCGCTTGCCGATGTCGCCCAACCCGATCATGCCCAGCGTTTTGCCTCGAAGCGGTGATAAGGGTACTCGCAAATCCGCCCACTCGCCCGCGCGCATTTTCTTGTCGCACAGGGCGATTTTCCGTGCGATACAAAGCATGAGACCGATGGTGTGCTCGGCCACGGAGTCAGAATTCTGGCCCGGCGCGTTGGTGACGACTACCCCGTGGCGCGTGGCGGCCTCCAGGTCGACGGAGTTGAAGCCTACTCCTGTTCTGGCGATGTGTTTCAAGTGTGACGCCGCTGCAAGGGTGCGCTCGTTGTAGGGGTCGTTACTTGGAAAGGTGACAACCACGCCGGGAAGGGTGGCGATGAGTTCTTCTTCCGTCTTGTCCAAGCCGTTCGATTCTATTCTCACCTCCAGATCTGCTTCGGTTTCGAGCCGCCGGAAGTGGCGCATCGGGTCTTCGAGGCTGCTCAGCCAACTTGTAGTGACCCAGGCAATTCCTTTCGACATTTCCATCCTCTCGTTGGTGTTGCCGTTCAATTTCCGGGAAGGTGTCAGAATACCTCGTCTTCGGGGTTGTGGACCTCGCCCAAGCGCTTGAGCGTGGGAAGCGGCAATCCCTCGTAGAGCTTGCCAAGTTCCTCGTTCGTCTCGGCGAGTGCCATCTGGTAGAGGCTGTTGCCCCGGGCGTCGCATTCCACAAGAAACGGGCCGAAACCTTTTACTTCGAACACCCACATGGCCTGCGCGATGCCAAGTTCATCGAGCCAATAGACGTTCCTCACACCCGTGATGCCACGCCCGTACTGTGCACCGATGCCGTAGCCCACCGTGTTAAGGAACACTGCGCCCAGCCGCTTGAAGTGGTCCTCGTAGAATTTTTGTGCCATACCGCCCTTTCCGATGACGCAGCGCACTCCGTGCCCGTCCATCAGAAGGGGGAGGTGTTTCTCGAAGCGAAAACTCGCCGTGGCCGTGACGGCAGCCACTTCCCAATCGCCTGCTTCGTTTCGCCCCACGGCGGGCGAGCAGTGGAACGTCACGTTCGTGAGCGAGGCGATGTCCACCGGCGGGGTTGCTTTTTCGTCAAAGAGTTTCTTGTAGAGGCCGATTCTGCCGGTGAATACCAGGCCGTCGAAATAGACGACGTCGCCCAGTTCGAGCTTCGCAAGATCTTCCGGCGAGGCGGGCGTTGAGAGGTAATGTTCATTCATTTCCAGGTCTGCGGTGCCGCTCATATTCAGAAGCCTCCCGCGCCGCTCAGGCTATTCCGTCGCGGCGGTAGTAGTCTGTGAACCAAAGGGGATTTTCGCGATATTCCACGCTACCGTCGGGGTGAACCCGCGCGGTGGCGCGTCTGAGCGCAAAACACTGATGATGGATCGATATGGGCATTCCGCCCGTGTGGGTGTAGGCCACCTCGATGTGGGTGTCCATCACCGCGCCCTCGCCCTTGAAGCCCATGGGGCCCAGGCTTGTCCTCCGGCCCAGTTCGTTCAGGTCCCCTTCCAGTTCCGCGATCTGGGGATCCGGGTTCCTGTCCCCCACCACGCGAAGACACGCCGCTTCCTTGGCGAGCCGCACGCAGGTGTCCTTCGTGCCGCCGATGCCGATTCCCACGATTGCTGGCTGGCATGAAAGGCCGCGCTTGAAGAATTCGCTGATCACATCGAGAAAGAAGCGCTTGATACCGTCGATCCCGTCGGTGGGGAAGAGCATCCGATAGTCCCCGCCGAAGAGGCCACCCTTGTGAAAGCTTGTGAGTTCTATCCAGTCGACGTCCGGTTCCCATGAATAATCCACCGTGGGGGCGTGGATGCCGACATTGTTATTGTAATCATGCCGGGTGATGGGATGCACCCGGTTCGGACGCAGGGGAACGCGCTCGGTTGCGTCCGCCGTTCCCTGTCGGATGGATCGCTCCAGCGCCACGAATCCGCCCTTGATGGCGGCGTCGTTTCCGATTTTTGCGTAAAAGCGTGGAAGCCCCGTGTCGGCGCACATGGGCCGCTGCTCGTCCACGGCCACCTTGTAGTTGTTGACAATTTCGAGCAGCACGAACTTCGAGAGTTTCTGGGTTTCGCGCTCGGCCATGTCGGCGATGGAATCGCCCACGTCTTTGGGGATTCCGATGGCGGCGCGGCGATTGAGCTCGAAGGCCACTTCCCTGATCAGTTCGCTGCTGATGGCTTGCGTTTCCACGGTCGGCATTTGGATGTCCTCCACGTTCTCATGCGCCGGGCGCACGGCCCCGGAAGATGGATGCGGCGAATTGTCTGACGCCACCCGTCACGGCGCGGCGCTTGAGTCCCTTGATGGCACCTGTAGGACTGATGCCCTTTGGGCAACTCTCGGTGCAGTTATATTGCGAGTGGCAGCGCCATGCGCCGTCCTCGGTACAAACTTCCAGAAGTCTCTCTGGCCTTAAGTCGTCTCGGCTGTCATTCACGAGCGTGTAGGCGCGGTTGAGCGCTGCAGGCCCCAAGTAATCGCTATCATGCCCTGCAATGGAACAAGAAGCATAGCAGATGCCGCACGTGATGCATTCGATGTGTGACTCGATGCGCTTGCGTTCGCGCGAGTTGGGCGGGATGAGCGCTGGCGCGTTCTGCGCCGCCTTGTTCGGTTCGAGCCATCCACGCGCTCGTTTCATCTTTTCGAAAAACAGTGACATGTCGACTGCCAGATCGCGAATCACCGGGAAATTGGTGAGCGGCTCAAGCGTTATTTCATCACCGAGTCCCTCAAGCCGTGTCCTGCATGCCCAGGCAGGGCGACCGTTTATTTCCAGTGCGCAGGTTCCGCACATGCCCACACGGCAGGAGTAACGGAAAGACAGCGTGGCGTCCTGCGAACTCTGGACGGCGACCAAGGCGTCGAGCACTGTCATGCGCGGTCCGGTTTCGACCTCGAATACGTCGAAGCACTCATCTGGATCATCCGCGGCGGTGCCCCGGCGGATTCTGACGCGTACACTCGGGCGTTCCTGCGTCTTTGGAGACGGCTCTTCCTGTGCCGCCTTGTCCTGTGCTTCTTCACCCACTTGCGCATCTTTGTTCACGAGGCGAATCTCCAGTATTCCCTGTGCACATAGCCCAGCCAGAAAAACGCGGCCACGCCCACCACGCACAACACCCAGAAGAGTTTCCGCTGGTGGCGATCGGGAAAACCGAAATCGGTCAGGATCACCTTGATGCCGTGCATGGCGTGCCAGACGACGAGGAGAAGCATGGCGATTCGTACTTCATCGACGTAGGGGTTCATCACGTGGAGCGGAAACAGGACGATGAGCGCGAGCGCCGAGAGCCTCTGCAACACCCAGGACCACATGCCCGGATACATCGAGCGCCATGCACTGATCTTCCAGACAGGAGGTTTCTTGGTGGGGTCTTTTGCTGTCGTCATCGGTTGTTTCGGCTCCGTTTTGTCGTCAATCGATGAAGTTGGGTTCCGGTGCCGTCTGTGCGGCGGTTTCTGCCTTGGGATGCAGGCGACTGAACACGACAGGCTTCCGTTCGATGACCGCCGCATCATCCTCTTTCTTGATATAGACGTTGTAGAGGTCCTCGTCCGCCGTATGGGAGCAATCATCGCGGTAGTGGCTGCCTCTGCTCTCGTCGCGCTCGAGCGCCGAATAGGCAATCAGTTCCGCGACGCAAATCTGGTTTCTCACGTCGAGCGTGTGCTGCCAGGCGAGGTTGTAGGCACGCTTGCCTTCCGCGCGGGTCTCCGCCGCACGCCCTTTGAGGTCCAGAAGTTTCCGGATCCCGTTCTGGATGTCCGCACCGTTTCTTCTCAGGCCCACCTTGTCCCACATGGTGTTTTTCAGTTCCGCGCGGATGGGATAGGGGGATTCGCCATCGCCGAGGGAGTCGAGTGTTTTCTCCTCTGCCCTTGCAAGCGTCTCCACGTCATATGGCAAGAGAGGGGAGTCTGCAGCTTCTTCGGCCATCGCTTCGCCTGCGATTTCGCCGAACACCGTGGCGTTCGCGACCCCGTTTCCGCCCAGACGGTTCGCGCCGTGCGTGCCGCCCGCATCCTCTCCCGCGGCATATAGACCCGGGAGATTCGTTTGGCACGTGGTGTCAATTTTTACGCCGCCCATCATGTAGTGCGCGGTGGGGGTCACTTCCACGGGGCCGCCGATGAGGTCATAACCCAGATCGGCGCAACGCTCGACCATGCCCTTGAAGTTCTTGCGCACGAAGGATTTTCCCAGATGACTTACGTCGATGAACACACCGCCGCGCTCGGTGCCCCGGCCCTCGATGATCTCGGTGAAACCCGCGCGGGACACTACATCGCGCGTGGCGCGTTCCATGCGCTCGGGGTCGTAGCGTTCCATATAGCGCTCGCCGGCCGCATTCTTGAGATGTCCACCTGCACCGCGCAGGCCCTCTTCGAGCAGTGTGCCGGTTATCTGGAGCCCGTCTCCCGTCAGGATGCCCGTGGGGTGGAACTGTACCATCTCCATGTCGCAGAACGATGCACCCGCCTCCCAGGCGAGAGCCATGCCGTCGGTGGCGAGTTCCTGCGCGCAGGCGGATATCTTATACAGCGTCGGGCCGCCGCCGGTGGCGAGGAGTGTGCACTTGGCGTTCACGGCGATGAACTCGCCGCTTCGGATATCGAGTAACAAGGCGCCAGCGATTCTCTCCGGCTCGTGCCTGGCGGGCAGGAGCGCCACCGCACGCGTTTCTTCCAGAACGTCCACCTCGCGTCTGACGAGTTGCTCGGCCACGCGGTTGGTGATCTCGATGCCGGTCAGGTCTCCTTTGTGCACCGTTCTGTCGAAACTCTGGCCCGCAAAGGCTTTTTGGTGGATCGTACCGTCTTCGTTGCGATCGAAAAAGCACCCGCACACGGTTTCGAGCCGTTCCACGCAGCCCGGTGCATGGCTCACGAGCGTCCAGGCGAGTTCCTGATCGTTAATCCACGCCCCGCCCTGCAAGGTGTCGAGAAAGTGGTTCTCCACTGAGTCGGTTTCTGCCAGCGCGACGTTATAGCCGCCCTGCACCATACGTGTACAGCCGCTTTTCCCAAATAATCCCTTGACCGCGACGATGATGTCGAGTGCGGGGTTTTGCGTGTGCGCGGCGAGTGCTGCGAGCAGGCCTGCTCCACCCGAGCCCAGGATGAGGATGTCCGTTTTCATGGTTCGCAAGAGACTGTTTCCCCACATGAATCAAGCGTTTCCTTCAGGCGCCAAGAATGCCACACCGCTTGGGTGCGAACAAGCAATATGAAAAATCTGGATGTGAATGAAACGGATGAAATTTCTGTCGGAGAGAGAGCGGATGTGTCCTTTGCCAGATTATTGAGATAGCAATGAGGACCCAGCCGTATCAGGATTTTTCGAAGATGATGACGCGACGTTCATCCGTCCAGCGGCGCTTGAGACCGAAATGCTCTTCGATCCACACGAAAGTTTCCAGCCTGTAGAAACATAGATGTGTGAAATCGCGCCTGTAGTGCCAGTTGTTCATGAACAATGCCTCTTCCCAGAATGCCGTCATGACGCCGAGCAATCCGCCTGGCTTCAGGTTTTCACAGATATTTTCGATCTCCTTCCCCGGTTGCCTTAAATGCTCGAAGGTTTCGCTCGCGACGATGAAATCAAAAGGGCCTTCGGGCATCTCCGGGAAGAAATAAGGATCGAAAGGCAGGCACTCAAACCCCTTCGTCCCGAACAACTCGCACAACACTGGGCGTCCGTCAGGCGCAGGCCCCGCGCCGAAGTCAAGCCCGCGCGCACTCCCGTGCAGCAATTTCACCAGGGGATCACGCAACTGGTGGAGAAAGGCGATGTAGCCTGTATCGGAGGCGGAATTCCTGTGCTGTTCGTACCTCGCTTTTTCCGTCTCGGGCGAGGGCCAGAACCCGGGCAGAACGAAGATGAGCCGGCAGGTCGGGCAATGCGCATAGTCACGCGCATCGGCGTGGAGGTAAAGTCCCGCCTCGCCCGCCCCACAGAGGGGACAGGTTTCATTCTTCACATCTTTTGGGGTTTGGCTTGTAGCATTGGGCATTCGGACGACCTACCCCGGGTAGTGAAAGAAGTGAGGCGATGGAACGGGCGTATCGGGCGGATTCTATCCCTCCCGTACGTTACGGACAATGAAGGCATGTCGCCACGCTGCCTGTCCTGGACCAAAAGCGCGCCTCCGCATTGACACTCCCATGCGCCATCCCATAGCTTGGGGCGCTTTCAGGCGAGCAGTGTGGATCGCCTCTGTATCTTTCATGAAATTCAGGGAGCAAGGGTTTGATACTCGACAAGTTTCGGCTCGACGGCAAGGTGGCTTTGGTGACGGGCGCCGGCACTGGCCTGGGTGAGGCGATGGCGCTGGGTTTGGGCGAGGCCGGTGCGGATGTAGCTGTTCTCGGCAGGCGAGTTCACCTGGTGGAAGATACTGCTCGTCATATCTAGTCTCTGGGGCACCGCGCGCTCGCCATCGCGGCGGACGTGACGAAAGTGGACGAGGTGACCCGCGCTGTGGGGCGGACAGAAGAGACATTCGGAAGCGTGGACGTTCTCGTAAACGGAGCGGGCGTGATAAACACAGACCCGAGTACGGACGTTTCGCCCGATGATTTTCGCTTCGTGGTCGACGTGAACCTCACGGGCGCCTTTCTGTGCGCGCAGGCCGCAGGTCGCGGAATGCTCGCGCGCGGTTCTGGCAGCATCGTGAACATCGGCACGTTTCTGGGCGAGCGGGCGCACAGGCCGGCGCGCGCGGCGTATAACGCGAGCAAATACGGCGTGGTGGGTATGACGAAATCGCTCGCCGCCGAGTGGGGTGGACGGGGTGTTCGCGTAAACTGCATCTGTCCGGGCGTGCACAGAACGCCGATGCTGGCGCCCGCGCTGGCGGACCCGAAAGTGGAGGAGGGTTTGAACGAGAGAACGATACTTGGCCGCATCGGCGAGCCTGCGGATATCGTGGGTCTTGCGGTATTTCTCGCGTCCGACGCGTCGGCCTACATCACGGGCGAGAGTATATTTGAAGACGGGGGAGGGTGGCTGTAAGGCCGCGATGAAACGATGGCAGAACTCAGGGCGATAATTTTCGATTTCGACGGCACCATCGCGGACAGCGAACCGCTCCACCTGGCGGCGTTCCAGGCGGTGCTCTCTGTAGAACTGGACATCGATCTGACGGAAGAAGAATACGCCGAGCGCTACCTCGCGTTCGACGACAGGTTGCTGTTCAGTCACGTGCTGAATGATCGCGGCGTGGTTGTCGAGCCGGATCGTTTCGAGCAGCTTCTCGAGATGAAAGAAGCGTGCTATCAGGAAATCGCGTCAGCACCACAGATTCTGCCCGGCGCCGCGGAGATGATTCGCACGGCGGCTGTACACTGGCCCCTGGCGATTGCGAGCGGGGCCTTGGGGCACGAAGTGCGACCCGTGCTTGAGCGGGCAGGTCTCATCGATTGTTTCCCGGTCATCGTGACGGCGGAGATGGTAAGCTGCGGAAAACCGGATCCGGAAAGTTTCCTGACGGCTCTTGTGCGTATCAATGAAAGTCTCGACGAACCGATTCCGACGTCTTCGTGCCTCGTGGTGGAGGATTCCGTCGCTGGTGTACGCTCGGGCAACGCCGCAGGCATGCGCACGCTCGCGGTGACGACGAGCTACCCTGCCGACAAGCTCACCGAAGCCGACCATGTGGTGGACTCGCTGGAGGAGACCGTCGATCCCGGCAGACTGGCTGCCTGGTTCGCTGCCTTGTCACCTGTCTCTTCCCGAAACGGATAGGAGTGGGAGATGCCCATACTGAAGGTCGCCCACATGGGCCATCCCGTCCTGCGCGAAAAGTCGCGCGAAATCGTACCGGAAGAACTTGGAAGCCCCGAACTCGCAGCCTTTATCGATGACTTGATTGAGACGATGCACGAATATGCGGGCGTAGGTCTGGCGTCGCCGCAAGTGCACTACGGGCTCAGGGCGTTCGTCATGCAGACGGATCCGGATGATGAGGCGACACTGCGGGTGGTTGTGAACCCGAAGATCACGCCCCTGGGAGTTGACGGGTGGGAGGATTGGGAAGGTTGTCTCAGCATTCCCGACATTCATGGCCGAGTGCCGCGAAACGACCGTGTGCGCCTGGAAGCCGTGGACGCGCAAGGACGCGCCTATGCCGAGGAACTCGAAGGCTTCGCCGCGCGCGTGTGCCAGCATGAGTATGACCATCTCGATGGACTTATCTTCTTCGACCGGATGCGTGATTTCTCCACGCTCTGCTTCGGGGAGGAGTACCGCAGGTATCATGCCCCGCAGCCCAAGACAGAGTGAGGGAGCGAACGGGGCAGGCCCGTCTCGATACTTCCGAATGGCATGGCTGCTTTGGAGAATAATTGATTGATAGCAAGTTGCCGCCTGATTCGTTGACGTGTCATGACACAAAGACAATGGTGAGAATGGAGGTATCCGGAAATGAAAACTATCCCAGCGATGGGCGACCGACGGCAGCGTTCAGGACTCCATGGCCGCCTTGGTGCCGGTTCGGCCGTCAAGGTGCTTGCACATCTGGCTGCTCTCCTGTTGCTCGGCCCTGGTTCGGCGGTGTATGCGGAGCCGCCCGACCTCCGGACTCCGGCGCCGGTTATCTACCTGACGGATAATCTGGACGAGCAGGACAGACTGGGCTGGTGCATCGACACCGTCGGACGCGGGTTCGGCGAGCGGTTGCATGCGCACTCGTGCAAGCCACGTGGCGGTGACGTGCAATTCCGCTACGAGAAGGCGTCGCGGCGGATTGCTTCGGCCACCTTTTCCGGAAAGTGCGCCACGCTACTGGCGCTGGCTGCCGCCGGGGTATCGCTGGGGTTGGTGGATTGCGCGAAGGATGTCCCCGGCCAGGTTTTCGACTACGACACGAGGGCGATGGAATTCCGCCCTGGCGCGGACCGCACGCTTTGTCTCGTTGTCGGTGCCTCTGCCAGGTCGGCAGGGCCGTACATGTCGCGCAGTCTCGTACTGGCGCCGTGCGCGTCCACCGAGGCGAAGTTCAGGCAGTGGCGTATCAAGGTTGCTCGACCCTGAATGATTGGGAAGAACACAAGACTCGAATCGCCAGCGTGGGCACCATCACCTGGGCGTGACGGTTTTATTCTTCTGGATGAGGGGTTTTGCAAATTTGGGGATTTATGTATCAAGTTCCGCAAACCACTGATCGGTTCTATTTTTACCCGTTTCCACACTCCCCAATAAGTAAACACGGCCCAGCCTCATCGGGAAGTTCGGATTTTTGTCATCATATGAGGGGAAGGTGAAATGAAAACATGGGCTGTAATGTGTCTTGTCGTGGTATTGGCGTTGCCTGGATGTGGTGGAGGGGGCGGGGGAAGTAACTCTGCTTCATCGCCCCCAATGGTCATGCCGGATCCGGTGGTCCCGGAAGAGCCGTTTGACTCAGTTACGACTTCGTAGCGACTGTCCCACGATGGCGAGCAAGCGAGTCGAATCGTCGAATACATGGGCGTACACGCGAGCGGAGGTCCGTGGAAAGACGGGCCAAACTCCTATTACGGTCCACATGATCCGGGGCTCGTGCGGTTCCCGTCGGCACCCACTGTCCGAATAGCAGAAAGTGCGACTCGGCGTGAGCGGGCGATCATCATGTACGCGGTCGCGCTCGTCAACCGTGCACTCCCCTACGAGCATCATCTGACTTTCGGGGCCGATGCGCCCGCCGGCGCCGCAGGTGAGTGGGAAGAGTCTCTTCCGAACGTCCCGGACGGCCAGATTTTCGTCGAATTCGTCGAATCATTACCTACCAGGACAGCACCTACCGGGGGGATAGCGTGGGCACCTCTTTCCTTGTACCAGGAGTACGACGAGAGACAGGGCCGATGGGAGAAGAAGGGGGCGCGAGCCTCGTCCGTCGAGATGGCCAGAGGTACTTTTGACTTCCGCCCCGATCATCAAGCGGTCTCTGTGCTCGTGCACGAATTGGTGCACGCGCTCGGGTTGCACGGGCATGTCGAGGCACCGGCCTTCGAGGACTCCAACATGTACAACTCGTGGTTCCGCCTGGATGGCTCGCTGCCGGCTGTTGACGCGGCAGCGCTCCTTGCGCTCTACACGAGACTGGGCGAAGGGACGCAACCCGAGGACCTGTCGGTTCTGGATCTGGGAGACTGGTCCCGGGAGACCATCCACCTCAGCGGCGAACTCGGCAACTTCTCGTTCGGCGTGCGCCACAGCAACGGCGTGAGCATGCCCTGGACATCGGGCGACGAGCCTCAGGGTGCGCTCCAGGACAACGGCAGTCTTTCGGGGACCGTGACATGGAACGGTGGCCTGCTTGGCTTCACGCCCGACCTGCGGGTGGCAGGAGGCAATGCCTCGATCAGTGTCAACCTCCTGACAATGAACGGACGTGCGGACTTTACCGAACTGCAAACGTGGGCCGCAGACACGGTGCCCGGCGCGCTCGGAACCGGCTCCCGGTGGAACACGGGAAGTCTCGGTTATACGATTACAGTCGGTGGAAACTACCTGCGCAGTACCGGAGGCGACGACGGCACCCTGAGCGGGCATTTCTACGGGTCCGGTCACGAGGGTGTTGCCGGCAGCCTCGAGCGCGCCGACCTTACCGCCGCGTTCGGCGCGACGCGCAACTGACTCCATATGGCCTGCGGTGGCTGGTAGCTATTGGATTGATGGAAGTTTGAAGTTCCCTAATCTTCCACATCCATCACAATAGGAGTTTTGTACATATGGCAAGGAAGAAAGTATAATGGTGCCCAAGGCCGGACTCGAACCGACACGGGGTTGCCCCCACTAGCCCCTCAAGCTAGCGTGTCTACCAAATTCCACCACTTGGGCGTGAAGTCCTGAGCATTTTTGGCCAACGCCCGGATCATGAGGCTATATAGCGCTGCCCGCGCTCGGCTGTCAACGCTTCCCTATCCACGATCCTCTATCTGGAGTTCGCCTTCGGGTTCATGGCGTCGCGCAGGCCTTCGCCGAACAGGTTGAAGGCAAGCATGACGATAAGTATCGCAAAACCCGGTATGAAGGTGAGCCAAGGTGCGTCGAAGATGTATTTCTTCCCGTCTGAGAAAATATTCCCCCAACTCGCCTGGGGTGGTGGAACACCGAAGCCGAGAAAGCTCAGGCTCGCTTCTGTAAGAATCGCGCCTGCGATACCGATAGTGGCGGAGACCAGCACGGGTGCGAGCGAATTGGGAATGAGATAGTGGAATATGATGAGTCCGTCTGAGCCGCCCGACGCGCGCGCAGACTCCACGAAGGGCTGTTCCCTCAGCGACAGAACCTCTGCGCGCACGAAACGCGCGGGTCCCACCCAGCCCAGGACACCGATGACCACCATGATGATCCAGATGTTGGGTGTCACGAGCGCTAGGATGGTCAGGAGCACGAAAAACGAGGGGAATGAAAGTTGCACATCCACGACCGTGGTGTAGATGACGTCCACCTTGGGTAGTCTGAAACTGCGCAGATACTCGGTGGCATCAAATCTTTTGTAGAGGAACACGCAGACCACCGCTCCTGCAAAGCTCGTCCAAAGATGCGCCGAATGGCTCGGATAAACGAGGTAGAGGCCCAACAGCAGGAGAGAGAAATAGACGAGTCCTCCACCTGTCACCGCACTCAAGGCGACGCCGTCCGCCACACTTTCCTCAGCGTTTCGCCCCTGCGCCCCGCCGAAGGCCGCGAGCGTTACGAGACAGATCGTGCCCAGGAATCCCTCGTGCCAATAGGGTGTACGCACCTTGAGGCCGAAATCGGACGTGAATCCGCTGAACCCGAACGGTTCGAACGAGCCGAGCGCTAGGCCCAACAGCGCGCCGAATATCATGCCCTCCAGGAACAGGGAACGGCCTTCGCGGCGCACCGATAGTCCCGCGCATGCGCCTGCGGCGCAGAAGAACAGGGCCAGGAAACCCAGTTCGTTCCAAACGGCGTAACCCGTGAGGCCCGCCCCGACAAAGCCGAACAGCGGCGTGCCGCTCGGCCTGAATTCTCCGTAAAAGCCCGCGATTCCGCCGATGGCGATACCCAGGAACGTAGCGATGCCGATGGCCACGAAACCCACCGACATCGAGATGAAGGTGCCTTCCAGCATTCTGGCGAACACGTCGCGGCCCAGGTCATCGGTGCCGAACAGGTACATCCCGAAACGCGGTAGATTTGCTTTGGGAACCTGCTCCACATTCGGGACGGAGAAGGGGGCCTTGAGCTTGTCGGGCAGGCGTACGACGTTGGCGTCGAACATCGGTTCACTCATGAGTACGGAATTGAAAAAACCGATGACTGCCAGGGTGAAGAATATGACCAGCACGACCCCGCCCGCCATCGCCATGCGGTTTCGCCGCAGGTGCCGCCAGACGCGCTGGCCTGGGGTGAGTTCTTCTCCCATCTCCTCAATCATCTCGCGCATTTCTAAGGTTTCGTTCATAGGCGGATCCTAGGGTCGACGATGACCAGCAAAATGTCGGAGATGAATGTGCCGATGACGACCAGAATGGCGGAGATGAAGTTCAGGCTCAAGATGACGGGGTAGTCCCGTGCCAGTACAGCCTCGAAGCCCAAACGTCCCATACCGGGCCAGGCGAAGATGTTCTCGATGATTACCGAGCCGCCGATCAGCCCCGGCAGGATAAGGCCGAACATGGTGACGAAGGGCAGACCTGCGTTTCTCAGGGCATGGACGTAGTTCACGGTGCTCTCGTCCAGACCCTTCGAGTGTGCCGTGCGAATGAAGTCCGAATCCACTACCTCGATCATCTGACCACGCACGTAGCGCGAGAGAACGGCGATGCCGCCTATTGCTCCCACGAGACTCGGCAACACTAGATGCCAGATGCGGTCATTGATGCGGAACAAGGGAGAGACATCGCCTCGACCGAAGGTCTCGATTCCTAGGACGGAGACCTCGAGTCCCGGCACACGGTAGTCGATGAAGGGCAGAGTGACTCCCTGAACGACGGCAATTATGAGGATGTAGGCCAGGAAGAAGCTCGGCATCGAGATCATGAGGTAACTCAAGAACGTGGTGGAACGGTCGAATACGCTGTAGCGGCGCAGCGCGCCCGCAATTCCCAGCGGAAATGACAGGCACCAGGTGATGATGGTGCCCACGATGAACAGGGGCAGGCTGATGAGGAAGCGTCGCCATATCTTTCCGAAAACGGGCTGGTTGTCCTTGAGACTCGTGAGTTCGTTGGTGAAGAATTTCTTGTAGAAGAGCCAGTATTGCACCGGAAGCGGTTTGTCCAGGTCGAAGGCGGCCCGGTAGCGTGCGAGGTCTTCCTTGGTGAAGCGCGGATTCAGAGGATCGATCTGGCTCGGTTCCCCGGGGGCAAGGTGGATGATCAGGAAACTCACGATCGAGATGATGAACAGCGTCACCAGCTTGAAAAGACTTGTGCGGATGATATAGGCGGCCAAGTCAGTTCTCGAAACGGGGGGTGGTGGGGAACTTGAGCCACTCGTTGAAATCGAACGAATAGTTGCCCGTTATTGTGGGGCGGATTTGTTCGGGTTTTATCTTGCCGTTTTTGAGGTGTCTGGCGATGGCGATTTTCCTGTCGAGCAGCGCCGTCCATTTGCTGACGTACAGGAACGTGTAGGGCTGCTCCGCTGCGATGATGCGGTGCAGCGCGTGCGCGTAGCGGACCTGTTTTGCGGGGTCGTATTCCTGACGTATCTTGATGATGAGGTCGTCCGCTTTGGGGTTCTTGTAGCCCACGAAATTGAGTTGGCCCTTTTTCGTCTGGCTCGAATGCCATATCTGGTAAAGGTCCGGGTCGAGGCCCATGCTCCATCCCAGGATGATCGCGTCGAAATCGAGTTGGTTGATGTGTTTTCGGATGAACACGGCCCACTCGACTTGCGAGAAACTGATCTTGACGCCGATCTTTTTCCAGGCGTCCTGCACGACCGTCCCCACGGCGCGCCTGATCTCATTGCCGTGGTTCGTCATCAGGCTGAAGGCCAGGGGCTTGCCGTCTTTCATCAATAACCCGTCTTTTTTTCTGAACCCCGCCTCGTGCAGCAGCCGCTCCGCTCCCCCGGGATCGTAGGGCAAAGGCTTTATGCTGCGGTTGTAATGCGGGCTTTGCTTCACAAAGGGGCCCGTGATGTCCTCCGCCTGGCCGTTCATCACATAGCGGTGAATCTGCCTGGTATTCACTGCCATGCCCAGCGCCCGACGCACCCGCACATCCTGAAACGGCCAGCGCCTGTGGTTATAGCCGATATAGGCGTATCCGAAGCCGAGACCCGAGAATACCTGGAACCTCGGGTCTTTCCGGAGTCGTTCCACTTGGTGCGTGCCCGCTCCGTAGCGGTCCACCGTACCCGCATAGAAAGTGATTTCCTGCGTAAGGGGATCGGGCAGTATCCTGTAGACATATTCGTGATATTCGGGCGGTCCTTCCCAATAGTCTTCGTTCCGTGCGAGGCGGATGAGTTCGTCAGAGCGCCATTCCTTGAATATGAAAGGCCCCGTGCCTACAGGTTTCCGGTTGAAACCGCTCTGGCGCAGGCTGAACGCCTTTGGGTCCTTATTCTGGCGCTTCGCTTCTTCGGCCAGCTTTTCCCCGTTCAGCAGATGCTCTGGCAACATCCCCATGCCCCAGGATCCGAAAGCAGGCGAATAGAGACGTTTGTAGGTGATCCTGACGGTGAACTTGTCAGGCGTCTCCATGCGCTTGACGGGTTCGTAGTCCGGTACCCTCGGGGAGAGGTTCCTGGGATTCATGATGGCTTCGTAGGTGAAGCGCACGTCGCCCGAGTCGAACTCGTGGCCGTCATGGAAGCGAACTCCCCGTCTGAGTTTGAAGATGATGATCGGGTTGTGCTCGGTGAGCTTGACACGCCTCGCGGCGGAGGGAACCAATGATTTGCGCAGCCTGGTTTTTATAAGGAGAACGGGGTCTTTGGCGACCCATTTCTCTCCCAGCAACTTCTCCAGATGCTTGAAAAGGTCCTGATCCACGCTCTTGAGCGTCACCTTTACCCGTTCGGGATAGGCAATGACGACCTCCTGTTTCCCGCGCTTTGGCGGTGGGGTGCGGATGGTGGTTTTCTCTTCTGAGGGAGCGAGTGTCTCGATTTTTTCAATGTTATCCAGCCATTCCGCTCCGCCTTTGTCGCGCGCACGCTCGATGCGATCCGCCAGGACCTTCGCTCCCGGCCCCTCGGGATGGGGAACGAAAAACGCTTCCTCGTAAATTTTCCAAGAGGAGGCCAGACGGCCCCGGTAGGAGAGGTCGCGGTCCCTGTCGATGAGACCCTCGAAAACCTGATCGACGATTGCCCCGCTCGCCGTGTCGGAATGGAGAATGGGGTTCAGTATCTGGGCGTCGCCGATGGAGCCTGTAATGAACTGGCGAAGGCGCGCATCGTTGCCGCCCTTGGTCTGGTCGGAAAAAGTCGGTACCCAGAAATAGGACTGCAACAACGCTGCCGCGATGAGGAGGGGGAGCAGAAGAAGAATGCGCCTGATCAGCATCGTGGATCCTCAGCGCGCGTGAATGATGGAAAAAGTTGCGCGCCTTATTTCTTCTCGGGGGCGGCGGGTTTCGGGGTCTGTGTTGCATTCTGCGCAGGCGTGTTTTGTATGGGTGCTGCGGGCACGATCGAACCGCCCTGGTTGGCGTTATGCGAGCCGATATAGGTGAGCAGAAGCGAGGTCACCATGAAGAGTACGGCGGCTCCGGTCGTGACCTTGCTCAGAAAGTTCACGGGACCCCGCGCGCCAAACATCGTATCGCTCGATCCGCCGAAGGCGGCACCCATGCCGCCGGCTTTCCCGGCCTGGAGAAGTACCGAAAGAATCAGGCAAATAGCCACGGCTACGTGCAGGACTGTCAAAACGATTGTCATTTTCTCGCTCTTTTCATGTTGATTCGGAATATATCCGCGCGGCACGGATGATTTCCAGAAAATCTTCGCTCTTGAGGCTCGCTCCGCCGATCAGGCCACCGTCAATGTCAGGCTGTGCAAACAGATCCGAGGCGTTGTCCGGTTTTACGCTGCCACCGTATAAAATACGCGTTTCTTGCGCGCATTCCAAGCCAAAAATATTTTCGAGCTGCTCGCGGATGAAGGCGTGCGCCTGCTGGGCCTGATCGGGCGTGGCCGTGAGGCCGGTGCCTATGGCCCAGATGGGTTCATACGCGATGACAAAGCCCCCCACAGGAGGGGAGTCAAACGCGCCCTGTATCGAATGCTCCACCTGATAGGCGATGTGCGTGAGCGTCTCCCCGGCCTCTCTCGTGGAGAGCGACTCCCCGAGGCAGATTATCGGAATCAAACCATCCACACTCGCCGCCGCCTTCCGGGCGATGAGGACATCGTCTTCTCCCATCTCTCGCCGTTCACTGTGCCCGAGGATGACGTGGGTCGCGCCTGCGTACCTGAGCATTGAGACGCTCACTTCGCCGGTGTATGCACCGTCGGAATGATGGCAACAATCCTGCCCGGCGACGCCGATGGTGCTGCCTTCCAGTGTGTCTGCCACCGCGGGAAGAGCAAGATAGGGCGGTCCCAGAACGACATCTATGCCTGTGAGGTCTTCTTCGGTGACGCTCCGGGCCACCTCGTGCGCAAGTGCACGCGCCTCCGCAATCGTCTTGTTCATCTTCCAGTTGCCGGCCACGAGAGCGCGCCGCATCGTGCATTCCTTTTCTCGTTTCGGGTTGATTCAGTGTTTATCCGTGAGACAGGCCAGGCCGGGAAGTTCTTTTCCCTCGAGCAGTTCCAGGAAGGCGCCGCCGCCCGTGCTGATGTAGGAGATGCGGCGCGATTCGCCTGCCGCGTGAACGGCCACATCCGTATCGCCGCCGCCCACTATCGTCAGGGCGTAGGAGTTCGCGACATGGTTCACCATCGCGTAGGTGCCGCGCGAGAAGGCGTCCACCTCGAACACGCCCATCGGCCCGTTCCAGATGATGGTCTTCGCGTCCTGGAGCACCTCGCCGAAAAGAGTCGTGCTGGCAGGTCCGATGTCAAGTGCGTACCACTCGTCGGGTACTTCTTGTGCGGGCACCACCTTGGTCTCGGCCGAAGCCTCGAACTTGTCTGCTATCACATAGTCGCTGGGGAGGTAGAACTTCACTTCCAACTCCTGCGCCTTGTTCATGATTGAAATCGCCGTGTCCACCATATGTTCCTCGACCAGGCTGTTTCCCATCTCATAGCCCAGTGCGCGGTGGAAAGTGCCCGCCATGCCGCCCCCGATGATGATCTTGTCCATCTTGGGCAGGATGCGCTCGACGATGCCGATCTTCGCACTCGCCTTCGCGCCACCCAGAATCGCCACAACGGGGCGCATCGGGTTGTTCACCGCCCCGCTCAGGTAGCTCACCTCCTTGATCATCAAAAAACCGGCGACGGAGGGGTTCAGGAATTTCGTGATCGCCGACATAGAGGCGTGATTTCTGTGGGCGTTCCCGAAAGCGTCGCCGATGTAGATATCGGCCAGCGATGCGAGTTCGCGGGCGAATTTCTCGTCGTTTTTCTCCTCGCCCGGATGAAACCGAAGGTTCTCCAGCACGAGCACCTGGCCGGGCTTCATCTCCTCGGCCATACTCCGGGTATCCGGTCCCGTGCAGGCAGGTGCCAAGGGACATTCCTTCTCCAGAAGCCGGGCAAGCCGCTTGGCGACGGGGGCCAGGGAGTTTCGCGGGTCGACCTTCCCCCTGGGCTGACCGATGTGGGAGCCGATGACGACCCGCGCGCCCTCGTCCAGCAGATAATTGATAGTGGGCAGGGCCGCGCGGATGCGGGCGTCGTCGGTAATGTGTCCCTGATCGTCGAGTGGCACGTTGAAATCGACGCGCAGGAAAACACGCTTGCCCGAGACGTCAATGTCCTCGACGCCGAGTTTCGGCTCGCCGTTTTCAATGGTGCTCGTGATCGTCGCCATTGTTTGTGTGCCCCTTAGAGTGCCGCGCCCACTTTCTTGATGAGGTCCACCATGCGGCACGAAAAGCCCCACTCGTTGTCGTACCAGGAGATGACCTTGACCATCTTGTTGTCCAGCACTTTCGTCGAAAGCCCGTCCACTGTGGATGACGCCGGGTTGCCGAGGTAATCGATCGACACGAGCGGCTCGTCCGTGTAGTCGAGAATCCCCTTGAGCGGGCCGTTGGCCGCCTCTTTAAGAGCATCGTTCACCTCTTCAGCGGTCACGTCCGCTTCCACCTCGGCCACGAGGTCGACAACCGAAACGTCCTGCGTGGGAACGCGGATCGCCATGCCATCAAGCTTGCCGTTGAGTTCCGGCAACACGAGGCCCACCGCTTTCGCGGCGCCCGTGGAGGTAGGGATCATGCTCACGGCTGCGGCGCGCGCGCGTCTCAGGTCCGAATGGGGAAGGTCGAGAATTTTCTGGTCGTTCGTGTACGCGTGCGTCGTAGTCATCAGCCCGTGTTTGACCCCGAATTTCTCGTGCAACACCTTGGCCACAGGCGCAAGGCAGTTCGTGGTGCAGCTTGCGTTCGAGATGATGTTATGGGAGGTGTCGTCGTATTTCTCGTCGTTCACGCCCAGAACGATGGTGATGTCCTCATCCGTTGCAGGCGCTGAGATGATGACCTTCCTGGCTCCTGCTTTCAGGTGTTTTTCCGCATCCGGCCTCTTGGTGAAGATGCCCGTGCTCTCGATGGCCACCTGCACGCCCAGTTCCGCCCAGGGGAGATTCGCCGGATCGCGCTCCGAGAGCACCCGGATGGATTTGCCGTTCACCCTGATCTCGCCTTCGCCGGTCTCCACTTCGCCCTGGAAGCGTCCGTGCACCGAGTCGAACTTGAGCAGGTGGGCCAGTGTTTTCGGGTCTGTCAGATCGTTGACGGCGACGAATTCGATATCAGTGTCTTCCAGACCTGCGCGGAACAGGTTTCGTCCAATCCTGCCAAAACCGTTGATGCCGACTTTGATGGCCATTCTGTGAACCTCTCTCCTGTGAAGAGTTTCGGGGGAAATGAAAAATTGTTTCCTAATGGGCGCTCCATGACTTGCGCGCGCGGATTCTAACCGATGCGTTGGGCGGCTCCAAGTGCGGTGGAAGTTTTTTTGCCCTCATCTGCATCTTGAATCCAATGCTTTGAGGACGAAAGCACGAAATTATTTCCCTTGCCTGCGTGTTCGGGTTGCGTCCTCGTCGATTCTGAAGTCCGGCGCCTTGCCCAGAACCACGCCGTAGAGAGTCTCGGCTGCCCTGATCGAGACGAAATCTCGCAGAACGTCGGCCCGCACATCTTCGGGTTCGCGCTTTTCGGGGTCGCCCCATCCCCCGCCGCCGGGGGTGGAGACGCGTATCAAATCGCCGTTTGCAAACGTCGTGGAGGCGCCGACGGCAGGGGCTTGCGCGCTTTTTTTGCCGGAGTGACGGCGTATTTCATATTGCTTTCCGGCGGATGCGCCGGCGGCGCCTGCGGGACCCGCCTCGGCGTTTCCTGCCGCGCTCGCCGATACGCCGTCGAAAAGCATCCGGTATTCCCGAAAAACGCCCAGACCGCCACGCCGCAAGCCCGCGCCTCCGGAATCCTGCGTGAGTCCCATCGACTCGACCCGCACAGGGTAGCGTGCCTCCATCACCTCGATGGGCATGCCGCCAGTCGCGCCGAGCGGGGAAACGGCGGATGCCCCGTCCCCCTCCATGCGCGCACCCGCGCCTGCGCCAAGAGCTTCCCTCAGCAGGTGGAAGTCGCCTTGTTCATCCTGTCCCCAGAAACTGAGCGTCCTCAGGTTGTCGAAACCGGTGGGCGTCCGGCCGCCTGAGGCTTCGAAGAGCGCCTCGCCGAACGCCGAGAGCAGCTTGCCAAGCGTGAGCGATCTCAAGCCCGTCGGTGCGGGGAAGCGGGGGGTGAGTATGGTAGCGGTGCTGGGCAACTGGATCCTGAATGCCCGCAAGGCGCCGTCGTTCAGGGGCGTCTCGCTCCCCTCGCCTTGAAGGTGCAGCAACATGGGGGCGAGGAGGCGGGTCAGGAATTGCGTACCTTCTCCTTCAAGCGGGCAGTTGATGGGACCTTGTGCCTGAGGGGCTGCGTCCAATTCGATGTGCAGGACATCTTTTCGCCGTGTGAGTTTCAGGGTGAGTTCATGGGGCCCGTTCAAGCCGTCCGTTTCGACGGCGGTTTGGGCCGTCCAGCTTTTTTCGGGAATCTGCGGGATGAGTTGGCTGCGAAACGCGAGTTCGCACTCTCTCAGCAAATCGGCGAAACAGGCTGTCAGATTTTCCGCCCCGTAGCGCCTCGTCAGTTCTTTCAGGCGTGTCGCACCGACGCGCAGCGCACCGAGTTGCGCGTCGATGTCATCGCCTAAATGATGGGCCTGGCGACTGTTCCGCAAAAGCAGGGTCTTGATGTCCGCAATTGTCTCATCGCCGCGCGATATGCGCACAGGCGGGATGAGGACACCCTCGTGGTAGCTTTCGCGCGACCCGACGCTCGCCCCGCCGGGAAGTGTGCCGCCAAGGTCGTCGTGGCGGCCCCTGATCTGCAGGAAAGCGATGAGCGTGTCATCTGCGAACAGCGGACGTGTGAGGCAGAGTTCTGCGGTTTCGCCCAGTCCTGCCGGGGGCATATAGGGGTCGTTGTGAAGAAAAACGTCGCCCTCAATCATCTCGGGATGCGATCGGATGACGGGTGCGGGACCTGTGGCGAGCACCCGTCCGGTGAGCGCGCGTCCGAAGCGGTCAAACAGGCAGACAGAGAAGTCGCCCGCGTCGCGCAGGGACGGACTTCGCCAGATGCGCGCAAGGAGGTCTTCGACTTCCTCCTCAATGGCGCGCAGCGAGCCCGCCAGGATTTCGCTCACGATGGGGTTTGCATTCATTTCCAGGCTGCTCCCACCCCGTGATCGCCCGTCGGCCTTCCAGCGCGCCTGTCGCGTTCCAGGATTTCGGATCGAAAGCGAATCACCAGGTTCCCGTACCTGTCCATCCGCGCTTCCTGCTTCGGGAAGATGGTCGTCGTACTGCCGAAGCTCTCGACGATGGCGGGCCCGGGGATGTAGTTGCCCTCGAGCAACCGCTCGCGGTAGTAGACCGGCGTATCGTGAAACCCGCCGAGTTCCTTGAACCAGACTAGGCGCGCACCCTTGTAGGCTTCCTCCGGGCTGTCGTCGCCTGCGGGGATGAGTGGCAGGTTGGGCGGTTCCGTCAGGCCGATTCCCGTGACGCGCAAGTGCACGATTTCCACGGGGCGGTTTCCCTTGTGGT
The DNA here is from genome assembly GCA_965200245.1 of bacterium. Taxonomy (GTDB): domain Bacteria; phylum UBA8248; class UBA8248; order UBA8248; family UBA8248; genus Bin107. The sequence goes on along the minus strand of CBDATS010000005.1, from coordinate 237,715 downwards.
TGTAGGTGTAGCGGCGCTGGTAGAGCGTGTGGAAGCGCTCGAAAATCTCTGTCAGCACAGGCGGGGTGAGGTAGCCGCCGGGTACGTCGACTTCGATTTCGGTGGCCTCTCCCTGGTAGCGCAGTTCTGCAGTACGCCGCATCATCCGCCTGTGGACGGGGATGCCCTCGTTTTCGAGTCCAGCCGACGCCTGGGCTTCGAGCCTCTCATAGGCGTCGCCCAGGGCTTCGGGCTGAAGGCTTTCCTCGGATTGGTAATGCGCCGCCGCGTAGTCGTTCACCAAATCGACCACTTCCAAACCGAAGGCGCTCGTCATACCCGCGAAAGGCGGAACGATGACGGTGTCGATTTCGAGGAGTTCCGCCACGAGACCTGCAGTCAAGGGTCCTGAACCGCCGAATGCCATCAAGGCGAAATTTTTGGGAGAAATGCCCCGCTGCACCGTCGCACGGCGCACGGCGTGGGTCTGGTTCCATGCAGCGATTTCGACTACGCCCGAGGCCATTTCGTGAGGGTTCATGTCGAACCTGCGCGCCAGATCGCGCATGGCCTTCATGGCGAGTGCCTTGTTGAGCTTCACCTCGCCACCCGCCAGGTGGAGCGGACTTCGTGCTAGGAGCAGGTTCGCGTCAGTGAGGGTGGGTTCCTGACCTCCTTTGCCGTAACAGATTGGACCCGGGTCCGCACCCGCGCTGCGGGGACCCACGCGAAGCCTTCCCTCCGGGCTTCGCCAGGCGATGGATCCGCCTCCGGTGCCTATGGTGACGACATCGATTATCGGTATTCTCAAATAAAATTCATCCAACCGGTGCCGGGTGGCGCGCTTCGCTTCCCCGCCCTCGATGACGGCGATGTCGGTCGATGTGCCGCCACCGTCCAGGGTGATGAGCTGCTCATGGCCTGAGAGTTTGCCCAGAAAGGCGGCGGAGAGCGCGCCCGCGGCAGGTCCTGAGAGCACGGTGCCTATAGGCCGTTTCGCGATCTCGCGCGCTGTGGAGACGCCTCCGTTGCTCTTCATGATCATGAATGGTGTACCGCCAAGCGTGTCCTCGATTTTTTTCGAGGCACTCTCGATATAGGCCTTGATGCGCGGTTTGATACACGCATCGAGCAGGGTGGTGATGGCGCGTTCGTATTCGCCGGGCTCGGGGATGACCTCGCTCGATATGCTCACGAAACATTCGGGGTATTCGCGCTCGAATGCTTCGAGAATGAGTTCTTCGTGTACCGGGTTGGCGTAGGCATGGAGGAGACACACTCCCACGGATCCGATTCCCTGCGCCTTGAACCATTTGGCGAGCCTGAGCGCGTCCTGCTCATTCAATGATTCGAGAACCTCGCCCGATGCGGAGATTCTTTCTCTCGCCTCGCGGATACGTTCCGGGAAAACCAGCGCGTCTCCAGGTTTCTGGAGCAGCGGGGCGGCATAATTGGCCTTCGCCGCGCCATTCGAACCTCCGATCTCGAGAAGATGCCGGAACCCGCCCGTGACGATGAACCCCAGATCCTCGAAACGGCGCTCCAGGATGGCGTTCGTCGCCACCGTCGTCCCGTGAAACACGCCGTTCACCATGGCAGGGCGAATCTTGGTTTCGGAGAGGATTTTCCTGATGCCCTGAATCAGTCCCTCGCTGAAGTCGGTGGGTGTCGTCGGCGTCTTGGTGGTGAAGACCTCGCCGGTGTCCGAGCGTACACCGACCACATCGGTGAAAGTGCCGCCCGTGTCGATGCCGATGCGAAGTCCGCGTTTCGTGGTCATGGCTCAAAAGCCCCCGCCTAGCGGGTGAACAGGTATGCGGCCAGAGCGGCGCAGACGAGCCCGCCCACTTTGGCGGGCGTGAAACCCTCACCAAGGAACAGCGCCGCCAGCACCGCCGTGACACCTGGATAGAGCGCCGAGAGCGCTACCACGCCCGCAGTCTGGCCTTCTGCCTTCGCAAGGGCCAGCACCAGAAAGAGCATCGCCAACAAGGTGGCCAGTGTGGCGACCACGGGCAGCCACATGACGTCCGCGCGCATCGGCGGGAGCGGGAATTGCCTGCTCACCATGGCGAGTCCGACTACGACGGCGGTGGTGACACCCATTCCCATGAGATGCGGCATGGCGCCCAGGCGTTCCTGGCCCAGCTTCATGAAGAATCCCCAGACGCCGAAGCACAGGATGGAGAGAATGGTGAGGCTCAAGGCAGTCGTATTCATCGTCGTCTCCCAAGACGAGTGTTTTCCGGGTGCTGCGGACCGTATCAGCCCAACAAGGTGGGTTTCCGGCTGACGCGCCGCAAAGCGGCTTTATACAGCAAGATAGGGGCGAGGAAAAGATGAGACTTTATGGATTTTGAGAAAAATAAAGGAAACAAGCACCCGCCGTTCGAACGGGTCCGGGATTCGCGAGACAGGGCAGGGCGTTTCATGCAGCCTGCGGTTTTGGTAGATTTCCGGTGTCGGGTGAACCGATTCACCTTTCCTCCATCGTCAAGGATGATCCCATGCAGATCACGCCGCACGTGCATTGCCTCTGGCTGGAGTTCGAGATCAAAACGCCCGCAGGCGAGCGGATCCCGAGGTTCGTCACGTCCTACATTCTCACGGGCGATACGCTCACCTTGGTCGATACGGGCGTCGCATCCACAGCACCGGAAATTTTCGCCTACATCGAATCCATCGGCAGGAATCCTGCAGAGATAGCGCATGTTCTGCTCACGCACTCTCATTTCGATCATATCGGCGGGAACGGCCTGATTGCCGATCGAGCGGGACCTGAGTTCCTGGGTCCCGAGGCGGAAAGGCTGATGATCGAGGACCTGGACTATCAGAACAGTGTCCGTCCGGTGGGAAGGATGCGCGATGCGGTGTCGGGACCGATAAGGCTCACCGGTTTTCTCTCTGAGGGCGATGAAATATTGCCAGGCGGCGTCGCCGTGCGGGTGTTGCACACGCCGGGCCATTCTGCGGGGAGTCTCTCTTTTTTCATCCCTGAAGATGGTGCGCTCATCTGCGGGGATGTGCTGCCGGAACCCGGGACGCTGCCGATCTATGACTGCGTGGGCGACACGATTGCGAGCCTCGAGAGGCTGAAAGCGCTTCACGGGGCGAATGTTCTGCTTTCCGCCATGAGTCGGGCCGTCTCGCGCGGTGAGGCGTTCTCACGCCATATCGACAGCGGGCAGGAGTATCTCAAGGAAATCGACGCGCTGATCCGCGAGGTTTCATCACAAAAGTGCGGCGAAGCATCGCCTGAAGAAGCGGCGGAGTTCGTTTTCGAGCGACTGGGTCTGCCCCGTGCCGGCCTGATCCCCATTGTCTTGCGCAGTATGAAGGCCCACCTCGATGAGGGGCCTCTTTCGTAGAGAGGCCAATTCTCGTCATTCAGGAAAAGAGGAGTCCGCTTTTGAGCCTTCACCTGTATACGAAAGGTTTCGATACGCCGATCGGCGAAAGAGGAAAAGGCGACCTCTGGCGCGAGAAGAAAAACTTGCTCGACGACCCTGCGTGGTGCGCCGAACGAATAGCACAATACCAGGCGGGACCGGGGGAGCCCTGGTTCGCCACCGAACGCGCGGACGTCGCGGGCATGGAGGAGAAACTTGCGGCGGCACAGGGAAAGGATCACTTGGTCGTTATCGGAAACGGGGGGTCGATACGAAACGTGTGGGCACTCTATCTGGCGCTTTCAGGGCGTGGGTTTTCCCGAAAACTGCATCTGCTCGACGGAACGGACATGAGTGGACTGTTTGGGGAGTTGCTGCGGGGGGGTGACACGTTCAATCCCGAGAACACACTTGTCGTTCCCGTGAGCAAATCCGGCAACACCGAAAACGTGATTCAGGAAACGGCCATTTTGATGGAACGTGGCTATCCAGCCCTGGCGATCACTTCATCAGGTCCGAGCAAGCTGGCCTTGATGGTTGCAGAAGCGAATCTCGACACATTTCCGCATCCCGACGAGGTGGGCGGACGTTTTACAGCCGCGCAGAACAACGCGCTTCTGCCCCTGGCGATGCTGGACGGCAACACGGCCCTGGCCGGGGAGATAGATGCGGCCTTTGCAGACACCCACGAAAAACTCAAGGTTTCCGTAGCCTCAAGCGAGAACATGGCGAAATACCTCGCGCTCGAACTCTGGCGTGCAGAAAACGCGGGCTACACGGAGATATTCATGCCGATTTACGCCCACGCGCTTTCGGGAGTGGGCGAACTCATCGTGCAGCTTGTCCATGAGAGCTATTGCAAGGACGGGTGCGGGCAAACGATTCTCTGTGCAGGCGCGCCAGAGAGCCAGCACCACTCGAACCAGAGGTATTTCGGGGGGCGCGAGAACGTAGTGGGGCTTTCCATGTGCGTCGGGAGTTTCGGTGAGGATGCGTGCCTCACACGCGGGGTGAGTGGCACAGAATTTCTTCACATGGAACACGCGGGCGTTGTCGCCGAAGCGGAGAGCAGGGGGACGCCCCACTTTGTGCTCACGCTCGACTCGCTTGCCGCCTCCGACGTATGCGGCTTGATTGCGCTTTGGCAGTGGGCGGCGGTTTACGGCGGTCTTCTGCGCGAGGTGAACCCGTTTGATCAGCCGGCGGTCGAGGGCAGCAAACAGGCCACGATCGAGATGTTCGAGAGTTTGGGGGACGAAACGAAGCGGAATCTCGCGCGATTTATTCGGGAGGCCGGGTACAGGCTGTAGTATCCGGATTCGAGAACCAAAGCAGGGGCAGGTGGCGATTCTGTCCCTGCAGGTAGCGAGCATGACAGGGACGGTATGCGAACCGCCTCCTTGCTCTAGGGCGCTTCCTCCCCCTGCGTGGGGGCTTTCAGGGGAAGCCCGAGTACGCGGGCGGGGTTTTTGTGCAGCATGGTCTCGATTTCTCCTGATTTTATTCCGTTTTCCAGCATGAGTTGAACGAACACGCGCAGACCTTCCCAGGGGGGTGCGTTATGGAGTTGACCCAGGTCTGTGGACAGAATCGTTCTGGCCGCGCCAACGGCTCTCACCATCTTCGCCTGTTCCCTGACGGAGATGGGCGGCGCGTTCTTGTCGGTGGGATACGCGCCCCAGTGAGTGAAACAGAAGATCGCAAGATGCTCGATGTAGGCCCCCATCTCTGCGAATTCCACCTGTTCCTCAGCCGATGCGTCCACGATATATTCCGGGTGCTGGACGATGATGTGTTTCACTCCTTCCTCTTTCGCAAGGGGGATCAAGGCGCGCACCTCGTCCACGCTCAGGTGCCCTGTGCTAAGGCAAATTCCCGCATCGGCGATAAGTCTGCAGATCGTTCTCACTTCCTCTTGTATTTCCGTTCGCTTCTTGTCGGTGAAGATGGTGAGACCTTCTTCCTTCAGGTTCACGCCTTTGGTCTGCTTCATGCCCGGGAAATGCGGCGCGCCGAGTTTCTCGAGGTGGTTCAGCGAACTGATGGTGGGCATCCACACCATCTTCGCCCCCATCTTGATGGCGGTATCCACCGCGAAGGGGTTGAACCCGCCCACCGGGCTGTTGAGGGTGATGCCGCCGTAAATTTCGATGGCGTCGCCCATTACCTCACGCACGAGAGGGATGCGTCCCGACGTGTCGCCGTGATGTATCTTGAAGACCACGCCGCGCATGCCTACTGAGGCCGCCCCGCGTGCACACTCGATGTGGTCACAGACGCGTGGGAACAGGCTGGGTGATGCGTGGATGTGAGTGTCAATCGCGCCGTGAAGCAGCCTCTGGTCTTCTCTCATGAGTTTGCTCTCCGGTTTTGAGTGGAATCAAGCCTCAAGGCTACAGGATAGCCTTCGCCCGGAAAATGCTGGGTCGCCCTTTCGCCGTACTGCCCTTGCGGCTATAGTATCGCCGCATCCACCGGGAAAACGAAAGAGGGACAGCGATACATTTTGATGAATGCTGGAATGAAAGGGGCAGTACAGAATGAAAATCGGCTACGTGGTCGCAACGCCCGACGTGACGACGCCGCTCATGCCCGCGGTGCGTGGCGCGTTCCGGGACAACCTGATGTTCCTGAAAGACCTGGGTTTCGATGGCGTGGAACTCGCGACACGTGACGCGGGCGCTTTCGATCGCGACGATCTGCATCGCACGCTTGAGGAATCGGGTCTCAAAGTCTCCCTCATCGGCACAGCTCCCATTTCCTATCAGGACGAAATCGAACTCTGCCATCCCGAAGCGGACGTGCGTGTTGAGGCGATCGAGCGGCTTTTCGGCCACATAGATTTTGCGGCCGATCTGGGATGTCCGGTGAACATCGGTCGCTTCCGGGGGAATCTCCTCGAAGGCGAACGAAGATCGGAGTCCGAAGCTTGGATGTGGGACGGGTTGCGCGCGGGTGCCGACAGGGCAGGGGAACGCGGCATCAAAATGCTCTTCGAGCCGCACCACCGTTTCAACACGAACTTCGTGCGGTCCACGCAGGAAGGCCTCGCGTTTCTGGACGAAATGAACCATGAGGCGGTGGGTTTTCTGATCGATAGCTTCCACATGAACATCGAGGACGCTTCTTTCGCGGAAGCGATCCGGGAGGCGGGTGCGCGAATCGATTACTTCCATGTCGCCGACAACACGCGCACCTACCCTGGTTCAGGCCATATTCCCTTCAGTGAGATTATAGGCGCGCTCAAGGAGATAGGCTATACGGGCTACCTCTCGGCCCAACTGGCCCAGAAGCCCGATTTCGAAACGGCGGCGACCAGGACGATGGAATATCTGAGAGCGCGTCTGTAGCAATCGAGATTTCGGGAGTGAAATGATGATAGAGCAGTTCAGGATAGAAGGCCGCGTCGCGGTCGTTACGGGCGGCACGTCTGGTATCGGTCTGGCGATTGCAAGGGCGCTCGCGGGCGCGGGTGCGAGGGTCACAATCGCTGGCCGTTCCAGGAACCGAGGCGATGAAGCACTCGAAGCCTTGCGGGCGGATGGTCTTGAAGCGCAGTTTCAATCCTGCGACGTAGGGGACGCGGACTCGGTTTCAGCGCTCGTGGGGGAGGTGGTATCGAGCCACGGGGGTCTTGACGTCATGGTGAACAGCGCCGCGATCAACATCGTGAAACCCGCGCTCGATCACACGCCAGAGGATGTGGACACGCTCCTTGCTTCGAATGTGCGCGGCGCTTTTTTCTGTGCGCAGGAAGCTGCGAAAGTCATGGTCGACCAGAGTGGCGGAAAGATAGTCCTGCTCACTTCCATGGTAGCCGAGCGCGCCGTGCCAAACCAGGCCGCCTATGTCGCCACCAAGGGGGCAGTTGTATCCCTCGTGCGTGCGCTGGCGCTCGAATGGGCACCGCACAATATCCAGGTGAACGCCTTGGGGCCGCAACTCACCAGGACACCGATGACGGGGGGTCTGTTCGCCAATCCCGAGAAGATGGCGGAAGTCTTCGCGCGAACGCCTGCCGGCCGCGCGGGCGCACCTGAGGATTTGACGGGCGCGGCCCTTTTCCTGTGCTCATCGGCTTCTGATTATCTCACGGGCCAGCATATCGTGGTCGACGGCGGCCGCGGCGCCGCGGGGTGATGTCGCCCGGAAACCGATAACACCCGTACCTGCCCTCCATGCTGCATCCTGACAAAGGACAACCCCAGGACGGTTGTCTCTGATGCCCCGATTTGGTTTCGGTCTTCCGCCCGGGAAGTCCTGCATCGCTTGAGGTCGCAGTGCCTCAGTCGATTTTGGTCCTGCGGAAAGAAACGGTGATCGTGCACCCAAAGAACCGCTCGGTTCTTCGCTCCTTGCCATGTATTTCTGGATTACCGAGAGTACCCTGTCAATTCTTTCCGGGTGCTCGTGAAGATCGGTGATTTGGCCACAGACGAACCTGAGCCCCACGAGAGTCGTCAGCCTGACGACCATGAAATCCATCAGCGTTTCTATTATACAGGCTCCTCCGTTTTTTCGTTTTGCATCCACCCCTGTTCGTGCCTAATCTCCTTCTTTGGGTGGGATGACAGGCAGGAGCAGGTAGGGATCGCGACCGCCGCCAGCGTGTAGAGTCACCTTGTTGTCGAATACGGCAGGGGGTCTGTCGTCCGTGTCGTTGTGCGTCATGCCACCCGTGCCTCTCGTGGAATAGTGGAACTGTTTTGCGAACTCGTTGGGCTCGCCCGTGTATTCATAGTCCTTCCCGCGCACGGTGAGCGCTACCCGCCAGCCGACGGGCACGACGATGCACGAAGTGACAATCTCGATATTGCTCTCGTAAACCTCGCCGGGTGTCAGAAGTTCAGCCTTGTCGTGTGGATGATAGGGTCGGTAGAAGGTGCTTTTTCCCGGGTCGAGGGCGCGGTGTGAGACGCGCAGCCAGCCGTTCGCAATCGGCGTGTGCGGATCGGTGGAACCCATGAAGGTGAGTTCCTTGCCCTCGGGGTCGAACACGCGGACGATAAGGAAGATATCCGCATCCTCGGTAGACGAGGAAACGAAGAGCCTGGCCGCCATCGGGCCGGTGATCTCGGTTTTCTCTTCCATCGGAGGCATCCAGAACGTGAGGCCATCTCCCATGCCGTCATACTCGATGCTCGTCTCCTGAGCTATGGGTTCTCTCACGAGCGCCTTGTTCTCCAAATCGAGATAGAACTTCGTCCATTGCGTGCGGGCCAGGGGCCATTCGTTCTCGAAGCGGTGGACGAATTTCGGTCCCGGGTGGCGGATGTTCAGCATGACACGCGGGGTCTTTTCCCAACCGTTATCGATACCTTTCAGGTAATGATCGAAAAAGCGCTTCTGGAGGTCCAGTCCGTATTTGCTGGAAAACAGCGACCAGTGCGAATCCCCGTGTGCTTCGAGCCACTTTTCTTCCGAGGGCGATTCGATGTAGCCGTTGAAGTTCCCGCGCGGGTGAATCCCCTGGCCGCCCCAGTTGGCGCAGGTGAGAAGCGGGAGCGTGACTTTGGAGAGATCGGCCGAGCGGTCGCGGTGCCACTGATCGTCGAAGGGATGTTTTTTGAGTTCCTCGAAGGCGTTGACACGGTTCTGCGCGAGTTCTTCTTCTGTGAGCGTGATGGGGCCTGCGACAGATTCTCCCGTCACGGGGTGTTTTCTCGCGTGTTCGCCACGCCCGTACTGAACGTTCATCACCTGCACTTTCGACCATTGCTCCTGGAACTGGCTCAGGATGCCCCCGTGGTAGCCCGAATCGCGGTAGGTGTCGTTCCCGCCCTCCCAGGGGATGATGGCGGTGAGGTGGGGGGGCTTCAGTCCCGCGATACGCCACTGGTTGCGCGCGTAGTAGGAGATGCCCAGCATTCCCACCTTGCCGTTGCTCCACTCCTGCACGCCGGCCCATTCGATGCACTGGTAAAGGTCTTGAATCTCCCGAGGCGAGTTGGGCTCCATGAAACCCGGAGACCAGCCCGCTCCGCGCGAGTCCACGCGGATACAGACATAGCCATGGGGAATCCAGCACTCAGGATCCGTCACCTCCCAGTTCTGGTACTTATTGGTGGACATCTCGAGAGTTTCGGGATAATCCGCCACCATCTTATTCCATTGGTGTTGATAGCCCTCCTGGTAAGCCACCCCCTTGGCGTAGATGCCGTAGGTCAGGATGACGGGGTATTTTCCCTCCTGGATGGGCCGGAACACATCGGCACGAAGCACGAGGCCGTCGTCCATTTCGATGGGCTGGTGCCAAGTGATTCGCATTCCGTCGCGATCCTCGGTGCGCGTGTTGACTTGGGGGGCTTCACTCATGCGTGGTTCCTTTCAATAAGCGCAAAAAATCATTGTGCCTGGACGGCGGCGTGCCTAGACGCTCACGGACTCGCCTGGCTCCAGAACGGTAATTTCCGGTGAAAGCCCACGCGCCGCGACTTCTTCGGCGAACTGTTCGGGCGTGCCCGTAAGAAGCGGGAAAGTCGAGTGGTGGATCGGCACGACCCGGCTCGCCCCCAGGAGCTCGACGGCCAGGGCCGCCTCGCGCGGGTCCATCGTGAAGCGGCTACCGATGGGCAGAAGGCAAAGGTCGGGCTGATACAACTCACCGATGATTTTCATGTCACCGAAAACGGCGGTATCACCCGCATGGTAGACACGCTTGCCGTCCTCGAAGGTCATGACGAGGCCAGCCGGTTCGCCAGCGTAGATGCCCGGCTCGTTGTAGCTTGAACTGTGCATGGCGTGGGTGAGGGTGACGCCGATGCCGTCAAAATCCACCGTGCCACCCTTTCCCATCGCACCCGCATGCTCTTCTGCGAAGCCCTCGTTCTGGGCGATCAGGTTTACCAGCTCATAAGGACCCGCAACCGGGCATCCGCCTTGGCCGTAGACGGCCATGACGCCCGCGATATGGTCGAAATGGCCGTGGGTGAGGGCGATCAGGTCCGCTCTCTGCGCACTTTGCTGAACTTCGGGGCAGCGCGGGTTCCCCTCGAGCCAGGGGTCGATGTAGAAGGTCTTGCCGCCGTCTGATTGCCCGACGAACGAGGAATGTCCCAGATATGTCAATGTTGCGCCCATGATAATCCTCCGTATCGGTTTTCGAGTTTACGCATCCGCCGCAAGTGGGCTTCTTTTACGGCGCAGGTCTATGGTCCAATGTCATCAAAATGGAATGTCTGTTTTGTTGGCGCATTATAGTCCCGAAAACTCCGGGGCGAAAGAGTTTCAGGGCTATTCGCTGCGTTCGCAGTTTCAGGCCGGTCACCGGGTGAGGGGAACCGTGAAGACGAGGCCCATGAGAGTCGAAGATGTGGAGCAGGTACTCGCCATCGAGCGGTGTTCCTTCCCGCTTCCGTGGTCGGGGGCGAGTTTCATCCGCGAGATTTGCGAGATCGAAAATTCCCACCTTCTTGTCGTGACGGAAGATGAAGCTCCCCCGGACGAGGCAGGAGCATTGCAGGCCTGCATTCTGGGCTACGCCTGCTGGTGGGAGGTGGTGGATGAGTGCCACATCACGAATTTCGCTGTCGCGCCCGCCCACAGACGCAAGGGCTTAGGCGGCTTCTTGCTCGAAAGGATTCTGGAAGGCGCCAGGGCCAGGGGACTCGTTCGTGCGACGCTGGAGGTGCGCCTTGGCAACGCAGCCGCCGTCGCGCTATACGAAAGATGGGGGTTCAAGGCTATAGCCATGCGCCCGCGCTATTATCCGGACAACCAGGAAGACGCCCTGATCATGTGGAAAGAGAGAATTTGACGCACCACATCTTATGCGAATGACAAAACCGCTCCAGTTTGATACATTTTGAACTATGTGTCTTGATTGTCGGATATATTCGTCCATAAACACTCAGGATATCGATGGTTTCTTTCACGTTTCCTGACATAGTCATTGCCGTTTTCGTCGGTGGGTTCCTCATTCGCGGCTGCGTGCGCGGATCCTTCCGTGAGATATTCTCCGTGGTCGCTCTTGGAATCGCGGCGCTCCTCACCATGCAGTTCAGCGATCTTCTGCGTTCCTACGCGGCCTACTTCTTCGCCGAGGACAGCCTGCTCGACTCGCTCGTCAAGCCGGTGCTTTTTTTCGGTTCGTGGCTGCTTGCCGTCTTGTTCTTCCGCGTGATGTTCAGGGTTTTGTCTATCGCGGTTCTAGGGTGGATATCGAGGCTCGGCGGCGGCCTCATCGGCAGCGCCAAGGGTGTTTTCTTCCTTGCCCTGGGGCTGATGATTATCGAGACCCATTCGCCCGGCTTTTCGTCCGGCGGAGACGGACATAGGCTCCTGCCCTACATTCGCCAGGTGAGCGCCTACATCCAGGGAATCGACAAGGTGGATATCCAGGAGGGCCTGGGCGACGTCAAGGAGAAACTCGACGAAAAACTCGACTCGGCCAAGGAAGGCGTCCGCGGGATGAAGCAAAAGCTTGAGGGTGAATCGGGCAAGGCGAGAGAACAGGATGGAGAGAGCGAAACGCAGGAAATGAGGAGGTAGCTTTGCCTCTGCGCGAGAGCTGCACCGGGATAATGTGCACCTCATCGCTCAGGACGAGGTAGTGTAACGGGTCGCCAATCTGCTCCATAACGTCTCGCGTATGGACTTTGGCGTCTACGTCCGGTTTTTGGGTGAAAGCCTGGATTCAGGTATTGTTGACTTGTTCTTTTTCTCGCAACACTAAATTCGTTGCTTTTCCGGAATATGAACATCGATGGTTGGGCGTGCGCGAACACAAGCCCATATCGGGGACAGGTTCCGGGAAGTCCTGTTACCTGCGCGCAGCCATCCTCGCTGTAATCGATTAGGCATGCTAGCGGTATAGCTTCTCGCACCGGGTAATGGCGGCAGAGAGCTTCTCCTGCGGCTCCGTTCCGATGTTCACCGCGAACTTGAGCCCCGATAGTTTTTCGATGCATGTCTCGTAAGGGATGTTTCTGAAAGCCGAGGCGAAGTGTTCGCAACCGTCCGCGTTGCCGTCGAAACTGAACGCGGTAATTATTTCCGCACCATCGGCTTCCACCTTGAGCGTACAGTGGTGCAGCAACGTTCTTTCCACCTGATGCGTGTCGCACACCCTTGTCACTTCGCGGCGGCCCCGTCGGTGGAACACGATCTCATTACGGCAGACGGTCTCGGGTGTGAGGTAGGTGAAGGTTCTCCTGTGGTCCCAAGTGTAGACCTTTCGGCCGCTGACGCTGACGTCGCTTTCCGGATACCCTATCTTCTCGACAAGCGCCTCGACGGTAGTACCCACCATTTCGGCCAGCCCCTGGCGCAACACCCCGTGGGTGGGAAACGTCTGCACTGCGCAGCCAAAGAGAATGGCGGCGAGCGAGGCTGCGACAAGAATTCTGGATGCAGTATTCGTGTGGCGGGACATGGGAGAGCTTTCTCCGTTTATGCTTGGGTGACACGGCAGCTTTCGGAAAAATATTATCACAACCCGAATCCATTCGGGATGGTTTTAAACATGTCACGGCTTTGTCGTGTGAAAAGCGGGTAGATTCTATAGAATGGCAGGAAACAGGAGTCGACGATAATCAAGAATCCCGATAGACCTGCCGTTTTTGTGTAGAAGGTGGCAGGTGTGCGGAATCTGCGAAGTGTCGCGAGGAAAATTCGGAAGGAGAGATTCGAAATGCCTTTTTACAGAGTGTCCGAGATGGCCGAATCCCACGTGGCTGCCCAGCCTATGGGCCGCTTCAAGGGTCTGGCGGGGGAGTTGGTAAAGGTGGGTTTCGTCACCTATCCCAAGGGCAAGATGTCGAGACCCCACTACCACCCGAACGAGGAGCAGTTCCTTTTCATCCTCGAGGGCAGGCAATGGATGATCGTGGGCGATGAGGAGGGCCTGGTCGTCGCGGGAGATATCGTGCATATCCCGCGAGGAGCAAAGCACGGCGGCGTCATCATCGACGATGTGTGCATGTTCACTGCCAAGAGTCCTTCGGGCGACGGGAGCCTCGATCAGGATCACCACGATGCGGAGGACGCAGAGGAAATTGTCCGCCGCCTGGAAGAAAAACTGCACGAATTTATTTGATGGGTGGTCAGCGACGGTCGTGGTTTTTTGAACAAAATGGCGGTCTTTTGAGGGGAATATACGCAAAATCAAAAAGGGAGGTAAGGGAATGCCATTCTACAGGATTTCCGAGATGGAAGAGATTCGCTCCGGGATATCGCCTGCGGTCGCCAAGGCGGTGTCGGGAGAATTGATGAAGGTGGGTGTCGTGACGTATCTCAGGGGCGAGGGGGCCACGCCACATTACCATCCCAACGAGGAGCAGTTTTACCTCGTGCTGGAAGGCAGGCGCTACGTGATTGTGGGCGATGAAGAAAGAATCGTTGAGCCTGGCGACATCGTCCATATCCCCCGGAATACACGCCACGGCGGTCGCACCATCGGCGAGAAGTCCGTGTTCTTCGTCGTGAAAAGCCCCTGCGGCGACGGCGACCTGGCGCAGGACTACAACGCTGCCGCCGACGCCGCCGAGGTCATCGACAGGCTCGAAAGCAAGCTGGATGAACTGAGTGGGCAGGGATAGTTTCGGGCTGTAGTCACGTTGGTGGGAGAGTATTTCTTTAGATCTTTAGGGGAAGGCGTGTTATGAAATCTTGTTCCTGCCGCGTCGGTATCCCGAATATGCCAGCAGAACTCTCAAGTTATTCGCGGCTGGACCAGATTCTCCTTTCTCGGTAAATTACTGATATTTCTTGAATTAAACATATGATGGGAATGAATTATGTTTGCGGATTTTTCTTCGCCCGCCAACAGCGCGGGTCGTGGGGTTCGGGGATCTTGCCCACGCTCTCCAAATACGCTTCCGCAATCTTTGGCCCCATGAAGACGAATTCCTGGCGGAAAATCCTTTGCAGTGAAGGCAGATCGTCCGGCAGTGAGGAGAGATAACGGTTGAACGAACCATATTTTTTCTGGATGGCGAGGAACCTTTTGGCGTTCTCTATGGTGGCCTCGACTTTCTTGCGGTTGCGCACGACTCCTGGGTTTCCGAGGATACGCGTGATATCTTTTTCGGGGAAACAAGCGACTTTTTCGGGCGAAAACCCCGCGAATTCCTCTCTGAACGCCTCGCGTTTGTGCAGAATCGTGCGCCAGGAGAGGCCCGCCTGAAAGATTTCAAGCGTCAATTGCTCGAAATGTTTTCGCGTCGTTCGGACGGGAAGTCCCCATTCCTCGTCGTGATATTTTTCCATCAGTGGGTCGCCTTCGGCCCACGTGCATCTTTTCGGATTCGGAATTTCTTTTCGCGTTCTGGGGGACATATATTATCTCGACAGGTGGGACTTGTGGGTTACAGGGGCCACTCCTCCATCTTCCAGCTCATATCCCAGAAGAGGTATTCGTATCTTGTACCCATAAGAAAGAGCGAGCGCATGCGCCTGTGTTCGGCAGTACCTGCCGTCGATGCGGCCTCATCGAACATTTCGCGAAGCCAGCGAGCCAGCTGCGCAAACTCTTCCGAGGCGTAGGTCTCTATCCACTCGGCGTGGAGCGGCGCATTTTCGGGAATCCCCCTGGCTGCGAGCAACTCACCGATGGTGGCGTAATCCCACTGGCAGGGGAGCATGGCGGCGGCAATTTCCCCGAACGTGCCCGAGTAGGCCGCTTCAAGCAGAAAACTGGTGTATCCCTTGCAAACCGGAGCAGGCCTCGTCGCCTCGATTTCATCAGTCGAGATGCCGAATTTCGACGCAAAACCCCGGTGGAGTTCCATCTCGGTGTTCAGGGTGGCGTTCAACAGGTCGGCAATACGGCCCATTTCCGCCAGTTCGGGGGCTTTCGCTACAGCCAGGGCGATGACGCGGCTGTATTCCTGCAGGAAAATGTAGTCCTGGCACATGTAAAAGCGGAACTGCTCAAGCGGCAGCGTTCCGTCTCCGATGCCGCGGACGAAGGGATGAGCATGAATTTTTTCCCAAAGCGGCGCAGCTTCCCTGCGCAGCGATTCACTCATCTTCGTTTTTGGGTTCAAGCTTACCTCACAAGTTGTCCAGAATTTTCTTCGAACGGCCCTTTTCCAGCACCTCACCGAAGGAATCGCCCAGATCGACGCCCAACTGCTGCGCGCGCTTCTGGGCCCAAAGCCCGATGTTCCGATCATCTTTGTAGAAAGAACTATCCTGGGGTTTCGATGGGTCGAATGATTCAAGCCGCTGGGATTCGGTTTGATGCGCGGAGAAACGCGACATTACTTTTCTCAGCTTCTTGTTCCCGCAGGCACGGCAGGTGAGACTTCTGCGGTCTGATGGCTTCATCACGAGATGGCCGGAAATAAAACCGCACTCCTTGCATTCGTATTCATAGATCGGCATTCGCTGAATCCCTCGCCTCGATGTCCGCACCCAACGATGACATGCGTTCACAAAAATCAGGGAATGTTACCGCCATCGCCTCCGCTGTGTCGACCGATACTCCTTCCGGCGCGGCGATCCCTGCCACAGCTGCAGACATGACGATGCGGTGGTCGCCGAACCCGTGTACGGCTCCGCCTTTCAGCCCACCACCCTGGATGACGATGCCGTCCGCCAATTCTCTCGCTTCGCCGCCGAGACCCTTGATGACTTCGCGCATCGCGGAGATTCTGTCTGTTTCCTTGATGCGGGCCTGGGGCGTGTTGACAAGTCTTGTTTCCCCGTCTGCGAAAGCGCCGAGCACGGCCATCACGGGCAAAAGGTCGGGCGTGGCGTTCAGATCGAATTCCCCTCCGCGCAGTGCCCCTGACTGAATTTGTACGCATTTCCTGCTGATTGTGGTCCGTGCTCCCATTTCCTGGACGAACCGCAGAATCTCCTTGTCGCCTTGCGAATCGTCGAGATCAAGGCCTTCCAGTGTAACGTCGCCTCCCGGCAATGCTCCTGCCGCCAAGAGAAAGGCGGCAGAACTCCAGTCCGCAGGCACGGTTGCGTTGAATCCCGAGAGAGCCTGACCACCCGTAACGGTGAAACTGCGATATTCATCGCGCTCGTATTCCAGACCCAGACGATCCAGCCACCACAGCGTCATTTCGACATAGGGCCGTTCATTCAAATCTATCGGCTCGATGGCAGTCGTTTCTTCTCCAAAGGGTGCATTTAAAAGTAAAGAAGACGTGAATTGGCTGGTCGTCCCGTCGACTTTCGTCCGCCCGCCGCGCCATGGTCCTCCTACTGTTACGGGCAGATAACCATCTTTACCCGATTGTGTCTTTGCGCCCAGATTCGAGAGCGCGTTCAGAAGCGGACCCATGGGACGTTTTCTGGTCTGGGAATCGCCGTCAAAGCGTGCTTCGCCATCCTTGAGCAGGGCGGCGGTGCCAAGAGCCATCCGGCAGGTGGTTCCCGAGTTCCCTACGTCAAGAGTCCCTTCGGGGACTCTGGGCCGTGCACCGAAGCCCTCTACCGACCAGAATGTTTCTTCCTTTTGTATCTCGGCGCCCAGGCTCCCGTATACGCTTACTGCCGAGAGGGCATCCGCAGAATCCAGGGGATTCAGGATCACGCTTTTTCCCGAAGCGAGAGATGCGAAAGCGACGGCGCGTATAGAGTGGGATTTTGAACTTGGAACGCCGCTTTTCCCTTTGGCTGCCGAAGGCCTGACCGACAAAATCATGATGATGACGTATCGAAGACAGAAATTAGCCGTCGTCGCTGAGGTAGCGGCCCAGCATATCGCGGGAGTGCTCGTCCACATGGCAATCCACGCACAGGTTTTCCCAGTTGCTTCCACCTGGCGGATTGTTCTTGTGGTTGCCGTCCCGGTGGTGAACCGTGAGGATGTGGAGGTTGTTTTCATCAAAATCGCGACCACATTTCGCACAGAACCAGCCGTGAATTTCCAGCGACTTGCGCCTGTAGTCTTGCGCTTTCTTTCCCACGAGCGCCGTTGCCTTCAGGCGCGCGGCGACCTCTTTGGCGCTTTCGCCAGTGGGGGTGGGTGTCCGGGGTGTGGTTCTGCGTCCCGGTCGGCGTTTTTGGGCTGTGAATCTCGTTCTGACCATGGAATCAACCTCCGATAATGAAAGCTATCCTAGCAAATCGCGCTATAATGAGGAAGAGAAAGATTTGGTATTCGTTTTGAGCTTGCCGGATTATGGAATTTACATCGGCATGTTTGAGCCGGGGAGAACCTGAATGAGAAGCTCTCCGAAACACCTGTGGCGGTGGTTGATTCTGCTCGTCCTGCTGTCCCCGCTGCTCGGGGTCGGCAGCCTGTACGGGATTCGTGCCGTGGAATCCTATGATCCTTTTTGTACGGTTTGCCATCTTCAGGATCACCAGGATTATCTCGACGATGGGGTGCGCGCGAAGTCCATGGTGAAGACATTGGGTGGCTGGCACAAGAGCGCGGGCGGTGTGAGATGCATCTCCTGTCACGGGGAAGAGGGCATTGCGGGGATGATTCGCACGACGATACTCGCGAACAAGGATCTCTACAAGTTCATCATAGGTGATTATGAACAGCCCTCGCGCGTTTTCCATCCCATACATGACAAGGACTGTGTGAAGTGCCACTCCGAGGAACGTCTCCTCGAGTTGGTCGACGACGCGTTTCACGCCATCTCGGATCACGCGGAGCTCAAGGCGGAATGTGTACAGTGCCATAACGGCCATCGACCAGGCGGCGACAGGACGAAAGGGTTCATGGTGGCGGCTACGGCTCAGCCGCGCTGTGACGCTTGCCATGACGAACTCGAGCAAAAAGTGGACTTGCAAGATCTGGACCCGTTTCCCAGGAAAAGAGAATCCGATAGTTAAATATGCGCTTACCTCAGATTGCACCCGCCCGGTAATACCCGATCAAGAGCGGATTTGCTGAAAGGATGGGCAGAAATTGCGTTTTTTCGTTTTGATTTTCACAGTTACTTTTCTCTGGGGCCTGAGTTTTCCGGCGGCAAAAATAGGCCTGCGCGGCGTAGAGCCTTTCACGTTTCTGTGGTTGAGGGGTATCATCTCCTCAGCGAGCGTTTTTCTGATCATGTTCATGCGAAATATGCCCGTCCTGCCGCCACGCCCGGGTTTTTCGGGGGAAAACCGGGACTTCTGGCTCAACGCCTGCCTGCACAACCTCATGTTCATCACCTATTATCATGGCGTGGACCACACCACCGCCGGTCGCGCTTCCCTGTTCCTCTATGCCCAGCCACTGATACTCACGGCGCTGGCAGCGTGGATTCTCCCCAATGAGCGTGTCGGCGTTCGCGCAATTCTGGGTTTCATCGCCGCGAGCCTTGGCATGGTGTTCCTTTTTGGCGACAAGCTCTCCTCGGCTGGCGGTTCTACATTGTACGGAGACATCGTCGTCGTCCTGGCGGCCGTGGTATGGGCTGTACAATCGGTTTTACTGAAAATGAGGCTGAGAGGTTTCGACGCCTTCCGTATCACCGCCTGGACGCAGATTCTGGCTGTGTTGCCGTTTTTCCTCATGGCCTCGATTCTCGGTGAGTCCTGGCCAGACCTCACGGACACCAACGTGCTCACCGGCGTGGGCTATAGCGGCCTGATCGGCACGGGGCTGGCCATGATCCCCTGGCTTTGGCTGCTGACGGACTACCCAGCGAGCCGCGTGGGCGTTTTCATGTTCTTGACGCCCGTTTTCGGGGTGTTGATGGGTGCCTTGCTGCTCGGTGAGCCACTGACGACACTCATGCTCGGGGGAGCGATTCTCATATCAACGGGCATCTATTTCGTGCATTCCGAGTCGAAATAAAATCATTTCATTCGACACCAATCCAATTCTGGTCGTTGATAACCAAAACCTGCCGCTTGCTCCGAAGCGGTTGCCAAGTGGTGGCCGAGGAGCGCGAGTCAAACGCGCAACCCTACGATTAAAGCGCATTCCACCGAATTCGCTTCGTGAAGCAGTTCTGATACTCAAGGCGTTGACCAGGGGTTTGGAAAAGGAACCTGGAAAGAGGCCAAAATCTCTTCGCCTGGAGGCAGACTCTTCCTCTGGTCGAGTTGGTTTCAGAAAGAGGTCGTTCAAGAGCAACCCCCTGCTTTCTGCAGCCTGCCAAAATCCCGGAGAACATCTGAATGCGAGGAACTGCACCTCAGCCCAATCATTTGCCACATTCGCGCTTCGACGGCGGACGACAGCAAGTCGTTGCCGCTCACCCGTGCAATCGGCTCAGGCGTACGGACAGGTTGGACGGCATCATCGTGAACACCAGATGCTCGCCTACTTCGGTGCCGCCGTGCACAGGCTTCAACTGGAAGTTCCGGCACAGCATCGCAAGGACCGTCCGGATCTCAAGCAGGGCGAGGCTGCGCCCTGGGCACAGGCGCGGCCCGCTTCCGAATGGAATGAAGGCGCGGCGATCGTGCGGACATGTTCTTGACCCGGCGGGAACGAGCCAGCGATCGGGAACGAAACGTTTCCCTTCACCGAAGTTCTCGTCCCGGGTCGCCATGCGACGGGCCAACATCATGATCTGCGTCCCCTTGGGGATCGCATAACCCAGGATCGTGGTGTCGGTTACCGACTCGACCACATGGACCGGCGCGATGGGTTTCAGGCGCATCACCTCGTTACAGAAGGCATCGAGGAACGGGAATTTGGTCGCCTGTTCTAGGCTAACGATGGCCGTCTCGGGCGCGACCACCGCGTCGACCTCGCGCCGGACCCGTTCGAAATGCTCTGGATACTTCGTGAAATAGTGCATAATCCAGGCCATGCTGTTTGCCGTTGTGTCCTCGCCCGCCAGCAGCAGCGTACCGGCGTTGGCGAATATCTCGGCGTCGGTGAACCCGGACTCCTCAGTCTCAACCGCCGCCAGGATGGCTTCCAGGAAGTTCGTCGGAGTGTCGCGTCGTTCGGGCATAGCCGCCATACGCTCCCGCGTGGCGCGGACCATGTCGCCCACCTCCCGCTCTAGGGCCTTGATCGCACGCTCGAGCGCACGGTCCGAGGGCAGACGGAAATAGCGCCACCACGGAAAGGCGGCATTCACGCGCCGGTGCAACACGGGGAAGATTTTGTCGAGATGGTGCTGTATGACCGGACCCGGTGTTTCCAGCGTGTTGGCATCGACACCGAACGCGAGTTGCATGGTGACATCGACGGTGAAGCGCATCAGATCGCGGCAAAGGTCCACGGGTTCCGAAGTGTCTGCCGCCCGTTCCCAGCGTCGCTTCAGACGCTCGACCGTCATCGCCAGTGTGGGGAAAAAGTCCTTGAGCCGCGCGCGGTTCAGGGCGGCAATGACGATCCGCCGTTGCCGGCGCCAGTCCTCGCCCTCGGCCGCGAAGACGCCCTTGAGACGCATTTCGGTGGCCACCGCCTCCAGCATTGTAGTGCGCCGGAACTCCTCAGGACGCTGCGCCAGGATGTGCTGCATGGCCGAGCAATCCGAGATCACCGCGATCCGTTTTGGCCCGATGCGAATCCGGAATATCTCACCGTACTGCTCCGCCCAGTCTTCCAAAATCAGATGGAGCCGGTCGAAACGGATCCGATGGAGGTTACCCAGCACCGGTAGTCCCCGGGGACCGGGGAGATCGTCGAAGGCCTTAAACGTGCGCGCGCCCTGCGTCATGGTGCCATTCTCCACCATTTCGGGCCGTGGGCATAACTGCTACCCCAAGGCGGTGTTTCGGCGACACCTGCCTTGGTCAGAAGAGCGCTTGCCGACGTGGCCGTGCCCCCAAGCGCCGTGACCCGGTCCATGAATTTGCGGCGATCGATCCGGCCCCTTCTGGCATGGTTCACCATCCAGTCGATCTGATTGCTCACGAAACAGTCTCCCCTGGTGTCGCCACCGGATCGCTCGATTGGCCCGTGGTCAACCGAAATCTGGCCCGGCGTTCGATGTCGCACCGCATCAAAGTCTCACCCCCTCGCGGCTATTGAGCCCAAAGCCAGTCCAGTTCCGCGAAGGAGAGGGGTCGTACATAGTTCTGGATGTTGTCCCGAGCGTGTAGAATCAGGCATCGATCATCGCCACCGTTCTCAGGATCTTTCTGCGAAACTATTCTGAACCAAACCATGCTTCTATCCTGCATCTTGGCATGTTTCGCTTGGCGATGGCGAAAAAAAATCCGTAAAGCCTCACTCTGAAGAATTTTCCATGATGGAATCCCGGGACTTGCAAGCGGCTTGCACGATCCGGTCGAGTACTTCCCGCCATCCTTCGTGGAACATTTCGTCCTGAGCGAGGGTCGCGAGAAGATATATACCTCGTTAGATGCGCTCGATCCAGGCCGCTGTTTCCGCTGGCAATGACCCCGATTCGCTTTTCGTGGTTGGTCATCCGAGTCGGAAGCCCTGCGGAAACAATTTCACCTCCCGCTCAGATACACTGCTCGTTCGGGGTGCTCTGGAAATGGGGAAGGACTTCTTCACCGAGCAGTCGAATCGCATTCATTATCTTCGTGTGAGCAAGACCTGGAAACTGCATGCGGAAGTGCATCGAGGTCGTTCCGAGTTCCTCCTGATATTGTCGGATTTGGCGAACACAATCATCCGGTGAGCCCAGGATGAATCGCTGCCTGAGATTTTCCGTGGCTTCTGTGCCCCGCCTCACGGGCCTACCCTCATCATCCACCAGATGGCCCCAATCGAGATATTCCTGGTAATTGTAGAGCATGGGTTCGCGCGCCTCTTCCCAGGCTTGCTCACTCTCTTCGGCCACATAGGCTTCTCGCCTTAGGGGAAACTCCACACCTGATGTGTCCTTCCCCGCCTCGGCCAAGGCGTCGAGATAGATTTTCTTTCGCTCCTTGAGCACCTTGAGCGGAGTGACTGGATCGGCGAGCCACGCGTCTCCCATGCGCGCGGCACGGCGGATGGCCGCGGGCAGCTTGGCCCCCACCCAGATGCGAGGGCACGGTTTCTGCTTGGGGCGAGGCATGAGGGTGACGTCCTGCATGGGAAAGCAAGGGCCCGGGTGCGTCACGCCTTGCTCGGTCATCAACCGACGAACCAGCTTGAGCGCCTCCTCGAAACGCGCAGCGCGATCCTCGAAGGGAACGTTGAAGGCCGCGAATTCCTCCCGCCTGTAGCCGAGTCCCACCCCCAACACGAAGCGGCCCCGGGACATGATGTCCAGCACCGCGGCGTCCTCTGCCACCGCCAAGGGGTGATAGAAGGGGAGGAGAAGGACGCAGGTGCCGACTCGCATCCTCTCCGTTCGGGTGGCGATGCCGGCGGCAGTCACCATGTTGGAGGGGAAATAGCCATTATCCTCCACCATGTGGTGTTCGCTCGTCGTCACCATGTCGAAGCCGTACTTCTCTGCCAGGGCGATCTGTTCCAGGGAATTGTGGTAGGCGTCCACCCAGTTTCCAGTGCGGGACTGATAGCTGTAGTGCAAGGCGAATTTCATGGTTTCGTCCTCCTGTACGCTCCGAGAAGTGTATTCCCAAATCAAAGAAATGCAAATTCAACATACCTTATCAAGAGTCATATCTGGATGATCGAGGAGTTGCTGTCGGATCTGGTGTATGGGGCTGAATTGAAGAATGCGGCCATGAATGAATTGATCGATGTTGTCGGGGGATGGATCGCAAGTAATTTTCTGTTATAGCAAGTGAATAAATCTCATGTGCAGAAAGTATCGCGCGATAAAGGGGAATCTTGGTATAATGAGTCCGGCGGCACAGCTAGTAAACTAACTTCCTGTAGCACCTCTCCGAAAACACCAAAAACGTCTGAAACTCTTATTTCGGGTCACCACAATAGCCGTCAGGAGTCCATTGTCTCGGGAATGCACGGCAAGAGGCTCGTGGCGTGATGAAGATACCGGATTACGCATCGGGCAAACCTGTAGACATTTCCAAACCGGAAGAAAAGTTGAGGCAGGAATACGAACAGATTTTAGTGGAAGATTATGCCTACCTGAAAGAAGAATTGGATATTGAAGTAAAAATTCCCAAGGGTTCGGGATTTTTTTCCGACAAGGCCGATATTGTCGTTTGCCGCCCAAACTCTGGCCGCGAACCTACGAAAGATATTTTCGGGATAGTCGAAACAATGCGGAATCAGCGAAAGGACGGACTGGGACAAGTAAAATCATATATGACCGAAACTTCTGCCGTGTGGGGTGTATGGGCGAATGGAAATGATATTGCCTACTTGTGCAAACGGAGAGGTGAAGCATCTGTTTTTAGAAAATTACTTCTTCTGGGAATCCAGTTGCTCTCCATGGCTGGTCCCGAGCAGATCAAGACGTTTTTGAAGTCGTTTCTGGGTCACGATGATGGTCGTCTTTTCATGGATTGATGCAATTCCAACATGCCCCGGTTTTGCTTTGGTTGTCGGGATCGAGACGCCGAAAACCCGACATTGAATCTGTATGCCGCAGTGCCAGAAAAAAGATCGTTGCCACAGTTTCGGCAGGTACATGATGCATATTTTCCGTATCCCCGAAACTTTTGTCGACAGTTTCATGATGTTTGCCAATAACGTTTGTACTCAGGAGTGAGCGCATGGCCCATAAGCTCAACCAGACACCGGAACAAGTTGCCCGCGACAGGATCGACTACCGACTACAAGCGGCGGGCTGGCACGTTCAGGACAAGGAATCGATCAATTTCGATGCGGGCACGGGGGTCGCGGTGCGTGAGTACCAGACCGATATCGGGCCCGCCGACTACGTTCTCTTCGTTGACAGACAGGCGGTCGGTGTCGTGGAGGCCAAGTCGGACAGTTGGGGCGTAAGGCTCACCACGGTTGAAGGGCAGACGGAAGGCTATGCCAGAGCCAGCTTGAATTGGATTCAGAACACCGAGCCTCTGCCCTTTCTCTACCAAAGCACGGGACAAGTCACGCGGTTCACGGATGGGCGTGATCCCAGGCCACGCTCTCGGGAGATTTTCACTTTCCACCGTCCGGAAACCCTCAAGGCCAGAGTTTGCGCCCCGCGCTCATTTCGAACCGGCATCGCCACGCTTCCGCCGCTTGACCACGCCGGTCTGCGTGATTGCCAGAGTAATGCAATCAACAATCTTGAAGCTTCCCTGAAGGCCGACAGGCCACGCGCGCTCGTCCAGATGGCGACCGGTGCTGGCAAGACCTTCACCGCGATCACCCAGATATACCGTCTGATGAAACATGCGGACGCTCGCCGCATTCTCTTTCTTGTCGACACCCGCAATCTGGGCGAGCAGGCCGAACAGGAGTTCATGGCCTTTGTCCCCCAGGACGATAACCGCATGTTCACCGAACTCTACAGCGTCCAGCGGCTCACCTCGCCTCACATTGCCGGCGACAGCCAGATCGTCATCTCAACGATCCAGCGCATGTACGCGACCCTGAAGGGCGAAGAACTGGCCGATGGCGCGGAAGAAGAGCATCCCGAGGGGCAGGCATGGCACCGCAAGGAACCGCTTCCGGTCGTCTACAACCCCGGGCTCCCGCCGGAGACCTTCGACGTGGTCGTCATCGACGAGTGCCACCGGTCCATCAACAATCTCTGGCGCAGGTGATAGAGTATTTCGACGCCTTCCTGATTGGCCTCACCGCGACGCCCGACAACCGCACCTACGGCTTCTTCCAGAAGAATGTGGTCAGCGAATACAGCCACGAGCAGGCGGTGGCTGACAAGGTCAATGTCGGCAACGATATCTACCGCATCGACACCCGGATTACCGGAAGCGGCGGAACGCTGAAGGCCGAGCAGGTTGTCGAGAAGCGCGAGCGCGAGACCCGCGCCCGTCGATGGGAAGTACAGGACGAGCGGGAGGAGTACACGGCTTCCCAACTCGACCGCTCGGTGGTGAATCCCGACCAGATCCGCACCGTCATCCGCACCTTCCGTGAAAAGTGGGTGGAGATGTTTCCCGGCCGCGAGGAACTGCCCAAGACCCTGATCTTCGCCAAGACAGACAGCCATGCCGACGACATCATCCAGACCGTCCGGCAGGAATTCGGCGAAGGCAACGACTTCTGCCGCAAGATTACCAACGGTGCGAAGAAACCGAAATCCTCTCTCTCGGCCTTTCGTAACGACTACAACCCGCGCATCGCCGTCACTGTGGACATGATCGCCACTGGCACCGACGTGAAGCCGCTCGAATGTCTGCTGTTCATGCGCGACGTGAAGTCGCGCAACTACTTCGAGCAGATGAAGGGTCGCGGCACCCGTGTCCTTGCGCCGGACGACCTTCGGAAGGTCACGCCATCCGCGCCCGCCAAGACCCATTACGTCATTGTCGATGCGGCGGGCGTCACTAGGTCGCTCAAGACCGCAAGCCAGCCGCTCGACACGAAGCCTTCGCTCCCGTTCAGGGACCTCGCCATGGGTCTCATGATGGGCGACCGATCCGAAGAGACAGTGAGTTCTTTCGCGGCGCGCCTCTCGCGCCTCGACAACAAGCTCAGGACAGAGGATCAGGCCAGGATCGAACAAACTGCCGGCAAATCCCTTACTGCCATCGTACGCGAACTGTTCGACGCGATTGACCCGGATAAGGTCGAGGCCGACGCCAAGGCTAACGGCAACACCGAACCCGACGACTCCACCATGCAGGCAGCACGCGAGGAACGGATCAGGCGGGCCGCCAACGTGTTCACTGCGCCGCTCATCAATCTCTTGGACACGATCCGCCGCGACAACGAGCAGACCATCGACCATGATAACCTCGACACGCTCCTGCGCGCTGGATGGGCTGGCGATCTGGCTGAGAATGCCCAGAAGATCGCTCAGGACTTCGAGGAATACCTCAAGGAAAACCTTGATGAGGTCGAGGCGCTGACCATTTTCTTCACGCAGCCCGCCCGCCGATCCGAGGTGACCTACGCCATGCTCAAGGACGTATTGGCGAAGTTGAAGGAAGACCGCCCGCGCCTTGCCCCGCTGACCGTCTGGCGTGCCTACGCGCATCTCGATGACTACAAGGGTGATAATCCGACAGTGGAACTCACCGCGCTCGTTGCCCTCATTCGCCGTGTCTGCGGACTGGACGGGAACCTTACGCACCACTCGGACCGAGTCAGGCGAAATTTCCAGGACTGGATCCTGAAACGCCACGCTGGAGCGGGCGAGAAATTTTCCGAAGAACAGATGGTCTGGTTGCGCATGATTCGGGACCATCTCACGACCTCATTCTCCATTGAGCGTGACGATCTGGAACTTACCCCCTTTGACGTGCACGGTGGTCTGGGGCGGATGTATGCCCTGTTCGGTGCCCGGATGGATGGCATCATGTCCGAGATGAATGAGGCACTCGCAGCATGACGGAGCACCTTTGGAATGTCCCGTCGTCGTGGGAATGGACAGTCATCAAGGAGTTAGGTGATGTGGTGTCAGGAGGGACCCCTTCAACAAAGGTTTCCGAATATTGGGGCGGAAATGTTATCTGGTTCGCACCATCGGACCTTGCTGGGTACAAACCAAAATTCATCGCCCGAGGGGCAAAAACGCTAACAGACAAGGGGCTCATAAAATCGTCTGCAAGGGTCATGCCTGCCGGTAGCGTCATGTTTTCATCGCGCGCACCGGTTGGTTACGTCGTCATCAACTCCAAACCGGCAGCCACAAATCAAGGGTTCAAGTCCATTGTTCCACATTCGGAATTGTTCAACGAGTATGTCTACTACTACCTCAAGGCTGCGAAGCACATTGCTGAAGAGCGTGCGACAGGGACAACATTCAAAGAGCTCTCAGGTGCTGCTTTCGGTGCATTGCCGGTTCCGATTGCCCCTGCCAACGAGCAACGCCGCATTGTCGAGAGAATTGAGGCGCTGTTCGAGGGGATCGACAAGGGCGTCGAAAGCCTTCGCGCTGCAAAAAGAGCGATTGGGCTTTATTGTAAATCACTCCTCAAGGCCGCCTTCGAAGGTCGCCTCACTGCCGCGTGGAGGGCAGAGAACCCCGACAAGATCGAGAGCCCCGAGACCCTTCTTGCCCGTATTCGAGAGGAACGGGACAAGCAATACCAGTCAGCTCTCAGGGGATGGGAGCAAGACCTTGCCGAATGGAAGAAGGGTGGTGAGAACGGCAGGAAACCTACAAAGCCAAAGGAACCCAAGTTAGAGACCACCCAGCCACTCATCAGCGTCATCTCGCATTCCGAGCTTCCAAAGGAATGGGTAGATGTGAAGCTTGTTGCGGTTATGGACATCTT
Organism: bacterium; assembly: GCA_965200245.1. Lineage (GTDB taxonomy): Bacteria > UBA8248 > UBA8248 > UBA8248 > UBA8248 > Bin107. The sequence continues at coordinate 210,290 of CBDATS010000005.1, read as the reverse complement.
TAGCGGATCAACCCCCAAAGGTATCGAATCTTGCAGAGGGACTGAGGTCCCTTTTTTTAAGATCTCCGACATGAATGTGGAGGGAAACAACAGGTTTCTCGCTAAAGCATCTCTGAATTTATCGATGGATGAGGTCCGGAAGTATGGTCTGACGGTTTTCCCGGCCAATACCACGGTATTTCCCAGAAGAGGCGGTGCAATATTGACGAATAAGAAGCGACGACTGAAACAAACCTCTTGTCTCGATACCAACACGATGGGCCTCGCCAATAACACAGAAACTATATTGCAGGACTTTCCTTGGTTCTGGGTACTCGGCTTGGACCTTGCTACCATATACAATGGCTCCAACGTCCCTCAAATTAACAACAATAATGTTGAACCGCTCTCATTTCCGATCTGCTCCCCTGCCGAACAGGCCGAAATTGTCCGGATTCTAGACGCCCGCCTTGAGGTTGCAGATAAGCTGAACGAAGAAATTGATGCCGCCCTCGACTGTGCTGTCACCCTTCGCCAATCCATCCTGAAGAAGGCGTTTGCTGGGCAACTCGCCCCCCAGTATCCGGCCGACGAACCCGCATCCACCTTACTAGCGAGGATCGGGTCAGAACGCGCCGAGGTGCCAGCAAGACGGAACAGCAAACGGAGGAAAACATGAACAATTTTCAAAGAGACGGAGCGACCAGCAACTTTCATGTCGGTCGAGCATTCGAGGAACGGGCGCAGAAGGCCCTGTTCGCCAATCGCGGACTAAGGCTGCATCCCAAACATAAGGTTTCGTGTGGGTTAGGTGTTGAGAAAAAGGATCATTCCTTCGACCTCGGATCCGAAAACCCCAAAGTGATCGTCGAGTGCAAGTCGCATACCTGGACTTCTGGCGGGAACGTGCCTAGCGCCAAGTTGAAGAACTGGGCCGAAGCCATGTTCTATTTTCATATGGCACCGGAGGAATACAGGAAGATATTCCTTGTCGAAAAAAGCATGCGGCCCGGTCGGAATGAAAGCCTGCTGACTTACTTCATTAGAACGCAAGTCCATATGATCCCGCTGGATGTGGAGTGTTGGGAACTAGACAGCATCGGCGGCAAACTGCTCATACATGAGATCAAGCGATGAACACTGCTCCCATCGTCTCGAAGGTCTGGAGTTTCTGCACCACGTTGCGTGACGACGGTGTTGGATACGGCGACTACCTTGAGCAGCTGACCTACCTGATCTTTCTCAAGATGGCTGATGAATACGCCCGGCCACCCTACAACCGCGATGTGGGAATCCCCGAAGGCTATGACTGGACCAGCCTCACCACCCGCCGTGGCGCGGATCTCGAAGCACACTACGTCATGCTTCTCCGCAGGCTTGGGGAGCAAACAGGCATGCTGGGACAGATATTTGCCAAGGCACAGAACAAGCTCACCGATCCGGCCAAGCTCTTCCGCCTGATCGACATGGTGGACGGCACCGAGTGGGTAGTGCTCGGGGCAGATGTAAAGGGAGACATCTACGAAGAACTGCTGGAGCGGAACGCCGAGGACACCAAATCCGGTGCTGGCCAGTATTTCACGCCCCGGGCCCTGATCCGTGCGATGGTGGCGTGCGTGCGTCCGCAACCGGACAAAACCATAGCCGACCCAGCCTGCGGAACGGGCGGGTTCTTCCTCGCCGCCCACAACTTCCTGCAGAATTACGCGCTCGACAAGGAACAGAAGATGTTCCTGAAGTATGCGACGTTCCATGGCAACGAGATAGTGCCGGGGACGCGTCGTCTCTGCCTGATGAACATGTTTCTGCACGGGATCGAGGAGATGACCGGAGAGGCGGCGATTTCGCCCGCCGACGCCCTGCTCTTCCCTCCGTCGAATACGTTCGACTATGTCTTCGCCAATCCGCCGTTCGGCAAGAAGAGTTCGATGAGCTTCACTAATGCCGACGGCGAACAGAAAACCGACGACCTGACCTACAACCGGCAGGACTTCTGGGCGACGACGTCGAACAAGCAACTGAACTTCGTCCAGCATATCCGGACTATGTTGAAGACGACCGGCCGCGCGGCCGTCGTGGTGCCGGACAATGTACTGTTCGAGGGCGGCGCGGGCGAGACCGTTCGCCGGAAACTGCTTCACGCCACCAACCTGCACACGATCCTGCGGCTGCCGACGGGTGTTTTCTACGCCCAGGGCGTCAAGGCGAACGTCATCTTTCTCGACAACCGGCCAGCCAGTCCCGACCCGCAGACTTCTAAGGTCTGGTACTACGACTACCGCGCCAACGTGCATCACACACTCAAGCAGAAGCCGCTGACCTATGCGCATCTTGAGGATTTTGTCGCTCGTTACAATCCGGAGAACCGCCATGTCCGCAAGGAAAGCTGGAGCGAAGGCACCCCGGACGGACGGTGGCGCGCCTACTCGCGCGAAGACCTTCTTCGGAGAGACAATGCCAGCTTGGACGTGTTCTGGCTCAAGGACGCTTCCGTGACCGATCTGGACAACTTGCCCGAGCCGGATGTACTCGCGGCTGAGATCGTGGAGAACCTTCGCTCCGCACTGAGTAGCTTCGAGTCAATCAGCGAAACTTGAGAATCAATTCCTTCTCTACCTGAGCAGCGCTGCAAGACGATTTACTCGCGAGGCATGCCAGTTGAGTACAGTCAGAGCCTGCGTGTGGGTAGGCAACATGTCTGCCCATCACCCGGTGTGCAAACCTTCGACGCCAAGTTGCGACGAAGGTTATATTCCCCCAGAGTTCCCGGCTTGTGAACGCGCTACAACGGGCAGGAAAACACAGGGAATGGAGCAGAGTGTTAGAACGGAGCCTATACTGCCTAGGTTGAACTCTGGGGCGATGATGACATGGGTACACTCTGGCTGAGTTTCAAATCATTCCCAATAGCTTCTTAACCGGTCAATTTCCATGTTTTCTGACAAATATGAGTTTTCAAAACGTCAATACTACTTGTCAAAGAAGCGGATTCACCTGCCAAAAATCATCCAGCAAAATTCAGGCTTGACCCATGAAGGGAAGCTATAGAACGTCCGGATGGAATGGGTTGCGACTGCTCTTGCCTTGTCTTTTTACATCGTTATCATGGACAGGATGGAAAGCGCGACCGGAAAAAATGGAGTTTGAGAACTGTAGGGTAAAGTTGACTGTTCGCAAGGAGGAAGGGAGGAATTCCCTCCTGATGTAACAAGTCTCGAAGGTTCGACGGAAAGCTCACAAACTTCTTTGTGTTCCTTATCGCCTATGGGGCGTGACTTGCAGACGTTGCTGCCGATGTGACCATCTGGCTTGGGCGCTTTTTCGAAAAGGGTGGCTAGGAAAACACACTAGGCGAGGGAAGTATTCGTATTCGTCAGGATCAGCCTGCCGGCTGAATGATGGAAACTCGCCAGGGTGGCGATTTCTAGGGCGAAGCTATCTCCGATCTACCGGATGCGGCGCGCGGGACGAACTGGCCGTAGCCCGGCTCCTGCAAGAGTGCCCCGTCTTTTAGGAGTGGTTTCCCGCGCAGGAGGCTGAGTTCGATCTTGCCACTCAGTTCCCATCCCTCAAACAGCGTGTAATCAGAATTCGTGTGCTGTCCCACCGCCGTCAAGGTTGAACTTCCTTCAGGGTCGATCACGACGAGGTCGGCGTCCGATCCGACTTGAAGTGTGCCTTTTTGCGGGTAGAGGCCTAGGGCGCGCGCCGGATTCTCGCTTGTGAGTTGCACAAGACGCTCTTCCGAGATTCTTCCTCGCGCCACGCCCTCGCTGTAGATAACGGGGAGCAGGGTCTCGATGCCGGGAGCCCCGAAGGGAGCTTCTATAAAGGGCGGATCGGTTTTCTGTGCCTTTGTGTAGGGTGCATGATCGCTCCCGATGAGGTGGATCCATCCCTCTTCTATGCCTTGCCAAAGTGCCGAGACATCTGCTTCCGTCCGTAGCGGAGGCGCAACCTTGGCCAAGGCGCCCATCTCCCGCACGGCCTCCCCGGTTCGGGTCAGGTACTGCGGGCAGGTTTCCACGACAATGTCCCTGCCGGCCGCCAGCCCACGCCGTGCTTCATCGAGCGCCAGCTCCGCCGTCAAGTGAACGATATAGAGCGGACAACCGGCCAGCTCGGCCAGACGAATCGATTTCGCAACAGATTCGGCTTCCAGTTCGGGCGGGCGCGAAGAATCCAGAAAATCAGCGCCGTCCATTTTTACGTCCAGGACCTTGTTTTCCAGATAGTCGATTACCAGACCGTTTTCTGCGTGTACGAGCACCATGCCGCCGTGTCGTCCCACGATATCGAGAGCGGCGTAGAAGTAATCGTCCGGAATGCAGCGGCCGCGGCCCCGCTTCCGGTAGCCCATCATGACCTTGAAGCTCGTGACGCCGCCCTCGATGGCCTTGGGAATTTCTGCGAGGTAGTCGAAGTCCTCGAATATCCAGGCGTGCAGCGAGAAGTCAACCACGCTCTGTGCTTCACCTTCCTCACGGATGCGCCGCAGCGTGGTGAGCATGGTCTCGTTCTCCTCGCCTGTGGCGAAGGCGATCATGGTCGTGACTCCCCCGTGCGCGGCGCTGCGAGCAACGTCGGCGAGGGAATCGATGTGGCTGGAATACGCCCGGAAATGGACGTGGGGGTCGATGACGCCTGGAAGAACGAGTTTGCCCGATACGTCCAGAACTTCGCCGGCTGCGGGCATGCATTCTGGCGCGCCTACGCAGGCGATCCTCCCGTCCCGGACACCGAGTGAAGCCTCTTGCCTGCCGTGGCCAGTCACGACCGTGCCGCCAGTAACGAGCAGGTCGAGTGGTTTTTCGTTGGTTCTATCCGTCATGAAAACCTCCCTTGGAGACTTTTCAGAGATCGAGAACGGAGTTGCGAGCACACATATTGCCCCGCAATATATTTCACGCACCGACCCCAGTCAAAATCCCACCTAACCCCCAAACCCGTACAACTCCATCGCGTTGTCGCGCATGATGCGCGCGCGAAGGTCGGGGGCCACACGGCTCGGGAGGGCGTGGACGGGGGAGTCGAAATCCCAGTGGGGGTAATCGGTGGCGAATAGAAGAATCCTGTCGGCGTGTACCATATCGAATATTTGAAGCAGGTGTTCATCCCTGTCGGGTTCCTCGATGGGCTGGCTCGTCACCCGGAAGTGTTCGTAAAAATATTCGCTCGGCAGCTTCTTGAGCCAGGGGACTTCCGCGTGCATGCCCCGGTAGTTCTTGTCCAGACGCCAGAGCAGTCCCGGGAGCCAGGAGAGGCCTCCCTCGATCAACACGACCTTGAGGCGGGGGAAAAACTCGAACACGCCCTCGCAAATGAAACTCACCACGTGAGTCATGAAGGCCTGGCTCATCGCCGTGTGCCACTCGATGTAGTAGGTGGGCCAGCCCGAAGCCGTGGGTGGCGGTGCGTTGCCGGCGCCCGTGCCACCGAAATGGATTCCGATGGGCAGTCCGCGGTCCTCTGCGGCGGCGTAGATTGGGTGATATTTTCGCTGGCCGTAAGGGGCGTGCGAACCCGCCGGGAAGAGCACCTGTACCATGTCGGCGCGCTCACCGACGCGCTTGATTTCGTCCACGGCGTGCCGGGGGTCCTGATGCGAGACGGTGATGGCGCCTCTCAGGCGCTCGTCCTTTTCGAGCCAGTGCTCGATAGTCCAGTCGTTGTGCGCACTTGCCAGGGCCGCACCGAACTCGGGAATGCCCATGAAAGAGACATTGTAGTATGCACCGTTCAATATCCCGTAGCTTGCTCCGTAGGCGTCCAGCACCTGCTCTTGCAGCATTTCAAGACTGGAGCCGGCCGGTCCGCCAGCCGGCGGAATGGCGTCCTTGCGCACGCCGCCGCCCGCTGTCTTGGGATACGGGGCGTTCGGCAGCTTGGTATAATCGGTTTCCTCCACGTAGTTTCGCCAGACGATGGGCAGGTAGGGCAGCAGGGCGTCGAGCGAAGGGGGTATGTGGTGGATGTCGACATCTACCATCCCGAGGCTGGTTTCCGAGACTGGCAGGGGCGTTTTCGCAGCTTGTGGTGTTGTGCTCATCATGGTCACTCCCCGAGAATTTCCGTCATCTTAGCACGAGAGTATGAGAGGCTGTGAATCAGAACAGGATGAGGCGTATCGAACCGCCAAGCGCGATGCTCAGTACGCACAGGTTGAATGTGCGCCCGCTCAGTTTTGCCTGCACCCATGCGCCGGTCTTGATGCCCAACCACAACACGGGCAGGCCGAGCACGCTCGCCCATATCGTATCCATGTTCACGACGGACACCTGCCAGAAGGCGACTACCTTGATGGGGTTCATCACCGCGTAGAGCGCCCATATCGTGCTGACCAGGGTGAGCTTTTCCAGTCGCTGGCTGATTAGGACCGGGGTCAGGAAAATGGCCCCGCTGTTGGCGAGTGAGGAGCAAAGTCCGCTCATGACGCCGAAGCCCCCGCCTTGCCATAAAGGAAGTGGAGGTATCTCGAAGGGTTTGCCCCTTAGCTCGATGAGTGCCTGATAGGAGGCGAGCGAGAAACAAATGGCTCCGATCAGGAGCTTGAGTCCTTCGCCCGGAAGCCAGGTGAGTAGCCAGACGCCGCAGGCCAACCCGATGAGGATGCCAGGCGCCAGGATGAGCACGTATCGCAGGTTCCATTTTCCCCAGAAATCGGGTGCCGCACCCAGGCTCGACCAGCAACTGAACAGCGCGATGAGGCCCAGTGAAAAAGAGGGCGAGAAAGCGAAGATGAGGAAGGGAGTGATCACCAGCCCCACACCCGCCCCGAACGTGCGCACCAAAAAGCCGCTGCAAAACGCCGCTGCGAGAACGAAGCCCCACTCGACCCAAGAGAAGTCAGGCATCACTTAGTTGGACTCCAGAAGAAGGCGCAGGGCCGTGATGAGGGATAAGAGCAGGAGAATGTAGGTGAATCCTTTCTGGGGAATTTTACGGAGCGTCTGCTTGCCGCACCAGCTTCCGGCCCACGCCAGGGGGAAGGCGAGGGCGCCCGCCACGAGCATATGCGTCTTCACCACGCCCCCGACCCAAAGAGAGGAGACCTTGAATGGGTTCACCCAGAACCACGTGCCGAGGATGCTCGCCACCACCGCGGTCTTGGAGAGACCCTGGCTGATGAAGAAAAGACTCAAGACGAGGCCTCCCGAGTGGAACATGGCACTGATGATGCCGCCGCCGATCCCGATTCCCACTCCTCCAGGGATGCCGATGCGCGGGGGTACCATATCTCCGCGGGTTTCCCTCCACATGAGTAGCCCTGCGAAGATGACGCAGGCAAGGCCGATACCCTTTCTCAGCCAGTAATCGGGCAGGTTCACCAGTGCATAGACGCCGAGCAGGATGCCGATGTAGAAACCCGGTACCAAGAAGCGCAGAAAGCGCCCCTCCCATTGCTTCCAGAACATGGGGATGGCGAAAAAATCTGTCACCCACATTACAACGGCCACGATGCCGATGATGAATCTCGTGGGCCAGAAGATGATCATAATCGGGACGAGCAGGATGCCGATACCGGAACTGAATGTGGTTTTCAGAAAACCGACGAAAAAGGCGGCGATCCCGACCGCGAACAGTTCATGCGCCGAGTATTCCAAAATGTCCCCTGCCTGCCCGTGACGAAACGAAGCGCCAGCTTAGCGATTCAAGCGGCCAGGAACAAGCGCCAGACAGGTTCACGTGAAGGATCGCGTGAGCGTGCCCGGCTTGATTTCTGGGAAGATTCTTGTGATCATTGTCCTATCCTGTGAAGAAGTGACCTGTTTTCTGAGCGACGAGTACTTTTGACCGTTTCGTCGATCTTCTGGCGTGAAGTTGGACTGTTGACGATACTACTCAAGGGAGGGACGTCGAATGGATTGGTTGAAAACCGGTTTTGCGATTGTTGTATTCTTTGTTTGTGTGGCACTCATCGCCCCCTTCGCGGATGCCGCGAAGGTGAAATTCACGCTGGGTACCACGAACAGCACCAAGGAGTTCAGTGTGCAGGCCATGCAACGCTGGGCCGACGCCATGCGGGCGCGTTCGAAAGGTGAACTCGACATGCAGATCATCGCGGGCGGCGCCCTGGGCGGCGACAAGCAGTTGCTGCAACAATTGGGAACGAACGAGATTCAGCTGCATGTGGCGGGGCCGGTCGTAGTGCACCACCTCGTGAAGGAATATCAGTGCATGGAGGCCGAGTTCGTCTACAGTGACGGCAATCATGGACTCCGGGTATGGAATGGGCCGCTTGGAAAAGAGGTGAGTTCCGTACTTCAGAAAAAGCACAACATTCGGATCGTAGGCGTCGGGCACCGCGGGGCGCGAAACCTCACCTCGAAAGTGCCCGTCAAAAACCCCTCGGACATGAAGGGCATCAAGGTGCGCATTACGAATAAGCTGCGCCAGCGCGTGTTTAAGGCCTTTGGCGCAAACCCCGTGCCGATGTCGTTCAAGGAACTTTACGGCGCGCTGCAAACCGGAACGGTGGAGGCACAGGAGAACCCACTCGGAACCATCTACGGATCGAACTTCTACGAAGTGCAGAAATACCTGAACCTCACGGGCCACGTTTGGAGCTATTTCGTCGTTTCGGCCAATAACGGGTTCTACAAGTCCCTGAAGGCCGGGCACAAGAAAATCTTCGATGAGGAAGCGAAGAAAGCTATCGATTGGATGACCGACGCCGTCTGGAAGTCCTTCGCCGATGTCGAGGCGAAGCTCAAGGCCAAGGGAATGAAGGTCGTAAAACCCAACGTCGCGGCCTTCCAGAAAATCGCCGAGCCAATTGTGAAACAGTTCGCGAAGGAGAAGTGCCGTCCCGGACTGCTCAGTGACATCGCCAAACAGGCGAAGTAACGCATCCACTTGAATCTCTCCGGCGCCTCGTGATCGGGTTCACGGGGTGCCGGAGGATTGTCTGGTTTTTCTTCTGAGTCTATCCATACGGGGGATTCCGGTCTCGTGACTTCACGTCCACCCAGGGGAATGCTCAGAAGCGTGAACCATCTCGTAACGGGCGTCTCCCTCGTCGGCTTCTGTGGGATGCTGCTCTCGACCTGGGCGCAGATTCTCTTCCGAAAGTTGGCGATCTCCGTCGACTGGACTGAAGAACTGGCGAGAATCCTCTTCATCACGAGCGTGTTCCTGGGGATAGCAATCGGCGTCGCCGAAAAGCGCCACATCGTCGTCGATTTTCTCTTCAACCGACTTCCGACCCGCCCCCGTGCCATTGTGCGGATACTCTTCGATGTTGTTATCCTGGTTTTCCTCGTTTTTTTACTGCGCGGTGCTGCGGCGATGGTCTCCGTCACTTGGGAATCCTACATGATAGCCATCTCCTGGCTGCGCACGGGGTATCTCTACCTCATTGAGTGTGTCGCCATCGCGTTGACCATACTTTACGTCCTCATCGGGTTCGGAGAGAGCCTGAAAACCTTGTTTTCAGAAACTGACGGCACGAAGGAAACCGGATAACGATGGCCGCTTACGCTTTTTTGGCTTTCTCTCTCGTCGTCTTGATCATGTTGGGTTTTCCTGTGGGATTCGGCGCGGGCGCGGTTTCCATGGTGGGCGCTGGCTATTTTTTCGGCGATTTTCTGGACCCGCGTACCTCTTCGATGATCGCCAGGCTGGCGTTTGCCAAGATCAACAACTTTCTCCTGCTGGCCATCCCGTTCTTTCTCCTGACGGGCAGGCTCATGAACATGGGCGGGATCACGGAAAGGCTTTTCGGTTTCGTGAGCGTCGTCTCGCGTCCTTTGAAGGGAGGACTCGGGCACGCGAACGTGCTGGCGAGCATTATCTTCGCAGGCATGTCGGGTGCGGCGACAGCCGATGCCGTGGGACTCGGCACGGTGGAAATGCGCGCGATGCTGCAGGAGGGCTACGACAGGGACTTCAGTGCAGGGATAACGGCCGCTTCTTCCCTCATCGGGCCCATCATCCCCCCGAGCATCCCGCTCGTGGCCTACGGCGTCATCGCGGAAGAATCCATCGGTTCGCTGTTTCTGGGCGGCGTCATCCCCGGAACGTTGATGGCGATCTGTTTCATCCTCTACGTAAGCTATCGCGCTCGGAGGGGTAACTATCCTTCAGGATCCCTCGCGGGAATCCGAGAGCTTCTCGTTTCTTTCCGGAACGCTTTTTTGCCGCTCATGACGCCCGTGATCATCATCGGCGGCATTTACGGGGGTATCTTCACACCGACCGAGGCGGCCGCCGTTGCGGCGTTCTACGCGATGGTGCTGGGACTACTCTTCTACAGGGAATACGGCTGGCGTCACCTGATGCGCGAGATCAAGGGAACGATGATCGATACGGCCGTCATCATGCTGGTCATCGCCTTCACCTCGGCGTTCGGCGTCGTGATGATTCGCGGACAGGTGCCAGACGCCCTGGCCGCCCTGATCACGCAAATCACTAACGACCCGACGCTCCTGTTATTTCTTTTCACGATATTGTGGATGATTGTCGGATGCTTCATGGCGGAAACCCCCGCTATCCTCATCCTGACACCGATCCTGTTGCCCACGGCAGAGAAATTCGGAATCGACCCCATCCATTTCGGGGTGGTGATGACGGTCGCCCTGACGATAGGCCTGCTCACGCCTCCGGTCGGAATGGTGCTCTACGCGCTCATACCCGTCACCGGGTTGCCTTTCGAGCGGCTGGCCGTCCTGGCGATTCCCTATATCCTCTTATCCCTCATCGTCGTCGTCCTGACGATCATCTTCCCTGAACTCGTGCTCTGGCTCCCGCGCATGCTCATGAACTGACCGGGGAGGGCTGCCAAGGGCGCGAAATTCCCCTAGAACCGGGTGATGACTTCGTTTTCGAGGCCGAGCAACCGGTGAATGAGGCCGTGGAAGTAATAGACGTCCAGGAGAACGAGACCGAAAAACAGCGCGATGAAGATGAGAATCAGGCCCGCAATGAAGCACGGTATCTGGGCGATGGCGTGAAATACGCTGCCGATTCCGCTTTTTTTCAGCGGATAGCCGCAGTGCGGGCAGGAGACGGCTTCTGTACTCAGGAGTCCCCCGCATTCGGGGCAATTGAGAAGCGCCATTTCATCGTGCTTCCTTGATGGCGTCAAGGAAGTCGGGCACTTCGATAGATGAAGTGTCGATGTTCGCAGGGTCCTCGCCCAAATAGACTCTCTTGATGGCCCCGCGCACTATCTTCGCCGAACGCGTCTTGGGCAACGCATCGACGAACTTGACCTCATCGGGGCGAAGGCTTTTCCCAAGGTATTTCACGGCTTCCTCTTTGAGTTCCTCACGCAGCACATCGCTCGGTTCATGGTCCGTCGCAAGCACCACGAAACAGCAGAGTCCCTCACCCTTGATGGGGTGCGGCGCACCGATGACGGCGGCTTCCACCACGGTGGGATGCCCGATGAGGGTGGCCTCCACCTCGGCAGGTCCCACACGCTTGCCCGCGATGTTGATCGTGTCGTCAGACCTCCCGAAGAGATACCACTGCCCGTCCTCGTCCAGACGCGCCCAGTCGCCGTGGTACCAGACGTTCGGCCAGCGGGAAAAATACGTTTCGATGAAGCGCGCATCGTCTTTCAGGAACCCCTTGGTCATTGAGGGGACGGGTTGCTTGAGCACGAGATGGCCGATCTCCCCGCGTACGGGTTTTCCCTCTTCGTCGAACACGTCGGCGTCCGATCCCAAGGCCGGACCGCCCAACGAGCACGACGTGAGCGGAACGATGGGGTAGGGCTGAAGGATGCAGCCGCAGAGTTCCGTTCCGCCTGATATGTTCATGACGGGGCAACGCCCGCCGCCTACCTTTTCGAAATACCACATATAGGATTCCGGGTCCCAGGGTTCGCCAGTCGAACCCAGCACGCGCAATGAGGAGAGGTCGTGTTTTTTCACCCACTCGTCACCCTGGCTGATGAGGAGGCGCACGGCGGTGGGTGAGACGCCGAAGATGGTAACTCCGTGGTCGCTCAGCATCTTCCAGAGCCTGTCAGGTTCGGGCCAGTTGGGGGCGCCCTCATAAATCAGATACGTGCCGCCACCGAACTGGACGCCTATCATCTTCCAGGGACCCATCATCCAGCCGATATCCGTCACCCAGAACAGGGTATCCGTATCGCGCAGGTCCATGCAGTAGCGGATTTCCTTCGAGACGTTGAGCATACACCCCGCGTGGGTGTGCACCGTACCCTTGGGCTTTCCCGTCGTACCCGAGGTGTAGATGATGAGGGAATGAGCCTCTGCGGGCAGGCGCTCGGTTGCAGCCTCCTCGAGTTGGTCTCGAACAAAATCGTCCCAGTAAACGTCGCGCCCGGCCTGCATGGGGACATCCGTCCCGGTTCTTTGGAAAACCACCACCTTCTCGACCTGTGTCCCGGGGTCCAGCGCCTTGTCCATCAACACCTTCACGCCGAGTTCCTTGCCCCGGCGCATCCCGCTGTCCGATGTAAAAACGAGCCTCGCCTCGGCGTGTTCGAGACGTTCGGCGACCGCTTCGGGGCCGAAACCCGAGAAAATGGGAATCGCGACAACGCCGATTTTCAGGCACGCGAACATGGCGAACACCGTCTCGGGGAGCATGGGCATGAAGATGCCGGCACTGTCTCCTGCGCGCATCCCCATCTCGCGCATGGCGTTCGCAAGGCGGCAAACCTGGCGGTTCATCTCGGCATAGGTGTGACGGCGCACTTCACCGCCGTCTCCCTCCCAGATGAGGACCGTCTTCTCACGCGTTGGCGTTTCGAGATGTCTGTCGATGCAGTTGTGGACGATGTTGATCTCACCCCCCACAAACCATTTCGTCCAGGGGAGCCCGCCCGATGGATCCATTATCTGATCATACGGCCTGTACCAGGAGACGCCCATGTCCTTTTCGAGCGCTTCCCAGAAGCGGCCGACATCTTCACGGAAATAATCGAGCAGCGCCTCGTAGCTCGCCAGCCCATGTTTCTTCATGAAGCGGGCGACGTTCGAGTTTTCGAGAAAATCTTGGTTGGGTCGCCAGATGATACCGGATTCGTTCATGTTTATTTCTCCGGCAGCCAAAGTATTTTGCGCTCGTAGGCCATGCGCATGAATTCTTTCAATGTGTCGCTATGATTCTCGATATCGCTTTGATAGAGCTTTGCTGAGTAAGCTCCTGGTGTATGAACTCCTTTTGTCTCATATGTAAAGCCAACTTGTTCGACTAGTTGTTCAATATCTTGTGATTTTTCTAGAAAAACACTAAGACGGAGATAATCTTTCTGGGGTCTGAATTGGATCTTGCTGGATACCCTATTGTTCTTTGCAAGGCTAATGTAAGTTTTGGTGTAGTTTAACTCTAGTTCTGGGTCGAAGTCTTTGACTATTTCCAAAAGTCGATCTGCAATTTCGACTGTAGCTTTTGGGCCACGCTGTTCCCAGTATGTTCGATCCGCTGGTGATGGAGGTTCCTCATCTTCGTCTCCTCGCACTAGTTCGTCCATTACAGTAGTGAATATAAGCGAGGTGAATTCTCTGATTTTCACAGCTTGAAACTGAACCGCAATCAATGGAATTGTACCGTTGAACAGTGAAACGACATTCAGAAAACGACTCGTGACATTCTCTGCGACCAAAACTGCGCAATGTTCATACTGTGGAAACCGTTTTCGCTCGATGTCCCAATACTCAATTGTGCGAATGATATGAGATTCATCGGTTGCTCCAAGTTGAATCTCAACCTCATATCTGCGATTTGTATTTGGATATCGTAGTAACATATCCAAGCGGCCCGCGTTAGGTTGCTTTCTCTCGGTTGCTATCACTTCCAACTCGCCCAATCCGAGGATTGAAGTGTCTTTTTTGATTTTATCTTGAACCCATTTTTCGTTTAAGTCAGGATGATCCTTTAATCAAATTCTTTCAGCTTTAACATACTGCCCTTCAATGCCTTGGCTATTATCCATTTAACGGACTAGTCTCCATATATTGGGGTGAGAGCTTTAAGGATATGACCCTTCCTGCTTAAGGAATGGTGCAGGTAGGCCACATATTATATCTAGTACCTTTTATCGGTGGGTCAGGTATGGATAATCACCGATGTCTCCTTCGGACGCTTCTAGCCCGGATTTACACCGCCTCCCGGATGGCGTCGAGGTATGCGGGGTTTTCGAGCGAGTTGAGGTCCATGTGATCCACCGGCTCGCCCAGATACACCTTCTTGATGGCGTTTCTCACGATTTTCGCGGAACGTGTCTTGGGCAGTGCCTTCACGAACCGAACCTCATCGGGTCTCAGACTCTTGCCGAGATACTGCACTGCCTGGTCTTTCAATTCCTCGCGCAGGGCGTCGTTAAGTTCAAAGGAATCGTGCATGACGACGAAACAGGTTAGTCCTTCTCCCTTTACCGGATGCGGTGTTCCCACGACAGCCGCCTCGATGACGCCGGGGTGTTTGATGAGTTCCGATTCGATCTCGTTCGGCCCCACCCGCTTGCCCGATACCTTGATGGTGTCGTCTGATCGGCCATAGAGATACCAGAGGCCCTGCTCGTCCACCTTGGCCCAGTCGCCGTGGTACCACACACCCTCCCAGCGCGAGAAGTATGTCTCGATATAACGTTCCGGCTCCTTCCAGAAACCGTTGGTGAGCGAGGGAATGGGCTGTTTGAGCACGAGATGGCCCACCTCGCCGCGAATCGGCTTGGCATCTTCGCCGAACACGTCCGTGTCCGTGCCCATGGCGGGAGCACCCAGCGTGCAGGGACTCAGGTCCATGACGGGCAGGGGTTGCAGCAGGCAGGCGCCTATCTCCGTGCCGCCCGATATGTTCATGATGGGGCATCGCCCGCCGCCCACTTTTTCGAAGTACCACATGTAGGACTCCGGGTCCCACGGCTCGCCCGTGGAGCCCAGTACGCGCAGGGAGGAGAGGTCCTGGCCTTCCACCCACTCGTCGCCCGCACTTATCAGCACACGCACCGCCGTGGGTGAGAGTCCCAGATGGGTGACGCCGTGTCTCGCGATGATTTTCCAGAGTCTGTCGGGCGCGGGGTGGTTAGGTACGCTCTCGTAGAGCAGGCACGAATGGCCGCTGAAATGGGAACCCACCAATTCATAGGGAGCCATGACCCAGCCGAAGTCCGTTACCCAGAAGACAGTGTCGCCGTCGCGCATGTCGAGGCAGTACCTGAGTTCGCGTCCGGGGCCGCTCATGAGGCCTGCGTGAGTGTAGACGGTGCCCTTGGGTTTGCCGGTGGTTCCCGAGGTGTACATGATCATCGAAACGGCGTCGGCGGGAAGCCGTTCTGTTCTGGCTTGCGAGGATTGTCCAGCAACGAAGTCATCCCAGGTGACGTCGCGCCCCTCTTTCATGGGAACCTCATCGCCCGAACGCGTAAGTACTACGACTTTCTCGACCATCGCGCCGCGTTCGAGAGCGGCATCCACCGTACCTTTAAGGGGGACCTTCTTGCCCCTGCGAACGGCGCCGTCCACCGTGAAGAGGATACGCGCTTCAGCGTGTATGAGGCGTTCGGCCAGGCCCTCGGGGCCGAAGCCAGAGAACACGGGCAGCACGGCCACCCCCGTCTTGAAACACGCATACATGACGATGGCCGCTTCGGGTACCATGGGGAGGAACACGCCCGCGACATCGCCGGGTTTCAGGCCCATCCCGCGCATGGCGTTTGCGAGGCGTGATACTTCCGCCGAGAGTTCGGCGTAGGTGAACGTGCGGGTGTCGCCCCCGTCGCTCTCCCAAACGAGAGCGGTCTCATCCTTGCGACCACGTTCCACGTGGCGGTCGATGCAGTTCAAGACGAGGTTTGTCTCGCCGCCTATGAACCATTTCGCCCACGGGAAGCCGCCGCTCATGTCCAGAAGTTCGTCGTAGGGTCTGTGCCACTCGAACCCCATGTCTTCGAGCACGACCTCCCAGAAGCGGTGGATGTCCTCGACCGACCAGCGCAGGAACTCGCGGTAATCCGGGATGCCGAGCTTTTTCATCAGCCTGGCGACGTGACTGTTCGTCAGGAAATCCTCGTTCGGCCGCCAAATAATGTCCGGGGCGTTCACCTGGATTGGTCCTCCGCTATTTTCTGGCGTTGTCGTTGGTCCATATCTTCATGTCGCAGGATGTGTATTCATCTACCACGCCCCATTTTCCGGCTTCCACCTTGGCGGGTGGTTCATGCCTGCCCGCCGCTACTTCTTCCACGAACTGTGCCATCCGCCCGATGACAGAAATATCCTCGCATGGATCGGTATGACCCGAGCAGACGAATCTGGCGCTGTTTCCTTCGGCGATTTTCTGGAGTCTTCGCATCGAGGGGCCGTATTGTGACAGGACGGCCGTGGGCACCTGAATAAAGAGCGGCTGGCCAGGTTTCACCAGATCGCCCGAGATGAGGACGCGCTCTTTCTCGTCGTACAGAGAGATGCTGCAGGGAGAATGCCCCGGCGTGTCGTATACATGAATTTTTCTGCCGCCGAGATCTATCACATCGCCTTCGGACACCGCCCGTCCGAACTTTCCGGGCGGTATGGTGAAAGTCTCCGGATCGAATCCCTCGGGAAAAGGTTTTCCCTCCCAGGTCTCGACGAAATCCCTGCAGCCTGCGCTGTAGTCGTTCGCGAGCTTCTCCTTGCCGTTCGGGTGGACACCCACCGACTCCCATTCATGGGCCGCGCCCATGTGGTCCCAGTGCGTGTGGGTGAGGACATGCTCCACCGGAATATCCGTAATCGACTCACAGAGCCTGCGTACGCTGCCCACGCCGATTCCGCCGTCGAGAGAAAGCGCCTTCTCTTCTCCTGCGAGGAGGAACATGTTCCATCGCCCGGCCTCGTTGAACTGATAGGTATCCGGTGCAAACTCGATAACGTCGTACCAGCCTTGCGTGTCCATGGTGTCCATTCCCGGAATTACTTTCTTGCGTGATCCTGAATCCACACCTTCGCACGGGGGAACACGTACTCGTCCACGATACCCCACGCGCCGCCGTCTACCTTGGCGGGCGGGTCGTACTTGCCCGCTTCGAGATCCTCCATGTTCTGCGCCAACTCACCGATGATGGAAGGGTCGGGATAGGGGTCGGTATGACCCGATGTGATCCAGCGTACCTCGTTCTCCGCGGCGACTTTCTCGAGCTTGCGAAGCGAAGGTGCGTAGTCGGAGAGCACTGCCGTGGGCACCTGCAGGAAAAGATACTCCTCGGATCGAATCAGGTCGCCCGATACGAGAATCTTCTCGCGCTCATCGTAAAGTGAAATGCTGCAAGGCGAATGGCCGGGTGTCTCGTAGACGTGGAACTTCCTGTTGCCTAAATCGAACGTGTCGCCTTCCTCGAGCGTCCAGCCGAAGGTGGCGGGCTTGATGCCATAGGTCTCCTCATCGAACCAGTCAGGGAAAGTGTTTCCGTTTTTCTTCCATGTGTTCACGAAAGCCTGCTCAAGTTTCGAGAAATCGTTGGCGAGCAGGTCCTTGCCGACAGGGTGGACGCCTACGCTCTCCCAATGTGAGGCCGCGCCCACGTGATCCCAGTGCGTGTGGGTGAGGATGAAATCAATGGGCCTGTCCGTGATGCTCTCGTAGAGTTTCCTCAAGTTGGCGATGCCGATGCCACCATCGATGGCGACCGCCTTCTCGTCTCCCACCAGAAGGAGCATGTTGAACCTGCCGCCCTCGGTGATTTGATAACTGCCCGCTGCAAATTCGTTGACGGAATACCAGTCCTGGATTTCCATGGAAGCGCCTTTCTGCTTGAGGGATAAAGAATTCGTTCATCTATCGATGGGAGCGTCCACGCCCCTGTCATCCATACTGTTGAATGGCCCTAATCTAGCCCTATTGCCCTGTGCGAATCAAGCGATAGTAGAGTGGAGTGGCCCCCCGGTGCGGCAGCCGCCGGGCGTCTTCAACCCTTGTAAACGGGCGCGGGATGACTGAAAAAGCGCTCGATCAGATAGAAGACGATGCCGTGGTTTTTCTCCTGCAGGCTCGCGTGGGCGATGCCGGGCATCATGACGAACTGCTTGTCGGGATTCGGAAGCAGTTGGAAAAACGCCATCAGATCGTCGATATGTGCGATGCTATCGAACTCGCCGCGTGCGAGCATTACCGGAGACGTGATTTTCCTGGGTTCCACCAGCGGCAGCCGCTCGCACATGTCGATGTAGGTGCCGTTGGGGATCGTATCGTCGAGTGCGCAGATGGCTTTCGCGTATTCGCCGATCACGTCTCGGTACGCCGTGCCGGGATGATCGCGCGTGAAAATGCTCTTGATGAATTCGCGGTTCACGGGCCTTCTCGACGTGGAGTCCACGCCTTTGAATCGCTTGCGTCTCTCCTGGAGCGTCGGGCTTCCTTCTCCAGTCCATACGAAGGCGTCGAGGATTAGTCGCTTTACGCGGCGGGGGTTTTTCTGTGCGAAAAGGGCGACCCGCAGTGCACCGGATGAAATGCCGTAAAGATGAACAGCACGGGCTCCGCCCACTTGGCGGATGGTGTTCGCCGCCGCCAGAACGTCCCTGGCGCCGCGTTCGATCCCGCAGGAGACCCGCCTCGATTTGGTGGATTTTCCGTAGCCCTCGCAGTCCACACACCAGACGTCGAAGCCATGTTCTGCGAGATAGTCCATCAGGGAATATCCGGGGCGGGTCTTCACCTGAAGGTCGAACGTGGGCGTCGAGGCCATGGATGAACCGTGCACGAGGAGTACCGCGTCTCCCGGTTTTCCGGGCCCCTCCTTTCGCTTCCTCCACAAGAACAGTTCGGCTCCGCCATGATTTGCCCGGTGCTCTTCGCTCGTGATTTTTGTCTTCGGCATGAGTATCCTTCCCTCAAGATGAAAATCGTTTGTGCAAACGGTGTTTCCTGTGGGATTCTCGGTTCAGCGTAATATGAGCGCGCGAAAATGAACAATCATGAAAGGAGTTTATTGTGGAATTCCGGTACGACCACGTGCACTTCCTGACGCGAGATGTCCGAGCCATGGCGGATTTCTTCGAACGCGTCTTCGAACTCGAGCCTATCTCCTACGAGGAGGATTTCAAGGGTGCGCCCTACGCCATATACAAGCTCGGCGAAGGAGACCTGCGCATCCGGGGTTACCGTCCGGGCGATGAACCCGACTCCGTTGCGCCCGAACTGACGCACGGGCTGGATCACCTCGGCGTCGCAGTCGACGACGTGGTGGCGGCGGTCGCCCGTTTGGAAGAGCGGGGCGCCGAGGTCTCGATGCCACCTGTGCCCGCAGGTGTGGGCGGCCGCATGATCGCCTTCATCAAGGGACCCGAGAATATTCGTATCGAAATATGCGAGCGGCCACGCAAGTCCGGGAAGAACGGTTGAACGGTTCCTCCGGCCCTTCCAGATCATCCGTCGTAGACGGAATGACGCTCGAACTGGTTCTGGGATCGCTGCTGCTTACGGCGGTCTGGGGCATGGCACAGCCCGTCATCAAGGGCGCCTACGCGGGTGTTACCCCATACGCCATGATCTGGATGCGGTGCTGCACGGGGGTCCTGACCCTCACGCTCTACAGGTTCCTGATGCGTATCCCGGACAGCGTTACCCACCAAGACCCTTGGAAGGAGAAAGGTCACAGAATCCTGAACGCGCTGATGCACAACGTTTACATCTGGTTCCTTTACCAGGGGATGTTCGGAACCGCGGCCGCGCGCGCCTCGGTGCTCCTCTATTCGCAGCCGGTCTGGGTGATGCTTTTGAGCGCCGCCTTTCTTACTGGCGAGCGCATCACTCTCGTGCGGGCGCTGGGCTTCGCGACGGCGATGGCAGGCACCATTACCGTCTTCTCGAACAGTATGGAAACGGGCGGGTCCCTGAGGTCCGATTTCTACATCCTTATTGCCGCTGCAGGTTGGGCGACGCAGTCGATTCACTATCGCCGGTATCTCGCTAAATCCGACGTCGTCTCGATCGCCAGATGGGCCATGCTCATCGGCGCGCCTGTCTATTTTCTTCTTTCGTTCTCTCAGACGAATTTCGGGATCACCTATATCGGCGGCCCGCAGATTTTCGCGGTGTTCTACATGGGCGTTATATCGAGCGCGCTGCTTCTGGCCTACTGGGGCCATTTGCTGCTCCGCTATTCACCTGCGAAGATATCGGTGTTCTTCTTCATGACGCCCATCGTCGGCGTGGTGGGGAGTGGTCTCTATCTGGGCGAGCGGCTGGGCTGGCATCTGCTCATCGGCGCGGCACTTACGGCGACGGGCGTGTGGCTCGTGACGGGAGAGAGGAGATAGCGTTTCAGGAACCTGCACGTACGCAGACCATCCCTTCCATGAGTCTTCTCGCCGTCCGGTAGACGATCACCTTGTCTGCAACAGGTCCTTCGGGCGTCTCTGTGATCACCGCGTTTATCGTCTGCACACCAGACGGATGTCCCAGACGAATGTCGCCCGCACCGTTTCGGGCGGCCTCGTGTGCCGCGGTACCCGGTATCCGCGCGGCGACGGCCAGGCACATGGCACCGGTAAGGGCGAAGGCGCGGTGGGTCTTGCCCATGGAGATGATGCGGGCCGCGATGTCGCAGTCATCCGCCGCGATGATTTCGCCTTTCAGGTCCATGTATTCCAGGGGAGGGGAGACAAGCACCACCTTGGGAACCGCCTGCACACTCTCCGATGCCTCTCTTCTGTCGCGCGCAAGCCCCATGCGTACTGCTGCCTCGGCGCGGATCTGCTCCAGGTTCACCATCACCTCGACGCGACTGTCGATGAGACCGGGGCCTTCTCCACCGGTTAGCCCGAGGTCTTTGGCCCGGACAAAGACCATCGGATTAGTGGCGTCCACCATGCTCGCCTCGATCCTGCCGATACCTTCAATCTCGAAGGTATCCATCACGTTTCCCGAGGGCAGGAGCTTTCCCGTGGCCGCACCACCAGGGGCCATGAATTCAAGCGTGATGAGCGCACCCGTGCCCGATACGCCAGGCAGTTCATACTCTCCATCGACGCCTGCCATGCCGTCTTCTACCGGGAAGTGTGCATAATACGTCTTGTCCGTATTCGTGTTGTAGACGCGCACGGTGGCGAGCCCGTCGTTCGTCTGCACGAGACCCTCATCCACAGCGAACGGCCCCACCGCGCTCGAAATGTTTCCGCATGTGCCGGCGTAGTCAACGTTCTCGTCCGTAACACCCACCTGAGCGAAGGTGAAATCCACGTCCGCGTCCGCGCGCCCCGAGGGCGCCACGACTGCGATTTTACTCAGGGAAGATATCCCCCCGCCCAGGCCGTCGATCTGGCGTCCGTTCGGATCCGGGCTGCCGATGGCTTTGAGGAATATAGTGTCACGCTCGGCCTGGTCTTCAGGCAGGTCTTTTTCGTGGAAGACGATGGCTCGGCTCGTGCCCCCGCGCATGAAGACGGCTGGATATTTCATCTGTCCCATATCAGGCCCCGTTCTGCCTGTGAAAGGGGTTTGCCGTGCCTGAACTTCCTCCCACGATGCGTGCGAGGGCCAGCGCGCCGCCCGCGGCGAGCATGCGCCGCTCGCGTTCCGTGAGCGGGCACGAGGCACCGAAGGTGTTGCCTGTATCCCGGTTTTCGATCTGGAAAAGACCCGTCGTGAGCGAATCCTTGATGTTCGATATCGAGAGGTTCTGGCCGAGGTCCACCTTTTGGTAGTCATCCTCATCGGTGAACGTCAACGGCAGGATACCCCAGTTGATGAGGTTCGCCCGGTGGATTCTCGCAAAACTCTTGGCGATGACGGCACGCACACCGAGTGTCATCGGGCAGATGGCCGCCTGCTCGCGGGCGGACCCCTGTCCGTATGTCTTTCCCCCGACGATAACGCCGCCGTTCGCCTCCCGCGCTCGGGAGGCGAACGTTTCATCCACGCGCCTGAAGGTGAAATCGGCCAGTGCCGGCATGTTCGTTCTGTAGGTGATGGCCTCGACGCCCGCCGGGCTGATGTGATCGGTCGATACGTTATCGCCCAATTTGATGAGGATTTCTCCCGTATAGGAATCGCCGAGTGACTCTCCCACCGGAACAGGCTGGATATTGGGTCCCCGGATAATCTCCACCTCCGCCGGAGCCTCCGCTGGTTCCACGATTGCCGTCTTGTCGCTTGCGAAACGGAAAGGGAGCAGAACCTCGGGTGCATTTCCTTCGTCTCTCGGGTCTCTTATCTCGCCGTGCAGGGCTGCCACGGCGACTAGTTCGGGACTTGCGAGATAGACAGCGTCCTCGCTCAGTCCGGAGCGGCCCTTGAAGTTCCGGTTGAATGTGCGCAGGGAGTTCATGCCCGGGGCGGGGATGTGCGCATAGCCGGGGCACGAACCACACGTTGATTCCGAGATGCATACGCCTGCAGCGAGCAGATCGGCCAGGTGTCCCTCTCTCGCAAGTTCCTCAAATGCCTGTCGGCTACCCGGAAAGGCAATCGCATCGACGCTGTCGGCCACCTTGCGGCCTCTCAGCACCTGCGCGAAAGAGGCTATGTCGGTGAACGTGCCGTTCGTGCAGCTTCCGATGATGACCTGGTGGATGGGTATGCCGAGGGTTTCTGTGACGGGGACGACATTCTCGGGATTGGAGGGCAGGGCGACGAGTGGCTGGATGTCTGCGAGGTTGAGTTCGATTCTCTCGTCATACTTGGCGTCCGTTTCCGCTTCCTGCGGTGACCAGTCGGCGAGGCGGCCAATGCGTTCGTAGAACATCTTTGTCTGTGCGTCACTCGGGAAAATGCTGCCCGTAAGGCCGAGTTCCGTGCCCATGCTCGCGATGGTGAAACGCTCCGGCACCGTGAGAGTGCGGGTGCCGGATCCTGTGTATTCGAAATATTTGCCGATTCCTCCACGCGCGCCCAGGCGGCGCAAGAGTTCGAGAATGACGTCTTTCGCCGTGGCCCAGGCCCCCAGCTTCCCGGTGAGTCTTACCTCGACGATGACTGGACGCGGGATGATGGTCGCGCCCGTTGCCATGGTGGTCGCAACGTCCATGCCGCCAGCACCCACGGCGAGCATTCCTACCGCGCCGCCTTGGGGGGTATGTGAATCCGTTCCGATAAGACTCTCGCCGGGGATCGAGAATTCTTCCAGATGCACATTGTGGCAGATGCCGTTTCCCGGTTTCGAGAAATGGATGCCGTGCTTTCGGCAGAAACCGAGCATGAAGCGGTGGGCGTCGGTGTGGAGGCTGTTGACCTGGATGGTCTGGTGGTCGCCGTACATGACGGCCGTTTTCTGCTTCACGCGCGCAAGGCCCATCGCCTCGAAGTGGAGCAGGGCGGTCGGGCCGGATGCGTCCTGCAAGAGTACCTGGTCGATTCGTATTTCGACTTCTTCACCCGGTGTTCTCGAAGCACCCGAAACCAGGTGCGCGTCGATGAGCTTTTGCGTGAGGCTGCGCGTTCCCGGATCAGTCACGGCTTCTCAACGTCCTGTAACGCCGCTTTTCGGGGCCGGTGTAGCGCGCCCGTGGACGGATGAGACGGTTGTCAGCCTGCTGCTCGAGGATGTTGGCTGTCCAGCCCGCGACCCGTGACATGGCGATGATGGGGACGAACAGCTCCATGGGAATGCCCAGCCCCTGCCACAGCGGTGCCGAGTAGAAGTCCACGTTGGGAATGACGCCCTTCCGGCTCTGCACGGCGTTGTCGAGCGCGCGTGCCATGTCGAACCATTTGGCGTCGCGACCGGGCCGATGGCACACTTCCTCTGCCAACTGGATGAGCACGCTGGCGCGTGGATCGCCGCTCCTGGTGTAGACCCGATGGCCGAAGCCCATGAAGAGCCTTTTTCTGGCGAGCGCTGCCTCAACGAAGGGCTCCACGTTCTTGATGTCGCCGATCTCCCGTAAAGTCTCCATCACCGCGAGGCCTGCGCCCCCGTGCAGTGGTCCCTTGAGAGCACTGACGCCCGCCGTAACGGCGGAGTAAATGTCCGACATGGTGGAAGTGACGACGCGCGTCGCGAAGGTAGAGGCGTTGAATTCGTGTTCTGCATAGAGGACGAGGGTGGCGTCGAGTGCACGGGCGTCGATCCTGTCGGGTGTCTTGCCCGTGATCATGTAGAGAAAATTCGCCGCGTGCCCGAGACCCTTACGCGGGTTCAGGGGTTTGAGGCCCGCCGCCAAGCGGTGTTGCGCCGCGACGATGGTGGGCATTTTCGCGGTGAGCCTGAGCGCCTTTCTGCGGTTCGCCTCCACAGAGGAATTTTCCGCCTCGGGATCGAATAGCCCCTGAATCCCCAAGCCTCCCCTTAACGCCGCCGTTCTCTGCTCGCCGGGAGGTACCTGTTTCAGGGCGCGCAGCATTCCGGACGAGAGGGCGCGCTCGGCCTTCATGGCCTTGTCGAATTCCTTCAGACGTTCGCGGGTGGGCAATTCGCCGTGCCACAGGAGATAGACGACCTCCTCGAAGGTAACCCTCTTGCGCACCATTTCGGGCACATCGTAGCCGTAGTACCCCAGAACCCCGTTCTCGCCGTCCAGGGAGCATATCCTCGTATCGGCCGCAATGACGCCCTCAAGGCCTCGAATGGGTGCATCTTCCATCGTGAATCTCCTCTGCGGCGCGCTTTATTCGTAGATTTCAGGATTGGCGAGCGAGGTAACTTTCTCACCTTCCACCGCCCGTTTGATATTATCGCACAAAAGCTTGTAGCTCTCACGCTGGACGCTCTCGGTCTGGGCGGCGTTGTGGGGCGAGATGACGACATTTGGAAAATTAGAGAGGGGGTGGCCCCCGGGCAGGGGATCGGTTTCCACCACGTCGAGCCCTGCGCCAGCGATTTTCCCCTCGCGGATTGCGTCTGTCAGTGCTTCGGTATCCACGTGGGGGCCGCGCGAGACGTTGACGAGATAAGCTGTCTCTTTCATGAGTTCGAACTCTCGTGCACCTATCATTCCCTGGTTCTCGGGCGTCAGGGGCAGGGTGAGTACCACGAAGTCGGCGCGCGGAAGCAGATCGTGCAGCGTTTCCACCTCTTCTATCTCGAAATCGTCAGGCTTGAATTTTCCCCGCGTGCGCGTGTAGGCGTAGATATTCATATCGAAGGCGGCAGCGCGCCTGGCGAGGGCCTGGCCGATGTTCCCGAGACCGACAATCCCCATCGTCGCACCCTGTAGCTGAAAGTGGAGCCTGCGCTCTTCGGTGGGCCAGAGCCAGGGTCTTCGCGCCATGATGAGTGTGAGCGTCATGGCGTGTTCCGCCACGGGGACGCAGCGCATCCAGCCCGGCGCGTTGGCGACGGGAATACCGAGTTCGGTGGCGGCTGCCACATCAATGTTGTCCACGCCCGTGCCCACCTTGCCGACAACCTTGATGCCCGGCCCCGCCTCCATCATCTCCCGCGAGATAGGGGCGAACCCGGTGAAGAGCGCGCACGCCCCGGCAACTGCCTCGCGGAGAGCGTCGTCGTCGAACGATTCCGGTTCCACGAACTTATAGCCCTCGTGCAGGTATTCCTCCATGAAGGCCCGGCGTGCCGGCTGCGTTCTGGTGCGCTCATCCACGCTCAAGACGCGATGTGTCATTTTGATGTTCCCTCCATTGGGTTCGGGATGTCACACGGCGACGCTTCTGAGGTTGCGTTGCGGCCCTCTCAATCCCCTTTGCCCATATAGCCCCGCAGTTCCTTCGCATCCCGCCTCATTGCAGAGATCAATCGCGTCGAGTGTCTGGCAAGAGGCAGGCTGCACTTTATGGCGATCGCCAGGAAAACGAGCGGGAGAAGAATGTTTTCTATCACAATGGCGGACAAGAGACGAACTAAGTTTTCAACAATCTCGTCAGCCTTATTGGAGACTTCCTCAAAGTTCTTGGAAATATCTGTTTTCTTCCATATTGCCTTCAGCCAAGAATCGCAATCCTCGCCTGCGCGTATTCGCCTGATGCAATCAAGGTCAGTTTCGATGGCTTGGATTCGCTTCTGATATTTCTCTATATTCTGTTTGACTTCCTGTAGTTCTAAAGGCTCTTTTCTCGGAGGCGCGCCGCCAATAAATTCCGGACGCCACCGATCCAACCAATCTAGCCAATCCTCTTTCGCATCGAGTTGTTCGTTCAGGTCCAGTTTTTTCTTCTCTTGCTCCGAAACGAGTTTTTTGAGTTTCTCCGATTCTTTCTCCAATTCAGAGACCTTACGTACTTCTCCTCTCTTAATTTCCTGACTATCGGGAGAATCCACTTTAGCAACATGCGGCATTTGTTCTCGAATCCACGACAAATTCTCTTTGTATTTGTCGATCTCTGCCCCCAGAAACGTCTGACTGAGCAAAAAGCTGGTTGTGACGAACACTGGAACGATAAAACGGAAGATGACAGCGAAGACGAATACCCGAAGGGACAGTTCGCTGTAGCGTTCCAGGTTTGCCTTGGAAAACCCGGGTATTGCCTGAAGCGGTTTTGGGAAATATTTCGTGTCTACAAGCACCAGGGCTGGTATCGCTGCGAGACTGATTAATAAAAAAAGGCACTTGAAAACCCAACTCGAAGCGACTTCCAGGACGAAGACCTGTAGAGCCAGCGAACCGATCGCCCAGGTCATCACGGATGAGAGTCGCTCGACGGCATCATTTAACGGATCCAGCACCTCGCCCACCTGCACTGATGCGATAAGAGGTAATTTGACCTGTGAAGTTTGAAGTATAGAAATCCCGGCATTGATGGTCCTTGATGTGGCATATATGCCTAGGGACTTCGTCATCGTTTTTTTAATACGCTTCTGGGCGAAATGGTCCAGCGTTCCAAGCGAGGAAAGGACGATAAACGCCAGCGCGAAGGCGAGAAGGGCCACCGTCTTGTAGCGAGACCCTCCCCCCATGGGACTCTCAGGCAAGTCTTGGGCACGATGCACCACTTTCGTTTTCCTTCGTGCGTCGCGGTGGGTCAGGAGGAAGCGCTGCCGAATTTCTCTTTCGCGCCCGCCATGCTCGATACGCTGGGCCGCCAGGCGGGGGGCGGGTCAGCGTCGCCGCGCGAGAAGCCGTCGCGCTCGAGCCTGTCACGGAACCACGCCTCGTTCACGCGGTTGGTGTCTGCGTCCATCCGGGCGAGGTCGCAGAAAATCTCGATGCCGTTTCCGCAAGGGTCGTGAAAGTAAAAGGCGCGGTTTTCGCCCAGGGTTCCGTCGCCCTCGGGATGCGTGGGGCTGTGGACGAGTGGCCCCGCAGCGATTTGGATGCCGTGTGAACGGATATGTTCCGCCCAGGTTTCGAGTTCTTTTTTCGATCCGACCTCGAAAGCCACGTGGTGCAGGCCGACCTCGGGTTTTCGCATGTCGCCTTCCTTGGGCGTGAGGCCGGCTTCCTTGGGGTAGGCGATGAGGGATACCTCGTGATGACCCTCGCCGCAGCGCATGAAGCATATCCCCCATGGGCTGTGGGGATTGTCCCCCGGCTCGTAACGGTCCGAGACCCGAAGCCCTATGACGTCACGGTAAAAGGCCACCGCCTCGTCCAGGTCGTGGACCTTCAGACCCACGTGTTGTATGCGCCTCAGAGCGGGAGGATTAGCGCTCATGATGTCTCCTTCTCGGGATTCCGTTGCGAATTACGCGGGTTCGGGGTCCACGCCGCCGCGCGTGCGTTGCAAGACGAGCACTGCGACGAGGGAGACGATGCCCACGGCGTAAGAGAGATATCTCAAATCCCCTTCCAGCGGGGTGATGAAGGTGACGAAATTTCCCACAGGCAACAGGAGACACACAGAGCCGATGAACATCAACGCCCGTTCAAGACCGTTTGCGTGCCGCGTCATAAAATTCTCCATCCAACCGGCCCAACCGACGATGCCGATGAGACACGCCACGAAGGTGATGGTCACCTCGGTCGTCGTGCCACTCAGAAGAAGGGGAGTATAGACGAACAGGAACGGCATGATGAAGAGCCACGAGGCGAGTTTGAGTGCCTGAAAGCCTGTTTTCACCGGGTCCGACACCGCGATGGCGCTCGCCGCGTACGCTGCCAGTGCGACCGGCGGGGTAACTGCGCTCACGACGGCTACCCAATAGCAGATGAGGTGCGCGTGGACGGTCGGCACGCCAAGGTTGGTGAGTGCAATGACACCGAAGATGACCAGCACCACGTAGCTCGCCGTGATGGGAAGACCCATGCCGACGATGTAGCCGGCGATGATTACCCAGATGATTGTGAGTGGCAGGAGGCCGAAGCTGAATTCCGTCAGCAGGATGGAGATACGGCCCGACAGGTCGCTTTGCGTCGCGCAGGAGAGCAGGATGCCCAGCACGCACGCGATGCAGCCGATGACGAGTGTGTTCCTCGCGCCTGCCTCCAGGGAAATCCAGGTCACCTTGACGATCTCAACCACTAGCTCCCGAAGCCGCGTGAAGAGAATCGGTCCCGTTTCGTATTCGGATTCACCGTTTTCCGTCCGCATTGCAGTCGAGAGGATCTCGGCGAGCTTCAGGACGATGAACATCGCTATTGTCCAGAACAGGGCGTCTCCCCAGTTCATGCCGCGCAGCGTGTCCGCGAACCACGAAAACGGAGGACCGATTTTCAGGCCGAAGAAATAAGACAAGACACCGAAGAGAATCGAGATGTACAGGAACGGACGGGCCGTTTGAGCGGCGGTGGGTATGTTGATGTTCGAGAGCAGTTCGCAAATCTTGAGCATCACGATGAGGCAGATGGTCTTGAAGGCAGCAAGGAACGCAGAATCGCCGATGACGAGGAAGTAGACCATTACCGGGATGGGCAGCAGGAAATGAAGTCGCGGAACGATTCTGCTCCAGGGGGGTAACTCCGAGGGGTCGACGCCGTGGAGTCCCCGCCGCACGGCGCGGATGTAGACCATGTAGCCCACGGATAGATAGTAGAGGATGGCCGGGAGCGTCGCTATCTTGACAATATCGAAATAAGAGGTTTCGGTGAGCTGCGCGACCAGAAAGGCCGCGCCCGCCATGATGGGAGGCATATAGGCGCCTCCCGTTGAGGCGGCCGCCTCAACTGCGCCCGCGAATTCCGGGCGGTAGCCCACTCGCTTCATGAGGGGGATGGTGAACGTGCCCGTCGTCACTACGTTGGCCACGCCGCTACCCGAGATCATACCGAACAGACCACTCGACATGACCGCCGTGAGGCCGGGGCCGCCCGTTTTTTGGCCTGTCACCCGGTAGGTGGCGTCGATGAGGAATTCGCCCAAGCCAGTCTTTTCCAGGAATGCGCCCAGAACGACGAAGATGACGATGTAGGTGGCGAACACCTCGACGATGAGACCGGTGATGCCGTCGGCCTCCAGCATCAGGAACTCGGTGACGCGGTCGAGCCCGAAGCCGTCGTGGTAGAGAAGGCCCGGCGATATCTGTGCGATGGGCTTGAAACTGTAGATCAGGAAGAAGAAGCCGATGAACGGGATAACCGGGCCGATGACGCGTCTTGCGATGTCGAAACTCACTGCAGTAAGCAGCAGCGTGTAGATCACCACCGAGGTGGGCACGGGACCGCCGATGCGCGTGGTGAGTTCGATATTGTAGATGTTCCACCAGATGATGGGGGCGACGGCCGATACGATGAACAGCCAGTCCGATAGCGAAGGGAGTTCCGATATGCGCTCTTTGGTGGCTTCAAAGCGATACAGGATCGCGCCGAACAGCCCGCCGAGCAGGGCGATCAGGTAGGTTCCGCCAACCATGAACTCGCTCCAGAGCACATCGCCGAAGAAAGCGCCCCAATACGCCCACAGGGCTAGGGAGGCGCACATGACGACGATGGCGAGGAACGAAAAGATTTCGTCCAGATAGGCGAACCCCTCACGGACGGGCCTTTGCCTGCCTTTATAGACGAGAATGCACAACGTGGCGGTCGCCAGAATGTAGACGCCCTTGAAGATTTCCGAACGCGGGGGACCGAAGTATGAGATATGAACGAAGAAATAGGAAAACGCGACGGAAATAATCGAGACGATAATGCGCGAAAAACCCTGCAGATTGCGCGGAACGACCATCTCGTCCGATATGAGGCCCAGCTTCATTAAAACGGGCAGGAGATTTCGAAACATGGCGTCCTTATCCCGGCCCAGGCGAGCGGGCCTCTAGTGGCGAAAAATTCCATCAAGTGAAAGAATCCCGGGGAGAAGGAGATTTTTCCGTTTCTCCTCCTCCCCGGGGGCGATTGCTTGCCGGGGTTTCGTTGCGAGAATCAGAAGCCTTTCACGACCTCGGCCGGTATTTTCACGCCGCGTTCTTTCCAGTAACGTGCGGCGGCGGGGTGCACCCATATCTTGTGAACCTTGAGGGCGTTGAAGTTGCCGCTCAGATCGCGCCAGTAGCGTGCCGTCTTGGTCAATTGCTTGAGATTCTCGGGCGAGGCGATAACTTTGAGCATGTTATAGACGGCATCGTTTGACATCTGCTTGTGTGCAATCCACCAGACGTCATAGGCGATGGAGCGCGCCGGAGCCTTCATTCCACGCACTTCCTTCTGGACGGGAATGGTGACGGGCACGTAGAACTTGTGGTCACCGGTCACCTTTTTCTGCTCGGCCTCGCTCAGGCTGATGTAGCGCACCGGCTTCTGGATGGAGAGCCGGGTGAGAGCCGGGATGGTGAACGGCGCACCTGCGGAGCAGTAGACGTCGATCTGGCGGTCGCCCAGGGCCCGGCCGGAGGCGGCGAAGCCTAGGTAGCGCGGCTGAATCTTGTCGAGAATGCCGACTGCGGCGAAGATGTTCTTGCAGTTCACGTGGCTACCCGTTCCCTGCTTGAGCAGGTTCACGCGCTTGCCGACCATGTCCTTGTAGGACTTGATGGTACTGTCCGCCAGTACGGCGATGATCTGCGACTGCGCGCGGACGTTGGCGACGATGCGGAAGTTCTTGTTGGCGCCGTCTTTCTTGAACAGGCCCGTGCCAGTCCATGACTGGTAGACTTGGCCGACATGTCCCCACGAGGTGGCGAACTCGCCCAGACCCACACGCCGGACGTTGGCCACCGAACCGGCCGAGGGGGAATACTGGAAGTAGAACTTCTTGCCGAGCTTCCTGTTGAGAAGCTGTGTTCCCGCGCTGATGGAGGGATGCCACGCGCCGCCGGAGGGGCCTCCACCGAAGCGATAACGCTCGACAGCGTCGGCCGTGCCGATCATAAAGGACAAGGCCACCGCGACTGTTGCCAGGAATGCGAATTTCTTCATTACGGACTCCTTTTGATGTTGAAAACTTTCACGATTTGATGGTGATGACACCTCATCACCGGATGAAACTCGAAGAGTTCCCTATGAACTTGAATCATTTGGCCGGTACAATTCTCCGCCCCCCCCGTGCAAACCAACAGGGCTCGCGCGATTTTCTACGCAATTTGAGAATACTTCATTATCCCCGCTGAAACCTCCGTGTCAAGGGCTGCTGCGTTGAGCGAGACGGAGGAGAACAGGCGTTCGATTCGAGCGGGAAAAGGACTTGTCCTGTTCGATATCGCGCGGGAGATATTTCGGGAAGCGAGAGCATTTTCTCCCCATGTATGGTAAGGAGTAGGCATCGAACGAACCCCTTGGTCTGATTTTCGAGGTAGAAGCGAGGCGCATAACGCGCAATTCGACAGGAGAAGAAGATGAAGGTGATACACGTACATGAATTCGGCGACCCGGAAGTGATGGTGCTCGAAGACGCGGCGGATCCGACGCCCGGACCGGGCCAAATACTGGTGGACGTGAAGGCGGCGGGTGTGAATCCGGTGGATACCACCTTCCGCTCGGGCGCACATCCGCTCTCCAAAAGCCTGGCCCTGCCCTGGACGCCTGGCGTCGACGCGGCAGGCGACGTGCTGGCTGTGGGCGAGGGCGTAAGGGGTTTCTCCCCCAACGAGAGAGTCTTCGGCGTGGCGGTGAGTGGTTCTTACGCCGAAAAGGCGATCTTGAACCCCCTCCGCACGGCGAAGCTCCCGGACAGCTTCTCCTATGAGGAGGGTGCTTCCCTGCCTGTGGTTTTGTATACGGCCTACTATGCACTGATATACAAAGCGGGCATCAAGGCGGGTGAGACGGTGCTCATCCACGCGGGGGCCGGCGGCGTGGGTTGCATGGGGATTCAGATCGCAAAGGCTGCGGGCGTGCGCGTCATCACTACCGTGAGTTCCGAAGACAAGGCTGCGTTTTGCCGTGAATTCGGCGCGGATGTAGTGATCAACTACCGCGAGGAGGATTTCGCCGACCGCTGCCTCGCCGAGACCGACGGGCGTGGAGTGGATTCGGTGATTGAAATGGTGGCGGCCGAAAATTTTGACGCCGATTGCCGGGCGGTGAAAAAATACGGCTGCATCGTCGTGCTTGGCGCGGGCACAGGCAAGAACCCGGTAGGTTCGGTGAACTATCCGCCCTTTTATTCAAAAGACATAGACGTGCGCGGGTTGAGCCTGTTCAATTCCGACCCCGTATTCCCGGAAATGGTGCGTCACTTGGGTCTTCTGCTCCCCGACGGCAGGGTGCGCGCCTCTGTAGGGGAGACGATACCACTCGCAGAGGCTGCGCGTGCCCACGATTTGCTCATGACCGGGAATATCTTCGGGAAAATCGTCCTGACAATGGGCAACTAGTCGCTGTCGCGAGAATCGGGTGAATCCACATGAATGATGATAAGATTCAGCCGGGACTTGAGGGGACGTATTCCGTCGTCGTGGCGGATGAGCATGTGCCCCACCACCTCCGGGGCACGAACGCGGAGGTGGTGGCGACACCCGAACTTGTACGCTTCATGGAAAAGGCCGCCATGGACGCGCTGGCGGAACACCTGGATGCTGGGCAGACGAGCGTGGGGACGAAGGTATCTCTCAACCACATGGCAGGAACGCCCAAGGGGATGCGCGTGGAGGCGCGGGCGCGGCTCATTGAGCGTGAAGGCAGGCGATGCGTCTTCGAAGTGGAGATTCACGACGAGGAAGAAATCGTCGCCCGGGGCACGAACGAGCGCTTCATCGTTCCCCGCATGTGCAAGAACGAAAAACTGTTGCGAAAGATAGAGAAAGTGAATAAACGGTTATAAATCAAAAGATAAACAGGTATACTTCAAGTATTTTTCAAGGAAAGACATGGACGGTTTGCAAGGAATCAGGGTGCTGGACCTCACGCATTACGTGGCGGGGCCGTTCTGCACGCTGATGATGGGAGATGCGGGCGCGGACGTGGTGAAGCTCGAACCGCCTGAGGGCGACCGCGTGCGGAATTTTCCGTCTTCTTTTTCCGGGGAGAGCAGGCTGTTTCTGGGGCTCAACCGCAGCAAGCGCAGCCTCGCCCTTAACCTGCGCGAACAGAAGGGCCGCGAAATCGCCAGGAAACTGGCCGCTCATATGGACGTGTTCGTGGAAGGCTATCGCCCCGGTGCCATTGAGAAGCTCGGGCTCGGAGCAGACGCCCTGATGCGAGAAAATTCCCGGCTTATCTATCTCTCGGTGTCCGCCTACGGCCAGGGAGGCCCCCAGCGCGAACGCCGGGGCATCGACCCCATCATCCAGACGACGGCGGGCATCCCCGCAGAGCAAGGCGGGGGCGGTGCACCTGAACTCGTGCAGGGTTCTTTCGTGGACTACATGACGGGCGCGCTCGCATATGGCGCGGTGATGATGGCGCTCTACACTCGTGAACGTACCGGTGAGGGCCAGCGGATCGATGCCTCTCTGTTGGGTGGGGCGACAGCCATGCAGTTCGGCCGCCTCATGTGGGCGAGTGAAATGGAGCCCGTATCGGATGTGGAAGACGCCCTGAGCGATCGCATCGCCCGCATCTATGAGGTGTCGGACGGCCACATCTATCTCTACATGGACGTGGACGGATTCTGGGAGAAATCCTCCGAGATACTGGGTCTTCCCGAATTACTGGAAGAGGAGGCGTGGCGAACCTTTCGGGGAAGGCACGATGCGCGCGGGGAAATCATCCCCATTGTGCAGAATGTGTTGCTCACTGCGACCGGGGAGACATGGGTGCACAGGTTCGAGAATGTGGGCGTGCCCTGCGCGCGCGTGCGAAAGCCCACCGATCTCTACGAGGATCCTCAGATGAAGGCGATGGGTTATCTCGCCCGGGCCGAGCACCCTGAATACGGTGTTTTGCGGTTGGGCGGCGTGCCCGTGAAATTCGACAGGACGCCTTCTTCCGTGCGAAGGCCGCCGCCGGTATTGGGCCAGCATGCCGATGAGGTGCTGGGCGAACTCGGCTTCCCGGCAGGGGAGATAGCTGCCCTCAGGAGGGGGGGTGTCGTCCGCTAGGTGCTAGGTAACCTTATCTGTTGAGTCGAGTGCATTGACCGCAAGGCGCGCCCCGCTTAGCATTCCGCCCGCATCCGGGTGAAGGGAATATTTGTCGGCGAAACTTCTTTTGCCATTTTTCAACGTGGAGAGAAAAATGATTCGCAAACTACGTACCGAAAGAGACAATCAGCAGTGGATGCTGGACTTGGCCCTGAACATGAGAGGCAGAGTCCAGAACTTCGAGCGCGATTACCTGGAAGTACCCCAAGGCAAGCGCGCCCACAACTACCAGATGTTGCCCAAGGTCTGGCGCGAATCCGCGGAATTCCACGAAAAACTCGGCAACAAGGCCCAGAGGGAGGGTTTCAACGCCACGGCCACCGAGCACTACGACCACGCCATCGAAGCTTATCGCATGGCGCAGCACCCGATTTTCTATGACGACAACCCGGTGAAGGTTTACCTTTGCAACAAGCTCAAGGAAATGGTCGACAGACGATCGGAAACGGCATCGTATCCCATCGAGCGCGTCGAGGTGCCCTTTGATGACGGCAAGACCATCTCCTGCCTGCTGCACCTCTTGCCTGACCGGAGAAAAGCGCCGTGTGTCATCTACGTGCCGGGCATGGACCAGACCAAGGAAGTCTTCCCCCACGCCAGGCACAACGTGGCTGCGGACAGGGGTTTTCACGTTTTGGCGATGGACGGCCCGGGGCAGGGCAACTCCAACATCCAGAAAATCCGCGCCGTTGGCGACAACTACGAGCGCGCGGGCGCTGCGGTAATGGACTACCTTCTCGGGCGTGAGGAGATCGAGCCCACCAAGATCGGCATCTACGGCATCAGCATGGGAAGTTTCTGGTCGCTTCGCCTGGCGTGCTACGACCACCGGGCGGCGGCGGTGGCGAGTGCTGTGGCGTGTTTCAACCCGAACAACACCATCTTCACGCAGTCCTCGCCGCGCTTCAAACAGGTGTTCATGTATATGGCGGGCATGGACGATGAGGATGCGTTCGACGAGATGGCGCGTAACATGACCGTCAAGGGCTACATGGACAAGGTTCAATGCCCCACGCTTCTGGTGACAGGCGAGTTCGACCCGCTTTGCCCGCTTGAGGATGCCATCGAAGTGTATGAGGATCTCACTTGCAAGAAGGAGATGTGGGTGTTCGAGAACCAGTTCCACCCCCTTGTGAGCCTCTCGAATCTGGGCGGCATTGATAATCACCAGTACATTCTCGACTGGTTGCACCGTGCCCTTGTTGGCGAGACCGTGAACGACAATCGCATCGCCTACGTCAAGGAAAACGGCGACGGACCCTTTGGCGAGTGCGAGTGGACCCCGCCCGTAAGACCAGGGGAAGTGTATTTCTAGCAGTAGATGTTCGTTGTGAAGATCGTTGACCGAAACTCCATTCGGGGCTTGGGTGCGCGGCGGAGGAAATAAGGGCGGGCGGCGTATTTTTCGCCTGCCTGGCGCAGGATTGCGTGCAGCCGGACGTTAGCGGGGAGAAACCCATGTTTTCGACTCTGCCGAAAGCGTTGCTGCTCTCGCTCGTTCTCGCTGGAACCGCAGGAGGTGCGTCCGCCGCAGAACCTGCCACAATTTGTGACCAGAAGATGATCGGCGAGTGGATTTGCGGCGAAACACGCTACGTGAAAATATCCTTTGAAGTCGGTGAGGACGGGATCACGCGAGTGACCTTCGTTGATGGTTGGCTTTCCGGCGGAGAACGCAAGGTACAGACGGAAATCGTGGACGGGAAGGCCCACGTCTTGAAAAACGGCCTTCGCTACGCTGCTTCTTGCAACCACAGAATCGGGATCCGGCACATTTACCGCAGGGCCGCTAGGGATGAAGCTACCGGCAGGGTCCTGATTGGGGATTATATCGTCCTGGAAGACGGAAGAATGCTCATTGGCCTGTTCGGTAATGCAAAGATGGAAGACTACGACGTGGAACGCTCCTCCAGGTCGAACGAGCCGGACAGTATCGTAGAGTGTATCAGGTGCAAGAAGACAGGTTGCTGAAGCTTCTTGCACGGCGTTTGCCGAAATCAGGGGTGTACGAGATTGGATCGACACCCACCACCGCGTGCGGGAGCGTGAATCCTCCCATTTGCCTGTTCTTTCACCGGTAAGCTCCCGCCTTGGATCAACACCTCGCCATCGCACTGAGTCTCGCGTCGTCGGTATCGTTCGCCGCCTTCAGTGTCATGGCACGGCGGAACATGCGCCACGCGAGTGCCTTCACGGGCAGCCTGATTACACTCAGCATCGGAACGGTTGTCCTGGTCACAATCTCGGCATTTCTTTCTCCATGGAGTGAACTTACGCTGCCGGTCGCCCTGTGGTTTCTGACGGGTGGCGCGCTTGCGCCCGGAATGGCACAGGCCCTCATGTTCCTGAGCATCGGCTATATCGGGGTGGGACGCGCCATGCCGCTCATCACGGTGACGCCTTTTTTTTTCCACTCTCGTGGCGATGGCCTGGCTCGGTGAACGTCCGGGCGTTCTGGTGCTGGGGGCGACGCTCTTTGTGGTCGCAGGGTGCGTGTTGCTGGCGCTCAAAAGTGAAGGCGAGAAACCCTGGCGAAGGATATTCATCCTCCTGCCGATGGCCCACGCCGTTTCGTTCGCCTTTGCCGCGTCCATCAGAAAGCACGCACTCGCCCTCATGCCCGAACCGCTGCTGGGAGCGACGCTTGCCTATGCGATCTCCGTTCCCATGCTGTTCGTGTTCTATCCCTTTCTGCCCGAAGATCAGCGTTTTTCGTTCAACCGCGCGGGCGTGACGGGATTTGCGCTTGCGGGCTCGATTCTCACGCTTTCTTTTTTCTGCCATTTCACAGCGTATCGCTACGGCGAAGTGTCGATCATCGCCCCCATCGTCTACACCGCGCCGCTGTTTTCCCTGCTATTCGCCCGCATCTGGCTCAAGGGGGAAGAAGAGATTACCTGGCGGAAAACGGTGGGCGCGGTCTTGTTGTTCATCGGCATGGTGGCGATCGTATGGCAGGCCGCGTGAGGGCGAACCCCAACCGGAGAGAAAAGGAAAATTGCTACGCACTGTGAAGGACTGGCGAAATGTGCGCTTGGCTCATAAATACATATACTTCCGAGGTGTCTGGATATCCGTCGGGCTAGTCAGTCGTTGTGCCGCTCTGGCGCTGGGCTGCAAATGTGTCTGCGACTTGGGGAAGGGTACCGTGCTCCCCGATTTCGGATAAGCCTCAAGGGAGCGGCGTTCTTTGGAACAGAAACACCCTCTCGCTAATCCGGCACCTTGTCGACTAGGGCTTCAAAGGCTTTTTGAAACGGCGCTTCGGGGGCGCGTAGGACGCCTGCGCCTATTTGCCCGACGCCGGCGTTCCTGGAGGCGATTCCGGTGTTGATGTTGGGGTAGATGCCCGTTTCGATCACCTTGCGGATGTCGATGCCCATCGGCACGCCCGCAAAATCGAGTACGGGAAGGGTGTAGTCGCGGCTCCTCGCCCAGGTGATCCCGTACATTTCGTTCGTCGCCTGAAAGGCTTCCGCCGTCGAGCTGCCTACGAACGATACAATAGCGGGCGCTGCAGCCATGGCGAAGCCGCCGACGCCGAGTGTCTCCATGATGGCCGAATCGCCGATGTCGGGGTTTGCATCTTCTTGCGAGAAGCCGGGAAAAAACAGCCCCACAGGATGTTTCGCGGGCGCGGTGAACCACGCATCCCCCAGACCGGCGACCCTGATACCGAAATCTGTCCCGTTGCGCGACATGGCGTAGACCAGAGAGGACCCCTCGATACCGGCCATGGTGTCGAGACTCGCCTTGGCGGCGGGCATTGCGAGGTTCAGAAAGAAGTGATCGTTGCCCGCCCAAAAAGCCGCCACGCGGGAAATTACCCATGTGTCGTTTACCGTCTCCGCGAGGCAGGGCATGAGGGTGCGGGCAATACACGACGTGGACGCGACGTTCCGGTTATGCGCCTCATCGCCCATCTGCAAAGCGCGCGCGATGACGCTCTTGATGTCCAGCCCCTCGGGAGTCGCACGGAGCGCCGCGCGCAGGGCAGGGGCCAGTTCCTCCGCCATCCATTTGAGGCGTTCCAGCACGTCTTCGGAATACGCGCCGTAGCGAAGTACTTTGCCCAAACCCTCGTTCAGGGTGCAGTAAGCCCTTCCGCCGCCGCCGAGTTCTGCTGGGGCTCGATTTTCGATGATGCTCACCGGCATGGAGGGCGATACCACGCCCGCCATCGGTTCCACCGACGAGTGATGGTGGCACGGCTCGAAAGCGATCTCCCCGCTCGCACATAGCTGTTCGGCTTCATTCGCGTCCTGCGCCCATCCTTCCAGGAGAGTCGCGCCTGTCATCGCGCCCCGAAGAGGCCCGGACATTCTCTCCCAGGTAATTGGAGGGCCCGCGTGGAGGAGGGTGCGCTCGCCCATGCCGGGTATGTCTTCCATGGCGACGCCGACATCCACCCATACGGGCCTTGCGGCCTGAAGCCTCTCGATGGCGATGTCGTTGGCCGCATCACAGGCGGCCAATCTGTCGAGGCGATTCATCATTTCGGGGTCTCCTCCGGCCGGGGGACGCCAGTCCACCTGCACCACGGGGGCATTCTGCGCAGCGATACTTTCCGCGAACAACTCCACGCCGATATTGGCGATGCGGATGCCCTCCAGCAATTTTTTCGTGCTCATCGGTCGATGGCCTGCAGCGCGGCGGCGGCGGCGAGGCACGCATCCGCGTGCGTATCCGCCACCAGCACACCTGCCACCTTCAACCTGTCTCGCTGTTCCTTCAGACCCTGCGGGTCGCCCTCGGTTCCCGTGACGGAGGCGATGAACAGGATGCCGGCACCCGCATCCCGCGCGCGCTCAATGACCTTCGCCGCCTCTCCCGCTGGATCATGATGCGCACCAAGGCCGAGAACGACGTCAATGAGCAAGACCGCCGTTTCCGGGTCTTGGGCTTCCTGAAGAATGCGAGCACTTCTGGGTGTGGGGTCGATCATGGGATGGGGCTTTCCGCGCGTGAACAGATCCTCACCCATGTCCACCACTGCATGACCCTCAGATTTCATGGGGTCGGCCATCATGCCTTGGTTCTTGTCCAGTGGAGCATTGGAGCGAATTCCCGGAACCGTTTCTCCGACGATGGCCTGGGCTTCGGCACAAAGCGTCCCTCCCGTGTAGACGCCGCGGAGAAATCGACGGCTCCTCGGGCTTGTGCGGCTCCACGCCGAGATATTCTCTTGAACTTCGGGACCGAGTTTGGGCTTCGCTGCCTTGGCATGACCTTCGCACAGCGAGACGGCGAGCCTGCCCGCTTCTGCGAGTGAACCCGCAGCGTGGAGACCAGGATTCGTGTGCAAGAGTCGCTCTGTATCCCCGGTGCCAGATCCGACGAAATGGATGACGGCGGGTTTTTCGCAGCGGGCCGTTGCTTCCAGTATCTTCTCCAAAGCGGCGGGCTCGGGCGGTTTTCCGAGAATGAGGAGAACCTTTGTAGTCGCATCTTCAATCAGGGCTTCGATAGCCTGGATCATGGCGAGGCCGCAGACAGCGGCGGTGACGTCGCGCCCGCCGGTCCCCAAGGCGCAGGAGATTCCCCCGCCTGCCGAATCGATACTGGCCATGGCTTCCTGAATTCCCGTTCCGGCTGCGCCCACGATACCGATTTCGCCCGGACGCGCCACGTTGCAAAACCCGAGGCCCACGCCTGCGATGTGGGCCGTGCCGCAGTCGGGACCCATCACGAGCAGTCCCCGCTCGCGTCCGATTCGCTTGAGAGCCACCTCGTCTTCCACCGGCACGTTGTCGCTGAAGATGAGGCAGTGGAGGCCCATCCCCAGCGCGCGAGTCGCCTCGCGGCGCACGCTCGGGCCAGGAATCGAGAAAAGAGCCAGGTTGATCGAGGGGTCCTTGCCGAGTGCGGCATCGAGCGTGGGCACCGCGAGGTTTGCGAACACGCCCGCACCGCCATCTGCACGGGGGGTGGTGAGAGCAGTTTCCATTATGGTGAGCTCTTGTTGCGCTGTTTGTGTATCTTGCGCATCGACGACCAGGACGAGGTCGTTCGGCCCCGCGCTTCTCGCTTCTTCAGCGAAAAGGCCGCTGGCTGCGAGTTGCTCGAGATTCATCGGTGTGCCCATGAGTGCCGCTGCTTGGCGTACGCCTGGCTTCTGTGTAGCTGCGGCGCTGATGCGCATGAGTTTCACAGAATCGTGGTACGCGCCGGATAGGACGCAGACGGCCAGCACCATGCCACTCGCTCCCCGGGAGGTCTAGGCGTCGATAATCGCCACCGCACGGATGGGAGAGCCCGAAATGCCCCGGAACTTGATAGGCAACACCGAGAGCTTGAAGCCGAAGGGCCTGGGAATGAGGTTCAGGTTGATCATGTTCTCGATGTGGCAGTAATCCTTCTCCAGCATGACCCGGTGGGCCTCCCAGTAGCTGCGTGTCTCGTGCATCTTCCAGATAGGCACATCCCAGCCACTCGCGTCGATCCCCATTACGCGGATGCCGTTGTCAATCAGGTAGTGGGTCGCCTCGGCACTCATGCCGGGCTGGTTCATGGTGTAGTCGGGATTCGTCTGCCAGTCCACGCTTGCGTCGGTGCGGATGAGCACGATATCGAGGGGCTTGAGGGTGTAGTCGATCTTTTTGAGTGCGCTCTCCACATCCGCCGCGGTGATGGTGTAGCCCGACTCCTTGTCCGTGAAGTCGAGGACGACGCCGTCCGAAAGACACCACTCGAGCGGGATGCGTTCGGTCGTGAAGCCATCGGGATTGTTGTGCCAGGGGGAGTCGATGTGCGTACCCGTGTGGTCGCTCATGAAGATGACGCAGTGATTTGTCACAATGGGGGCGCCGTAGTCGATGGCGCCCGTGCGTCTGGCAACTGTATCCCAGTCTTCATCGACGGTGAGGGAGGGGCCGGGGAGGTCCGGGTAGATTGGCATGTCCCGGTATATTTCCATGCTCAGATCGATCAATTCCATCTTGGAGGTCTCCTTTGGGACGAAGAAAAAAACGATCTCCATCCTGGTTGGTCAGTCGATATGGGAAGCGTTTGCAATGCGCGCATTATGTATGAACCGAACGCGACGGGCAACGCATCCGCATTCACCACGGGTGTCAGGCGGCAGGTCGGATTTGTCAGAACCACAGGGAACCGGGCAGGCGGAGAGTCCGTATCGCCCGCCGGAAATATGAACTCTATTGTTTTGAGTTTGAGAACATATAAGGCATACTGACTGCAAAATAACAACGATAAATGCACCCCGTCTCCCGAGTAGCGGCGCAAGGAAAGAAACTTTTTTATTTTTTACACCTGAAGTGGGGAGTGCGCCTTCTTGTCCCTCTTGTTTGACATATCCCTTTTCCAGCTTACCATGCTCATGATGGCCCCCCTCATCATCGCGTGCCTGGGGGAAACCATCATTGAACGCTCGGGAATCCTGAACGTTGGTATCGAGGGCGTCGTGACGCTCGGTTCGGTGACGGGCTTTCTGCTCACCTACTATTCGGGCAGCGCTTTCGTCGGCTGTCTGGTCGCAGCGCTGTCAGGGAGTGTTCTGACGCTGCTCCTGGCGTATTTCTCCATCACCCTGCGCGCGAACCAGATCGTGATCGGGCTGGGCATATTTGTCCTGGGACTGGGTATCTCGCCCACCATTTACAGACTGGCGGTCGGCGTCGTGCAGTCGATTCCACAAGTGCCGACGCTCAAAGAGATTCCCATCCCGTTCCTGGGCGCGATTCCCTTCATCGGGGAGATTTTCTTCCGGCAAAACGGTCTGGTTTATCTGTCCTATTTCCTCGTTGCGGCCGTGATTTTTTCCTCTTCAAGACCCCGCTGGGATTGAGACTGCGCGCCTGCGGAGAGAACCCCCGCGCGGCGGACACGGTGGGAGTCGATGTCGCCCGGATGCGCTACGGAGCATGCGCGGTGGGCGGACTCTTTCTGGGCGTCGCGGGCGCATACCTGCCACTCGTTATTTCGGGTTCGTTCACGGACAACATCGTGAACGGAAGGGGGTGGCTCGCCCTGATGCTGGTGATCTTCGGGCGCTGGGTGCCGCTGTGGTCGTTTGTCGGCGCGCTTCTTTTCGCGTATGTCGACGCCTTTCAATTCAAGGTCAGCGCCCTGCCGCAGTTCGCCAAAATCATCCCGCCGCAATTTTTGCTCATGCTCCCGTACGTGTTCGCTATGATAGTTCTGGTTCAGGTAGCGCGGGGGGCGGAGAGCCCCCGCGCACTTACAAGGCCATATGACCGTGAGGCCCGGAATTGACCCATGTCCGGGACATCGTGTTTCTCATCAAGGAGGACTGACATGAAAGCCAAATGGACACGCCGAATGTTCTTCGCCGCCGCACTCACGGCCCTGACACTGGTCGTCCCTGGTCAGGCGCTCGCCGCGAAGGCCCACAAGTTCGCCATCATCCTGCCTAGACCCATCGAGGATGCGGACTGCAACTTCAGAGGCTATGAGGTGGCGCAGGACACCAAGAAGAGGTTCAAGATCGAGACTTCCTACTCCGAGCGTATCTCTCCGGCAGACGCCGAGCGGGTGGCGCGCGAGTACATTGCTTCGGGCTACACCATCATCGGTTTCCACGGCGGGCAGTACGTCCGGCTCATACAGAAACTGGCACCGAAATTCCCGGACACCATCTTCATCATGGAGAGTTCGGGCAAGTTCAAGGTTCCCAAGAACGTGTGGAACATTCACCGTCACTATTATCAGGCCTTCTATCCCTTCGGGGTGCTGGCCGGCCTCGCCACGAAAACGAACAAGGTGGGCGTCATCGCGGGAATCCAGCTTCCTGACTTCAAGGCTTCCATCAACACCATCTCGGATGCCCTGAAAGCGACCAACCCCAAGGCGAAACTTGTCTACTCCTTCACCGGAAACCAGAACGATCCGGTCAAGGCGCGCCAGACAGCCGACGCCATGATCGCCGACGGTGTCGACTTCATCATCAACATGGTGAACCTGGGAGTGTACGGGGTCGCCGAGGCGGCCAAGAAAGCGAAGAACAAGGTGCTGGTCACCACGTTCTACACCGACAAGACGGACAAGGGACCCAAGCATTTTGCCGGCACGCTGATCATCGACTTCCGGCCTCCTTACCGGATGGCCATGCAGGGAATCATGAAAGGCGCGAGTGGGGGATATGTGGCCATGAAACTCGGGAACGGGTTCGAACTCGGTTCTCTCGGCAACGTATCGGCCGATGCGGTGAAAAAGACCAAGGAAGCGTATGAGAAGGTGCGCACCGGGGCGATCAAGCCCCGAATGGAAATGAAAAAGGTCATGCTGGCGAAATAGAAACGGAATATGCGAGCGCCCCGCCCCGGTACAGAGGGTGGGGCGCTTGGAACGGATGAAATTAATGACGGAAACGATTCCCTCCTGCGTCGAGATGTGCGGCGTCAGCAAGTCCTTCGGGGAAGTCCGTGCTCTAGACACCGTGGACTTCGAGGCCGCCAAGGGAGAGATACACGCCCTTCTGGGGGAAAACGG
The DNA here is from genome assembly GCA_965200245.1 of bacterium. Classification (GTDB taxonomy): domain Bacteria; phylum UBA8248; class UBA8248; order UBA8248; family UBA8248; genus Bin107. The sequence goes on along the minus strand of CBDATS010000005.1, from coordinate 166,660 downwards.
TGCAGGCAAGACCACGCTCATGAACATCCTGAGCGGGCTGTACCGCATGGATGACGGGCAAATCTTGATCGAAGGGCGCGAGGTGGATATCCATTCCCCGCAGGATGCGATTGCGGTCGGCGTCGGTATGGTTCACCAGCACGTGGAATTGATTGGCAACTTCACGGCACTCGAAAACATACTGCTCGGGCGCGAGGGTTCGCGCTGGAAACTCGACATCGAAGCCCGGCGCAGTTCCGTAGAGGAACTCGCGGCGAATTACGGCCTTTCCATCCCGCTGGACGAGCAGGTAAAAAACCTGCCCGCCGGGATTCAGCAGAAAGTCGAGATATTGAAAGCCCTCTATCATGGCGCGGATATCCTGATTCTCGATGAGCCGACGACCATGCTGACTCCCCACGAAGTGGATGGCCTGTTCTCCATCTTGAAGTCATTCGCCAAGGGGGGGCTGACGGTCATCTTCATCACGCACAAGATACAGGAAGTTCTGGACAACTGCGATCGCATCACCGTGTTTCGCGGCGGGCGGAAGGTGGACACCATCCTTCTCGAGGAAGCCACCCGCGAGAGGCTGGTCCAGATGATGATGGGCGAGCGCGGTCTGCCTCCGGAGAACGAGCGGCCAACCGGGCCATCGGCAGCGAGGGAGGGGAATCCAGCCCTTTCGGTGCGTGGGCTTTGCACTTCCGAACTATACGGTGTGCCCCTGAAAAACGTTGCCTTCGAAGTCCCGCGGGGACTCATCGTCGGCATGGCTGGCATCTCGGGTAACGGTCAGAAGGAGTTGGCCGAAGCGGTGGCCGGGCTAATCGAAACAGAATCAGGCGAGATCAACATCGAAGGCGAGGAGGTGTCAAACCTTTCGGTGTCGGGGCGAATTGCGCGGGGAATGAGTCTCCTGCCGCAGGACAGGATAGAGGAGGGGATTCTGCCGGGCCTGAGTGTTGCGGAGAATTTCGTACTTGGCCTGCACCCGCACGTCTTCAAGAGGCGCGGCGTATTCGAGCGTGAAACCGTTCACGATATGGGCAGAAACGCGATTGCGGAATTCAATATCCTGGCGAGGAACGAGCGTGCGCCCGCAGCGAATCTCTCTGGCGGGAATATACAGAAGACCATCGTAGCGCGTGCGGTCATGCTCGCCCACAAGACGGGCGGGAAGGTGATGATCGCGAACAACCCCACGCGCGGGTTGGATGTGATGGCCGCCTCTTTCGTGCACAACCGGCTGCGGGAGCTTCGCGCGGGGGGTGCGGGCGTTCTGCTGATATCCGAAGATCTGGATGAACTCCGCCTGATGAGCGACCGTATCATCGTCATCTATGCGGGCGAGATTCTGGGCGCCTTCGACGGCCCCGAGTACGATCTCTTCCAGATCGGCGCGCTCATGGCGGGCCAAAGAGAGGAAGCGGGTTCCTGACATGGCGGCCTCAAGTGAGAAAAAAGAAGCAGCACTCGATTTTGCCGTCACCTATGCGTCGGCGGGAGCGCTGGCGCTCGTGTGCGGAGCCGTTTTCATCGTCGCCTTCGGAGGCGACGTGCTTGTCGCGTTCGGCACCGTTCTGCGTTCCTCGCTCGGCACATGGGGCGGGTTCGCGCAGACGCTCAACAAGTTCTGTCCGCTTCTGCTTGGATCGCTCGCCGTGGCCTTCGGAATGCGGGGAGGACATTTCAACATCGGCGTGGACGGGCAGATATACGCGGGCGCCATCGGCATGACGGGAACTGCTTTCGCGCTAGAGGGACTGAACCTCCCCTGGCCGATTTTCGTCCCGCTGGGTCTCCTGGGCGGGATAGCCGGCGGATTGCTGTGGGGCTTCATTCCCGGTATCCTGCGTGTGCGCTTTCAGGTGAGCGAGATTTTCGTGACGGTGATGCTGAACTTCGTCGCGCTCTATCTCGTGGACTATCTCGCGAACGGCCCCTGGAACGACCCGATGGCGGGGGAGGCCATCTCGCTCCCGATTCCGGACGCCTCGGTGCTGCCCCAGATGATGCCGAAGGCGGGTGCGCACTTCGGTTTCGTCATCGCGCTGGCGGCGGCGTTGGGCATGTACTTTTTCATGACGCGCACCATCGTGGGCTATGAGATTCGTGCGGTAGGGGACAACCCCCGGGCAGCGCGTTTTGGCGGCATCAACGTCGCACACGTAACACTTATCATCATGCCGACCTGCGGCGCGCTGTCGGGCTTGGCGGGGGCGCTCGAAGTCTCCGGGTTTCACCAGAGCCTGTTACTCGGCATCAGTGGCGCAGAAGGTGCGCCCAACTACGGGGCGATGGCCATCCTGATCGCCGTCATCGGGCGCAACAACCCTCTTGGGGTCACCATAGCCGCTGCCGTTTTCGCGGTGCTGGTGTCGGGATCCGATTCGCTGCAGCGCAGCATTGGTCTGCCGGGGGCCGCGGTGTTCGTGTTCTAGGCGATTATCGTGCTCACGGTGGTGTTCGTGCAGGCGCGCCGGAGGATATCAGCGGGGCAGGGAAAGACATTTCTTGCGGGAGTTCATGGTTTATCCGTGGTTATATGTATGCGGCTCCTATGGAGATGTCATCAGGTTGGTTTGCGCCCGTCGAATTGATCGAGCACTTCGCCCAGCGCGACCAGGGGAATCACCTCACCATCCCGGCGGGACTGCCGATCCGAACCGCCGTAGACGACCGCTCTGAGGATGATTTGGGGCAATGTCTTCGCCACCCGGTGAAAGGCATCGAACCAGTCGGATGCGACCGTCGCGCCGGACTTGACTTCGATGACGCCCACCCCGTCGCCGTTTTCGTAGAGAAGGTCGCACTCGAGTCCCCTGACGTCGCGGAAGAAGGACAGGTTGGGACGGCGCCCCTGGTTGAAACGGTGCTTGAGGACCTCTGCGACGACGGCGTTCTCGAACAGCGCTCCCCGGAGCGGATGGGTGCCCAACTGCCCGGCATGCTCGATGCCGATGAGATGACTTGCCAGCCCGACATCGTGGAAGTAAAGCTTGGGCGACTTGACCAGCCGCTTGCGGACATTCGCGAAAAACGGCGGAAGCTGGAAAACGATGTAGCTGGCTTCAAGAATTGTCAACCAGTGGCGTACCGTGGTGTGGGAAACGCCGGCATCCGCACCCAGGGCCGATAGATTGATCAGTTGTCCCACACGGCCGGCGCACAGACGGACGAATCGACGGAAACTGGAGAGATTGCGGATTTCCCCGATCCGGCGCACATCGCGTTCCACATAGGTTTCGAAATAGTCGCCGAGCGCTTGTCGGGGTTCGAGCCCTTGGTCGTGAATCCGGGGATAGAAGCCGGAGTAGAGAATGTTGTCGACCCCTTCGCTCGCGCCCGCCTGTCGCCTTTCGGCGAGTGAAAACGGTAACAGGCGCAGTAGCGCCGTGCGACCGGCAAGTGACTGGCTGATAGCATCGGAAAGCCGGAACTGCTCGCTGCCCGTCAGCACGAAGAGGCCGTTTTGTCCCACTTCGTCCGCCATGACCTGAAGATAGGACAGGAGTTCAGGGACGCGCTGGATCTCGTCCAGGACGGCGCCGTCGCCCAGGCGGGAAAGGAAGCCCCGGGGGTCGGTTTCTGCGAATTCCCGCTGATCCGGTGCCTCGAGGTTGACGTATTCCAGATTCGGAAAGGCCGCGCGACAAAGGGTGGTTTTGCCGGACTGTCTCGGTCCGGTCACCGTGACGAACGGATATTGTTGAAACAATTCCACCAGACAAGGGGTAATCTTCCGCTCGATCATGCGAATATGATACCATCAATCGCGCATAATTGAAAGGAATACTTTCAGTTATACAATAGCTCAGGTGATTTCACGACCTGAGGCAGGATAGTCCACACCGGAAGGGCCGCAGATAATGCCAGACTTTGGGCAGGGGAGCACGTGAACGGTTCCTGTCCAGTATCGCGAAACAAGCCGATGCTACTTTGCCGCCGACAGCGGCATGCGCTTGGAGGATTTGCTTCATTCTTGCGTTGCCGGGAATATCGCTCGAAAAGAAAACCTGTCAGGCCGAATTGCCGGTAACTGCCCATCTTCTTTTTCTTTGTCAGAAATCAGGCGACGCGAGTTTCTGTTGTTGTTTTTATTTTGAGCAAATGCGTGTGACTTGATCCAGCAAGCATAAAAAGTGACAGTTCACCGAATTTGTCGGATGACAGTCATTGTCCCGGTTTGTAAACTGCCGTATCGGCAATAGCAAACTCATGGTGATGCCTGGTTTTCGGTATAATGAGACAGGGAACAGACTCAGTTGTGCTGATTTTACCTGGAACGAAAGGCGCTGGCGCGAGAGGCATTGGCAAAGACCCAAAATCCGACACCTGAGCCGTGACGGGTCATAAGCACGAACTTTGGGCGATGACCGATACTCTGCGCGGTTCGATGGATACGGCAGCAAGCATGTCGTTCTGGGGCTGATTTCCTCAAGTACACCTCTGACGCTTTCGAGGAAGGTCATGCCTCGGTTCTGGCCGTATGGGGAAGCAGATGGCGTTTTGGACACTTGTATCGACCAATTCGCGCATCGGCTTCATCACCCCCGCTGAGGAGAAAACGCCTTGACTGTCGGCCCAATGGCGGAAGCAGCAGGCCGGGATTCAATCCGTGGACATAGCCACCGAGGAGAACTACAAGGTGCCAGGCTTCCGGGAGTGCGCCGCGTGAGTATCGACACAACATTCCTGCGTCGCTGTATCGGTGCGCTGGAACGTGCTCTGGAGGGGATCGGCGTCCATGGCGAATCGGATGATTTCCTCTATGACGTCTACCGTGCCGCCTGCGTCAAGTAGTTCGAACTGATTCTGGAACAGGGTGGCAAGCTATTGCGCAAGCGTCTTGCGGCCTACTTCGCCAGCAATCGACAGGCTGACCGCCTGGTCTTCAGGGATCTGTTTCGCCATGCCGCGAAGCACGGGCTGATCGACGTGGAGACGGCGGAGCGATGGCTACGATACCGCGACAATCGCAACGACACCGGGCACGACTATGGTGAGAAGTTTGCCGAGGCCACGCTGAAGTTGCTGCCGACATTCATCGTCGATGCGAAGGCGCTGGCCGATATTATCGAGGCGGGTAAGGATGGCTGAACGGCTGCACCTGAAGCCCCGGCATCGCGCCGAACTCGATGCCCTGTTGCGGGAACATCTGCCAGGTGTGGAGGTATGGGCCTATGGAAGCCGCGTGACCGGGCGAAGCCATGATGGAAGCGATCTCGATCTGGTCCTGCGTGGCCCGGACCTTGCGGAAATTCCCATCGATCAATTGGTGGATTTCGAGGAGGCGGTGCGGGAGTCGAACATTCCTTTTCTGGTGGAGGCGAGAGACTGGGCACGCTTGCCGGAGCGGTTTTACCATGAGATCGAGAAAGATTATGTGGTATTGATTTGTGGCACGTCGAACCATCGCATATCAGGAGGGTCGGTCGAGTCCATTGAAGAAGTCTGAGCGATTGTGAAAAGTGATGGCACCCCGAGCAGACGTCGCAGAAGTTCCGCGACGCGGCCTTCGCCCTGCCGATGTTGTGCAGAGCACGCCATACTTTGGCCTGGAGCATATGCCGCGCCGATCTATTCCGAGCTCGGAATGGGGAGGTGCGGGTTACGAATGGAGACTTGCGTAGTTGATTGACTATGCGTGCAAGATCGGCGTTGGGGAACTTGGCATCAAGAAGTTCAGTCACGGCTTGCGCGATTTCCGAAACTACACCCACCCATACCAGCAAATGGCCTCAGGCTTCACACCGGATGAACACACCGCCAAGGTCTGCTTCCAGTCCTGAAGGCTGCGTTGGCGAGTCTGGCGGGAGAGCGCCCATGATCCGAATCCCCGTCAATCCCGAACTCCTCGGCTGGGCGCGCGAGCGCGCCGGGGTTGCACAGAGAGATCTGGCGGTGAAATTCAAAAAGCTGCCTGTGTGGGAGGCCGGCCAGGAGCAGCCCACCCTGAGGCAGGTGGAGGCGTTTGCACGTGCCGTCCATGCGCCGGTCGGTTGTCTGTTCCTCTCGGAGCCGCCGGAGGAATCCGTGCCCATTCCGGATTTCCGAACCTTTGCCGGTCATGCGGTCACACGACCCAGCCCGAATATGCTGGACACGATTTACGCCTGCCGGGAACGGCAGGGCTGGTATCGGGATTTCGCCCGCGTCGCCGGCGAGCCGGAACGCAGCTTCGTCGGTAGTGCCTCTATCCGGACGTTCCCTGAAACTGTCGCGACCCAGATACGAGAGACCCTAGGTTTCAGTCTTGACGCCCGCCGTAAGTGTCCGAACTGGAACGACGCTTTGCGTTTGTTCATCCGCCAGGCCAACGAGGCCGGTGTGCTCGTCATGGTGAGCGGTATCGTGATGAGCAACAACCGCCGGCGTCTCGATCCCGCCGAGTTTCGCGGTTTCGCGCTGTGCGATCCGCTTGCGCCGCTGATCTTCGTCAACGGCAAGGACACGAAGGCGGCGCAGATGTTCACGCTCGCACACGAACTTGCGCATATCTGGCTCGGTGCCTCTGCCTTGTCGAATCTTGGGGCCGTACTGAATACGGGATTCTGCCGCGAGGAGGTGTGGTGCAACGCGGTGGCGGCAGAGTTTCTCGTACCGCTTGCAGATATTCGCGCCAGGCTTCGCGACGACGAGCCGCCCCACAACTTCCTGTTCCGCTTGGCGCGGACTTTCAAGGTCAGCACGCTGGTCATTCTGCGACGACTGCTTGACGCAGGCTGGCTAACTCGCGAGCGCTTCGATACCGCCTGGACGCAAGAGAACGAACGTCTGCGGAAACTCGTCCGAGCGGACAGCGGTGGCGACTTCTATCGCACGACGGTCGCACGGGTCGGGCGGCGGTTCGCCCGCGCGCTTGTAGTGAGTACGCTCGAAGGACAAACGCTCTATCGAGACGCCTTTCGGATGCTTGGAGTTTCCAGGACCGAAACCTTTAACAATCTTGGGCGTGAAGTCGAGGTGGTGAAATGACCGGTTATCTTCTCGACGCAAACATCACTTGAGGCACAATTTCCGACCGACGCGTCACGTTCGGTACGTTCACGTCTTGACGTCGATCTAAGTATAGCCTGTACGGGACTATATTACTTTGCTTGAGGGGATTATGGCGGAACGGCATTCTAGGCCCCATCGAGTATGGACCGTTGCGGAGGCCAAGGCGCGTCTGTCCGCAGTGTTGCGCCTCGCAGAGGAGGAGGGGCCCCAACATATCGGGATGAGGCGACCTTTTGTGGTCGTGTCCGCCGGGGAGTGGTATTGGAAAAGACCGCCCCGTAAATCGATGGGACGATGGCTGGTCGAGAACATGCCGCGTGGGGTGAATCTGGAGAGCCCGGGTACGAGAAGTTCCGGTAGGGAAATCCCGTTCACGGACGACGAGTCCGAATGAGTGGATATTTCCGCGACGCCAACGTTGTCTCGGAGTTGACCAAGGGCGCGCCGCTTAACCGGATCCGACGTTGAAATCATCCTGCTCGAATGGCTTGAGAACCTCGGCTGGAATATCACCCACGATGTCGGTGTTGCCCCGATGTGCTGCGCGCGGAGCGTGCTGATTATAGCGACGTGATTCTTGAAGGACGCCTTGCGATGAAATGGCCCACCTCAATCCTGTTCTGCCGCCTCCGCCCATCAGGATGTGTTCGGCCAATTGACGCGCCCGGAAGGGACGACGCTGGAGGTTCGTAACCGCTCGTTCCACCGGATGCTCATCATGGGATCACGGTTGAACACCGTGACGATAACGACGCGGTCCGCGACGTGTCGGCCTGCGCTGTGGATTTCGACGGCCCCGCAAACAACGACTGGCTGGCGGTCAATCAGTTCACCGTCGTCGATAACAAACAGAAACGCCTTCCGGATATTGTCTTGTTCGTCAACGGGCTACCGCTCGGACTGGTCGGGTTCAAGAATACAGTTGATGAAAACATGACCATCATCCTGCGACTTCGATCTTTCGCGTCACCGAGCGCGTTGGTCCGAAAGTGGGCATGCAGCAGGAGTGTTTGCCGGCGCCGCCCGCGATGATGAGGAGCAGGTCCTCGGGCCTGTCGAGAAGGGGAATCTCGAAATCATCGTCGCCCTCGTTGTTCGCTATTTTCTCATCCCAGGTCTGCATTCCCCACATGGCGCCACGCTTCAGTTGCCGCACAGGCTTACGGGCGAGCTGGAAGATTCTCCGCTTTACGTCCGCCTTCGCAAGGCCGTCTCCTGCGATGGTTGCTGCGTGCTCGGGTCCGAGGGCGAGAACGGGTTCGCCACGAAGATAGAAATTGTTGCACCCCATGACGGACATGGTGTCGGCAGCGGTGGCGAGAATTCCCTCTGCCGTGTGGCTCACGTGATCGTTGATGTTGTGAGGTCCCTCGCAGCCCACGAGCGTCACGGTGCTCTCCTCTGGCGGAAAACCGCGCTCGACGTGGAGGGGTTCCCAAGGGGAGGCGGCCTCGTTCTCGGCGATGCAGAATGCGTATTTGGCGGGCGACCCCTGTGTGGCGCGGTCCAGGATGCCGGGGCTCGCACCGCCGATGTTCAGAAGCGTCAGGCGCATCGCACGGCCAATCGTCGCGTTCGCCCGGTTGCCGGGGGCGAAGCATCCATATTCGGCGTTCAGGCCGATTTCTTCGACCACGGGGCCGTTCACGATGATGAGGGGTGCTACGGGGTGGGTCGTCGCCTGAATGGCGTGGAGCGAGAACCCGGGTTCGAGCACCGCGCGGGCTGCCGCCAACAGAACGGGCATGTATGCCGGTAGACAGCCTGCCATCACGGCGTTCACGGCGAGGGCTTTCACCGTGATGACGCCCTGGCGAGGGGGCATGAGCCCGATTTCTTCATCAGGCGCGAGGCCTGCGCCCTCCACCATCCGGGCGACGCGATCGGGCGTGGGGGGAACAGCGGGAAGGCCGTCGCCCCAGCCTCTCGCCTCAAGTAGTCGCGCCATCGCCTCGGGCGTGTCGCGCACCTTCACCCGCTCGCTCCCGAACGCAAGATTTTCCTGAGAATGGTCGCTCATATCGGAAGCCCGCCTATCCGAAGAGGGTCTTGTGGCGCACCGCCTTTCGGGGCGGGACGTATTCGCGCGCTCTGTATTCTTTCCTGAGAGTCTCGGCGTCGCTCGTGAGGATGTGCCGAATCTCCTCCACCGCACCATCGCCCAAAGCGCGCGCCTCTCCCGGTGCTATGCCTCCCACCGGATGCATCACGACGACTATCGGGAGGCCAGGCATCCCCAGGGCCGTTCTCTCGTTTGCCCCCAGGGCCGAGAATTCACTGGAACAAAACGTGGCCGTCGGAATGCCTGCTTTTTCCATCTCCACCGAGTCATGGATACTCCATGACGTACAACTCCCTCAGTCACCCACCGCGCAGACGGCCACATCCACCTGTTCGATGAATTCCTCAATCCGATCTTCGGGCAGGGTGGGGTTTGGCTTTCCCCAGCGCACGAAGCGCAGCGTCTCGTCTTCTTTTGCGAAAAGCTCCTCGATCCGTTCGAGTAGAACGTCGGCGTTGGGCTTGTTGTTGTGGAAGAAGCCGATTGTAAGTCCGCCCAGATCTTCGGGCCGCTCCGCCAGGGGGTGATCGCCCGCGCGAATGAAGGAGGTGGGTTGCAGGATTTCAATCATCTGGCTCATTTCGGTCTCCGTGACGAGGGACTTGAACTATAATTCCAGTAAATTTTGAGCGATGACCATGCGCTGAATCTGGTTGGTCCCCTCGATAATCTGCAACTGCTTGGCGTCTCTCATGAACCGCTCGATCGGGTGGTCCTTCATGTAGCCCGCGCCGCCGAGCACCTGAACGCCATCCACGGCGACCTTCATGGCGACATCGGTGGCGTAGCATTTCGCGGCGCAGATGAAATGCACATCTTCTTTCCGGTAACGCCCATTATCCACCATGGCGGCGGCACGGTAAACGAGCATACGGGCCGCCTCGGTTTCCATGAACATGTCGGCGAGCATGAACTGCACGGCCTGGTGCTGTGCGATGGACTTGCCGAATGCCTCGCGCTCCTTCGCGTAGTTCGAGGCGTAATCGAGACACCCCTGTGCCAGACCCACTCCGCGCGCACCTATGGCGGGTCGCGCCTGGTTGAAGCCGAGCATGGCGGTCTTGAAACCCTGGCCTCGTTCACCGATCATGTTCTCAAGAGGTACGCGCGAGTTTTGGAGAAAGACCTCACACGTCGGAATACCCCGCATTCCCATCTTCCGCTCATGACGTCCCACGCGAAACCCGCCCTTGGGAACGTTGAAGAAGGAGATGCCCCTTGCCCCTTTGTCGGGTTCGGTCTTCGCCGCTACGGTGATGAAGTCCGCCACGCTCGCCCCCGTGCAATAGCATTTCTGGCCGTTGATGACCCACGAATCCCCGTCACGTTCGGCGCGTGTGGATATGTTCGCAGCGTCGGAACCTGCGTTCGGCTCGGTGAGCGAAAAGGCGGGCCGTAATTCGCCACGGGCTACACCGCCGAGATAGGTGTGCATTTGCACCTCGCTTCCGCCGATGGCGACGGGCCGCGTGGCGAGCAAGTGGACGGAGAAGAAAAGAGGGGAGTTCGAGCAAAAACGCGCCATCTGCTCGATGGCGACGCAGGTTTCCAGAATTCCCAGGCCCGCCCCGCCGTAGGTTTCCGGGATGTAGAGGCCGAGCAGATCGTGGGATTTGAGAAGTGCGAAGACGTCTTCCGGGTATTCGTTGTTCTCGTCCGTCTCACCGGCACGCGGTGCGATGTGTCGGCGGCTCAATTCATAGATCGTATCGGCCAGCATCCGCTGGGCCGGGGAGAGTTCGAACGTGCCTGCAGGATTCTGGCTTCCCTTCACCTCAGCCCGCTCCTAGAGGCCGAGCAGGTTCCGGGCGATGATCATCCGCTGAATCTGGCTCGTTCCCTCGACGATTTGGATCTGCTTGGCGTCGCGCATGAAACGCTCGAGTGGGTGATCCTTCATGTAGCCTGCCCCGCCAAGAACCTGGATGCTGTCTATCGCGCACTTCATCGCCATGTCGGCCGCGTAGGTCTTGGCCGTCGAGAAATACCGGGCATTCTCCTTGCCGATTTGGCCCGCGTCCACAAGAGCAGCCGCGCGGTAGACGAGCAGCCTCGCTGCCTCGATGTCCATGAACATGTCCGCAAGCATGAACTGCACGGCCTGATGCTGGGCGATGGGCTTGCCGAAAGCCTCACGTTCCTTGGCGTAGTTGGACGCGTAGTCGAGGCAACCCTGTGCCAGACCTACCGCGCGCGATCCGATGGCCGGCCGCATCTGGTTGAAGCCGATCATCGCGGTCTTGAAGCCCCCGTTCAATTCGCCCACCTGGTTCTCAAGCGGGACGGCCACGTTGTCGAGGTTGAGCATGCAGGTCGCGATACCCCGCATCCCCATCTTGCGTTCGTGCTTGGCGATGCTGAAGCCCGGCGAATCTGTGGGCACGATGTAATAGGTGATACCGCGCGTGCCCGCATGGGCGTCGGTCTTGGCGGCGACGGTGATGAAATCCGCCTTGTCGGGTCCCGTGCAGAAGCACTTGGTGCCGTTGATGACCCATTCGTCGCCCTCCTTGACGGCGCGCGTGCGGATGTTGCCCGCATCCGATCCCGCGTGGGGTTCGGTGAGCGCGTAGGAACCTCTGAGTTCTCCTTTCGCGAGGCCCGCCATGTAGTGGTCTTTCTGCTCCTGCGTTCCGCTCAGATCGATGACGCGGCTTGAGAGCATGTTGAGCACGATGAACAGCGGCGAATTCGAGCAAACGCGCGCGATTTCCTCAATGGCGACGCAGCCACCCAGAAAGCCCATGCCGCCACCCCCGTATTCCTCGGGGAAGAAGATGCCGAGCAGGCCGTGTTCTTTCTGGAGTTGGTAGATGTCCTCGGGGTATTCCTCGTACTCGTCGATGTCGGCGGCGCGCGGGGCGATGTAGCGCTCCGAGAGTTCGCGCACCGTCTGGCGAAGCATCTTTTGCGTTTCGTCGAGATCGAATTGCAGTTGAGTTTCTGTTTGCAGGCTCATTTCTTGACTCCGGTGGTTTGATTTTGCAGGGGAACTGGACAGGCAGGCTTGGGAAAGCCATGTGAAAAATCGGTTTTGGACATGTTGATCAGCCGCCCTCTTCGGGGTTACCGGTTTTCCCGGAACGGAAGCATTCCACCCGCAATACCCATTTCCGCGGGTCATTTCCTTCTCTTTCACTTCGGAGAAAGATTGATGCAAGATTTTCATGGCATATTGGAGGATAGGACGCAGATTTTCAAGAAGTGGATGAAAGATGAGGTGAACATTCTTCTCAGGGGTCTGTTCTTCTATAGGCTATAGACACCCCTCTATTCTCGATGTCGGGAATGGGTATTCTGAAACCGTTGCAGAGAGCGTACAGAACCCGGTAATCGCCCCAGCGTATTCTGAACACGTTATTCGTAACATTGCAGACCCTTGTTTCTCCCTGTGCATCGCGGTTCGCCAACCTGTCAATCCTGTTCCTGTCTGCCGCTTCGGTTTTTGAGTCGGCAGTTTTGTGGGAGCGTGTATTGTCTTCTCCGTGTGCAGAATTTCGTACGGATTTCGCTGTGTGGCGATGCGATCAAGGGTCTCGGCCAACCCTTCTCACGATACGGGTTTTTGATGTCCGGCTTCGGTGTCTCTCGAATCCACGGGCCATCCCGTTGTCTGCGGCGCCCTTCGAATTTGCGATGTTTTCCGTTTTTTCGAGACGTTCCAGCCCATCTTGTTTGTCTTGTCCACGGGTATCGGCCAGACAAGTTCCCCGTTTCGATTTGCATGGATTTTCCCGGGAGATGCTCCAGATGCCTGCGCTGGTGCGTTCCTAATGGATGATGTTTGCATTTGAATCATTTCGAAGCCAGTTCCACGGCCGATTGCGTCTCATCGCTTCTGGGGGGAATAATTCCCCGAAGCTACTTTTTTTGCTCCGGTTCTTGCTGAACCTGTAGGTTCGCACCCGGTTTCATTGTAGGAGGCCAGTGTATGGACCTCGTGATTCGCGGTGGATACGTGCTCGATCCCTCCCAAGGTCTGGAAGGGACGATGGATGTCGAGATAGCACAGGGTCGTGTGCGGCGGGTGGATCCCCACATCGAACCGGGGGGGCAGGCAGACGCTCAACGCACGGGGAAAAGTTGTAACACCCGGCCTGGTTGACCTCCATTGCCATTTTTACGAGGGCATTACGCACTACGGGGTGAACCTCGAGGCCGCCATGCTGTCGCGCGGCGTCACGACTGCGGTCGATACGGGCAGCGCAGGCGCACAGACATATCCCGGTTTTCAGGAGTGGTTCCTGGAGAAGGCGCGTCCGACGGTGCGCGCGTATCTCAACATCTCGGAAGGCGGACTCCTGATAGACGGCCTTGGCGAGAACATCGATATGCGCGCACTGCGCGTGGACAGGGCAGTGGAGTGCTACCAAAAGCATCGAAAATACCTGATTGGCATGAAGGTGCGCCTGAGCAACAACGTGGTGGAACGCAGCGGATCGAAGCCGCTGGATGCGGCACTCGAGGCGGCGGAATTCCTGAAAGTCCCTCTCATGGTCCATGTGGGTGATACGCCCACTTCTTTGCCCAGCATCCTCAAACGCCTCCGCCCGGGCGACGTTCTGACGCATGCGTTTCACGGTCGCAGGGAAAACATACTCGACGCACGGGGTCGGGTGCGCCGCGCGGTGTAGGAGGCGAGAGACTCAGGGGTGTTACTCGACGTTGCCCACGGGCGTTCGAGCTTCAGTTTCGAGATCATGGAACGCGCCATGGAACAGGGCCTCATGCCGGGAAATCTCAGCACAGACCTCCATACGCATTGCATCAATGGCCCTGTGTGTGATTTCCCGAGTCTTATGAGCAAGTTCCTGGCCCTGGGCTTCCCCCTTGCAGAGGTGGTGCGGCTCAGCACGCAGACGGCGGCGGAATGGATTGGCTTGAAAGGCGAAGTGGGGACGCTCCGAAAAGGCGCGCGGGGCGATGTCGCCGTATTCCGGATGCGTGAGGGTCGGTTTGCTTTCGAGGATGCCATGTGAGAACGGCGCACGGGACAGAGGATGCTGGAGGCAACGCACGTGGTGCTGGGAGGCAGGTTGCTCAGGCCGTCCGGACCGGATCGGCGCAGGCTCACGGAAGTGGTGCGAAAAACCTGAAAAATACCGAAAATTTCCGCGTCCAATGGGTTGACTTTTATGGGTTTGCGGGATTATCCTAAAGCGCTTTTTTAGAGAGGCAGAAAAACTTTTCACGTTTCAAAGGCGAACAAGATGCGGACGTTCGGTCATTTTGGTGAGGAATATGGCTTTTTCGGCTTTATCACCGTCCGTCCGCACGCCGTCATGTGAAAACGAGCGGCGGGCGGGCGGACAGCCCGGTCGCCACGGAGAACAGGGAAGCACTCGCCGTGGGAGAGCCTCACGGCGATTTTTTTGAGATTCGCGCTGATAATTCCGAAAAAAAGGAGATAAGATTTGATAATCGTAATGAAGCAGGACGCAACGGACGATGAGATACAGAACGCCATCAAGAGGATCAACGAACTCGGCTACAAGGAACATGTCATCAAAGGGGTGGAACGCACCGTGATCGGGGCTATCGGGGATGAGCGAGGGAAATACATGCTGGAATCACTTGTCTCGTTGAATGGAGTGGAAAAAGCGATGCCGATTCTCAAGCCATTCAAACTAGCGAGTTCAGAGGGAAGGCCCGAGCGCAGCAAGTTGCCGATGGGTGAAGGGGTGGAAATCGGCGGTGAGAAGATCATTGTCGTCGGCGGACCTTGCTCCGTAGAGAGCAGGGAACAGATCATGGAGTCCGCAGATGTGGTCAAAGCATGCGGCGGACACGTCTTGAGAGGCGGCGCGTACAAGCCGCGCACCTCGCCGTACAGTTTCCAGGGGATGGCGGAAGAAGGCCTCAAACTCCTCGCCGAGGCGCGCGAGAGGACGGGGCTTCCCATCCAGACCGAAGTAATGGACTCAGAAGACATCGATGTGTGCTGCGAGTACGCGGACGTGCTGCAGATTGGCGCGCGCAACGTGCAGAACTTCTCGCTGCTCAAAAAAGTCGGCAAGACCAACAAGGCGATTTTCCTGAAGCGTGGAATGTCCACCACCATCGAGGAGTTCCTGATGTCGGCCGAATACATCATGAGCCAGGGGAACCCGAACGTCGTGCTGTGCGAGCGGGGAATCCGCACTTTCGAGACGGCCACGCGCAACACACTGGATATCAGTGCCGTGCCCGTACTCAAGGAGCAGACGCATTTGCCGGTCGTAGTGGATCCGAGCCATGCGGCAGGCGCCTGGCGGTTCGTCGCGCCCCTGGCGAAAGCGGCCGTGGCCGTTGGGGCAGACGGCCTGATGCTCGAAATGCATCCAGAGCCAGAGAAGGCGATGAGTGATGGACCGCAGTCGCTCAAGCCGAGCAAGTTCGCTGCCTTGCTTGAGGAACTAAAGGTTTTCGCAGAGGCCGCAGGCAGAACACTGTAGCATGTCCGTTCTTTTCGTGTTCGTGGATGGTCTGGGCGTCGCTGCGCCGGGGCCGGGTAATCCACTCTCCTTCGTGAAAGAACCGCCGCTGGGGCTTTTGTGCGGAAACGAAGCGCCCGGATTCCGCCTCATCGAGGCGGACGCCTGCCTCGGGATGGAGGGCGTTCCACAGAGCGCGACGGGCGGGACCGCCCTGTTCACCGGCGTCAACGCGCCCAAGGCGGTGGGCAGGCACGTACAGGCCCTTCCGAATACGCAGTTGCGACGTATCATCGCTCGAAACGGCCTCTTGAGGCGTGCGAGAGAGAAGGGCGCCGCCGTCGGTTTCGCCAACACGTATACGCCCCGGTTTTTCATGCGTGGCAGGAATCGCATCCGCTCGGTGACCACGGTAACCGCCGAGAGCGCCGGCCTTCGCCTGAACCGCCTCGAGGATCTCATCGTGGGCCGGGCCGTTTACCGCGACTACACAAACGCTGTCATTGCCGAACAGGGTCATGACGTGCCCAGGCTTGATGCAGAGGAGGCGGGCACGTGCCTCGGAAAGCTGGCACGAGGGAAGGACTTGCTGGTTTATGAGTTTTTCCAGACCGATCACGTCGGCCACCGCGGAACCACCGAGGAAGCCATTGCGGTTTTGACGGGGTTGAACCGATTCCTGCAGGCCGCTCTCAGGCGCATCGACCCGGCCGAGGATACGTTCGTTCTGAGCAGCGACCACGGAAATGTGGAGGATATGGAAACTTCCGCGCATACTACAAACCCCGTTCCCATACTGCTTTACGGGAAAGGTACGGACGCCTTGTCCGCAGACGCTGCGAATCCGAATATCTGTCACGTAACGCCTCTGATTCTCTCCATGATCTCCTGAAAATCGCAAGGTACGCAAATCATGGTTTTTGCGCTTTGTTCGAGTCAGTGAAAAGAAATAATACCCGTTGTTCCTGCGTTGACTTTCGGGCTGATTATGAAATAGACTTGATTTCACAATCGGGTCGTTTTTATTGGAATGTAGAGAAGAAATGAGGCCCCTTCATGGCGAATCTCGACCCGAGATTGGCGGCTCAGTTAGAAAAGGATGGTGTAGGTTCTTTCTTGCGTCGAGTGCGTGAGGCAAAGGACATAACGCTACGCTCGGTCTCCGAACATACGCGTATCCGAACATACTATCTGGAAAGCATCGATAACAGCGAGTTCCATAATTTGCCGACCGGCCCTGTCGGTCTTGGCTTCGTTCGCGCATATGCGGATGCGGTCGGTGTGGACAATCAGGCCGTCGTCGCGAGCTACAAGCGCGAAATTTCCGGTGGGGTTCAACTCGAAGGCTATGAGCTTGAACCTGCGGTTCGCACTTTCGCCACCCACCCACGCCGGATGAATCGTTTCTCATCTGTCGCCACCTTCGCCTTTGTCCTGGTTTTTCTGCTCGCAGGCGGCGGTCTTCTCTGGTACATGAAGGGGAAAACAGAGCAGTTGGTTCCGATCGAGTCAATTATCAACAGGGTGAAAAAGGCAATAATGCTTAAGGGTGATGATATCCCCCGCCAGAACCAGACAAACGCGAGCAGGAACAACGAGGCTGGAGCCGTCAGGAAAAAAAACGCCACCGGGCAGAAGGCTCCTGAAGCAACTCCCACGGCCTCGAACGGGAATATGAAGGAGCCTCCGGCTACAAAGAAGGAAGAGAAGCCCCAGGTCCAGGCGGCCGTGGCGAACACTCCGGCGCAGGAAAGTCCGCAGACGGAGGAGGCGCCTCCCGCACCGGAAAACACTGCTTCCGTCGAGGCTACGCCTGCACCGCAAAACCCCTCCGCTCCGGCAAGCGGCCAGGCCGCCCCCAACGCGGCACCGGACAACCAGGCCGCACCGAAAAAACCGCGATCAACCACCGCTTCACAAGAATTGCCACTGATATTGAAGATTTTTGCGACTGAAGACACGTGGCTTCGGATCGTGGTCGATTCGAAGAATACGGAAGAACTTCTCTTGTTGGCAGGCAACGAGAGGAACTGGAAGGGATCGGAGAAATTTGCCCTCACAGTGGGAAACGTAGCGGGCACGCAGATATCCCTGAACGGCTCGGAGGTCGCGTTGCCCAGGAATTCCTCCAACGTTCTGCGGGATTTCATTATTACCAAGAAGTCTTTGAACTGAGAGTTTTCTGAAAATATTCATGCCGTATGGATTGTTCCGACTGATGCGTTTCGAACCGAAACCTGAAATTTCACGTCATGAATGAATTCCTTTCTTCGCTTCGCGATCTCGATGGACCCAAGCAGGTTCACTTGCGCGGCGGTAACGATGCCTCAACCGCCTGGTGGCTGGCCAGAATAGCGTGCGAACGCGACGGGCCCGTCATTGTCGTCGAAATGGACCAGCATCGACTCGAAGTAATTAAGTCGAACATCAAGCTGTTCATCGGTGCTTCAGGGGTGCGGGATTTGCCTGTGGTGGGCTTTCCGGCGTGGGATGTATACCCTTTTTCGCGTCTTTCTCCATCGAGCGAAAACATCGGCGAGCGGATGTCCGCTCTGCACTTTTTGCGGAGCGGGGAAAGTGGCGTCGTGCTGGCGAGTGCATCGGCCATGGCGACGCGGTTGCCTCCGCCCGAGAGAGTGGGTGACGCCCTGATTCAACTGAGCGAAGGCATGACGATCGAGCGTGACTCGTTCATCGGTTCGCTCGAATCCCTGATGTACGAGAGAAGGTCCGTGGTTGAATCCCCGGGAGAATACGCCGTCAGGGGCGGAATTCTGGATTTTTACTCCCCCCACAATGCATATCCCACGCGTCTGGAGCTTCGCGGGGATGAGATCGATTCCCTGCGAAATTTTCATCCCCAGACGCAGCGCAATCTGGGGACCTTGCAAAACGTGGACATTTTTCCGTCGAAAGAGATCGTTTTCTCGTCAGAGGAGAAAATGCGGGGCCGGCGCGCACTTGTGGAAGCCGCATCGCCGGAGACGGACGCGCGGATAGAACGCCTCCTCGATCACCTCGACGCGGATGGGCATTTTTCGGGAATGGAGAGTCTCGCACCCATGTTCTTGGAAAAGATGACGACCTTGTTCGACGTGGTGCCTGGAGATGCGCTCTGGGTCTTGAACGAAGCGGGAAAATTCGACGAGGCGATGGAGAAGCGATGGGAGGAAGTGGTCGAGGAGGCGCGTCTTGCGCCCGAGCGAGGTCTCGTTTCCTTCGCACCGGAGCGCCTCTGGCTCACGCCCGAGGAAATACACGAGGAATTTTCCATCTGGCCACGTCTCGGATTCAATTCGCTGGGCCTCGACGCCGCAAGTCCCGATGAGAATCTCGAAGCGGGCGAGGCCTTGATCGGGGAAAACATCAACCCCTTCCGGGGACGGGTGGAGGCGTTCGTGGGGCAATTGCGCGCATGGCGCAAAGGCGATGAAAGCGTCGTCATCGTAGCGGAGGAAAGGACTCTCGCGCTGAGGATACAGGCACTGTTGCGCGAGCATGAGGTGGGCGTGGCAATTTTACCCGAGGGAACCTGCCTCATGGACGGGCGCCACGATATCGTTCTCGCGGAAGGCAAACTCGCCGCCGGCTTCCGGCTTCCCGAAGAGCGACGGGTGTTCTTCCGGGCGCAAGACCTGCTGGTTGGTGCCTTGGCCCGTGATTCGCGCCGCCTGCCCCAGTCAAAGCCCGGCGAGGGCTTCAAGGACTTGAATGAAGACGACCTTGTCGTGCACATCGAGCACGGCGTGGGCCGCTATATGGGCACGCGCGTCATCGAGCACACAGACGGGGAGAACGAGTTTTTGACCCTGCAATACGCGGGGGGTGACAAGCTCTACGTTCCGATGGACGACGTGGAACGTATCCACAAATACCGCGGGGCGGGCATCGCACCGCCACTGGACAGGCTGGGCGGGAATCGCTGGGCCAAGACGAAGAACAACGTCAAGAAATCGCTGCGGGGGATCGCGCGTGACTTGGTGCGTCTCTATTCGGAAAGGAGCAACGCCGAGGGGTACGCCTTCTCGGCGGAGGGGGCGTTTGATCCTGAAATATCTGCTGGCTTCGGATTCGAGGAGACGCCCGATCAGGAACAGGCTATTCGCGACGTGCTGGCGGATATGGAGCGCGCGCGCCCAATGGACCGCCTCATCTGTGGGGATGTCGGCTACGGGAAGACGGAAGTGGCGCTCAGGGCCGCCGCCAGGGCCATTTCAGCGGGCAAGCAGGTGGCCGTCATCGTACCGACGACGCTGCTCGCTCATCAGCATTGGGAGACGTTCCGCAATCGCTTCGAATCGCTGCCGGTTCAGGTGGAGATGCTCTCGCGCTTCAAAAGCAGAAAAGAGCAAGGCGAGGTGGTGCAAGGCCTTACCGCCGGGCGGGTGGACATCGTCATCGGCACGCATCGCCTGCTCCAGAAAGACGTTTCGTTTTGCGATTTGGGGCTTTTGGTCATTGATGAGGAGCACCGCTTCGGCGTCTCTCACAAGGAGAAGCTCAAGAAGCTCCGTGTCGACGTAGACGTGCTGACGCTCACCGCCACGCCTATTCCGCGCACCTTGCAGATGGCACTCTCGGGCACGCGCGATTTGAGCGTCATCGAAACGCCGCCGCGCCACCGGGTCGCGCCGCGCACGTACATTTCGCGCTTCAGTGAGAAACTCATCAAAGACGCCATCACCAAGGAACTCGATCGGGGCGGGCAGGTGTTTTTCGTGCACAACCGGGTGAGGAGCCTGCCCGCCATGCGGAGGCTCCTGGAGAAACTCGTGCCCGACGCACGCATCCTGATGGGGCATGGTCAGATGAAGGAGCGCGAACTCGAAGAGGTGATGGAGGAGTTCGTGACCCGCCGGGCCGACGTGCTCCTGTGCACGACGATCATCGAAAGCGGCCTCGACATCCCCTCGGTGAACACGATTATGATCAACCGGGCGGATATGTTCGGAATGGCGCAGCTATACCAGTTGCGTGGGCGGATCGGGCGCGACAGGTTCCAGGCGCACGCCTATCTCCTGGTATCTGGCGCGAACTCCCTGACCAGGCAGGCGAGAGAACGACTCCGGGCACTTGAGGAGTTGAGTGAACTCGGAGGTGGCTTGAAACTCGCCATGCGTGATCTGGAGATTCGCGGCGCAGGACATTTGCTCGGGCACCGGCAATCGGGACAAATCTCCGCTGTGGGCTTTGATATGTATTGCCGCCTTCTTGAGGAAGTGGTGCAGGAGGCCAAAGGCGAAGTTGTTGAACGAACGGAACCCGATATCGTTGTGCCCGTGGCGGGCACACTGCCGCCCTCGTGGATTCCGGCCCAGATCGAGCGCCTGGACGTCTATCGCCGAATCACCTCGGCGCAGACGCCGGCAGAGTTGCGGGAGTTGGGCGTGGAACTGCAGGACAAATACGGAGCGATACCCGAGCGTGCCCTCCACCTCCTGCAACTGGGGGAAATCCGCCTGCGCGCGCGCCTGTGCGGGATCAAGTCTTTACTCGTTCGTGGCAAGGAAGCGCACATGGAGGTTTTCCCGGGCGACTATGAACTCACGGCCGCTTTTCTCGATATGCCGGGCATGGCGTTCACCAGCGCACACGCCTTTCGGGCGGGCCTCAGTGGGCGTTGGCGGGAGGATTTTGACTTTCTCGTTCACGTGCTGGATGCTTTGGAAGTGTGCAAGGTCACAGAAGGTGAGGTAGTGGCGGAACAAGTGTGAGGCTCTCGTCATGAGGACGGACAGAATTGAAACTCGTTTGATATCGGGCGGCCGGATCCGGAAGGTGTTCATTTGCTGGATGGTGCTGCTCGTCGCGGCGGGTTGCGATTCTTCGCTTCAGACGAAGAGCGAAAACAGGGAAGTCCTGCTTGTTCAGGTAAACGGTGAGGCGATTACCGATCAGGACGTACGTGCGCATTTCATGGCGGACAGGAATCCGGCAGCTATGGAAAAGGTCGAGAAACCTTTCCCCAGGGTATTGCTGGATCAACTCGTGGAAAGGCGTCTTCTGCTGCAGCGTTTCCGCGATAGCGGCGAATACGTGAGCGAAGGGCGAGTGAGGCGCTTTGTTGAGTTCGTTCGCCGCCAGTATGACGGATTGGATATGAAATCCATTATGAAAGAGCAGGGGCTGGATGAGGAATCGTGGCTCAAGACGATGCGCGAGACGCTCGAAATCGAACACCTGCTGGAGAAGGAAATTTACTCGAAGCTTGAAGTTTCCGATGCCGAGATAGAGGACTATTTTAACCGCAACAGAGAGAAATTCCGGGTTGGGAAGCGGTGGCGGGTTCGCCAAATCGTCGTCGATTCGGCTAAAATGGCTACGCGGCTCAGGAAACTCATTCTTGATGGCAAATCGTTTGCGGCGCTTGCACAGGAGCATTCCACCGGCCCCGAACGAGACGTGGGTGGCGATCTGGGATATTTCCAACGAGGAGAACTGCCCGAAAACATCGAGAGCGTGGTGGAATCACTCAAGTTGGGTGAGGTGAGCCGTCTTGTCAGGAGTCCGGCGGGCTTTCACCTGCTGGAGGTGTCGGAGAGACGGTTGCCGTTCCAGAAAACACTGGCGTCCGTTAAGGATGACATCAAGAAGCGGTTGCTGGCCGAGAAAGGCAGGGCGCGCCTTGCAGGCTGGCTGGGAGAACTCAAGCGAAATGCAAAAATCAAATACTACCGGAAAAACCTTGAAAATATCGTATCGGGCTAGAGGGTTGTGGGTCTCGGCGATTGTATTTTTCGTCCTCATGGGCGCGTCTGCAGTGGCCATGTCCGCGCCCGTGACGATAGAGAGAATCATCGCGAAGATTGATGATGAGATCATCATGCTGTCCGAACTTCAGGATCTCGTAAAGCCCAGAGTCGACAAGCTGAGGGATAGTTACAAGGGTGAACAGTTGAACCGGCGGATTCGCGAACTCGAGATTTCGGCGCTCGACGCCATGATCGAGAGCAAACTCATTGAAAAACGCGCTTCCACCTTCGGGTTGAACGTCAGCGAAAAGGAAATCGAAAACACCGTCACGGGCATACTTCGCCAGAACAAGACAACGACGGCCGGGTTGCGCGATTTTTTGAGGTCGCAGGGAATGACGATGGAGAAATATCGCGACGAAATCCGCAAGAAACTGCTCGGGCGAAAAGTGGAGAACATGGAAGTCGGCTTGCGTGTTTCTGTGCGGGAACAGGAAATAGCGGATTATTACAACGCGCATTTGGATGACTACCGCGAGGCTGAGTCCCGGGCTGTGCGGCAGATTTTCTTTCCTGTGAACAAGGGTGCCTCTCCCGAGGAGATCGAAAGACAGCGCAAGAAGGCGGAACTCGCTTACAGGGAGGCCGCGAAGCCCGGCGCTGATTTCGCCAGGTTGGCAGAGAAGTATTCAGAAGGGCCCGCCCGGAGCCGAGGTGGCGAACTGGGCTCCGTAAAGAAGGGCGAGGTATTTTCCGAACTCGAACAACTCATTTTCTCGACGGCCAGGGGCGCGACAAGCGAGCCCACGAGAACGAGAGTCGGTTTTCACGTCATTCACGTCGATGACGTTACACCGGGCAAGGTGATTACCCTCGACAAGGTGTCGGGCAAAATCCGTGACAAGGTTTTCCAGGAGAAATTCACAAAGAGACGTCGCGAATGGGTGGCGGATCTCAAAAGATCCGTTTTTCTGGAAACCAGTTACGACCCGGGCCCATCGCAAAGCGGCCTCTCTGCAGTGTTCAAGGATGTCCGTGAGCAGATTAGCTTCCGGCTGGTCGGAATCAAGCTCAAGACGAAAGGTGGGTTATTCGGCCAGGACAGGGTGTTGTGGGCCTATGGTGCGAACAGGAACAAGCCCCGATGGAAATCGGACAAGGTGAAGGTGGGCCAGGGAGCCGAGGTGAGGAAGGAAGCCATCGACGCCCTGGAGGCGGGACACAGGCTGTTCGTAAGTCCCGACCCATCCGCGAACATCTATTTATTCCGCTACGTGTATCTGTTGCCCGACTCCTTCATCGGAGAAGTCAATTTCGCAGACATGCTCAAGGCGTTCTCCGAACAGTCGAAGGGTGAAGGACAAAACGCAAAGTCGAAAAAAGTGTCCTTCGAGACGAAGAACAGGGCAGCGCGGCTCGATTTCGAGGTTGAGATACAGAAGACGCGCAGCATCGTGGCGGATCCCAAAGAAATTACTCAATGACGAAACAAGATGCGCCTCGACCAGTTTTTGCGCTATAGTCGCCTGGCCAAGCGGCGTCCTCTCGCCAGGAGCCTCGTGGATGCGGGTGCTGTGGGAATCGAAGGGAAAACGGCCAAAGCTTCCTCTCAGGTGGAAATCGGGGACGTCCTGAGTCTCAGACTCGAGAACAAGACTCTGCGCATCCGGGTGATTGCGGAGGCGAGGCGCAATTTGTCGAAAAAAGAAGCATCCGGTTTGTTCGAAATTCTGGAGGAAACGGCTCACGCACCAGAAGAAAAGGAGGCACGATCGGGCAGGACGCTTGATTTTTTGAAACGCGCCTGATTCGTCTCTTGCTCTTTGCCGGGAAGACTGCTAGTTTGCCGGAAATGGCCCGTCGTATATCACCGGGCTGAAATGAACTGCTGATTCAGAGATTCCCCTTTAATGCTGTCCAGTGAGGCGGCGAAGGAGGAAACACACATGATTGCCGTATCCATATATACGCTTGATTGTCGGATTCCATGCCCTGTGGGCATGGAGTTTTTTTTGTGCCCTTTCGATGTACCGTCGCCCGGACGCCGGATTCGGTCTGGATGAAGCAGCAACTCGACGCCGAACAACTGAGGCGTACACTGAGGCGCCTTTCGCATGAAATTCTGGAGAGAACGGCCGATCTCTCTGATTTGGTGTTCATCGGCATTCGCACAAGGGGTGCACCTCTCGCGGAAAGGCTGGCAGAGGAGATCCAGTCTCTGGTAGGTGTGCGCCCGCTCGTGGGAGCGCTTGATGTGACGCTCTACCGTGACGATCTGAACTATGGAGGAGGGATGAGAACCGGCCTCAAGAAGACGGACCTTCCCTTCTCGTGCGAGGGCAAGAATGTCGTTTTGGTCGACGATGTGCTCTATACGGGTCGCACGGTACGCGCCGCCCTGGCTGCGCTCATGGGCTTCGGCAGGCCCCGCAGGGTGCGGCTCGCCATTCTGGTAGACAGGGGAGGACGCGAACTGCCGATTCGCGCCGATTTTGTGGGGAAGAACATCGAAGCGGTCCATCCTGAGGAGGTGCGGGTGCATCTCAAGGAAACCGACGGGCAGGACGCCGTTTTCAGACGATAAGCGTCCCCGGATCCAGGGGCGTTACAGGGAGGGGAAATCACATGAGCTTGGAAGCCTACCGTAGAAAGGATCTGCTCTCGATTCGAGAGCTTGCACCCGAAGAAATAACCTTTCTTCTCGATCAGACCGACTCGTTTCGTGAGATCAACGAGCGCGACATCAAGAAAGTGCCGACCTTGAGGGGAAAGACCATCGTCAACCTGTTTTTCGAGAACAGCACGCGCACGCGTGCTTCGTTCGAGATCGCGGGCAAGCGCCTTTCGGCGGACGTCATCAACCTTTCTGTTTCCACGAGTTCGGCGACCAAGGGCGAAACCCTGCGCGACACGGCGAGGAACATCGAAGCCATGGCGACCGATGTGCTCGTCGTCCGGCACTGGGCGTCGGGCGCGCCCGCCTATCTGGGCCGGGAACTCGATTGCGCCGTGGTGAATGCGGGGGACGGCTGTCACGAACACCCCACGCAGGCGCTGCTCGATTTCTACACCATCAGGGAACACAAGAAGAGATTCGAGGGGCTGAACGTTTCTATCGTGGGCGACATTGCGCACAGCCGCGTGGCGCGCTCGAACGTGGCTGGCCTCCTGAAACTGGGTGCAAACGTCACCTTTTGCGGTCCTTCCACGATGCTGCCCGCCGAAGTGGACTGCCTGGGCGCACGCGTGACGACGAGGATCGATGAGGCAATCGACGGGGCGGACGTGCTCATCGCCCTCAGAATCCAGTTGGAAAGAGGCGCAGGGAGTGCCTTCCCCAGCGCGCGCGAGTACGCCAGTACCTACGGGATCACCAAGAAGAAGCTACAGGGGGCGAAGCGCGATCTGCTCATTATGCACCCTGGGCCCATCAACCGGGGCGTGGAAATGTCACCTGACGTGGCCGACGGGCCGTTCTCCGTCATCCTGGAGCAGGTCGAATACGGCGTCGCCTGCCGGATGGCAATCCTCTATCTCCTGTCGTTGAAACGGGATGAGGAGGAGGACGCTGCCCCGAAAGAGGCGGACGCCGCAGTATCCGGCAAATTGCGCAAGGAGGTGAGAAATGCCGTTGCTCATTAGGGGAGGGCGCCTCATCGACCCCGCGGATGGTGTCGATCAGATATGCGACATACTGATCGAGGAGGGAAAAGTCGCCCACAGGAGAAAGAGCATATTGCCGCGCAGCGGGGATGAGATTATCGACGCAGAAGGACTTGTCGTGGCCCCCGGTTTCATCGATATGCACGTCCATTTTCGGGAACCGGGGCAGGAGTACAAGGAAGATATCGAGAGTGGTACCCGCGCCGCTGCTGCAGGCGGTTTCACGGGCGTGGCGTGTATGGCGAACACGGACCCGGTGAACGATACGAGTTCCATCACCGAGCGCATCCTGAAACGTGCGCGCGAAGTGGGTGCCTGCCGCGTGTTCCCCATCGGCTCGGTTTCGGTGGGTCTCGAAGGCGAGGAGTTGACCGAGATGGCCGAGCAGATGGAGGCGGGTGCAGTGGCTTTCAGTGACGACGGCGTACCTGTCAAGACAGCTGCACTGATGCGATCAGCTCTCGAATACGCCGGAATGCTCGGGGTCAGCGTACTCGACCACGCGGAGGATCTCTCGCTCTCCGGAGCCAGGGTAATGAACGAGGGAGCGGTTTCCACCTTGCTTGGCCTTGCGGGAAACCCGGCGGCGAGCGAGGACATCTGTGTACATCGCGACATCCGTCTCGCCGAACTGACGGGGGGCAGGCTCCACATTCTGCATATTACCTCCGCGGGCGCAGTGGACTTGGTACGGTGGGCGCAGGCGCGCGGGATCCGTGTGACGGCCGAGGTGACACCGCATCATTTCTCTCTCACCGACGAGGTGATACTGGACTTCAACTCCTCGGCCAAGATGGCGCCTCCCCTGCGTGGTGAGGCGAGCCGGCAGGCTCTGCTGGAAGGCTTGAAAGACGGTACGATTTCCGTTATCGCCTCGGACCACGCACCGCACTACGAGGCCGAGATCCAAAGGGAGTTCGATGCTGTGCCGTTCGGGATCGTGGGGCTGGAGACGACCGTATCGCTCGCACTGGACAAACTCGTGGGCGGGGGTGTTTTCACCCTGTCCGAGATGATCGCCAAGTTCACCACGGGGCCGTGCGAGGTGCTGGGCCTGCCCTACGGTACGTTGAGAGAAGGCGCTCCGGGCGATGTGACGATCCTGGACCCCGAGCGCGAAGTCCTCGTCGACCCCGAAACTTTCGAGAGCTACGGCAGGAATACGCCCTTCGCGGGCTGGAAGCTCAAGGGCTGCGCTGTCGCCACCATCGTGGGTGGGAGCGTGCGGATGAGCAGGATTGAGGGTGAAATGAAAATCTCCGTGCAGGAGGCGCTCACCACATGAGGGGACGAAAAGTCAAACCGGCAATACTGGCCTTGGAAGACGGCATAGTCTTCCGGGGCGTGAGTTTCGGAGCCGACGCGGATGCAGAAGGCGAAATCGTCTTCAACACGGCAATGACGGGCTACCAGGAGGTGCTCACGGATCCCTCCTACCGGGGCCAGATGGTGGTAATGACCTATCCCCACATCGGGAACTACGGCGTCATACCGGGTGATGAAGAATCTCGCCACGTCTGGGTCGAGGCGTTCATCGTCAAGGAGGTCTGCAGGCGGCACAGCAACTTTCGGGCGAACGAGGACATGGATTCCTATCTCCGGAAACAGGGTGTTCCCGGCATCGAGGGCGTGGACACGCGTGCGCTCACGCGTCATGTCCGCGAGGCGGGCGCGCTCAAGGCGGTGCTCTCATCCACCGACCTCAACGAGGCAAATCTCATTGAACGCGCCAAGGCGAGTCCGGGGCTGGATGGGCGCGACATGGTGCGCGACGTGACTTGTGAGGCCGCGCACGCTTACGGCGAGCGTAAGGGCCGCCCGCTTTGCGTGGCCTATGACCTGGGAGCGAAGGACAACATTTTCCGGGAACTCGGGGAGCGCTTCGATCTGGAAATCGTGCCAGCGGCCGAGACCGCCGAGAGCGTGCTGGCAAGGAGGCCTGCCGCCGTTTTCCTCTCGAACGGCCCGGGAGATCCTGCTGCTCTGGGTTATGTTGTCGAGAACGTCAGAAGCATGATGGGCCGGGTTCCCATCGTGGGGATTTGTCTCGGCCATCAGATTCTCGCGCAGGCGCTAGGCGGCAGGACGTACAAGCTCAAGTTTGGCCACCACGGGGCGAACCATCCCGTTCAGGATTTGAGCACGAAAAAGGTGGACATCACCTCGCAGAATCATTCCTTCGCTGTGGACCCGGAGAGCTTGCCCGCCGGTGTGGCGGTGACGCATTCTTCTCTGAACGACCGGACTTGTGAGGGACTCAAGTCCGAATCCCCCAAAGTGTTCAGCGTGCAGTACCACCCCGAGGCCTGTCCCGGTCCGCATGATGCGGGCGTGCTGTTCGATGAATTCTTCAGTTTCTGCGTGGGAGAGTGAACGTGCGCGCGACGGATTGCTGAGAGGGGCAATACATTACCGGATCAACAAGAATATAAAACGTCCCATATTTATCCTTATTGAGTGAGTGGCCTGATTCATGCCGAAAAGAACGGACATAGCGAAAATACTGATCATTGGTTCTGGGCCCATCATCATCGGCCAGGCCTGCGAGTTCGACTATTCGGGCGCTCAGGCGTGCAAGGCCCTTCGAGAGGAGGGCTACGAGGTGGTGTTGGTAAACTCGAACCCCGCCACCATCATGACCGACCCCGAGATGGCCGACGCCACCTACGTCGAGCCCATTACGCCGAGAGTGGTGGAGGAGATCATCAAGAAAGAACGTCCCGACGCGTTGCTGCCCACCATGGGCGGCCAGACGGGACTGAACACGGCGGTGGCCCTGGCGGAGAATGGCACCCTCGACACACTGGGCGTTGAACTGATTGGGGCGAAGCTGCCTGCCATCCGCTGCGCGGAAGACAGGGATCTATTCAAGAAGGCGATGCGCGAAATAGGTCTTGATCTCCCCCACAGCGAGGTCGTCAACACGATGAGCGAGGGCTGGAAGGCGGCACGCGGGATTGGCTTCCCGATCATCCTGCGCCCTGCCTTCACGCTAGGCGGTTCGGGTGGGGCGGTGGCATTCACTGAGGATGAGTTTGAGGAAAAACTTGCCTGGGCGATCTCTGAAAGCCCGGTGGCTCAGGTGCTGCTCGAGGAAAGCATCCTGGGCTGGAAGGAATTCGAACTCGAGGTGATGCGCGACCTGAAGGACAACGTCTCCATCATCTGTTCCATCGAGAATTTCGACCCCATGGGCGTCCACACGGGCGACTCCATTACCGTTGCTCCTGCGCAGACGCTCTCGGACCGCGAGTACCAGAAAATGCGGGACGCGGCCATCGCCTGCATACGGAAAGTTGGGGTCGAGTGCGGCGGCTCAAACATCCAGTTCGGCTTGAGTCCCACAGACGGGCGCATGGTCGTTATCGAGATGAACCCGCGCGTGTCGAGAAGTTCTGCACTCGCGAGCAAAGCTACGGGTTTTCCCATCGCCAAGATTGCCGCGAAACTTGCTGTCGGCCTCACGCTTGATGAGATACCGAACGACATCACGCGTCAGACGCCCGCCTCGTTCGAGCCATCCATCGACTATTGCGTCACGAAGATGCCGCGCTTTACATTCGAGAAATTCCCCGAGACGCCCCCAGTCCTCGATACGCAGATGCGTTCGATAGGGGAGGTGATGTCAATCGGCAGGACGTTCCGCGAATCGCTCATGAAGGCTGTGCGCTCGCTTGAGATCGACCGCTACGGCTTGGCGGATCCCAAGCCTGGAGAGTTGGAGGAATTATCCAGAAATGAGCGCAAGGAGCTGATTTTGGAAGGGTTGAGAATCCCCGGCCCTGATCGTCTCTGGACCATCGCTCGCGCGTTCAGAGAGGGAATGAGCGAAGATGAGATTTACCGCGCCTCCGGCGTCGACCCCTGGTTCCTTGCACATCTGACGCAACTCGTCGATATGGAAGAATATATCGCTGCGCCTGGTCTTCTGGAGGATGAGGTCTCACTCAGATTCTTGAAGCAAAACGGCTTCAGTGATTTGGAGATCGCCCGACGGCAGGGCGTGAAAGAGGCGGTGGTTCGCACGGTGAGGCATCGCATGGGCATTCGTCCCGTCTACAAGCAGGTGGATACCTGCGCTGCGGAGTTCGAGGCCCATACGCCCTATCTCTATTCCACCTATGAGGAGGAAGACGAGGCGCCGCCGACCGAGCGTGAGAAGATAATCATCCTGGGTGGCGGTCCTAACCGTATCGGGCAGGGCATCGAGTTCGACTACTGCTGTGTACACGCCGTAATGGCGCTTGCGGAGGCGGGCTTTGAGGCCATCATGGTGAACTGCAACCCCGAGACGGTGAGCACGGATTACGATACGAGCGACAGGCTCTATTTCGAGCCCTTGACCCTCGAGGATGTGCTCGAGATCGTCCACCGCGAAAAGCCACGCGGCGTGATCGTGCAGTTCGGCGGCCAAACACCGCTCAAGCTCGCTCTGGCCCTCAAGGAAGCGGGCGTGCCGATTCTGGGCACTTCGCCCGAGAGCATTGACTTGACCGAAGACAGGGAGCGCTTCAGCGATCTACTCAAAAAGCTCCATCTCACCCAGCCGCCCTCGGGCACGGCCACGAGCACCGAAGACGCGCTCGCGATTGCGAACGCCATTGGCTATCCTGTGCTCATGCGGCCCAGCTATGTGCTCGGAGGCCGCGCCATGGCGCTTGTGCATGACGCGGAGGAACTCTCCGCCTATATGAGTGATGCCGTCCGCGCCTCTGCCGAACGGCCCGTGCTCATTGACAGGTTCCTGGAAGACGCCGTGGAAGTGGACGTGGATGCGGTCTCGGACGGGGAGAATGTCGTCGTCGCGGGCGTGATGGAACACATTGAGGAAGCGGGGATCCACAGCGGCGATTCGGCGTGTTCCATTCCTCCCTACACGCTTGGTCCCGATATCGTGGAGGAGATCAAGCGCCAGACGAGGATTCTGGCGAAATCCCTGAACGTCCTGGGCCTCAACAATGTCCAGTTCGCGGTCCACAAGCGCCAGGTATTTATCCTGGAGGTAAACCCGCGCGCGAGCCGTACCGTGCCCTACGTGAGCAAGGTGGTCGGCGCGCCCTTCGCCAAGATTGCCGCCCGTGTAATGGCGGGCGAGACGCTGCGATCACTGGGTTGCGATCACGACGCAGAGCCGCGCCATTTCGGCGTGAAAGAAGCGGTGTTTCCTTTCAAGAAATTTCCCGGAGTCGACGTGATCCTGGGACCCGAGATGAAATCCACCGGCGAGGTGATGGGGATGGGAGCGGATTTCCCGACGGCCTATCTCAAGGCGCAGGAGGGGGCGGGCTCCATTCTTCCGCTTTCGGGGCGTGCGTTCATCTCCGTGCGCGCCGAGGATAAGGCGGCCATCATCCCCTTGGCGCAGCAGCTCGTCGAACTGGGCTTTTCCCTCGTGGCCACGGCGGGCACGAGAACAGCGCTCATGGCGAACGGGGTTGAAGCGGATTTCGTGCACAAGGTGATAGACGGCGAGCCGGGCCATATCGTGGAGCAGATGGAAGCAGGGAAGGTGCAGTTCGTACTCAATACTACCTCGGGCAAGCAGTCGATACGGGACAGCTATTCCATCCGCAGAACGGCGCTTTTGCGCAATATCTTCTACTGCACCACACTCGCCGCAGGACAGGCGGCCATACGCGCGATACGTATTCTGCGCGAAAACGAGTATTCGGTGCGCGCCTTACAGGATTACCACGCGAACGCGCTCGCCTAGCGATTCCCATCCGGCTATCCAGGGTGTAAAGTGGCGTTTTCCGAGATCCTCGCCGCATCTCGTGAGGCCTGCTCCAATGTTACGATTCATTTTTTATCTGGTTTTATCGTGGCTGATAATTTATCTTGTGCGCAGTCTGTTTACCGGTTCAGGGAACTCGGCGCAGAAAAACCGAGAAGCCGAGGGCGGCCTGGATGATGAAATGCTGAACTGCCCAGAGTGTGCGACGTTTTTTCCCTCGCACATTGCGATTACGAAGCGCGCAGGCGGCGGCAGGCATTCATTCTGCAGTGCTGACTGCGCAAAACAGTTTGCAGAAAGAGGCGGCCCGCCCGGAGCGGAAAATTAACGCACATTCGCTCAATCCAGGTGATAAACCACTTCAAGAACCAACACGCTGGATGTTCTGCTTTCCCTGCATGAACTCACCACCCGCCATGTTGACATTTGGGCACAGTGGCGTAATCTTCGAGGTAGCGGGGCGCAGCCCTGTGGGATGGAATTGATACGTCCGGCGGGAGAGAGTATGAAAATATTCATCGATACGGCGAACATCGAAGAAATCACCGAAGCGGCGTCCACGGGCATTCTGGACGGCGTGACGACGAATCCCTCGCTCATCGCAAAAGAAGGTGCAGACCACCACACGAGAATCAAGGAGGTATGCGAGGTGGTCGACGGGCCCGTGAGTGCTGAGGTCATCGCCACGGAGTGGAAAGAAATGGTCGAAGAAGGCCGTGAGTTGGCTGCGATTCACCAGAACGTCGTAGTGAAGGTTCCGGTGGGTGTCGATGGGCTTCGTGCCGTTAAGGCCATGCGCGAGGAGAACATCAACACAAATGTCACCCTCATTTTCAGTCCTGCACAGGCCATGCTGGCTGCCAAGGCGGGGGCTTCTTTTGTGAGCCCTTTCGTGGGCCGGTTGGACGACATCTCGAACCCCGGCATGCAGATGGTGAGTGACATCGTGCAGATTTTCGAGAATTACGACTTTGCCACCGAGGTGCTTGTTGCCAGTGTACGTACACCGATTCACCTGCTCGAAGCCGCGAAAATGGGGGCGGATGTCGCGACGGTCCCATTCGGAGTGATCGCGCAGTTGCTCAAACACCCGTTGACGGATATCGGATTAGAGAGATTTTTGGCGGATTGGCGCCGCGCCAATGAAATGCGCTGACTATCCGGGAGGCCAGAACTGTCATGCCGATGTATGAATTTCTTTGTGGAAGCTGTGAAAAGGATTTCGAGACCATTGTTTCATCTGCGCAAGCTACCATGCAGGTGGAATGCCCTGAGTGTGGGTCCAAGAAGGTTCACAAAAAACTTTCCTTGTTTGCCAAATCCACTTCCGGCGCGGCGGCGTCGGCTTCGACCTTTAGTGGATACTCGGCCGGCGGGGGCGGTTGCGGAGGCATGTGTTCGTGCCACTGAACCCCTGACGTTTCGAGTTTTTAATTCTCTCGTCAAGCCGCCTGAGCGCTGTCCTTTAGGGGAATCTTGAGGGGGAATATCATCATGTCTACCCCAGAGCGGGTCAACGTATTCGAAACCGCACTCGCGCAATTCGACAAAGCGGCGGACATCATCGAACTGGATGATGAAATGCGGTTTCTGCTCAAGACGCCTTTCCGTGAAATGAAAGTCGAGATCCCCATACGCAAGGACGACGGCTCATTGGGCGTTTGGCAGGGCTACCGTGTTCAATTCAGTGGTGCGCGCGGTCCCTTCAAGGGCGGGATCCGCTACCACCACGAAGTAGACATGGACGAAGTACGCGGCCTTTCGGCGCTGATGGCTTGGAAGACGGCTTTGGTCAACATACCCTTCGGCGGCGGAAAAGGCGGCATCACCGTCGACGTGAGAAAACTCAGCATATATGAACTGGAGCGCCTGACCAGAAAATTCATTGCGCGCATCGACCACATTCTGGGACCGTACCGTGATGTTCCCGCCCCCGACGTGAATACGAATGCGCAGGTGATGGCGTGGATTTTCGATGAATACAGCAGCCGGCATGGGTATGCGCCAGCTTGTGTTACCGGAAAACCTTTGGCCATGGGTGGCTCTCCGGGGCGTGAGGCTGCCACCGGGCGGGGGGCAGTTATGGTCTATGAAGAACTCGCCAGAAGAGAGGGCTGGAACCCCGAAACCATGACGGTTGCGATACAAGGTTTTGGAAATGTCGGGTCATACGCTGCGAGATTTATGAAGGAACTGGGAGTGAAAGTAGTGGCGATCTCGAACAGCAGGAGTTCCTACTTCAACGGTGACGGTATCGACGTCGAAGCGGCTACGGCGCATCGAAAAGCGACGGGAACGCTCGAGGGTCTTGACGGGGTCGAGGAGATTGCCAACGGAAAATTGTTGACGCTGGATGTGGACATCTTGATTCCTGCGGCTCTCGGCGGCGCGATTCATGCCGGAAATGCAGGGGATGTAAAAGCTCGAGTAATTCTGGAAGCGGCCAATGCTCCGGTTACCGAAAGGGGAGCAGAAATTTTGAATGAAACCGGTAACGTCATGTTGATCCCGGACGTATTGGCGAGTTCCGGAGGCGTGACAGTCTCGTATTTTGAGTGGGTTCAGAACATCCAGCAATTCGGATGGGAGGAAGAACGGGTGAACCGCGAGTTGGGTAAAATCATGACTCGCGCCACCTCGGAGGTTTATGAATTGGCGAAAGAAAAACAGGTGCCATTGCGTACGGCGGCTTTTATAGTCGCAATTGAAAGAATAGCAGAGGCTGAGCGTCTCCGTGGTCTATAGCGCCTCTCGTATTGGAGGAGTTTTCGTTGCCTGGACTCGTGATTGACGCTCAAGGCATCGAAAAGTCTTTCGGCTCTCTTAAAGCCGTCGATGGCGTTTCGCTTCAGGTGGCGTCCGGGGAATGTTTCGGGATCTTGGGCCCGAACGGAGCAGGCAAAACAACGACAATCAAAATGCTGCATGGAGCCATCCACCCTGATACTGGCGTGCTGAAGGTGCTGGATAGAGACGTAGTAACCCAGAGTCGGCTCATCCGAGCACAAATGGGCATCGTGTCGCAGGAAGATACCCTGGATCGAGACCTGACCGTATATGAAAACCTTTGGATCTATGCCGGATTTTTCAGCATTTCCAAAAAGGCGTCATTGTCCCGCATCGAATATCTGCTGGATTTCATGCAACTTCGAGAAAAATGGGATTCGCAAATCAAGACTCTGTCCGGTGGCATGAAGAGGCGCCTCCATATCGCGCGTGCACTGATTCATGAGCCGAAACTCGTGATTCTGGATGAACCCACCACAGGCCTCGATCCGCAGGCGAGACACCTGGTCTGGCAAAGGCTCCGGGAACTCAAGGCGCAGGGCCTGGCAATCCTCCTCACTACGCATTACATGGAGGAAGCAGCGCAAATGTGTGACCGTATCGGCATTATGGATGAGGGAAAATTTCTTCTTGAAGGACCACCGCAAACCCTGGTTCAGGAAAAAGTGGGGGATGAAGTATACGAATTGAAAGGTGGTATCTCGGTAGAATTATTGGAATCGTTAAGGGATCTTCCCGTAAAGACGGAAGTCGTTGCGGATATATTGTATCTGTATAGCCACAACGGGATAGGGGTAATGGAGCATTTGGTTTCATTCGGGCGGAAGGATTTTTTGAGAAGGCCCGCTACCCTGGAGGATTTATTTCTGAAACTGACGGGCAGGGAGCTTCGCGATTGATGCGTTTCCCTCAGGCTCCGAGCCATCGCGCCTTTCGCGTTTGGGTTCGTCACCTGGTGTACTACCGCTCATTCTACCTGGCTGAATGGGCAGGAAATCTGGGCGAGCACATATTGTGGCTTGTCGCGTTTGGTTATGGGCTCGGCAGACTGGTACCGAATCTGGACGGCATCTCATATGCGCAATTCATCGGTCCTGGGTTGATGGTTTCCGTCGCAATGTGGAATGCCACGTATGAGTCCACATATGGGGCTTATTCGAGGATGAGAATTCAGAATATCTATGAGTCCATGTTGATGGCTCCACTAACGGTGGGCGATATCGTGCTGGGAGACCTGCTCTGGTGTGCCAGCCGGGCATTGATTGGCTCGACACTGATGTTGATTGTTTTGAGTCTGTTCGGCCTGGTAGGTTCATGGTGGGCAGTCGCGATTCTTCCGGTTCTGTTTATCGAAGCGGTGATGTTCGCGGCATTGGGATTGATTGCGACGTCATTGGCTCATAGCTTTTCGTTTTTCAACTTTTATTTCTCTGCTATCGTCATGCCGATGTTTTTCTTCGCCGGCACCTTGTTTCCCATCAAAGGTCTTCCGCTGTGGGTAGAACGATTGTCCGAGGCTCTTCCGCTTACACATGCAGTGAGAATTTCGCGCGGTTTGTTTATTTATGGACGCGTTGAAAATTTTCTCTGGCACTTTTCGTTTTTGCTTGGTTTTACGTTTTTCTTCTTGGTGGTTGCCTGCTTCTTGGTGAGCAGAAGGATTGTGGAATAGGTGGGTTCTGTCACCAAAATCTTGCATTTCTCTGAGCCTTTTTTGTTTCATGAGAGCTTGTTGCGGTTTCACGTATCCAAAGTAGAGTTTGTCAACTCCTACACTGATGGGGTGTACCGAAGAGTTGTGGAAGACCCGGATGGCGATTTGGTTTTGCTGGAAGCTGATATTGAAAACGGGAATCAGAAGACGATTCGACTAAAAATGACCAAAGAGGGACGCATGACGAAATCGGCTCAAAATGCTGGATTGAACGCGCTCAAGCATATTTTGGCTTTTGATCTTGATTTGAGGCCGTTTTACCGGATGACGAAAGACGATGTGAACTTGGCTCCTATTGCGAAAAAATTCAGGGGATTAAAACCGATTCGATACTTGAGCATTTTTGAGGCTCTTGTTACAGCGATAACAGCGCAACAGGTGAATTTAACGTTCGCGGGAACCATTCGGGGGCGGATGGTGAAGCGATGGGGGAGAAAATTACGCATTGACGGGAAGACCTATTATGCATTTCCGCGCCCGGAACGTTTGGTGAGGGCCCGGGTATCGACCTTTCGCACGATGCAATTTTCCGAACGAAAAGCCGAATACGTGATTGGTGTAGCGCGCGCAGCCCTGGAGGGTCAATTGGATGAGAAAGAGCTACGCGCAGTGTCCATAGACGATGCGGTGGCTCGCCTGACCAGGATACGGGGTGTGGGGCGTTGGACAGCCGAGCAAATGTTGTTCAGGGCACTCGGTCGCGTCGAGGTATTTCCCGGGGGTGATTTGGGAGTACAAAAGGTCGTGGCGCGCTATTGCTTTGGAAAAGAACGGGTTGATGAGGAAACGGCACGGACTAAAGCCGAAGGGTGGTATCCATGGGCTTCTCTGGCGACAACATATTTGTTCTCCGCATGGCGTGCGGGGCTCGCCCCGTCGGTGGACCACACTGATGCTTGAGAACTCGGTACGTCATATGAACAACACTCGAGTTTCTATCGAAGAACGGGAAAGACAATCATTAGCACCTTGTGCCGCGCATAGCGCCGACAGTCTCGGACGGAAATACCCGGAGCCTGAGCACGACATGAGGACAGCTTTTCAGCGTGACCGTGACCGGATTATCCATACGCAGGCATTCAGGAGGCTTGAATACAAAACCCAGGTTTTTGTGAATCACGAGGGGGATCATTACCGAACACGCCTGACTCACACCATTGAAGTGAGCCAAATCGCTCGCTCCATGGCACGGGCACTCGCTTTGAATGAAGAACTTGCCGAGGCCGTTGCTCTCGCGCATGATCTGGGCCACCCACCATTTGGTCACGCGGGAGAGAAAGTTTTAGACGACCTAATGGGAAAACACGGCGGATTCGAGCACAATTTGCAAGCCCTCCGAATCGTTGAAGTTCTGGAGAAACGCTATCCGTCATTCCCGGGGTTGAATCTGACATGGGAAACACGAGAGGGCATTATCAAATATCTGGATCGTTACGAAGGTCCGATGCCTCCAGGCCAAACGAATACAATTTCTCCCAGCCTCGAAGCTCAGGTAGTCGATGTGGCGGACGAGATTGCGTATAACAATCATGACCTGGATGACGGCTTGTCATCCCGGCTGTTTGATCTGGAAGATTTGCAGGATACGCAGCTATGGCGTGAGCACTACGAAAGTTCAAAAAAATCTTTTCCTGACTCTTCCTGGCGGGAGAGCAAGCACGACACCATTCGCCGAATTATCAATTCACAGGTTCAGGATATCATCACATTCTCATGCGAGCGCATCAAGGCCCGGGAACTCCGGGATATTTCGGACGTGAGAGAAAAGGGACATGATGTCATTCTTTTCGGCGAGGAAATGAACGAGAAAAACATCGAACTTAAACGATTTTTGATGGCGCGGATGTACAAGAATGAACGCGTGATGAAACTGGAGAAAAGTGCTCGAAAAATACTGAGCGGATTGTTCCACTTGTATGTCGCCGAACCAGATAAAATCCCGGAACATGTTCGCAAACTTGAGAAGACAGATGGGCGACATCGTATGGTTTGTGATTATGTGGCCGGAATGACGGATCGCTACGCCTTGCAACAATATGAACGGTGGCTGGAAACATGATACTTCTCGTTTTCTTTTCCTCTGGAAAGATTGGAAAAAACAAGCTTGGAAAGCTGGTGATCCCTGGGTCATCACCTCAGGATGTTGCAGGTCGTTATTTGGTCTAGAGAGCTGCGAATAGATTGGTCCCTTTTCTTTTCAGCAGAAGGAGTATAGAGCCTTCGGAGCGGGATATTTCGATGGCCGACTGAAATTCTTCTATTGTTTTCACAGGTTTGTGGTTTATTTCCTCAATTTTGTCACCAAGCCTGATACCACTAAGTTCAGCAATACTGCCTCGTAAAATCGAGGAGACCACCACCTTATTCGCCTCATAAGTTATCCCGAAACGTTGAGCCAAGTGTGGGGTAAGCACCACTACTTTCATTCCCATGGACGTATGGCTTGCCTGCTTTTGTGGATGGGGAACTTCGGGCCGGCTTCCGATGCGGATATAGGCACTCTCAAGACGTTTTTCCCGGTAATATTTTACCTGCACGAAAGAACCCGGCTTGGTACGGGCCACAATACGGGGAAGGCTTTGCCAAGTGCTTACAGACTTCCCATCGAATTCGACTACTACATCTCCTCTTCGCAAGCCTGCACGATGCGCGGGGCCGCCACGGGTGACCTGTGTCAGTTTGGCACCCTCAAAGCGCGAGAGGCCCAGGCTTTTCCCTTCTTGTCTTGGGACTGCGGATATGGACGCACCCAAGCGGCCTCGAACCGGATAGCCCTTATGGCGCAGGGAATCGATAACGGCTTTGGCCTGATTAATCGGAATGGCGAAACCGATGCCTAAACTCCATTTGCGCGATTCGCTGGCAAAGATCGCTGTGTTCACACCGATTACAACACCTTGCATATTGGCGAGCGGGCCACCGGAGTTGCCAGGGTTGATCGATGCGTCTGTCTGGAGAAATTCATCGAGAGGCCCTTCTTTCAAGTCGCGGCCCTTGGCACTGATAATTCCTACCGACACCGAATTCGCCAGGCCGAATGGGCTGCCAATCGCTATAACCCACTGACCGACTTCAACTTTATCGGAATCTCCGAGGGATGCTTCCTGGAGCGTGCGAGTCGGTTTTATTTTCAGCAAGGCAAGATCCGTTTTGTCATCTACTCCCAGCAAATGGGCCGAATGGTCCTCCCCTCCATGGAGTTTGACCATAATCTTGTTCGCATTCTTGATAACATGATGGTTCGTTAGGATATGACCTTCCTGTGAGACAATGATTCCGGAACCTACGTTGTAGTGGCCGTCAAAGGGCGCATCACCCTGATCAAATTTCGGGGGATTGTCCTTTTGGCGGCCTCTGCCGAATAGATCGAGCAATGGATTGCTTCCGATGCCTTTTGTTTGTACGCGGATCTGTACAACCGAAGGTTGTAGTTTCTTGGCGGCATCGATGATCAGGCGACTACCAAATGGATTCGGTGTTGCCGTCGACATCGGGGAGACGCATGTGAGGCCAAAAAACAGGAAAACAAAGCAGACGGGAACATGCAAACAGCGGTAGCGCATAGCAAAAGTACCCTAGTCATTGGGTCTAAATACGCATAAACGGCTGAAACACCTTACTTTGCATATGCTAGCATCGTGTATTTACTGGAGCAATCAATTTGACCAAGGTCGGACAAGTTTGCTATAGCGTAATCGCCTGAGAGCGGGGGAATTTGGTAAACTTGTGGTTTCGCTTATGTAATACGTTCGGGAATCGAAGAACAGCCAGGAGATGTTCAGCTAGACGAAATCGGTTCCCGCATTCACGCTATTCGCCTTCCCATAGAGATCTCTTCTAACTGTGAAAATCGATCGGATCAGAAATTTTTCAATAATCGCACACATCGACCATGGAAAATCCACGTTGGCGGATCGGATACTGGAAATGACAGGGGCGCTTTCAAAGCGTGAAATGTCTTCTCAGGTTTTGGATTCCATGGCACTGGAACAGGAGCGGGGGATCACCATCAAGGCGGCTACTGTTCGACTCTCATATAAATCGGCCCAAGGCGAGGAATATGTGTTTAACCTCATAGATACGCCGGGGCATGTGGATTTCAATTATGAAGTTTCGAGAAGCCTCCAGGCATGCGAGGGTGCATTGCTGCTGGTCGATGCGACTCAGGGGATCCAGGCACAAACAATGGCGAATGCATACCTTGCCCTGGAACAGGATTTGGCCTTTATCCCTGTGATCAACAAAATCGATTTGCCAGCAGCAGACCCCGAGCGCGTAATGAAGCAAATGGAAGATATCATCGGAATTGATGGGGATGAGTGCCTTTTGGTCAGTGCCAAACAAGGTGAAGGGGTAGATTCGCTGCTTGAAGCAATCGTTGAGCGCATTCCGCCTCCCAGCGGAGAGCCACAAGGCTCCGTCCAGGGGCTGGTGATTGATTCCTGGTATGATTCTTACAAGGGTGCGATTCCATTGTTCCGGATTTTCGAGGGAACCATACGCAAAGGCGATATCGTTCGGTTCATGTCGACTGGCAAGGAATATCAGATTTTGAGTTTAAGCGCGTTTACGCCTCATGAAATCAAACTGGAAGAACTGGGACCAGGCGAAGTAGGAATCTTGTCTGCTTCGATTCGGGAGGTGAGCGATACCCGTGTTGGTGACACGATTACACTCGCAAGAAATCCTGCACTTAATGCTATACAAGGCTTTCAGGAACCGAAAGCGATGGTATTCAGCGGCTTGTACGCGGCAGACAGTGCCGAGTATGAAGATTTACGGACAGCACTTGAGAAACTCAGACTGAACGATTCGGCCTTTACATATGAGCCGGAAACCTCTGTTGCTCTTGGGTTTGGTTTCAGGTGTGGATTCCTGGGTCTCCTCCATATGGAAATCATTCGCGAGAGACTGGAGCGTGAATATGACCTGACACTCATAATCACGGCCCCGACAGTGATTTTTCGAGTCCTGCTGAGTGATGCGACGGTAGTAGAAATCGATAGTCCTGCGAAACTGCCTGAACTATCGAGAATTGAGGCGATCGAAGAGCCTTTTATTTTGGGGACGATTCTTGTGCCCTCGGAATATGTGGGTGCTGTTCTGAAACTGGCACAGGAGAAACGTGGCATTCAGCGCTCCATGGAATATATCGATACAACGACGGTTCAAATCGTCTACGAACTGCCATTCAGTGAAATTCTTTTTGATTTCTACGATAAATTAAAGTCAGTATCTCGTGGATACGCGAGTTTCGATTATGAACATCTGGATTATCGTTCAGCGGAAGTCGTAAAGCTGGATATTCTTCTCAACGGGCAGCAGATTGACCCATTTTCGACGATCATTCACAAAGAGAAAGCGTATTATCATGGTCGGGCGTTGGTCCAGAAAATGAAAGAAATCATTCCAAGGCAAATGTTTGAAGTCATCATACAGGCTGCGATTGGAAGCCGGATAATTGCGCGCGAGACAATACGGGCGTTGAGAAAAGATGTGACCGCGAAATGTTATGGTGGTGATATCACGCGGAAACGGAAGTTGCTGGAAAAGCAACGTGAAGGAAAAAAACGGATGAAAAACATCGGTACCGTCGAAGTACCGCAAGAAGCCTTTATGGCTGTGTTGGATGTAGGCAAGGAGTAAACGTGTCAGAAATCAGCTTGATAACGGACGATAGCGCGAAACGCAGGCGCAAGTCCAAATCAACTTTTCGTGAATATACTGAAGCGATCATCATCGCTTTGTTGTTGGCCATGTTTGTACGTACTTTTGTGGTGCAAGCATTCAAGATTCCTTCGGGATCGATGGAAAACACTCTCCTTGTCGGAGACCACATACTCGTCAATAAATTCATATATTGGTTCCGTGAGCCCAAGCGCGGGGACATTATCGTGTTCAGGTTCCCCAAGGACGAGCGACGGGATTTCA
Organism: bacterium; assembly: GCA_965200245.1. GTDB lineage: Bacteria > UBA8248 > UBA8248 > UBA8248 > UBA8248 > Bin107. The sequence continues at coordinate 124,680 of CBDATS010000005.1, read as the reverse complement.
TCAAACGGGTTGTTGCTTTGCCGGGTGAGGAGGTGATGATTCGAGGAAAAAGAGTCTATGTCAATTGTGCCACGCCGAATACGCCGGAAAAGTGTGTGCCGCTGGATGAAAAATATGCACGCTTTGAACCGAGTGAGGCTGCTGTCAGTTTCGAGATTAAATGGGGGCCCGAAAGGGTTCCGCCGGGGCATCTGTTTATGCTGGGCGATAATCGAAACAATAGTCAGGACAGCCGGTACTGGGGTTTTTTGAAAATGGGCGAACACGTAGACCATATCCCGATTCGTTTTGCGGGATATGTTTTCGGACTTCCCTTTCCCTGTTCCATATGGTCTGCGCCGTGTTGGGACGATAAAATCCGTGGAGCCGCTTTCATGATTTATTGGTCCTGGGATGGAAATTCGGGTTCGCCGCGATGGGAGAGATTGGCCAACCTGATTAGCTGATGTTTGTTTCGTCGGCTTTGAGCCTGTTCGGCAAAATCTGCTTCAAAGTGTACAGACAGATACCTGATTGGTCATATGGTTTCCCATCGAATACAACACGTGTGAGAGCCTATGGGATGCCAGACCCGCATGTCGGAATCGGGGCCATACAATATCGTTGTGCGCGGCGCATAAAGAGATGCAAGGTGGGAAACACCGGAATCCCCTCCAAAATATGCGGATGACTTTGAAAGAATAGCGCTTAAGGTTTTTGGGGTAGTATCCCGTACAATAGTGATGGACCCAGTCCAAAACCTTTGAAATCTCTCACTGGCCAGTGAATCCGCAGGCCCTTCCAGCAGCACGGGTTTCTGGCCTGTTCTATCGACATGCCTTTGTACGTGCCTGGCGAGAATTTGATGGGGAACCCATTTTTTTCTTTCCCCCGCCACCAGAATGAATAGAGAAAAAAACATCCGTAATGCCGTGCTCATTCAATACCTTATTCGCTGAAAGCAGATTGTTTTGTGAAGGTTTCAGTGTGATTTTTTTGAAATCACCTGCATCCAGGGATTTCCATGGACGCATCATCCATTCGGATGTGTGAATTGCTTCCGAAGCGGGGGGAAGAGGCGGGTGGATAAGGCAGTTATCCAACTTGCTTGAATGCAGTCGCCTGGTGAATTCACCGGAAATGTCCGAAGTGTAGAACATGCACATGCTATAGTGTCCAATGATTTGAGAAAGTGCGTCGTTTTCAAGTGATGGCTCGTTGTACATGAGATGGAAAGGAGGGGACCCACCGTTGAGAATTTCGTGGATCAAGCCCGAGTCGAGTAGCGGGGCTGCGTAATTGGGGTTTGCAGCCAAGGTGATTTGAGCACTTTCGTAGTGGTTGCGTAACTGTTTGCACAGTAAAGCCAAAAGCAGTGTGTCCCCGAATGCCCCCATTCGGTAAATCAGGATTTTCATTGGCAAAGCCCGCTGGTTTCTCGTGAACTATTCCATGGAACGGGCGATTCTCGCAAATTCGCGAGCATCCAGAGTCTCGGCTCGCCGATTGGGTTCGATACCTGCTTTTTCGAAAAGGGCATGCAAGGCTTCGGGATTTGAGGAGAAGCTCTTTTTACCTTCGAATTCACCTAGATTCAATGATTTGAGATTGTTGAACAATGTCTTCCTGCGGTGGGCAAAAGCAGTTTGGATAATACGGAAGTAGAGTTTCTCGTCACCAACTTCTACGTGGGGCTTTTCCCTCGCTCGCAGACGGATAATCGCGGAATCAACCTTTGGTGGTGGCCGAAATGCGCCGGGGGGTACCACTTGGCACAGCCTCGCCAGATAGCGATGTCCCACCCAAAGAGTGAATGATCCATAATCCTTGCTGCCAGGTATGGCGCAAAGCCTTTCGCCCACTTCACGCTGGACCATAAATACCATGAGGGGAAACCGTTCAACCATTTCAGTGAGTTGCGAGATTATCGCCGAAGCGGACTGGTAGGGAAGGTTCGCTACCAGTTTCATCTTTTCAGGTAGGGTGTCGTAATCGATTGCGAGAGCGTCGCAGTGAATCAGGTGAAATTGTTCATGCGCATCTTCCAGTTTCTTGAGGTTCGGAATGAGGGTGTCGTCGATTTCGACGCCGATAACTTTTGCGCCGGCGTCGAGGAGGTACCGTGTGAGGGCGCCCTCGCCAACGCCGATTTCGAGTACAGTCTCTCCGGAAGTAATTTCCGATAAATCAATAATTTCCGATAAATACCTCTTTTCGTGCAAGAAGTGCTGGCCGAGTTTTGGTCTTTTGCGATGTGTCATGGGAAACCGCGCGGCGGGGGGAGAATAGCTGCTCGACTTGGAATGAGTTGTATAAGAGCGTTCCCGGTATTGCGAGCCTTGTCATTCCTTCAGAAATTTATCGAATCGCATCGTGAATTTATCTGATTGTATCGAAGTTCGCACCTTTCCGGTGTGCTTCGCGTCACTTGAAAATTGCTCTTACCGTAACAGAATCGCTCCCGAAGCACCAGCCGAATCCCGGTCCCGGAGAGTTGAGAAATTCTTTTTCCTTCGGGCTGGCGTCGGAGCGGGGGACGTGATATGGAGGGGGCGATAAGGTTCGTTTGAAAGCACCGTGGACGATTCGTGCCTCGGAAAATTCTTCCGGGACTGTCTTGTGGATTCCATCCTGGTGCACAACCGATATTCTGTTTCAATCGCATCCGAAATGGCGAAACTGAAGGGGAGCAGTGAATGAGAATTAAATTCGACAAACTCGAGGCACCGAAGCAGGGAACGCGCATTTCCTTTAGGGGCAGCAAGCCCCGGATACCTGACGATCCCATCGTCTGCTACGTCCGGGGCGATGGCATCGGCGTGGACATCACACCTGTGATGATGGAAGTGGTCGACACCGCTGTGGAGAAGGCGTTCCGGGGTAAAAGGCGCATCGAATGGTTCCGCGTTATGGCGGGCGAGGACGCCATGGAGACTTATGGTGAACTAATACCCGAAGAGACCATGAAGGCGATTCGCCACTGCTATTTCGCCATCAAGGGTCCTCTCTATACGCCTATAGGCGGTGGGTTCAGGAGCTTGAACGTCGCCTTTCGTCAGATGAACGACCTGTTCGCCTGCGTCCGCCCGGTGCGTTACTTCAAGGGTGTTCCCTCGCCGATGGTACATCCCGAGTGGGTGGACATGTGCATCTTCCGCGAGAACACAGAGGATGTCTACGCTGGCATCGAGTGGGAGTTGAATTCTGACGGAGCGAAGAAGATGATCGACTTTCTGAACACCGAGATGGGCTGCAACGTCAGGGAGGACAGCGGCATCGGCGTCAAGCCGATCTCCGTTTTCGGCAGCGAACGCATCGTCAAGAAGGCTATCGACTACGCCATTGCCCAGAAGAAGAAGGTGCTCACGCTCGTTCACAAGGGAAACGTGCAGAAATACACCGAGGGCTCCTTCAAGGACTGGGGTTACGCCTTTCTCAAGAAGAAATACAGAAAATACATCGTTACGGAAGAAGAACTCTGGAGCAAGAAGTATAACGGCAAGATGCCTAAGGACAAGATTTTGGTGAACGACCGCATCGCCGACAACATCTTCCAGCAGGTGCTCACCCGCCAGCGTGAATACCAGGTGCTCGCCTGCACCAACCTGAATGGCGATTATCTCTCGGACGCCATTGCCGGCCAGGTGGGCGGCCTCGGCATGGCGCCGGGCGCGAACATCGGCGACAGGATTCACTTCTACGAGCCCACCCACGGCACAGCACCCAAGTACGCGGGCAAGGACATGGTGAACCCAAGCAGCCTCATCCTTTCGGCAGTCATGATGCTTGAGGACATGGGCTGGCAGAAGGCGGCGAAGATGATCGTCAAGGGCATCGAAGGCGCGATTCAGAAAAAGACGGTCACCTACGACCTGCACCGCCAGATGAAGGGCGCCAAAAAGCTCTCCTGTTCTGGTTTCGGGAAAGCCATCGTCAATAACATGTAGTCACGGCTGACGGGAGGGAATCATGGCGAGGCCAAAAATCACCATTGTGGGTGCCGGGAACGTGGGTGCCACGGCCGCCCATTGGGCGGCTGCGAGAGAGTTGGGCGATATCGTACTTATCGATATTATTGAGGGTGTGCCCCAGGGCAAGGCGCTCGATCTCTATGAAGCAGCACCCGTGGAGGGTTTTGATTGCCGCGTCACGGGTACGAACGACTATGCGGATACAAAAGATTCTGACATCGTTGTCGTCACGGCGGGCGTGGCCCGCAAGCCGGGCATGAGCCGCGATGACCTCATCAGTATAAACGCTGGCATCGTCGGCTCCGTAACGGACGAAGTCGTCAGGTATTCGCCCGATTGCATCCTGATCATCGTCTCGAACCCGCTCGACGTGATGGTCACAAAGGCGCATATGCAGTGTAATTTTCCACGCGAGCGCATCATGGGTATGGCCGGCGTGCTGGACAGCGCACGCTTTCGAACATTCATTTCCATGGAACTGGGCGTCTCGGTAGAAGACATCACGGCCACCGTGCTTGGTGGCCACGGGGACAGCATGGTACCGCTGCCGAGGTACAGCACGGTTTCGGGCATTCCCATCACCGCGCTCATGTCGCCTGAGCGTATCGAGGCGTTGGTGCAGAGGACGCGCGACGGCGGAGCGGAGATTGTGAACTACCTCAAAACCGGTAGCGCGTTCTATGCGCCCGGGGCGTCCATCGTCCAGATGGTGGAATCCATCCTGAAGGACAAGAAGCGGATTCTCCCCTGTGCCGCCCTGCTTGAGAGTGAATACGGCCAGGAGGGCATTTTCATGGGTGTTCCGGTCAAGCTCGGCGCGGGTGGAATGGAAGAGGTCATCGAACTCGAACTGACGCCTGAAGAGCAGGCAGCGTTCGATAATTCCGCCGATCATGTGCGTGAGTTGATCAAAACCTTGGATACCTGAACGAGCCATTTGTAGACGGTGCGCGACGGACGGATGGGCCATGCGAAAAATAGACGCAAGTGAGGTTACGGCTAGGATTCGCGAAATGGCCATCGAGTCGAACTATCACGTAGATCCCGCCTATGTGCGCAAAGTGGAAGAGGCGAAGGCTGGTGAAACGTCGTCCCTGGGCCTGATGGTGCTGGATCAAATCACTGAAAACGCTGCCCTCGCGTCGGCCGAGCGCGTACCTTACTGTCAGGACACGGGCGTTTCCATCGTCTTTGCCGAGGTGGGCCAGGATATCCGTATAGAGGGCGGGCTTCTGGAGGACGCCATCAACGAGGGTATACGCCAGGGCTATCGGGACGGCTATCTGCGAGGCTCGGTGGTCAACGACCCACTCCGGCGCGTAAACACGAAAGATAATACGCCTGCTGTGATCCACTACCTCGTCGTCGAGGGCGATAGGCTCAAACTCTATTTCGCAGCCAAGGGAACAGGGGCGGAGAACATGAGCATGGCGCGCATGCTCAAGCCCTCGGACGGCAGAGAGGGTGTCATACGCACCATCGTCGAACATGTTTTCCATTCGGGCGGTAATCCGTGTCCGCCGGTTCTGTTGGGCGTCGGTCTGGGCGGCTCGATAGAGAAGGCGGCTCTACAGGCGAAATGGGCGCTTTTCCGCGAACTGGGCGAGCCCAACCCCGACCCGCTCGTGGCCGAGCTCGAACGTGAAATTCTGGAGGCAGTGAACAGGACCGGCGTGGGGCCAATGGGTATGGGTGGGGATACCACCTGCATCGCCGTGCACGTCGAAACCTACGCCTGCCACATCGGTGCGTTGCCGATCTGTATCAACGTGGAATGTCACGCGCATCGCCACGCCGAGGTGGTTCTTTAGCATGCGGTCGCTGGATCTCCCGCTCGACCCCGAGCTGGTGGAATCCCTCTCGATGGGAGAGATGTGCGAGTTGAGCGGTGTTCTCTATACGGCGCGCGACGCTGCCCACAAGCGCATGCTTGAGGATGCGGCGCGCGGAAAGTCGTTGCCCATCGATGTAGCGGGCCAGGTGCTCTATTACGTGGGACCGACGCCGCCCAAGCCGGATGCTGTCATCGGCTCGGCAGGACCCACGACGAGTGGCCGCATGGACGCCTATACGCCCCGGATGTTGGAACTCGGCCTTACCGGGATGATAGGGAAGGGGGGCAGAAGCCCGGCTGTGGTCGAGGCCATCGCCAGGCACCGTGCCGTATATTTCGCCGCTGTCGGCGGGACGGCCGCCCTGTTGGCGAAGCGGATCAAGGAGGCCGAACTCATCGCCTATGAAGATTTGGGAACCGAGGCGATCCGCAGGCTGGTGGTCGAGAAATTCCCGGTTGTGGTTGCCGTGGACAGCCGGGGACGCGATATCTTCACCGAAGGTTTTAAGGCGTTTTCGAAGTGAGATTTTGCGGCTTCGCGCCTTGTTTTCCAAGTGTGATTATCATTCGCAGGTTCGTCGCTTAAACGTTTTTTATCGTTTTGATTCTGGAGGGGTTGGATGAACATCCACGAGTATCAGGGCAAGGAGTTGCTTGCAAAATACGGCGTGGCCGTCCCGAAGGGCGGCGTCGCAGAGACGGCGGATGAGGCCGGGCGCATCGCAGCGGATTTAGGCGGGACAGTGGTTGTCAAGGCGCAAATCCACGCGGGGGGACGCGGCAAGGGAGGCGGAGTCAAGCTGGCCGAGACGCCTGCAGAAGCGAAAGAAGCGGCATCCCGGATTATCGGTATGACGCTGGTAACGCACCAGACGGGGCCGGAGGGTCGACTCGTCAAGAAGGTATGGGTGGAGGAGGCAAGCGACATCGAGCGCGAACTCTATCTCGGCGTCGTGCTTGACCGGGCTACGGGCCGTCCCACTATTATGGCGAGCACAGAGGGCGGCATGGACATCGAGGAAGTAGCCGCGAAAACGCCGGAAAAACTTCTGAAGATTCCGGTAGACCCGGCGCTCTCTGTGTGGCCTTCCACGGCCCGTCGCGTCGCATTCGGATTGGAACTGCCTGCCGATCTTGTTCGTGAGGGCGTAAAATTCGTCACGAACCTCTATCGGTTCTACGACGAGATGGACGCCTCGCTGGTCGAGATCAACCCTTTGGTGCAGACGAAGGATGGCCGCATCCTCGCGCTCGACGCCAAGGTGAACTTCGATGACAACGCGCTCTACCGTCACGGGGAAGTGGCTGCGATGCGCGATGAGGACGAGGAAGACCCGCTCGAAGTCGAAGCCTCGAAGTATAACCTCAACTACATCAAGCTCGACGGTTCGGTTGCCTGCATGGTGAACGGAGCCGGTCTTGCTATGGCGACGATGGACATCATCAAGCTTGCGGGCGCGTCGCCTGCGAACTTCCTGGACGTGGGCGGCGGTGCGAGCAAGGAGATGGTGGAGAACGCCTTCCGCATCCTCATGGACGATCCGGACGTCCAGGCCGTCTTCATCAATATCTTCGGTGGCATCCTGCGCTGCGATATCCTGGCGGAGGGCGTCGTGGAGGCAGTAAAGACCGTGAACGTGAACGTGCCCATCATCATCCGCATGGAGGGGACGAATGTGGAGAAGGGCCGCGAGATACTTGAAGATTCGGGTCTCGATTTTACCGTGGGCAATGGCATGGCCGATTCCGCCGAGAAGGTGGTGGCGGCTCTGAACCGATAGGGGGTCTGGTTTTGAGTATTCTGATCGACAAGGAGACGCGCATCCTCGTGCAGGGAATCACCGGGCGCGAGGGAGGCTTTCACGCCGGACAGTGTCAAAAATACAGCAGCGAGTTCGCGGGCGGCGGCGGTGCTGTAGTGGCGGGCGTGACGCCCGGAAAGGGCGGTCAGGAGGCGGACGGCGTGCCCGTGTTCAACACGGTGGCCGACGCGGTGCGTGAGACGGGTGCCAACGCCTCGCTCATTTTCGTACCGCCCCCTTTTGCGGCGGACGCCATCGTGGAGGCCGTGGACGCCGGTCTCCCGCTCGTGGTGTGCATTACAGAGGGTATACCGGTGCGCGACATGGTATACGTGAAGCGTCACATGGAAGACAGCGGTGCCGTGCTTATCGGCCCCAACTGCCCGGGTGTCATCACGCCCGGTGGCTGCAAGATGGGCATCATGCCGGGTCACATCCACAAGGAAGGGACCATCGGCGTTATATCGAAAAGTGGCACGCTCACCTACGAGGTCGTCGCACAGCTTACCGAGCAGAGCCTGGGGCAAAGTACCTGCGTGGGTATCGGCGGTGACCCCATCATCGGCACAATGTATATCGACCTTCTGCGAAGGTTCGAGGACGACCCGGCGACCGAGGCTATCATCATGATCGGCGAAATCGGTGGTACGGCTGAGCAAGATGCGGCGCGCTGGGCGAAGCAGAATGTAACCAAACCGCTGGTAGGCTTCATCGCGGGCCAGACGGCTCCTCCAGGCAGGCGCATGGGCCACGCGGGAGCGATCATCTCAGGAGGGGAAGGTACTGCTGCTGAGAAAATGCGGGTCATGTCCGAATGCGGCATTCACGTCACCGAAAGCCCGGCTGATATGGGTCTCACCATGGCGAAGGCCTTGGGCAGGGCGTAACGACACACAATGAAAGGAAATTGACTCATGGAACGTACGTTCGCGATGATTAAACCCGACGCCACCTATCGGGGTCTCGCCGGCAGGATTCTGGCGTGGATTGAAACAGAAGGTTTTCAGGTCGTGGGCATGAAGCTGGTCCACATGTCGAAAGCCCAGGCAGAGGCATTTTACGCCGTCCACAGGGAGCGCCCCTTTTATGACGACCTCACGACATTCATGTCTTCCGGGCGCACTGTGGTTCTGGCGCTCGAGCGCGAGAATGCCATCAAGCACTGGCGCGACGTGATGGGCGCGACGAACCCCGCCGAAGCCGCTCCGGGAACGATTCGCGCGGAATTCGGCGAGAGCATCGAGCGCAACTCCACACACGGATCGGACGCGCCCGATACCGCGGCCTTCGAACTGGGTTTCTGGTTCTCGGGAGTGGAACTGCCCGCCGATGAGTTGGAAATCACCGAATCGAATCATCGGGAGAATTCATAGAATGCGTTTGAAGGACAAAGTTGCCATCGTTACAGGGGCGGGACAGGGAATCGGAAAGGTCATCGCGCTTACGTTCGCGCAGGAGGGAGCCAAGGTCGTGCTCGCGGCGCGCTCTGTCGCGAATCTGGAAGCCACCGCCACCGAAATGCCTGAAGGATCATCCCTCGTCGTGCCTACCGATCTCACCGATGAGGCCGCGGTAAAGGCCCTCGCCGAAAAGGCGCTTGCAGAATTCGGTACCATCGACATCCTCGTCAACAACTCCGGCATCGCAGGCCCCACCAAGGCATGCGAGGAGATAACTCGCGATGAATGGGAGGAGTGTTTCGACGTGAATGTTACAGGCACGTTCCTCATGACGAAGCATGTCATCCCCACGATGAAAAAAAACAGGTATGGGCGCATCCTCATTATCAGTTCGATGAGCGGCAAGCGGCCCCTGCCGAACCGTACGCCCTACACGGCATCCAAGATGGCAGTCATCGGTCTGACGCGTACCCTCGCATTCGAACTCGGAGAGTACGGTGTCACTGTGAACGCAGTGTGTCCAGGAGCGACTTCCGGCCCCAGGATCGACAGCGTCATCGAGAACATGGCACAGAGCTTCGGGACCACCTTCGAGGAGGCGAAGCAGACCTTCACTGCGCCGGCGGCGCTCAAGACGCTCGTCGACGCAGAGGATCACGCCGCCCTATGCGTGTTTCTGGCCTCTGAAGAGGCTGCTCACATGACCGCCCAGGACATCAACGTGACGGGCGGGCTCATCTGGTACTAGCCTGCTCATCGCTTCGCTGCTGGCGGGGCCCCGTGCGGCGGGAGAGGCACATGTCGTCGTTCAACGGAAGAACGCGGCGGGAGAGGAAAATCAGGATCCGGGGCGCGCGCGAGAACAACCTCAAGGACTTGAACCTCGACATGCCGCGCGACAAGTTCATCGTCATCACGGGTCTGAGCGGCTCGGGCAAGAGTTCGCTCGCCTTCGGCACCCTCTACGGCGAAGGGCAGCGCCGCTACATTGAATCCCTTTCTGCTTACGCGCGCCAGTTTATCGACCAAATCGGAAAGCCCGATGTCGATTCCATCGAGGGCCTCTCGCCCACCATCGCCATTGAGCAGAAGACGGTGAATAAAAACCCCCGCTCGACCGTCGGCACCGTGACGGAGATATATGATCACCTGCGACTTCTTTACGCCCGCCTGGGTCTGCCCCACTGTCCCTCGTGCGGACAATCCATGAACGCCTTGAACGTCGAGCAGATGGTGAGCCGGATAATGGGTCTGGGAAGCGGCAAGGAACTTGAAATCCTCGCACCCATCGTGCGGGGTCGCAAAGGCATATACCGCAAAGAGTTTGAGGACCTGGAACGCAAGGGATACCTCAGAGTACGGGTGGATGGGCGGTTTTACCGCTTGGGAGAAGATATATCCCTGAGTCGCCATATGACGCACAACATCGAGGTCGTGGTGGATCGAGTGGTTCTCCGTCCGGGTGTGGAGAACCGTCTCGGCGATTCCATCGAAACGGCTTTGGGGCTGGCCAAGGGACTGGTGATTTTACTGGATGTTGGCGGCGCCGAATATCTTTTCAGTGAAGAGTGCACCTGCGCGACGTGCGGTGTGAACATTCCCGAAATGGCGCCGCGCATGTTCTCCTTCAACAGTCCTTACGGCGCGTGCGAAGAATGCGACGGACTTGGCGTGGTGCACCGCATGGATGAGGCAAAGGTCGTCCCCGACACCAATCTCACGCTTGATGAGGGCGCCATCGCCCCGCTCGCGGGGAGCAAGAGCTTTCTGGCCTCCGCGCTGCACGCGGTCATGGTGGCCGAGAAGATTCCGGGGGACAGGCCCTTCGCCAGGCTCTCGAAGAGGCACAGGAACATCCTCCTGTACGGGAACAGGAGCGGGAAGCTGAAAATCCGCCACAAGACCGGGCAGCGCACAGTCAGGCGCGAGCGCGTTTTCCCGGGCGTCATCCCCGCGCTCGCCGAGCGGCTGGAGAACACGGCGAGCGAGGGTCTGAGGGCGAACCTGGAAAATTACATGAGTGTTATGTCGTGCGAAGCCTGCAGGGGAGGCCGCTTGAAGCCCGAAAGCCTCGCCGTCACTTACGGCGGAAAAAACATCGCCGAAATCTCCGCCATGAGCATCAAGAACGTCCGCGCCTTTTTTGAAGAGCAAAACAGCGCGGACGGGAACGACCTCGTGTCGGAGCGCATTTTGAAAGAAATCATTGAGCGACTCGAGTTTCTGGAAAAGGCGGGACTGAACTACCTCACGCTGGACAGGCCCTCAGGCACGCTCGCAGGGGGTGAGGGGCAGCGTATCAGGCTGGCCAGTCAGATAGGGGCCAGTCTGGTGGGTGTCCTCTATGTGCTGGACGAGCCGAGCATCGGCTTGCACCAACGTGACAACCGACGCCTCCTGGACACGCTGCGGCGCCTGCGCGACATGGGCAATACGATTATTGTGGTCGAACACGACAGGGAGACTATCGAATCGGCCGACTATGTAGTGGATTTGGGCCCCGGCGCGGGCGAGCACGGCGGATATCTCGTCGCCTGCGGCAGACCGAATGACATCCGTTCCAACACCGACTCGCTTACGGGGCGATACCTTTCGGGCGAAGTCGATATTCCACGCCCCGGAAAGCGTCGTACGCCGGGTGCAGACAGCATCTCCATCCGGGGGGCACGGCAGCACAACCTTAAGAACATAGACGTCGATTTCCCGCTCGGCTTGCTCATTTGTGTCACCGGTGTGAGCGGCAGCGGCAAGAGTACACTCGTGGACGAGATTCTCTACCGCGCGCTTTCCAGGCGCATCTACCGCTCGCTTGCCACCCCCGGTGCGCACGATGACATTGCGGGTGAAGAACTCATCGACAAGGTCATCGCTATTGACCAATCGCCCATCGGCCGAACGCCCAGGAGCAATCCGGCTACATACACGAGCGTCTTCTCCTCGATTCGAAACCTTTTCTCCCAGGTACCCGAGGCGCGAAAGCGCGGCTATCTCGCCGGACGCTTCAGCTTCAACGTCAAGGGAGGACGCTGTGAGGCCTGCCAGGGGGACGGCTATGTCCGGCTTGAGATGCACTTCTTGCCCGATTTGTTCGTGCGTTGCTCGGAATGCCAGGGCAAGCGTTTCAATCGCGACACGCTCGATATTCGCTACAAGGGGCGCAACATCTCGGAAGTTCTGGAGATGACGGTGGATGAAGCGCTGGCATTTTTCGAGAACATCAACGCCGTGCGCTGGAAGATGAAGACGCTCCAGGATGTAGGGCTGGGCTACCTGCGCCTGGGCCAGCCGGCCACGACGTTGAGTGGAGGAGAAGCACAGCGTATCAAGCTATCGAGAGAGCTTGCCAAGAGGGCCACCGGCAGGACGGTCTACATTCTCGATGAACCAACCACGGGCCTTCATTTCGCGGACATCGAAAAGTTGCTGGGAGTACTGCATCGCCTGGTCGATCAGGGAAACACCGTTGTCGTCATTGAGCACAACATCGACGTCATCAAGGCGGCCGACCATATCATCGACCTTGGCCCCGAGGGAGGAGAAGACGGCGGGTACCTGCTCGCGGAAGGTACTCCCGAGCGAATCGCCGAGATCGAGGACTCCGCTACCGGCGCTTCCCTGCGCGAAGCGCTGAACGGGGCGTCATCGATTCCATGGCCAGTCTAGCCTCTTCGTGATGAACGCCGTAAAGACACGCTGCCTTGTCCTCTGGATAGAATACGAGGGCACGAACTTTCACGGGTGGCAGACTCAGCCCGGTCAGAGAACCGTCCAGAGCGAAATAGAAGGCGCTCTCGCGAAGATGTGCGGAGAACCGATACGCGTCATCGGTTCGGGCCGCACCGATGCGGGTGTCCACGCATGGGGGCAGGTGGCGCATTTCTGCACGCGCTCTGCAATCGAACCCTACAAGGTCCGGATAGGTCTTAACACCATGATGGACCGCGACATCTCGATCTTCGATTGCCGGGAGACCGCCAGCGGTTTTCATGCCCAGTTTGACGCTGTTCGAAAGACCTACCGCTACCGAATCCTGAATCGCCGCTCGCCAAGTGCCATTCGCCGCTCGTATACTTGGCATGTCCGGAAACGCCTCGATGTAGGAGCGATGTGCCTCGCGGCGGAAATACTTGAAGGCGAGCATGATTTCGCGAGCTTCTGTCGGGAGAAGGGAAGACCCGAAAACACGGTGCGCCGCCTCGAACGCCTGAATGTGGATCGCGTCGGCGATGAGGTGATCATCGAGGCGACGGCAGAAGGTTTTCTGCGCCACATGGTGAGGAACCTGACCGGCGTCCTGGTGGAGGTGGGACACGGGGGTCGCAAAGCCGAGTCCGTGCGAGAGGTGCTCGCGGGGAAAAGCAGAACGCTCGCGGGCGTCAACGCGCCTCCCCAGGGGCTTGCGCTGGTTTGTGTGGACTATGGAGAGCAACTCCCGCCGGAAGCCACTCCGGGACCCGAAGAAATCGACGCTTGACCATTTCTCCGGAATTTGAGTATCTTCAACTGAGTAGCGGACTCTGCGTATATGGGGATAGCAGCGAATGAGTAAGCATGAAACATGCAGGGAGGCTTGGCCCTGGCGATGCCCCGCCAATTCTGGAGGTGTGCCATAAGGGTTGTAGTCGGAATCTTTTGGAATGAAACTCTATAGCCATGGTGGCCCACCCGGTCCCGTGGCTTTTTTCTTTGGAGGCGAGGCGTCGCCTGCAAGGCGAACTCTCGAGGAGAAATGAACTCAGAAAATCATGCACCGGACAAAGAAACTTTCCTCGCTCTTTGCGAGCGGGGCAACATCATTCCGGTCTACCGCGAAATTCTCGCCGATCTCGATACGCCGGTATCGGCCTATCTGAAAGTTGCGGACGGTTCCCATTCGTTCTTGCTCGAAAGCGTCGAGGGCGGAGAGAAATGGGCGAGATATACCTTTTTGGGCAGCGAGCCTCACCTCATTTTCGAGAGCAAGGGGAGGAGGGTGCGTGTCACGCAGGACGGGGAGAGCGAAGAATTCGCCGTCGATGATCCCATTGACGCACTCAGGCGTCTGATACAACCCTACATACCCGTTGACCTTCCCGGTCTCCCGAGGTTCTGGGGAGGGGCCATCGGCTACATGGGTTATGACGCGGTTCGCTTCATCGAACGTCTGCCCGAGAATGCGCATGACGATCTCGAATTGCCCGAACTGCTTTTCATGATCACGAAGTCGCTGGTCATCTTCGACAACATGGCCCAGAAAATGTACGTCCTCGCCCATGCTCACGTTCGTGACGACGGCCCCGAGGCCGCCTACGAAAGTGCGTGCGTGCGCGTCGATGCACTCATCGAAAAACTGAAAGGCCCCTCCGTCGCTCCGCCGGATGAACCCCCGGAAACGCCTTCCGAGGGTGGAAACGGGCACCCCGTCGAGAACATGCCAGGCCTTTACTCGTCTTTTTCGCGCGAGGGATTCGAGAAGGCCGTCGCCGATACGGTGGAACTCATCCATGCGGGCGAGGCGATTCAGGTCGTTCTCTCCCAGCGTCTTGAAAGTGCACTGGATGTGCATCCATTTTCCATCTACCGGGTACTTCGGACGGTCAATCCCTCTCCCTACATGTTCTATCTCGAACTCGGCGAGGTGACTCTTGTGGGGGCATCTCCGGAGGTGCTCGTGCGGCTCGATGGGGAGAAAGTCGAAGTGCGGCCCATCGCGGGCACACGCAGGCGCGGTGAGGACGAGACGGAAGATCGGGCCCTGGGGAAAGAATTGCTGGCGGACGAGAAGGAGCGGGCAGAGCATATCATGCTAGTCGACCTCGGCCGCAACGACCTCGGCCGCGTTTGCGAGCGCGGCACGGTGCGGGTCACCGAACAGATGATGATCGAGCGCTATTCTCACGTCATGCACATCGTGAGCAATGTGGTGGGAAAGCTGGCCGAGGGAAAGGATGCGTTCGACGTGTTGCGGGCCTCTTTTCCGGCGGGCACTGTCTCGGGCGCGCCCAAGGTGCGCGCGATGGAGATTATCGACGAGATGGAACCGGTGCGCCGGGGCCCCTATGCGGGTGCGGTGGGGTATTTCGGGTTCGGCGGAAGCATGGACACCTGCATCGCCATCCGCACGCTCTTCACGCGGGGAGGAAAGCTCTACCTCCAGGTGGGAGCGGGTGTCGTAGCGGACTCGAAACCCGATTTCGAATACGAGGAAACCATCAACAAGGCCCGTGGCTCCCTCCGTGCCCTCGACGTGGCGCGGGGCGACTCCCGCAGACCGGGGAACGTAATATGAAACGCATATTGATGATCGATAATTACGATTCGTTCACCTACAACCTCGTTCAGTATCTGGCCGAACTCGGAGCGGAGGTGACGGTGTGGCGAAACGATCAGTTCGAACTCGACGACGTGGCCGAATTCGCGCCTGGTATGATCGTCATATCCCCCGGGCCGGGTCGGCCGGAATCCGCCGGTCTCTCGATACCGCTCGTCGAGAGATTTGCGGGAAAGTATCCCATTCTGGGCGTGTGTCTGGGGCATCAGGCCATCGCTACGGTCTTCGGCGGGAGTATCGTTCGTGCAGGGAGAATCATGCACGGAAAAACATCCGAGATACACCATGATGAAAAGGGCGTGTTTCGGGGCCTCCCGAATCCGATGGTGGCCACGCGTTACCACAGCCTTCTGCTCGCGCGCGAGAATGTGCCTTCCGGTATCGAGGTGTGCGCGGAAACGGATGAGGGCGAAATTATGGGACTGCGCATCCGGGACAAGGCGGTCGCCGGTGTTCAGTTTCATCCCGAGTCGATCCTCTCGGCAGAGGGGAAGGCACTGCTGCAGAATGCGCTTGACGGCGCCATCGAACGGCCTTGAGGAAATGCGGGCAGAAGCGGTATTGTAGCCTTGGATTTGCGAAAATCGAGCACATGACCTGGGACAGGCGGCAGTTGCCCTGGGCCGCATGGTTGTGGGAGCAAGTGAAGATTCCACCACATTATGAGGATTTGCGTTCATGATTCAGGGAGCCATCGGAAAGCTCGTGGAAGGCCGTCACTTGAGCGCGGATGAAGCGGAGAAGGTGATGGACCTCATTATGACGGGCGAGGCCACGCCTGCCCAGATTGGCGCCTATCTGGTGGCGCTTCGCATGGCGGGAGAGACTCCCGAGGAGATCGCGGGCAGTGTCCGCTCCATGCGCGCCAAGGCGACGTGGGTGAAGACAAAGCATCCTTTTGTCATCGACGTGGTGGGCACAGGCGGCGACGGCGCCCGGACCTTCAACATCAGCACGAGCGCCGCCCTCGTCGTGGCAGCGGCGGGTCAGCCCGTGGCGAAGCACGGTAACCGGGCGGTATCGAGCAAATCGGGAGCCGCCGACGTGCTGAAGGCGCTGGGGGTGAACATCGAGGCTTCGCCCGAAAAGGTGGGTGAGTGCATTGACGAGGCGGGCGTGGGCTTTCTGTTCGCACCGATGCTCCACGGCGCGATGAAGCACGCCATTGGTCCCAGGCGCGAGATCGCCATGCGCAGCATCTTCAACGTCATGGGGCCTCTCACGAACCCCGCGCGCGCCCAGAGCCAGTTGGTGGGCGTATATGCGCCCGAACTCACAGAATTGGTGGCGGATGTGCTGCGCCAGGTGGGCTGTCAGAAGGCACTGGTGGTACACGGATCGGACGGCATGGACGAGTTGACGCTCACCGGATCCTCGCGAGTATCGGAATGGGACGGGAAGGAGATCAGGACATACGATGTCACGCCCGAGGACGCGGGTCTGGTTCGCGCAGGCGCAGACACTCTCAAGGGGGGCGAGCCTGAGGAGAATGCGGAGATTACGCGCGCCATCCTTGCGGGAGAGAAAGGCCCCAAGCGTGACATCGTACTCTTGAACGCCGGTGCCGCGCTCATCGCCGCGGGCAAGGCGGGGGATTTGAGCGAGGGAGTTGCGCGGGCGGCCTCGGTGATAGATTCGGGCGAGGCGGAAAGCGTCCTCAAGTGTCTCGTGGAGATATCCAATTCCTGAGCGAGATGGCGTGGCTTTGCTCGCCTATAGGTTGTCGATACCTGCCGGGAGTAAGAATTTTGACGATTGCGACGCACACCGTTATGGACAGACTCGTGGAAGGCGTCCGCGAGGACATCGCCTCGGACAAGAGAAAACACTCGGAAGCCGACGTAAAGTCACGGGCCCGCGACATGCCGCCGGCGGTGGAGTTCGCAGGCGCTCTCAAGCGGCCGGACTCAGAAGAGGACGCGGCCAGCGGCCGGATGCGCGTCATCGCCGAGGTGAAGCAGGCCTCTCCCTCCCAGGGACAGATCGCGGAGCGATTCGTGCCCGGCGAAATCGCCAGAGCCTATGAGGAGGGCGGCGCGGCAGCCATTTCGGTGCTCACCGAGCGCAGACGCTTCCTGGGCGATATGGCGCACCTCGAACAGGTACGTGGCGCGGTAGGACTGCCCGTTCTCCGAAAGGAGTTCATCTTCACCGAGTACCAGATTTGGGAAGCGCGCGCGGGCGGAGCGGACGCTGTCCTGCTGATCGCGGCTATCCTCGAAACGGCGCAGATGGAGGACTTACGTTCTCTCGCCGAAGAACTGGAAATGGACGCACTCGTGGAGGTGTACGTCGAAGAAGAACTCGGTCGTGCCCTGGAGACCGGAACCCGCATACTCGGCGTCAACAACCGCAATCTCAAGACCTTCGAGGTCGACACACGGCATACAGTCTCGGTATTCAGGCGCCTCACGCCAGAGCAGCGGGAATCGCTCGTCCTAGTGTCGGAGAGCGGGATTTTCGGGTGGCGCGAAGTGGCTCCCTTGGTGGATGAGGGGGTGGACGCCATCCTGGTCGGTGAAGCTCTCATGCGCGCGCCAGACGCCGGAGTGCTGTTGCGCGAGTTGAGGGGTATCGAAACCGAATAGCGGAACGTATCCTTCGGTGGGTTCGTCAGTGAGATTTTCCGATTTCATTTTTCGTTCGGCGTCCGGCAGCGTCGCCTGGAGGGGAAACCTGCATGTACGATGAGATTGTTTACTACAGCGACGGCCTCAGAATCGCGGCCCATCTCTATGCCCCGAAAGACTGGAGCGAGGGGGATCCGCCCAGGCCTGCCATCATCTGCCTGCACGGCTACAGCGGGATGAAGGAGGTCTACGGAATGGACGTTCCCAGGCGCCTCTGGGAGGAGGGCTATTTCATTCTGGCTCCCGATCACCGTGGTTTCGGCAAGAGTGATGGTGAGAGAGGTCGCCAGCGGCCCCTTGAGCAGGCGCAGGACACCTACGACGCCATCTCCTACATGGAGACTGTCGAAGGCGTGGCCCCCGATCGAATCGGCATTTACGGTACGAGTTTCGGCGGGGCGAACGCCATCTGGGTGGCGGCTTTCGACGAGAGGGTGAAGGTGGTGGTCTCCTCGGTGGGGGTGCATGAGGGTGAGCGCTGGATGCGCTCCGTAAGAAGACCGCACGAGTGGGATTCCTTCAAGAAGACGGTTATGGAGGCTGCCCGAAAGCGCGTCACCACAGGCGAGCCGACCACCATGCCGCTGCCCGAGATCATGCTTTGCGACCCTCATACGCTCAAGGTCATCCAGGAGAACCACCAAAAGCACGGCGACTACGTGAAGGATTACGACTTGCAAAGCGCGGAAGCCTGCTGGCGCTACAAGCCCGAATGGGTGGCCGACAGAATCGCCCCGCGCCCCGTCCTGTTTATCTATTCGGAAAACGATTTTCTCGTGCCCGTACAGGAGCAAATCAGTTGCTACGAGGCCTGCGGGGAGCCGAAGAAAATCGTCAAGTTGCCGGGTGCGCAGCATTACGAGTCCTATTATTTCTGTAGTCCCGATCATCACGAGATCGGTATGGTCGAGGCCATCGACTGGTTCAGGAAATATTTATAAGTCTTGAACTGGCTGCCTGAATGCGTCGGTTGTCAAATCGGGATACCCTTGTGTCTTCAAATTCAGGAAATTCCTGTCTCATACAGCCTCTTCGTACCCGATGGCTATGGACGACGGATCGGAATGTTCCCCTTGATGAAATCGTTGAACAATCCCTGATTTCATGATTCAACATATTGAGTCGAACAGGGAGAGAGGGTGTATGGCCGGCGTTCTGCAACAGCGGGGCCTTTTGCGGTGAAAACGCCAATGGACGCATCTCGTATGAAGGAAGGGATGTCTGCGCCCACAGGGTCCTCCTCGAATCGCTCACGGCGAAACAAATGGAGAAAATCGTTGGCCACCGAATCCGGGAATTCGATATGGAACACCTGGGGAGTTACGGCAGCGGAAACGCGAAGGTCGCGTTCGCAAAACCGCTCTATCCTGAGCGTTCGCGCGAGGGCGTAGGAAAAAAGCAGATCAAGGCCGCCTGTGCGGTGAGAACCCGAAACCGGATCAACTGTTCCAGGTCGTGCGGGAAGAAGACGCGCCTTTCAAATACTATACACTGGGTGGCCACCACCACATAAAGATTATTGAGAATGTGGAGACTGGCAAGTTGGAAGGTCAAGTAGTAGTTGCTGTCATAGAGGCAGCTAGACTCTCGCCGGGAGGGGCCAACCGTCTGCTGTGAATATTGCGTATTATGCAATGTTTATAGCATTATACTGTAACCTATGAAAAAATCCGAAAGGCCACTTGATGGCAATCAACCCGTCAAGTTTGTTGTGGATGTTGCAACTGGTGAGTGGGAACAACATGATATCAAGAGCGTGTCAGTGAATGAGTCTGCACGTATAGCGGCCGAATCCAGATAGCACTGCGAGGAAAAGTGAGAAAGAGGCTAATAATGACTGGGTCGCATGGAAAATATAATCCTTGTTATATTGAGGCTGGGGCCGCAAGCCGCAAGTAAACTAACCTCCCTCCAAATACCCTGCTTTCAAGAAAAAGAGCAGTTTTTCTGCGCCATAAATCCACCTGGAAGTCAAAATAGCAAGGGTGTAAGGAAATGGTGAATGAAAGAAGGACAGAAGCGATTGTTCGCAAGAGACTGGAAGAAAATAACCCTGCAGATGATATTTGTATTGAAAAGCAATCTTCCGAAAATCCAGCAATCAACAATTTTCGAAGAAGAAGGGCGCCAATAACGAATTATTCTTTTTTAGAACAAAAGAATGTGTAATAATGCCCTTTAAGGTGATTTCTACGCATTGATCGTATGTGAACGCTCACTTTTGCTTTTGGGAGAATTCCTGCCCTATGGAAGTTAAGAGAATACAATGAAAAGAATATTCCAAAACTTAAGTCGATTTTTTGGGGGTCGGGGAAAGTTGAGGAGGCAGGTCCGGCTTCAATGGAAAGCGGGGGGACAGTTGACGGGGAAAAGCTGGCGCCTGAGGTTGAAATTGCTCGATTCCTGAACGAAGTCACCGAGCACTCTATTGAGAGAACTGATCTTGTTGTCTCACTGGCGGAGGCGGGAAACCTCAAGGAGGCCATGGAGTCCGCGAGAGACATAGGCAGTTCTCTTTTTTACCTTTCCGCCTTGCGGGCAATCGCCATCGCCCAGGTAAAGGCGGGACTAGTCGACGAAGCCCTTGAGACGATACGCCGCATCGACGACACTGACGAACAAATCCAGGCACTCAAGCACTTCCCCAGCATTCCGAGCAATGCCGACACTCGGCTCGACTCCTATTTGTTGAAAGCTGCACTGAAGGCGGTCGAGGATATACGGGACGAAAAAAACGTTTCCGAAAAAGCGTGGCGAGATGTCATGGAGTTGGCCAAGGCAGGAGATTTTGTTGTCGCCACTAAGTGTGCATGTGAAATCGGCGATCCTACCTGGCGTTCATGGGCCTTGCAGGAAATCGCCACGAGTCAGGCGAAAGCAAGAGATTTTCCCGCTGCTCTTTATGCCGCAGGCGGGGTTACCGCTCCTGGGCTTACCGGGATATCGCTATAGAGCAGGCGGAAGTCGGGCTAATCGAAGCTGCCATAGATACCGCGCGCCGCGCGGAAGACCCGGAAGATCGCGAACAGGCTATGATGGTCATCGAAAAACATAGAGAAAAAATCGACGAGTAGTGCGCCGGAGGCGCGTAGCAGAAACTGAATGCAGGATACGTCTGGAGCGTTGCCCTTTCACTCTTCCCACCACTCATAGTACCTTTTCGAGAACGGGGACTTTACTCTGGCAAGGCTTGGAAAGGGTGGGTCGCCGGAATTTTCAGATTTGAGCCTGATGAACCAAGTACCGCCTTACTCAAGGGATGTCGCATCCATCTTTTCCACGACAGTCTCCGTTCCAGTCTCATATCACGAAGACCTTCCCCATGGCCGGCTTGTGGTGATGCGTGGTGTAGGCGTGCATAAAACATTCGGCCAAGGGAGGGAGCGTGATTTCTGCCTCAGGTGGTGCAGTGGATCTTCTTCCTCGTCTGTTGACCACAACCCGCAAGGGGGAGCCGGTTTGTGCGCTATATCGATTAAGAAATCCGTGTTTTGGGAAATTTTTTGATCGGACCCCTTACGCGATGCGGGTTCCGAATCTTTCTATCGCTCGTTCCGAAAGGGTGAGTCCCAGGCCCGGCGCGTCGTTCAGGTAAAGCGTCCCGTTCTCGATACGGGGAGGATTCTCAAACAATTCGGCCTGCAGTGGGTCGCGCTCCGGATCCGTAAAAGATTCCACGATGCAGCCTGCGGGCGAGGCAGCCACGATGTGGGAGTGGATGAAGCAATCGTGGTGTGGGGCGACTTCCACGTGGTTGAGTTCCGCCAGAGCCGCGAGCTTTCTCCCCATGGTAAACCCGCCCATTCGTGTGCAGTCGAACTGCACGATGTCTATTGCTTGTTCCTCAAGCAGCGCGCGCACGCCGTGCCCGGTCAGTTCGCTCTCCCCGGCGGATAGGGGGATATCGGTCTTTCGTGTGAGGATATTGAGTTCCCGTCTGTCGTCGAACCAGCGCACGGGTTCTTCGAGCCAGCGGGGGCGAATCTCCTGGAGCAGGCGTACGCCTTCGATTGCGGTGGGCAAATCCCAGGCGCTGTTCACGTCGAGCATCAGCTCGGCTTCATCGCCGATGACGTCGCGGATGACTCTCAGGCGTTCCATGTCCTCCTCCAGTGAGGCGCCGCCGATTTTCGCCTTGAACGACTTGTGTCCTTGCTCGCGGAGCATTTCCATCTCTTCGCGCAACTCGGCTAAATCCTTCCCGTCACGGTAATAGGCGCAGGTGACGTAACAGGGCACATTCTCACGGTACCCGCCGAAGAGGCGAAAAAGGGGCAGGCCTGAGGCTTTTCCCAGAATATCCCACATGGCAAGGTCAAGGGCCGCGCTTGCGATGAGCAGTCCGTTTCGCGACCATTCCTTGAGGTAGGCGAGCTTCTGGTGGGTAATGGAGAAAATCTTCTCATACAGCCTCTCGGGCGCGAGCGCGTCCTCGCCCACGATAAGTTCCTTGAGCCCTTCGTTGAACATCTCTGCCGCACCCTTGATGAGCAAACGGCTGCTGCCTAGACCGAAACCCTCGAGTCCCTCGTCGGTTTTGATCTTTATCAGCAACTCGTTCGCTTGGTGGACGGGGTAATGGCTGACCCAGTGGCCCCGCTCCTCGAGCGGGCCGGTGAGCATATATGTTTCAATGTCTGTAATCCTCATACCTTTCCTCATGAATGCGAGAAGAAATGTCTGCCGGCGCTGGCGGACCGGGGCAAGTTTGCCAGAGCTTCGGGGCGTTCACAATTGCCGGGCCTTGGGGTAGGATAGCGCGGTTTCAGTGGCGTTGTTATTTGAAGCGGAGTGTTGTGTCATGAACGATTTGCCGAGAGTCAGCTATCTGGGACCTGAGGCCACTTTTACGCACGAGGCTGCCATATTGCGCTTTGGCGAGGAGGCGACTCTCACGCCCGTACAGAATATCGACGCCGTGTTCGATGAGGTGGAGGGCCGCCGCTCGAAGTGGGGCGTGGTTCCGATCGAGAACGCGATAGAAGGTACAGTCAACATCACTCTCGACAGGCTGCTGGAATCCCCTTTGCTGGTGGAGTGTGAAATCCGTCTACCCATCGACATCCACCTGCTTACGAACGAAGAATCCATCGGGGATGTGGAGTGCATCCTCAGCCATCCACATGCGGTGGCCCAATGCCGTCGCTGGCTTCGTGAAAATGCCTCGGGTGTAAAGATAGAAGAAGTCTGGAGCACCTCCTTGGCGGCGAAGATGGCCGCCGGGGAACCGAAACTCGCGGCTTTGGGAAGCCGGCTGGCAGCTGAATTCTACGGCCTGAAGATTTTTGCGGAAAAGCTCGATTCCGAGGTCATCAACGTAACGCGTTTTTTCGTCATCGGAACTGAAAAACCTGAGCGCGGGACGCACTCGAAGACGAGTCTGCTCTTCGGTTTGACGAACGAATCGGGCGTGCTCTACAAGGCGCTTGCGCCCATAGCCGGGCGTGGTCTGAATTTGACGAAACTCGAATCCCGTCCTTCGCGCAGGGAAGCGTGGGAGTATGTCTTCTACATGGATATCGACGGATTCGTGGAAGACGAGGCAGTTGCGAAGGGTATTTCGGATTTGAGGAGTCTTGTGGAATTTATTCGTGTGCTGGGTTCATACCCGGTGCTGCAAAGAACGAGAGACGGGGAATCGGTAGGTTGAGTTCAGCGGTTTTTTCGGGCGTGTGGCTCTATTCGTCGCCGGAGGGTGAGCAGCGGGGATGAAATTTCAAAGGGCACGGCCCGTTTCAGACATCATCGTATACCAGCCTGGAAAACCAGTGGAGGAACTCGAACGCGAACTCGGCATCGCCGACTCGATTAAGGTGGCCTCGAACGAAAATCCTTTAGGCCCCTCACCGAAGGCATTGGAAGCCGTGAAGAGTGCTGTCGGGGAATTGCACCGCTATCCCGACGGCGGAGGCTTTTATCTCAAGAACGCGCTGGCTGAACACCACGGACTGGCGCCTGAAAATTTCGTCCTCGGCAACGGAACGAACGAGGTTCTGGAGATTCTTGCACACGCCTGCCTCGATCCCGGAGACCCTGTGGTTTTCTCGGAAGGCGCCTTTATCGTCTATCACATCGTCTCGCAGCTTTGTTCCTGTGAGATCAGGCGCGCGCCGATGCGCGATTATCATCAGGATATCGATGCCTTGGCCGACCTGGTATGCGAGAAGACGAAAATCGTCTTCCTCGCGAACCCGAATAACCCCACGGGTACGGCGGTGCGGGAGAAAAAACTACGGAAGTTGCTGCTGAAAATTCCGCAATCCACCCTCCTTGTCATGGATGAGGCCTATTGCCACTATGCGCACCTTGAGGATTATCCCGACGCCACCCGGATGCTGGATGAATTCCCGAACCTCGTCGTCTTGCGTACCTTCTCGAAGGTCTATGGTCTGGCTGGTCTGCGCGTCGGATATGGCGTGGCGGATCAGGAAGTCGCGCAGGCGATGGAAAGCGTCCGGGAGCCGTTCAACGTGAATTCCCTGGCTCTTGTTGCCGCGCAGGCCGCCTTAAGGGACACAGAGCACGTTGATCGATCGGTGGCAATGAACGCCGAGGGCCGGGAGTATCTCGTGTACGAGCTATCGGCCATGGGGCTCCCCTTCGTGCCCACACAGGGAAATTTCATGATGGTCGAGGTGGGCGAAGCGAGTCGAGTGTATGAAGCGTTATTGAGAGAAGGCGTCATCGTGCGACCTGTTGCGGGATACGGTTTTCCGCGTCACTTGCGGATTTCCATAGGCACGCCGCAGGAGAACGAGACGGTCATCAATGCGTTACACAAAGAATTAGATGATCATATATAACAGATAGATGCGAATATAACCTGATGTATTTTATAGGTAAAATACAAAGGACATGGTTGTGCTTTTCGAGCAGATGACCATCATTGGTGTGGGGCTCATCGGCGGCTCGTTGGCCCGAGCCGCTCGGAAGCGGGGTCTCGTTTCGAGATTCGTCGGCGCGGGCAGAAGCCTGGGCAACCTAGAGCGCGCGTTGGAACTGGGCGTGGTGGATAGCTTCGAGACGGATCACCTTGTGGCGGTGCGCGATTCGGATCTCGTGGTGGTGTGTACACCTGTACGTTCTGCCGTAGGGGTGACAGAGGCAATTCTGCCGGAAATGGCTCCCGGAGCCTTGCTCACCGACGTAGGCAGCGTAAAAGCACCCTATATACGGGCAGTGGAAGCGATGGATTTGGGAGATGTGAATTTCCTGGCGAGCCATCCTGTGGCAGGCGGTGAGAAGTCAGGTGTTGAGGCGAGTATCTCCTCTCTCTTCGAAGCGCACCAGACTATATTAACACCGACGGAAAGAACGCGCCCCGAATCAATCGAACGCCTTCGCGCGCTTTGGGAGGGGGTGGGTGCAAACGTAGAGTTTCTCGACCCTGAGACCCACGATAACGTGATGGCCGATATCAGTCACCTCCCCCACCTCGTGGCCTACGCCATGGTGAACACTGCCATCAATGGTGGGGCGCTGCGGCATGCGGCGAGCGGATTTCGGGATTTTTCCCGTATCGCGTCCTCGAGCGCGGAGGTATGGCGCGAAATCTGCGAGGACAACCAGGAGGCGCTGTTAGGGGCGCTGGACAGGTTCGAGCGGGAGTTAACTGACCTTCGCCGTATGCTGGAAGAGGCGAATTCCGAATCGCTTGAGTGCGCTTTTTCGAAGGCCAAGGAAGGTCGGGACGAATGGGCGCGAAAAAAGGGTTGGGCTTGAGAGAAAAATCGCGCCGAAAATCGTCCGGCATAGTCATTCCAGTCGATGGCCCCGCTGGTTCGGGCAAGAGCACGGCAGCGAAAGGAATCGCGGAAAGACTGGGTTTTGACTATCTTGAGAGCGGCGCACTCTACCGGGCAGTGGGATATCAGGTTTTGAGAAAAAACCGGGAAGGTGATTTCGAGAGCCTGGCGATCCATTCCGCGCGTGATTTGCGTTTCAAATGCTGCAGAGAGGGAAGTGAGTGGAAGAACGTCTTGGATGGAGAAGACGTTACCGAGGCGCTTCGCGATGAAGCGATAAGCGATATGGCGTCGCGCGTTTCAGCGATTCCGGGAGTGCGCGAGGCGTTGCTCGATTTTCAGAGGAATTTCGGCCGAGAACGCGGAGCCGTTATCGACGGGCGCGACATCGGAACGGTCGTCTTCCCGGAGGCCGGGCTCAAATTTTTTCTCGACGCGGATATCGAGGTGCGAATTGAGAGACGTTTCGCTGAACTGCAGGCGAGGGGAGTCTCCTTTCACCCCGAACGTCTGCGTGAAGACTTGAAACGCAGGGACGAGAGAGACCGCCACAGGGCCAGTGCACCGTTGCGCAAGGCCGAAGACGCCGAAGAGATCGATACGAGCGATATGGGCGTTGACCGGGTACTTGAGGTAATGATAGAGAAAATCCGTTCGGTCTACGGGGAAGTCATTGAGGATTCTTGAGTTACTGGTTGATTCTCATCTTTCTCGGGTGTAGTATGAATTGTGCTGCCAGTTCGATGCCGATGACCGTGATAGCGACGGGCGCTTGAGCGGAAGCGGAAATTTTTCTTTTCCCAGAACGAGGTAACACATACACATGAATGAAACTTCCTCTAATGAGTCCGGGGTTTTGCCAGATCTCTCAGCGAAGGTAGCGGAACTACTCCCGGACAAGGTGGACCCCGACACACTTTCTCCCGAGCAAATGGAATATCTCTACGCCTCTACGATGCAGGTTCAGGACGGCGAAATCATCGAAGGAACGGTTGTGGGGATCGAAGGCGACTATGTGTTGGTGGATGTAGGTTACAAATCGGAGGGCCTGGTGCCCCGCTTCGAGTTCCCGAGCCGCGGACGGGATCTCAATCCCGGCGACAGGGTGGAGGTTTTTGTCGAGGAGCGTGAGGACGATGACGGTCTGATCGTGCTCTCGAAAGAGAAGGCCAATAGAATCAAGATATGGGACGAGATTAGCAATGCCCATGAGAACGACGAGATCATCCAGGGCGAAGTGGTCGCCCGGATCAAGGGCGGTCTTACAGTCGACATTGGTCTCAAGGCCTTTTTGCCGGGTTCCCAAGTCGATCTGAGGCCGGTGAGAAACCTCGATCAGTTTATCGGCAAATCTTTCGACATGAAGATCATCAAGCTCAACAGAAAGCGCGGCAACATAGTTCTTTCCAGGCGCGTGTTGCTGGAGGATGAAAGAGCGGAACTCAAGCGCGAAACTCTCGCCAATCTCACCGAAGGCATGGAGAAGGTCGGCGTCGTTAAAAATATCACTGACTACGGAGCTTTCATCGACTTGGGTGGAATCGACGGTCTGCTTCACATCACGGACATGTCCTGGGGACGTGTGAGCCACCCGAGCGAGTTCCTTTCCATCGGAGACAGCGTCAAGGTCATCGTGCTTAAATACGACAAGGAGCGCGAGCGAGTCTCCCTGGGTCATAAGCAGATCACACCGGATCCCTGGGAGAATGTGGAAATCAAATACCCCGTAACCGGCAAGGTTCGCGGACGGGTTGTCTCCATCACTGATTACGGTGCTTTCGTAGAACTCGAACAGGGTGTCGAAGGCCTCGTGCACGTTTCCGAGATGTCCTGGACGAGGCGGGTGCGCCATCCCTCGAAATTTGTCGCGGTGGGCGACGTAGTGGAAGCTGTTGTTTTGAACCTCGACAAGGAGGGCCGTCGCATCTCCCTGGGCATGAAACAGGTGGAGGCGAACCCGTGGACCACGGTGGAAGAGAAGTATCCCGTAGGAATGCGCGTGACGGGCAGCATACGGAACTTGACGGAATTCGGTGCTTTCGTCGCCTTGGACGAGGGCATCGACGGACTCATTCACATTTCGGATATTTCCTGGACCCAGCGCTTCAAGCACCCTTCCGAGATATTACGCAAGGGTCAGGAAATCGAGGCGGTTGTTTTGAGCGTGGACGTCGAGAAGGAACGCCTCTCTCTCGGGATGAAGCAAATTACTCCGGATCCCTGGGACGACATCAACGAGCGCTATGCGGTCGATGACAACATCGAGGCGAAAATCACGAAAATAACGAACTTCGGCGTATTCGCCGCTCCAGAAGAAGATTTGGAGGGTTTGGTTCATATCTCCGAACTCGACTCGGAAAAGGTGAAAGAGCCGCAAGATGTGGTGCAAGTGGGCGACGTGTTCAAGATGCGTGTCATCAAGATTGATCGCGAACAAAGAAAATTGGGTTTGAGTATCCGCGCCTATGTGGAGGCCACCGGTGAGGAGGCACTCATCAGCCGCGTACCTAAGCCCGAAGAGACGCTTGAGGTAAACGAGGCTCCCCCTGCCCCGGAAGCAGACGATACAGGAGCAGGTGAAGCGGAGGGCGAACCCGAAGCAATGGCAGCGACGGAGGCTGCGCCCGAAGCGGAAGAGGAAGAAAAAACGGAATAATCAAGCAAAGTGGACGAAAACCCTGAGGGGATTCTCCGTTTTTTGACCATCAGACCGATTCACCGGTCGTGGGATTCGGTGTGGGCGGGCGTTATCGTTTGGAGTCGGCGACTATGTTGCTCGAAAAGCCGAATCCAGAACGCCGAACCCCGTGTTCTCCGAAACGCGATAGTATTCAGCGAACTTCGATTTCAGTAGGGTGATGCTAATACTCATGACCAAGGCCGAGCTAGTCGAGCAGATTGCAGAGAAGATCAATATGTCGAAAAAGGATACCGAGTGCATCGTCAATATCTTTTTCGGTAGTATCATGGGTGCCTTGGCAGAAGGCGACAAGGTGGAGTTGCGTGGGTTCGGGAGTTTTCGTGTACGATCGAGGAACAGCCGCGATGGCAGAAACCCCAGGACGGGTGAAGCTGTGGCGATCCCGCACAAGAAAGCCGCGTTTTTCAAGGCAGGGAAAGAATTGAGACAAAGGGTCGATCAAGGCGAAACGTTCCCGTCACCGGAGGACGATGTTTCGATACCAAGAAATGAAGATACGCATGGAGTATAGCTGGAGAATGAATATCTCTCCTGATTAAGCAGTTTCAGGTAAGGTTTTACTTGGACAGTCCTGCCTGATCGGAATTTTCTCATGAATCAAAAGCGCTTCGGTCGTGGATGCGTGTTTCTTCGGCAGGGTGACATCACCGTATCCGATGTGGACGCCATTGTGAACGCGGCCAACAATCATCTCTGGATGGGCGCAGGCGTGGCGGGTGCTATCAAGAGGAAGGGCGGGGAAGTGATAGAGACTGAGGCGGTTTCCAAGGGTCCGATTGATGTTGGAGATGCTGTGATCACGGGAGCAGGCAGGCTCCCCGTAAAACATGTGATACATGCGGCGGGAATGGGGCCCGACCTGCAAGCATCTCTTGAAAAAACGGAAGCCTGCACACGTGCGAGCCTTGACGTGGCCGAGGAGAATTCTCTGGACAGTATCGCGTTTCCCGCCATTGGAACCGGTGTCGGGGGACTGGATGTGAATATGGTCGCCTCTCGCATGCTTGGAGTCTGCGTGGATCACCTGCAAACAGCGTCGGGTACCCTTACACGTATAGAGTTTGCGCTGTTCTCGGATGCTGACCTGGCCTCGTTTCAGGATGCGCTCGAAGCGATTTGACTTTACCGCGAAACAGCTCTTGGGGCTCATTTTCGTTCCCGGTCTGTATGTGAAGTGTTTTCGGGACGCTTTTCTCCTCCGTTGTAACGACTTTCCCTCGCGTGAAGTTCCAAACCTATGAACTCAGCGTCATCGCGAAATTCTCGTCCCATCATCCTCGTGGTTGGCACCACGTGTTCCGGGAAAACGGCTTTCAGTGTGGCGCTTTCCAGGCGCTTCCGGAAAGAGGGTATATCTCTGGAAATAGTCGGCGCCGATGCCAGACAGATATATCGTGACATAGGCGTGGGTACCGCCAAGCCCACTTTGAGTGAACGCGGCGGAGTGCCGCATCACATGATTGGCGTCGCAGATATGGGGGAGACATATAGCGCGGTGCGCTACGCGGATGAGGCGACTCTTTGCATAGAGGATATGTATCGCAGAAGCGTGTACCCCCTGGTGGTGGGAGGCAGCGGCTTGTATATCCGCGCTTTGGTGGAGGGATTATTTGACGGGCCCGAAGCGCAGCCGGAAATCAGGGGGAAATTGGAGGCGGAAGCTTCCAGACGTGGGTATGCTGCCATGCACGAACGACTCGCCGCCGTCGACCCGGAAACTGCTTCTAAACTGCACCCGAATGATCTCAGGCGGGTGGTTCGCGCCTTGGAGGTGTACGAGGCGACAGGACGGCCGGTTTCACGTTTGCTCGCGAAGCAAAAGGCGCCGAGGTTTCCGTCTCCGTTGTATATTGGTCTCAGATACCCTGCATCTGTCCTTGCCGAACGAATCGAGCGCAGGGTGCAGCGGATGCTTGCTGGCGGTATGCTGGAAGAAGTGGCGATGCTGGTAGAAAAGAATCTCACCGACGCACGGGTTTTCGAGGGTCTTGGGTTCCGGGAAGCCCTCGCGTTGCGCAATGGGCAGATAACCGAGGATGAGGCGGTGCGTCAAATATCCAAACTGCACCGCAGTTACGCCAAAAGACAGCGCACTTGGTTTCAAAAGCGGAAGGGAGTGAATTGGTTGGATCCGCTGGAGAAAGATTTCAAGGTTTTGTTGGGGGAGGCCTATGATTTGGTGTCCCGGTATCTGAAACTGGAGTCACATGCGGAGGGTTCCTCTTGAGCGTCGTGCTCATCGGTTTCAAGGGGTGCGGAAAATCTACAATCGGGCCCTTGCTCGCCGAGAAAATGGGGTTCTCCTTTCACGATCTCGACCACTTAATCGAGCAAGAACATTTTCAGGAAACGGGTGAACTACTGGGATTTCGCGAAGTTTTCAGAACGAGGGGGGAAGAATCCTTCCGCTCGCTGGAAATTCACTTGCTTCGCGAGCAATTGGAACGGGACAATCTCGTATTGGCACTTGGCGGCGGAACCCCGATGATGATTGGTGTCGATACTCTGCTTTCTTCCCATTGTGTGGTTTATCTTCAGGTGGGTGAGGATGAGATCATCAAGAGGGTGCGTGCGGATGGCTGGCCGGCTTATCTTGAAAACGAGGCGAAACCAGAGGAAGCTTTGCGTCTGCTTTTCAAAAAACGCATTCCACGGTATGAAGAACTCGCAAGTTTGGTCGCGGAAAACACAAGCGCACCAGAGAAGGTTGTCGCGGCTGTTCTTCCGGAAATACGCGCGGTGCTGTCTCAGCCCGAGAGCTAGAGAGGAAGATCGTGTCGAACACGTTTGGCCGTTTGTTTCGCATTACCACCTGGGGAGAGTCTCACGGCCCCGCTCTGGGCGTCGTGGTGGATGGCTGTCCGGCAGGCTTGCCGCTTGATGAATCTGACCTCCAGCGGGATTTGGATCGCAGGCGGCCGGGTCAGAGCCGAGTGACAACCCAGCGCAAGGAGGAGGACCGCGCCGAAATTTTATCCGGAATCTTCGAAGGTTTGACGACCGGACATCCCATTTCAGTACTCATTCGGAACAAGGACGCCGATTCGAGCAAATATGAACCTCTGCGTCACTTGTTTCGCCCGGGACATGCGGATTTTACCTATATTCGAAAATGGGGGATCCGCGACCACCGGGGAGGTGGGCGCTCTAGCGCGCGAGAGACGGCCGCGCGTGTCGCGGCGGGAGCGATAGCCAAAAAACTCCTCGCGTGTCTTGGTATAACGATTTTGGGTTATGTCGATCAGGTGGCGGAGGTTCGCTGGGATGGTGTGCATTTCGACGCGGAAGAAATAGAGCGAAACGCCGTGCGTTGCCCGGACGCGGAAACAGCGTCCCGGATGGAGGCAGCCATCCTGGATGCCAGAAAGGCGGGCGATTCCGTGGGCGGGACCATCACGGTACGGGCCGACGGCGTTCCCGCGGGCTGGGGAGAGCCGCTTTACGGGCGTCTTGACTCCGATCTTGCGGCGGCGATGATGAGCATCAACGCAGTGAAGGGGATCGAGATTGGGTCGGGCTTCCGGGCCGCAGGTATGTGGGGGTCCGAGAACAACGATCCATTCGAAATGAAAAACGGAGAGACAGGGGTGAAGACGAACAACGCGGGTGGAATTCTGGGCGGCATATCCACGGGCGCGCCCGTTGTGGTTCGATTTGTCGTGAAGCCGACTTCTTCCATTCTGATCGAGCAGGATACGGTGACGGTCTCTGGAAAGAAAACGACCGTGAGAGTGGAGGGACGACACGACCCGTGCGTGGCAACACGGGCGGTGCCGATAGGGGAAGCAATGATGGCGCTCGTATTGGCGGATCATTGGCGTCTCAGTCTGGGGAGCCGCATTGAATAGCCTGCTTGAGCATGTTGACTCTGTGGGTGAATTGTATCGAGTAAAATCATTGTAATAAAACCTGTATCTTTTGGAAATTGTTATGAAACTGGGCGTTGTGGGCTTGGGTGTTATTGGCAAGGCTGTGGTGAAGGCCGCGGATGAGGGCAGAGTGCCTGTCGATGTACCGGTCGCCTCGACCCGGACGCTCGAGAAAGTGGAAGGTTTTCTGGCGGATCTCAAGAATCCACCGCGCATGACGGATCTGACGGGCGTGGCGCAGGCGGTGGACATCGTGATGGAAGCATCGGGTGGAGACACCGTGGAGGCGATCTGTCATGAGAGTTTTGCACGTGGAAAAGATGTGATTATCAATTCCGTGGGAGCGCTTCTGGAGCGTGAAGATCTGATTGAGGAAGCGAAGCGGGGAGGTTCGCGAATATTCGTTCCCTCGGGCGCCATTATCGGTCTTGACGGCCTCAAGGGGGCATCGGCCGGCCAGATGGAATCAGTCATCATGACGACGCGAAAACCGCCTGCGAGCCTGAAAGGAGCCCCTTATATCAAAGATCAGGGCATCGATCTCGACGCTATCGATGAGCCTACGGTGATTTTTGAGGGCACCCCCCTGGAGGCGTGCAAGGCGTTTCCGGCCAATGTGAATGTTTCCGCCGCCGTGAGCTTGGCGGGCATCGGGTCGCATAGGACGAAGATGCGGGTCGTTTGCGACCCCACGGCAAATCGGAACATCCACGAAGTCGAAGCGGTGGGAGAATTCGGGCGCTCTTTCATTCGTATTGAGAATGTACCTTCCGAGAATTATCGAACGGGCATCTTGACGTATCTCTCGACATTTTCCTTCCTCAGAGATCGAACATCCACATTGATTGTCGGCACTTAGCCGCCTGTCTCGCGTTAGTCTGAATGGAGGATGGTTTTTGAACCGGAACGTCGTTTTTTTTGTACCCGAGGCGCGCGCGCCCATCGAATCACTGCGAAATATGCTCGAACCTTATGGCGAGTTTCGTGACGGCGGCAACAGCAAATGGACTGAAGACGAGTTGGTTCGTGACGCCCATGAGTGGGACGCCATACTGGTAACCTCGAGAGAGCAGATTACCGAGCGGGTCATAGACTCCGCAACGCGCCTGAGGCTCATCGCCAAGATCGGTGTAGGTGTGGAAAATATAGATATTCCCGCCGCGACGAGACGAAATATTCCAGTGACGAATTGCCCGGGCGCCAACGCCGTCGCCGTTGCAGAAGCATCTCTCGGGTTGATGCTGGCCGCGAGCCGCCGGATTCCGCAGGGGATGGATAAGCTGCGTCAAGGGGGTTGGCGCGAGGACATCTGGGTCGCCAACGAAATGAGCGGGGCGACGTTCGGCATCGTCGGCTTTGGAAACATCGGGCGGGAACTGGCTCGGCTGCTTTCCGGTTTTCAGGGTAGCGTCCTGGTGTATGACGCGTTCGTGAGTGATGAGGTGATACGCGAGGCGGGTGTGGAGCCGGTAGACCTGGACAGGTTGACGAGCGAGTCCGATTTCGTGTCGATCCATTGCAGTCTTACACCCGAGACGCGCTACATGTTCGATGCGCGAAGATTTCGATTAATGAAAGAATCGGCGGTGCTCGTGAACTGCGCTCGCGGTGCGATTGTCGACGAGGCGGCACTGGTTCGTGCGCTTGAGGAAGGCGAAATCGCATCGGCCGGTATCGATGTCTTCGAGGAAGAGCCCCCGAACGCCGGGAATCCCCTGTTTTCTCTCCCGAACGCAGTGGTGACGCCCCACTTCGCAGGTGCGAGCCACCAGGCACGCGAGCGCGTAAACCGGCTGGCTGGAGAAAACGTTCTTGCCGTGATGAAGGGGGAGCGGGTAAATCCCAAGACGCTGCTGAATCCCGAGGTGTACAAAGATTGAACCGGATCGGGGAATTGCGCATGATTTATTAGTTCCGGAGGCTTGCGTCAATCCGTCTCGAATCACTATAATTCGCGGGTTGTCCAAAGTTCCGGATTTCACAATCCCACAGTGCTGGAGGGTGTTTTTGTTGGAAGGCGCAACAGAGAAAATTTGGATGGATGGAGAGTTCGTCCCCTGGGATGAAGCCAGGATTCATGTCCTCACGCACTCGCTGCACTATGGATTGGGGGTATTCGAAGGTATTCGTTGCTACTGGACCGAGCGTGGATCAGCCGTCTTCCGCCTCGAGGAGCACATGCGGAGACTCTATGATTCCGTGCAGATCGTTGGTCTTGGTGTGCCTGTCTCCCAGGCTGATTTCACCCAGGCGGTACTGGAGACGGTTCGAACGAACCGGATGGAGGCGTGTTATATTCGCCCGCTGATCTGGCTTGGTTATGGCTCCATGGGGGTAAATCCCAAGGGGTCGACCACCCATGCAATGGTGGCCGTATGGAACTGGGGGGCGTATTTGGGCGAACAGGGACTGGCCAACGGTATCAGGGTCAAGGTTTCGTCCTTCACGTCCCATCATCCGAACAGCTACATGACCAAGGCAAAAACCACAGGCAACTATGCCGTGAGCCAGATGGCGAAACTCGAGGCTGTCAATGCCGGGTATGACGAGGCGCTCATGCTCGACCCGGAGGGTCTGGTGGCGCAGGGCTCTGGCGAGAACATTTTTATCGTCAGAGACGGAGTGCTCAAGACGCCGCCGCTTCATGGCGTACTGGCAGGTATTACGCGCGACACGGTCGTTCAACTCGCCGATGAACAGGGCCTGGAATTGCAGGTCGCTCCCTTCGCCCGCGATGAAGTCTATGTGGCGGATGAAGCTTTCTTTACGGGCACAGCGGCGGAGGTGACTCCCATTCGGGAAGTGGACGGCAGAGCCATCGGCGCGGGAGAGCCGGGCCCGATAACGAAAAGGATCCAGTTCGCATTTTTCGAGATCGTGAATGGACACGACGAGAGCAAGCTTGAGTGGCTGACCTTCATTTAACGACGAGGAGAAACGGGAAGTGCCGATTTACGAGTATGAATGCAGCGCATGTGGAGATGAGCACGAAGTAATCCAGAGAATGGGAGCCAACGCGCTTAGGAAATGTCCAAGTTGCGGCGCGCTCCGACTCAGACGAAAAATCTCCCGTTCCGCCTTTCACCTAAAGGGGGAAGGGTGGTATGTGACCGATTACGCCTCAAACGGCAAGAGCAAAGAAAAGGATTCCCCGAGTCCTGTTTCTCACTCGGAGTCAGAGAACAAGTCCGCCGAGAAGAAAGAGACGGCGCCCAAGGACGGAGCAACCTCGAAGCAGTCCGACAAGAAAAAAACCGAACCGGTAGCCGCAGGCTAGGTTTTCGGTACAAACGCGACCATCCGCACGATACAGCCGTCCCCGCCCGTCCAGCGCCAGGGAAATGCGGCTAGGGCGAATCGTTTTCCCACTACCTTTTCTATGTCTCCCCCCACATTTTCGAAACCGACGATTCCGTTTCCCAGAAGCGCACGGTGGCAGGGTTCCCAATAGGGGAAAGCCTCACTCGTGGGGCGGTCGAAGCGTTGTTCGTATTCGTCCAGCGTGAATGGACAGATAGGCTGGGGGCCCCACGCGATTTTCGTCCCTAGCGGATGGTCGAGCGCCTGCTGGTCCACGCCCACACCCTTCACGCCACGCTCCACGAACCATTCACCTGCCTCCTTGTAGAGACCGGGGGAATAGATGAAGTACTTGGTATTGTCTCCGTAGTAGCGATGCCATCCGGTATGTACGATTACGATGTCGCCCGGACGAATCTCGGGTCTTGCGTTTTCGAGGTCTTCGGGTGTAATGACTTCCCATTCGTCTTTGGGGATATCCACACAAACGGCGTTGCCGAAATAGCTCCTTAGCGGCACCTCGTCCATGAACGGCATACCCTCGATAACATGTGCAGGCGCATCGGTGTGGGTCGTGCAGTGCATGAACGTTGTGATTTGCTGGCTCAGGACCTGGCTTTTTGCGTGGTAGTGAAATCGCTCGATCTTGAGATCGGGGAAATAAGGCCAAAGCGGGGCGCCGTGTCCCCAAGGATGGCTCAAATCGATGATGTCGTAATTATCCAGGCGGTCTGTATCGATAATCATGGTATATTATCCTTCTCGGAAAAATGCAGAAGATTCGGTGATTTTGGTTTCAGAAAATGTAGCAAAGATTCGAAGCCACTGCCATGAATGCGTTCTATGCGAGGCGAAAAAAACGAAAACATGGAAACTCGTGAATGTCTCGCATACGACTTGAGATTCCGGCATGAGTATCTCAATGCGTGCATCGCTTGCAAACGGATCCATTGTCGAAACTACCTCAAGGTGTTCCGGGACAAGATGGAAGAACCGGAATGACGCTTCACTGTTTGTGTGCTAAGAATGAGAATTCCATCTCCAGATGTTGGAGGTGCCAGTGGTATCGGTTTCGAGTGAGGCGGAATGTGAGGGATGGGTCTTGAATTTGTGTGAAAATGTGAACCGCATCTTGCCAGATGGCATGAGGAGAGGCTAAGTTACATCCTCTTTCTGCCGGAGTGGCGGAATTGGTAGACGCAGTGGACTCAAAATCCACCGGGGGCGACCCCTTGCCGGTTCGAGTCCGGCCTCCGGCACCACCTGTACGTTTCGTCCAAGAAAATTGTCAATAGGGCAAAGAAAGTCTCCATGCGTGTACCCTTTTATGATCTGGAAGCCCAAAACGGACCGCTTAAAGCGCAAATGTTGACAGCGGTCGAAAGAGTAATGACCCACCAGAGGTTCGTTATGGGTGAGGAGATTGGTGCTTTCGAGTCAGAGATGGCGGCCTATTGCGAGGCGGAACACGCCATCGCCGTTTCTTCAGGCACGGACGCCCTGCTTCTGGCTTTGATGTCGTACGACGCAGGGCCTGGCGATGAAATCATCACATCGGCGTTTACGTTTTTCGCCACTGCGGGCGTAATCCATCGCTTGGGTGCAAAGCCGGTATTGGTGGATATCGACCCCGAAACGTTCAATCTTTCGCCCGAGCGCGTCGAACAAGTCATTACACCGAATACGAAGGGGATCATACCCGTTCATATGTACGGGCAGTGTGCGCCGATGGCGGAGATTCTGGAAATCGCCGGGCGTCACCGACTTTTTGTGGTAGAGGACGCTGCTCAAGCCGTCGGCGCGCGGACCAGTTTGGGTTTTGCCGGTGCTACCGGTGATGCAGGCTGTCTGTCGTTTTATCCCACGAAAAATCTGAGTGCGCTTGGCGACGCAGGTATGGTTTTAGTCAAAGACGGTGCGCGGGCCGAGCGCATGCGCAAGCTCAGGATCCACGGTTCGCCGGATAATTCCGAGTATATGGAAGTAGGCGGTAATTTCAGGATGGATACGATACAAGCGGCTGTTTTGTCCGTCAAACTCGGTCATCTGAATGCATGGATCGTGAAAAGACGGGAAAACGCCCGAAAATATCATGAAAGATTCGAGGCTCGCGGGATTACCGGGGAGCAGTTCGTCCTTCCCTCTATCCCTGGCGAAAGTCATGTGTTTCATCAATACGCGGTTCGGACGCCCGAGAGGGATAAACTGCAGGAATACTTGTTGCGAAACGGAGTGGGTTGCGCGATCTATTATTCATCTCCCTTGCATCTCCATCCTTGCTTCGATGCCTATCGGCAAGGGGATTTTCCCGAGAGCGAGGCCGTAGCCACGCAGGTATTGTCGCTTCCCATATATCCTGAACTACAGGGTCAAGACCTCGATTTTGTAGCCGATACCGTAATTCGGTTTTTTGAACAAAACTGAAGGTTTTATGAGCCGTGCTTGAGATTCAGTTCTTGAACGCCAGGTAGAACAGCGCCAGTAAAAGTCCCGCCACTCCGAACCACAGGATCTTCCCTTCTGTTTTCAGGTAGTTGCGCCATTCGGCCCTGTCGTCTTCCGTAAACAATTCCCTGCGCGTCCCGCCATCGTGTGGACCGGTGATTTCCTGATACAAGTCCTTTTCCCGTGGAGCGTCTGATTCCTGTTTCTGGCGGTTTTGTGCCGTCCAGTTCAAAAGGGCGAAGTAGACGAGAAAAACAGTGACTGTCAGAAGCCCGGTGATTCTCGCGGCGGTGTGACTTCCGAAAATCCAGCTCCCGATTCCTATGCCCAGGATGACGAGAAGAAAAACGGGGGAACAACCCGTGAGCATTGTCTCTCCAATGGTTTAGAAAAATCGACGAATCAGGAGTATCGAAAATTCTGTCGTCATGAAAAACACCTCAACCACTCTTCCGCCCGATGCGGTTCTCCTCTCCGCGCATTAATCGACCGATGTTGTCCTGATGCTTCCAGATAACGAACAGGGAGACCACGCCGGATATGGCGTATACCACAGGGGAGTAGTTCATCCAATAACCCGCTATTGGTACCGTGGCCGCGGCAAGCATCGAACCGATAGAGATGTACCGGGTCACCGCCACCATGATAATGAAAACCAGTGCGGCGAGGACTGTTGGCCCCGGAGTCAGGAGAGCGAACACGCCGAGGCCGGTAGCTACACCCTTTCCCCCGCGAAACCCCGTGAACGGCGAATACATGTGCCCAAGCACTGCTGTAAGGGCAGCGACGGGCTCCAGGGCGGGAGCAGGACAGTGATCGGCCACATAACGGGCGAGGAGGATGGCTACAACGCCCTTGAGAACGTCGAGCAACAGGGTCAGCACCCCGCTTTTCCATCCACTCGTTCTCAGGACATTCGTCGCACCGATGTTGCCGCTTCCCGATTCACGCGGATCCACGGCGCCGAACAACCGGGTAATCAGCACACCGAAGGGGATGGAGCCCAGCAGACCGCAGCCAAGGATGACGAGCAAAAAGGCAATTATCAAGAGATGGCTCGAACGATTTGCCGAAAATAATCAACTGCGGAGAGGACCGCCGCAATCATGGCGGCCCAAATCAGAACGGTGCCCAATGACGGAAAAATACCCAGGATCAGGAAAAAAATCGCCGCGACCTCCAGGCCCATCTTGATTTTACCGAGGAAACCCGC
Source organism: bacterium (assembly GCA_965200245.1). Classification (GTDB taxonomy): domain Bacteria; phylum UBA8248; class UBA8248; order UBA8248; family UBA8248; genus Bin107. The sequence goes on along the minus strand of CBDATS010000005.1, from coordinate 85,481 downwards.
TGGCACCACCAGACCGCGACGCAAGGCCACAGCGCGAAATGCTGTCACCAGAAGCTCCCGGCCTAACAGGATGCCGACGACCCAGGCGTCCACTCTTCCGAGTGATACCAAGGGGATTAGGGCGGCGACGATCAGAAGTTTGTCTGCCACGGGGTCTAGAATCTCGCCCAGAGGGGTAATCTGGTCGCGCGTTCTCGCCAGATGACCGTCGAGCCAGTCCGTAAATGCCGCCATGACGAACAGGCCGGCGGCGAAGTATTGTGCGGGAGGTGAACCTTGGAGTAGGAACATGACGAGCAATGGAACCATCAGAATACGGGCGAGCGTAAGACTGTTCGCGAGCGTGAACTTTTCTCCCGTGCCGCTTGCGATAAGGCGCGAAGCCGCTTCGCGCCAGCTTTCGGGAGAAGTTTCGGTTTTTTGCGGATTGGCCTTCGACATCGTCAACACAAGAAATCATGCAGCGTCTGGTGATCGCTTGCTGCGCGAAAACGGCTGATTACCTTTTTTTCTATTTGTCTGATTCTTTCGCGCGACAGCCCGAGTTTGTTCCCGATTTCTTCGAGCGTCATTGCCTCTCCGTCAAAGCCATAACGCATGCGAATGATTTCACGCTCCTTGGGGTCGAGTTCTGCGAGCAGGTCCTCCACCTCCTCTTCAAGAGAGTGTTGTACCACGTCTTCCTCTACGGATACGGCGCTCTGTTCCTCTAGCAAATCGAGGTAGCTTGTATCATCATCAGGGGAGACGGGAGTGTCGAGAGAAAGATAATTCTGATTGGCGCGTATGAGTTTTTCGATATCCGTGACCTTGATGTCAAGTCGTTCGGACAATTCGGACGTCTCGGGCTCGCGCCCGAATTCTTGTCGGAATTTCTCGTACATGATGGAAATTTTATGAAGAAGACCGGCCTGTTTGACGGGCAGTCTGACGGCGTTCCTCTGATCGGCTATCGCGTGCATGATGCTTTGACGAATCCACCACACGGCATAGGTAATGAGTTTGACGCCGCGTTCGGGATCGAAACGTTTGATCGCGTTGATCAAGCCGATATTTCCCTCGTTTATCAAATCCTCAAGGGAAAGTCCGAGGCCCTTATAGCGATTCGCTACGCTGACGACGTATCTCAAATTCGAGCGCACGAGTTTGTTGAACGCTTCTTCGTCACCCTCTCTCGCCGCGAAGGCCAGCGCCTGCTCTTCGTCACGCTTGAGAATCGGATGAGTGCCGATGTCTCTCAAATAGGAAGACAGGGTATCTGCGACGGGAGAAGCAGAGCGACTATCACCGGGATGATCCGGTGAGTCGGAAAACGCGGGAGTATCGTCTGCTTCATTTGCGTTGCAGGAATCCGTTTCGTGAGTGTCGGGAGCCTTCTCGCGTGTGACAGGTGAATTTCTGTCTTCAGATTCGCCTTCATTCGGCTCAGACATCAAAGGTTACCCGCATGTGACGAATTGGTTTGACAATATGGGTCCAGAAATCATTTTTTGCCTGTGAGTATGACGAGCCTGCTGTATGCGGGTGAAGCATATTGATCATCTGGATATGCTTCCAGGAGAGAACGATAGGCTTCTCCCGCTTTCCTGAAGCTCTCTTCGATTCTGTAGCTTTCTCCCAGCTTGTACATGGCTTCGGCGCGAACATGGGGGACATCGCTAAAATCCCGAATGATTTCCTTGTAACGCGGAATCGCAGAGACGCGCAGGTTTGTCCTGAAATAAAAATTTGCGACGAACAAAGCGTTTTTGACGAGGTGTTCCCTTAAACCCGATATCTTCTGTCTCGCATTGGGCGTATATTCCGAGCTTGGGAAGCGTCGTACGAGGGTTTGGAAGTTTTTGAGCGCGTCTCGCGCAACAGTTATGTCCTGATCAATGTCTAGATTTCTCTGGTAGTCGCTCATGGCGAGGAAGTAGAACGCTTTCGGCGTTTTGGCGCTTACGGGATACAGGCGGACATATTCGGCGTATTGCAACTTCGATTCGATGTATTCTTCCTCTTGGTAGTATGAATCTCCCAAGCGCAACAGCGCGCTGCGGCGGTGTTTGCTGTCAGGGTATTCCTCCAACAGGCGTTTGAAAGCGAGGCGCGCCGCTTCAAAACGTTCTGCGCGCAAATCTTCTTCTCCGATGACGAGTAATTCTCCTGGCGACGCCTGTTGCTTCGGGCGCGAGACACACCCACTCATCAAAAAGAGCACACAAAACAGGGAGACAAATACAAACATGACGTCATTCGTAGCGCGTTTGAACATGTCGTTCTCTATCGAAAAAAATTATCGTCGTACAACTTCGACTGAATCTGAATCTTAGGAGAGCATGGAAGCCAGTGTCAAGAAACCTATAATTCTAGCGGTGAACGATGAGTTTTTCTCCTGGAAAAATTTTGGCCGAGGGGCTCAACCGATTCCATGCGAGGAGCACTTCCGTTCGAACCCCGTATTGATGGGCGATGATGGAGACGTTCTCTCCCGGCTCAACGAGATGGCGCGTCGATTTGCCGCCAGTCTCTTTTTCCTTGGTTTTCTCATGTTTTACGAGGTGTTTTTTCAAGGGGAGGCGAATTTTCATACCAATTCGCAGACGCTTTGGGTCGATTCCGGTGTTGGACTGCAACAGTTCCTGGCTGGAGATGCCGTATTTTTGGGCGATTAGCCAAAAAGATTCACCTCGTTGCACGATGTGCAAATCCGGCATGGCAGTTATGCTTCCTGTTGCCGAATTTGGCCGATCCGCTTTCGGCGTATTTATCGATTTTGGAAGAAGAATTTTGGCGCCTACCTGAAGTCTTCGGGGATGGAGATGGGTGTTCAACTCCATTAGTCTATCCAGCGGGATATCGAGTTTTTGAGCGATTGCTCCGAAAGTATCGCCCGGCTGTATGTGGTAGGAGTCGGGGGCAGAGCGGTAAAATTCGTGAAGCTTCGCTAATTTTTTATTGAATTCTTTTGCCGCTTCATTTGGCAGAAAAAGATGGTATCCGTTGCCCGGTGGCGTGACGGAGGTTCTCAACTCTGCGTTGATTTTCCTCAAAGTGTCAAAGGAGACTTTGGATAAACGGGAAATCGCTCTCAGGCTCGTGCCATGAGTGAGCTGTACGGCTTCAAGGTTCCAGGGGGTTTCGTAATCAATATTTGCGAATCCGAATACTTCCGGATTTTTGGCGATTATCATCCCTGCCAGGTATTTGGCGACGTAGTTTCTGGTCTCGTTCGGCAGGTGTCTCGTTCTGGCTAGTGACCAGTAATCTTTGAGACCGGACCTGCGCATGGTCTTGGCGATGCGATTTTCTCCCGCATTGTATGCTGCGAGGGCCAGGTGCCAGTCGCCGAATTCCTCATACAGTTTCGAAAGATATGCCGCAGCTGCTCGGGTCGATTTCATCGGGTGGCGGCGCTCGTCGAGATAATAATTGATTTTCAGGCCCATTCGCCTCGCGGTGCCCGGCATAAACTGCCAGGGACCGACGGCACCTTTGATGGAACGTGCCTTTGGGTTGAATCCGCTCTCAATGAGGGAGAGGTACGCCAGGTCCTGAGGCAATTGGTGTTCTTTCAGTATCTCGCGGAATAAATTGATGTAGCGTCCTCCCCGGCTCAGCCAGAAGGAGAAACTGGCGCGCCCAGGACCGGTGAAGTATTCAATCCATCTGTCCACGATGGCGTTTCGAACGATGGGTACGTCATATGCAAAAGCCTTCGGCTTCCTGGCTTCCGGTGTTGGTGAAGTCTTGATGAGTTCTTCTGTTTCAGGGACCGACAAGTTGATGTCGTGTGGTGAGGGTTCAGAGTCTTTCTCCTTTTTTTCATCCATGGAATCTATAGGCTCATTCCCGAATTCCAGAGATTCAGTCTGCGTAGTGAAATTGTCGGCTTCGTAGTCTTGCGACTGCGTGGACGCCAACATCACCTGCGATTCTTGCTGAGTAATTTCAGGCTGTTCGGGCGTTGTGCGTTCAGGAAAAAGGGAAACCTTTGCTTGAGTTGGAGCAAGGACATTCGTCTTGATGGAAGCGTCGGCTGTTAGTTTTTTTGGTGCACCGATTTTCGCCCGGACAGAATTATCGCTGGTGAAATTGCTTGATGGTATTTTACTTTGGGAGACAGACACCGCGTTGCAGCCTGTCGCAAACAAGCAGATGAGGAATATCCATCTTCGTTTCATGGTAAAATATTTTCTCCCAATGCCAAATATTCCAAAACGATAGAAAAATCTTGGTAAAGGATAACACTAACTATTTTGCTTGGTCAAATTGCTATGCACGGTGTTCGGAAGCGCGGGAGTCCCGAAAAAGAGAGAGTTGATGGTCGTTGTTTTCGACAGGGATCGGATAATTTCCTGAAAAACAGGCCGTGCAAAACGAATTCTCATTCGGATGAGCGCAACGGAGCAGACCCTTGAGAGACAAATAGCGAAGGCTGTCCGCCTTCAGGAATTGTCTTATTTCCTCAACGCTGTTCGAAGAGGCCTTGAGTTCCTCAAGGGTAGACATATCGATACCGAAAAAACACGGATGGGTGATGGGAGGCGAACTGATGCGCATGTGGACTTCTCTTGCGCCTGCTCTCCGAATCAGCTCGACAATTTTCTGGCTCGTCGTACCCCTGACGAGGGAGTCATCGACCACCACGACCCGCTTGTCCGCAAGAAACTCTTTCATGGGATTCAGCTTGAGTTTGACGCCGAAATTCCGAATCGACTGCTCAGGCTCGATAAACGTCCGGCCCACGTAGTGGTTGCGTATCAGGCCCCACTCCAGGGGCAGTCCCGAGGCATCTGCGTATCCCAGCGCTGCGGATAGGCCTGAGTCTGGAACGGGTGTAACGATGTCAGCCTCCACATCGTCTTCCTCGGCGAGTCGAGCACCCAGCTTTCGTCTTACTGCATAGGCAGTTTTCCCGAAAATCAGGCTGTCCGGTCGGGCGAAATAAATAAACTCGAAAATACATTGTTGCTGTTGAGCGGTTGGAGCAAAATTAATGCTCCTTACCCCATTGTGATCGATCACGACCATCTCGCCGGGTTGCACTTCCCGCACATATTCGGCGTCTATCAAATCGAGTGCACACGTTTCGCTCGCGAGAACCCAGGAATCGCTCCCGGTTTGTCCTGCAGGGAGTTTGCCCAAAACCAGGGGGCGGAACCCGAGGGGGTCCCGAACACCGATCAGCTTGTCCACTGTCATCATCGTGAGCGTATAGGCTCCTTCCAGTCGTTGGATGGCTTCAATGATGGCGCCTTCGGAAGTTTTTTCATCGGAGCGGGCGATGAGATGTAAAATGACTTCGCTGTCCGTTGTACTCCGAAAAATCGATCCGTTTTCTTCCAACTCTTCTCGCAACACGCCGCCGTTGACGAGGTTTCCATTGTGTCCCAGGGCGAGCGTTCCTTTCGCATAGTCCACCAGGAACGGCTGGGCGTTTTTGATGTCGGATTGTCCGGCAGTGGAGTAGCGGTTGTGGCCAATGGCGATGTGACCATTGAGCTTGTCTATGCGCTCTTCCGTGAAGACATCGGCGACAAGGCCCATGCCGACTTCACTGTGCATCCTCTCGCCATTGGAAGCTACGATACCGGCACTCTCTTGTCCTCTGTGCTGAAGGGCGTAGAGACCCAGATAGGCCATGTTGGCCGCTTCAGGATGATTGTATATCCCGAATACGCCGCATTCCTCCTTCGGGTGATCATCGACACAGGTAGACATCTCACATTACCTCGGAGAGGGCACCCGACCAAGCCGCCACGATTGCGGGCATGGTCAGATCTACAAGAGGCGCATTATCCGCTGTTTTTATGACGAATGCACGTTCCTGGACACGACCAATTCGCGTGAGGTTCGCTCCACAGCTTTGTGCGACCTCGAGCAGGGCGTCCATCGCATCTGGAGGTGTGGTCACCAGTATGCGCGATGCGGCTTCGCCGTAAAGTAAGCCGTCCAGTCTGCCTTCCAGATCGGGAAGCGTCACTTCGACTCCAAGTTTTCTTTTCGGTGATGCGAGCGCGGATTCCGCCAGTGCGATTCCCAGACCGCCTTCGGAAAGATCGTGGGCGGAGCGTACCAGGCCCGTTTCGATGCCTCGCCTGCAAGCTGCCTGCACGGCTTTTTCCGCATCCAGGGAAATCGGAGGTGCATCGCCTCCTTCTTGACCACTATCCACCCAGACGTATTCATGGGCCGAACTTGCCGACAACAGGGCTTCGCCGACAGGATGTATCAGGGCAATAACATCATTCTCAGATGCGAAACCATGGCACGCTCTTTTGTGTACATCGTCGAGCAGTCCCACCATGCCGATAATCGGAGTAGGGTAGATATCCACCTGGTGTGTCTCGTTATAGAAGCTCACGTTCCCGCTCACTACCGGTAGTTCAAGAGACCGGCACGCTTGCGCCATGCCCTCAATAGATGAAGAGAACTGGGCCATGATGGCGGGGCGTTCCGGATTACCGAAATTCAGGCAATTGGTGAGTGCAAGTGGCCTGGCGCCTACGCAGGAGATGTTTCGTGCGGCTTCCGCCACGGCGAGCATCCCGCCCTTATAGGGATTGAGCATGCTGTATCTGGAGTTGCCGTCTGTTGTGAGCGCCAGCGCCTTTTGCGTACCCTTAAGATGAATGACTGCGGCGTCTCCCCCCGGAGGATTCACCGTGTTCGTACGAACTTTATAGTCATATTGGCGCCATATCGGTTTTTTGTCTCCCTGGTTGGGGTGGGCCAGCATCTTGAGCAGGACAAGTCCAAGGTCTTTTGGTTCCGGCAGCTTGTCCAGCGGGTCGTCCGGCGGGAGGCCGCGTTCGGGTTTTTGGGGACGATCATATGTCGGCGCATCATCCGTCAGGGAAGATACGGGCAGGTTGGCGACTTCATTCCCATCGAAAGATGCACGAAGTCTTCCGTCACCGGTCACTTCTCCCACGACAGACATCGGCAGGTCCCAGCGTTCGAATATCTCCTGCACCTCGGATTCCCTGCCTTTTTCCGCTACCAGCAGCATCCTTTCCTGGCTTTCGGAGAGCATCATCTCGTATGGCGACATCGCTTCTTCCCGGCAAGGAACTGCATCCAGGCGAAGGATAAGACCCGTGCCTGCGCGGCCTGCCATTTCAACGGATGAGGAAGTGAGGCCGGCGGCACCCATATCCTGAATACCGACCACGGCGTTACATTTCATCAATTCCAGGCACGCCTCGAGAAGCAATTTTTCCCGGAATGGATCGCCCACCTGAACAGTTGGTCTCTTCTCCAGCGCGGAATCGTCAAAACCCACAGACGCCATGGACGCTCCGTGGATGCCGTCTCGGCCGGTGGGCGCGCCCACGTAGATGACAGGATTCCCGATACCAGAGGCGGTGCCCCGGAATATGGCGTCCGAGCGCATGACACCCACACACATGACGTTCACCAGAATGTTGCCGTTATAGCAGGGGTGAAACTTTGTTTCTCCACCCACTGTAGGAACGCCGACGCAATTCCCGTAGCCCGCGATGCCGCCTACGACGCCGCCGACGAGATATGGCGTGCGTGGATCCTCCGGTGCCCCGAAACGCAAGCTGTCAAGCAGCGCGATGGGCCGCGCTCCCATCGTGAAAATATCACGTAAAATACCGCCCACCCCGGTGGCCGCGCCTTGGTAGGGTTCGATGAAAGAGGGGTGATTGTGGCTTTCCATTTTGAAGGCAATGGCCATGCCTTCGCCCAGGTCGACGACGCCCGCGTTCTCTCCAGGTCCCTGCAGGACGTTCGGGCCTTTCGTGGGCAATTTTTTCAGGTGGATGCGGCTGCTCTTGTACGAACAATGCTCGTTCCACATAGCGGAGAATACACCGAGTTCCGTTACGTTGGGGTTGCGCCCCAGGATTTGCGCGATTCTTTCCCATTCGTTCGGGGAAAGGCCGTGATCGAGGGCCATGTCACGCTTGGCGGGTGTATCTGTTGCGATCATGTTGAGGCCACCATGCGCAGCACGGACAGAAACATTTGCAATCCGTCCTCGCCGCCTAGCAGGGAATCGCAGCTGCGCTCGGGATGCGGCATAAGGCCGACCACGTTTCCCGCCGGATTGCATATTCCCGCGATGTTTTCCATCGAACCGTTTGGATTCGTTTCGGAATGCACGTTTCCCTCCGCGTCCGTGTAGCGGAAAACAATCTGTTCGTTGTTCTCAAGCGCTGCAAGTGTCTCGGGATCGCAAAAATAGTTGCCTTCACCGTGCGCGATTGTCATTTTGAGAATCTCGTCGGGCTCGATGCCGCAGGTAAAGGGAGTTCTCGAAGTCTCGCATTTGAGCCAAACTTCGTCACAGATGAAGCGAAGTGACTCGTTTCGCCTCAATGCTCCGGGTAACAGGCCCGATTCGGTCAGGCACTGAAAGCCGTTACATATACCGAGCAGGGGACGTCCTTTCCGGGCATGCGCGGAAACTGCTTTCATGATTGGTGAGAAGCGCGATATAGTGCCGGCTCTCAGATAATCCCCGTAGCTGAAGCCTCCGGGGAGTATCACCACCTCTGCGTCTGCAAGAGAGGTCTCCTTGTGCCACACGAACCGCACAGGCTGATTGAGAACTTCCTTGATGGCGTGGTAACAGTCGTGATCGCAATTCGAACCAGGAAAGACGATGACGGCAAATTGCATTTTCATCTCCCGCCGTTCGTGGATTCGTCAGCCATTTCGATGTGGTAGTCTTCGATGACGGGGTTGGCGAGTAGATCGCGACACATTTTTTCCAGATTGGCATGAATGTCGTCCGCGTCCTCAAGTTCGAGCTCGATGAATTTTCCCACGCGCACGTCGTTCACGCCCTTGAATCCAAGCGAGGAGAGCGCTCCCCGAACCGCTTCCCCCTGGGGGTCGAGCACACCCGCTTTGAATGTAACGTAGACTAGGGCTTTCGGCATCACCACCTCAGGGCGAAGTTATTCTATGACGAGTTTTTCTACTTCTGCATATGCATCTTCCACGTTGCCCAAGTCCCTGCGGAAGCGATCCTTGTCCAGTTTCCGGCCTGTTCCCTTTTCCCAGAAACGGCAGCCGTCCGGCGTGATTTCATCGCCCAACAGAAGTTTGCCGTCCTCCGCAGCGCAACGCCCGAATTCGAGCTTGAAATCCACGAGGTCAATGTTCCTTTCGGAAAAAAACGAGGTGAGGATGTCGTTTACCTTCATTGCGTATTTGCGCATCTGCGCGAGTTCCTCGCGAGTGGCCAGGTTGAAGGCTACGGCGGTGTCTTCGTTGATGAGCGGATCGTCAAGTTCATCGTTTTTCAGGTGGAGGTCGACAACCGTGTTCGGAAGTCGGGCGCCTTCCTCCACGCCCATCCGCTTGGCCAGACTTCCCGCGATAATGTTTCTCAACACCACTTCGACAAGAATGATGTCGAGCTTTTTCACCAGCATCTCGCGATCGGAGAGTTTTTCCACGAAATGAGTCGGTATGCCTTGGCGTTCCACCTCCAGGAGCAAGCGAGAGGAGATGGAATTGTTGAAAACTCCCTTGGCTTCGATGGTCCCCAGTTTCTTGGCGTTAAAGGCGGAAGCATCGTCCTTGAAGAACTGGATACAGTAGTCGGGGTTATCGGTCTCATAGATAATTTTGGCTTTGCCTTCATAAACCTGTTTGCCGCGTTTCATGAACAATTCTCCATCCAAGGGTCGCAGAGTTCGAACCTTCATCTAAGGGGTTATTCCATTGAGCAGGTTATAAAACGGCCAATCCGGTTAGCTTGGCGTATTCATCCTAGCATAAATGGATTTGTGTTTGTCACCTCCCGTGCCGGGTTTTATCCATCCTCGCGGCCGAACACGCGCTCGAAAATCTGGTCCAGATTTTTCAGGTGAGCGTCCATGTCGAAGCAGTGGGCGAGTTCCTCTTCACCCAGCACGCCTCCGATTTGCGGATCCGCCGCTAGCGTAGCCTGAAAGTCTCCTCCCTCGGCCCAGACCCCCATGGCAGGAGCCTGAACACGCGAGTAGGCCTCCTCTCGGGTAATGCCCGTTTTACGAATCAATGCCAGCATAACGTGTTCGCTGAGGAGCAATCCTTTCGAGCGCGCAAGGTTCTCCTCCATCTTGTCGGGATAAACGACCCAGTGTTTCATTAACTCGTTCAATTTGAACAGCATATAGTCGACGAGAATCGTGCTGTCAGGCAGTATGACCCGTTCCACGGATGAGTGGGAGATATCGCGCTCATGCCATAGAGGGACATTCTGGAGGGCTGCCAGGGCGTTTCCCTGCACAATGCGGGCGAGGCCGCAAAGCTGCTCCGATACCACGGGGTTCCGCTTATGGGGCATGGCGGAACTTCCTTTCTGGCCTTTGCTGAAGAACTCCTCCGCTTCGCCTACTTCATTCCTTTGGAGATGACGTATCTCCGTCGCTACACGGGAGATGCTCGCCGTCACCAGAGCGAGCGCAAGATGATATTCCGCATGGCGGTCGCGCTGGATGATTTGGCTGCTCACACGATCCACCTTGAGGCCCAGACGTTTGCAGATGGCCTCTTCAGCGTCTGGCGGGATATGAGGACAGGCGCCCACCGCACCCGATATCTGGCCTACGCGGACAGTTTCGCGCGCACTTTGCATTCGCTCGGACGCGCGCTCAAACTCGGTGTACCAGGTGGCTATCTTGAGGCCCAATGTCGTCGGTTCGGCGTGCATTCCGTGGGTTCTGCCCGACATGATGGTGCGCTTATGTTCTATAGCGCGTTCTTTCAGGGTCATCCGGAGTTCCTGGATGTCGTCGAGAATAATATCGGCGGCGGATATGAGTTGTAGCGCGAGGCCAGTATCGAGGACGTCACTGCTCGTCATGCCGAGGTGAATGTAGCGCGATGACGGCCCTACATGTTCCGCTACGTTGGTGAGAAAGGCGATGACGTCGTGCTTCGTGACACGTTCTATCGCCTTGATTCGGTCGGGGTCGAACGCCGCCTTCGATTTAATTTTTTCCAGAGCGTATTCGGGGATTTCCTCGCGTGCACACATTTCCTCGCAAACGGCTAACTCCACGTCAAGCATCCGCTGCAGCTTTTCCCGTTCTTCCCATATTTTCGCCATTTCAGGGCGTGTGTATCGCGGAATCAAGGAATACCCTCCATTATGCCTCCGGTACCCGCAAGGGGAGTAGGCTCATCCTGAGAGGCGCTCAGGAGGTTTCTGCGTCCGTGGCCGTTCAAAGCTTTTCGTGCCGTCTCCAGAAGAAGCTGGTTTTCGTTGTTCTCTTGTGAGATGTGCGCGCAGATGAGCCACTCGAAATCTGCCGTTACGATATTGCGGAGCAACTTCGCAGCGTCTTCGTTGCTGAGGTGTCCGAGTTTGCTGCGGATTCTTTGTTTGATCGGCCAGGGGTAGGGGCCGTTGGCAAGCATTTCCACATCATGGTTGAATTCCAGCACGAGTCCCTGAAGCCCCTGCAGGCGCAGGCGAGCGAGATTCGTAACGAATCCCATGTCTGTAGCGAAGCCAACACGGTGCCCGTCCTCGGCCTTGAATGTCATTCCAAATGGATCGGCCGCGTCATGAGGTGTGCTGAAAGGCTCGACTCTTATGTCTGCGATATGAAAGGGGACACCCACTTCGATTTCAATCCACTCGGGTGTTTTGCCGATCGTCTTCTCGCTGGCAGCGTATGTGGCTTTATTCGTCCAAAGTGGCAGATTCCACCTTCTCGCCAAACTGCCTGCGCTTCTGATGTGATCGATATGTTCATGTGTCAGGACGATTGCCATCAGATCCTGCGGATGGACGCCGTAGGTTTCAAGACGTTTTGTGATCTGCCTTGCACTGAGACCGGCATCGACAAGAAACGCCGCGTCCTCCGAGCGCACCAGAGCGGCGTTTCCCCGACTCCCGCTGCCTAAAATCCCGATTTCCACGTCAATGTTTCCCGTCGCTGAATCTGCTCAAACATTCAAGGTGGTGCTTCGAGCTTCGGAATCCCCAGAGAATACCTCATCGATGCGGTGGCAAATGAAATGAAGCGCGGCTTCATGGGCTTCCTGTATGAAGTCGGTGTCATCCGAGGGCACATTCGCCGTGTGTTTTGCGGCAATTGAGGCAGGGCCACCACTCCTGCCGGTCATCGCGACGCCAACCAATCCCAGGGTACCGGCTTGGTCAAGGGCGTGGACGACATTGGCTGATTTTCCGCTCGTGCTTAGGCCCAGAGCGACGTCTCCCGTTCGACCGTGCGCTTGAATTTGCCGCGCAAAAATCGCTTCGTATGCATAATCGTTCCCGATGGCAGTGAGGGCGCTCGTATCTCCGTTGAGACAAATGGCGGGCAGGGGAACACGGTCGACCAGAAAACGGCCTACGAGTTCACCCGTGAAGTGCATGGCGAGTGCAGCGCTTCCCCCGTTGCCGAAGGCGATGATTTTCCTTTCAGACGTCAGGCATTCAACGATGACTTTGCAGATGTCGTCTACCTGCCGGGAGTAGTCGCTAGCCGCAAGCGAATCAAACTTCACGGCTCGCTCGGCCAGGAATTCCTTTGCCGATGATTCCAATTGATGCCTCTGGGCAGTGGGGCGGTAGGAAGGATACAGTAGGGAATCCACCCAGTGCCCTGCAATCTAGCCGATCAAGGGGCTAAATTTCAAGGGTTGATGTTCAATCGTTTCCTGAAGTCGTCTATTGTGGCCAGGAGACCCTCTTCCAGGGAAATGATCGGCTCCCAGCCGAGAAGCATTTTTGCTTTTCGGATGTCAGGTTGACGGATTTTCGGATCGTCGATGGGAAGAGGTTCATGCTGGATTTCCGGGTTTGCACCTGCGAGGAGAATGATTTTTGCGGCCAGGTCGATAATCGTCATCTCCGATGGATTTCCGAGGTTGACCGGTTCATGAATTTCGCTGTCCATCAGTTTGATGAGGCCATCGACGAGATCTGTAATGAAACAAAAACTTCTGGTCTGTTTTCCGTCGCCAAAAACAGTGATGGGTTCGTTTCGAATGGCTTGCGAGATAAAGGCAGGTATCGCGCGTCCGTCCGCTATTCGCATTCTGGGGCCATACGTATTGAAGATGCGGGCGATGTGCGCATTAAGACCGTGACTTCGGTGATAGGCCATTGTAATGGCTTCTGAGAATCTCTTGGCTTCGTCATATACCCCGCGTGGTCCGATGGGGTTGACGTGGCCCCAGTATTCCTCATGCTGTGGGTGAATCTGGGGATCTCCATATACCTCCGAGGTGGAAGCCAGAAGAAAACGCGCGTTTTTCTCCTTCGCAAGCCCAAGGGCGTTGTGCGTGCCAAGGGAGCCGACCTTTAGTGTCTGGATGGGATATTTCAGATAATCGTTCGGGCTGGCCGGACTCGCAAGATGGAAAACGGCGTCCACTTTTCCCTCGACGTGAATATGTGCACTCACGTTGTGTTCGATGAGTGAAAAGTTCGGATGTCCGTTTCCGAGCAGGTGGTCAATGTTGGAATAATTTCCGGTGAGGAAATTATCGACGCACACGACGTCAGCGCTGAGGGCGAGTAGCCTGTCGCACAAGTGAGAGCCAATGAAGCCCGCTCCGCCCGTCACAACAACGCGAGAGTTTTCCATTGTCAGGGTTTGGCTGCGGTTTTGCCGATGCAGAAGTATTCAAAGCCGGCATCCGTCACTTGTGCGGAAGAATAGATGTTTCGACCGTCGAAGATGATCGGCTCCACCATTTCCGATTTCAAGCGATTCAGGTTCAACTGAATGAATTCACGCCATTCGGTGACGATAACAAGTGCATTTGCGCCTTTCGCCGCCTCGTAGGGGCTTTGGCAGTATTCGATTCCCTTGTCGCCAATAATTCGCCTGGCGTTTTCGGTTGCGATGGGATCATATGCGCGCAGCCTGGCTCCCGCCACACGAAGCTCGTGACAGATTTCGATACTTTTGGCTTCTCGCATGTCGTCTGTATCCGGCTTGAAGGATAGTCCCAAGACACCGATGACTATTCCTTCAAGGGGTAACCGGTTTTTTGTATCCAGCCTCTTGATGATTCTTCGGATGAACCGGGGTACGCGACTGTCGTTTTCCGATCGTACGGCTTCCAGAACAGGCATTTCAGCGCCGAGTCTCCTGGAAGCGTGCAACAGGGCATCCACGTCCTTCGGGAAGCAAGACCCGCCGTAGCCCAAGCCTGCCCCGAGAAAGGCGGGGCCAATCCGCGAATCAGCGCCAATCCCATTGGCGACTTCTCGGATATCCGCTTGGGTTTGCTCGCAAAGGTTAGCGACCGCATTTATGAATGTGATTTTCATCGCCAAAAACGCATTCGAGGCGTATTTGATCAACTCGGCGCTGTGCGTGTCCGTGATGATGCAAGGGGCATGGAGGGCCTGATATAGAAGCCGTACCTTTTCCGCTGCTTGCTCCGATGATGAACCGATGACGATGCGATCCGGTTGTAGAGTGTCCCGCACTGCTTGACCTTCGCGCAGGAATTCCGGATTGCAGACTACGTCGAAATCTTCCGGAGCAACTCCATTTTTCTCGATTACCTCTCTGACGAAATCCCCCGTACCTACGGGCACGGTGCTTTTGTTGACGATAATCTTGTAGCTATTCACCGCGCGGGCGATGTCCGACGCCGCTGCTTCCACTTGCGAGAGGTCCGTTCCGCTATCCTGGGCGGGGGGGGTCCCCACACAGATGAAAATGATCTCGCTCATTGAAACTGCTTCCGGGATGGAAGCGGTGAAGGTGAGCCTGCGTTCTCTGAGGTTGCGTTCCAGCAACTCGGGCAATCTGGGTTCATGAATGGGGCACCTGCCCGCGTTCAGGGTATCCACGCGGTCCTGGTCGATGTCTACGCCAATGACGTCGTTGCCCAGATCTGCGAATATGGCCCCTGTCATCAATCCCACATATCCACAGCCGATAACGCAAATATTCACCGGGTTGCCTCACCCTTCATGCAAGCAGGAGTTTGCGCGTAATAATGTTGGAAGAGGCCACACAATTTTTACTCGAAAGGCGAGGTCGCCCATGAGCCGTTCCCGAGTCCATCTTCTCGTAAAGCATTTCGCCTGTTCATGAAACCGAATGTTCTCTCGCCCTCGAGCAGACCAATGAGGCTGAAGCCCAGGAATACTTCACTTTCTTCCTTGGTATCTGTAAATGTGAGTTCCAATCCCCAGCAGCAATCAAAGTAGCGCGCCGTTATGCTTTGCTCCAGTGTGGTTTTTTCGGTTTTGTTCAAACGCGAGGCGTATTCGAGGGAAAGATTCTTGTTCAGGGACAACCCTCCGGCGAAATTCAGATGACTGCCTTCCACGCTTTCCGGGTAGTAGTTTCTTTGGCGCGTCCAGGTCCTGTCGACACTGAAAAACCAGTTTTTTTCGTCGAGCAAGACGCCCGTTGAGTGTTCGCTGATTTCCGAGTCATAAGGGTCATACTGGAATTGCTGCAGAAGGCGAAACCTGGAGTAGGGCTGCGTTTCGAGTCTGAAGGCGATGTCGCCGAAAGGACGTTTTGGCCTTGTGTAGAGTCCCTCTTTTCTTCGCGCTTCGACGAAATCATACGTCTGGCTGATTCTGTATCGAAACAACTGCTTTGTCTGGAGTCCCTCACTTGTGGGCAGTTTCGTCAGTACACGGTTCACAATGGCATATTCGATGGCGTGTTCGTTCTGGAGTTCATCGATCGGATCTAGGGGGATGATCAGGCTTCTGTCGTACACATCATTGTTTGGGATGTATTGATAGTTCGTCTCGAACGAGAGAATGTGCTTGAAATCCCGGAAGGGGCCGGACCCGCCTCTGTAGACTTTGCTGTATCGCGGACCGAGCGCATGGAGTTTCGCAAACCACATTTCTCGCGACAGGTCGGATTCCACGTGTTGCACCTGAGCGAAGATCGAATTTAAACCCGGATCCAATTTCTGATGTGTCCAATACGTTCTTCGTAACCCGATTTCAGGTGTCAGACCTAGCCAGGGAAGAGTCTCCAGGCGAAGCGATAAAGAAGGTTCGATGTGAAAGCGGCTCAGCCGAAGCGTGTTTTCGTTCTCCATTTTTCTGAAATTGGTGAAGGAGGAATCCAGGTTAAAGTATAGATTGCTTTCCTTCAGATGTTTGTGATGAATGTCCAGGGTTATTTCCGGTGCTCTTTGAAACAATTGGCCATCGCTATCACCCAAACCTTCGCGTCGTCTCATTCCCAGTTGGAGTTGTCCGGCAATTTTGGGAAGATTTTGCGTGAAGGTGACATGGGTGTCCGTATTCTGGCGAGTGCGCGACTGTAAGTTGTCTTCAAGCGAACGGTCGTTCGTCGGGCGTTTTTGCAGGTCGATTGCTACGTTGAGGTTGCCACCGATACCTTTGAAATTCGTACGATGAAAGCCTTTGACGTCCCAGAAATTCGCTCGTTCGAGTTCGTCTTTCAGGTAGCGCCCCGTTATTTCTCCTGTCGTGTTTCGATCCGGTGCGTAGCGGTACTGTCCCTTGTAGCGAACCCCGCGTTTGGTGAAATAGTCGACCCCGAAGGTGGCGTCCGAAGAGTCGTTGATGGCCCAGAAGAACGAGGGAGAAAACTGGAACCCGCTACGACTGCTTGAACCGATTCCCGGAAGCAGGAAGCCGGTGGCTCTTTTTGTTTTTATTGGCACCACGACCCAGGGAAAAAAAGCCGCTGGCACCCCCTTCACGGACATGGTGGGCGCTTCGAGTTGGGCATAGCCTTCAATCTGGAAAGTCGCACGCTCGAAACCGAAAGCCCAGTCCGGAATATCTCCTTCGCACGTGGTGAAAGTACCTCCCTGGACTTCATACCGATCTTCCGACAAGCGCCGCACGACTCGCCCCGTCACGTAATATGTGGTGTCGATATAGCCCTGTGCGTTGAATACGACCATCTGCTCCGTATCGAGATTGAATTCGATACGGTTGGCGACGATACGGTCGTTCTTGGTTTGAAATACAATGTTTCCGGTGGCCACTCCATCGCGTGTGGAAGTTTGTACCTCAATGTAATCCGCTCGAATTCTCTTGCCCAGATACTGGATGTCCGCAGCTCCGCGGCCAATAATGCGTTGACGTTCCCGATCTTCCCGTATTTCATCCGCTGTGATAGCGATGGATGCTTCCGGTTCTCTCAAGAACCGGAGGCCCTCGTCACTTCTTGTAGGCGGACTGGGTATAGTCTGGGCTTGCGAGCCACTTTTCGGCTGAGCTTTCGGGGAAGTCGGTGCCCAGAATAATACGAGAGTGAAAATAACGAACGACAGAAAAAGCCCATGTGCTTTCAAGAATGCGAGTTTTGAACTATTTGACACGGAAACTCTCGTCATGGCGATTCGTCAAGAACAATCTCTGGTTTCAGACGGTACTGTATTGAATAGATTATGAATACTTATCGACGAGAGCGCAATCTGGCGGGAATACGCAGGGTGACAAGATACGGTGTATCATCTGGGCGTTTGCCGGGGCATGAGATGCGCTCCTGAATGGATTACGAAGATTCCGGGTGTGTTTGTTCAAGGTTCCTGGCAGTGCTCTCCCGTTTGGTTCTCCGCCATTTCGTTATCATTCCATAGGGTCCGGATGCAGCGTAGCCGACGAATACCAGGGAGGCGACTACCTGAGGAATCGCCGCCGCTACGAACAGAGCCAGCACCGCGCCGACGAGAACACGGAAGGGTCTTCTGAGAGGTCCGCTGATATCCTTGAAACTCTTGTAGCGAATGGTGCTCACCATCAGAAACGCCAGTGCATAGCTGAGTGCTACGATGAGGATGAGGGGAACATGGGGCTTGATCGAAAAATCTTCTGCCAGATATACGATGGATGCCAGAACTCCCGCGGCTCCGGGAATTGGCAGGCCGCGGAAATCCATGGAACCGCTGCTCGCTTGCGCCAGCACGTTGAAGCGCGCCAGTCTCAAGGCGCCGCATGCTGCGAATATGAACGTGGCCAGCCAGCCGATTCTCCCGTAAGGAGCAAGGAGCCATGTGTATATGAGGATGGCCGGTGCGATGCCGAAAGCCACCAAATCACACAGAGAGTCGTATTGAAGGCCAAACGGACTTGTGCTTTTCGTCAACCGGGCGACGGTGCCATCGAGACCATCCAAAACGATGGCCAACAGTATGGCCAGCGAAGCCCAGATAAAGTTTCCCTGTATGGAAGCGATGATCGCGTAGAAGCCGGCGAACAGACTGCCCGTGGTCAGCAGATTGGGAACCAGGAATATCCCTCGCTGGAAAGATCGTTTTCCAGAGCGGCGACGCCTTCTTCTTGATCGACGCCCGAATTTATTCCGCGTTTGTCTCGTGGTTTGCTCGTCCAACGATGGTCTCTCCTCCGCGAACACGCTGTCCCTGCTCTACGGATAGATTATAACCTTTTGGAAGATATAAATCTGTTCGCGAGCCGAACTGAATCAGTCCGACGCGTTCTCCAGCACATATGGTATCGCCTGCCTTGGACCAACAGACAATCCGCCGGGCCAGAACACCGGCGATTTGAACGACTTTGAAATTATCGCCTGTGTTCGTCTCGATTTCCAGGGCGTTTTGCTCATTGAAATTCGAGGCGGCTTCCTTGTAGGCGGCCAGGAAACGACCTTTTTGATAGTGGATGTTCGATATCCTGCCTTCAACGGGTGATCGGTTGATGTGAACGTCCAGGGGAGAAAGGAAAATACGTATCACACCTCCGCCATCCGCTGTGCGGGCGATCTCTACGACCCGGCCATCCGCCGGGGACAGGACAACGCCCGATTCTTCGGGCGGGGTACGATGCGGGTCCCGGAAAAAACCGGCTACAGCGGCGGCCAGAAGAAAAAAAAGAACAGCCCACAACCATCCTCCGAAGGCGATCGAGATGAGGCCCATGGCGGATAAACCTGAGATATAGCCCCAACCCTCTTTCGCAACGAGTGGTCTGCCGGGATGTTCTCTCAGACTCATGGGTTAATTTTTGGAGCCCTTCAGGGTCTTGGCCCCACGAGTGAGGGCGACTTTGCCGGTGCGGGCGATCTCCTTGATGCCGAATGGTTGGAGTAAATTCAGAATGGCGTGAATCTTCCCTTCATCTCCCGTCACTTCAACGGTAATGGTATCCGTGGAGACGTCTACGACGCGGCCCCGGAACACATCGATGATTTGGAATACCTCCGTCCGCGCGGCTTTCGATCCGGAAACCTTGATGAGAATCATCTCTCGCTCGACGCTGTCTGCCTCGCCCATGTCCATCACCTTGAAGGTGTCGATGAGTTTGCTGAGGTGTTTTCTGATTTGCTCGAGAACTTTTGCGTCTCCGCGCGTGACGAGAGTGATTCGGGATACGCTGGGGTCCTGCGTTACTCCGACGCACAGGCTGTCAATATTGTAACCGCGGGCGCTGAACAAACTTGCCACCTTGGCGAGAACGCCGAATTTGTTCTCCACCAAAACCGCAATCGTATGTGTATCTTCCCTGGAATCGCTGTTGGAATTTTGGGACATTATGTAATGGGCTCCCAATCCTCGGGCATGCCGTCGTAGGGTAGCGAAATCATTCCCGTGCGCGCCATTTGCGATATTCCGTAGCTCTCGAATGCCTTGAGAAGGGTTCTCACCTTATGATCGTTGCCGCTCGCCTCGAGTGTCACCGTATCGTCGGTCATGTTGATTACCTGAGCGCCAAATGCGTTGGCAAGCTGGATGACTTCACTTCTTCGGTTAATGGGCGCTTTGATTGTCGCAAGAACGAGTTCGCGCGTGACAGCCTGGTTATAGGAGATTTGTTCGACTTCCCGCACATCGTAGAGCTTGCGGAGTTGTTTGGCGATCTGGTCGAGTTCGTTTTCCTCGCCAATGGCGACAATGACGATGCGCGTTATGCTGGTGTCCTCTGTCGGTCCGGCGGCGATACTTTCGATGTTGTATCCACGGCGGGTGAAGAGACCTGCAACATGGGAAAGCACGCCCGCGTGGTTGTTGACGAGAATGGAGTAGACTTGTCTCATGAGTTGGCTTCCCTGGAAGGAGGCGCGAGTTGCATCTCATCGTTCCCGGCGCCGGCGGGAACCATGGGCCAGACGTTTTCTTCCTTGTTGACCAGGAAATTCAACACGACAGGTCCATTGTGTTCGGCCGCTGTCTCGAGAGAATTCCGCACTTCGTTCACGTCTGTGATGTTGATCCCCTTCACGCGATAGCTCTCTGCAACCATGCCGAAATCGGGGTTTTCCGGATAATGTGAGTGCGAGTAGCGTTTCTCGAAAAACAGTTCTTGCCACTGGCGCACCATGCCCAGGTAGGCATTGTTCAGAATGGCGACCTTTACGGGGACGTTATAGGTGGCCGCCGTGGCGAGTTCGACGAGCGTCATGGCAAAGCTTCCGTCGCCGTCAATGAGCCAGACGTCTTTCTCCGGGCGGGCGAATTTCGCGCCGATTGCGGCGGGAAGGCCGAATCCCATCGTGCCCAGACCGCCGGAAGTCACCCATGTCTTGGGCTCGTTGAAGCGGATGAACTGCGCCGCCCACATTTGGTGCTGCCCGACACCGGTCACATAGATGCTGTTGCCTTCGGTAATCTCCTGAATCTGATCGATCACGTATTGGGGCTTGATGGATCCGTCCCAGTCGTATTGCAAGGAGTAGTTTTCCTTCCAATCCGTCCAGGTCTGACGCCACTCATCGTAATCCCCGGGCGTTATATGTTCATTAAGCGCTATCAGCACGTCCCGCACGTTCCCGAGAATCGGAATATGCGCGTGTACACGCTTGTCAATCTCTGCGTCGTCGATGTCAACGTGTGCGATCGTCGCTTTCGGGCAAAAGCTCGACACCTTGCCCGTCACCCGATCGTCGAAGCGAGCCCCGAGATTGATAAGCAAATCGCATTCACACAGGGCAAAGTTCGCATAGGCCGTGCCGTGCATTCCCGGCATACCGAGGAAAAGTTCGTCCGTACCCGGGAACCCCCCGAGTCCCAGCAAGGTGTTGATCACAGGGATGTTTGCTGATTTCGCAAATTTCGTGAGCTCCTCCGAAGCGCCGGCCTTGATGATGCCGGCGCCGCCGATGATGACAGGTCGCTCGGCCCGCTCGATGGCTTCAAGCAGTTTGTGGATTCCCGCCATATCGAGATCAGGATAATGCCGGGTAGCGGGAAGAGGGGATTCAACGGATTCACGCGGCACATAATCTGCCTTGGTGATCTGGATGTCTTTGGGAAAATCAAGAAGGACGGGGCCGGGTCGACCCGCCGTCGCCACTCTAATCGCTTCGCGCGTGACGTGTTGTATTTCGTTGACGTCCTTGATGAGCCAGTTGAATTTCGTGACCGGAATGGAGCAGCCGTACACGTCGGCTTCCTGAAAAGCGTCGGTTCCGATCATGTTGGTCGCCACCTGTCCCGTGACTGCGATGAGCGGTACGGAATCCATCTGCGCATTGGCGAGTCCGGTGATGAGGTTCGTGGCCCCGGGGCCGGAGGTCGTGACGACGATGGCGACTTTTCCGCTTACACGTGCGTATCCATCCGCCATGTGGGCTGCCCCCTGCTCGTGACGGGTGAGGATGTGCGGGAAATCCGCCTTCAGCAATTCATCGTAAAACGGCATGATGGCGCCGCCCGGTATCCCGAAGGCCATCTCGATGCCTGCCGCTTTCAGTTCTTCAATCATGATTTGTGAGCCATTGAGCTCCACGGATGAAACCTCCTAGTTATCGGGCAATGCGCTGAGCTTGCCTCTAAGGACTTTCTTCCGGGTATCCCGAACAATCATATCTTTTGTCGCGCTGCCCGCGGGCACCATTGGAAAGACCAACTCGTCAGGGTCGACGATCACATCCAGGATGTAGGGCCCCGGTGTGGCAATCATTTCCTGGATAGCAGATCTCAAATCTTCCTTGTGCACAATCTGTCGACCATTGGCGCCGAATGCCTCCGCAAGCTTTACGTAATCGGGCGAGGCGTCGAAATTCACTTCGCTGAATCGCCGGTCCATGAACAAATCTTGCCATTGACGAACCATACCCAACGTAGCGTTATTCAACAAAAAGACCTTTACTGGAATGTTGTACTGAACGGCAGTAGCGATTTCTTGCATCACCATCTGGAAACTGCCGTCTCCCGCAATGTCGATGGCGAGTTTATCCGGTCTCGCCAGTGCTACGCCGATGGCTGCGGGAAAACCGAAGCCCATGGTTCCGAGCCCGCCCGAAGAGATAAACTGGCGCGGGAATGTGAAACTGTAAAATTGAGCAGCCCACATCTGGTGTTGTCCCACCTCGGTGGTGATGATCGCCCTGTCGCCCACTTCCTCACTCAAGGCGACAATGGCCTCTTGCGGCTTGATCGGCGCTCCTTCGGAGGAATCGAACGTGAGCGGGTATTCCGCCCTCAGGTTCTCGATTCGCTTTTTCCAGAGGGCGCGTTTTTGAGGATTGATGAGTTTGTTGACCTCGGCGAGCACCAGGCGCGCGTCACCGACGACCGGGATATCGGCGGCTTTGTTTTTTCCGATGGCCGTGGGGTCTATGTCAATGTGGATGATTTTCGCCCGGCTGGCGAATTCTGATACCTTTCCTGTAACGCGGTCGTCGAACCTCGCGCCGACAGCGATGAGCAAATCACACTCCATGGTTGCATAGTTGGCGTATGCCGTTCCGTGCATGCCGAGCATGCCCAATGACAGCTCGTGCGCGCTCGGGAAAGCACCTGCTCCCAAAAGAGTGTATGTGACCGGAATTTCCGCTGTTTCCGCGAGTTTGAGAATTTCCTCATGCGCTTCCGCATGAATGGCGCCGCCGCCGACGTAGAGGAGTGGCTGTCTGGATTCCTTGATGGCTTCGGCCACACGCTGGATTTGTCTGGGGTGCCCTTTGGTCGTGGGTTTGTAGCCGCGCAAATCCACTTTTTCCGGGATTTCGTAATGTCCATCGCCCAAGAGGACATCTTTGGGCAAGTCGACCAGGACCGGGCCCGGCCTTCCCGTGCGTGCGATGTAGAAAGCCTCCTGGATCGTTTCGGCAAGTTCATCGGTGCTCTTCACCAGATAGCTGTGTTTGGTGACGGTCCTGGTCATTCCGACGATGTCGGCTTCCTGGAAGGCATCGTTTCCCACCATCGTGGTGGCCACCTGTCCCGTGAGGCAGACGATCGGAATGGAATCCATGTAGGCGTCCGTAATGCCCGTGATGAGATTCGTGGCGCCCGGACCGGAAGTGGTAAGACATACGCCGACCTTGCCGCTGGCGCGGGCATATCCCTCGGCCATGTGCGCGGCGCATTGCTCGTGCCGTATGAGCAGATGCTTGATGTTGCTTCTTTCGAGAAACAGGTCCAGAAGCGTAAGAAGTATGGCACCTGGATGTCCGAATACGTACTCCACACCCTCTCGCTCAAGGCCGCGATAGATAATCTCGGCCCCTGGGATTTTTTTCGGTTTCAGTTTTGCAGGTTGTTTAGCAGGTTGGCTTTTCGCCTTTGTCGCCACGGCCAGTCCTCTCAGCCAGTTGAATTTTTTCACTCTCTGGCAATGAAGTTGATCCGAAAAATGCCGATGATGCCGGCAGGTCGTTAAGAAGAAATCAGGGGACGGCGCGTGAGGGCGCACCGCCCCCTTCCTACGCCAGACTCCTTATTCCACAACATTTTCCCCGGACCCATATGGCCGTTTCCCTTGATGATTTGTGCGCCCAAGTTTCGGTCACGCCTCGGGTGAATCATTCACCCTGACGTTTCAATAACGCGACGCGTGATACTACTGCAGGTTTTTCATACTGGTCAAGGTTGAAAACGTAAAATCTGTTCCTGGTGTTTTCGGATGAAGTCGCGACTTCAATGATTCTCCATGGTTTCCAACTGTGTCTTGATTGCGAGCTTTTCTTTTTTGAGCAACTTTATTTCCTGTTGCTCCTGTGAAGACGGGAACCGAATCTCTTCGAGTGCGAGAATTTTTTCATCCAGAATGGCGTGTTTTTTTCTCAGACCTTCGAGTTCATCATCTGCATTCAGTGCTTCCTGAACTTTTTCAGTTGTTTCCAATGATCGGTCTCCTTTCGAGCATCTGCGATGAAAGTTCAAAACCCTGTATTTGCCGTTGAATTCACCCAGAGAATGATCTTCTAACCTACGAAATGTTGAACGGAGAATCAACCCTGTCGTTCAGGCCATTTGGTTTGCGCCTGCGATTTCCGGCAGTAATTCAGCGATATATCGGTGCTGTTCGGGTGTGAACGGTTCTGCAGCGCATTGTAGGTCAGCCATGCAGTTGCAGCGGCCGAGCAGTCCATTTCATGGTGACTGCCCGATTCATGAGAAGCTGCGAAAGCAATGTTCTCGGGCAATTCTTCTTTTCTTCCTGTTAACAGCGTGTCGCCTTCGGCAGGGGGACAAAACTCTTCCAGGGAGATGACCTCGTCCTCCCGCACGCGGGTGAGGGTGAATCCAAGAGATGAAACCGGGTCTGCGGTTACCTGAAACAACGCGGTAAACAATTCTCCGTATCGAGCATCCCGGTAGGGCAGAATATAATCGGGCAGGTTTTGGGTCGTTCGTATTGCATTTTGCAGGGTAGCCATCGCCATGATTTCCAGCGATGAAAAACCATACAGCGGGCAGTCCCAGCCCAGTGAAAGCCCTTCGGCGCTAGAAAGTCCGACACGCAGTCCTGTGAATGTTCCCGGGCCGATGCTCACTCCGATGGCCTGAATCATATGGGCGCGAATGTTCCTTGATTTCAGAATTTGCTCTACCTGCGGCAAGAGTGTCCTGGAAATTCGGATTTCTTCCGAGAGAAGTGCCTCTTCCTCGGCTTCTTCCGCCGGGCAAAACAAAGAGCACCTTCCTTTCGAGAGAGAAGTGTCGAAAGCCAGGATATAGCGTGGTTCATCCATGCGGGTGCAAGTCCTCACGGGTTTTTGGAAAGATAAAAGGAGAGATGTTCCAGCTCACTGCCCAAATCCACGTTTTTCACTTTCACATGAGGTGGCGCCTGAACCTGGGTGGGCGCAAAATTCAATATGCCGGTAATGCCGGCGCTCACGAGCGCCGATCCTACGATTTGCGCGCTTTCACTCGGTACCGCGATGATGCCTATCTTGCTTTGTTTTTTTTCACTACCTTGTGCAAATCCGACATCGGCAACACGCGAAGCGAGCCGATGCGGTGAGGGGGTATTTTTTCGGGGAATTTATCGAATACTGCGTCGATCTCGAATCCATGTGCCAGAAAACCCTTATACGCCAGCAGGGCCGAACCGAGGTTTCCCGCTCCTACGAGCACGACTTTCCATGTGTGGGTTACACCCAGGATTTTTTTCAGATTGTCCTTCAACTCCTTGATGTAATATCCCTTCCCGCGGACGCCGAATTCGCCGAAGTATGCGAGATCTTTTCTGATTTGCGCAGGCTTGAAACCGCAGCGTTGCGCCAAATCGGCGGACGCGATGAGTTCAGCCCCCTCGTATTGCGCCTGTTCCAGTATGCGGGCGTATTTTGACAATCGGTTGACGGTAGCTTCTGGAATTCTTGTTTTCGTATTTTCCCACATCGACTTTTTGTGCACCCGCAATTCAGAGGAAAAAAGAGTCTACACAGAGTACGCAGTTACCCGAACGAGATTTGATTCTATGCGTTTTGCCGAGTAGGGCAAGTGGTGGATCCGGCGGAAGCGGAAAAGAGAAGCCTGAAGTGAATTTATCTGGAAGGAATCCCCACAAGCGCTGCTTGTGACAACTAGCGTCGAACAACACGCAAGGGGGAGCCATCAGGCCCCCCCCTTGCGTGTCTTGCGTATCCGGGTTTATCTAGCCAAGGATGATGATGAGGCAGATAACGAACGTATAAATTACAAGGGACTCGATCAAGGCGAGACCGATGATCATCGACACGCGCAGGTCGCCGCCAGCTCCCGGGTTCCGTGCCGTGCCGTCCAGTGCGCTGGCAATGCTCCTGCTCTGGGCGAAAGCGCCGGCTGCAGCGGCGATGGCCAGAGCGAACGAGGAGGAGATCATTCTCCATTTCAGAACTTCACTGTTTCCGGCGTCGCCGGCTGCAGCGGCGAAGGCATTGGTGGCCACGGCTACGAAGCTGGCTAGCGCAAATCCGATAATCCCCAAACGTTTCATCCCTTACTTCTCCTTGTTGAAGGTGATTCCTGTATGGACCGTTATTGTTAATGAGCGTGGGCGGCCTCATGGCCATGTTCTTCGTCGTGGTCGTGCCCTTCGAGAGACCCGGCGATATATATCATGGTCAGGAGGGTGAAAACAAAAGCCTGAATGAAACTTCCGAAAATCACGAACATCTGCATCGCCCAGGGAACGGGCAGGAAAATCTGAAGGCACAGGAGCATCAAAACACCGAGGACCAATTCCTCGCCCGTAATGTTTCCGAAAAGACGCAAGGTGAGTGAAAGGGGGCGACTGAGATGAGAAATTATTTCGATGGGAATCATGAGCGGCGCGAGCCAGATGATGGGGCCCGTGAAATGCTTCAGGTATTCCATGCCGTTTCTCTTGAGTCCTACGTAATGCGTGGCGAAAAATACGGTGAGTGCGCAACCCACGTTGGTGTTCAGGTTGCTCGTCGGCGCCATGAAGCCCGGCAGGATTCCGATTACGTTGCACAGGAAAATGTAGGTTCCCAGTGTGAATACGAGGGGGAAGAAGGGTCGCCCCTCATTGCCGAGGGGGCCTTCCATGAAGGCGGAAAAACCGTCGAAAATTGCCTCGAACAGGTTTTGCCCGCCAACGGGAATCTTTTGCAGGGCCTTGGTGATGAGCAGTGAACTCACAATGAGGAACACCATTACCAGCCAGCTGTAAACGATGTTCGGGTATGCGGACAGCCCCGGGAAGATGTCAAAATACAGGAACGGGTGAAATTTTTCCATTTGTTATGCTCTTGTCGATCCTTGTATCCGCAGGGCGCTGCGAGCCCCGTGAATGAATATGGCCAACGGCGGAATGGTCAACCCTATCACCACGCTCACGGCGGGGAGCCGAATCCAGCCAATCGCGAACGCCACGACACCCATGAGGGCGAAAAATCTCAAAACATATAGAATGTGATGCCACCACGGGGGGCGACTGATATTTTTACGGAAAATGCGGGCGAAGTATATATCCATCATCCGAAAACTTCCAAGCCCACACGCCCCGCCAATTGCTACACCGGCGCCCGTCGAAAGGTTCCCCAGCATCACGCCCCCGACACTCATGAGCGCCAGTATCAACCAGCCGGAATTCGAGATGCTTTTGAGGACGAGAGATGGCGGGTCCTGGTTTGTCATTCAGCGAACCCCTCTGACGAGATCAATAAAAGCGGAAACGAATCCCAATATCAATCCGACTACCATCGCCCACGGATATGTACCGACATAGCGATCGAACAGATACCCGATTCCGCCGCCAACGAGCGGCGCCGTCACGAAATTCCAGCCCAAAGTCGCAAGATGTACGTTCCGCACCCCCCTGCGAATCTTCTTGTCCCGCGCATTGGACGTTTTCTTCGCTTTTCGTCCTCGCCCCGACTCTGGAGAAGGATTGGAGGTCATACCCTTCTATCCTTCAGGAGAGAAGTTGCGGTAACGAAATTTACGGCAGGGAACCTACCAACACGGCCTGTGAGTGTCAAGAGAACCCCGGACGTCTCGGCGAGAAAAACGCCATTTTCACGCATTTGCCCGTTTTTCCTATGCTTTGCAAGGTGCACGATGTGGGTCGAAGGGTCTACTTGATCGGTCCGGTGGAGCGTCGCACCGGGGTCTGATTAGCCAGAATTCATTACAAAATAACTCTTTGTGAGGTTTTTCTCGTCAAAGGAACGAATTATCCTCAGGGTCAATAATGTTCGCCTGGTTTCAACCCTTGAAGTCAGCGAAAGAGAATACAGTGTGAGTTGAAAATTTCAGGAAAGCGAGGGATGATCGGATTTTCGGAGACGTGGTCGCAAATGTTCCGGATGCTGTTTTTCATGATCCCGATGAGATTGCTAAAATGAGAAACTGGTCAAAATCGGTACGTGTAGAAAATCGATAAATGCAGCAAAGACACGTAACCAAACGGGTGGAGAATAATTATGACCGATAAACCAAAACGACCAACGGGAGGAAACAGCCGGAACATCACGCCAACCAAGCGGAATTAAATTCTGTTTCAGGATCAATAACCCGAACGTAAAATATGTGGATGATCCGAAGGGTGGACAGGCCGCCCATTTCGGAATTTTCGTATACAATTCCCTTCGAAAATTTGCTGGCCATCACGCGGTGTACCATCTCGGGAATTCGCAAGTCGAAGGCATCGGACTCGAAGGAGCTACTGAAAACATGAAGATCGCCATCGTCTACAACAGGGAGAGTAAAAACGTAATCAACCTCTTCGGAATGCCGAACCAGGAGAGGATCGGTCTCAGGACCATTCGACGACTAGCGACCGCCCTCCGTCACGGAGGACACGAGGTCGTTTCCCTGGAGGGAGACAAGCAGTTGATCGACCGCCTTGAGGAATTCATGCCCCGCGTCGTGGAGGGTGAGCGACCGGGCATGGTGTTCAACGTCTCCTACGGCATCCAAGGGCAGGCCCGCTACACACATGTACCGAGCATCCTCGAGATGGCTGGCATTCCATATGTCGCCTCCGGGCCGCTTGGCCACTCTCTGGCACTGGACAAGGCGGTCGCCAAGATCATCCTGAAACAGCACAACGTCCCGACACCCGACTTTGCCATGCTGGAGGCGCCGGATTCGCCCATCCCCGACATTCGCTACCCTCTTATCGTCAAGCCGAAGAACGAGGCGGTATCGTTCGGCCTCAAGGTCGTTCACAACGAATCGGAATTAAGGGAGGCCGCTAAAGTCATCTTCGACAGATTCCGGCAAGCTGTCCTAGTCAAGCAATACATAGAGGGGCGCGAAATTAACGTCGGACTGCTCGGAAACAACCCTCCCTAGGCGTTCCCCCCGGTCGAACTCGATTTCGGCAAGGGCCCTAAAATCTACACTTATGAAGACAAGACCGGCAGAAGCGAGCGCACGATTTCCCACATCTGCCCGGCCCCCCTCTCTGCCGAGCAAACCGATCACGCCTGCAAGATCGCCGTGCAGGCGTTCAAGGCGCTCAATCTCTATGACTGCGCCCGTGTGGACA
The DNA here is from genome assembly GCA_965200245.1 of bacterium. Lineage (GTDB taxonomy): Bacteria > UBA8248 > UBA8248 > UBA8248 > UBA8248 > Bin107. Next base: position 56,401 of record CBDATS010000005.1, on the reverse strand, counting down.
TGCGGATGAATGATGAGGGGAATTTCTACGTGCTCGAGATCAACAGCTTGCCCAGCCTGGGAGAGCACGGGTCGTATCTTGTGGGGGCGAACGCGGTAGGACTTGATTTCGAGAAGTTTGCCAACCGGCTCGTCGAGGTCGCCAACGCGCGATATTTCGGGTTGCCCCAGCCCGTCTCACTCGACGTGCAAAAGGTCGACCCCAAGAACCACGCCATCGCTTACGTCACACAACGCCGAAGGCAGATTGAGGCCAGCCTCAGGCAATGGGTCGGTATCTCGAGCCGTACCTCCGACCCGATAGGAATCCGTCAGGCTACGGAGCACGCGGCTCGAACATTCGAAAACCTGGGTCTCAAGGAAGCAGGAGAGTTCACCGACGAGCCTGAGACCATTGCCTGGGAAACGCAGGCGGGCATGGCAGGAGGTGTGCTGTTCATCGCGCAGCTGGACGTCCCGATCGAGCCAACCGCCGCGCATAAACCATTCCGGAGAACTCCCGAGCACCTCTTCGGCGAAGGTGTGGGTCGCTCGCGCGCCCCGCTCGTGATACTCGAGTATGCGTTTCGCTCCCTGAGAAGCATCCGGCGGTTGCGCCACTTGAAGGCCGGGGTTCTCCTGTATGCCGATGAAGGGCGAAGCGCACGCCACAGCGCGCGATTCATCCGGGCCGCCGCCGCAAAGGCGAAGGAGGTATTCGTCCTGCGGCCCGGCACCACCAGCGGCGGTATCATCGCCCGCAGGAATGGCGTGCGGATTTACACCCTCAACATTATGGGAGAGAGCCTCAGCCTGAGCAGCGGAGCCCGCAGGGAGCCCGTGATCCGGTGGGCGATGGAAAAACTCTAGGACCTCTCGCGCGTCAACTCTCCGCAGGAGCGCATCGCACTGTCGATCTTCGACATGCGGACGCAAAGACACACGATGCGGCTCCCGCACAAGGTAACCGCAACTCTTGTGTTGAACTACCGGGATTCGGAGATCGCCGATCGGGCCGAAGAAGAGATGCGTGACATCCTGGGACGCGGAGGACCGAAATGGGACCTCTCCGTGCAGTCCGTTCGTCCTCCATTCGCCGGAACCGCCGTTCAGAGACGACTGTGCGATTCCCTCGTGCGCATCGCTTCTGACCTTTCGGTTCCCTTGAGGGCCAAATCCTCCGCATGGCCCAGTGTGGCGGGCCTCATATCCCATGCCACTCCGTTCGTATGCGGCATCGGACCAACAACCATCGATGCGGGCACGCCCCAGGAGGCCATCGAACGCATCAGCCTGGTGCAGCGTACCCTCTTGCTTGCGACATACCTCGCCTCCAGGACCAGGGGCTGAGAGAAAAATGAATGCGGAATCCTCAAAAAAGACAGATTCCAAGAAAACCACAAGAACGGCCGCACGTCGCAAGACCCGGCAGGAAGTCGATACGGAGTTCCTTGAACTGAGCGACCACCGTATCCATGAACCGCAGCGAGTTGCGGTCGCATCGCACGGGATGATCTCCACTGCGCACTACGGCGCGACGGCCGCGGGCGTCGAGGTACTGGGAGCCGGCGGTAACGCTATCGACGCGGCCGTTGCTGCCGCATTCGCCCTGGGCGTCTGCGAACCGGCGGCTTCGGGTCTGGGCGGGCAGACGATGATGCTCATCCACCACGCGGCCACGGGCCGTACCATCGCCCTCGACGGCTCGTCTCGCGCGCCCAACCGCGCGAACATCGAGGAATTTCGTAATCTGTCTGCCGAACGGCGCCGTGGACACCGCGCCACTACCGTACCCAGCACGCCGGCCGTGCTCGACTACGCTCTCAGAACCTACGGAAAGCTCGACCTGTCTCGCACTGTCGAGCCAGCGGTTCGCCTTGCGGAAGAGGGATATGAAGTGAGCGTCCTTCAGTATCGCCTCACGCGGCGGGAACTGCAATATCTCCGCAGTTCCCAGGCAGCTCCCTTTTTCCTCCGCGATGGCAGGAATTCCTATCGCGCGGGCAGTACTTTTTGCCAACCCGTTCTGGCTGAAACCCTGCGGCAACTGGCGAGGCGGGGTGTCGAAGACTTCTACCAGGGAGAAATGGCGCGCTCCATTGAAGAGGACATGAAGCGCAACGGAGGGTTCCTGCGTCAGGACGACCTCTCGCGGATTCCCTGGCCTGTGGAGAGAAATCCTCTTTCGGGCCGCTTCCAGGGACACCGCGTATTCACGATGCCGCCGCCCGGTGCTGGCCGCACCCTGATCGAAATGATGAACATCTACCAGCATCTGCCCAAACCCATGCAGGACATCGACAGTACGCTCGGTGCCGTGTTGTTCGCGGAAACCATACGACGCGCCTTCCTGGATCGGCGCGATCGTCCCTTTGACCCGAATCTCTATTCCCAGGTCACGGAGAAGACCATGCTCAGTTCCAGGTATGCGACGCGGGTGGCGCACCAGATTCGCGAGCGCATCGTCGGAACCGGCGAGACGACACATCTTTCGGCCATGGACCACGAGGGAAACGTCGTGGCGCTGACGCAGTCAATCGAAAACGTGTACGGCTCATGCGAGGCGAACCCCGACCTGGGTTTTCTGTACAACAACTATTTGAGCGCATTCGAATTTACCGACATGTCGCATCCCTATTATTTGCGCCCCAATGCAGTTCCTTGGGCCAGCGTGGCCCCGACCATCTTGTTCCGCGGAAACCGTCCCTGGCTGGCGATCGGTTCGCCGGGCAGCGAAAGGATCACATCCGCCATCCTTCAGGTGCTCATCCGGCTGGGAAAGGGCAGTCCGCTCGCGGCGGTGGACGCGCCGAGTCTTCATTGCTCGGTAAACGGGCGGGTTTCCCTGGAAGCATCACGTATGAGAAGCGACATGTCCGATGCCTTTCAGAGACACGGCTTCAGGGTGAATCTCCTTGAGCCCTACTCGTTCTATCTGGGCTGCGTTCAACTGGTCGCACACCAGGACGGGGAATTCATCGGAGTCGCAGACCCGCGCAGGGACGGAGCCGCCGGCGGTGTGAACGGGTGAGTCTTCCTCTGCTCGTATCCGTGCCGCATGCAGGCCTCATCGTTCCGCCGGAAGCCGAACCCTATTGTCGCCTCACGCCTGCCCAGGTGGCCAAAGACGGGGATGTCGGTGCCGCCGAGATATTCGACCTCCGGGATGAATTCGAGGCTTATGTGTCGACGGAGATCGCACGGGCGATAATCGACCAGAACCGGGAGCCGACCGATCGGCGAAAAGACGGTGTCGTGAAAACCCATACCTGCTGGGACGTTCCCGTCTACGATCCCTTTCCGCCTCCGGCAGTAATCGATTCGATGCTCGAATCATACTATTTCCCTTACCATAGCCGTCTTACCGAACTGGGGGAAAGCGGTGAATTCCTTCTCGCCGTTGATTGCCATACGATGGCCGCTTTCGGTCCGCCCGTGGGGCCGGACCCAGGACAAGAACGCCCGTGGGTGTGCCTGAGCAATGGAGAGGGTACGTGTCCCGAGAAGTGGATCGTATCCCTCCAAGGCGCATTCCGGCGACATTTCGAGGGGGACGTGACCATCAATCCCCCATTTCGGGGCGGCTACATCACGCGCAGCCATGCCGAAGAGATGCCCTGGGTGCAACTGGAAGTCTCGCGAGCACCCTTCGGGACGAACGGGGAGAAAAGACGGAGGGTTCTGGCCGCCATCGCTGATTGGTACGGGGAAACGACGATGCGCGCGTTCTGAGCCGCTCCGCATTCCGCCCTGGCGTCGGTACTCCTGGAACAGATGTATATATTGTGAACCTTCAGGAATGGCACGGGAAGTAATTAGATTGGATTTTGCAGCTTAAACCAGACCGGGAAGCGATTCCGACCGATGTGGTAAGTATCGCCGACCGAGGAAGTATGGCTTGGGCCGACCCGAACGGACCGCTCGCGGGTATATTCCGCCACGCTTTTTGGCCTTTGCCATGGGGGAAACAAACTGTGGCCAATGTATGAGTACCGAGTTTCCACCGGGCGTGGATTGACACCACCCCTCTCCTTTGTTACTCAGAATCGCCCGGTGTTTTCCGGGGGGCGTCGGGTGAAGCGCACATGAGAGCCGTCCCGGAATGGGGTTATCCGTAAAGCCAAACCGTAAAATCCGGAGGGAACATGACGAGCGACAACCTGCGCCCGAAAGGCGGTGCCAAAATCAGGGACTGGTGGCCGAACCAGTTGAACCTGGAAGTTCTCCACCGCAATTCTCCCCAGCCGAGTCCGATGGGGGAGGATTTCGACTACGCCGCAGAGTTCGAGAAGATCGACCTAGGCGAACTGAAGCGAGAGATCGAGGAGGTGATGACCACTTCGCAGGAGTGGTGGCCGGCAGACTATGGCCACTACGGGCCGCTTTTCATCCGGATGGCCTGGCACAGCGCGGGCACCTACCGTATCCATGACGGACGCGGCGGCGCGGCTTCAGGTGAACTGCGCTTCGCGCCCCTGAACAGTTGGCCCGACAACGCGAACCTCGACAAGGCGCGCCGACTGCTCTGGCCGATCAAGCGCAAGTACGGGCGCAAGCTCTCGTGGGCCGACCTCATGATCTTTGCGGGCAACTGCGCGCTGGAATCGATGGGATTCAAGACGCTTGGTTTCGCGGGCGGGCGCGAGGATGTCTGGGAGCCCGAGGACGTCAATTGGGGCTCGGAGAACACCTGGCTCGGTGATGAGCGCTACAGCGGCGAGCGAGATCTCGAGAAGCCGCTCGGCGCGGTTCAGATGGGCCTCATCTACGTGAACCCCGAGGGGCCGAACGGCAACCCGGATCCCCTTGCCGCAGCCGTGGACATCCGGGAGACGTTTTCGCGCATGGCGATGAACGACGAGGAGACGGTTGCGCTCATCGCAGGCGGGCACACCTTCGGAAAATGTCACGGCGCTGCTGCCGGAGATCAATACGTAGGACCCGAACCCGAGGGGGCCACACTCGAGGAACAGGGCCTCGGCTGGCGGAACGGATTCGGCAGTGGCAAGGCGGGCGACACCATCACCGGTGGGCCGGAAGGGGCATGGACGACCAATCCGGTCGGTTGGGACAACAACTACCTCGACAACCTGTTCGACTACGAGTGGGAGAAGGTAAAGAGTCCCGGAGGCGCGTGGCAGTGGACGCCCGTGGATACGTCCGCGGCTGTCGCCGTCCCGGACGCCCACGACCCTGAGAAGCGTCACGCACCCATGATGCTCACGACGGACCTGTCGCTGAAGGTAAACCCTGACTACGAGGCGATTGCGAGGCGCTTCCGTGAGAACCCCGGAGATTTTGCCGACGCCTTCGCCAGGGCATGGTACAAGCTGACCCACCGCGACATGGGTCCGCGTTCGCGTTGTGTAGGTTCGCTGGTTCCCGAGGAGCCGCAGTTGTGGCAGGACCCTGTCCCCGACGTGGATCATGAACTGATTGGGGAAGAGGACATCGCAGGACTCAAGCGAACTATCCTGAATTCGGGACTTTCTGTCTCCCGCCTGGTCTCTACCGCCTGGGCGTCGGCGGCCTCGTACCGGGGCACCGACAGGCGCGGCGGGGCGAACGGCGCGCGCGTCCGCCTTGCACCGCAGAAGGACTGGGCGGTGAACGACCCGGCCGAGTTGGCCAGTGTACTGAACAAGCTGGAAGAAATTCAGGCGGAATTCAACGCCTCGCAGTCCGGGGCGAAGCGGGTATCGCTCGCCGACATGATCGTCCTGGGTGGATGCGCGGCCGTTGAGGAAGCCGCCGCAAAAGCCGGATGTGATGTACGGGTCCCCTTCTCACCAGGGCGCATGGATGCGTCGGGTGCGCAGACCGACGTGGAATCGTTCGCCGTGCTCGAACCGAGAGCGGACGGGTTTCGCAACTACATCGCAGATGATCTCGACGGGACGGCGGAGGAGTGGCTTGTCGAACGGGCATTCATGCTGACGCTCACGGCTCCCGAGATGACAGCGCTCCTGGGTGGTATGCGTGTCCTGGGCGCGAACGCAGGGGGGGCGGAAGCAGGGGTCTTCACGGATCGACCCGGTACGCTGACCAATGATTTCTTTTTGAATTTGCTCGATATGGACACTGAATGGCTGGCGTCGGACGATTCCAAAGGGGTGTACGAGGGACGCGACCGCGCGACGGGTACGGTCAGGTGGTCCGCCACCGCCGTTGACCTCGTCTTCGGATCTAACTCCCGGCTTCGGGCCATCGCGGAAGCCTACGCTTGCGACGATTCGCAGGAAGCGTTCGTGAGCGACTTCGTTGCTGCATGGAACAAGGTGATGAACCTGGACCGTTTCGACCTGGTTCGGGCTGCCCGCACTGCATCCGCTTCCTAGGGAAGGGGAACTGAGAAATTTTCACTGGCTCCCGGGCTCGCGCCCTGTGCGCGGGCCCGGAGTCACACCTCACCAAATTCACCAGTGGCCTCGCACAGTAGAGTTTCACACGATGTGGTGGGTGTCGATACCGATTGGAAAACAAGGACGTAACAGGACGGCCTCCTGTGGCCGGTTTATTCTGTGTCTGTAGTGCCCTTCGTTGCCGCTGTACCCCATGGTTGTTATGGGGACAGATTACGGTCTGTTCGTGCAAGAACCCTCACCAGAATTTTCAGGTTTCCCCAAGACTGCTGAACTTCCCCCGAGGAAGAGGGGAGTTCTAGTATGTCTGCCAGGTTTGATGTTCCCGAATGGTCGGTTTTTTCCAGAGCCGCCCTAGGCGCCGGATTCGACGATGCCGATTTGTCTGGCGAGCGTTTTTGCCGCTTCCTGATAGGATTTCTGCAGTTCGGCGTTCGGTGTGACCGGGTTGTGGTAACGGCCCAGGAAGCGATTCTCCTTGCTCCACAGTTCCCGAACCTGGAGGACGGAATCGACCGAGCCGTCGCTCTTGTCGTCCACGTACATATAGTAGTAGCGGCTGTACTGGTTAGCCATGTTCGAGAAGAATTTCTCGCCATCGTGGTAAATTTTCTGGAACGGCTGGGCCGGTGCCTGGAGCCTTAAGGTCCTGCCGCCGAATATCGAATCGGACACCTCAAGAGTGTATTTCCTGCCTTCGATTATCTGGTTGACCGAGTAGACGCTGCCGGATAGCGTAGGTTTCTTATCTCCGAGTGCGAAGTTGCCCAGCTTTCCGTAGAGGGTCATGTTCACGGATTTTGAAAAATTGTTCGAGATGCCGTAGACCATGAGCAATATGACCGCCGCGGCCAGTAACACGAGGGTGGGGGAGCGTTTCGTCGATTTTCCTTCTTCTTCCTTGCCCCGGTTGGTGGCCACATCTTCCCTGATCTCGGAGAGTTCCTTGTACATCTCCTGAACCGTGAGTTCCAGGGGCTCGGGCATCGGTTCAGGCTCGGGTTCCTTTTTCTTCGCAGGTGCCGCCCCGCCGCCTGTTGCCGCAGGTGCCACTGCACCGCCTCCCGCGAAGAAATCCGCGTTTATCTGGGTGTATTTTGCCCATTGGGAGGGCAGGTCGCCTTCCGCGAAAATGGCGTCCACCGGACATGCGGGCACGCAGGCCGCGCAGTCGATGCACTCGACCGGGTCGATATAGAGCATCGGGCTGGAGCCGTCCGCCGCTTCATGAATGCAGTCGACCGGGCAAACGTCGACGCACGCAGTATCCTTGGTGTTGATACATGGTTCAGCGATGACATGGGTCATCGAAATGCGCTCCTACAATAAAGTATCAGGGCCAATGGACCGGTGCCTCGCGGGCACACTCTCTGAACGCGGCGATGTTAGCACTGTTTTTGCCGGAAACACAATCCGTGCAGAGGGATTTGGCAAGGTTGTTGGGAAAAGGCGAGTGCCGAATGTGAAGAACAACGAATACCGACTTCATTCGGACAGTGGTTACATAACCCTGTTTCAGCCGGACCTGGCATTCCCAAAATGAAAATGGGGAATCAAAGGGCAAGGCTGACAGTCCTGTTCCTGCAGAAAATCGCTGCCTGTTTTGGATCTGGCAGTGTCTCCCATCAACCCCCAAACCTTGCCGTGTGTGCCTAGCCGTGCTAGGTTTCCGACCATGAAATCCGGGAAGTGGAGAATGTTGCGAGAAAATACATCAGGGTATCAATGTAAAGAATTGAATAATTGCATGTAACGGATTTGAAAATTTCTGCCCCACATCATTCTTGAGGAATTTTATGGCGTCCATCAACATCGAACGCGCGCATCGCCTGAAGCGTTTGCCTCCCTATCTTTTCGCGGAAATTGACCGGATGAAGCAGGAAGTCGCTGATTCGGGAATGGACATCATCAGCCTCGGCATCGGCGACCCCGATTTGCCGACGCCCGGTCACATCATTGAAGAACTCGACGTGGCCTCGCGCAAGATATCGAATCACCAGTATCCCTCCTATGAAGGCATGCCTTCCTACCGCAAGGCCGTGGCCGACTGGTACGGGTCGCGATTCGGGGTCTCTCTCGATCCGGCCACCGAGGTCATCTCCCTGATCGGCTCGAAAGAGGGGATCGCCCACATCCCCCTCGCGTTCGTGGATCCGGGCGACCATGTGCTCGTACCCGACCCGGCCTATCCCGTCTACGAGATAGGAACCTATTTCGCAGACGGAAAGGTGCACTTCATGCCTCTGGTCTCGGAAAACGATTTCCTGCCGGATCTGGGCGCGATTCCCTCGGACGTGGCGAAAAACACGAAGCTAATGTTCATCAACTACCCGAACAACCCCACTTCTGCCTGCGCGGAAGTGGATTTCTATAACGCGCTCGTCGAGTTCGCCCGCACGTATGACATCATCGTGTGCAGTGACAACGCTTATTCCGAGATGGCCTTCGACGGTTACGAACCCATCAGTTTCCTGAACGCAGAGGGTGCCAAGGATGTCGGCATCGAGTTCCACTCCTGTTCCAAGACCTACAACATGACGGGCTGGCGCATCGCAAGTGCTGTGGGGAACGCGGATGTCCTCGCCGGCCTCGGCGCCATCAAGACGAACGTAGATTCCGGCGTGTTCGGTGCGGTGCAGGAAGCAGGCATCAAGGCAATGGGTGCGGATCAGGCCTGTGTGGCCGAAATGAGGGATATCTACCAGGGCAGGCGCGACGTGGTGATGGAAGGTCTGGAGAAACTCGGCCTCACAGCGGCGAAGCCCAAGGCCACCTTCTACGTCTGGGTGAGGTGCCCCAGAGGTTTCACCTCAAGCGAGTTTACTGCACATATCCTGAGAAACTGCGGCGTCGTCACAACGCCGGGCAACGGTTTCGGGCCTTCGGGCGAAGGGTATGTTCGCCTCGCCCTGACGGTTTCGGAAGCAAGGCTCAAGGAAGCGTTCGAGAGAATCGAGAAGGCAGGCTTTTGAGCGAAAAGGCGCGCGTTTTCATCGGCGCGGGTGCGAACCTCGGCGACCCGGTTCGTCAGCTTGGGCAGGCTTTGGGTGCGTTGCGCCAAAGCACGGGGATAGAATTGCTCACCGCCTCGTCTCTCTACCGCACGCAACCGGTGGGTCCCGTAGAACAGCCCCCCTTCATCAACGCTGTTTTTTCGCTTGAATGCAGGCTTGGCCCCCGGGAATTGCTTACGCTCCTTCTGGAAATCGAACAGAATATGGGGCGTGTGAGAAAGGAACGATGGGGACCTCGCGTGATCGACCTGGATATGCTTTTCTATGGCGAAGAAATCATCAGGGGAAAGGACCTGGAAGCACCCCATCCAAGGCTTCACGAGAGGCGTTTCGTTCTTGTTCCCTTGGCCGAAATCGCGCCGGATTTCGTGCATCCCGTAATCAAGAAATCCGTCCTGGAACTGCTGACAAACCTCCCGGAGGGGGATTTCTGGGTCGAGAAGTTTCAAGCGGAATCTCCTGACGCCTGTTTTGTCCGATGAGGCCAACGCCTTGTTTTTCCCTCTGAAATTTTGAGAAGATACCCTGACGCCGCCCGCATCGGCGCATTTTCCCGTTTCCCCGGTGATTTTCGATGAAGGTCGTCGATACCCCTCAAAAAATGCGTGCCCTGGCCGAAACCCTCAAGCGAGAGGATATGCCAATCGGTCTGGTCCCCACGATGGGAGCGCTTCATGCGGGGCACAAAAGCCTCATCGCCCGGGCGAGGGAGGAATGTGGAACTGTCGTCGTGAGCATTTTCGTGAACCCGGCCCAGTTCGCGCCCAGCGAGGATTACGGCACCTACCCAAGGACTTTCGAAACGGATCTGGATATCTGCCGGAAGATGGGCGTCGCCGTCGTATATGCGCCAAGGACTGACGCCATGTATCCCGGCGGATTCGACACATGGGTGGACGTGCCTGGCTTGGGTGCGCCCCTTTGCGGAGCGCATCGGCCGGGGCATTTCCGGGGTGTCGCCACCGTCGTGTTAAAGCTGTTTACAGCCTGCCTTCCTCACCGGGCCTATTTCGGAGAGAAGGACTACCAGCAACTCGTCCTGATACGCAGGATGTCGCGCGACCTGGATTTGGGCGTTGAGATCGTTTCCTGCCCGATAGTCCGCGAGGACGGCGGTATGGCGCTCAGCAGCCGCAACGCCTACTTATCGGACGAGGAGCGTTCGCGCGCCTGTTCCATCAGTGCCGCATTGTTCGATGCGAAGAAAAAGGTGGCGGCCGGAGAGCGTTTTTCCGCAGCCATTATTCAGGCTTGTGTGGATGAATTGGAAAAAGCCGGGTCCCGGATCGATTACGTGGAAATCGTGGAACCGACGACACTTGAAAGGGTAGAACAGATTAGCGGAACCGCCCGGATGGCCGTGGCAGCCTATGTCGGCAAAACCAGGCTTATCGACAACATCTTACTGGATCCTGAGGATGAGGCATAGTTTCTTCGTTATTGCGGCGTTTATTCTGGCATGGTCCGTGCTCGCGCCGATTTCCCTGACACGCGCGCAGTTCAGGGAAACCCCGCAGTCTCATCTCGAATTCGGTCTGAACACCTACCGCGATGGATTCTATGAGGTTGCGGTAGATGCTTTCAGAGCCTATCTGAAAGAAGCAGGAAAGAGCGAAATGGCGTGGATCGTGCGCTATCTGCTCGCAGAATCGCTGCGTCGCGAGAATCGCCTCAAAGAGGCGGTCGCGGCCTATTGGTCATTCGTGAAAAACCATCCCCGTCACGAAAGGGCCGGTGAGGTTCAGTTTCGAATCGGGGTGCTCGCCGAACGTATCGGGGACAGCAAGGAGGCAATTCGCGCCTATTCTTCCATCATGTTCGGTCGTTACCGCATCGAGGCGCTCTACAGGGTCGCCGCGCTCAGGCTGGCGATGCGTGAATGGGACGGCGCTGTCGCAGCACTCGACAGATTCATCGAAGCCGCGCCAAAGGATCCCCGCGTGGAAGATGCACTTTTCGAGCGGGCCATCGCCCTGGATCGCATTCCCCTGATCAAGGAGGCCGAGAGGGCGTACGACCTCGTCGTGCGTCGTTTCCCGCGCAACCCGAGGGCGCAGGCCTTCAGGCTGCGTCTTGCGAAAATACAACTTGAACTCAAGAAATTCGGCTCGGCGGAGAAGACGTTCGACTCCCTGTTTCAGAAAAATTCCGGGGAGAAGAACCGGGCGGACCTGAGGTTGGGCCAGGCCGTCAGCCTGTTCGCGCAGAAGAAATACCTGGAAGCAGGTGCGGCGTTCGAGGGCGTTCTGAAAATGGAACTCTCGAAATCACAGCGCATGGCGGCAGAGCGGAGTCTGGCGTCCTCCTGGTGGCGTGCAGGCGAGAACGAGAAGGCCGCGCAGGCCTACCGGCAATTGATTCGCGATCCACTCAAGGACGGCGACTACTTCCGTTTTTTCCTGCAGAGCGTCGAAAAAGCAGGACTTTGCGTGGAAAGGGGCAAGAAATATCTCGCTTTCGCTCTCGACATCGTCGGCAAGGGCGCACCGTTGCCTGCTGCGTATCGGTTCCGCATGGCGGACTGCCTGCTCGGCGCGGGTCTCAGGAAAGAGGCGATGAACCAATATCGCGAACTCATCCGGCGCGCGCCGGATACGCGCGAGGCAGTCATGTCCGGCCTGCGTCTGGCCGATGCACTGGAAAAAGAGCAGAAGCCGAAAATCCAGGAACTTCTCGCGCGCTATCGGCAGATACTGGCTTCGTTCAACGAACTCAGGAAATCGGAGGAACAGCTCGAACCCCGGATGGTGCAGTCTGTATATCAGGACGTTTTGCGGGCGGCGTTCATCCACAATTCCCAAAAGGATTGTATACGTTCCGTCGCCCTTGTGAAGGCGGTTCCCGAAGAACACGTACCGAAGCCCCTGCGGGCTGAAGTCGCCTTCCTGAAAGCCGAGTGTGCATGGAAGGCCAGTCAGTTCGATGAGGCGGGAGTCCATTATCGTCTGGCCGCATCCGGCGAACGACGCCCCGACCTCGCGGTTCGCTCCCGGTATCGTCTCGGCGAGTTGGCCGAGAAGCGCGGGAACAGAACGGAGGCCTTGAACCGCTTCCGGGGCGCCTTGCCTCTTCTTCCCGAAGAACTGAAGCGCGAGGCGCGCCTGAAAATCGGAAACCTCTATCGTGCGCAGGGCGATCTGCAGAATGCGCAGAAATATCTGCTGCCGCTTGCGGAAGATGCGGCGGTGAGTGCATCTCGGAGGCGTTCGATCTGGTATTTCCTGGCGCGAAACGCCTTCGGCACGCGTGACTGGAAGGCAGCGGATGCGGCCTTTTCTTCCTGGGATACGCTCGCTCCGCCCGAACCGGGAGAGGGGCTCAGGCTTTGGTCCCTCGTGCTTTTTGAGCAAAAAGAATGTGGCCGTGCCGTGAAGACATCCTCCCGGGCGCTGCAATTCGAGATGCCGAAGCCCGAGAAACTGGTCCTGCACCGCCTTCGCGCGTCGTGTTTTCTGAAAAATGACGCCTTGAAGGAATTCGCCGGGTCGCTGCGTCAGGTTCTGGCTCTCACCCCGCACGACGCTCAGGTGGCGCTGCGGCTGGGAGAGGTTTTCGAGAATCTGGAGGATTACGACGAAGCCGCCCGAGCCTATACGGAATTTCTCGCCAAATTTCCCGGCAACGACAGGGCGGCCATGGTGGCCCTGCGGCTTGGCACGATTGAACTGCGAAGGGAAAAGCCCGAAGCGGCAACGGCGGCTTTTCGAATCGCCGCGAAATCGAACGATGTGAACATATCCGGTCCCGCGCGGTTCCAGATCGCCGTGCGCCTCGAGGAGGAGGGGGAAAGGAGCAGGGCGCTCGATCTGTTCGAGTCGCTGACACGCGCAGGCAAGGGGCATCAGGACTGGGTGCGCTCGGCGACCTGGCGCGCCGCGGCGATCCGTGAGTCGCGACAGGAATGGAAAAAGGCCATCGTCCATTACCGCAGCATCGCGGCGCTCGGAAACGGGCAGGCATCGCCTCGGATGGATGAGGATGGCAGGAAAGCGAGATTGAGAATTCAAAGACTCGAGTCTTATCTGGCTTCGGTCAAAGAGCGTGAATGGAAAATGAAAAATCAAGAGCCCATGCTTCGATAAGGAATGGATGATGCGATTCCCGGCTTATCATTTGTGGCGGAGTTTCCTGCCTGGTCTGGCGGTCGTGTGCGGTGTCTGCCTGGGGGTGGTACATTCTGCGTGGTCGCAAGGTCAAAGCGCAGATGGCGGGAGACAGTTAACGATTTCCTTGCCAGAAGTCGTGGTGGAATCACCCAGCATCGAGCATCTTATTGTTGCTCGTGTGCGCCCCGTGCCACCGAAGCGGTTGGGCGTTCGTCTGCCGTCCGTTTTCGCGGAACCTCAAATCCCGTTGATTCGCTTGCCTGTCCGACCGATTCCACCCGAAAAAAAGCCGGACCTGGATTTGACGCAATTTTTCGGCAGCGTGTCGGATGATTTTGTCGATGAGAGTGAGCATTTCAACACGGCGCTCGCCTACCTGCAGAAAGGCTCGCCCGTAGAGGCACTTACCCTTTTTGATGGATTGGCGAAAAAAACGAAGATTCACTTCTGGCGCGCGGCGGCTCTGTTCTGGGCGGGAGAGACGCTCGAGGGATTGCGAAGAAACGCCGAAGCCAGGGAGAGAAGAGAGAATTTATCGAGAGCGTTGTTGACCGACGGCCTTAGTTACGTAGCGGCCGCAAGGTACGCCCTTGCGCAGGAACGTTGCGAAGTGCGTGACTACGAGGGATGCCTCGGTCTGCTGGAAGGGCAGACGTGGGACAAGGGATCGTTTGCCTATGAAGAGGCAATTTTCCTGAAAGGCTGGGCACAGGCGAAAGCGGGTTCACTGAACGAGGCGATTGCCACGTGGACGTTGCTTGTGAATCAAAAAGGGCGTCTCGCGTTGCAGGCTCTCGTGGCGCTTGGACATATCCATCTCCAGAGGGGAGAGCACGCCCGAGCGGAAAAACGATATGCGGCCGCGGAAGCCCTCGGCCCAGGGATCGGCAAGCCTGACGAGGCGCTTCAGGCAGACATGCTCTACGGCGTCGGTTGGACGCGATTGCTCCTGGGCCGGGTCGATGCAGCGAAGAATGCCCTTTCCGGTTTCCTGCAACGTCATCCGAAACATCTTCTCGCCGTTTCCGTGCAGGCGGGCCTGATTTCCGCTGAAATCCAGACAATAAAAAAATCCCGGAAGGGACTGAAATCGCTGAAGGGTCGCCTTGCCACGTTTTCCCGTGCCAATCGACGAAAAACGCTCGCCGCCGCCTTGCGCCTGCAACTGGCCTGGAAGTTGTTCCGTATCAATGCATATAAAGAAGCGTCCGTTCTGGCAGGGAAGGTGAGTGATGAGTTCCCGCTTGGCAGAATCTATCGCATCGCAAGAATAGTGGAAGGTCTTTCTCAATACCATCTCGGAAAGGTGAAGCGTGCCTACGGGATTCTGCGGTTGGGGGCTGATTATCCGCCGGTTTCCATACAGCGGCTCGCGGAACTGGATGCCGCCCGTTCCGCGGCGATGGGAGCGGCTTTCGCCGCATTTCGTCTCAGGGATTTCAGGGGTGCCCTGAACGTGCTCAAGCATTGGGCTTCCTTGCCGGGTTCGGGACCTGCGCTTTCCCCGGACGGTCTGGCGATGCTTTGGTACGGAGAGGCCGCCTTCGAGTTGGGGGAACTCGATGAGGCCGCGCGCGCCTTCCGGGCCGTTCCCGGGAAGGCACCCGTATTCTACAGCGCCTTGGGCGGATTTGCCTGGGTTCAATACCGGAAGAAGAAATGGAAAGAAGCCGCGCTCGCTTTCGATCGTGTTTTCGAGCACCGACCGGGCGGCGTCCTCGCAGCGGAAGCCCTTGCCCGTGCGGGTGAGGCTCGCTTCAACCTCAGGAACTACGACGGCGCCCTGCAGATTTTCGAGAGGATAGAGAAAAAATACAGGGGAAACGCTGTCGCCAGGGAAGCGTTGTTCCAGAAGGCGAGGTTGCTGTTCCGGCGCAGTCGTTTCGACGCAGCGGAGAAAAACCTGCATGCATTCTTGAAGCGCTACCCCGGAAGCAAGAAAGTGGTGGAGGTAAAGTATCTTCTTGCGCTCATTCCGTTCCGAAAGGGTGATTACGCTCTGGCGCGGAAGAAATTGCTTGCATTTCACGAATCACATCGAGGGTCCCCCCTGGCGGGCGATGCGTATTTGCGACAGGCCGACTCGTCTTACAACGAAGGACGCTACAGGGAAGCGAACCGCCTGTACCGTCTCATGATGAACCAGTATCCTTCTCATCCGAAGTTCTCCGAGGCCGTCTACGGCCGTTTGCTCAGCCACCTGCAACTCCGCGAATACGCGAAATTCCTGTCGGGCGCACGGGATTACATCGAACAGTATCCGGAGAACAACCTGAGCATTTCCCTGGCTTTCCAGATCGGCGAAGTGTTGCTCACGCAGAGGAACCCGGCGGAAGCCCTGAAAGCCTATCAGGATGTCATCACACGATATCCCGGCAACGAACTGGCCGCCCATGCCCTTTTGCGTATGGCGGGCATCCACCGGGGCAGGAAAGACATCGACAGGGTCCTCGATGCGTACGAGTCCCTGCTGACTGAACATCCGGCGGGCAATTTCCGCGCCGACGGGCTGTTGGGTGTCGGGGAAATGCTTGCCGGGATCGGAAGATGCGCAGAGGCGAAGGAGAGGCTTACGGAGTTTCTGGAAAAATTTCCGGGTCATGACTACGAAATGCTGGGGCGCTTCGCCTTGGGGCGTTGTCTGGTCCGGCTGGCCGAGAATGACACTGCGCTGTCTCACCTTGCGGCGGTCATGCGCGATGAGTCCACGGGAGTAGATTTGAGAAGCGAATCCGCCCTCATAGTGGCTGAACTGTACAGGAAACGGAAAAAATATGTCGATGCGCGACGCGCGCTGGGGCTCGTGGTCGAGTTTGGTGATCCGCAACTGGCGGCGAAGGCGTTCTTCAGGCACGCACGAATATCCTCGGAGCAAAACGGTCATGGAGCGGCGGCCGAGTACTTGAAGTTGACCTATCGATACCCGGATCAGAAAATATGGGTTGCACGGGCATTGGGACGGGCAGGTGAATTGTGTGAAAAAGCGGGTAAACGAAAGCTCGCCTTACGGATTTACCGGAAAATGAGCAAAGTGGTGGAAGACCCCGCATTGAAGCGGAAAGCCCGAATCGCCATCAGGCGGCTTGCGAAACAATCCAGAAAGCGCGTGAGGCGGTGACAGTCGAATCCCATTTATGTAAAGGTGCGTATTGATGTTCGAATTTCTGGCCAAAGGCGGGGTGTTGATGATTCCATTGGGCATTTGCTCCATCTTGTCCGTGGCCATCATCCTGGAACGAACGCTGAACCTGAGAACCAAGAAAATCATTCAACTCGACATTTTGCAGCAAGTGAGAGATCTTGTCTCGGAAAACCAGGTGTCCGACGCCATGACCCTCTGTCGACGCTACCCGTCCGTGATGAGCAGAATTCTGCTCCTTACGATTTCGAATCATGACAGGGACCGTGAAGAACTCCGCTCCATCGTGGAGGATGCGGGCAGGCAGGAGGTCACCACACTTGACAGGAATCTGGGTGCTCTCGGGACGATCGCCGCCATATCGCCCCTGTTGGGACTGACGGGCACGGTTTTCGGCATGATTCAAACCTTTGCCATCATCAGCGAGAAGGGGATTGCGCACCCCAGCCAGCTCGCGGGTGGCATCTATGAAGCGCTTATCACGACGGCGACCGGGCTCGTCATTGCCATCCCCACGCTCATTTTCTACAACTATTTCACCAACAAGGCGGATCGCCTTATCCTGGAAATCGAGAAACATTCCTACCGGATCGTAGAGACACTGAAGCGCTGAGGAAGCGATGAAATTTCGAGACATCAGGCGTGTCAGGGCCGAACCCGGAATGACGGCCATGATTGACATCATTTTCCTGCTGCTTCTGTTTTTCGTCCTGAGCTCTTCGTTCGTTCTCCAGCCAGGTGTGAAGGTGGATTTGCCGCGCACCGTCACGCAGGAACATCCTGTCCGCAAGGATTTGATCCTCATCATCGCGCGTGATGAACGGGTGTTCCTGAACAATGACCAGGTACCGCTGAAATCCCTTTGGGGCCGGTTGATAGAGGAGTTGAAGGTGCAGCGGGAGGGCATGATCATCATCCGGGCCGACAAGGGCGTGCCGCACGGGATGGTGGTGCAGGTCATGGATATTGCCAGACAGGCGGGCGCCGTGCGCATGTCGATTGCGACGGCGCCGACGAAACGGGTGCAGAAAAAAGCGACGAAATAGCCCCGGGAGGCCGGTTCGAACACCATGAGTTTTTCACTCATCCTGACAATTTTGATTTCCGTCTCTCTTCATGCCGGATTGATTCTGCTCAGCCCCACCATCAAATTGCCGACAATATTCGCCAAACAACCCGAAAGAATGGAAGTGGCTCTCGTGCGCCGCGAAGTTCCCATACCGGAAGCGCTGCTGCCAAAGGTATTGCCCGAGGTTCCCCTGCCGGATCCGCCGGATTTGAGCCATATGCTCCCGAAAGAAGCCGCCGCAGAGCGGGACTTGAACTTCGATGCGAATACGAAACCTGAAGTACCCGCTTCGGGAGCGTTGCCCGAGAGCGCACCGCTGCCCGAAGCCCCTGCACTGGATATGCCGAAACCGGTGCTCGCACCCGGTGAAATCGCACCAATCAACATTTCCGATGCGGGCATGGGCGTGGACGATATCGTTTTACCGATAGACGAAAGGGTCGGGGAGTCCAGGGGTTTGAAGCGCAAAAGGAAGGTGGCGCTGCCGGGTTCCGAAATGGACCGCAAGATGCTGGAGCAGCTGTCGCGCCTGCATGTTCCCCGTATGGCCGAACGGAAGAGGCGGAAAAACATTGCCGGACCGGCGGCGAGGCGGAGAATTCTCTTCCGACCGAAACCTCCCAGGCCTGAGAGGCTTGAAGGCACGACCGAAATTGTGCTCAGGTTCTGGGTGTTGCCCGACGGCACCGTGGGCCGTGTGATTCCGACCCGAAAGGCGAGCGCATATCTCGAAGGTCTGGCTTCGAACCATCTGAAGCGCTGGCGCTTCAGTCCGCTTCACCCGGGCGCCGACGATGACGAACAATGGGGCGAAATCACTTTCCGTTTTCTTTTGAATTGAGGAATCAGTCTTGGAATACGTGGCGACGGGCCTGTTTTATGAGGAATTCGAAGAGGGAAGGGCGTGGAAGACTGCCGCCCGCACGATCGGGGAATCAGACGTCAACGCCTTCTCCGCCCTGACGGGCGATTACACCTACCTGCACACCGACGCCGAGGCGGCGGCAAAAACCCCTTTCGGGGAAAGGGTGGCCCACGGGTTGCTCGGCCTTTCCTTCCTCATGGGTCTGGTGACGAGGCTTGGCATCGTCGAAGGCACGGTCGAGGCGTTTCTGGGCGTGGAATGGCGTTTTCGCGGTCCGATTCGCATCGGAGATACGTTATCAGGCGAGGTCGTCGTGAAATCAAGGCGTATTTCCAGCAAGGGGAAGGGTATTGTGACACTAGCCCTTGCGCTCTTGAACCAGCGTGGTGAGCGTATCCACGAGGGTGACGTCACCATCATGGTGGAACGCAGGGAAAAAGGATAGTATATGAAATAATATCAATTACTTAGAGAATTTTTTCTTATTTATTGTCGTAACTGTATTTAAGCTTGGTTCTTCGCCATTTTCACAGGGTTCGTTCGCAAGCGACCCCTTCCGGGAACGGCTGTCCAGGGAAAGGGGAAACATTCTCACCCGCCCACGATGGGCGGGAACACGCAAAGTTCCGAGCCTTCGGGTATCACCACCGATTTCTTCGCGTGCCGCCCATCGAGCAATACGATATAAGCCTCCTCATATGGTATCTCGAAGCGGTCGAGGACATCGTAGATATTGGTGCCTTCTGGCAGCGTGATTTCGGCCACGCCATCCCCGTCCTGTTCGGGCGGCATCTTCTCCGCGAAATCCGCGAACAATTTCAGGCGTATCTTCATGGGCGATTTTCCGGCATTTCTCTGGCGCGTGCGAGAGCTGCCTCGATCACCACCTTGAGCGGAACCCCGCTCCCTTCCGCAAGCCGCCTGCAATCTTCGTATTCGGGCGCGAGGTTCGTGAGCGCGCCCTCGAAAATTCCCCTCTTGACGCGCACCCGACCCCAGGGGAGGTCGACATCCATCCACTCACGACTGGCGACAGCTCGTTCCGTTGTGTAACGGCGTATGCCCAGGGTCGAGGTTTCGCGGAAGAGGAAACGGGTAAGGGCGTCCTGTTTCGCCGGGGGGCACAGAATCGTGAGCAACTGCCCGGGCCTTCCCTTTTTGCCTGTCACGGGAACGGAGAACGCATCGAGCGCGCCCGCCTTGAGTGCCCCTTCGATCACGTGCGGGAAGAGTTCGGGACTCATGTCGTCGATGTTCGCTTCAAGCACGGCGATGGTGGAGGGCGTCGCATCGCTTTCTGCGCTCGTCTTGCTCTCCCCAAGGAAGGCACGGACCACGTTGGGGGTGTCCGGCAGGTCTCTGTCGCCCGCGCCGTAGCCCACCCGTACGATGGTCATGTCGGGCATGGGACCGAAAAATTCCGCGCTCTCGACGAGCAACAAGGCCCCCGTGGGCGTGAGAATCTCGCCCTCCAGACTGCTTTGCGCCACAGGTACGCCTTCGAGCAGCCTGGCGGTCGCGGGCGCGGGTACAGGCATCCGCCCGTGTGCGCACTTCACGAATCCGCTCCCCACGGGCAGGGGAGAGGCCGCCACCCGCTGGACGCCCAGCATGTGAAGACCCAGAAAATAACCCGTAACGTCAATTATGGAATCTATCGCTCCGACTTCGTGGAAATGGATGTCGTCGATCGAAACGCCGTGGATCCCTGCCTCGACGACGCCTAGTCGATGGAACGCGGCAATGGCTCGGTTCCTGGGTGTCTCGGCAAACGGCGTTTTTTCGAGTATTTCCCGAATCTGATTGCAGGAACGGCCGTGATGATGCGCGCCGTGGACGTCTTCTCCCTCGTGATGATGGTGCGGATTCCGGGTAATGTTCAACCTGAAATTACTTGACGTAACTCCCTGTTTTAATATGCTGTTGTTCGACAGGGAATAGCCTTCGATCCCCAGTTTTGCGAGCTCGTCCTCAAGGGCTGTGAGTTCGAGCCCCAAATCCAGCAAGGCGCCCACGAGCATGTCCCCCGCTGCGCCCGCAAAACAGTCGAAATAGATCGTCTTCATGAGCTAGCCGTTTGCCTGTTGATCAGGTGGGCCTGATAGGCAGCACCGAAGCCGTTGTCGATGTTCACCACGCTAAGCCCCGAGGCACAGGAGTTCAACATGGCGAAAAGCGCTGTCAGTCCGCCCAGATTCGCGCCGTAACCTACCGAGGTGGGCACCGCGATAACGGGGCACGCCACCAGACCGGTGACCACGGACGGCAAGGCACCTTCCATACCCGCCACGGCGATGATGACGTTCGCCCCGCGCAGGGTCTCGACTTCCGCCAGCAGGCGATGCAGGCCAGCCACTCCCACGTCGTAGACGCGCGTTACATCCGAACCCAGAATGCGTGCGGTCACCGCCGCCTCCTCGGCCACGGGCAGGTCGGATGTGCCCGCGCAAACGACAGCGACGCACCCGACCGCAGGGGGCGGGTTCTGGCAGGGGATCTCCACGATCCTCGCAGTTTCGTGGTGATTCGTGCGGGGAGAGAGTTCACGCAGGGCTTCGGCCTGTTCTGTGTCCGCGTGCGTGACCATGACAGTCTGCCCTTTCGCCATCAGGCTTTTGGCGATCTCGACGACTTGTTCCTTTGTCTTTCCCGCTCCGTAGACGACTTCGGGAAAACCGTTCCTCAGCGCGCGGTGATGATCCACCCGCGTGTGTCCCAAATTCTCGAAGGGCAGGTCCCGAAGACACATGACGGCCTCATCCGGCGCAAGGCGGCCCTCTTTCACCTTTTCAAGCAGTTCGAGAATGAAGTCGGGATTCACGAGAGAATGAGGAGATCCGATGAACGTCCGGTATTGAGCACTTCGTTCATGCTCCCCGAACGGAAGCCTTCCAGGTCAATGGTCACGTAGGTGAAACCGGCCTCTTTCATGCAGGTAATCACCTGCCGTGCGGTTTCCTCATCCACAAGCCGCGCGATATCGCTCTTCGGCACCTCTATCCTGGCGACATCGCCGTGGTGGCGCACCCGCAACTGCCGGAAGCCCAATTCCCTCAAGCCGCTTTCCGCCTTTTCCACCTGTGCGATCTTCCCGGGCGTGATGCGGTCTCCGTAGGGGAAACGACTCGAGAGACATGCCTGCGCAGGCTTGTCCCAGGTGGGGAGACCGAATGATTGCGAGAGGGAGCGGATATCCTCTTTGGTCATGCCCACTTCCATGAGCGGGCTTCTCACGCCCAACTCCCGCGCCGCCTGCATTCCGGGGCGATGGTCACCCACGTCATCCGAGTTCGAGCCGTCGACGATGACGGCCATGTTTTCCCTCGCCGCTACGCGGTTCAACACGGTATAGAGTTCGTTTTTGCAGAAATAACAGCGGTTCGGCGGATTGTTCCCGAACGACTCGTCCGCTATTTCGTCGGTGTCCACGATGAGGTGGCGAATTCCGATTTGCGCAGCGAGTACGCTGGATTCCTCAAGTTCGGACGCCGCCAGTGTGACGGAACGCCCCGTAACGGCGAGTGCCCTCGCTCCCAGGACGTCATGGGCCGCCTTGGCCAGGAATGTGCTGTCCACGCCTGCGGAGAAGGCGACCAGAACGCTTCCCATCCCTTTCAGGGTTCGTTCGAGTCTTTTCAGTTTCGCGTCCGGCATCGCATCGCTCAAGGTGAGCCTCCGTTAGACGGCGGGTTCTGCCTATTCTATCCCGTCCCCCTCACCAAGGGCAACGCATCGACATTCCGGGTGCGATGGCGTATGAAGAAATCCGGTTCCCGGACGTCAAGACGCACCATGTTGATAATCTGGTATGGTCAAATCACTTCGATTGGTCTATATGGTCGGCGTTCGGGGAGTTCAGTACGATGACGAGGATAGTGAGAGGATAGGGCATTGAATGTGGAAGAGTTGCTGAGAAAGGGTGTCTCCTCGCTGAAGGCTTATGTTCCGGGGCGATCTATCGAGGTGGTGGCCGCAGAATACGGGTTGAGCGGGGTCGTCAAGCTTGCCAGCAACGAGAACGCGCTCGGCCCGACGCCTGGCGCCGTGGATGCGATTCGCGGTGCGCTCGATGGCCTGCACCGCTATCCCGACGGCGGGGCCAGGGCACTGGTGGAACGCCTGGCACAGAAACTCGGCGTCTGCGGGACCATGATATTCATGGGGAACGGAGGCGACGACGTACTCTCCGTCCTGAGCAGGACATTCCTCAACGACGGGGACGAAGTGGTCATTCCCCAACCTACCTTCAGCCCCTATGCGCACGTGAGCCGGGTGATGGGTGCCAGTGTCGTTTTCTCACCCCTGCGCAACATGCGAATCGATTTGGATGACGTTCTCGCCAGGATTACTGCGCGAACGAAAATCGTTTTCCTTTGCTCGCCGAACAACCCCACGGGCGGGATTTTGACCGAAGATGCGCTTGTGTCCTTTCTCGAAAAACTGCCCGGGGGGCTTCTCGTACTTCTGGACGAGGCCTACGGCGATTTCGCCGACGATCCGGCCTATCCCGACAGCATCTCCATGATCGCTCGCTTCCCGCTCGTTGTCCTGCGTTCTTTCTCGAAGATATACGGCCTGGCCGGCCTTCGCGTGGGTTTCGCCGTTAGCCGCGAGGGTGTTGTCGAGTACATGAACCGTGTTCGCGAACCCTTCAACGTGAATCAACTCGCGCAGGCGGCGGCTCTCGCCGCGATCGAGGACGACGGCTACAGGGAGCGCGCCGTCGCTCTCGTGCGGGAGGGAAGGGAAGTGCTGTATCAGGCGTTCCGTGAGATGGGGCTTGAGTTCGCTGAGAGCCAGGCCAACTTCATCTTCGTGCGCGTGGACGATGGCGACGCGGCGATGGACGCCCTGATGCGCGAGGGTGTCATCGTTCGGCCCGGCAGTGCCTTCGGGCATCCCGAATGGATTCGTGTCACCGTCGGACTCCAGGCCGAAAACGCACGTTTCCTATCGAAGCTCAAGGGTTTTCTCGCCTGAAGCCGAAGCCGTTTTGATTGCTGAATCCCGACAAATGCAATGAGCGCCCGGTTCTTTGCGTTCACTCACGACTGCGAAGGACAGGATCCAGCCTTGCAGAGGGGGCTGGTCCCCTCGTGTGATTGTCCTATGTGTGGATATTACCTCTACCATCAATGTGATATGCGCCTTGAGCGGCTTCCAGTTGCTCCTCGGTGAGCCGGGACGGAGGCGGAAGGACGAGATAGCTGTTCTCGGCGTCGTCTTCCATCACATGCAGGTTGAAATTCTCCGGCATCGTTACCCCGAACTCCTCCGATATCACGGCCTTCGGTTCAGAAATCAGACGGGCGCGGAACTCCTCACTGTCGCCTGCCTTCTCGATCAGGTGCTCGCGCATCTCGGTGACGGATTTCATTCTGGTCTCCTTTCCATGAGGAAATGAGCATGAGTGGATACCCCCGATGCTTTCGTTTTTTTTTGCACCGTCATCATGAACAGGTTATGGGATATTCCGACGGGAAAGCAGGAAATTTATTGACGTTTTTCCGGTGAGGACCAGGCTTCCTCCCGGAAGCCCGTCCGCATGTTCTCCGCTGTCCCGGGAAACCGGCGGCCGGAGGTTACGTTCTTCCAGAATTCAGGTGTCCGGACTTGCGGAATTAAGGATGTAATTCCCAAACGATTTGATGATAGAAAATCGAATAACCCTGAAATACAGCCCTACCGAAGACTTGCGTTTATCTGTTCACTGCGTCCTTCAGGCTTTTTCCTGCGGTGAACTTGGGCGTATTGCTTGCCTTGATCGAGATTTCCTCTCCCGTTTTCGGGTTACGTCCCGTGCGCGCTGCACGCCTGGAAATGGAGAACGTTCCGAATCCGATGAGGGAAACGCGGCCCCCGTTTTTCAGGGCTTGTGTAACGGAATTAAGCAATGATCTAAGCGCCCGATCCGCGGCGGCTTTCGATATGCCAGCGTCCCCGGCGATTTTTTCTATCAGGTCGGACTTTTTCACAAAGACACCTCCAAATTCCATGACAAATTCTAACACTCGCGAGGGAACCAAGCGTATCGTAGCCGCCCAGAGAGGTCAACAGGATGTTTCAGGAATCCATGCTTTTTCGCCACAAATCGTGGCCATGGCATTTATGATTCCTGAGTATTCTGTACGATGGGGTTGGAAAATTTGATCTTTACGAAGGGTATTCGGCTTCTCTTTTCGTACATTTGTTCCGAGCAGGTCGTGCCCCGTGCTAGCGCAGCGAGAGGCCGGTACGGCGCGGCATCTTGCGGAGTCGCTCGTATCGAGCGACGCTCGGCTGGTGGACCAGGGGTTTGGGTTCGTTTTCGAGATTTTGCTGGTGTACGTCGTCTGCGAAATCCCTGATGCCGACCCTGGGCAACGCCTTGCCGATGAAACGCTCGATGTTCTTGACGGGCGTTATTTCGCCGGGCGACATGAGCGTCATGGCGTAGCCGATACGTCCTGCGCGCGCCGTCCTGCCCGCACGGTGCACGTAATCCTCGGGATATTCGGGGACGTCATAGTTGATGACGTGCGAAATGCCTGTTACGTCGATGCCTCGCGAGACGATGTCCGTGGCCACGAGAATGCGGTGCTTGCCCTGGCGAAAGCCCGCCAGTGCACGCTCCCTCTGGCGCTGGCTTCTGTCGGAATGAATCTTGGCGACGGATATTTTCTCGTTTTCCAGAAAATGACATAGCGCGTCGGCTCCGGCCTTGGTTCTTGTGAAAATAAGGACGCTGGTGGGGTTGTATTTGTCGATGATGCCCAGTACGCCGCGTGGCTTGTTCGCCATGCTGATGGGGTAGACGCCGTGGTGGATCCCCTCCGCGGGCGTCGAGGGCGGCGAGATGTTGATCTTTACCGGATCGTTTACCGCACGATTCGCCAGGTCCTGGATTTTTTCGGGCATCGTGGCGGAGAAGAGCATGGTCTGGCGTTTTTTGGGCAGGCGGTTGAGGATTTCGGTGATCTCCTCGGCGAAGCCCATGTCCAGCATGCGGTCTGCCTCGTCGATTATGAGGATCTCCAGTTTCCGGAAATGAACGGATTTACGGTTCAGGTGATCCAGCAACCTGCCGGGCGTAGCGACAACGATGTCCACATTCTGCTGAAAGGCTTGGAACTGCGGCTCGTAGTCCACTCCGCCGTAGATGACGGCGCATGTGGTTTCCAGGTGTTTCCCCAGCCTGTGGAATTGCTCTGATACCTGGATGGCCAACTCCCGCGTGGGCGTCAGTACGAGACAACGCGTGCCCGATCCGCCCTGCAGACGCTCAAGCGCGGGCAGGGCGAATGAAGCCGTTTTCCCGGTGCCCGTCTGGGCACAGCCGATGATGTCACGGCCCTCGCGCGCAACGGGAGTCGCCTCCCGCTGGATTGGGGTGGGGACTCCGAATCCAAGGCCCTGTATCCCACGAAGCAACTCCGGCTCGAAGCCGAGTTCCCGGAAGCTCTCGGGGGCACCTTCGACCCTGAAATCGCCCACGCCGAACTCGGCGGGGTCTTTCTGGTAGACGACGCCGTTATAGGATGCGCCTGCCTCCTTGCGAGCGGTTTGCGGCGCGGTTCCCGCCGCTGCAGTTTTTTTCTTTCCGCGGCGTCTTCTTGTCTTTCGGTTTTTGGATGGTTGTTCGCTGTTTTCCGGTTTTTTCGATTTCGCCTTCGTGGCGTTTTGCGTATGCAATGATTCTCCATTATTTTGTTTTGCGCGCGAAGGCCTGCGCCTGCGGCGCGGTTTCGCGGGTTTGGTCTCCTCCGGGGCGTTTTTGCTTTTCGGAGGTTCGCCGTTCAGGGGCGTAGAGGCGGAAAGCGGGTTTTTCCGCACTGTATGATCTGCGGTTGGAATGGAAGCTGGTTCCTGAACCTGGGAACTTGACTGGCTGTCAGGTGCTTCTGCTTTGCTTTTGGAGCGAATGAGGCTCGCTAAACGTTTGATTATTCTCACGGTGAGCATTTATAGGGATGATGCCCGCATCTGTCAAGCGCGGCATGCGGGGAGTTGCAGTTGGAGGAGAGACGGTTCATGACGGGGAAAGGGGTCGTTCTGTGGCATCAGGAGATTATCGACGCGCGCGACGTGCCGCGTTTTGCGAGGTGGTGCGAGGATTCGGGCATCGATTCGCTCTGGTTTCCCGAAACCTGGGTGCGCGACGGGAGCATCCTCATCGCCATGGCGGCACAGGCGGTGGACAGGATCAAGCTGGGATCGGCGGTGTTCAACGTTTACGGCAGAACGCCGGGTCTCATGGCGCAGACGGCGGCGGAACTCGACGTCCTGAGCGACGGCCGCTTTCATCTGGGAATCGGATCGAGCGGCCGGGCGGTGATCGAGAACTGGCACGGGATTCCCTTTGGCAGCCCGCTCAGGCGCACACGAGAGATGGTCGAAGCCTTGCGCCAGGCGTTTCGTGGCGAGCGCGTGCAGCTGGACGGCGATATCTACCGGATGAGCGGGTTCAGGCTCAGGCGAAAACCGCTGCAGGAGCGTCTGCCGATATACCTGGGGTCGAACGGTCCGAACTACACAAGGCTGACCGGAGAGATTGCCGATGGCTGGATTCCTTTCTGCATACCCTTTTCGAGGACGAGGGACGCGCTCAGGTTCCTGGAAGAGGGGGCTGAATCGGCGGGCAGGCCGGTGGCGGAAATCGACGTGGCGCCATTCGTCTACACGGCGCCCTTTGACGACCTGGAACGCGCCCGAGCGCTCGTGAAACCTGAACTGGGTTTTTACATCGGCGCGATGGGTGATTACTACCACGCCCAGCTCACTCGCTGGGGCTACGGTGAAGACGCCGACAACATCCGCGCGGCCTGGCGGAAGGGAGGACGCAGTGCAGTGGGGGAAGCGCTCTCCGATGAACTCGTGGATGACCTCGCCATCTGCGGTCCCAAATCCAGATGCAACGAGATGCTCGCCGCCCTCCGGGAGATGGGTGTCACGCAGCCGCTTTTCCGAATCCCCGACGAGACGCCGGAAGGGGACGTCAGGCGTGCGCTCCAGGTTCTGGGCGAACTCGATTGAAGTCTATGCGGGGTATCGACCCCAGCCTGCGATGTGGCCCCTCAGATAACATATCTGTCCCACGTGTGAGAGGTGGTCGCCGAGAAATCTTCCGAGAACCAGACCGAGCTTGATGGGCTTTTGGGTGTAGAAATCGGTTTCTTCGCGATCCAGGTCTTCCGCACTCAGTTCCGAGAGGCAGGAGAGCGTCTTTTCGCGTACCGCTTCGAAGTAGCCCATCAGGGAATCCTTGCTGACCTGAAGCGCCAGAACCTGTTCGAGAGTAAAGCCCACGCCGGTGCAGTCGGGATCAGGCTCCATGTCGAACCGTTCGTGCCATTTCTCCTCTATCCAGAGTTCCGGGGTTCCACCAAGGAAGGAAAACGTCCTGTCCTCAAAGCGTGTCATATGCCAGATGAGCCAGCCCATGGGGTTGTCGTTCGGACCGGGTTGAAGCGTCAGATTCTCATCCGTAACGTCTTCCATGACTTCCCGAAGCCTCATGCCGTAGGCTTCCAGGCGCTCCTTGATGATAGTCGATGCATCCATGTCCCGGTTCCCTTTGTTTCCCTGCAGAAACGAAAAACGCCTCTTGAAAAAGGGGCGCTTTCCAGAATGAATTTCGCTAGATGGCCGTGCCGGCACGAGCGGTGAAGATGGTGTGTTCTATTTTGGGCATCCGTTCGAATGCAGGGTCCTCGTTTACCATCTGCGCCAGATATTCATCCACGTGTTCTGCATTGGACCATGTACATTTGTAAGCTACCTTGCCGTCCTTGCCGATGACCCAGATGGTGTTCGGGAGCTCTCCGAGCATGGCGTGCACTTTCTGGTCCATCTTATCGACCAGAATATTCGTTTCCATCTTCTTGATCTCGGCAAGCTTCTGGGCGTAGCTGCGTTTGTGTTCATAGGATTCGTGGTTTCTGATTTCCGGGAATCCGCGTTCGCTCGCATGGGGTTCCCTTACGTATAGATTGAAAACGACCACGTCGCGGTCGGAATATTTCTCCTGCAATTCCTCATAAAACGGCACCTGCCGCCTGTAGGGCGGTCACGTGATGGCGCCCGTGGTGATCACCACGTATTTCTTGCCGAGATAGCCCGACATGCTGTGGACGTTACCGTGAATGTCCTTGAGTTCGAAGTCGGGGAAGGGGGTGCCGGGAGGAAGTACGTCCGGAAATTTTTCGTAAAAACTCTTGACCCGTTTGCTGGTGACGAGTTTGATCGTTTTCCAGAGATTCAGGTACTGCCAGGACCAAAAACCCGCCATCGGGCCCCAGGGTTTCGGGACGGAATCGTTAGCTGGTCTCATGTGAGAGAACTCCTCTGCAAGCTGTGTTTGGATGTATGATGACTTATCCCCAGTGCACTTGTTTACCCAATCGCCGGATGAAAAACAACCGTCCAAGCCGGAAGGCGGAAGAGCGTTCCAGGCAGGCGTATTCCCTGAATTTTTTTCACTTTATATTTCAGGGTGTAATATTGTTTGTCTAAAGTAGTTTCTAGAAATCAGAAACCGAACGACAATTGCGGGTCTTTCTCCGAAGGTGTGTTTTTCGGAGAATGGCTCGGAGACGTGTCTTTTTCTCCCGGCGTGCGCGGCGTTTTGTTCCGGGGTTTCGCTGCGCCTGATTCTCCTTGTGTCGCCGGAACGAGAGGTTGCGGTTTCTCCGGCGGACTCCATCTCGGCTTTCCTGTACCGGGCCTCGCCGATGCATCCGGTATTGCGGGGTTTTGCGGAATGTCACTCGCCCGCGCGTCTGTGATCGCCATCTCAAGAGCCGCCGTCAGGTTTTCGGGCCTTTGTCAGGCGGCCTCTTGAGAGGAGGGGTGTTCTGCTCCCTTGGCGCGCATGAGCTTGTTCTTGAGGTCCGCGATGCGCGCATAAAAGCCGTAACTGTGGGGGGTGGAGGGGATTCTGAGAAATTTCCTGTCGACGTGGTGCATGAGTTCGTGGATGAGGGTGTCCAGAAAAGTCTTGCCTGCGACGGTTTGCTTGCGAATGGAGGTGAGGTTGGCGATTTCGATTATTGCGCTGTCGCAGTAGTAGACACCGAAAAGTTTGTAGGCGAGTTTTCCGTCGCGCAGCTTGTGGGGTTGCCGCTTTTCAAATACACGCAGGCGCACGCGGGGGATTTTGAGGCTGCGGCAAATACTGTCGAGCAGATTCTGGCCCAGCACTTCTCGCTCACCCGCACTGGTGGATGCGATGAGTTTTCGGGTGAGTTCGCGCTCACGGGCTGCGGGCCGGTAATCAAGTGCCGGGATCTTGTTGGAGCGAATAAAGTCTGGTGAATCGCGGCGTCTGCCCATCAGGGACTGTTTCCAGAGCGAGTCTGGGCGGAACAGGTCGCAGGTATACGTTGGGCCAACAAGTATGGATTGTACGCGAACGGACTCCCTTTGGCCAGGGTCCGGTCCGAGGCCTAGTCGTTCTCCAGAATTTCTTCGATCGTCACGAACCGCCTCTCGGTGTTGCTCTTCAGAATCGCCCGCATGATGGCGAGCGCACGCACCCCGTGCCTTCCGGTGACTTCGGGGTTCCTGTCTTCTCGAATCGCGTCTACGAGGTCGTCGAACTGCTCGCGGTTGGCGAGGAGCCTTCCTTCGACGAGATCGTGTTCCAGTTCCACGGTTTCGGTTTCGAGACCGCCCATCAGGTCGATGGGCCGTTTGAGAGTCGGGTTTTCGGTGGTCGAGAGGCTCAGGTTTGCTTCAGTGCCCTGGATGTCGAAGGCGAAGTGGAAGGGTGCCAGGTAGCTGCCCGAAATCGTGCCCATCAGCCCGCTCTTGAAACGCAGGATGGCGGCGGCGGCGTCTTCCTGGGGGTTGGGGCCGCCCACCTTGGCGCATGCGGCGCTTACTTCCTCCACATCGCCGAAGAGGTATTCCATCACGTCCCCCAGATGGATGGTGTAGCTGTAGAGTGGTCCTCCCGGGTTTTCGGTGGCGTCCCACCGCATGCTGCTGGGGCCGGCCGTGAAGCCGTGGTTGTTCGAAAACGTGGCGACCGTGTAGTTCACGAGGCCGAGGTCTCCGCTCTCCACGATTTCCTTCGCCTTGCGGAACATCGGCCAGCGCCTGAAGTTCTGTCCCATGTGAAGTTTCACGCCGTGGTCCTTGCACGCCTGCTCGACGGCTTTCGCGTCCGAGACACTGAGCGCCATCGGTTTTTCCAGGTGGACGTGTTTGCCCGCGCGTGCGGCGGCGACGGCGATTTCCTTGTGGACGGAGTTCGCCGTGGCGATGACGACGGCCCCGGTTTCGGGGTCCGCCATCACCTCGTCGATGGAGGAGAAGTTCTTCCCCCCGTATTTGCCGACAAACTCCTCACGGGATGAGGGTGTGCGGGCGAAACCGCCGGTCACCTTCACCTTCCCGGAGGCGAGAGCAGCATCGGCGAGAACGGCGCCCCACCAGCCCAGACCGATGAAGGCCATGCCGATTTTCGGTGTATCACTCATCTATTGGCTCCTTGGTGCATGAAAAACGGATACAGATTCCAGTGAACACGAAGGGAGAGTGGACAGATGACTTTCTCAACGGCCCTGCCATTCGGGTTTTCTTTTCTCCATAAAGGCTGCGAGGCCCTCCTGCGTATCGCGCGAGGTCTGCAGGCGGTAGCTGATGAGTTTGGCATTGGCGATGCCCTCACGCACGTCGGACGTTCTCAGGCCCTTTAATACAGCCTCTTTCGTGTGCTGCACGGCCAGCGGTGCGTTCTGGTTGATGAGGGCGGCCATGGCGCGCGCCTCGTCCATCAGCGCGTCTTGGGGCACCACCTTGTTCACCATGCCCCAACGCGCGGCTTCGTCTGCTGGAATGTGTTTGCCTGTGAGCATGAACTCCATGGCGATGCCGGGTGGTATGGTCTTTGGAAGGCGCTGGTGGCCCCCCAGGCTCATTGCGCCGTATTTGGGTTGGGGATAACCGAAAACGGCGTTCTCGGAAGCAATCCGGATGTCACACGCGAGCGCGAGCGAACACCCTCCGCCGAAAGCGTAGCCGTTCACCGCGGCGATCATGGGCTTGTATATCTCGAACTCGCCGTACCACATCGTGGGTGAATCGTGCTCCTTGTACTGGCCCTCGCTCTCCAGGACCAGGGTGAGGTCGTGGCCCGCGCAGAACGCTCGATCACCCGCACCTGTCACGATGGCCGTCCAGGCGTCGTCGTCCTTGATGAATCTCTGGCAGGCTTCATACATCTCGTCAACCATCTCTTCGGTGTAGGCGTTTAGCTTGTCGGGCCGGTTCAGGGTGATGGTGGCGGTTTTATCCTTCACTTCGTAAATGACGAGGCTCATGGGGTTTCTCCTTGCTGGTTTGGCGAATGCGCTTGTTCCGTGCCTTTTACGTCGAAGGTAGCGAGGCCCGGAAGTGAAGTCAACGATACGGAGACCGTGTCTGCGTTTTCGGCAGCCCTCGGAAGTCCGCCGAACCCGTGTTTTCTTGACAGGCAAAGGCGCGGGTGCTAGCGTCGCCGCGAATTTCATATTCAGGACAATCGTTTGCGGACTCGATATTTTCAGGCCGAAATCTTTGTTTTTGGAGGAGGAAGATGCAATGACGGACTACCCCACGTGGGCGCGCGGGTCGATGATGGTCGACTGGGAGCACCGCATCGACATGGATCGCATGCGCCGAGAGCGCGTCGAGAAGACGCGGGCGGCGATGAAGGAAAAGGGCATCGACGCCCTTATCCTCTGGAAGGACGAGAATGTTCGCTACCTCACCAGCGCGCGTGTCATCATGATTCAGTACCGCTCTTCCACCACCTACGGTGTCCTGCTCAGGCAGGAGGGCAACCCGACCCTGCTCGCATCGAGTGGCGAGGCGCACCGCATCGAAGAGTGTATGCCCTGGATTGACGATTATGTGCCCATCGGCATCCTGGAAGAACCGGGTCTCGTGGAATACACGGTAGGAACCGATATCAAGAAACGTTTTGATGACTGGGGGGTTTCGAACGGCACCATCGGTCTCGACGGCCATACATTCACCCAGAGGGCGATGATCGAGAAATACTTTCCCGAAGCCACGTTCGTGGACGGCGAACAGTTTATGTGCATGAGCAGGGTGCAGAAGACGCCCGACGAGATAGCATGTCTCCACCAGGCGTGCGCCATCGCCGACGCCGTGACGATAACGGCCCTGAACCATGCAGAACCCGGTGTGCGCGAATTCGACGTGGCGGCGGAAGCCATGAAGACGCTCTTCACCCACGGCGGCGAGTTCGGACACTTGGCGTCTCCGTTTGTGGCTTCCGGTGAGCACATGGCGCCGCCGACCCGCTTTCCCACCGACAAAATCATCAGAAACGCCGACATCGTGTTCATCGACATCGGTGCGTGCTGGAACGGCTATTTCGGCGATTGCGGGCGCGCGAAGGTGGCCGGCGGTCCGCCCCATCCGATGCAGAAGAAGGTGTACACGACCGTGTACAGGGCACTCAGGGCGGGAATCGAGAAGATGCGCCCCGGATACACGAACGACGATTCGGCGGCGGAATTCCTGGAAGTCGCGCGCTCGGCGGGCTTGGAGGACAACTTCATCAAGCTCTTCATCGGGCACGGCTGCGGCATTTCGCCGAACGAGCCGCCCTATGTCGGCGAGGTGATGCCCGGGGCCGAGAGCGTGGAGTTCGTGCCGGGGATGACGTTCGCCATAGAACCGCTCATCTTCGTGCCGGACATTCCGGGCGGGGCCGGCGTGCGCATCGAGGATCACATTCTCATTACCGAGGGTGAACCCGTCTATATGACGCGCGCTCCCTATTGCGAAGAACTGATCATTCAGGACTGAGCAGATGTTCACCTGATTCAGCACCCCTGGTGCAAGGACCGGGGGTGCTTTTTCTTTTGTGGCGAGGCATACGTTGACCGAAGTTCCCCTGGCCGTAGCGGCCTCGGCATTCTTCGCGCTGACCTTCATCTTTTCGCGCCTGGCGACGCAGGAAGCGACTCCCGTGTTTGGCGGGTTCGTCGCCTCGGTCACGGTGGCGCTGCTCTATCTCCCCTGGATAGCGGCGAGCGTGCCGTTGGACGCCTTCGCCAATCCACACCTGCTCTGGTTCGTCGGACTCGGCATGATCACGCCTAGCATCTCCAGGACTTTCCAGTTCGCGGGCGTCCAGCGAATCGGAGCGGCCCCCTCGGGCATCTTGCGCGGTCTCGGGCCGCTCTTCTCCAGCACGCTGGCCGTGTTGCTTCTTGGCGAACAACTCACGCCGATACTCGCTCTTGGAACGGCACTCATTATCTGCGGCATCATGGTCCTGTCGATCAGGAAAGGAGAGATGCGTTCCTGGGCGCTCACCGGAATCGCCTATGCCGTGGGCGCCACACTCATATGGGTGATGCGCGACCTCATCATCCGTTACTCCTCGCCGGACGTGCCCTACAAGACGCTGGCGATTTTCGTGATGGCGGGTACTTCGAGCATCGTCATGGCCATGGTTCTTGCAAATTCCAGAACCGCACGCGAGCACTACACCCGGAAGGGTTTGCTGTATTTCGTGCTCGTGGGCGTTGCCAGCTTCTCGGCGCTGACGGCGCTGTTCTTCGCACTGGAGGAGGGGAGAATCGTCGTCGTTTCGCCGATCACCTCGGCGCAGCCCCTGTTCGTACTCCTGTTCTCGCGTTTTCTGCCGCAAGGCATGGAACCGTTGACGCCCCTCATGGTACTGGGAGCGGCCTTCATCGTTGCGGGAGGCGCGCTGATCAGTATCGTGTAATCAGCCGGAGAGTCTGTCGTCCAGACCGAGTTCTTCGGCCAGTTCCCTGAGTTGGGCGATCACGGGCGCGGCGACGGGCACACCCTCGCGACGCATCTGCTCTTTTCGGCGGGCAAGGTTCTCGCCGGGGATCCGTATCGGGCCCTTGCCCTCCATGGGTGCGGAATTCCTTATCTCGCGGATTCTCAGGTCCATCTCCGCCTTGAAGTCATCCAGATCCCGGAAAATATCCGGACGAATGGCGAAAACACCTGGCCGGTATTCGTGGGCGTCCTGAAATCCCTGTTGAAATCAATGACGTCGGAGCCGAAGGCCGCTCCGTTCAGAACACCTGCGAGCGCGCCGATCATCATGTTCAGCCCGTAACCCTTGTGTCCCCCGATGGGGAGCAGAAACCCTTCCTCGGCGTGCGAAGCGTCGGTGAGGGGTTTTCCGTCCCTGGTCATCATCCAGCCCTCGGGCATCGGTTTTCCTTCCTGGGCGTAGACCTTCACCTTCCCGTAGGAGGTCTCTGTGGTGGCCATGTCGAGAAGGAAGGATGGTTCCTCGCCCGCCGGAATGGCGTAGGCGATGGGATTGGTGCTCAGGAGCATGTCCACGCCACCCCAGGGAGGCATGTGGTTGGCGTTGGCGACGGCCATGTACATACCGATCATGTCGTGCTCAAGGGCCATGGCGGCGTAAACACCGGCGGCACCGGCGTGGTTTCCGTGGTAAATGCCGATCCATGCCAGCCCGCTTTCCCTGGACTTCCGGATGGCGAGTTCCGCCGCGAACGTCACGACCACCTGGCCGAAACCGTTGTCCCCGTCGACGAGCGCGCTCACGGGTGTCTCGCGTTCTGCGCGGATGTTCGGCCTCAGGTTGTAGCCGCCTTCGTGAATCCTGCGGCAATAGGGAGGGAGCCGGAAGATGCCGTGTCCGTGCATACCATGGAGGTCGGCTTCCATCATGCGAACGGCACAAATACGCGCGTGCTCGTCAAGTACGTCGTGCGCCCGCAGGACGGCGTGAATGAAACGTTCCAGGCGTTCGACGGGGTAGCATTGCTCGGACATGGGTTCTCCTCGATCAAATGGTGGTTCCCTTGGCCGCACGTCGTACGTGGAGGGTGGACTCCCTCACTCCCTGCCAAGATTTCCTGAAACCGGATTTTCTCACGAACCCGGTGAGGTTTCTATGATATCTTTCCAGAGATCGACATGGAAAGCGTATCCGCATACATGGTACACAGGAAACAGGTTTTCCTGTTCCGGAGATGAGACATAACTCCGGCCTCAACCCAGAAGGGGACAACATGAAATATATCAAAAAGCCCGAATGGTCGATGCCAGAACGCGAGGCGACGCATGAATCCGTATTCATGAACCGTCGCAATTTTCTGGCGGGCGGTGCGGGTCTGATGCTGAGCCAGATGGTTACACCCCCTTACTGGCCCGAGCGGGACGGGCCGCTGGCCGTGGCCCAGGCGAAGAAAGGGGGAGCGCATCCGAAGGATCAGACGGTGAGCCTTTATCCGGCACGCCGGAACCCCGCCTTTACGCTGGACCGGCCCCTCACGGATGAAAAGGTAGCGGCCGAGTACAACAATTTTTATGAATTCGGCGGCAACAAGGCGATCTCCTGGCTCGCCAGGCGCATGGAAACGCGTCCCTGGCAAGTGGAGGTGAAAGGCCACGTCAAGAGGCCCAAAACCTACGACATCGACGAGTTGATCAAGGGCATGACGCTTGAGGAACGACTGTATCGTTTCCGCTGTGTGGAAGCGTGGGCGATGGCCGTTCCATGGACGGGTTTCAGGATCTCCGAACTGATCAGGAAAGTGGAACCCACGAGCAAGGCGAAATACGTCAAATTCACCACTTTCCTGAACCGCAAGGTGGCGTTGGGACAGCTCCAGGTCTGGTATCCCTGGCCTTACGTGGAAAGCCTCACCATGCAAGAAGCCATGAACGAACTCGCCATCATGGGCACGGGCATTTACGGGCACCCGCTGCCGCAGCAGCACGGTGCCCCCCTGCGGCTGGTGGTTCCCTGGAAGTATGGATTCAAGAGCATCAAGTCCATCGTTTCCATCGAGTTTACCGACAAGCGTCCCCGGACGTTCTGGGAAAAGGCAGGGCCCAGCGAATATGGCTTCTGGGCGAACATCAACCCGAAATTCAATCATCCCAGATGGTCCCAGGCTACCGAGCGCATGCTGGGAACGAACGAGAGAAGGCCGACGCTCCTGTTCAACGGCTACGAGAAATGGGTGGGGGATATGTACCCGAACATGAACGACCGGAAATATTTCATGTAGACTGAAACCCTGAAGAAAAAATCATTTCCCGGCCTGACACAGGGCCGGGAGATGGTTTTTGGGGGATTGCACAGAACAGTTACATCTTTCTTCCTGGCATTACCTCAGCACTCTTGGCGGAACTCCTGCACCAAAAGCACCAAGCAAGGATTCCTGTTCATTCCTGATGCCGTATGAACCGGACATATGCATGGCTTCGTTGCCTGCAAATGCACCTTTCCACGTACCTTCCCTGTTACCTTCATGCGCCATTCCGGTAACTACAGGCTCGATATCGGCAAGACCAAGCATGACCCCCTTTGAAACCACACTGCCATCATCAGCTATCAAATGAGATGTCTGGCCGGATGCCGTCATTTGGGTAAAATCAACATTGAGCATTACACTGCCTTCAAACCGCTGAATCGAATCGCCGTTCGTATGATAACCAACGGTAGTACCGCTGTATGATCCGCTTCCCTTCAATGCATCCAGGGTTGCATGATTCGTCCGTCCAGCAGCCCTGGAACCGAAAGCGCCCAGATGAATCTGATTTTTCTCCGCTGGCTCTCCATTTGCAGCCATCCACATCCCGAATGAGACATGGTCATCATGGTAGACTTCTGCGGCCGCCTGCCATGGAGTATCCGTTCCTCCCTGAACGAGACTGCCCGAAATTACACGGCCCCTGTATCCAGGAACACCATCAATGTTCTTGCCGGCATCCGTAAGGGTGCCGATTGAATACTCGTCGCCGCGACTTTCCAGCCGTTCCCCGATTTTAATGGTAAATGAATCGTCTGCATTCCTGGCAAACCTGACCGGTGCAGTTGCGCTTTCCTGGTGATTGGCGGCATCAGGCATGCGCAACATCACAAAAGCGGAATGTCGTTCCATGAAGTCAGCCAAATCCATTACAGGCACTGGGTCAGGAGTTCCGGGGTCAGGATCCACTACAGGAGGTTCAGTATCTGGATCAGGATCAGTAACTACCGGAGGCATTGTCGTTGTACTGCTTCCCCCGCTTCCACCACCACAGCCCGACACAAAAAACATGACCAGAACCGAAAACATGCATACGATTGATTTTTTCAGCATTTTACTCTCTTTACAGAAATAATCTGCAAGAAAATCGTATGGCTTGAATCAGTGACAGGGGGCAAATTTCTCTTTTCGGGGCCGTTCTCGGAGGACCCCTGTGAATTCAACCCGCGCCGTTGCTCCCGCCATTGCGGGAAGCGGCGAGGGCCTGGGCCACATCGTTCAGTTCGAGCCTTTCGAGCGTCGCCGCCGTGGGCGTGCCGTTCTTGTCCCATCCCCTGATGCCGTAGAACTCGTCTTTCATGGCTTCGAGCTCGTCCGGCGGGCAGTGCATTCCCTTGTGCGGCCCGTCGGGAATCGGCTCGTGCATCACCTTGTAGGGGAGCATGTCCCGTGCACGATCCACCCCCTCGCGGACGTGCAGGGCGCGCTCCAGGTTGCAGATGCGCTCGCCGGTTTCTTCCAGTTCCGTCTCGGTCGTATCCCACCCGGTCACGAGGTTCAGCATCGTCGCGTATTTCTCGTTTATCATCGCCCCGTAGCCGCGCTCAGCCGTGAAGCGACACTGGGTGATGGAATCGCCCAGCGCGGTGAAGTTCTGCGTGCGCACGGCGAAGGCGGGCTTCCCCTCGGTGGAGGTGTTGTCGTGATCCGAGGCGTATTGCAGGGTAGGGCGGGTGTCGTGGTGGCTGCCGCCCCTCGTGCCCGTGGCATAGCCGATGGACATGCCCTTGAGCGCGCGCGCGCTGTGCGCGGGAAGTTCGAGACCACGGGAGGCATACAGCAGGTTGGGCGCGTCGCCGCCGATTTCTGCGGCCAACTGTTGTCCGCCCTCCGCAAGCCTGTCGCCAAAACCCTTTCGGAGGGTCATCTCTTCCAGAAGTCTCAGCATGGTGGCCGAATCGCCCCAATTGAGCGGTTCACCGACTTCCGCTTCGCTCAACAGTCCTTTTTCCATGCACTCGAAGGCGAGCGAGAGCGTGACGCCCGCGGATATGGTGTCAAGGCCCAGTTCGTCACAGAGCATGTTGGCCTGGAGCATCACGCCCGGATCGCCGATGCCCAGCATGGTCCCCAGAGCGAAGATGGTCTCGTACTCGGGGAGTTTCCACACGAGACCGTCGAAATCTCCGCCTTTCATCATGTAATTCTTACCGCACGCAACCGGACATTTGAGGCAGGTGGTGTGCTTGTCCAGGAAATTGTCGTGCATGTATTCGCCGCTGATGGGCTCGCAATTCTCGAAAACCTCGCTCATGAGGTTCCGCGTGCCGAGCGCGCCCATCTTGTTGATCATGTTCACTAGAATCGGTGTGCCGTATTTGTGGAGAGCCGCCGTGCCCGTGCGCACATCCTCGGCGGTTTCGTTCACGTAGGTTCGCAGGGCCTTGGCGTCCGCCCAGGCGGTCTTCGCCTTGCCGCGCACGGCGATGGCCTTGACGTTCTTGCTGCCCAGAACGGCCGCCATGCCGCCGCGCCCGCTGATGCCGTCACGGCTCTTGCGCCATGTGTGCGCCATGGCCGCGAAGCGCACCTGATTCTCACCCGCGGGTCCGATGGCCAGAACGTCCGTGCCGCCCTCGCGATCGGTGATGGTATCGCACGTCTCGCGAATCCATTTGCCCTTCAGATCGCCTGCATCCCTGAACGCCACGCCTTCTTCGGTGAGCAGGAGGTAGACGAGGGAATCGGCCTTCCCGTGAAGGACGATTGCGTCGTGGCCGGTGCGTTTGAGCGTGATGGGCCAGGCACCGCCGAAGGTGGAATCGAAGAAAAGTCCGGTGAGCGGGCTGATGGCGGCGGCACACGCACGGCTCGCACTCGGCACGGCGGAATCCGTATAGGGTCCCACGGCAAAGACGATGATGTTTTCAGGGGACAGCGCCTCGGTGCCGGGTTGCAGGTGATCCCAGAGAATCTTGGCCCCGAAGCCGTTTCCGCCGAGAAACCTGCGGCCCATCTCCTCGCCGAATTCCTCGACGCGGGACGTGCGGTTGCTTAGGTCGATGTGCAGAATCTTTCCTTGATATCCGAGCATGTGCGCTCCTCACGCGAACGAATGAGAAAAGTGTTTTCGAAGCCCTAGTGTAAGCATTTGGGTATTTTGTGCAAGTTCAAACCCGGACGAGGAGGTCAATCGTCACTGAGGAAAGAGCGATTGCTGTTTGCTGTTCCGGGAGGGAGATGTGGCTGGATCTGGTCGCCGCCTCCTTACTGCGGGACCTCCATGCGCCGGCAGGATTCGGCGCACTCCAGGCCGCCCGCCTCGCCTGATCGCTTCGCCCAGTTGCGCAGGTGGGTAATGAGGTCTTCGGACTCGTCGAGCTGGCTCTTGTGGCAATGGAGCGCCTTTACTTTGAGGTCGAACGTGTCGGTGATATCGATCCAAGTGTCGGAGCCGCGAATCGTCTTGAAATAGGCTTCCCTGGGTTTGTGCGGTTCCAGACCCTCGGCGAGGAGTTCCGGGAAATAATTCTCGTTTCCCACGGCGGGGTAGAGCGCGTCGAAGGCCGCCCTGGCGACGGCGCGATGATCGCTGTGGTAGCCGTAGAAGCTGTCGAAGGCGTCGTTTGCCGGGTCGTCGGCGATCACGAGTTCCGGCTTGCACGCCCTCATGACGCGCACGAGATCACGCCTGAGTTCAGTGGTGTTTCGCACTTCGCCGTCCGTATGGCGCAGGAAATGAATCTGCGACACGCCCACGACCGCCGCCGCCTCACGCTGTTCCCTCTCGCGAATCGCCTGTTTTTCCTCGATGGTCATGGTCCGCGATTCCGGGCCGTTCACGCCCTTGTCCCCGCTCGTGGCAAGGCAATACTCTACACGCCTGCCCTCGCGCACCCATTTGGCGACCGAACCCGCCGAACGGAACTCGATATCGTCCGGGTGGGCAGCGATAATGAGTATGTTCTGGTGCACCATCGGGGGTTTCCTTTCCGGGCGATGCGGCAAGGCGACTTATAGCAGGGGGAAGTATCCACTGCAAAGGAGGGCAAATATTGTTTCAGAAATCCGTAGTGAGAGACCCTCCACGAAGCGGTCCCGCGGGTCGCGACCTGTCCCTGTCCTGGGTCCTGATTCCGCAGAATCTTCCCTATCGACCGTGTTCACCCCTTGGTAGCCTCCCCGGAAATCTGATAAAAATAAGACAAAACACCTGCACTGAATTTGCTGCGAACCCAGCATGAGGAGATTGGCATGTCGAGAATCACGCCGGTACCCGATGACGCCAAAGGCGCTCACGAACCGCTGTTTGAACAATCGAGGGAAAGATGGGGCACGGTGCCCAGCTTCTACCGCGCCCTGGCGCATTCACCCGAAGCCTTGCGCCACATCATGAACCTGACGGTAGCCCTGAGAAGCCAGTGGCGCACCGATTCGGACAGGATGCGCCTGATGCAGCTTGCGATACTCACCCCCTCTCTCATCAACGACTGCGAGATATGAACGAACCACAACATTAAGCTTGGTCAAGCTGCCGGTTTGAACGACGAACATATTTCCCTGATAGTCGATGGGTGGGAAGAGAGCGATCTGTTCGATGAGCGCGAAAAGGCGGTGATCCGCTGGGCGACGGCGCTTACGCGCAACACCGCCGCCGCAGACGACGCCTCGTTCGCGCCGATGAAGGAGTTTTTCAGCGAAAAGGACATCGTGGAGTTGACGCTGTTCTCCTGTCTCTTCAACGCCTGGAACCGCCTGCAGGACGGCCTACACAACCCCGTGGAACCACCCAGTGAAATAATCGGCTGGAAGGAATGGGAAGAGGTGGCACAGGTATCGGGTTAGGGCGGGTGGAAACGATGGTTTCAGAGGGGTGTCTCACGTGGGTGTCTTTCGCCGGACAGGCACAGTATCCTGTCACTACCGAGGGGAGAAAACCGTGGATTTAGGAATACAGGGGAAATCGGCCCTGGTGACGGGCGGCAGCCGGGGTATCGGCCGCGAGACGGCGAGACGTTTTCTGGAAGAAGGCGTGCGCGTATTCACCTGTGCAAGGAACGGGGAAGTTCTCTCCGAGACCTGCACGCAACTGGCGAAGGAGACGGGTGGCGAGATCGATTTCGTTGCGACGGACACCTCGAACGAGGGGGAACTCGTGCCCCTGGTCCGGAAAGCGCAGGAGAGATTCGGTGCCATCGACATTCTCGTGAACAACGCGGGCACCATGAGTTCGGGCAGATTCGAAGTGCTGGATGACGCCGCTTTCCAGAAACAGCTCGACACCAAGCTGTTCGGCTTCCTTCGCCTCATCCGTCTCGTGGAACCGGGGATGCGCACGAAGGGCTGGGACCGTATCGTGAACATGATCGGCGGGGCGGGGAAGGAGCCCGACCCCTACATGTTCGGAAGCGGCATGACGAACAGCGCGCTCCTGAACCTGACGAAATCGCTCTCCACCGAATTCGGCGAGGCGGGGATTCATGTGAACGCGGTATGTCCCGGCTGGGTGGACACGGCACTCTGGCGGATGAACGCGGAAGGCCTCGCGGCAGAACTCGCCGCCGACTCCGAGGAAGAGGCCCGCCGGCGCGCGGCCAGGAAGAACGCGCTGGGCCGCTTCGGCAGACCCGCAGAACTGGCCGACGCCATCGTGTTTCTCTGTTCGGAGAGGGCGAGCTACATCACTGGAGTTTCCCTCAATCTCGACGGCGGACGTTTGAAGTCGCTCTGGTAAGTCAATCGCGTTAAAGGTTAAAGAATGAGCGTTTCCAGACGCCGCCGCCAAGATGAACCTTACCGCAACACTTCATCAGGATGGTTTCACTAACGTCCGAAGCCTGTGTCCGACAGGTACGGAGTATTCAGAATCTTGAATTCAGTTCAAAGAAATGCTCTATTGTTCGCAGAATATAGCAGAATATAAAGATGTAATGGATTCCATTCGACTCGAGGCTTACTAGGTGAATTGAATCAACCGGTGCTCAAGACCCGAACCAACTATCTAGAGAATTATCGCGGAAACTTGTTCGGCCAATAACAACTGTTTGGTGCTATTTATGAATTCTGCGGTATTGTCCATCGTTGATTATCTGCACCCTATCTTTTCGTCTCTATTGACTCTTTTTCAACCCGTTGTTTCTCCCTCCAGTGATCCCGAGCGACTCACGCAAGTTTTTTGCGTGGGAATATTCGGATG
The DNA here is from genome assembly GCA_965200245.1 of bacterium. Classification (GTDB taxonomy): domain Bacteria; phylum UBA8248; class UBA8248; order UBA8248; family UBA8248; genus Bin107. Next base: position 13,673 of record CBDATS010000005.1, on the reverse strand, counting down.
TCTGGTATTCTGTATTTTGTTAGGTTTCTGGAAAAGAAGCGCCCTCAGATTTTCGCAATCCACAACTACAGTTCTTGGAATCCTGGGAACGTTCATCGGCATTGCTCTCGGCCTGAAAGATTTTGACACCAACAATATAGAAAACAGCGTCCCACCGCTCCTCGCCGGGTTGAAAACGGCGTTCTTGACTTCCATATTCGGTATAGGGGCGACTCTCATCGCGAGAATAGCAAGCTCCGTGATGCCGCTATGGTCAAGGAAAAAAGCTCTCATGGGGCTACAGTACAAACCTTGGCAGACCTTTTGAAAGAACAGATTGAGTCGGGAAAAGAGAACCACCAGCAGATGCTGGAAAGCCTGGAAAACATCCGGGCCTCGGTCTCAGGCGAGGAAGATACCTCCCTTCTCACTCAAGTCACGAGATTGCGAACCACCTTCGCCGACAAGCAGGATGATCTCATTGAGGAGTTCCGGAATTTCGCGGAAAATATGGCAGAGGCAAACAGTCAAAAGCTCATCGAAGCTCTCGAAGAGGTGATGCGCGATTTCAACACGAGGATAAACGAACAATTCGGGGATAATTTCAAACACCTCAACGAAGGTGTCGAAAAACTCGTCGATTGGCAGGATAAGTATGCGATGCAAACCGAAACTATGATTGAGCAATTTGATAGAACGGTTTCCACTATCGAGCAGGTACGAGATACCATCGAACAGATTGCGGAGCGTAGTGTCGCCATCACCGACGCGGCGGAAAAACTTGATCCGATTCTGACCGGCATTCAGGAGCAAAGAGAACGGATGAAAGAATATCTGGAAAATTTCTCCAATATGTCAGAAAAAGCGCAAACGCTGTTGCCCACCCTTGAAGCGAAGGTAAACGAACTCACGGAGAATTTTTCCGAATCCGTCCAAAAGGCCCTAAAGGCGAACCAGGAATCCCTCGACGAACAAAAAAGATTCAATCAAACAGTAATCGACGGATTTTCTGAACTCGACGAGGTTGCTACCTCCGCTGTTGAGAAGATTAGCGAAACATCCAAGCAACATATCGAACACATGCGCGCCAGCGTAAGCGACGCCGAAGAACAACAGAAAAAACTCGTCTCGAATCTGGCCGATAGAGTAAATTCCCTGGTAACGGAAACATTCAAGAAGACGGAGAAGGAAATCGTCCAGTTGGCGCAAAGAAATTCCGAGAGCATCGAAGCCCGGATGAAAGAAATAGATGAAGGCCTTGCTGAAGAGCTTACGAAAGTACTGAGAGATTTTGGCAGTAGATTGGCGAGTATCTCAGCTCGATTCGCCGAAGATTATACGCTATTAGCGGATAAGCTAAAGGTGATGATTGAAGGGCTGGAAGCTGATGGACGCTGATACACTCCACGAAGAAAATGAGGAGCAGTGGATATCCATCTCGGATGTCATGTCCGTCACCATGATGATTTTCATGTTCCTTACCGTAATCTTTATGGTCACGGTGCACAAGGATAAAAAGAATATTGAGGAAGTCGCTGTCACATACAATCGTTTGCAAGATAGTCTCTATGAAGATCTCAAGTACGAATTCAAGGACGATTTGCCGAAATGGTCCGCAGAAATCAACCGTGTAACACTTGCCATCACCTTCCGAGAACCAGAAGTGCTCTTCGAGTAGTCCGAAGCCGTTTTGAAAGAGAAATTTCAGGAAATTCTGACCGACTTTTTCCCCCGATATGTGAGTATTCTCACAGGTCGGAAATATAAAACTGACATCGAAGAGGTGCGAATTGAAGGTCACACCTCCAGTGAGTGGGCGACATCGATCGATCACAAAACCGCTTACTTCAGGAACATGGCTCTCTCCCAGCAAAGGACGAGAGCCGTTCTGGAATATGCTTTGAATTTGAATGCGGTATCCAGCGATTTCGAGTGGCTTAAGGAAAAGCTTACAGCGAACGGGCTTTCCTCAAGCAAGCCTGTTGTCGAAGATGGTCGCGAGAACAAGGAAAAATCCAGAAGGGTAGAATTTCGCGTAAGAACGAACGCGGAGAAAAGGATCGTCCAGATCCTCACGAGGAAAGGAGAGCGATGAAAATAGAAGTTTCATTTCCCGAACTTGACGCGGTTCTTAACAAAATGGGCATCAAAAGACTGGTTCGAGACGAGCACACCCCTATATGGGAAACTATAGACGTCATTTTGAAACAAAGAGGCAAAGAATCCGATACGCTGAAAGATGTTGGTGTTGATCCAGACGGCACTTTGGTTTGGGAAGGCCGCAAGATTCTGGTCTATATTCGAGACCAAAATATTATTGATTCTGGTGAACAATATTGTCGCTTCGACAACGCAAAAAAAATATCGCCGGTTCCACATTGCGAATTGCCGAACCTTACAGGGCATGCAAAACAGGGGTAGACGTGAACGATATGTTCTCTCGACCCGGGAGGACGGAAAGTTCATCGTCAACATTATGCGTTTTGGTAGAATTTTCGAGGAGAACAAACTTGTAGACTTACTCGTATGCCAAAATTGTTTGTCCAATATAGAATGGAAAGGCTTTCGATTTGAACTCCCTGCAGAGGATAAAAAGAAAAGAGTTTGTGAATTTTCTTTGAAAGAATTCTTTGAAAAATATGATTCAGCAGGTGTTCCTAATCCACCGTTTGAACCACCGCATACGGATGTCACCGCGCCAGTAAATGAATATTCACCCTCAAACCCGATATTTTCAAGAATCTGCCGTGAAAGAGCACAGTGGAAATGCGAGAGATGCGGCCTGTTTCTTGGAGAAGATAAAGAAGCCTAAAAACATCTCCACGCACATCACAAAAACGGGGACAAGTCCGATAACTCTAGGAACAATCTACGGGCTCTGTGCGTTGGTTGCCACGATCAGCAAGATAGTTATTCGCTGCCGGAAAGCATTCGCAGAGAATTCCATGAGTGGAAAAAGAGTCACAAATTGGCTTGAAAACCTCCGACTGCTCCAGCCCTCTGAATGGCGAATTCAGGCCGGAAGCCTACGCAAGAGGAGTCATTTTTCTGTTTTCTTTCATCTACGAATCAACGTCAATCTGGTAAATGGCTGACTTGAATCTAGCGTTACGCTACCCTTTGGTACCTATGGTTTGTGTTTCTTGTTAAAACAAAGAAATGCAAACATATTCAATAACTTATGATGTCTGGTTTTATTTGATGGGTACTTGACACGAGGAGGGCCGATATCACCGAGGGCGGCACTGTCGACCACTGGATACTGATCGAAGCGAGCTGCAAACCTACACAGGCGTGCCAGTACGAGACGGTTGATGGGGACACAGACAGGCAACGCATGTAACGCGAGGGGGTAGTCCAATATGTTGACGTTCAATTCGATCGATGTCGAAACGGCCAACGCCGATCGCGCGAGCATCTGCCAAATCGGTATTGTGCACGTTCGGGAAGGAAAAATCGAAGATGAATGGCAGACTTTGGTGAACCCGGAGGATTGGTTCGATCCGTGGAATGTTGAAATTCACGGAATCGACGAAAACGATGTGAGGCACAGTCCGACGCTCCCCTAAGTTCGTGGTGAGTTACGTGACCGGTTGCGCGGATTTGTTCTTGTAAGCCACACATCATTTGATCGTGTTGCATTTGAGCGGGCCATGATGAGGTATGATCTCGAACAGCTTCAGGTTAAATGGCTCGACAGTGCCAAAATCGCTCGTCGAGCATGGCCGGAAAGTTACGGGCGAAGGGGTTACGGTCTCAAGAATATTGCGAAAGACCTCGACATCTCATTCATACATCATGACGCCCTTGAAGATGCCCGAGTAGCCGTGGAGATCGTGCTCCGTGCGTGCGCTTCCACCGAGACAGGCATTGAAGATTGGCTGCGCAGAGTTAAGCGTCCAATCTTTCCGTCGTCTTCTGGTGCGCTATCTTCTGGTACTCCGTCAGCAAAGCGAGAGGGAAATGTGGAGGGCGCGCTATTCGGAGAAACGGTCCTGTTCACCGGAGCGCTGAGAGTGCCGCGACAACAAGCAGCTGACATGGCTGCGGAAGCCGGATGCAACGTAGTCGACAGTGCCAGCAGGAAAGTCACGATGTTAGTGGTGGGTATTCAGAACGAAAGCAGTCTGAATGGCTACGAGAAGAGCAGTAAGCATCGGAAGGTGGAAGCCTTGATCGAAAGAGGTTTAGATATTCAGATACTATCCGAAAGCGATTTTACCGAACTCATCGGTATGGGTCTATCGAACTCAGAGTGAACTTGATTTGGGAATTATATATCAGGGTTGAGAGCACCATCCCGCCAGAATACCCACCTAAATCTATTTAGGCCGATATTTCAGTACGGCCTGCGCGACTTGTACAGGTGTTGCATTCCTGTAATCGGCCTTGAGAGGTTTCTTCTTTGGCGCGGCTGGTTTTGGCTGGGTCATCGTTTTCTCCATTATCAGGGAAACTATATGCCCGAAAATGATCTCAAGAGACTAAATACTCACATAACATCGTTCTTATTTATATCAAAAGGAGACCGAATCAGATGCCCGGAAAGAATCAAATCACAAATGACCTTCTAGACGATCTGGATGCTCACAAAAAAGAAATCGCCGAGAGCAGAAACCCCCAGGAAGCCGTCTATGAGTTTGTCGAAAAGCATCACGAAATCGCATTGGATGAATTGCTCGATGTGGCCGAGGAATGGATGGATCGGGAATAGAGAATATTTCCGGCCCATTCAACCCATTAAAGGAGATCAACAAATGAATCAACTTCCGCCACCTAAACATCACGATAAATACACTCGGAACGCTCGGCCGCGCTCGATCCGTTTTTCCGGTTCCGGGTGGAGTCTAGTCGAATGGGCTGCCGTCCGACGCGGAATCCCGGTCGGCAAACTGGTCCGAAAAGATACGCTCGCCTTCGTCTGGGACCGGTTGTGTGAGGCTTCCTCCGCCACGATATCGATCGGGCGACTCGCCCTAATCGAGGCCACTTGGCGCGTGGTCCATGTGCCGGCACCCTGGCCCGAGAGCGAGTGCATGACGCCCGAAGAGAGGAGGAACTCGACGACATCGTCACCGTAGCCCACAAGGTAATGGCAGAGACGATGAATGAAGGTCCGGCGTGAACATATTGATGGGCCCTCGTAAGAGGAATCCAGCCTGCTGTGTCGCCCCATTCCAGGCTTTTCGAGGCCTTGCTTGCCCGTTCACTTTAGAGCATCGGCACCTCATCCGCACATCGGTCGAGAGAAAAGCCCGATCCACAACTGATATGGGCCCGAATCATTCCTCGGTGAGTCAAGCCTACTTCATTCGCCTCAGCGAGGTCCTGACACTTTTTGCCAGGAAAAGCCCAAGCCGCATGTCCAGACATAGCTTGAAAAATTCCTCGGCTGCAAAATATTTGTCGAGGCAATGCTGTCGGGTGATATCCCTCGCGTATTTCGCGATGCGAATATCATCTCTGAGAGTCACCCAATCCGGATTCCCGACCTTATCCTCGAACTTCGCGATAGCTGCTTCGGGGAGGTCCGCTCCGAACAGGAAGTAGCGAAGATACGGCAGAAAATGCGGGTGGGCATAGATTTGCTGACCTTTGCATCCATTCCGTTCGAAGGCCCCCTTGTGGGAAGTTTTGAGCCGACTCGTATTGTACTCGGGATCGTTCCAGTAGGTCAGACGTTTTCTCGGTATTGCGCATCGTTCGGATAGGGATCTGAAAAGGGTCGGGATAAGCAGGCCGTTGGTCTTATGGGCCGCGCGTGCATCCTTATCACTAGCTTGGGAAAAATGAAAATTGAGCTCTTTAACAAGTACCGTTTCTCTGATGGTCAGTTTGATGTGATATTTGTTCACCCTATTTGTCCTCCATAAAATCGGGTTTTTGCTATTCGGTGATTTTTTTTGAGCATCCAGATCGTCTAGCAGGTCATGTGTGATTCGTTTCATTGAAGGTATCTGATTCGGTCTCCTTTGAGATAAATTTGGGCGCTGCTACATATATTTATGCGCAAACTCTAGGAAGCATGGAAAAAATATGGTGATTTTTTCAGGTGATTGGTTTCCCTCGTGGCTTCAGGATGGCCCGTGCCATTCTTTCTGCTATAACATGAATTTCCTTAGGAATGGTCTCTTTGGGTTCCGGGGGAGTTTGAGGGGATCGGGTTTTCTTGTTTTCCGGCATACCAAATCTCCTTAGTGTGTAATGCCGTAGTACTTATTGCGATTTATTTGGGGTCAATGAGGATACTTTGGGTTTATATAGTTAGGTATATAATTTCCTGGGATTTACTTGACTGGATAATTGCAACGCAGGCATTTTGGCCGAACAAATCAAATTAAAATCAATATATTTAGTAGCTTATAAAGTTTGATTTTACTTGATAGGCACTTGACACGGGGATATAATGAGGAGCGACATCATTGAGCGTGGCCTTGAGCGCTTGCTATGCGCTAGCCGACCATTCCTGCGATCCGCCCGTGTCCGGCACCGTGGGTGAGGCGCTCAACGGCTCTGACGGCGTGGGCTGGATCAGCACGAGGCGCGGGTGATGGTCGTCACCAATGGAATGGAACGCGAACTCCGGTATTTTCAAGCCATATAGCTCACGAGCCAACAAATAAATACTCTTTTTCAGCCAAGATGCTTGATGCGCCGTGTGTGGCAAACTCTTCTGGCGTTAAAATGATGGAAGTTGATCATATTGTTCCGAAAATGAATGGCGGGTCAGACAATATAAGGAATTTGCAATTGCTTTACAGGCCATGGAATCAGGAAAAAGTGCGAAGGAGGATCGAAGATTCAAAGGATGGAAAGCAAGGGAGAGGCCATTAGCCAATTCGGTGCGTAGTTTGCTCTAGGATCGAACGCTTCATAATGGTGCACCTCGTTGCCGTCGGTTGTGTCGGGCAAAACAAACCTGCATCCTTGTGGAATCAGGGACAACAGGGACAACTATTTTTGATGCTGAGCCCGGGGCGACTCGGCATCCTGAAGGAACTTCTCTACAACCGGGCGCTGTATAATGCCTTCGGTCTCCATTCGGCGTTCTTCCTCGGCAGAAGCATAGGCTTCGGATGGGGAAGGACCGCGACCCTGGTCGATGGGCGGCGTATGTCCAGCGCGATGGGCGTGGACGGGCTCCACCTGTTTCCCGTCTCGGCGGTGGAACGCATCGAGATTCTCGGCGCAGGCGCCGGTGGCGTCCATGGCGGGGCTGCCCTCGCCGGCGCGATCAATATCGTCACGAAACGTGGAGTGGAGGGTCTTGAGGCGCAGGTCCACGCGGGCCGTCCAACCATGGCGGGCGCCGACACCGAGCACGCCAGCCTGTTGTGGGGCGGCGGTGCAGGAAAAGCCCATGTGACTATCGGCGTCGAAGGCTTCCGGCGACAGGAGATCCGCGATGCGGACCGGGACTACAGCCGCGCGCGCTGGACTCCCGGAGGTTTGTTCGCCGATACCGAGGGTGTCTCGGTCGCTGGCAACACCTTCTGTTACCCTGCCGGGACCGGTGCCGCGGCCGGATACCTCGGGGATTGCAGCCCGGCCCAAGGCTATGCTGGCCCGCTCCGCGAGCCGTACGAACGCGCGGGTGAGGGCTGCGGCTTCCGCGGGGCCGATATCGACTGGCAGCGCGACCGCGTCAGGCGCGAAACGTTGTTTGCCAATGCCGATGTCCCGCTGGGCGGCAACCTGACCGCCCATGTCGATGTCCGAAGCACCCGCGAACAAATCACCTCTCAAGGCGCGCCGTATGACCACAGTCTTTCCATCATGCCGTCGCACCGGCTTATCGACAAGATACAGGAGCGATACCCGGACTTCCCCGACAATTTCGATGGCGCACTGGATTTTGATCACCGCTTCGTCGGCCACGGCAATTTTGATCAGAAATACGACACCGTGGAGAATGAATTCTTTCTTGCCCTGCAGGGTCGCCTTGGTGGCGGGCCTGTGTTTCGTGCCTATATCGGTTATCACGACTACGGTTTCGACAGCGTGGACGGCCCTCATATTGGCGATGAAATCGTGGGCGAGATCGAGTTGGACCGCTACCGGCTTGACGACCCCTTCTCGCAAGACCCGGACCATCTGGCAGCTATCCACAACACCGCCATGACCAAGAACTGGGAATGGAAATCGACCCGCAAGACTGCCGGATTGTCCCTTGACGGCCATGCGCCCATGCCGGGGGAGGGGCGCCGGATCCGCTGGGTGGCGGGTCTTGAGGCGGACCGGGAAGACTGGGGGGACGTCTATGATTACCGTAACGCCGACAACCGGCCCGTTTCGCACGAAGCTCTCCTTCAGGATGGAGATGGCACCTCGACCGGAAAGCGCGATATCCTGTCGGCCTTCGGCGAGATTCTGGTCCCGGTAGGGAACGGCTGGGATGTTCTGGCCAACGCCCGCTGGGACGATCACGACGATGTGGGGGATACCTTCTCCTACGGCGTGGCCAGTCTGGGCCGCATCAATCCGCAATTCGCGCTACGCGCCTCCTGGAGCGAGAGTTCCCGCCCTCCTTTTTTGGGACATCTGCACTACACGCCGTTTGTGCGCCGTCCGGAAGCTTGCTTCAGTGAGGACGACTGCCGGCAACTCACGCGTACCTATGGCGGGAATCCGGATCTGGAACCGGATCGGTCGCAGCGTCTCAGCGCCGGTATTCTGGTGGATCTGGGCCCTTTGTCGCTCAGTCTCGACTGGTTCGCGTTCAGCGTCTCGGACCTGACGGACCTGATGAGCACGCAGCGCATCGTCGATTTCCACATGGCGGGACGGGCGCTGCCGCCCGGCGTCGCCGTCACGGAGAAGGATGGCATCGTCGACACGATAAGGGGCGGGTATTCCAACAGCGGCGAGATCGAAGCTTCGGGGCTCGACTTCCGCGCCCGTATGACCCAGGAAACCTCCTTGGGCGAACTCGGGGTGGAGGCCTACTGGTCGCATGACCTCGAATATGACTACTGGGTCGGGGGCGAACCGGAAGTGCAGTCCCGGCCGCGAGACCGCCTGCATCTTGCCGCCAGTATCCGGCGCGGCAAGGTGACCGCAATCTGGCATATCCTCTCTCGATCTGGAGTGGACAACGACTATGCCCGGTACGGGAGCTGGGTCAGCCACGACCTGATAGCCGAATGGACCGACGCCTTTGGGGTCAAGGGTGTTGCGCTGACGGGTGGCATACTGAATGTCGGCGATCGTCAGCCAGTGAGGAACGCAGCCCGCAACGGCAATCCTGTCTTGGAGTGGGAGGCCACCCGCGGGCGAACTTTTTTCATAGGCCTCAAGGTGCTCTACTGACGCACGCTGAAGGGTCGGACTTGGGTAGAGGCGATCATTGCCTCGAAATCTTGAGCGATCATAATAGAAAACGCTCATCGACTAGTTGCTTCGGATTACGGTGTTGCCAGCTTCATAGCATACGAATGCGCCCGACCTCTGATGTCTGTCCAGGTGTTGGAATGAGTCCGGGCTCGATTTGATTATAGACTGAAAGTGGTAAGTCTTGGGCAAGCAAAAAAACACTTAATCAAGTTATGGAATTTTTCGTGGAACTACTTTGCCGTTGAATATGTCTGGCATCTCCAAGGCGGTGAGCCAGGTGTCCATTTTAAGGACAGGTCGCGACCTTGTCCTTGTGAATGTGTGATGGTTTGTAGGGTTGACCCGTCCTTGGTCGAATCTCCGTGCCCGTCCTTAATAGAGAAGTACAGGGGGTCTGTCCCTTTGTTTCGACCCGTTTCTCATCATCCCATCGTCGAATCTACGGCTTCCAGGATTTTCACGCCCACAGGTTCTGCGAGCAGGTCGGGCAGCTTCTCACGGAAATTCCTGTAGTGCGGTTCTTCCCGGTGCGCGTCGAGCGCGGCCTGTGATTTCCAGCACTCGATGAAGTGGAACGCGCCTGTCTTGTCCGTCGCCCGGAAGAGATTGTAGAAGATACATCCTTCCTCGGCGCGTGAGGGGGTACACATACCGCTCAAGAGTTCGGCCATTTCGTCTTCTTTTCCGGGTTTGGGCTTGAGCCACGCGATCAGGAACACTCTTTCGTCCGCCATTTTCCGCCTCCTGGGCATGCAATGAATAACCAAGGGTGTGAAGGCTATTCTACGCCCAAGGCGACGCTGTGGCCAGGCGAGGCGGTTGCACATTGCCGGGATGGGAGTCGTCCGGCGTCTCGCTTCATAAGAAACCGGGGTGTATAGTCCGGCCCATGGCCGAGTCGATATCATCATGGGGAAGTCCCGAGTTTTTCGCCTTGGTAACCTCGTTCAGCTATTCCATTACACTCTTGACGGTGCGCCGGGCGATGACGACCGGAAGTCCCCTGATGAGTATCATTGTCCTGAACTCGTTGGTGAGTCTGGTGGGGCTGGCCACCGCTTTTTTCGAGGGGACACTGTTTTCCGCTGATGCGCGGGCGCTCGGCTGGTTCGCGCTGACAGGTGTGGCCGGCCACGGCACGGGGAGCCTCATCTTCTTTTCGGCCATCGAGCGCCTGGGCGTGAGCCGTGCCACAGCGGTCCATTCGTCCGCGCCGTTTTGGGGCGTGGTGTTCGCCATCATCATTCTGGGCGAGCAACCGGGTGTCTACATGCTTGCGGGGACGCTTGGAATCGTTGGCGGCGTTTTCCTGCTTTCCTGGCCGGAGAAGGAACGTGCAGGGGGATCGACACAAAATCGCAGCCGGACAGACTACCTCCTGCCGATTTTTTCTTCCCTGTGCTATGCGATAGTACCGGTGTTCGCCAAGCTTGGTCTTGCTGAGCAGAAGGCGCCGTATCTGGGGTTCGGGGTGGCGTTTGGATCAGGGCTTTTGCTGATGCTGGCGGCGAGGCGCATGATGCCGGGTGGCGGGGTTATCCGGGGCAACATGCATACGGTAAAGGTCCTGCTCGTCGGACTTCCGTTTAACATTGTCGCCGCATTCCTGATGTGGACGGCGTTCGTGACGGGCATGGTGTCCAGCGTTTTGCCGCTCAGCCGGATGACACCCTTGTGGGTGATCCTGCTCGGTTTTCTGTTTCTGAGAAAAATTGAGCGCGTGGCCGCCAAGACGGTGCTCGCGGCGTGCCTCGTCGTGGCGGGCGGTGTGATGATCACCCTGCTCCGTTGACGATCTCGCTGCAGCGGGACGCATCGCAAAGGAGTGATGAATCTTTGATGTCGGGTCTTTTCGCGCAGGCAGGCTGGGGGGAAGTGCTGGCGATAGGGGCGTCTCTTTCCTATTCGACATCACTCATCGCCATCCGCCAGGGGATGAGAAGCGCGACGCCGATAGCAGGCGTGCTTGTCTTGAGCACCACCGTCTCAATTTTGGGGCTCGTCATCGCGGCCGCTCGAGGCACGCTCCAGGAATCCTCGCTTACGCCCATCTTGATATTCATGTTCGGCGGATGCCTGGGGCAGGGTGTGGGACAGCTCACGAACGCCATCGGCATCGTGAAGATGGGGGTGAGCCGCTCGGTGCCGATTCAATCCTCCACACCGATATTCTCAGTTACCTTCGCGATGATTTTTCTGGGCGAACGGCCCGGCGTCGCCGTTGCCGCGGGAACGCTTTTCATCGTGATAGGCGTGTGTCTGCTGTCCATTACGGAACGGGGCAAGGACCAGAGTTTCAGGAACTTCTTTCAGGGTGCGCTCGTCTATCCGCTTGTTTCTGCCCTCTCATACGGACTGCTGCCCGTGTTGGCGAACGTCGCGTTCTCCTACCAGAAAACTCCCATCGTGGGTTTCGCCTGCGCGTTCACGGCGGGGACCTTGCTCCTGGCTGTGACGCGTCCCCTGCAGCCCGACGGCGGCAAGCTCGAAGCCGACGCGCGGGCCGTCCGCTGGTTTCTGGGTGCGGGAATCACCACCACGCTCGCGGCCATCATGTTCTGGACGGCGATGAGCATTGCCCCCGTCTCGACCGTACTTCCGCTGAGCAGGCTCGTGCCCCTGTGGGTCGTGTTGTGGACCTATCTCTTCCTGGGCGGGCTCGAGCGCATCACCTCGCGCATCGTACTCGCGGCGGCCATGGTGGTGGCCGGCGGCGTGCTGATTACCGCTTTCAAGTAATCGTCCGCTCGTTTCGCCAGAGTGCCCCGGGGCGTGTATAGTCACGCGCATGAAAGCGCAATCACCCATATTTCTGTCCGGCGAAGTCATCGCCCTGTTGTCATCGTTCATCTACGCGGCGGCGTTCATCTCCTTCAGGCGCGGGCTCAGGAACGCTTCCCCTTTGACGGGGGTGCTCGTCACCAGCGCCGTGGCGAGCTCTCTGCTTTTGGGTGTGGCGTTTTTCCTGGGTACGCTGCAGACCTCATCGCTCAAGCCCGTCCTGTGGTTCATGTTGGCGGGCTGTCTGGGGCCGGGGATGGGGCATCTCGCCTCCTACACGGCGATCCAGCGCATCGGCGCGAGCCGGACGAGCCCCGTACAGGCTTCCGCACCGATTTGGGCGGTTTTCTTCGCTGCCTTTTTCTTGGGAGAAAAACCGGGCGTTGCGGTCGTTCTTGGTACGCTTTCCATCGTCGGCGGTGTGGCGCTCATCTCGATGGGCGAGGGCAAGGACGTCGCAAAAGGTGGCATGGGACCGGAATTTCGACGCGCGCTCATTTTCCCGATATTTGCCTCGTTCATGTACGCCGCCATGCCAGTCATCGCGAAAATAGGTTTTATGGAGCAGAACACGCCTTTCGCGGGCGTGGGTTTCGCTTTCTTGGCTGCCTTTTTCTTCCTTCTGACGGCAAAACCGTTCCTGGGTAAGGGAGGCAGGGTCTACGCGGACAGGCACGGGATATTGTGGCTACTCATCGGATCGGTGTTCTCCGCCACCTCCACGGGGATCCTGTGGTTTGCCCTCACGTTCTCGGACGTCACCGTCGTCCTGCCCTTGAGCCGCACCGCCCCGATATGGGTGGTACTCCTGAGCCTTGTCTTCATGAGAGATATGGAACGTGTGAACTCTCGCCTTTTCGGTGCCGCAGGTCTGGTGGTACTGGGCGGATTCCTGATCACGAGTTTTCGGTGAGGGATAGCACCGATCCCCCGAATTGCAGGGGAAAACCAGCGCCTGGATGACATTTCTGGTGAAGAATCTCCCGGTTTTCGGAACCTGTTCTTTCCACCCGCCGTTTTGGAGAAAAATGATGCAGAATCTATACGGATGGTTCGGGAATTTCCTGATTCTCACGGCAGTGCTGCTGACGGCGAACAATCTGTTCTTCGCAACGAATCCCGCTGTTGCTCTGCCGCTGTTTATCTACATAGACGTTCTGGTTATGGCGGGGTTTGCGATCGTCCTTGCCGAGGGTTTTCGCGCCATATATTCATCCGGGAAAAGCGAGACATACCAGTTGATGATATGCGTTTTCGGAATCACGGCGCATCTCTATGCATACAACACCCTGGCGAAGGTGTCATCTAGTGGACTCCAGAATCCCACATTATGGCTGCTTATCGACCCTGTCGTCATGGCCCTGTTTCTCTATCGGGGTCTGGGATGGAAAAGGGAACACAGGTTCGGCCAAACTTCCGTTTGAGCCAGAGAAATATATTTCAGGATAGTTCAGAGGTTTATTTTATAGATAGTTACAAATGTTATTTAAAGTATAATTTGAGGATAATTGAAGTTTTCATCCCTGACGGATTTGCACTTATCCCCGCCGTTTCCTGGTTTTTCGGACACGCACGGCGCA